>NZ_JARUXO010000001.1:2450859-2634180 GCF_031451275.1 Caballeronia sp. LZ029
GGCCAACGTGCGTGTGACCGCGGGCGGTGAGAAGCTGCTTTCTTTGGTTACTTTCTTTGCAGCAGCAAAGAAAGTGACCCCCGCCCCGGGGAGGGGCAGCGCTAATAAACCACCACGACAACAGGCAATCCACGCAAGCCCAAGCGAACAAAAAACCTCAAACCACCACACGCGCCGCCCTGACCGCCGACATCCCCAACCGCGCCGTCATCTCCCTCACCCTAAGCAACTGCGCCGCGACCGCCAGCCCGATCGACCACGGCGCCTTATCGACGATCCCCTCAACGCCGATCGGACACGTGATCTCCGCCAGCCGATCCGCCGCCACACCGCGCTCCATCAGCCGCCGCTCGAACTTCACGCGCTTGGTCTTCGAGCCGATCAGCCCAAAGTACGCGAAGTCATCACGCCGCATGATGCGTTGCGTGAGCGAAAAGTCGAGCGAGTGATCGTGCGTCATCACGATGAAATACGCCCCCGCCGGCGCCTCGTCGACGATCGCATCGGGCAAATCGGTCGCTTCGATCTGCACATTCGCCGGAACTTCGTCCGGGAAGAGTTCGTCGCGCGCATCGACCCATTGCACGACGCATGGCAGCGTGCCGAGCACCTTCACGAGCGCGTGGCCGACGTGACCCGCGCCGAACAGAACGACGTGCATCATGACCGTGCGCCCCTCACCGCGTTGACCGCTTTCAGGATCTCTTCCGCCGTCGCGGGTGCGTTCAGCGGCGGGTTCACCTTGTGATCGCCGACCGCGGAAACGGCGTCGCGGATCGCGAAGAACACCGAGAACGGCAGCAGAAGCGGCGGCTCGCCCACGGCCTTCGAGCGATGGATGCTGTCCTCCACGTTGCGGTTCTTGAACAGATCGACGCGGAAATCGGCGGGCATGTCGTTCGTCGTCGGAATCTTGTAGGTGGACGGCGCGTGCGTCATCAGCTTGCCCTTGTCGTTCCACCAGAGTTCTTCCGTCGTCAGCCACCCCATGCCCTGCACGAACGCGCCTTCGACCTGGCCTTTGTCCAGCGCCGGGTTCAGCGATGCGCCCACGTCATGCAGCGCATCCGCGCGCAACACGCGCATTTCGCCGGTCAGCGTATCGATCACCACTTCCGACACCGCCGCGCCATACGAGTAGTAGAAGAACGGGCGGCCCTGCATCGTCGCCTGATCCCAGTAGAGCTTGGGCGTCGCGTAGAAGCCGTCGGACCACAAGTGCACGCGCGCCAGATACGCCTTCTGCACGACTTCGCCGAACGGAATCGCATCGTCGCCGACGATCACGCGATCGTTCGCGAAGCGCACCTGCGCGGGCGTCACGGTGCCGCCGCCGAACTTCTCCGCCGCGAACTTCGCGAGCCGTTCGCGCAACTGGCGCGCGGCGTCCTGCGCGGCCTTGCCGTTCAGGTCCGTTCCCGTCGATGCCGCCGTCGCCGACGTATTCGCGACCTTGCTCGTGTCGGTGGCCGTCACGCGCACGCGCTCGAAGTTCACGCCGAGCTCATGCGCGACGACCTGCGCGACCTTCGTGTTCAGGCCCTGGCCCATCTCGGTGCCGCCGTGATTCACGAGCATCGAGCCATCGGTGTAGATGTGAACCAGCGCGCCCGCCTGATTGAAGTGCGTCACGTTGAACGCGATGCCGAACTTCACCGGCGTGAGCGCGAGACCCTTCTTCAGGATTTCATTGTTCGCGTTGAATTCGTTGATGGCCGCGCGCCGGCGACGATAATCGCTCGTCTCTTCCAGCTCGGCGATCAGCTCGTGGATCACGTTGTCTTCGACCGTCTGACCATACGGCGTCTTGTTGTTCTCCGTCTTGCCGTAGAGATTCGCGCGGCGCACGTCGAGCGAGTCCTTTCCGACCGA
Source organism: Caballeronia sp. LZ029 (assembly GCF_031451275.1). Taxonomy (NCBI): domain Bacteria; kingdom Pseudomonadati; phylum Pseudomonadota; class Betaproteobacteria; order Burkholderiales; family Burkholderiaceae; genus Caballeronia; species Caballeronia sp. LZ029. The sequence goes on from NZ_JARUXO010000001.1 coordinate 2,452,732, forward strand.
ACGCGCGACGTTATCCATGATGTATTCGATCGCGAACGCGCCCTGCGGCCCGCCGAAGCCGCGGAACGCGGTGTTCGACTGCGTGTTCGTCTTGCCGCAATAGCCTTCGATCTTCACGTCCGACAGCCAGTACGCGTTGTCGAAGTGGCAGACGGCGCGCGTCATCACCGGGCCGGACAAGTCGGCGGAGAAGCCGCAGCGCGAGGTCATGTCGACAGCGACGCCATCGATCCTGCCGTCGTCGTCGTAGCCGACTTCGAAGTCATACACGAAGTCGTGGCGCTTGCCGGTGATCATCATGTCGTCGTCGCGGTCCGGACGCAGCTTCACCGGGCACAGCAGCTTCCACGCGGCGAGCGCCGCGCAGCACGCGAAAATGCCCGACTGCGATTCCTTGCCGCCGAACCCGCCGCCCATGCGACGGCATTCCACCAGCACGTTGTGCGAATGCACGTTGAGCACGTGCGCGACGAGATGCTGCATTTCCGTCGGGTGCTGCGTCGAGCAGTAGACGTGCATGCCGTCGTCGTCCTTCGGCACGGCGTAGGCGATCTGCCCTTCGAGATAGAACTGTTCCTGGCCGCCGAGCTTCATCGCGCCGCGCTCGTGATGCGAGGCCTTCGCCATGCGCCCTTCGGCATCGCCGCGCGACAGCTTCAGCGGATTCAGCACGTACGATTCGGCCTTGCGCGCGTCCTCCGGCGTCAGGACCGGCACGAGGTCTTCGAACTCGATCGTCGCGCGGCGCGCGGCGAGACGCGCCGTATCGTGCGACGTCGCGACGACGATGAACATCGGCTGGCCGACGAACTGCACGATGCCCTGCGCGAGCACCGGATCGTCGTGGATGATCGGGCCGCAATCGTTCACGCCGGGAATGTCCTCGGCGGTAAAGACGGCGACGACGCCCGGCGTCGCGCGCACGGCGTCGAAGTTCATCGACACGATCTTCGCGTGCGCCTTCGGGCTCGTGCCGAGCGCGGCGTGCAGCGTGCCCGCGATGGGCGGAATGTCGTCGGTGTAGCTCGCGCGGCCGCTGACATGCAGATGCGCCGACTCATGCGGACGCGACACGTGGACCTGCTTGAAAGCGTCGATTTCGTTCGCGAGCGACTGGGCTTCGGCGAGAAAGGCTTCGGCTTGCTGATTCATTGTCTTGTTCTCCCTTTCGCTTACTTCGCTTCGACCAGTTCGATTGCACGCACATCCAGCTTCGATTTATCGAGCGGATTGTGCGGACGCGTCTCCAGCCAGAAGCGATACAACAGGCTCTTCGCGGTGTCGAGCCGATAGTCGCTGCTCGCGCGCATGTCGGTGAGCGGCTGGTAATCCTTCGAGAGCGCGATCATCGCGGCCTGGGCGGTGGCTTCGTGCCAGTGGGCATCGGTGAGCACGGCTTCGGCATGCGATGCGCGCTTCGGCGTCGCGGCCATGCCGCCGTAGACGAGGCGCGGCTCGCGGATCATGTCGCCATCGGCGATGAAGCTGTACGCGGCGTACACGGCGGAAATATCGGAGTCGAAACGCTTCGACAGCTTGTACGCGCGGAACTGGAGATTCGCGCGCTTGCCGTGGCGCGTCGGCACACGAATGGCGGCGACGAATTCGTTCGGATGCATGTCCTTCTTCTGATACGCGATGTACAGATCTTCGAGCGGCATCTCGCGCGTGCCGTCCACACTTTGCAGCACGACGCGTGCGTTCAGCGCGATGAGGCCGGGCATCGAATCGCCGATCGGCGAGCCGTTCGCGACGTTGCCGCCGAGCGTGCCCGCATTGCGGATCGGCAGCGACGCGAAGCGCAGGCGCGTTTCTTCGAGTTCGGGATAGATCTTCACGAGTTCGTCATACGCGCGATCCACCGACACGCCCGCGCCGATCTCGATCCACTCGTCCGTCGTCTCGACGTGCTTGAACGATTCGATCTGCCCGACATAGACGATGTCGCCCAGATCGCGCAGTTGCTTCGTCACCCACAAGCCGACGTCGGTGCTGCCCGCGAGAATGCGCACGTTCGGATTCTTGTCCTTGATCGCGGCGAGCGCCTCGGCAGTGCGCGGCGCTTCGAACTGGCGGCCGGCGTGCTCGTAGTGGAACGTATCGTCGCGCCGGATGCTTTCGAGCGTGCGGGCGAGCGCCGGCACGTTGACGGGCGCGAGCGGCGCGTGATCGAACATCTGCTCCGCCGCCTCGATGATCGGCCGATAACCCGTGCAGCGGCACAGATTGCCCGTCAGCGCATCGCTGATTTCCTGGCGCGACGGTTTCGTCTTCTCGCACTTGCCCGCGCAGCCGGTCGTCGCATGGCCGTGCTTTTCGTAGAGCGCGAACATCGACATCGCGAAACCCGGCGTGCAGAAGCCGCACTGCGAGCCGTGACAATCGACGAGCGCCTGTTGCACCGGATGCAGCGTGCCGTCCGGCTGGCGCAGGTCTTCGACGGTGAAGAGCGCGCGGCCATCGAGCGTCGGCAGGAACTGCACGCACGCGTTCACGGCCTTGAACGCGACGCCGCCCGCGCCGTCCGGCTCGCCGATGACGACCGTGCACGCGCCGCAGTCGCCTTCCGCGCAACCTTCCTTGGTGCCGGTGCAGCGCGCGTCTTCGCGCAGGTATTGCAGGACGGTGCGCGTCGTCGACGCGCCGCTCACTTCCTGGATCGCATTGCGGTGATAGAAGCGGATCGGCTGGGTCATGGGATGTCTCGGGGCTCTTCGATGCTTTTTTGCTGGTTGCGCGGGATACGCAGCCGGTGGCATTCGCGACTTCGGGGACTTTTCGGACTGGTCCTGTCGCTTCGATGATTCGAAAGCTATCACCACCAAAAACCACAACCCATAGCCGGCATTGCATGAACGACATATTCTTCGTCCGATATGTGCGCTGAGCCTTGTGCAGCAAGCCTCCGAAGGCTACCGTCCGATCGTTCGGGCAGGCGATTTGTTCCACCTGGTTACAAAACGCGTGCGACGTTGCGTCGCGACATATGGGACAATCACGCCTTCGCGCCGAATACAACCCCGCAATTTCCCTATGTCCTCCGAGCCTCGCACCAAGCCGCAGGGCGATTTCGCAGTCACGCTGCGAATTCTGCCTGTCGTGCTGTACACGTTCCTTTGCTACCTGACGATCGGCATTCCGCTCGCGGTGCTGCCGGGTTACGTGCATACGGATCTGGGCTACGGCTCGGTCATGGCGGGCGCGGCGATCAGCGTCCAGTACTTCGCGACGCTGATGTCGCGGCCGCTCGCGGGCCGCACCGCCGATACGCTCGGTCCCAAGAAAACCGTGCTGTACGGTCTCGCGGCCTGCGCGGTGAGCGGCGTGCTGCTGCTCGCCTCGGCGCTCGCGGCGCAATGGCACGCGGTAAGCCTCGTGCTGCTGGTGATCGCGCGGCTCGTGCTGGGCTTCGGCGAAAGCTGGGTCGGCACGGGATCGATCACGTGGGGCATCGGGCGCGTCGGGGTGGCCAGTAACGCGAAGGTGATTTCGTGGAACGGCATCGCGACTTACGGCGCACTGGCGATCGGCGCGCCGCTCGGCGTCGCGATCGATCATTCGCTCGGGTTCGCCTCGCTCGGCGTGATCGTGATCGCGCTCGGCGGCTTGGGCTACTGGCTCGCGACGCGCATGGCGAGCGTGCCGATCGTGCATGGCGAGCGCATGTCCTATCGCAGCGTGTTCTTCCGCGTGCTGCCGCACGGGCTGGGGCTCGCGCTCGGTTCCGCGGGCTTCGGCTCCATCGCGACGTTCATCACGCTCTACTATGCCGCGCACAACTGGCCGAACGCGGCGCTGTCGCTCACGGTGTTCGGCACGATGTTCATCGGGGCGCGGCTGCTGTTCGCCAATACGATCAAGGCGTATGGCGGGTTTCGCGTGGCGATCGTCTCGTTTGCTTTCGAATGCGGCGGACTGCTGATGTTGTGGCTTGCGGCTGAACCGACCTTTGCGCTTGCGGGTGCCGCGTTGACCGGCTTCGGCTTCGCGCTGGTGTTTCCCGCGCTGGGCGTCGAGGCGGTAGGACTCGTGCCGCCGGCGAGCCGTGGCGCGGCGCTTTCCGCGTATTCCGTGTTTCTCGATTTGTCGCTCGGCCTGACCGGGCCGCTTGCGGGCTATGTCGCGGGTGAGTTCGGATATGGGTCGGTGTTTCTGTTCGCCGCGCTGGCGGCGGCCGCGGCGGTGGCGCTGTCGGTTGCGCTTTATATGCGCGCGGGACGCGGAGTGGGCGGGCCGGCTACGGCCTGATGCGCTTTGCCCGCCGGCGCATCATCGCGATGCATCCGATGCGGGCGAAACACACGCGAGCGGGCCCGCGAGCGCGCCGTCGAGCGCTTCGGCTTGCGCGATGAATACGGCAAACGAAGCCGCGATGCGCGCATCGTCCTCGCCGTTGCGGTCTTCATCGACGGCAAGATCGCAGTCGTGCTGCAACGCGACGCACGTGCGCATGAACGGCGTCGCGCCGATCACCGCCGCCGCGCCCTTCATGCGATGCGCGATATCGCGCAGGTGCGCGTGGTCGCACGCGTCGAAGGCGGCGCGCGCGTCGGCCAGATCCTGCGCATTGGCAGCCTTCAACGTATCGACGAGCGTGCCGGCCTGATCGCCGAAACCGGCCAGCAATGCGCGGTCGAACACCGGTGCGTCCGCATCCGGCTCAACTGCGGACGCCTGCGCCGCCGCCGTCGAAGCGCCCGGCACGCGGCCGTCGCGCGTCGCGTCGAGCAAGGCGGCGCGCAGACCGTCGAGACCGAGCGGCTTCACGAGACACGCCGTCATGCCCGATGCGACCGCGCGGATCGCCGCATCGGGTTGCGCGTTCGCCGTCAGTCCGACGATCGGCACGGCGCGTAGCCCCGATCCCTCTCTCGCCTCGTCCTCCCGGATCGTGCGCGCCAGTTCCTCTCCGCTCATTTCGGGCATCGAACAGTCGGTGAGAATCACGTCGAATGCGCGCCGCGCGGCACGCCAGCGTGCGAGTGCGCTCTTGCCGTCGACGGCCATTTGCGCGCTGCCGCCGAGCAGCCTGATCTGCCCTTCGAGCACGATCCGATTGGCGGGATGATCGTCGACGACCAGCGCGCGCAGCCCCGCGAGCGATCCGGCAAGCGCGCCCGCCGGCGTGGACGGCGCATCGCCCGCCGACGCCATCGCCTCCGTCTCCGGAAAATCGATGCGCACGGTAAAGCGCGTGCCGCGCCCCGGCTCGCTCGACAGCTCGATCGTGCCGCCCATCATCGTGGTGAGCCGCTTGCTGATGGTGAGGCCGAGCCCGGTGCCGCCGAGGTTGCGCGCGCGGCCATCGTAGGCCTGCACGTATGGCGTGAAAAGCATCGCCAACTTCTCCGGCTCGATGCCGATGCCCGTGTCGCTCACCGTGAGCGTCACCGCGCGTTTGCCGTCCTCCGACGGCGCGACCTGGTATTCGAGGGTGACCGCGCCGACATCGGTGAATTTGATCGCGTTCGAGAGCAGATTGCCGACGATCTGCCGCAGACGCTGGCCGTCGGCGAGAAGCCAGACCGCGCCCGCGTCGGAGCGGCGTCTGACGACGAGCGCGAGCCCCTTCGCGCGCGCTGCCGGCTCGTAGATCGCCGCGACGCCCGCGACCCACGCGTCGATTTCGAGCGGCGCGGGCACGAGCACGAGGCGCTCGGCCTCGGTCTTGGCGACATCCAGCAGATCGTCGATCATGCCGAGCAGATCGCGCGCGGCGCGATGCGCGATCGACAGCGCGCGCTCGGTCGCGGCGCGCTCGCCCGGCGCGCGCAGTTCCATCTCCAGCAGACCGAGCACGGCATTCATCGGCGTGCGGATTTCATGGCTCATCGTCGCGAGAAAAGTGGATTTCGCGCGATTCGCCGTTTCCGCTTCTTCCTTCGCGGCGCGCATCGCCCCTTCGGCGGCGATCCGGCGCGCGACCTGCACGCGCATCGTCAGCGCCCAGCCCGCGAGCACGAGCACGAGCGCCACGCCGAGCAGCGCGCCGAGCTCGACTTGCGGACGATGCCGCTCCCAAAGCATCTCGGGATGCTCGGAGAGCTTCCAGCGCGCGCGGATCGTCTCCAGTTCGGGCGGCGGCAGACTCTCGATCGCGCGATTGACGATGCCGAGCAGCACCGGTTCGCTCGCCGCGACGATCAGGCCGTGCGGGACCGGCTGCGTCGACAGCGCGCCGCTCAGCACGAGCGAATCGCGAAACGGGTTATCGACTGCATAGTTGGCGATGGCCAGATCGGCGATGGTCGCGTCAGCATCGCCATTCGCCACGGCGCGAAACTGGCCCTCGAACGGTTGCGTGTGGACGATCCGCACATCGGGCGCGCTCTGCCGCAAAAGCGGCTCCAGCAGCGACGAGGCCGGCAGCGCGACGCGTTTGCCCTTGAGCGCGGCGGCGTCGCGCAGCGGCGGCTGGCTCGCCGACGTCACGATCATGAAGACGCCGTCGCCGGTCGGCTTGCTGAGCACGGCGCCGGGCAGCGCCGAGGTCTCGCCCACGCCGTAGGGCAGGATCGCGGAGGCGCCGCTACGCAGGTCGGCCGCCAGTTGTTCGGGCGTATCGCGCATGCGGGGCTCGAAGCGCAGGCCGGTCACGCGCGAGATCGCATCGAGGATATCGGCCGCGACGCCCGCCGGCTCCCCGCGCGCATCGCGAAAGGTCCACGGCGCGCCCTGCACGAGCATCGAATAGTGCACCACCGGATGCGCGCGCACCCACGCAAGCTCTTGCGCCGTGAGCTCGATCGGCCTCTCCCGCGTGACCGCGAAAGCACCCGGATTCCAGCGTGCACGGGCGAGAAGAATGAACTCGGGCGGCAAGCCCGCGAGTGCGCCGTCGACCCGCTGTCGCAGCGCGAGCCCGCTTTGACGATCCGCCGCGAAGGCGAAGCGATAGCCGTCTCCATCGAAGGCGGCAAGGTCGGTAATGGTCAGATTCGGCAGGTAGTAATGGGTGATCGCGTAGCCGGAGGCGATCATGTCCCCCACGAACGCGTCGGCATCGCCCAGCGAAACGGCGAGCAGCGCGCCGATCAGATCGGGATACGCGACCGGCCGCATCGACGGATACGCGGACTGCAGGCGCGCCGGCGAAGTCTGCGCGTCGACGTAAGCGAGTCGATGCCTCGACGGACGTTTCGCGAGCGGCTCGACGTAGATCTGCTTGATCGGCAGGTACTGGCGGCTGTATGCGAGCGCGGCGCCGCTGTCCACGCCGGTCGCGCCCGTCGCCATGTCTATGTCGCCGCGCGCGAGCGCCGCCATCAGCGCGGCGCGGTTCGGATAAATACGCCATTGCGTATCGACGTCGAGCGCGCGAGCCACGGCATCCACGTAATCGGCCGAAATCCCGCGCGGCGCGGCGTCATGCGGATACGCCATGTCGAGCGGCGGCGCGACACCCGGCGCCGCACCGACGACGATGCGCTCCTTCGCCCCCGCCGCCGTCGCCCACAGCGCCCAGGTCAGAACGACGACGACAACACCCATGCACGCGCGCCACTGCACGCGTGCGCCCCGCGCATCGCCGCCACGATGTCTCGCACGATCGAACAAGCCCCTTCCCCGGAGTGAGCGGTACGGCCAGTGTCTCAAAAAGACGGGTGTACGTATATCGCCGGTGGCGCCACGGTCGCACGTATCATTGCGAGGCACGAAACGCCGCGCCGTTACGCGGATCGGGCTGCATGTCTTAAAATCCCGGCTTGGCCCATTAGCGTCCGCTTTATGAACCCGACCTCGGAAGACCGCTGGTGCGACTTGCGCCCGGACCCGGACAGCGACACTCCGCTCTATCTTCAACTCGCTCGCAAGCTCGCCAACGCCATCCACGACAATCGCTGGAACGCCGGCGAAGCGCTGCCTTCCGAGCGCGTGCTGTCGGAAGCGCTCGGCGTCTCGCGGATCACGTCCAGAAAAGCGATCGCGCTGCTCGTCGAGCAAGGGCTGATTCGCCGCGAGCAAGGCGCGGGCAGCTTCATCACGCCGCGCTACGAAGATCCGCTCTCGCGTCTGTCGAGCTTCTCCGAGATGCTGCGGCGGCGCGGCTTCAAGCCCAGCTCGAAATGGCTGTCGCGCACCATCGAGCCCGCCAATCGCGATGAAGTCATCCAGCTTGGTCTCTCGCCCGCGGCCACGGTCACGCGCCTGAAGCGGCTGCGCCTCGCCGACGACATCGTGATGGCCGTTGAGAACTCCACCTTTCCCGCGTCGTGCATCCCCGATCCGCAGACCATCGGCGATTCGCTCTACAGCTATCTCGATGCGCGCGGCCTCTCCATCGTGCGCGCGCTGCAGCATTTCCGCGCGGTGAACGCGAGCCCGGAGATCGCGCAGCAAATGGGCATCGCGCCGCACGACGCGCTTCTGCTCATCACGCGCGTCGGCTACACGGCCGATCAGCGCGCGATCGAGCTCACCGATACCTACTGCCGCAACGACTATTACGATTTCGTCGCCGAGCTGCGCAAGTGATCTCCACCCAATGACCGACACCGCCACAGCCCAGCCGTCCGACCGATCGCTTTCCATCATGCTGTGGCTCGTCGCCACGGGCTTCTTCATGCAGACGCTCGATTCGACGATCGTCAATACCGCGCTCCCCGCGATGGCCCGAAGCCTGGGCGAAGCGCCTTTGCGCATGCAGGGCGTCGTGATCGCCTACTCGCTCACGATGGCGATGATGATCCCCGTCTCCGGCTGGCTCGCCGACAAGCTCGGCACGAAGCGCGTGTTCTTCAGCGCGATTCTCGTGTTCACGATCGGCTCGCTGTTGTGCGCGAAAGCGCAGTCGTTGCAGGCGCTCATCGCGTATCGCGTGGTGCAGGGTGTGGGCGGCGCGATGCTGCTGCCGGTCGGCCGTCTCGCCGTGCTGCGCGTGTTTCCGGCGGAAAGGTATCTGTCGGCGCTCGCGTTCGTCGCGATTCCGGGGCTGATCGGTCCGCTCATCGGCCCGACGCTCGGCGGCTGGCTCGTGCAGATCGCGTCGTGGCACTGGATCTTTCTCATCAACGTGCCGGTCGGCGTGATCGGCTGCATCGCGACGAATCTGTACATGCCGGACAGCCGCAATCCGGCGACCGCGCCCTTCGATCTCGCCGGCTATCTGCTGCTCGCCGTCGGCATGGTCGCGCTGACGATCTCGCTCGACGGTCTCGCCGATCTCGGCCTGCAGCATGCGATCGTCATCGTGCTGCTCGTGCTTTCCTTCGGCTGCTTCGTCGCCTACGGCCTGCACGCGACGCGCGCCGCCCAGCCGATCTTCTCGCTCGATCTCTTCAAGATTCACACCTTCAGCGTCGGGCTGCTCGGCAATCTGTTCGCGCGTATCGGCAGCGGCGCGATGCCGTATCTGATTCCGCTGCTGCTGCAGGTGAGCCTCGGCTACACGGCGTTCCAGGCCGGCATGATGATGCTGCCCGTCGCCGCCGCCGGCATGGCGTCGAAGCGCGCGGTCACGCGTCTCATCGAAAAGCACGGCTACCGGCGCGTGCTGGTCGTGAACACGGTGCTGGTCGGGTTGATGATGGCGAGCTTCGGACTCGCGAGCGCGCATCAGCCACTCTGGCTGCGGCTCGCGCAACTGGCGGTCTTCGGCTCGGTCAATTCGATGCAGTTCACCGCGATGAACACGCTCACGCTGAAGGATCTCGGCACCGGCGGCGCGAGCAGCGGCAACAGCCTGTTCTCGCTCGTGCAGATGCTTTCGATGAGTCTCGGCGTGACCGTCGCGGGCGCGATACTGTCGACGTTCACGGGACTCTTGCCGCAAGTGACCGAATCGAACTCGCTGCCCGCGTTCCACGCGACGTTCCTGTGCGTGGGCATCATCACGGCTGCGACGGCGTGGATCTTCGGGCAACTCGCGCCGGAAGTGCGCGCGACGCGCAGGAAGCCCGATCCGTCCGAATCGAACTGAATCCGATCGGTTCGGCAGGCGATCGCGCACCACGGCGGTGCCCCATGCGCACGATTGCGCGGCGCGCGTTCCCGCGTCTGCGGCACGACCGTCCAATCCGCACACGAATAAGCTCGCCCGACGCACCCGATAACCGCTGCGGCCCGCCTGGATATTGAATTTGCACGCTTTTTGCTCGAACTGCCGGATGCCGATCCGGTAAACTATCTCGATAAAATCACTGCCTTGCGCCCCGACACCATGAGCATGGTTGATCTCGACCCTCCACGCTTCCAGCCGCCCCGGCCCGTCGCCGGCGACGATGGATCGCGTCGCACCGTGCTGTACGGCGAGTACACCGTTTTCAGCGTGTTCCAGCCGGTGTTTTCCGTGTCGCACCGGCGCGCGATCGGCTATCACGCGTCCTTGCGCGCCCGCGACGACGCGCATCGCCACATTCCGTCTCACGAGGTCTTCACGCAAGCCGCGCGACGCGGCGATCTGCTCGAACTCGGCCGGCTCGCGGAATCGCTGCATCTGGGCAACTTCAACGCGTTCGACAGCCACGACGAATGGCTTTTCCTCAGCCTGCATCCCGCCGCGCTGATGGATACGAGTTACGGCGATGCCCTGCTCGCATCGCTCAAGGATATCGGCCTGCCGCCGCAGCGCGTCGTGCTCGAAGTCCCCGAGCAGGCGGGCGGCGAGACGACGCGATTCGCCGAAATCGTCGATTCGCTGCGCAAGTCGGGCTTTCTGATCGCGCTGGACGGCTTCGGCGTGAAGCATTCGAACATCGATCGCGTGTGGCATCTGCGGCCCGATATCGTGACGCTCGATCGTTGCATCCTGCAGCAGGCGACCGAGCATTCGCATATCGAGCGCGTGCTGCCGCGTCTCGTGTCGCTGCTCCATGAATCCGGCCAGCTCGTTCTGATGGGCGGCCTCGCGACCGAGCGCGACGCGTTGATCGCACTCGAATGCAACGTCGATTTCGTGCAAGGCGCGTATTTCGCGCAGCCGAGCGTCGATGCGGTACACAGCGAAGTCGCGGCGGGCGTGATGGACGCGCTGTCGGCGGCATCGCGCGAACGCGTCGCGGCGCGCGAGCGGGCGCAGGTCGCGCGTCTCGGACCGTACGTGAGCGGGCTGGAGCGCGCATCGGTCAAGCTGATGGAAGGCGAATCGCTCGTCATCGCGACGAGCGAGTTGCTGCAACTCGCCGACACCGCCCGATGCTTCCTGCTCGATCAGGCCGGACGGCAGATCGGCGACAACGTCGTGCCGATCGTGCGCACGTCTCAGCGCGCGAAGCGTTTCAGCCCGCTGCTGCATTCGGAGGGCGCGAGCTGGGAACGCCGGCCGTATTTCATCGAGGCGCTGCGCGCGCCGGGGCGCGTGCATCTGACGGCGCCGTATCTCTCGATCAACGATGCGCACCTTTGCGTGACGGCGTCGATCGCCGCGCAGACGCCTTATGGCTTACAGGTGCTGTGCGTGGATATCAACTGGGAAGGCGCGAAGCAGCGCTAGGTCTACGCGCCATTGCCGGAATCGGGACGAAGCAGATCGAAGCCGGCGAGTACCAGCACGCCGGAGAGCACGATGAGCGCGGCGGAATGGCGGCCGAAATACAGCAGCGCGGCCGCCGACCAGGCCGCGAGGCACAGGCCTGCGAAGCGTTTCATGACGATGCGATTCGGAACATGACGACGAGCCGACATTTTAGGCTCGCGTCCCGGCCCGTGCAGCGACGGCCTGCGCTCAGGCGCCGAGCGTCGCCCTGCCGCGTTGCTTGCTCCGGGTCAGATACCGGCCCAGTCGAATCGACGGCTTTTCGATCGCATAGTATCCGGCGATGCTGACCGGAAGAATCAGCACGGCGGCGATCAACATCGACATGCCGTGATACGTCTCGCCGAAATAATGCAGCACGCCCAGCAGCACGATGCAGTGCAGCAGGTACAGGCTGAAGGAAATCTTGCCGAGAAATACCAATGGCCGCGCAGCCAGAAAATTGGCAAATGGCCTGAGCGAAATCGCGAGAATCAAAATGCCGGTCACGGCCGGAAGGACGAGCCAATCGTCGGCAAAACTGCGCAGCACATCGTTGGATATCAGATGGCGATTCACTGAGCCGACGAGGCCATATAGCGCGAGCGAAATCATCAATGCGCCGAAAAGCCAGCGAGGCGAATGCCGCGCAATTTTCGACACGATTGCCTCGCGATATCGCGCAATCAGGGCGCCCAGCACGAACATCGACATGTAGTGAATGGTCGGAATCCACTCGCCGCGAAGACTCGCGTCCATGAGCGTCCGATGCAGCGGGAAGTAATAACCGAACGCCGCGAGAGACAAGCCGACACTTAGCGCTACGGAAAACCAGAGCGGCGTGGCAAATACCACGACGACGAGAATCGGAAAGAGCAGCGAGATACGCATCTCGTAGACCAGCGACCAGAGCACCGGATCGAGCGTGCTATTGCTGAATGGAATCAGGAAGTAGAGATGGTTCAGCAGATCATGCCGATCGATGCCTGCATGCCATGCCTCGTTTACCCACTCGCCGGTCCACGACAGATTCGACCGGTAAAGAACGCAATACGCTGAATATGCGGCGAGCACTGCAAACAAGTAAGGTATATAAATCCGGCAGACGCGCTTGACGACGAACTCGGCGAAACCTGGCTTGCTTTCTCCGGTGACCTGCAAAGTCAGCGCAAAGCCGCTCAGCGCGAAGAACAGAATCACGGCGGAATGCCCCTCCGCGAATGCGCGCCACGGGACATGCTGAATCCATCGTGTCAGTGATATTTGTGAATAGTGACTGAATACGACCGTCAAAGCGGCAATGCCGCGCAATGAATCGAGTTGGTGATAGCGTGTCGTCATTGTTCAGCTCGCGTCTTGGTTGGCCGGGCCAACATGCAGAATCGGAAGCCAGTTCGGCGACCTCGATCCCGTTAGACTGAGTGAGTCTTCGACGTTCCCCAAAAAGAGCAGGCATATGCAAACTGCCGGGCGCATCAATAAAAAAGCCCTCTTTCGAGGGCTTTCTTTCCGTTTGCGGCATTCTGAAAATCAAAGAACGCCACAACCGTTTTTCACGCGCAATCAGGCACCGAAATTCTTCGCTGCGAAATCCCAGTTCACGATGTTCCAGTAAGCCTCGATGAACTTCGGACGCGCGTTGCGATAGTCGATGTAATAAGCATGTTCCCACACGTCGATGGTCACGAGCGCCTTCGCGTCGGTCGTGAGCGGCGTGGCGGCATTGCTCGTCGACACGATATCCACCGTGCCGTCGGTCTTCTTCACGAGCCAGGTCCAGCCCGAACCGAACGTGCCGGTCGCGACCTTGGCGAATTCTTCCTTGAACTTGTCGTAGGAACCGTACTTTGCGTTGATCGCGTCAGCCAGCGCGCCGGTCGGTGCGCCGCCGCCGTTCGGCGACAGGCTGTTCCAGAAGAACGTGTGATTCCAGACTTGCGCGGAGTTGTTGAACACGCCGCCCGACGACTTCTTCACGATCTCTTCGAGGGGCAGGTTCTCGAATTCGGTGCCGGGGATCAGCTTGTTCAGGTTCGTCACATAGGTCTGGTGGTGCTTGCCATAGTGATACTCGAGCGTTTCTTCCGACATGTGCGGAGCGAGCGCGTTCTTGTCGAACGGCAGCGGCGGGAGCGTATGTTCCATGATGCGAGCTTCCTTTCTATGTGGATTGTGGGATTGTGAGGATTGAAGCGTGGAGCAATGGATTGTAGGCGAGTTGGGATAACCCAGCAAACCGTGTGCCCTTTATGAGCAAGATTGCTTTCCATAGGCCTCACAAGGCGTAAAAAGTGCTCTGACGAGCCTCTTCGGGCACGTCAAATGTACGCCGATTTCCCGTGTCGCGCCGGCTTCAGAATTCGTCTGACAGACGCGGCTGGACATCGGCGAGCAGCACGTCCGCGGAGCCTTCCGCGAGATGAACGGTGAGCGGCCGCCTCGGTTTCAACGCGTTCGGCGCACGCACGGCGCGGCCGGTCTGAGCGTCGATCAATGCGGCATAGCCGCGTTCCAGCGTGCGCTGCGGACTGAGCACCTGCAAGCGCGCCGCCAGTTCCGAGACGTACGCTTTTTCGCGCTCCGCGCGTCGCTCATGCGCGCCGCCGATGCGCTGCGCGAGCCGCAGCAGATGCTCGCGTTCGGCAGCCACGTTCGGACGCTTTCGCTGCCAGCGATACTGCACCAGCGCGAAATGCGCGCGCGCATCGCGCACGGGCCGCGCGCCCGCGGTACTGAGACGGCTCGCCAGTTGCCGCAGATGCGCACGCTGCCGCGCGAGCCGTTCCGCGGGACTCACGAGCCTGCGCGCGAGCCAGTCGAGTTGCTGCGCGCGCCGCTCCATCATCCGGCCGAAGCCGCGAGCGAGCGCCGCATGCCGATGATCCAGCTCGCGCAACAGCAGCACGCGCTGCGGGCTGACGAGTTCGGCGGCGGCGGTCGGCGTCGGCGCGCGTACGTCGGCGGCGAAATCGGCGATGGTGAAATCCGTTTCGTGTCCGACGCCGCTCACCACCGGCAACTCGCTCGCCGCGATCGCGCGTGCCAGCACTTCCTCATTGAACGCCCACAGATCCTCGATCGATCCGCCGCCACGGCACACGATCAGCACATCGACTTCGCGACGCGCATTGGCGGCTTCGACCATCGCCGCGAGCTTCGCGCCGACGCCCGCGCCCTGCACCGGCGCCGGATACACGACGACCGGCACATGCGGCGCACGACGCGCGAGCGTCGTCAGCACGTCGCGCAAAGCGGCAGCCTGCAACGACGTCACGATGCCGATGCCGCGCGGATGCGTCGGCAGCGCGCGTTTGCGCTCGGCCGCGAAAAGTCCTTCGCTTTCGAGTTGCGCCTTCAGCCGCAGGAACGCTTCGTAGAGCCGGCCCTGCCCAGTGCGCCGCACCGCTTCCACGTTGAGCTGCAACTCGCCGCGCGGTTCGTACATCGTGACGAGCGCGCGCACCTCGATCTTGTCGCCTTCGCGCGGCATGAACTCGGCGTATTGCGCACGGCCGCGAAACATCACGCAGCGCATCTGCGCGTTCGCGTCCTTGATCGAAAAGTACCAATGGCCGCTCGCCGCACGCGTGAAGTTCGACACTTCGCCCGACACCCAGACGAGCGGGAACGATCGTTCGAGCATCGAGCTGATCGCGCGATTGAGCGCCGAAACGGGGATGACGGCATCGCCGCTTTGCGACGGCAGGGAATCGGGAGTCATGTCTGATGGGAAAAATATTTGCGACGCGGCCGCCGTGTCCGATGGACAAATGCCGCTGAACGAGGTACGCAAGTGTAGCAAGTGTCCACACAGAAAGACTTACCGCAATGCCCGCCGCAGCATCGTCGGAGGGCCGTGACTTCGTCCCAAACCATTGATTTTTAGACGATAATTTTTCGTGAACACTGTAATCCCCGGAGCAACTCTTTCCTGACGCGGCAATGCGCCCGACGCGCCGCAAGTTCTTCACAGACTTATCCACAGGCGCTCGCATTGCGCCGGGCCGAATCCTCGCCCATGCTCGCGACTGGCGCCCACGGCTCACGCGCGCTAGAGTGCCGGGTTCCAGCACCCGCCAACCGTACTCCGAGGAGCTGCCGTTGCACGCCATGCCGTACCCGATCTGCCGCCCGTCAGCGTTCAGCGCGAAGGCGGTCCATGTCTGATTTCAAACCGCCGATCGAGAACTTTCTCGCCCGCGAATGGCGCCGTCGCGGTCCCGTCGCCTGGGCGCTGACGCCCTTCGCCTGCATTTTCGGCGCGATCGCAGCCACGCGGCGCGCCTTCTACGAACTCGGCTGGATCAAGCGCGTCGATGTCGGCGTGCCGGTGGTCGTCGTGGGCAACGTGACCGTCGGCGGGACGGGCAAGACGCCGACGGTCATCGCGCTCGTCGAGGCGTTGCGCGCCGCCGGGTTCCAGCCGGGCGTGGTCTCGCGCGGCTACGGCGCGAAGGTCGCGAAGCCGACGAGCGTCACGCCGACGTCCGCCGCCGCGCAGGTCGGCGACGAGCCGCTGCTGATCGCACGCCGCACGCACGCGCCGGTGTTCGTCTGCCCGGATCGCGTCGCCGCCGCGAAGGCGCTGATCGAAGCGCATCCGAACGTCGATGTCCTCGTCTCCGACGACGGCCTGCAGCACTACCGCCTCGCGCGCGCGTTCGAACTCGTCGTGTTCGATGCCCGCCTCGGCGGCAACGGCTTTCTGCTGCCCGCGGGCCCGTTGCGCGAGCCGATGTCGCGCCGCCGGGACGCGACGCTCATCAACAGTCCGTACGAGCGCACGCTGCCGCCGTGGCCGGACACGTTCGCGCTCGAACTCGAATCCGGCGACGCGTGGCTGCTCGACGATCCGCATCAGCGCCGTCCGCTCGATCAGTTCGCGGGCGAGAAAGTGGTCGCGGCGGCGGGCATCGGCTCGCCGGAGCGCTTCTTCGCGACGCTGCGCGCGGCGGGCATCACGCCTGCGACGCGCGCGTTCCCCGATCACTATTCGTATCGCGAGAATCCGTTCGCGGGCGTCGAAGCCGATGCGATCCTGATCACCGAAAAGGATGCAGTAAAATTTGGGGCCTGGCGCGACGCACGCATCTGGGTCGTTCCGGTGCAAGCCGTGCTCAGACCGCGCCTCATCGCTCTTGTTGTGGAGAAACTCCGTGGACGCACGTCTGCTTGAAATCCTCGTTTGCCCGATCTGCAAAGGCCCGCTCAGTTACGATCGCGCGGCGCAGGAACTCGTCTGCAGCGCCGACAAGCTCGCCTATCCGATCCGCGACGGCATTCCCGTGATGCTCGTCGACGAAGCGCGGCAGACGGTCGAAGGCACGCCCGTCGAGCCGATCAAGCCGAACGGCGACGCCTGAGCGCGCTGACATGTCCGTTCCGTTCATCGCGGTCATTCCGGCGCGTCTCGCGTCCACGCGCCTGCCGAACAAGCCGCTCGCCGATATCGGCGGCAAGCCGATGGTCGTGCGCGTCGCCGAGCGCGCGCGCGAATCCGGCGCGAGCCAGGTGCTCGTCGCGACCGATTCCGACCGCGTGGTCGAGGCCGTGCGCGATCACGGCATCGAAGTGATGATGACGCGCTCGGATCATCCCACCGGCACGGACCGTCTCGCCGAAGTGGCGACGCGCCTGAACTGGGACGACGACGCGATCGTCGTCAACGTGCAGGGCGACGAGCCGCTCATCGATCCGCAACTCGTGCGCGATGTCGCCGCGCACCTCGCCGCGCGTCCCGAATGCGCGATCGCCACGGCCGCGCATCCGATTCACGATCCCGCCGACGTCTTCAATCCGAACGTCGTGAAGGTCGTGCTCGATGCGAAGAGCGTCGCGCTCTACTTCTCGCGCGCGCCGATTCCGTGGACGCGCGATCTCTGGCAGCCGCACTGGCCGGACGTCGCCGCGCTCGGAAAACTGCCTTCCGTGCCGGAGAACGTGCTGCGCCACATCGGGCTCTATGCCTATCGCGCGAAGTTTCTCCGCGACTTTCCGACGCTCGCGCAAGCGCCGATCGAAGCAGCCGAAGCACTGGAGCAACTGCGCGCGCTGTGGCACGGCGAGCGCATCGCGGTGCGCGTGACGCAGGACTCGCCGCCGCCGGGTGTCGATACGCCCGCCGATCTCGAGCGCGTTCAGGCGCTTTTCCCCACAGCCGACTGAGCGCTGCCGCACAACCCGTGTAAACCCCGCCGACGCCCGATTGGCGGGGGTTTTTGGCGGTTTCTATCCGCGTTATTACGGTCGCGATCGTAAGGAGCCGTGGCATAATCAAGCGATTGCGCGAGCCTTCCGGTCAGCGCCACGCTCAACGTTGCGCCGCTGTCCGCAGGTGCCCGCCGTCTCCTTTCGGCCGCGCGCCCTGTCGTCGACGCCGCACGAGCCAAGCCACCGGATGTCAAATCAGCCTCGCGGCTTGAAGCGGTTTATAGACGATTCGGAGAGATCACCATGCGTTTGATCCTGTTGGGCGCACCCGGTGCGGGCAAGGGCACCCAGGCAAACTTCATCAAGGAGAAATTCGGCATTCCGCAGATTTCGACCGGCGACATGCTGCGCGCAGCCGTCAAGGCAGGCTCGCCGCTCGGCGTCGAGGCGAAGCGCTACATGGACGCGGGCGAGCTGGTGCCGGATTCGCTCATCATCAATCTCGTGAAGGAACGTCTGCAGGCGGACGACTGCCAGAACGGCTATCTCTTCGACGGCTTCCCGCGCACGCTGCCGCAAGCCGAAGCCATGAAAGACGCGGGCGTCGCGATCGACTACGTGCTCGAGATCGATGTTCCCTTCGACGAAATCATCACTCGCATGAGCGGCCGCCGCGTGCATGCCGCATCGGGCCGCACGTATCACGTCAAGTTCAATCCGCCGAAGGTCGACATGACCGACGATGTCACCGGCGAGCCGCTGATCCAGCGCGACGACGACAAGGAAGAGACCGTGAAGAAGCGTCTCGACGTGTATGTCGCGCAGACCAAGCCGCTGATCGCGTATTACAACGACTGGGCGAAGAGCGGCGACGCGCCGAACGGTTTGAAAGCGCCGGCGTATCGCAAGATCGCGGGCACCGGCACCGTCGATGAAATCCGCACGCGCGTGTTCGACGCGCTGAAGTAAAGCGCGCCACGCATCGCGCCCGAAGAAAACCCGCTCTCGACGAGCGGGTTTTTTTACGCCTTCAAATCCGCATGATCGATGTGCGATTTTGCGATCACGGGCTTCGCTACAATCGACGCGTTTCCCAAAAGGACTACATCGGCGCGAGCGGCACATACCCCTGCCCTCGCACGCACGCACGAATCACATAACGGAGAAGCAGCATGGAGATGCAAGGCAATGTCTTTCTGATTACCGGTGGCGCGTCGGGACTCGGCGCGGCGACGGCGCGGCTCATTACGGCGCAAGGCGGCAAGGTCGTGCTCGCCGACATGAACGAAGCGGCAGGCGAGGCGCTCGCGAACGAGCTGTCCGGCGCCTTCGTCAAATGCGACGTGAGCCAGGAAAGCGACGGTCAGCGCGCCGTCGAAACCGCGACGAGTCTCGGCACGTTGCGCGGCCTCGTGAACTGCGCGGGCATCGCGCCGGCGGCGAAGACGGTCGGTCGCGACGGTCCGCACGCGCTCGATCTGTTCTCGAAAGTGATTTCGGTGAACCTCATCGGCACCTTCAACATGATCCGGCTCGCGGCCAGCGTGATGTCGAAGAACGAAGCCAACGATGCGGGCGAGCGCGGCGTGATCGTGAATACGGCATCGGTGGCGGCGTATGACGGGCAGATCGGCCAGGCGGCCTATGCGGCGTCGAAGAGCGGCGTCGCGGGCATGACGCTGCCGATCGCGCGCGATCTGAGCAAGAGCGGTATCCGCGTGATGACGATCGCACCGGGCCTGTTCGAAACGCCGATGCTGCTCGGCATGCCGAAGGAAGTGCAGGACGCGCTCGGCGCGATGGTGCCGTTCCCGTCGCGCCTCGGCAAGCCGGACGAATACGCGATGCTCGTCAAGCAGATCTTCGATAACCCGATGCTCAACGGCGAAGTGATCCGTCTCGACGGCGCGATCCGCATGCAGCCGAAATGACGCTTTGGATGTGAAAACGGCGGGCTTCTCCCGAAGTCCGCCGTTTTCGTTCAGTCGCCGTTGTGCTGCGTGCGCTGTCGCAGTTCGTGCAATTCGGTCTCGACGACCGTCGCGTCCTCGGCATCCGGGCGTATCTCGATGTAACGCTGCAAATCTTCGAGCGCCGGTCGCAGATAATCCAGACGCGCGTAAGCGAAACCGCGATCGCGCACTTCCTCGATGCTGTTCGGCAGCGCGATTACGAGCCGCTGCTGAACCGCGAGCAGCCGCTGCCAGCGTTCCGTCTGCAAGTAAGTGCCCTTCAAATTCCGCAGCATGCGCGCGACGATCTCGCGGCGCGTCGCGGGCTGCAACAGCACGCGCAGCGCGCTGCCGATCGATTCGCCCACGCGCTGCACATACGGCTCCAGCATCTCGACCATCTGCGCTTCGGAAAGCGTTTGACCGGTAGTCGGATCGAGCATGAGATCCTGACCCGGTGTGGCGACGCGCAGCAGGAAATGCCCCGGAAACGACACGCCGCGCACCGGCAAGCCGAGTTGCTCGGCCATTTCCAGATAGATCACCGCGAGCGAAATCGGAATGCCGCGACGCCGGCGCAGCACCACGTTCAGATGGCTGTTGTCGGGATCGTAGTAATCGTTGAGGTTGCTGGAGAAACCCAGCTCGCGGAAGAAGTATCGATTGAGCGCATCGACCTTGTGCTCCACGCTCGCGTCGTCGGGCATACGGCGACGGGCGCGCACGACGAGTTCGTCGATCTCCGCGAGCGTGGCCTGCATGTCGAGATCGGGGTACGCATCCTGCGCGAGCGACAAAGCCGCTTCCGTGAGCGGAAGGCTCTCGTCGTCCGCCATCAGCGAAGAGAAGTAGTCGAGGATACGCGTTGTCGTCATCAAAGCGTGCGTCTCTTGAAATAGGCGTACTTGAAGCCCATTGCGGACAGAATACCGAAATATAGCGCGGCGAACACGACGAGGCTCGCACCGAGGAGCGCGATGCGCATGAACGGCGTCGCGCGCATGCCGATCCAGTCGAAATTGATCGCCACCCAATGCATCGTGCCCGCAAGAATCAGGCACGCACCGATCAGTTGCACGAAAAAGCGCAGCCAGCCCGGCGAAGGCTGGTAGATCTTGCGGCGGCGCAGACCCGCGAACAACAGGAGCGCATTGGCGAGCGCGCCGAGGCCGATCGAAAGCGTCAGACCTGCATGGGAAAAAATCGGCACGAAGATGTAGTTGCTGACCTGCGTCATGATCAGCACGAAGACCGCGATCTTCACCGGCGTCTTGATGTCCTGCTTCGCGTAGAAACCCGGCGCGAGAATCTTGATGAGGATGAGCCCGATCAGCCCGATTCCGTACGCCGCCAGCGCGCGGCCGACCATCACGACCGAATGGCTGTCGAACTTGCCGTAGTGAAAGAGCGTCGCGGTAAGCGGCTCGGCGAAGAAGAAGAGCGCGATCGCGCTGGGCGCGGCCAGCAGGAACGTGATACGCAAGCCCCAGTCGAGCAGCGCGGAGTATTCGTCGTGATTGGCGTCGACGTGCGCTTTGGAGAGGCTCGGCAGCAGGATCGTGCCCAGCGCCGCGCCCAGCAGCGCGGTGGGGAATTCCATCAGACGGTCGGCGTAGTTGATCCACGACACGGCGCCCGCTCCGATGTTCGACGCGATATTCGTGTTGATGATGAGGCTCAACTGCCCCACCGACACCGCGAACATGGCCGGGACCATCTTCAGCAACACCCGCTTGACCCCCGGATGCGCGAGCGCGCGCCGGAAGTTCAGCCCGACGCGCGGCGTCATGTCGATTTTCTTCAGGCCGGGGATCTGCACGAGCAATTGCAGCACGCCGCCGACGATGACCGCATAAGCGAGCGCATAGACCGGCACCTTCAGATGCGGCGCGACGAACACCGCCGCGAAAATAAACGCGACGTTCAGCAACACGGGGGCGAACGCGGGCAGCGAAAACTGCTTGTACGTGTTGAGCACGCCGGAGGCGAGCGTCGTCATCGAAATGAGGACGATGTACGGAAACATGATGCGCGTCATCTCGACCGCAAGCGTGTATCCGATGCCTTCGTGCTTGAGCCCCGACGCCACCGCGTAGACGACCCAGCTCGCGCCCGCCATGCCGGCTATCGACAGCACGACGAGGAACCACGTGAGCACGGTCGACATCGCGTCGACGAGCGCCTTGGTCGGATCGTGGCCCTTGCTGTTCTTGAACTCGGCGAGGATCGGGACGAACGCCTGCGCGAACGCGCCTTCCGCGGAGAGACGCCGCAGCAGATTGGGAATGCGGAACGCGACATAGAACGCGTCGGTATAGAGACTGGCGCCGAAGGCTCGGGCGATCAGCGTTTCGCGGATCAGGCCGGTCACGCGCGACAGCAGCGTGAAGCCGCTGACCGTCAGGAGGGCTCGGAATAGATTCATGGGGCTCTTATTATAAGGGCCTCGTGCTACGCTCCCACGATACTCCGTTTGCTGCGGAACAATTGCATCAAATCGCCCGGCAGCGGCGCGATCCACGCGACGCTTGTCACGTCTCATATTCCCTTGCTATAATTTCCGGTTTCGAAGCTCCAAAATTCTATCGAATCGTCGGTGGATCATGCAGCTTCGCGTCTTTTCCGGCTCCGGCCGGCGATGTTTTAGAGGTTCTCGGGCAATCGTTCCCGGGATTTCAGATCAAAGGCAGCGCGATCGAGTGCCCGTGTAAGGGTTTTTCAAGGCCTTCGCCGGCCGCGCGCTCCGGACAAGTAACAGCAGAAACAGGACAAGGAAACCGTCATGGCAAATTCCGCTCAAGCTCGCAAGCGCGCCCGTCAGGCCGCCAAGGCAAACTCGCACAACTCGGCGCTGCGCTCGAAGTTCCGCACGGCCATCAAGGCAGTTCGCAAGGCTATCGAAGCCGGCGATCAGGCCAAGGCCGCCGAAGTGTTCCAGTCGTCGGCCAAGACGCTGGACATCATCGCGGACAAGAAGATCGTCCACAAGAACAAGGCTGCTCGTCACAAGAGCCGCCTGGCTGCAGCAATCAAGGGCCTGCAGGCCCCCGCTGCCCAGTAATTCCGGCTCGCTTCTGGCGGGCGCTTTTCGGTCATCGTGAGTTTTCGTTGACTCAGGCGTTCGCCGAAGCAGCTTCCTGTTTCCGCTGCGCAGTAACGAAAAAGCCCGCTTCGGCGGGCTTTTTTGCGTCTGCAAATTCTGTCGCTTGCTGTCGCTTACTGTCGATGCATCAGGGCTGGTGCTGCTGAGTCTGCGTGCCGTGATGCGGCGGCAATTCGCACGCTTCGGTCACGAGCAGATCGTTGTCCTTCGCGAAGTTCAGCACGAAGTCGAAAGCCATCGGCTCGATGTCGCGCAGGCGTGAATCGACGATCACGACCTTGATGTCGTCGATCATCGTCGGACGCACGTAGATGGAGTATTGCAGACGGGCGTTGGGCCCTTTCGCCTTGGGGCCGAAGCCCGACATCACACCGCACAGGCGCTCGGACCAATCGCTCGGCCGAAACTTCCTCCCGTTCCTGGTGATGCCTTGTATGAAGTATTCGGTCGGAGATGTTTCAGCCATGTAGAAATACCTTTTGACGGCCGGTGACGCGCACCGGGACGCACATGCCTGACGCAGGGAACCGCATGGGCCGGCGCAGGAGATCGATTCTGTGAGAACCGTCCGCGCCCGCGGCAGGAATGGCGGACTCGACAGCACTGCGCAATCCACCGCGAAATCGAAACGCACGAAGCCACGCCGACCGGATTCTTGCGAACCCTTCGCCGCAAATGCGCGTGAAACGGTGCTGAATGTTGCAGAACTGTTGAAAAACGAGCGAGCGCAATTATACCGCAGCGACCTCTTTTCCGCAGCGCACACAGACATCGGGCGCGTCCATCAGGGGTATTACGAGGCCGTGGGCGGGGCCTGCGCGCTCGGCATCGTCCTTTTGGCCAGCCTCGTCAAACATCGCAAAATCCTTTATGCTCAAATGCGATACCACTCACGACGGCGGCGCCGTCCGGCCCTGACGCCTCATGGCGAAGCGGCCGGTTCGAAGCCGCCGCCTGCGTTTCATGACCGCCAAAAAAATTCGCCACTATCTTCAGTTCAAGGATTTTTCGCTCGACGACTACGAGTATCTGCTCGAACGCGCGCGCATCCTGAAGCGCAAGTTCAAGAACTACGAGACCTATCATCCGCTGCACGATCGCACGCTCGCGATGATCTTCGAGAAGAGCTCCACGCGCACGCGTCTCTCGTTCGAAGCGGGCATCTTCCAGCTCGGCGGCCACGCGGTCTTCATGAACACGCGCGACACGCAGCTCGGCCGCGGCGAGCCGATCGAAGATTCGGCGCAGGTCATCTCGCGCATGGTGGACATCATCATGATCCGCACGTTCGGCCAGGACATCATCCAGCGCTTCGCCGAAAGCTCGCGGGTGCCCGTCATCAACGGGCTGACCAACGAATATCACCCGTGTCAGGTGCTCGCGGACATCTTCACGTTCTACGAGCATCGCGGTCCGATTCTCGGCAAGACCGTCGCGTGGGTCGGCGACGCGAACAACATGCTCTACACGTGGATCGAGGCCGCGCACATCCTCGGCTTCAGGCTGCGCCTCTCGACACCGCTCGGCTACAAGCTCGACCCCGCGCTGGTCTCCGAGGAAAGCAAGCCGTTCTTCGAAGAGTTCGACGATCCGAACGAAGCGTGCGCGGGCGCCGACCTCGTCACGACGGACGTCTGGACCAGCATGGGCTACGAAGCCGAAAACGAGGCGCGCATGAAGGCGTTCGCCGACTATTGCGTCGACGCGGAGATGATGGCGCGCGCCAATCCCGACGCGCTCTTCATGCACTGCCTGCCCGCGCATCGCGGCGAGGAAGTGAGCGCGGAAGTCATCGACGGCCCGCAGAGCGTGGTCTGGGACGAGGCGGAGAACCGTCTGCACGTCCAGAAGGCGCTGATGGAGTATCTCCTGCTCGGCAAGCTCAATCACTGAGCGAATCCCGGGCAAATCGGCGCTGCCGATGAGCCGCGCATCCCGAATTTGCGGAAGCGCGGCTTTTTGATGTCAAAATAGCGTTTTTTCCGCGCACTTCATGCCCGTCGCGCGCCTGACGGACGCGAAGCGGCGCACAACCGCCGCACCTGGCTTTTCAGCACACGAGTTCACCATGAGCGATATCAAGAAAGTCGTGCTCGCCTATTCGGGCGGTCTCGACACCTCCGTCATCCTGAAATGGTTGCAGGACAACTACGACGCCGAAGTCGTGACCTTCACGGCCGACATCGGCCAGGGCGAGGAACTGGAGCCCGCGCGCAAGAAGGCGCTCCAGCTCGGCATCAAGCAGGACAACATCTTCATCGAAGACCTGCGTGAAGAGTTCGTCCGCGATTTCGTGTTCCCGATGTTCCGCGCGAACACCATCTACGAAGGCGAGTATCTGCTCGGCACATCGATCGCGCGTCCGCTGATCGCGAAGCGCCAGATCGAAATTGCCCGCGCGACCGGCGCGCAAGCCGTCTCGCACGGCGCGACCGGCAAGGGCAACGACCAGGTCCGCTTCGAGCTCGGCTACTACTCGCTCGAACCCGGCATCAAGGTGATCGCGCCGTGGCGCGAATGGGACCTGCTCTCGCGCGAAAAGCTGCTCGCGTACGCCGAGAAGGCGGGTATTCCGATCGAAATGAAGCACAAGCAAGGCGGCGCGCCCTACTCGATGGACGCGAACCTGCTGCACATCTCGTTCGAAGGCCGCCATCTGGAAGACCCGAAGGCCGAGGCCGAAGCCGATATGTGGCGCTGGACCGTGTCGCCGGAAGAGGCGCCGGATCAGCCGGAATATGTCGATATCGAATTCGAGAAGGGCGATCCGGTCGCGCTGAACGGCAAGCGCCTGTCGCCGGCCGAGATGCTCACCGAGCTGAATCGTCTCGGCGGCAAGCACGGCATCGGCCGTCTGGATCTGGTCGAGAACCGCTATGTCGGCATGAAGTCGCGCGGCTGCTACGAAACGCCGGGCGGCACGATCATGCTGAAGGCGCACCGCGGCATCGAGTCGATCACGCTCGATCGCGAAGTGGCGCATCTGAAGGACGATCTGATGCCGCGTTACGCATCGCTGATCTACAACGGCTACTGGTGGAGCCCGGAGCGCCGCGCGCTGCAGGTGCTGATCGACCACACGCAGGAGAAGGTCAACGGCTGGACGCGTGTGAAGCTCTACAAGGGCAGCGTGTCGGTCGTCGCGCGCGATTCGAAGGAAACGCTGTTCGACAAGAACATCGCGACCTTCGACGACGACGGCGGCGCCTACGACCAGGCCGACGCCGGCGGTTTCATCAAGCTGAACGCGCTGCGTATGCGCATCGCGGAAAACGCACGCCGCAAGCGCGGCGCGTAATTCGCGCGTTTCTCGACGTAAAAAACCCGCCGGACTTTCGTTCGGCGGGTTTTTTTATGCGTCGGAATCAGAGGCAGACCGGTTCCATCTCCAGTTCGACATCGAAACGCGCGAGCACGTCGCGTTTGATGGCTTCAGCGAGTTCGAGCACTTGCGCGCCCGTCGCGCCGCCGCGATTCACGAGGACGAGCGCCTGACGGTCGTGGACCGCCGCACCGCCGATGCCGCGCCCTTTCCAGCCGCATTGGTCGATCAGCCAGCCCGCCGCGAGCTTCATCTGCCCGTCCGCCTGGCGATACGAGACGACGCCGGGTTCGCGCTGTCGTAGCGTCTCGAATGCCGCCGCGCTCACGACCGGATTCTTGAAGAAACTGCCCGCGTTGCCGAGCACGGTCCAGTCGGGCAGCTTGGCGCGGCGCACGCTGACGACCGCATCGAAAATGGCCTGTGCATCCGGTTTCGCGGCGCCTTCGAGCGCGCGCGCGACATCGGCATAATCGGCGCGCGGCGTCCACGCTTTCGGCAGCCTGAACACCACCGACGTGATCATGAAGCGCCCGCGCCCTGCCCGCTTGAAAAAGCTGTCGCGATAACCGAACGCACATGCGGCGCGATCGAAGTCCACGCGTTCGCCGGTCGCGAGTTCGACCGCGCTGAGCCGCTCGAAGCGCTCGCCCATTTCGAGCCCGTATGCGCCGATGTTCTGAATCGGCGCCGCGCCGACCGTGCCCGGAATCAGCGCGAGGTTTTCGAGGCCCGGCATGCCTTGTGCGAGCGTCCAGGCAACGAAATCGTGCCAGTTTTCGCCCGCGCCGGCTTCGACGAGCCACGCGCCGTCGTCTTCGCCGATCACGCGTTTGCCCGCGATGCCGACGATCAGCGCGACGCCGTCGAAATCGCGTGTCAGCACGATATTGCTGCCGCCGCCGAGCACGAGTTGCGGCATGTTCGCGATGCGCGCATCGGTGGCGAGCGCGACGGCCGCATCGACGGAATCGATGCGCATCGCATGACGCGCGCGCGCGTCGAAGCCGAACGTGTTGTGAGCGAGCAGAGAGAAATCGGAGAGAAGCTGGAGCGACATGAGCGAGGCGCGTCGGTAGAATGACGACAGGTCCGTGATTATAGCGATTGCGCGAGCCGCGCTTCTTGAGCGCGCTCGCCTCAATGAAGGAGAAAGACAGATGCCATCGTTTGACGTCGTCAGCGAAGCAAACATGATCGAAGTGAAGAACGCGATCGAGCAGTCGAACAAGGAAATCTCGACGCGCTTCGACTTCAAGGGTTCGGATTCACGCGTCGAGCAAAAAGAGCGCGAACTCACGCTCTACGCCGACGACGATTTCAAGCTCGGCCAGGTGAAGGACGTTCTGCTGAACAAGCTGGCCAAGCGCAGCGTCGACGTGCGTTTTCTCGACTACGGCAAGCAGGAGAAGATCGGCGGCGACAAGCTGAAGCAGGTCGTCACGGTGAAGAAAGGCGTGTCGGGCGATCTGGCGAAGAAAATCGTCAAGATCGTGAAGGACAGCAAGATCAAGGTTCAGGCGAGCATTCAGGGCGATGCGGTGCGCGTGCAAGGCACGAAACGCGACGACCTGCAAAGCGCCATCGCGCTGCTGAAGAAGGAAGTCACGGACACGCCGCTCGACTTCAACAACTTCCGCGACTGATTCTTTGCCGCAAGAAGTAAAAAAGCCGTTCCGGTTTGCGCCGGAACGGCTTTTTGCTTTATTCAGGCGCTTGCGCCGCTTTCTTCTTTTCGCCGATGCGGCTTTCCTGCCCCGCCAGCAACTTCGAAATATTGGCGCGATGCCGCCAGATCAGAAGCAGGCTCATCGCGAGAACAGCGAGCGAGATGCGGCTCGGCCCGAACAGGAACACCTGAAAAAACGGCGCGAACACCGCCGCGACCAGCGCCGCCAGCGACGAATAACGGAAGAAAAACGCGATGATCAACCAGGTGAGCAGCGTCGCGATGCCGAGCGCCGGGTGGATCGCGAGCAGCACGCCCGCCGCCGTCGCGACGCCCTTGCCGCCCTGAAACCTGAAGAAAACCGGGTAGAGATGCCCGAGAAAAACCGCGATGGCCGCGAGCGCCGTGGCCGTGATGATGCCGGCGCTATCCCAGCCGAAGCTCGCGCCGAAGTGCGCGACGATCCACACGGGCAGCCAGCCCTTGAACGCGTCGCCGATCAGCGTGAGGATCGCGGCCTTCTTGTTGCCGGTGCGCAGCACGTTGGTCGCGCCGGGGTTGCCCGAGCCGTACGAGCGGGGATCGGCCAGTCCCATCGCGTGACTCACGACGACGGCGAATGAAATCGAGCCGATCAAATAGGACACGACGGCGACGATCAGAAAAATCATGGTGTCTTTTCAGTTATGGCGAGAGCGGAACGCATTCTAATCGACGCTCGCGCACTGCACGGGCTTCGCGTCGAGCAACTCGGTCAGCACGGACGGCTTCAGGCTCACGAGATAGCCGCGCCGACCGCCGTTCAGATAGATCCGGTCGAGCTCCAGAATGCTCGATTCGACATACACCGGCATCGCTTTCTTCGTGCCGAACGGCGACGTGCCACCGACGAGAAATCCGGAATGCCGGTTCGCGACGTCGGGCTTGCACGGCTCGATGCGCTTCGCGCCCGTCTGTCGCGCGAGATTCTTCGTGGACACGGTGCGGTCGCCGTGCATGAGGACGATGAGCGGCTTCGCGTGCTCGTCCTCCATCACGAGCGTCTTGACGACGACGTGCTCGTCCACGCCAAGTTGCCGCGCGGATTCCTCCGTGCCGCCGCGCTCGACGTATTCGTAGGGATGCTCGCCGAACTCGACCTTGTGACGGCGCAGGAACTGCGTCGCGGGCGTTTCGGACACGTGTTTGGCTTTCGACATGGACGCATTGTAGCGGCGCGCCGGGCCGCTCACCATTGGCCATCCGGCCGAGTGCGCAGCAACGCGCCGCCGTGGCACGATCGTTCGCGAACGAAGCGCATCAACCGCGCGGATGATGTTCGCGATGCAGCTTTTGCAGACGTTCGCGCGCGACGTGTGTGTAGATCTGCGTCGTCGAGATGTCCGAGTGGCCGAGCAGCAATTGCACGACGCGCAAGTCCGCTCCGTGATTGAGCAGATGCGTGGCGAACGCGTGACGCAGCGTGTGCGGCGAAAGCGGCGCATGCACGCCGCCCTTCAGCGCATGACGCTTGATGATGTTCCAGAACTGCTGACGCGTCATGCCTTCGCCGCGCGAGGTGACGAAGAGCGCGTCGGCGGAACGCGCGCCGAGCAGCACCGGACGCGCTTCGCGCAGATAGCGTTCGAGCCAGTCGTGCGCCGTCGCGCCGAACGGGATCAGGCGTTCCTTCGAGCCTTTGCCCATCACGCGCACGACGCCTTCGTTCAGGCCGACCTCGACCGTTTTCAGCGTCACGAGCTCGGTCACGCGCAGGCCGCTCGCGTACATCAGTTCGAGCATCGTGCGATCGCGCAGGCCGAGCGGCGTCTCGATGTCCGGCGCGCCGAGCAGCGCTTCGACTTGCGCCTCGTTGAGCGTCGAAGGAAAGCGCGGAGGCTGCTTGGCCGAGCGCAGCTTGAGCGTCGGATCGGAGGATACGCGGTGCTCGCGCAACGCCCACGCGTAATAACGGCGAAAGACCGACAAACGCCGGTTCGCGGACGTCGCCTTGTCGCCGCGACGCGCCGCCATGTAGCCGTTCATGTCGGCTTCGCCGGCGGCGTCGATCGATGCGCCGCGCGTCTTGCCGAGCCATTCGGCGAACAGTTTGAGGTCGCGCCGGTACGCTTCCAGCGAGTTTTTCGCGAGCCCGTGTTCGAGCCAGAGCGCATCGCAAAAGAGATCGATCGCGTCCTGACTCGCGCTCGATTGCGGCGTTTGTAGTTCTTCAGTCGTTGCGCTCGTCATGCGATCCGTACACCTTCATGCGTCAGAAGCCAGCGCTTCACGTTGCGATAAAAACCTTCGCCGGGATGATGCGCGAAGCCGCCGATCCCGCCCGATGCCACTACCCGGTGGCACGGTATCACGATCGGCAGCGGATTGGAGCCGCACGCCTGCCCGACCGCGCGCGGCACGCTGCCGATCTCGCGTGCGAGCTGGCCGTAGGTCCAGACATGCCCCGCCGCGATGCCGCTGATACCTCGCCACACGCGCTGCTGAAAATCGGTGCCGCGGATCGCGAGCGGCAGATCAAAGCGCATCGACGGCGTGTCGAAGTAACGGCGAATCTGCGCGACGGCTTCCCTGGCGAGCGGCGTTTGCGGCTCGATACTTTCGACGTCATCGGGCAGATAGACGATCTCGCGCACCGACTGCGCATCGGCGCGAATGCCGACTTTGCCGAACGGCGCGTCGATCACGGCATCGTATGGAATGTCCTTCATGATTGCTCCAGCGCCCAGCGAACGTGTTCGCGGACGAGTTCGGACGAGTCGTCTTCACGCCCGCGCAGCGCATCGACGATAGCCTGACGCTCGCCCGCATCCAGCCCGGACGCGCGCAACGCGTTGCCCATCGCGACCGCGATATTGCGCAGCCAGCGCTCATGCCCGATGCGCCGGATCGCGCTGCCCTGCATGCGCGTGTCGAAATCTCCGGCGCTCCATGCAAACAGTTCGACGAGCGTCGCGCGATCGAGCCCATGCCGCACGTCGAAGTCCGCGACGGGCGCGGCCTGCGCGAACTTGTTCCACGGACAGACGAGCTGGCAATCGTCGCAGCCATAGACGCGATTGCCGATCAGCGGACGCATGTCTTCGGGGATGCTGCCGTGCAGTTCGATCGTCAGATACGAGATGCAGCGCCGTGCATCCACGCGATACGGCGCGACGATCGCGCCCGTCGGACACGCGCCGATGCAACGCGTGCACTGCCCGCAATGCGCGCCCTCGCGCTCGGGATGCGGATCGACGGGCAAGGGCACATCGACGAAAATTTCGCCGAGAAAGAACAGCGATCCGGCATCGCGATCGAGCAGCAGCGTGTGCTTGCCGCGCCAGCCGGTGCCCGCCTTCTGCGCGAGCGCGACTTCCAGCACCGGCGCGGAATCCGTGAACGCGCGATGCCCGAAGGGCCCGATTTCCTTCTCGATGCGCTCGGCCAGTTGCTGCAGTCGATTGCGCATGACCTTGTGATAATCGCGGCCGCGCGCGTAGACGGAAACCATCGCCTGCGACGGCTTCGCGAGCCTCGTCCATTCGATCGCGCGCCAGTCGTTCTTCTGACCGTCGGCTGTCGCGACACTTTCATCGCCCGTTTTCGCGAGCGTTTGCGCCGGCAGATAGGCCATGCGCACGGTGATGACACGTCGCGTTCCGGCCACAAGCTCGGCTGGTCTTGCGCGTTTCATCCCATGTTTGGCCATATAATCCATTTCGCCGTGATAGCCTGCTTCGAGCCAATCAGTGAGGCCTTTCTCGGCA
Source organism: Caballeronia sp. LZ029 (assembly GCF_031451275.1). Taxonomy (NCBI): domain Bacteria; kingdom Pseudomonadati; phylum Pseudomonadota; class Betaproteobacteria; order Burkholderiales; family Burkholderiaceae; genus Caballeronia; species Caballeronia sp. LZ029. The sequence goes on from NZ_JARUXO010000001.1 coordinate 2,484,126, forward strand.
TCCGTCAGGTCGATATCGCTGATACCGACCGCACCGAACCCCAACTCGCGCCCCCAGTTCCTGATGCGTTGCGCGAGTTCTGCCAGCGCGTTTTCATCGATATCGAAAACGCGAGACTCTGATACGGATTCAGCGGCTGCGTCGCTGGACGCGGTCGTGACTTCAACGGAATGTTCCGGCAATCGGTTCATCACGACATTTTACGAGCAATGCCCGAAAGCCCCGCACGAACGACGCAAGACCTTCATCACGCGCTTCTCGAACGCCGCTTCGACCTGCGCGACGAAGCCGCGACGCTCGCTTTCGGAGAACGCTTCGCGCGCGCCATCGATGCCACGCGCCTTCATGCATCGCAATCGTCTTCTGAACGATTTCACGGTCTCCAGGTCCAGTTGATCGGAGATCTGGGCGCGGGCAAGACCACGCTCGTGCGCGCCACGCTGCGCGCGCTCGGCCACGCCGGCCGCGTGAAGAGCCCGACCTACACGCTCGTCGAACCGTACTCGCTCGTCATCGAAAGCGGTCCGCTCGACGTTTATCACTTCGATCTCTATCGCTTCGCCGATCCGGCCGAATGGGCCGATGCCGGCTTCCGCGAATATTTCGATGCGGGCGCGCTGTACCTCGTCGAGTGGCCGCAACAAGCGGGCGGCCTGCTCGGCGTGCCGGACCTCGTGTTCCAGCTATCGCTGCCGGACGAGCATGGCTCACCGGGCGATTCGAACGAAGAAGAAGGCCGCGTACTGACCGCGCGGGCGTTCAGCGAAACAGGAAAGTCATGTCTCGAAAGATGTTGATCAAGCCATTTCATTCGATCGAAGCGGGCGCCGTCGCGCCGCACAACTGGCGCCGCCGCCAGGTGCTGCGCGCGGGCGCCTCGACGCTCGTGCTCGCGCTCGTCGGACCGAAGCTCGCGCACGCGAGCAGCGTGCTCGGCGTGCGCGTGTGGCCCGCGCGCGATTACACCCGCGTGACGATCGAATCGGACCAGCCGCTCCAGAACGCGAACCAGTTGTTGCAGGGACCGGACCGGCTCGTCGTCGATCTCTCCGGCATCGATCTCGATCAGGCGTTGCGAGACCTCGTCTCGAAGATCACGCCGAACGATCCGCAGATTCAGTCAGTGCGCATCGGGCAATATCAGCCGCATGTCGTGCGCATGGTGTTCGATCTGAAGGGATCGGTGAAGCCGCAGGTGTTCAATCTTGGGCCTATCGGCAGCTACAAGTACCGGCTCGTGTTCGACCTGTATCCGGCCGTCGCGCCCGATCCGCTGATGGAACTGCTCGCCCAGACCGAGCGCAAGCAGGAGGCGCTCGACCGCGCGAATCCGAATCCGTCGGCGCCGCCGCCCGCAACGCTCTCCGGTCCGTCCACCGCGCAGAAACCGACGTCGCCCGATTCCACCGACGAGTTCTTCCAGAAGTACGCGCAGAACGATGCGCCGGCCGAAGCCGCGCCCGCGCCGAAGCCTTCGGTGAAGCCGCAGCGCGTGCCGACGCCGCCGCCCGTCATCGCGAAGAAGAACGACGACGACGACCAGTACACCTTCTCCGCGCCGAAGCAGTCCGGCACCACGCGTCTGCTGACGGTGGCGATCGATCCGGGTCACGGCGGCGAGGACCCCGGCGCGATCGGCGGCCAGGGCACGTACGAGAAGCACATCGCGCTCGACATCGCGAAGAAGCTGCGCGCGAAGATCGACGCCCAGCCCAACATGCGCGCGATGATGACGCGCGACGCCGACTTCTTCGTGCCGCTCAACGTGCGCGTGCAAAAGGCGCAGCGCGTGTCCGCCGACCTGTTCGTGTCGATTCACGCGGATGCGTTCACGTCGCCCGACGCACGCGGCTCGTCGGTGTTCGCGTTGTCTGAGCACGGCGCGTCGAGCGCGGCCGCGCGCTGGATGGCGGCCAAGGAGAACTCGTCGGATCAGGTCGGCGGCATCAACGTGAAGTCGCAGGACGCGAGCGTGAACCGCGCGCTCTTCGACATGTCGACGACCGCGCAGATCCGCGATTCGATGCGCTACGGCAGCTTCGTGCTGAACGAGATCGGCGGCATCAACAAGTTGCACAAGGGTTCGGTCGAACAGGCGGGTTTCGCCGTGCTGAAGGCGCCGGACATTCCGTCGATCCTGGTCGAGACCGCGTTCATCAGCAATCCGGACGAGGAAACGCGCCTCAACGACGACGCCTATCGCGACAAGATGGCCAACGCGATCATGAAGGGCATCAAGCGCTACTTCGCGGCGAATCCGCCGCTCGCGAAGAGCCGCATGACGTAAGACGCGTGCCGTGCTTCGTTCAGCGCGCCGGCAGGATGCGCTGAACGAGCCGCGCGCCGAACACGTTCACCACGAGTCCCGCCATCACGAGCGCCGCGCCGACCACTTGCGCGGCGCTCAGCCCCTCGCCGAGAAACACCGCCGCCGACGCGAGCCCGATCACCGGGACGAGCAGCGAAAACGGCGCGACGCTTCCCGCCGGATAGCGCGCGAGCAACTTCCCCCACAGGCTGTAACCGACGATCGTTGCGATGAATGCGAGGTAGAGAATCGCGAACACGGACACGAGCGGGATCGACGCGAGACTCGCTTCGATGCGCGCCGGGCCTTCGAAAATCAGCGAGAGCGCGAGGAACGGCAGCGGCGGAATCAGGCTGCCCCACACGACGAGCGAGAGCAGATCGACCTTGCCCATGCGCTTGGTCACGACATTGCCGAGCGCCCACATCGCGGCGGCGGCGAGCGTGAAGAGAAAACCGGCGAGGGTCATCGCGTGGCCGCCGCGCATGCCGATCAGCGCGAGACCGGCCGCCGCGATCACGAGTCCGGCGACATTCGCCGCGCGGATGCGCTCGCCGAGAAACATCGACGCGAAGATAAGCGTGAAAAACGCCTGCGCCTGCAAGACGAGCGACGCGAGCCCGGCCGGCATCCCCACATACATGCCGTAGAAGAGCAGCGCGAATTGCCCGAGGGAAATGGTGAGGCTGTAAGCGAACAGCCAGCGCAGCGGGATTTGCGGGCGCTTGACGAAGAACACCGGCACCGCGGCGAACGCAAAGCGCAATGCGCCGAGCAGCATCGGCGGCACACCGTGCAACCCGAGTTTGATGACGACGAAATTGACGCCCCACGCGACAATGACCACCGATGCGATCAGCAAATCCTTTGGCGACATCGCCCTTCCCCTCGTGTCATGTGCATGTTGGCGAGTCGTAAAGTGTAGCGGAGCGCGCGGCGGCAGGTTCATCGAATGCCGCGCGACATGACAAAGGACGCAAAAAAGCGCCCGCGCCGGCTATCGGCGCGAGCGCTTTCTTCGGCGTGCCGAAGCGGCGCTTACTTGCTCTGGCCGCTATCCGTCGCGGAGTTGTTGCCGGTTTCCGCGGCAGGCGTCTTCTTGGTTGCTGCGTGCGCCGATTGCTTGTGCATCTTGTGCTTTTTCGTCATGGGAGCCGCCGAGTTATCGGTGGCCGCGCCGGCGGCATCGTTGCCCATCGCGCCCGACGAATTGCCCGACGACGTCTGCGCGAATGCGCCCGTCGCCGTGGTGGCGGCGACGAGACCCGCGGTAATGGCGATCAACAGCTTGTTCCTGTTCATGGCGAAGCTCCTATCGAGGTTGCGAAAGTTGCGTGAAGCCGCACGCGGACTGATGAGCGCGGCGACGTAAAAAACGAGAGCCTCGGCGGCACGCCTGCGCCGCCCGGAATCGGCCGGTAAAATCGACGAAGACACGCGCGCCATTCCGGCGCGCGATCTTTCCATCGGAATCCGCCATGCCATCGCCGTTCCGCGCATTGCTCAAGCCTCACGAACACGACGTCGGCGGCCTCATGGTGCGTCGCGTGCTGCCCGCGCTCGCGGCGCGCACCGTCGGACCCTTCATTTTTTTCGACCACATTGGTTCCGCAACGCTCGTGCCCGGCAAGGGACTCGACGTGCGCCCGCATCCGCATATCGGTTTGGCGACGGTCACGTATCTCTTCGATGGCGCGATCATGCATCGCGACAGCGTCGGCTCGGTGCAGAAGATCGTGCCCGGCGACGTGAACTGGATGACCGCGGGGCGCGGCATCGTGCATTCCGAACGCACGCCCGATGAAGAGCGCGCGTCCGGCCAGACGATGCACGGCATTCAGACCTGGGTCGCGATGCCGGCGGCGAGCGAGGACATCGAGCCTGCGTTCGAGCATCACGCGGCCTCCGCGCTGCCGCAGATTGAGCGCGACGGCGTCACGCTGCGCGTGATCGCGGGCACGGCGTTCGGCGCGAAGGCGCCCACGCGCACGTTCTCGCCGACGCTCTACGTCGCCGCGCAGTTCGCGGCCGGCAGTGCGATCACGCTCGACACCGAGCACGAGGAACGCGGCGTCTATCTCGTGAGCGGCGACTTGTCGATCGACGGCGAAGCGCTGCCAGAACAGCAGATGGCCGTGCTCGCGCCGGGCGCGGACGTGAAGCTGCACAGCACCAACGGCGCGGTCGCGATGCTGCTCGGCGGCGCGCCGCTCGACGGCACGCGCTTCATCGAATGGAATTTCGTGTCGAGTTCGCGCGAGAAGATCGACGCGGCAAAAATCGCATGGAGCGAGCAGCGCATGGGCCACGTGCCCGGCGAGACCGAATACATTCCGCTGCCGCCGCAGCGCCGCGAAAATCGCGCGCCCGAGGCATGAGGCGTGCGTGCGCGCTTGAGAGTCACGCGGATCGTCCCCATATATTTGAGATAGACCGCAAGCATTAGGAGAAAACGCATGGATACGACCCTCGCCACCTTCGAGCACGACGTCATCAACGCGTCGATGCTCGCGCCCGTGCTCGTCGATTTCTGGGCGCCCTGGTGCGGCCCGTGCAAGACGCTCGGACCGATGCTGGAGAAGCTCGAAGCCGAAGCAGCGGGAAAGTGGAAGCTCGTCAAGGTGAACGTCGATGAGAACCAGGAGCTGGCCGCGCATTTTCAGGTGCGCAGCATTCCGCACGTGGTCGCATTCGCGGACGGCCGCCCGGTCGATCAGTTCATCGGCGTGCTTTCGGAAGGCCAGTTGCGCGAGTTTCTCGACCGGCTCGTGCCCGATGGCGCCGACGCCGAGCGCCACGCCGCGCAGAACGCATGGGCCGCGGGCAATCGCAAGCAAGCGATCGATACCATCAAGGCCGCGCTCGCGCTCGATCCCGGTTACGACGATGCGCGTCTCGACCTGATCGAATGGCTGATCGCGGAGCGCCGCATCGACGAGGCGAAGGAAGAGGACAAGCTGCTGTCGCCGAAGACGACGCAAGGCATCGATGCACGCTATAACGCGCTGAAGACCGAGCTCGACGCCGCCGATGCGGCAGCGGATCTGCCGCCCGCCGACGCGCTCATCGACGCGGTCAACGCGAACCCCGACGATCTCGACGCACGCTTCGCGCTTGCCAACCGCCTGATCGCGGGCCGCGATTACGGGGGCGCGCTGGAGCATCTGCTTGCGATCGTCGTGTGCGATCGCGCCTTCATGGACGATGTCGGCCGCAAGACGATGCTGTCCGTGTTCGAGCTTGCCGCGAATCAGCCTGATCTCGTGTCGCAATGGCGGCGCAAGCTGAGCGCGGCGATCAACTGATCGCGTGCTTCAACTGAAAACGGCCAGCTTTTGAAGCTGGCCGTTTTCGTTTCAGGCCGCGCGCTTCGCCAGATCGCGCAGCACGAACGCGGCGGCCGCGAAGCCGAAGCTCGCCGTCACGCACACGCTCGATCCGAATCCCGCGCAATTGAGGCCGACCGGCCCGGCGTAGCCCGCGCCCGTTTCGAGATGCTCGGCGCCTTCGCTGATATCGCACGCGGGCGCTTCGGGATAGATCAGCGGTTCGTCGGAATAGACCGCGCTCACCTTGAAACGCGCTTTCGGCCCGCGCGGAAAGCCATGCATCTTGCGCAACTGGCCACGCACTTTCGACAACAACGGGTCCTGAATCGTGAGCGCGAGATCGTCGATGCGAATGCGCGTCGGGTCCAGTTGGCCACCCGCGCCGCCGACGGTGATGAGCGCCTGCTTGCGCGCCACGCACCACGCGATGAGCGCGGTTTTCGTGCGCACGCTGTCGATCGCATCGACCACGTAATCGAAGCCGCCGCCGAGCGTCGCATCGAAATTGCCAGGCTCGACGAAGTCCTCGATCTGCCGCACGTCGCAGGCCGGATCGATCATTTTGATGCGCTCGGCCATCGCCGTGACTTTCGCTTTGCCGTAATTGCCGTCGAGCGCGTGAATCTGCCGGTTCGTGTTGCTTTCGGCGACATTGTCGAGATCGATCAGCGTCAGCTTGCCGACAGCACTGCGCGCGAGCGCCTCGGCCACCCACGAGCCGACGCCGCCGATGCCGATCACCGCGACATGCGCCCTTTCGAACGCGGCGAGCGCGGGTGCGCCGTAGAGGCGCGCGATGCCGCCGAAGCGTCGGTCGCGGTCGGCGGCGTCTTCGGCGGACGGCGTTACAGCAGTTTCGGATGAAGCGTTCATGGCGTGCGTGGATGAAACCGGGTACGTTGAAAGCAAAATAAAAGCCGGAAAAATGCAGCGCCGTTGTGCGGCGTCAATCAACGCTTACAGGCGGCTGTCGAGTCTGCGAAGTTGGGTGGTCGATCATGCAAAATGCGGGCGAATTGCGTATTCTGCCTTATCGAAACCATGGACGTGATAGCTGCAAGCGCCGCACCGCCGGCACGCAACAGGTCCATGGGTAATCAGGGCAAGATCGTTTCACCTTGGCTATACTGACCCGACTGTAGCGCTTGCATAAAATGACCACTCTCGCAGACCTTCGCAAAAACTATTCGCGCGACTCGCTCGATGCGACCGACGTCGATCCGAATCCGGTGAGCCAGTTCCAGACGTGGTTCGCCCAGGCACTCGATGCGAAGCTGCCCGAACCGAATGCCATGACGCTTGCGACCGTCGATTCGCAAGGGCGTCCGTCTGCCCGCATCGTGCTCATCAAGGGCGTCGATGAACGTGGCTTCGTTTTTTTTACCAATTACGATAGCCGCAAGGGCCGCGAACTCGCCGCCAATCCCGCGGCGAGCCTGCTGTTCCACTGGATCGAGCTCGAACGCCAGGTGCGCATCGAGGGCCGCGTCGAAAAGACGAGCGATCAGGAAAGCGATGCGTATTACACGTCGCGTCCGCTCGGCTCGCGCATCGGCGCGTGGGCATCGGATCAGAGTCAGCCGCTCGAAAGCCGCGAAGCGCTGGAAGCGCGCGAACGCGAGATGATCGCCAGATATGGCGACGCGCCGCCGCGCCCGCCGCACTGGGGCGGTTATCGGCTCGTGCCCGACAGCATCGAATTCTGGCAGGGACGTCCGTCTCGGCTGCATGACCGCATCGTCTATACGCGTGATGACGCGGGCGCACCGTGGCGAATCATGAGACTCGCGCCGTAAGGTAAAAGAGCGCGGGCACAGGAAGCAACCGAGATCGCAACGGCAACGAACATGAAGGCGCGAGCCTTCCCTTGATTTTCTTTAGCGCGGAGAAACAAGCATGTTCTGGGAGAAAAAGCTGACGCAGTGGGTTGAGGAAGTGCGCGACCGGGCCAATCTGCCCGCGCGGCTCGTGCTGTGGGATGGCCAGCAGCACGATTTCGGCCAGTTCGCCGCGCCTCAGGTGACGCTGCATGTTAAGAGCGCGACTGCGCTGCCCTATCTGCTCGAACCGAGTCTCGACAATCTCGGCGAAGCCTACGTCAAGGGCAAGATCGACATCGAGGGAAAGCTGTCCGACATCATCAACATCGGCTATTCGCTCGCGAAAAGCACGGTGACGAGCGCAAGCAAGCTGGCCCGCGTACGGCGCTACTTCAATCATTCGAAGACGTCGGACAAGAAAGCCATTCAGTACCACTACGATGTGTCGAACGAGTTCTATCAGCTCTGGCTCGACAAGAACATGGTCTACTCCTGCGCGTATTTCGAGAATGGCGACGAAGACATCGACACCGCGCAGATCAAGAAAATCGATCACATCCTGACGAAGATTCAGGTTCAGCCGGGGCATCGTCTGCTCGATATCGGCTGCGGCTGGGGCGCGCTCGTGATCCGCGCGGCGCAGAAGTTCGGCGCGAAATGCGTGGGCGTCACGCTCTCCGAGAACCAGTTCAGGCTCGCGACCGAGCGCGTCAGGGCGGCGGGACTCGAAGACCGGATCGAGATTCGCCTGCAAGATTATCGCGACATTCCGGGGCAATTCGATCGCATCACGAGCGTCGGCATGTTCGAGCACGTCGGGCGCAAGAACCTGCCGGGCTACTTCGCGAGAATCCGCGAACTGCTCGTCGATGACGGTATCGCGATGAATCACGGCATCACGTCGTCGGATGCTGACAGCGGCGAGACGTCGCTCGGCGGTGGCGAGTTCATCGACAAATACGTGTTCCCGGACGGCGAGCTGCCGCACATCAGCCTCGCGCTCGAAAGCATGCAGCGCGGCGGGCTGGAAGCGCTCGACGTCGAAAGTCTGCGGCGGCACTACGCGCGTACGCTCGACATCTGGGCCGACAGGTTCGAGGAGCACGCGGAGAAAGCGAAGACGCTCGTCGACGATGAGCACTTCCGCATCTGGCGCGTGTATCTCGCGGGTTGCGCGTATGCGTTCGAAAACGACGACGTGTCGATCTATCAGGTGATCTGCCGCAAGGCGGGGCGCAGCGCGACGACGCTGCCGTGGTCCCGGCGATATATCTACGAGAAGGCGCTCTGAACCACGAGCCGATACGCATCGAAACGGACGAGCCGGAAGATCAGTTCGATCTTTTCGGCGCGCCCGCAGTCGCTTCGGTTGAGCCTGTAAAGGCACCGAAGCAAGCGAAGCCGCGCGGCGTACTGCCCGCGCCCATGCAGCCCGAACTCGAATCGATCGCGAAGCGCCTGCCCGACGCGATCCATCTCGGCACATCCACGTGGTCGTTTCCGGGCTGGCGCGGCATCGTCTATGGCGACGAGTATTCGAACACGAAGCTTTCCCGCGACGGCCTCACCGCCTACGGCGTGCATCCGCTCCTGAAAAGCGTGTCGATCGATCGCTCGTTTTATGCGCCGCTGTCGCTGGCCGAGTACGCGCGCTACGCGTCGCAGGTGCCGGAGCATTTTCGCTTCATCGTCAAGGCGCCCGCCTCCGTCACCGATGCCTTCATTCGCGGCGAACGCGGCACGCCCGACGCGGAGAACCCTGCGTTTCTGAACGCGCAGATCGCCATCGATGAATTCGTGACGCCGTGCATCGGCGGTCTCGGCGCGAAAGCGGGCGCGCTCGTGTTCCAGTTCTCGCCGCTGCCCGATGCGATGATCGTCGATCCGGCGAGCTTCATCGAACGGCTGTCGGCGTTTTTGCAAGCGCTGCCGCCGCTCGAAGGCGAGTCGTGCTACGCGGTCGAAATCCGCGACGCGGTCATGCTCACGCCGCGCTTCATCCGCGCGCTGCGCGAAGCGAACGTGCGCTATTGCATCGGCGTGCATGCGCGCATGCCGGACGTGCGCCGTCAGGCGAAGGCGCTCGCGTTGCTGGACGAAGAAAGTATGGGACCGCTCATCGTGCGCTGGAGTCTGCACAGCGGCTTTCGCTACGAACAGGCGAAGGCGAAGTACGAGCCGTTCGACCGAATCGTCGATGAAGACCGCAACACGCGCGACGCGCTCGCCGAAATGGCGGCCCGCTATGCGATCGCGGGCCAGCCTGTGGTGATCGCGGCGAACAACAAGGCCGAAGGCTCGGCGCCGCTCACGTGCTTCGAGCTCGCGCGCGGCATCGCGGATGAATGCGAGCGCGCGCGGAGCGACTAGCGCATCAAGCTTTCAGCCGATGCGCGAACTTCTTGCGAAACTTCGCGACTTTCGGTCCGACGACCGCCGCGCAATAGCCCTGATTCGGATGCTGCGCGAAATAGTTCTGGTGATACGCCTCGGCCGGATAGTAGTCGTCGGCGAGCGGCACGACTTGCGTGACGATCTTGCCGCCGAAGACATCCTCGCGCTGCAGTTCGTCGATGACTTCGAGCGCGATCTTGCGTTGCTCGTCCGAATGCGTGAACACAGCCGACCGATACTGCGTGCCGACATCGTTGCCCTGCCGGTTGAGCTGGGTCGGATCGTGCGTCGCGAAGAAGATTTCGAGCACTTCGCGGTAGCTGATAACGGACGGATCGAACACGACCTTCACGACTTCCGCGTGACCGGTTTCGCCGTCGCAGACCTGCTCATACGACGGATTCACCACCTTGCCGCCCGCATAGCCCGATTCGACCGACTCCACGCCCTGCACCGCGAGAAACACGGCTTCGGTGCACCAGAAACATCCGCCGCCGAGCGTCGCGGTTTCAACTCTCGCTTGTTGGCTAGTTTGGGTCATAAGGCGCAACTCCTCATCAAGTGCATGCGGCCTTGCCGCGGATCATGCATATGGATGCATCCGGCCGTTTCTTCAACCTTCCGGATACGATGAGTCGAGCTTACTGGGTTTGGCCACACGGCGCAGAAAGCCCTCTCGCCGCAGAAAACTTGCTACCGGAATACGGTCATTTGGCGGCCGGCGACTGCCGATTCCGATAGAATCGAGACAAATCTCCAGCTTTTACATGACTTCTGAAAAGGTTCTTCCGACTGAAGCGCGACGCGCGGCCGGCTCGGCAGCACACGACACACTCGACCGCCCATTTGCCTGCTCATCTGCCAAATGACACGCGCCAAAAGCCCTAATTTCGACCCGACCGCGTTTCGCGCCGCGCTCGGCCAGTTTGCGACCGGCGTCACGGTCATCACGACGCGCACCGAGTCCGGCCAGTTGATCGGCATTACCGCGAGTTCGTTCAACTCGGTATCGCTCAATCCGCCGCTCGTGTTGTGGAGCCTCGCGACGAAATCGGCGTCGATGCCGGTGTTCCGCGCGAACAGCCACTACGTGGTGAACGTGCTCGCGTCGTCGCAACTCGACCTGTGCCGGCGTTTCGCCACGGTCAAGGGCGACCGCTTCGCGGGCGTCTCGCACGCCGCCGGCGACACGGGCATGCCGGTGCTCGACGGCGCGCTCGCGTGGTTCGAATGCCACAACCGCAGCCGCTACGACGAAGGCGATCACGTGATCTTCGTCGGCGAAGTGGAGCGATGCGGCGTGCGCGAAGACGCGACGCAAACCGCGCCGCTCGTCTTCCACGCGGGCGGCTTCCACACGCTGGGAACGCTGGAATAAACGCTCAGGGCGTGTGCGGGCGTCCCGGCTGCTCGATCAGCGCGACCGGCACGCCCGCGTCGTCTTTCATCGTCTGAAGCACGATGTTCGAGCGGATGTCGATCACGCCGGGCGCCTTGTAGAGCTTCGACAGAATGAAGTCGGAGTAATGCTTGAGGTTGTGCGCGAGCACGCGCAGCACGTAATGCGTGTCGCCGGTGACGACGAACGCGCCGACCACTTCCGGCCATTCGCGCACGGCTGCCGCGAACTTCTCGTGCCAGTTTTCCTGGTCGTTGCGCATCGAGACGTGGACGAACGCCTCCAGTTCGATGCCGAGCCGCTCGCGGTCGAGGCACGCGCGATAGCTCGCGATCACCCCTTCCTCTTCCAGCAGCCGCATTCGGCGCAAGCACGCCGACGGCGAGAGCGAAATGCGCTCCGCCAGGTCCAGGTTACTGATCCGTCCATCTTCCTGCAGTACCGCCAGAATTCGGCAATCTGTTGCATCGAGCGTGAAGCCGGTCATTTTTGAGTCCCCTAGCCCGTTTCATCGAATTATGTTCTAAGCGCGACACTTTTGGGTGGTTATTTCGCAAGCACGTTTCGGGATAACGCGACTATGATTTGACGCATCTTCACAAATTCTGCTAGGGCGCGTCATGACGCTTCTGGACATCTCGCCGCCGATCGACACCGCCACGCCCGTCTGGCCGGGCGACACGCCGGTTGGCATCGAGCGCGTGTGGCGCATGGAGGCGGGCTCGCCCGTCAACGTCGCGCGACTCACGCTCTCGCCGCACACCGGCGCGCACGCCGACGCGCCGCTTCATTACGACGAGCACGGCAAGCCGATCGGCGCCGTCGCGCTGGATACGTACATCGGCGGGTGCCGCGTTCTGCACTGCATCGGTGCGTCGCCGCTCGTCACGCCCGATCACGTCGCCGCGCATCTCGACGGCATCCCGCCGCGCGTGCTGCTTCGCACGTATGCGAACGCGCCGCTCGACGCGTGGGACAGCGCCTTCGCCGCCGTCGCGCCGGAGACCATCGACTTGCTGGCCGAAAAGGGCGTGAAGCTCATCGGCATCGACACGCCTTCGCTCGATCCGCAAGACTCGAAGACGATGGATGCCCACAAGCGCATCCGCGCCCACGGCATGGCGATCCTCGAAGGCCTCGTGCTCGACGCCGTCGCGCCCGGCGATTACGAACTGATCGCGCTGCCGCTCAAATTCTCGACGCTCGATGCGAGTCCGGTTCGGGCCGTCCTGCGTCCGCTTTCCTGATGATCTTCAAAGATATGGACTTTTCGATGAAACATCGTGACGAAGCAGCGGCGCTCGACCGCGACGATCCGCTCGCCGCTCTGCGCGACCAGTTCGCCTTGGTCGATGGCGTGATCTATCTCGACGGCAATTCGCTCGGCGTGCCGCCCAGGGCGTCCGCCGCACGCGCCGCCGACGTGATTGCCGCCGAATGGGGCGAAGGCCTGATCCGAAGCTGGAACACGGCGGGCTGGTTCGCGCTGCCCAAGCGCCTCGGCAACAAACTCGCACCGCTGATCGGCGCGGGCGACGACGAAGTCGTCGTGACGGACACGATCTCCGCGAATCTCTTCAAGATTCTGTCGGCCGCGCTCAAGCTCGCGAACGAGCGCGATCCGAAGCGGCGCGTGATCGTCTCCGAACGTTCGAACTTTCCGACCGATCTGTACATCGCGCAGGGTTTGATCGAGCAGCTCGATCGCGGTTACGAACTGCGCCTCGTCGATGATCCCGCGGAACTGCCCGCCGCGATCGACGAAAACACCGCGATCGCGATGATCACGCACGTCAACTACCGCACCGGCTACATGCACGACATGGCCGCGCTCACGGCGACGATTCATCGCGCGGGCGCGCTCGCCGTCTGGGATCTGGCGCATTCGGCGGGCGCGGTGCCGGTCGATCTGAACGGCGTCGGCGCAGATTACGCGGTGGGTTGCACGTACAAGTATCTGAACGGCGGGCCGGGTTCCCCCGCGTTCGTGTGGGTGCCGAAACGCCATCAGAACGCGTTCTCGCAGCCGCTCTCCGGCTGGTGGGGGCACAAGAAGCCGTTCGAGATGAACCCGGTGTATCGCCCGGACGACGGCATCGGCCGCTTTCTCTGCGGCACGCAGCCGATCGTCTCGATGTCGCTCGTCGAATGCGGGCTCGACGTGTTCCTGCAAACCGACATGCAGACGCTGCGCCGCAAATCGCTCGCGTTGAGCGATCTGTTCATCCGACTAGTCGAGGAACGCTGCGGCGAATTCCCGCTCTCGCTCGCGACGCCGCGCGAACATGCGCAACGCGGCTCGCAGGCGAGCTTCGAGCATCCGAACGGCTATGAGGTGATGCAGGCGCTGATCGCGCGCGGCGTGATCGGCGATTATCGCGAGCCGCGCATTCTGCGCTTCGGCTTCACGCCGCTCTACACGCGTTTCGTCGATGTGTGGGACGCCGTCGAAGTCCTGCGCGACGTGCTCGCGACCGAAAGCTGGCGCGCGCCCGAGTTCGCCGAGCGCGCATCGGTGACCTGAGAGGAACGTCGACATGAGCAATACACAAGGCTGCCCTTTCGGACACGGCGCACCGGCCGCAACGCAGGAAAAAGGCTGGCACGACGCCAAGCTCGATTTCTCCGATTCGATGAGCTATGGCGACTATCTCGGGCTCGATTCGATCTTGAACGCGCAGCATCCGCTCTCGCCGGATCACAACGAGATGCTGTTCATCGTGCAGCATCAGACGAGCGAGTTATGGATGAAGCTCGCGCTCTACGAATTGCGCGCGGCGCTGGCGGCCGTGCATCGCGACGAACTGCCGCCCGCGTTCAAGATGCTCGCGCGCGTGTCGCGCATCTTCGAGCAACTGGTGCAGGCGTGGAACGTCCTCGCGACGATGACGCCCTCCGAATACACCGCGATGCGCCCGTATCTCGGGCAGTCGTCGGGGTTTCAGTCGCATCAGTATCGGCAGATCGAGTTCATGCTCGGCAACAAGAATGCGCAGATGCTCAAGCCGCATGAGCATCGCCCGGAGATTCTCGAACAGGTGCGCGAGACGCTCGAAGCGCCCTCTTTCTACGACGAAGTGATCCGCCTGCTCGCCCGGCGCGGCTTCGAGATCGATCCGGCGCGCCTGAATCGCGACTGGTCGCAGCCGACGACGCACGATCCGTCCGTCGAGGCGGCGTGGCTCGCGGTGTATCGCGATCCGTCGCATCACTGGGACTTGTACGAGATGGCCGAAGAGCTCGTCGATCTGGAAGACGCGTTCCGGCAATGGCGCTTCCGGCATGTGACGACGGTGGAGCGCATCATCGGCTTCAAGGGCGGCACGGGCGGGACGGCGGGCGCGTCTTATTTGCGCAAGATGCTCGATGTCGTGCTGTTTCCGGAGCTTTGGCACGTCCGCACGGTGCTTTGAAGCTTCAGGCGAGACGCGCGGCCAGCGCCTTCAGCCTCGGGCCGATCGTCTCGCGAAAATAAGCCTCGTCCATCGACGACGCCGGCCCGCTGCTCGACAGCACGAGCCAGCGTCCGTTGCGCAGATCGCGAAACGGCGCGGCGATGGCGTTGACGTCGTCGTGCCAGTCGCGAAACGAATAGCAGCAGCCGTCACGCGCGAAATCCTCGATTGCGCGGCGGGCGGCATCGACCTTTTCCTCGCCTTCGTTCTTCCCGAGTTCGTCGAACAGCGCCTCGCGCGCCGCCGGTTCCTGCACGGCGAGATACGCGCGGCCCATCGAACTCGTGAGCATCGACAGGCGCGAGCCGGGCGCAAGCCCGAGCGTCAGCGCGGTCTCGCTGCGGATGGTTTCGAGATAGATCATGTCGAGCCCGTCGCGGCAGCCGAGCGATACCGCCGCGCCGATCTCCCTCGCGAGCGCGCGCATGTGCGGGCGCGCGAGTTCTAACGTGTCGGCGCCCGCGAGCAACGTGAAACCGAGCGACAGCACGCCCGTGTCAAGCGCGTATTTGCCCGCGGGCTCATCGAAGCGCAGATAGCCGAGCGTCGTCAGCGTGTAGGCGAGACGGTTCACGGTCGCCTTCGGCAAACCGGTGCGATCGACGAAATCGCGATTGCCCAACAGCGACTCGCCCGGACGGAACGCGCGCAGCAAATCGAGCCCGCGCGCGAGTGCGACGACGAACTTGCGCTCGTCGATCTCCTCGGACGATAGATGGCGCGATGAAATCGACGCTGAATTTCGGTTGGAATCGGCTGGCATCGGGTGATAAACTCCAAACTGGATTTGCAAAACATTGTTTCGCTTAGCGGAACTCATGTCAAGCGCCTCGCGCGCCGGCGGAACGGACAGACTGCATGGATCCCGACACGCTCCCGGCGCTTTTCGATGAAATCAGGAGATAGCACATGGCCGACGCCGCCCGATTCAACTGGGAAGATCCGCTCTTGCTGGATCAGCAACTGACCGAAGACGAACGCATGGTGCGCGACGCCGCGCGCGCTTACGCGCAGGACAAGCTGCAGCCGCGCGTGATGCAGGCGTTTCGCGAGGAAAAGACCGATCCGGCGATCTTCCGCGAAATGGGCGAACTGGGTCTGCTCGGACCGACGATCCCCGAGCAATACGGCGGTCCGGGTCTCAACTACGTGTGCTACGGCCTGATCGCACGCGAAGTCGAGCGCGTGGATTCGGGTTATCGCTCGATGATGTCGGTGCAATCGTCGCTGGTGATGGTGCCGATCAACACCTTCGGCAGCGAGGCGCAGAAAGAAAAATATCTGCCGAAACTCGCGCGCGGCGAATGGATCGGCTGCTTCGGCCTCACCGAGCCGAACGCGGGTTCCGATCCGGCCAGCATGACGACGCGCGCGAAGAAAGTGCAGAACGGCTTTTCGCTCTCCGGCACGAAGATGTGGATTTCGAACTCCCCGATCGCGGACGTGTTCGTCGTCTGGGCGAAGCTGGAGGAAGACGGCCGCGACGAGATTCGCGGTTTCATCCTCGAAAAAGGCTGGAAGGGTTTGTCGGCGCCGGCGATTCACGGCAAGGTCGGCTTGCGCGCGTCGATCACCGGCGAAATCGTGATGGACGAAGTGTTCGTCCCCGAAGAGAACATCTTCCCGGACGTGCGCGGGCTCAAGGGCCCGTTCACCTGCCTGAACTCGGCGCGTTACGGTATTTCGTGGGGCGCGCTCGGCGCGGCCGAAGCGTGCTGGCACACGGCGCGGCAATACACGCTGGACCGCAAGCAGTTCGGCCGGCCGCTCGCGGCGAACCAGTTGATCCAGAAGAAACTCGCCGACATGCAGACGGAAATCACGCTCGGCCTGCAAGGCGTGCTGCGCCTCGGACGCATGAAGGACGAAGGCACGGCGGCTGTCGAGATCACGTCGATCATGAAGCGTAATTCATGCGGCAAGGCGCTCGATATCGCCCGGCTCGCGCGCGACATGCTCGGCGGCAACGGCATCTCCGATGAATTCGGCGTCGCGCGTCACCTCGTTAATCTCGAAGTGGTCAACACGTACGAAGGCACGCACGATATCCACGCGCTCATTCTCGGCCGCGCACAGACGGGCATTCAGGCGTTCTTCTGAACGAGCGTAGTTCACAATCGGGAAGGGCCGGCGCGGTTGCGTCGGCCCTTTGTCTTTGCGCCGTTTGTAACTTTCGATACGCGCCTGAAACTTTTACGGGTCAGATCGTATCCATTTCAGACGATGTCCATGCATCGTCGAGGCGCGAGCGACTGGAACGGAACCTGCGTAATTCCGCGCGACAGGTTGCACGCCTCCTCGTCAGCGATCCCATCTTTGGTTACGATGCCCGTAGCCTTACCGATTGGAGCCTTTTATGTCAGAAATCAACAAGGAGCGATTCATGTCGGATATCAAATCTGTACTCGCTGACGCCGAAGATCTCTTGAAGCAAGCGGCTACCGCCACCGGTGAACGCGCTTCCGAATTGCGCGAGACAGCCCTCACCCGCCTGAAGCAAGCGAAGGAAAAAGCCGCGGACGCGCAGGTCGTCGTGATCGAGCGAGGCAAGAAAGCCGCGCGCGCCACCGACGATTACGTGCACGAGCATCCGTGGGCGTCCATCGGCATTGCGGCGGGTCTCGGCATGGTGATCGGGCTTCTGATCAACCGCAAATAAAGCCGTCCTGCCGGGTCAATGGCCCGCGGATTGCTAACCCGCTTCTTGTCGCGGTCCCGCTGGACCGAACCGCGAGCGCCTTGCCCGGGCGCGCGGCTCGACACTCGCACCGGCCGGCCGCTTCACGCGCCGACCGGACCCACAAAAAAAGCGGCAACAACGCGCTTCTCGCATTCAAGCCATGACGACCGATAGGCCCACGCAGCAATCGTCCCCCGGACCGCTGCGACGAATTCTGAGCTCCGCCTTCGCCATCTTCGAG
Organism: Caballeronia sp. LZ029; assembly: GCF_031451275.1. Classification (NCBI taxonomy): domain Bacteria; kingdom Pseudomonadati; phylum Pseudomonadota; class Betaproteobacteria; order Burkholderiales; family Burkholderiaceae; genus Caballeronia; species Caballeronia sp. LZ029. The sequence continues at coordinate 2,501,752 of NZ_JARUXO010000001.1, forward strand.
ACGCGCCTTGAACTCATCGGCATCGAGCTTCAGGAGGAAAAGGAGCGGCTCATCGGCGTGCTTTTCCTCGGGCTCGCCGCCATGATGCTCGCGATGATGGCGCTCATCTCGCTGACGGTGCTGATCGCCATTTTCTTCTGGGATACGTATCGCTGGCAGGCGCTCGGCGGCATCACACTTCTGTATGCGCTGATTGCAATCGCATGCGGTCTGCGCGCTCGCAGCAATCTGCGCGATGCGCCGAACATGTTCGACGACACGCTCACCGAATTCCGCAAAGACCGCGACACGTTCCGCTGATCTCCGCGCCCGACATAAGCCATGAGCCAAAACGACGACACCTTCAGAGCGCCCAAGCGCGACAAAATGCAGAAGCTGCGCACGCCGCACATGCGGGCGCTGCGCAAGGAACTGCTGATCGCCCGTGCGGATGTCGAGCGCATGGAAATGCGGCAGGCCACGCATGATTTGCGCGCGTCGGTCACGCACTTCAGTTTCCTGCGCTTTCTGATGCCGGGCGGCGGCGCGCGCCGGTGGGGCAAGCGCCGCGCATCGCCGGGCGGTATCGGCGGCATCCTCGGTTCGCTGCTCGGCTCGGGCAATATCGGCGTGCTGCTCAAGCAGTATCCGATCGTCGGCTCGGTCGCCTCGCTCGTGCTCACCAAGCCGGTGCGAACGAAGCTGCTGCGCAGCGCCAAGCCCGTGCTCAAATGGGGCGGCCTCGCGCTCGCCGGATGGGAAGGCTGGCGCATTTATCAGCAGATGAAGGCCGCCGCGCCCGACACGCCCAGCGACACCGCCGATCCGACCGTGTTCTGACATCGGCATCAGCCCTTTCCCGCCCAGCACGCCGTCGACTGTGCCGCATCGAGCGGATCGGTCGTGCCGGGCGCGTGATTCCAGCGTAGTCCGGTGGCGTCGATGACGAACGCGCCGCAGCCGTCGTCGTACATCGGGCCCGCCGCGATGGGCACGGCTTCGATCGCGTAGCCGCCGTTCGTCGGCGATTCCGGCAGCACGGCCACGCGATACACCGGCGCGCCATGCAAAGGCGCCTGATCGAGTCCTGCGCTCAACGTGATGGCATCCACACTCTCCGATGTCTGCGCGAGCCGCGCCGTTTCGACGAACTGAACGGCCCGCGTCAACGCCGACGCGGCATCGACCCGATGCGCCTTCGCCACATGCGTCCGATACGCGGGAACGGCGAAACTCGCGATGATCGCCGCGACGGCCAGCGCAATCATCAATTCAAGCAGGCTGAAGCCTTTCTCTTTCATGTCGATCCTTCAAAACGGCCGGGCGACGATGCGCCGCCAGTGACTTGTACTTGTGCCGTCGGCAACCTCGATCCGAAGCTGTAGCCAGGCTTCGGAATCCGGCATTGCGCCGAAACCGCGCGCGGTGATCAGATAGGACGTGGCCGTCCATGCTTCGATCAGGCACTGCGGCGCGCGACGCGCGTACGGCCACGAGGCGAACGGCGCGATCGCGGCGGCGGACGGTCCTTCGAACGATGCCTTCAGGCGCCATCGCGATGGTTCGTCGTTCGGCGATGCGCTCGTCGCAGGCAACGCGAGCGCCAGCATCTGGCTGCATCGGATGAGCGCGCTGTCCGCTGCATGGAAGGCCTGCACGCGCTCGCGCGTCGCAATGGCCGCGCGTGTCGCCACGAGCGACGCCTGAAGCCATGCGCTCGCGGTGACCAGCATCATCGCGGCGAGAATCAGGACGATTGGCAGCGTGGCGCCGCTTGAACGTGAACGGCGCTTCATCGCGCGTCTCCGAAAGCGCTCGCCGACGCATTGCGAATCGCGACGCGCCGCCAGAACGTCTGACGCGCGCGGCCGTCGTCGGCGAAAGCGGGCGCGCCGGTGCAGTCGACGTAATTCGTTCTGCGCTTCGTCTGCGTGGCGAAACCGCGCACGAGCACGCAGATGTCGGCGGCGTAGGCATCGCGCCAGCGCTCGCGCGCGACTGCCGACGCGTCCAGCGCCGATGGCGAGCCCGTCAGCCAATACGTCACCCGAAGCCGTTCGATTCCTTCGACGACGGGTTGCGCCTGCCTGCCGCCGCCCTCGCAGTAAAGCTCGGGTTCGCCGGAGGAACTGCCGGGCTTCGCATAGAAGCGATTCGTGACGAAAGCATCGGAGACGGTCTGGCCGATGCAATCCGTCGGCACGCCGCCGCTCGACGCCCAGGAGGACACGACGTCGGCGAAATAGCGGATCTGCACGCCGTCCGAATGGCTCGCGAGCGCTTCGCACGAGGCAGTCGCGTCCGCGCCGACGACGCGGCCTTGCGCGCAACCGAAGATCGGTGCGTCGATGTTGGGGCCGAGGTTCGATGCGAATCCCGCCATCTGGATCTGCTGGCCGAGCATGTCGAGCGCGATCGATCCGGCGTCGTGGATGCGCGCGGCGTCAGTGGCGCGCTCGAACGCGACGCGCTGCGCCCGATAAAGCGCCAGCGACGCGCTCACGATCAACACGCCGAGCGCGAGCGCGATCGTCATCTCCAGCAGCGTATGGCCGCGCGATGCGAAGAGGCGTGGAGTCATCGCGCGAACGCCACCGAAATGCACGACGTGAGCGGCCTGGCGAGCGGCTCGGGACACGGATCGGACCGGTCGTCGGCGCGCCAGCTCACCGTCGCGATGTGCACGCCGTCGGCGCGATCGAACACGGCGACGTCGCCGGCCGGCAGCATTGACGACGCCCTCGCCTGCCATTGCGGCACGATCGCCGCGCGATCCGCATCGCTGCGCACGCCCTCCGCGACCGAATCCGCGATGAGCGCCGCGCGCTCCCGCAGCAGCGCCGCCCGCTCGCCGCGCGCCAGCGCGCTCTGCACCGCGACCAGCCCGAGCGCGGTCACGGCCGTGAGCGCCAGCGCGATCATCACTTCGATCAGCGAGTCGCCGCATTGCGCGCGCCTCATGCTGACGCCCCGCAACCGCCCGGCGTCATGCGCGCCCGGCCGCCTGACGCGAGCCGTATGCATCGGCGCGACGCGGAATTCGCGGCGGAATCGGCGCCGCGCGGGGCGAAATCGAAGCTGCGAAATCCGCCGATCACCTGCCCGGCGGGCGGCGTGAAAGACAGTTCGGTCGATGTCGCGGCGATTGCAACCGACGTCATCGCCGGCTGCATGCGCAGAAGCGTCGAAACACCGTCGCGATCGACGAACACGCCCCATCCGCACGACCAGTCCGTGAAGCCGGCCTCGCAGCTTCGACCCGCCGCGAGACAATGACGCGACGCGTCGATTCGGCATAGCGTGATGCGCGCGCCGCGCCTGACCGATTCGGCACGCGCAAGCGAAAGCGTGGAAAAGAGCGAGCGCGCCCGCGCATCGACCTGATCGCGCACCTGCCAGGCGATGAACGACGGCGCGGCGAACATTGCGAGGATCGCCATCACGGCGAGCACCACGCACAGTTCGACGAGCGTGAAACCTTGATTTGAAGCGTTGAACATCTGCATTCCTCATCGATCGAATCGAGCCGAAAGACGCAATCTAGCGAGAAGGAATGCGCGCCGCCATTAGCCGAATGGCCGAGTGTTCACGCGATCCGATGCCCGGCACACTGCGCGAGCGAAGGTCAGGAACTCAGGCTTGGGAGGGAAACGATGCGGAAAGGATCAGCGCTTGCGCGAAGTCGATTTCTTCGGCGCGGCACGCCGGAATTCATCGAGCACGTCTTCGAATTCGGAGACGTCTTCGAAACGCTTGTAGACGGAGGCGAAACGCACGTAGGCGATGGTATCGAGCTGTCGCAACTCGTTCATCACGAGTTCGCCGAGACGCTCGCTCTGCACTTCGCGCTCGCCGCTGCCGAGCAACTGATACTCGATGCGGGACGCGGCGGCGTCGATAGCGTCGGCTGCGACCGGGCGCTTTCTCAGCGCCAACTGCATGCTCGCGACGATCTTGCGACGGTCGAACTCGGTGCGGCTGCCGTCCTTCTTGACGACGGACGGCAGCGCCAGCTCGACACGCTCATACGTTGTGAAACGCTTGTCGCACGAGGGACAGCGCCTGCGCCGCCGAATGGCCGCGCCATCCTCCGACACGCGAGAATCCACGACCTGGGTATCTTCGTGTCGGCAGAAGGGGCAGCGCATCGGCGTTGGGCTCGCGAATTAACGGTAGACCGGGAAACGCTTGGTCAGATCGGCCACTTGCGCGCGCACGCGCTCGATGGTCGCCTGGTCTTCCGGATTGTCGAGCACGTCGGCGATCAGGTTGCCGACGATCTCCGCTTCCTTCACGCCGAAGCCGCGCGTGGTCATCGCGGGCGAGCCGAGGCGCACGCCGCTCGTGACGAACGGCTTTTCCGGATCGTTCGGAATGGCGTTCTTGTTGACCGTGATGTGCGCGGCGCCGAGCGCGGCTTCAGCAGCCTTGCCGGTGATCTTCTTCGCGCGCAAATCGACGAGCATCACGTGGCTTTCCGTGCGGCCCGACACGATGCGCAGGCCGCGCTTCACCAGCGTTTCCGCGAGCACGCGCGCGTTGTCGATCACGGCTTGCTGATACGTCTTGAACTCCGGCGACAGCGCTTCCTTGAACGCGACGGCCTTCGCGGCGATCACGTGCATCAGCGGGCCGCCCTGAATGCCGGGGAAGATTGCCGAGTTGATCTGCTTCTCGAACTCGGCCTTCATCAGGATCACGCCGCCGCGCGGGCCGCGCAGGCTCTTGTGCGTGGTCGTGGTGACGAAATCCGCGTGCGGCACCGGGTTCGGATACACGCCCGCTGCGACGAGACCCGCGTAGTGCGCCATGTCGACCATGAAGTAAGCGCCGACGCTCTTCGCGATCTTCGACAGACGCTCGAAGTCGATCTTCAACGCAAACGCCGACGCGCCCGCCACGATCAGCTTCGGCTTGTGTTCCTTGGCGAGCGCTTCGGTCTTTTCGTAGTCGATGTCTTCGGCTTCGTTCAGGCCGTAGCTCACCACGTTGAACCACTTGCCCGACATGTTGACCGGCGAGCCGTGCGTCAGGTGACCGCCTTCGGCGAGGCTCATGCCCATGATCGTGTCGCCCGGCTTGAGCACGGCGAAGAACACGCCCTGATTGGCCTGCGAACCCGAGTTCGGCTGCACGTTCGCGGCTTCGGCGCCGAAGAGCTGCTTCACGCGATCGATCGCGAGTTGCTCGACGATGTCCACATATTCGCAGCCGCCGTAATAGCGCTTGCCCGGGTAACCTTCGGCGTATTTGTTCGTGAGTTGCGAGCCCTGCGCGGCCATCACGGCCGGGCTCGTGTAGTTTTCCGACGCGATCAGCTCGATGTGATCTTCTTGGCGGCGGTTTTCCTGCTCGATCGCCTTGAGCAATTCGGGATCGACATTGGCGAGGGTACTTTCGGCTCTGTCAAACATACGTTTTCCGTGAGTTCAAAACAGGTTGACCGGATCGCGCGTGCGCCACGTTTGATGCAGACGCAAAAGACGCTGGAAACCGATGGAGTCCAGGCGCGACGGATAGAGGATGAATCCGGTTTCGCGGAACGGACAGCCACCGGCAACGCAACGACGGCGTGCGGATCTCAGCTGCCCAGGCGAACGGCAAAACGACGCTCCGCGCTTCCTGGTGGGTCGCTCCACCTTGAATCCGAAGATTCTATCGCCAGTCACGCGGGGTTTGAGCGTTGTAGTTTAATGGGCGGACAGGCTTTAGGCAACCGGCTTCCGGCGCGATCGGGCACGCCTGGAATCGCTCTTAAAGCACGATCGTTCGCGCTCGCGATTGCTTGCCGCGTCGCATCAATGGAAGTACCCTTTGCGCCGTCGCCGGATGCGCTCCGGCTTTACTCATTTCACCCCGTTCGGAGTCCGCTCATGATCGTTTTCGTCACCGGTGCGTCGGCCGGATTCGGCGCCGCCATCGCCCGCACTTTCGTGAAGGGCGGCCATCGCGTGATCGCTGCCGCGCGTCGCAAAGAGCGCCTGGTCGCGCTGTCGAACGAACTCGGCGACGCGCTCCTGCCGGTCGAGCTCGACGTGCGCGATGAAGATGGGGTCCGCAACGCCATCGCGTCGCTGCCCGAGGCGTTCGCCCAGATCGACGTGCTCGTGAACAACGCCGGCCTCGCGCTCGGTCTCGAACCCGCGCAGCGCGCGAACCTCGACGACTGGAAAGGCATGATCGAGACGAACTGCACGGGACTCGTGACCGTCACGCACGCGATCCTCCCCGGCATGATCGAGCGCAATCGCGGACATGTGTTCAATATGGGATCGGTGGCCGGCACGTATCCGTATATCGGCGGGAACGTGTACGGCGCGACCAAGGCGTTCGTGCGGCAGTTCAGCCTGAACCTGCGTTCCGACGTCGCCGGCACCGCACTGCGCGTGACCGACATCGAACCGGGGCTCGTCGGCGGCACCGAATTTTCGAACGTGCGCTTCAAGGGCGACGACACCAAGGCGGCGACCGTATACAAGGACGTGCAGGCGCTGACGCCCGAAGATATCGCCGATGCCATCTATTGGATCGCCACGCGTCCGGCGCACGTGAATATCAACGCAATCGAGATGATGCCGATCGCGCAGACGTTCGCACCGTTGCAAATTCACCGCGGCTGATTCGGGTTTATGCCCAAGGTTTTGGCAGTCGTGCTTCCGGTTCCGGTAAAATGCCGCCGATGAATATTTGTCAAAAAGCGAGCCGGAGCGGGCCGATCAGCCTCCGCGCGAGCGGAGCGGCGCAAAGGTGAGTGATTCGTTGACTTTCGATTGGCCGGTTCGGGTGTACTACGAGGACACCGACGCCGGCGGCATCGTCTTCTACGCGAACTACCTGAAGTTCTTCGAACGGGCGCGCACCGAATGGCTGCGCGCGTGCGGCATCGACCAGCAGCGTCTCGCAGAGTCGAACGGCATCGTGTTCGTCGTGCGACGCACGTCCGTCGAATACGCGTCGCCGGCGCGTCTGGATGACGTCATTCGCGTCGTGAGCCGCATCGAGCGACTCGGGCGCGCATCGGTGGATTTCCATCAGGAAGCGTGGCGCGACGGCGTGCTGCTCGCGAGCGGCGACATTCGCGTCGCTTCGGTGGATCGCGTGTCGATTCGTCCGGCCGCCATTCCCGACGGCGTGCTCGACGGGTTGAAGCGCGGCCCGCACGCCGCGCCCTTCACCGCGTCATGCGGCGCGAATCCGGATCGGGCCTGAACGATGAACGCATCGCACCCCGAAGCGAACCAGGGCATCGGTAACAGAGGAAGCACTAACGAGCATGAGCCGGTCAAGGCACGGCTTTCGTTTGATTCACATCCCTTTCACGAAAGCATGATGCTTTGAGCGGACGCCCCTCGCGGGACGTAACAGCGGACCTTTATGAACAATACACAAGACCTGTCGATCATTTCTCTCGTCGTTCACGCGAGCCTGCTCGCGCAGGCGGTGATGGCGCTGCTGCTGTTGCTGTCGCTGCTGTCGTGGACCTTCATCTTTCGCAAGTGGTTCGCGATTCGCCGGGCGCGGGCGCAAACCGAGCGTTTCGAGCGCGATTTCTGGTCGGGCGGCGATCTGCAGGCGCTTTATCAGAGCGCGGCGAATAATCGCCACACCATCGGTGCGCTGGAGCGTATCTTCGAATCGGGCATGCGCGAATTTCTGAAGGGCAAGGAGCGCCGCATCACCGATCCGGGCGCGATCCTCGACGGCTCCCGCCGCGCGATGCGCGCCGCGTTTCAGCGCGAAATGGACGTGCTCGAGGCGAATCTCGCGTTTCTCGCGTCGGTTGGCTCGGTGAGTCCGTATATCGGTCTGTTCGGCACCGTCTGGGGCATCATGAACTCGTTCCGCGGACTCGCCAACGTGCAGCAGGCGACGCTCGCGAACGTGGCGCCGGGCATCGCCGAGGCGCTCGTGGCGACCGCAATCGGCCTCTTCGCCGCGATTCCGGCGGTGGTCGCATACAACCGTTACGCGCACGATATCGACCGTCTGGCGATCCGCTTCGAAACCTTCATCGAAGAGTTCTCGAACATTCTGCAGCGTCAGGCGCACTAAGCAAGGAGTCCGCGATGGCAGGCCCCATTCGTTCCAGCATGCGCGGCAGCTCGCGCCGCGCGATGTCCGATATCAACGTCGTGCCGTACATCGACGTGATGCTCGTGCTGCTCGTCATCTTCATGGTGACGGCGCCGCTCGTTTCGCCGTCCATCATCAATTTGCCGACCGTCGGCAATGCGCAGCCGCAGGAGCAGCAGCCGCCGCTCGTCATCAACATCAAGGCGGACGGCAGCATGAACGTCCGCTACAAGGAAGAAGGCGGCGCGACGCAGGAGCAGAAGATGTCGAAGGAAGAGCTGAATACCTTCGTGCTCAATCGTCAGGAATCGCATCCGGATCAGCCCGTCGTGATCGCGGCGGACAAGACCGTGAAGTATGAAGTCGTGATGAACGTGATGTCCGATATGAAGGCGCGCGGCGTGAAGCGCGTCGGATTGCTCGTCAAATCGCAATGACCCTTTTGCACAGGCAGACAAGCGCATCGTCCGCGCGACCGATTCGCCCGCCGCGTGAGCGCGGCACGGGCAAGGCGTTCGCGCTCGCGGCGTTGATGCACCTGCTGCTCGGCTGGCTGCTGTACCACGGCATCAACTGGCAGAACAACACGCCCGCGGGCTCGGAAGCGGAAATCTGGACCGAGATTCCGGACACGTCCACACCGACGCCCCGCCCCGCTCCGCCGCCGCCCGCGCCGGTGAAAGTGCAGCCCGCGCCGCCGCCCGCGAAGGACGAGGACGCGGATATCGCGTTGCAGGAGAAAAAGCGCAAGCAGCAGGAAGCGGCCGCGCGTGAAGCGCAGCTCGCGGAGCAGCGCCGTCAGCAGGAGCAGGCGCGTCAGGAAGCGGAAGAGAAGCGCCAGCAGCAACTCGCCGCCGCGGCCGCTACCCAGAAGGCGATGCAGGACAAGCAGAAGCAGATCGAGCAGCAGCGTCAGGCCGAACTGCAGAAGCAGCAGCAACAGAAGGCGCAGCAGGACAAGCAGCGTCAGCAACAGCAGGCGGAAGCGCAGAAGCAGGAACAGCTCAAGGACCAGAAGGAACAGCAGGAAGCCAAGGCGAAGGCCGATGCTCAAGCCAAGGCCAAGGCTGAAGCCGACGCGAAGGCGAAGGCGGCTGCGCAGGCGAAAGCCAAGGCCGATGCGGAAGCGAAGGCCAAGGTCGATGCCGAACGCAAGGCGCGTCTTGCGCAACTGCAAGGTCAGTTGGGCGGGGGCACGGCGGGCAGCGGCGAAGGCCTCGCGAAGAGCGGTACGGGCAAGGGCGCGGGCGGCAATGCGACCTCGCCGGGATACGCCGAGAAGGTGCAGCGCCGCGTGCGGCCGAATATCGTGTGGGCGGGCGAGACAGCCGGGCTCGAAACCGTCGTGTCGGTGCGTTGCTCGCCGACGGGCACGCTGCTGTCGGCGACCATCACTCGCTCTAGCGGCAACGAGCAGTGGGATCAGGCGGCCCTGCGCGCAGTGCAGCGCTCGGATCCGATGCCGGTGGATATCGACGGCAAGGCGCCCGACCGTTTCACGATTACGCTGCGTCCCGCGGGAGGCTGATCGTGCTTGAAAAGCCGCACCGTAAGCCGGCATTCAGCAGCGGGAACGAATTGTGCGAGCGCGGGTCTGTTCTGCAGTCCGCGGACACTTGAAAACGCTTTTATCTGGAACCTATACAGCATGAGTTTGATGACGAAGCTTGGCCTGAAAACGCTGGTCGCGTCCTGCCTGATCGCAGCTGGCACCGCCGCACACGCCCAGTTGAACGTACTCGTGACCGGCGTCGGTTCGACCCAGTTTCCGATCGCGACAGCCAATTTCGCCAATGAAGCGAGTTCTCCGCAGCAGGTCAGCGCGATCATTCGGCAGGATCTGCAGAGAAGCGGCAAGTTCACGAATATCGACGCGGGCGGCACGCCGGTGTCGGAGACCGATTCGGTCGATCTCGGCGCCTGGAAGGCAAAAGGCGCGGACGCGTTCGTGTCGGGCAGCGTGAACAAGCTGCCGAATGGCCAGTACGAAGTGCGCTTCCGCCTCTACGACACCGTCAAGCAGCAGAATCTCGGCGGCCTGTCGCTCGTGAGCGCCGAAAGCGGCCTGCGCATGAGCGCGCACAAGATCGCCGACTACATCTACGCGAAGCTGCTCGGCGGCCGCGGCGTGTTCGCCACGCGTCTGTCGTATGTGATCCAGACGGGCGGCCGCTACCAATTGCAGATTTCGGATTCGGACGGACAGGACGCGAAGATCGCCCTGTCCAGCCCGGAGCCGATCATTTCGCCGGCGTGGTCGCCGGACGGCACGAAGGTCGCATACGTGTCGTTCGAAAAGAAGAAGCCGGTGGTGTACATCCACGATCTGCCGACGGGACGTCGCGTGGTCGTGTCGAATCAGAAGGGCAACAACAGTGCCCCGGCGTGGTCGCCTGATGGCCGCAAGCTCGCGGTCGCGCTCTCGCGCACCGGCAACACGCAGATTTTCGAAGTCAACGCAGACGGCTCCGGCCTGCGCCGTCTGACGCAAGGCAGTTCCATCGACACCGAGCCGTACTACTCTCCTGATGGCAACTCGATTTATTTCACGAGCGATCGCGGCGGCCAACCGCAGATCTACAAGATGCCGGCGGCGGGTGAAAGCGCCGGCGCGGCCCAGCGGGTCACGTTTGCAGGCGCGTACAACACGAGCCCGCGCGTGAGTCCGGACGGCAAGCAACTCGCGTACATTTCGCGCACTGGCGGCGGCTTCAAGCTGTATCTGCAGGACCTCGCGTCCGGCACGGCGACGGGGCTGACCGACACGACGCATGACGAATCGCCGAGCTTCGCGGCGAATGGTCAGTACATCCTCTACGCCACCCAAGTGAACGGACGTGGCGTGTTGGCAGCCGTTTCGACCGACGGTCGTACGCGGCAAGTCTTGTCCGTACAGGGCGGTGTGGTGCGCGAGCCGTCCTGGGGTCCGTTCATGCAATAAGTCCAGCAATAACGTTTCACAAACAACGTTCAGCTACAACACAAGGAGAGGTACCATGATGTCGAAACTTCGTATCGGCCTGGCAGTTGCGATGGTCGGCGCATTGGCGGCGTGTCACTCGGGCGTTAAGCTCGACGAAGGCCAGAACAAGGGTGCAGTCGGCACGCAGCCGAACCCGACGGACGTGAAGCAGGTCAATATCGACCCGCTGAACGACCCGAACAGCCCGCTCGCCAAGCGCAGCATTTTCTTCGACTTCGACAGCTACGCCGTGAAGGACGACTATCAGCCGCTGCTGCAACAACACTCGTCGTACCTGAAGAGCCATCCGGAGCGTCACGTCCTGATCCAGGGCAACACCGACGAGCGCGGCACGAGCGAGTACAACCTGGCGCTCGGCCAGAAGCGTGCGGAAGCCGTGCGTCGCGCGATGTCGCTGATGGGCGTCGCCGATACGCAGATGGAAGCCGTGAGCCTCGGCAAGGAAAAGCCGACGGCGACGGGTCACGACGAATCGTCGTGGGCACAGAACCGCCGTGCGGACCTCGTGTACCAGCAGTAATCAACTTAACGTAACCAGTCACGGGTGAGTCGCCCTATGTTGTATCGCTTTCCCTTGCTGCGCCTGGCCGCAGCCGCGTGCGTACTCGGTTCGACGATGCTGAGCGTGCCTGCGCACGCCGGCGTCTTCGACGACAACGAAGCGCGTAAAGCCGTGCTCGACCTGCGCACGAAAACTGACAGCCTGTCCAGTCAGTTGCAGGCGGCACAGCGCACGATCCTCGATCAATCGAACCGTATCGACCAGCTCAATCAGCAGGTCGCCACGCTTCGCGGCCAGAACGAGGATCTGGCCAATCAGGTCGGAACGCTGCAAAAGCAGCAGAAGGACTATTACGCCGATCTCGACGCGCGCTTGAAAAAGTTCGAGCCGCAGCAAGAGACTGTCGACGGCGTGACGGGTTCCGTGCAGCCCGGCGAGACGGAAGCGTTCAACGCAGCGTCGACTCAATTCCGTAACGGTGACTACAAAAATGCCGCGGCGTCGTTCAAGGCGTTCGTGGCGAAGTATCCGCAGAGCCCGTATCAGCCGACGGCGCGGTACTGGCTCGGCAATGCGCTCTACGCGCAGCGCGACTACAAGGCATCGACGGCGATCTGGCAAGACCTGGTGAAGAGTTATCCGACGCATCCGCGGGCGCCCGAGGCGTTGCTCGCAATCGCGAACAACCAGATCGAGCAAGGCCAGAAGGCGGCTGCCAAGCAGACGCTTCAACAGATCATCTCGCAGTACGCCGGTACGGAAGTCGCGCAGACCGCGCAGAGCAAGATGTCGCAGGTGAAGTAAGCGGAGCATCATCGTTTCGCGCCTCTCGAGGAGAATGCCCGCGGGCAATGAAGCCGCGGGCGTTTTTCTTTCGAGAATCAGGCTGATCTTCGACGAACCGGGTTGACGGTTCTTGGAATTTGAGATTATAATTTTGCCTCTTTCGGGTCGTTAGCTCAGCTGGTAGAGCAGCGGACTTTTAATCCGTTGGTCACAGGTTCGAATCCCGTACGGCCTACCAAAGAAATCAAGCAGATAGCCCGGTCATTGCGACCGGGCTTTTTGTTTTGTACCTCCGCTTCAAGCCGGTCGATGTCCCGCGCATCGAGACACGAAATGTCTCGACCCTTCCTATAATCGGATTCATTCCCGCCTATTCCCGCGCGCCATGACCTCCAGCCTCGACGAAGCCATCCTCCGCGTGCTGCCCACCGAACGGGACGCAACCGCCTGGCTCTCGACGCCCGAAATCCGCAGGCGTCTCGAAGAGCGCGGCCATCGCGTTGGCTATACGAAGAAGGTGCAACGCCATCTGACCGCGCTGGAAGCCGATGCGCGCGTCGTGTCGATGCTCAACGGCCGCGAGTTGCTCTGGCAGCGCAAGCCGTGGCTGCACGGTCTGCAGGAAGGCGTCAGCGGCTTGATGAGCGCGTCGGAAGCGGTGGCGTTCCACATCCTTCAGCGCTTCGCGGGCAACAAGCTGCCCAACGCCGTGACGCGCGACATCGATCCGCTCTTCAAGGCAGCCGAATCGCGGCTCTCGCAGGAGAAAGCGGATAGCCGCATCTATCGCGCGTGGGCGGACAAGATCGATTCCGTCGACGGCTCGTTCACGCTGATCCGTCCGAAGCTGCGTCCGGAGATCTTTCAGACTGTCGCGACCGCCACTTTCTTCGAACGCGAATTGCTCGTGCAATATCGCCCGGCGTACAAGGCGGAGCGAAAGCCCGAACAAGGCAACGATCCGAAGACGAAAACACTGTGGCCGCTCGCGCTCGTCGAATCGGCCGGCGTGATGTACATGGTCGCGCAGAATCCGAATCGCGCGCCGCGTCCGGAGAAAGGCGAAACGGAATGGATGCGCACGCTCTACCGTCTCGATCGCATTCGCTCGGTGACGGAGTCCGGCGAATCCTTCACGTACCCCGAAGATTTCAAGCTGCGCAAGTACATCGAGACGCAGCAGGTGTTCGACTTCCTGCCCGAGCCGCCGGTGCTGCTCGAACTCGCCTTCGAAGGCAATGCGGGCAATCAGTTGCGCGAATCGCCGATGTCGAAGGATCAGCAAATCGACGCCCTTCCCGATGGCCGCATGAAAGTCACGGGCACGGTCACGCCGAGTCTCAAGCTGCGCTGGTGGCTGCGCGCGCTGGGCGCGGGCGTCGAGATTCTCGCGCCGCAAGGTCTGCGCGATGAATTCGCGGACGACTATCGCAAGCTCGCGAGCCGCTATGGTCAGGTAGACGCGTAATGAACGACGCCGCGCTTTCGATCAGGCGGCCGAATGGATTCGTCATGTCGACGGCCTGCTGATCACCTTTCATGTGCTGAAGCGCTGGGCCGCGCGTCATCCGTATCAATCCGCGCGAGACGCTGATGCGCCTCGACCGCACGCTTCAGCCCATGTAACGCACGTTGACCTGCGGCCCGAACACGTCGCGCACGATATCGACGAGATGATCGTGGTGGCTCAGAAAGATCACCTGCGTGCGTTTCGCGATCTGCGCGAGCACGCGCAGGCCGGCGCGTGCACGGCCATCGTCGAAATTGATGAAGAGATCGTCGGCGACGAACGGCAACGCCGACGCCTTCTCACCATGCTCCTCCAGCGCCGCCAGCCGCAGCGCGAGATACAACTGATCGCGCGTGCCCTCGCTCATTCCGGCGATATCGACATGTTCGCCGCTCGCACGAACCGCCGACAGCGCCATCGGCTGCCGGTCGTAATCGACGACGAGCCGCGAGAAGGTGTCGAGCGTGAGCGCCGAAAAGATCGCGCTCGCGCGTGAGAGCATCGGGCCCTGCCGACGCTCGCGATAGCGATCGATCGCCCACTTGAGCAGCGTCGACGCGGTCTCGACTTTGACGAAGCGCTCGGCGGCATCGGCCATTGCGGCAAGCGCTTCCTGGCGCTTCGCTTCGGCGCGCGCGGCATTCGCTTCGCCCGAAATGGCGTCGAGCTCGCGACGTGCGGCATCGAACGCGGTGGTGGTTTCGTTCGCGATTCGCACCGACTCGGACAGCGCCGCCCCGATGCGCGAAAGCTCGGCCGGCACGTTCGGCATGTCGGCGCCCTCCACTTCCGCGACGAGCTCGTCGAGCGACAGACCATCGCCGCCCTTGATGAGCGCGGCGCGCGCGTCGTCCACCGCCGCGATCAGCGCGCGCTTCTTCTGCGATTGCGCGATCAGCGCCTGAAGCACGTCCGGCGTATCGACGCCGGCCAGATCATAGAGCGGACGCAGCGTCTCCTTCGCCTGTTCGACGTCGGCACGCGTCTGGTTCATCTGCTCGCTCGCCGACGCGTGCGCCTTCGTCAACCGCTCCCGCTCGGCATGCGCCGCGCATGCGCGATCGAGGCGCGCCGATAGTTCCGTCGCGATTGTCTTCGCGCCTCGCGTCGCGAGCGATTCATCGAGTTCGCGCGCGAGCTGCGACGCGTCGGCGTCGAGTGCGGCGAGCGCCGCGCGCATCGCGTCGATCTGGCCGGTGCGCGTGGTTTCGATCTGCGTCAATTGCTCGCCGATCTTCTTCACGATATCGATGGCCGCTTCGGCTGCGGCCAGCGAATCCGCCGCGTTCGCGAGGCCCGCCTTCGCGATGGCCGCCGACCACTCGCGCTGCCAGCGCGCATACGATTCGCGGGCCGCTTTCGCGACGCCCTGCCGCGCGATACGCTCGGCCTGGGCTTCGTCGAGTTGCGCGGCGACATTGCGGCGCGTCACCGTGGCTTCGTCGATGGCCGCGATATGCGCCTCGGCCAGGTCGCACAGCATGTCGAGACCGGCGTGTGCGTCGATGCGCGCGCCCGCCTCGGAAAGATGCCGCGCGAGCAAGTCGCGGCGCGTATCGGCATCGGCGGATTCGCGCGCGAGTTCCTCGGTGCGCGCGTCGAGCGTCTGCGCCGCGAGCAGCGCCTTGTCGCGCGCTGCGATCCACGACGGCGCATCGTCGAGCGGCATGTCCGCGATCTGCGATTGCGCGGCCAGCGCGCGCCACGCGTCGTCGAATGTCGTCAGCGCCGCTTCGGCTTCGCGCACGCTTTCCTCGCGCCGCGCGAGCGTCGATGCCTCGCTCGCGACACGCCGTTTCAGCGCCGCAAGCTGCGTCGCGTGACCGACCGATCCGAGCTGACGATCGGCGAGGTCGTCGGCCGCGTGCATCGTGCTTTCGAAGCCGGGCGCGCCTTCATCGAGCGCGACATCGCCGGACCGGATCGCGGTCCACGCCGCATCGCGCGACGCGCGCGCGGCATGAACCTGATCGCCCGTCACGACATCGTGCGCTTCGACGAGCGCATCGAATTCGCTGCGCGTCGCGTGAAGCGTGTCCTGCGTTTCCTTCGCGCGATCCGTGGCGAGAGTCAGCCGCGACGCGAGTTCCTGACGCTGCGTGCGCAACGCGGCGATGCGCTCGGCCGCCGGCAGCGTCATCGGCTTCAATTCGGCGATCGGCCGCGACCATCGGCCAAGCGAGGCGATGCCCGCGTCGAGCGTCTGCTGCGCGTCGCGCCTCGCGTCTTCGAGACGCTCTTTCGCCGCGCCCGTATCGCGATACTTTTGCGCGGCACGCAACGCGGCGCGCAGACCCGGCGGCACATCGCCGCCCGCGATCGCCGCGAGCTTCGCTTTCAGCGTGTCGATCTGCGCGGCGCATTCGTCGGCGGACTGATCCGCGTTGCGCGCGGCGAGTTCGAGTTCGCCGCGTTCGAGCATCAGGCTCGTGACGGTCTGGAGCGCGAGCGCGCCGGGCATCGTGCGGCGCACGCCCGCTTCATCGTCCGGCCAGCCGAGTTGCGCGCCGTCCTGCGCGATCTGGCGCAGACGCATCGCGACTTCCTGTTCGAGCCGGGCAATTTCGGTCGCGTGATGCGTGCAGCGCTGCTGCGTGGCGTCGAGCGCACGAATGCGCGCCTGTGCGGCGAGCAGCGCGTGATCGATGTGAATCGCGCTCAGTTCGGCATGCAATTGCCCGGCCGCTTTCGCGTGCACGTCGAGCGCGCCTTGCGCCGTCGCGAGCCGCGTGAGTGCGTTTTGCAGCGTCGCCTCGGCGTTCGCGGGCAAATCGACGACTTCGCCCAGTTCGCGCAACTCCGCCGCCTTCTCGCGCCACACATTCAGAAACGGCGCGACACGCCGCACACGTTCCAGCTTGCCGCGCTGCGCTTCGAGTTCGGCGCGATGTGCGTCCTGCTCGCGCCGCTTCTCCTCCGCCTCTTCGACGGCGACATGCGCGCGCGTCCACTTCGCGGTTCGCACGCTGGCGAGCTTCAGTTCGTCGGTGGCTTCGTCGTATTGCTTCCGGCTGAGGTTGTACGCGCAGCCTGACTTGCGCTTCGCCCACAGGCTGTCGGCTTCGTCCGCGAGACGCTGGCGCACGTCGCCCAGGCTCGCGATGCCTGCCGCCGATTGAAACAGCACCTGCCCGACATCGCTCGATGCATCGAGAATGCTCTGACCGCCGCGAATCAGCGCCGTGTGATCGAGGCAGTACATCTGCTCGAAGAAGCTCTTGTCGGCCGAGCCGAGAAACGTCGCGAGCGCATCGGCGGGAAGCGCGTCGCCATTCGGCGCACTGAGCGACGATTTACGGCTCTTCGTGCGATTAAATGCGAAAACGTCATCGCCCGCTTCGATCGACGCGCCGAGCCGCAAGTCGCTCTGCGGATGCACGAACGCGAGCGGCGAACTGTGCGGCATGCCGAAGAGCAGCTCGGAAATCGCGTTCTTGATGGTCGATTTGCCGGCCTCGTTCGGACCGACGACGAAGTGAAAGTCATGTTCCGCCGACGGAAACTCGACGGCGTGATCGGTGAACTTGCCGTAGCGAATGAGTTCGAGCTTGCCGATGCGCATCGCTTACTCCGCGTCCGCCAGTTGCGCGATCAGGCCGGAGCGCACTTCGCCGACGAGCTTCGCGAGTTCGCCGTTACGCACGTACTCGAGCTCGGGCACCGACTTCTGCAATTCGCTCGGCGCCTGCGATGCCAGCGCGATGAGTCTTTCTTTCAGCATGCTCAAAAACTCCGGGTCGGACTCGGCTTCGATCAGCAGACCGTGAAGATCGGCGAGCGCATCGGTGCGGCCCGTTGACGGTTCGCTGTGCGCGAGCGGCTCGGTTGCGATCTTCACTTTTTCGAGCCACAGACGGTCGTGGCTGATCGCTGCGATCTGCGCGAGCACTTCGGCGCGCAGTTGCGTCTCCAATCCGAACAGTTCGCCATGCGCGCCGGTCGCGCCGGTGATCGTCACGCGCACCGCGTGCGGCACGGACGACGCCGCCGCTTCGACCAGCGACTCCAGCGCGCGTCCGACCGCGAGCGCGACTTCATCGAGCGTGCTCGCCGACGATGCATCCACCGTGACCGCTTCCCAGCGCAACACGTCGATGAAAAGCCGCTCGACGCTCACCTCTTCCGTGTCCGACACCGTGACGAGCACCGCGCCGCGCCGGCCCGTCTCGCGGATGTTGCGTCCTTGCAGATTGCCCGGAAACACGATGGTCGATGCGTCCTGCCAGATCGCGTAATCGTGGACATGGCCGAGCGCCCAGTAGTGATATTCCTTCGCGTGCAGTTCAGCGACGGAGCACGGCGCGTAACTCGCGTGCATCGAGCCGCCTTCGAGCGCCGTATGCAGCACGCCGATGTTGAAGTACCCCGCGACAGGCGCCGGATACGCGGTGACGAGATTCGTCGTGACCGCCTTTTCCTTGAAGCTATGGCCGTGCAGCGCGACCTTCAGTGCGTCGATGCGAAAGGTCTGCGGCTTTCTCGTCGAGAACGTGTGGACGTTGTCGGGCAATTGAAGCTGGCTCGTCATTTCACTTTCGGCGTCGTGATTGCCGAACAGCACGTAGACAGGAATGCCCGCGCGTCGCAGGCGTCCCATTTCGCGGCAGAAAAAGATGCCCGTGTTGTGATCGCGCCAGGTGCCGTCGTACAGATCGCCGGCGATCACCATGAAATCGACCTGTTCGTCGACCGCCGCCGACACGAGCTTCGAAAAGGCCTCGCGCGTGGCGCTGCGCAACATGTCGGCGGGTGCGTCCGCGTAGGCGGAAAGGCCGTGCAGCGGGCTATCGAGGTGAATATCCGCGGCGTGAATGAAGCGCATGCTGTCTCCGTCAAAGGATGTCTTTCTGCCCGGACGATGGGACGACGATCATAGCAGCCGGTCCGGATACATCGCGTCCCGATCGAAGTTGCGCATCCGGGACGCCGAATGTCCCGCGTCGCTCGCAGAATCGGCCATTCGGATTCAACGCGACACGAGGATAACGATGAACGAAACACTCGAGCGGCACGCCACGATCATGAGCCCTTACACGCCGAGGAATGTCGATGCCGCGATCGTGCATCTGGAGCGCGTGCTGTCGGCGGAAGGGGCGAATTCGCTGTTCGGCCAGACCTACTGGCGCACGCGCGTTCAGCAGGTGAGCGCAACGCGCGGTCTGCAACACGGGCAGCGCGCGCGGCTGGAACGGTTGCTGAAATTGCTGTCGGATGTGGGCTGCGTCAGGCCTTCGAGCGCTGAACCGTCTGCGCCAGCGTGACGAATTCCGCCACCGGCACTTCTTCGGCGCGGCGTGTGAGATCGAAACCGAGGGCGTCGAAATCGACCGTGTCGCGATACGCGCCCAGGTTGTTGCGCAACACCTTGCGACGCTGCGCGAACGCGGCCTTCACGACATCGGACAGCACGGCTTCATCGACTTCGGGCAACTCGTGCGGCGCGAACGGAATCATGCGCACGATCGCGGAATTCACCTTCGGCGGCGGATTGAACGACTCGGGCGGCACGTCGATGAGCTTGTCCATCACATAGCGGTATTGCAGCATCACCGAGAGACGTCCGTAATCCTTGCTCGCGGGCTCGGCGATCATGCGATCGACCACTTCGTCCTGCAGCATGAAGTGCTGGTCGATCACCTTGTGCGCGAACGACGTCAGGTGAAACAGCAGCGGACTGGAAATGTTGTACGGCAGATTGCCGACGATGCGCAGCGTCGGCTTGTCGTTGCCCTCGCCTTCGAGTGCAAGCGACGCGAAATCGAAATCGAGCGCATCGGCGGAATGCACGACGAGCCTGTCGCCGAAACGCTTCTCCAGACGGCCGATCAGATCGCGGTCCAGCTCGACCGCGTGCAGCGGCGATTCGGGCGTGGCCAGCCGCTCGATCAGCGGTTCCGTGAGCGCCGCGAGTCCCGGCCCGATCTCCACCATGCGCTCGCCCCGCTTCGGCGCGATCACGTCGACGATGGAATCGATCACGCCCTGATCGACGAGGAAGTTTTGCCCGAAGCGCTTGCGCGCGAAATGGCCTTGATGTTTGGTCGACATACTCGTTTGAAAGAAGCGGCCGCGCGGCGCTGAATCAGGCCGCGCGTTTGTGACGCGCCATGGTGACGGCGGCGTCGATCGCGGCGATCATGCTGCCCGGATCGGCGCGGCCCGTGCCGGCGAGATCGAGCGCGGTACCGTGATCCACCGACGTGCGGATGATCGGCAAGCCGAGCGTTACGTTGATGCCCTCGCCGAACGTCGCGTATTTCAGCACCGGCAAGCCCTGATCGTGGAACATCGCGAGCACGCAATCGGCGTCTTTCAGATAGCGCGGCTGGAACAGCGTGTCGGCGGGATACGGCCCGGGCGCGTCGATGCCGAGCGCGCGCGCGCGTTCGAGCGCGGGCGTGATGACGTCGATTTCCTCGCGGCCCAGATAACCGTTCTCGCCCGCATGCGGATTGAGACCGGTGACGAGAATCCGCGGCGCGGGCAAGCCGAAATGCGCGCGCAGATCGTGATCGATGATGACGAGCGTTTCGACGAGGCCGTCGATGCTGAGCGCGGCGGATACGTCCTTCAGCGGCAAATGCGTGGTCGCGAGCGCGACGCGCAACGGACGCTCGCTCGATCCCGCCAGCATCATCACGACGCGCGGTGTGTTCGTGCGCTCGGCGAGGTATTCGGTATGGCCGGTGAAGGGAACGCCGGCATCGTTGATCGTGCTCTTTTGCAGCGGCGCGGTGACGATGGCGTCGAAACGGCCAGCGACAGCGCCGTCGATCGCGGCATCGAGCAGACCCAGCACGTAGCGCCCGTTCGCCGCATTCAGCTTGCCGGGTTCGGCGGGCACGGCGAGCCCGTGATGCTCGATCTCGACCGTGCCGTGCGCCTCGGGCCAGCCCGCTCCGGCGCGCGCTTCGAGCAGCGCGCGATCGCCCAGCACCATGAAATGCGCCGACGGCCAGCGCTCGCGCGCCTGCCTGAGCGCCGCCGCCGTCAGTTCCGGGCCGACGCCGGCCGGATCGCCGGTCGTGATGGCGATGGCGAGCGGTCGGGCGTCGGCGGTGCTCATGCTGTTACTGCGGCAGGGCAGCGATGCCCTTGTACTGCACGTAGGCGGTGTCGCGCAGTTCGCGCAGCCAGTCGGAATACGCCTGCTCGGCCTTGCGCTGGCCGATCGCCTGACGCGCGATGTCGAGCTGCTGCGACGCCGATCCTTCCGCTTCGCGACGGCCGAGCACCTGAATCAGGTGATAGCCGTACTCGCTTCGCACCGGATCGCTGACGGCGCCGTCCTGGAGATTGTTCATCGCGCGCTCGAACTCGGGCACGGTTTCGCCCGGGCTGATCCAGCCGAGATCGCCGCCCTGCGACGCCGAGCCGTCCTGCGAATAGGTGCGCGCGAAGTTGGCGAAATCGCCGCCCGACGCGACTTGCTGCTTGATGTCGAGCAGCTTCTGGCGCGCGGCCTGTTCGGACATGCCGTCCGACACGCGCAGCAGGATGTGGCGCACGTGCGTCTGCACGAGCTTGGGCGCGTCGGCGGCCGTGCCCTGACTCGCGCGGCGATCCACCAGCTTAATGATCTCGAAACCGCCGTCGGTGCGCAAAAGCGTGGGGACGACCTGACCCGGACGCAACGTCGACACGGCATTCACGATGCCCGCCGGCAACGTGCCAGGCGTGCGGAAACCGAGGTCGCCGCCCTTGCTGGCGTCGGTGTCCTGCGAGTTCTGCTTCGCGAGCTTCTCGAAATCCTCGCCGCCTTGCGCCTGCTTGAGCACGGCGTCGGCCTGGGCCTGCACCTTCGCGACTTCGCCCTGAGGCGCGTCCGCCGGGAGCTTGAACATGATGTGCTGAAGGCGCAGATCGCTCGTATTGCGCGCGCCCGGACCGCGCTGGCTGGCAATGTAGTTCGCCACTTCGCCGTCGGACACGGTGATCTTGCTGTCGACTTCCTTCTCGCGCAGCTTCGAAAGCGTGAGTTCCGTGCGTGCATCGCGCGTGAAGGTGGACCAGGGCACGCCCTGCGCCTCGATGCGCGAGCGGTACACGTCGAGCGTCATCTGGTTTTGCTGCGCGAGACGCGCGAGCGTACGGTTGACGGTGGCATCGTCGATGGTGATGCCGTCTTCCTTCGCCTTCTGGAGCTGAATGCGCTCGAGCACCATCTGATCGAGCACTTGCCGCTGCATCTGGTCCGCGGGCGGCACCGGCGCGTTCTGCTGCTGGAGACGCTTGGCGATGAGCGCCGTGCGCTCTTGCAGCTCGCGCTGCGTGATGACACCGTCGTTCACCACCGCGACGACTGAATCGGCGACCTGCGCATTGCGATTCGACAACGCCTGCGCACCGGCCGGCGAACTCAGGATCAGCGCGCCAGCGAGCACGCCCGCTGCGATTGCCGTCGATCGAAACATATTCACGTTTGCCACAGATACTCCATCAAATACGGGCTTCACCCGTTCGTGTCCTGCTTGAATGTGCTGCACTGCGCGGCTCCCGGCCGCTCTTCACTGCCTGACGTTGGATGCCGCACGCGGCCGCCCGTTCCGGCCTTACTCGTAATCGCTGTACCGGGAGAGCGGCGGCGCCGCTGGCGGCGGCGGCTGATAACCCTGGACGCTCGCGCGGAACGCGCTGACGAGACCGTTGTCGACGTTCGACAAGCCCTTGAACGTCAATTGCGCGAGCACGCGCGTACCGGACGATGGCAGGCCCTGCGTGTCCACGCCGTTGGCGTAACGCTGCATGCCGAAGCCGAACGCCCAGCAGTCGGCATCGTACTGGAAGCCCAGGAGTCCGTCGACGAGACGATGGCTCGCGAGATCGTAATTCACGCGGCCGACGGCATAGAGGCGATTCGTGAGCGGCCACTCGGCCGACAGCAGGACCTGGTTGATCGGCTCGTTCACCAGCGTGGTCTGGTTCGAACGCGTGTAACGGTAGCCGATGTTGATCACCTTGCGTTCCGCCGGACTGAACGCAAAACCGATGCTCGATCGCACGAGCTGGTTGTTGTCCACATTATATTGGAACGCGGTTTCCGAAGCGAAACCAGCGCCCAGCTTGATGGCCGCGCCCGCGATCAGGTCCGAGTGCTTCGCCTGGTCGGGCAGTTGGCCCGGCGTGATCGTGACGCGCTGGCTCTGGAAATAATACTGCTGCGCGATGACGAAACGCGCGCGCTCATCGCCCGTCGCCGGGTTGATAAAGCGCGTCGTCAGGCCTGCCGTGATGCGGTTCGCGTCCGCGATGCGGTCGTTGCCGACGAATGTGTTCGGCGTGTAGAGCTCGGCGAGGCCGAAGTCGGCTTCGGCGGTATCGAAAATCGGCGCGAAGTCCTGATTGTGATACGGCGTGTAGACGTAGTAGAGCCGCGGCTCCAGCGTCTGGATGTAATCCTGTCCGAAGAGCCGCACCGAGCGGTCGAACACGAGGCCGGTGTCGAAGCTGACGGTCGGAATCGACTCGGTGAAATTCTTCGGCTGCCCCGTCACCGGCGGCGACGAGCCCGCCACCTGGGTCGTCGCGATATGGCTCAGGTCGTACGACGCGAAGTGCCATTGCACCTTCGGCGTGACGAAGTAACCCGGCGCGTTGATCCCGTAGCTCAGGTACGGGTTGAAGTACAGGCGGTTGCCGTCGGTGGCGCCGTCGGTCGTGATCGTGAAGCGCGTCGCGTCCAGCTCCGCGCCGTAGTCGAAGCCGCCGACGTTGTACTTGTTGTACTGAACGTTCACCTGCGGCTCGCGCGCGTAGGGCGGAACCGACGGCTGCAGCGTCTGCCAGCGCTGTTCGCGCGCGAGCACCGACCACGGGCCGTTGTTGTACGTGAGCCCTGCTTCCTGCTGATACAGCAACTGCGTGCCGTTCAGGAACTGATTCGACGCGTTGCCCAGGTCTTCCGGATATTGATCGTCCGAAACCTTGTTGTAATTGACGTAGCCGCCGAAGCCATTGCCGAAGTTCTGGCGATGCTGCCAGAAGATCGCATAGCGATTCGTGTGCGTCTGACGATCGTCCGGCAGATAGTCGCCGGTGAACGACCCGGAATACGTGGGCGACAGATACCGGTACGTCGCCTCTCCGAGTACGCCGCGCCGCGTCATGATGCGCGGCGTGACGGTCAGATCGCGATTCGGCGCGATATTGAAATAGTACGGGATCGTCGCTTCGAAGCCGGTCGTCGAGCTGAGCGAGAAGGTCGGCGGCAACAGGCCGCTGCGACGATCGCCCGTGAGCGGAAACGACAGCCACGGGCTGCCGAAAACCGGCACGCCCTGGAAGAACAGCACGCCGTTATGCGCGACGCCCTCTTCGGCGCCGGTGTCGAAATCGAACGAGGTGCCCTTGATGTACCACGCCGGATCGGATTCGCACTGACAGGCGGTGTAGGTGCCATGATCGATGCGCGCGCGCTCGTCGTCGATCATGTCGGCGCGCTCGGCGCTGCCCGAGCCGCCCGTCACGTTGAAATGGTACTTCGGGTTCGTCATGAACCCTTCGTTGGCCTCGACCTTCAGATGCGCTTCCGGACCGATGAACGACACGCCATTGTTGATCAGCCTGACATTGCCGAAAGCATCGGCCATGTCCGTGTCCTGGTCGTAATGCAGCGCGTCGCCCTTGATGACCGTCACCGTGCGCCGGATCTCCGCCGATCCCTTCGCCGCCATGTCTTCGTCGGTGGTGCCCGTCGCCTTGTCGCTCAGGAGGAACGTCGAAGGCTGCTGACCGTTTTGCAACGGCCGCTCTTCGAGTTGCGGCGCGAGGCGCAGACTGCCGGGGCCGTCGAGCGGCTGAGGATACGCGGCGTCGCCCGAGAGCTGGGCATGCGCGAGAGCCGGCATCAGGCCCGGAACGGATAGCAGCGCGACGACGAGCCGCCGCCTGCGTGGCTGAGCGTCGCCTTGGATTTTCGATACGGGAAACTGTCGTGGCGGCATGTATGGGTGGCGGTTCGATCCCGTTCGCGTCCCACGCGCCGATGCCGCCGGGCAGGCGGCCGCGCCCTTTCCGCAGTCACGAACTTGACGGTCCGTTGCTAAGCAGGGACGACACTCGATCGAACGGTGACGCTCACAGTCGTCGGGGGCCTGGCGCCAGGCGTGAAACGGATCGCTTAAAAAAGTCGTGGGGTATTATATGGCAAGATGTTTGGCCCCTCGAATTTATGACGCATATTCCTTCCGACGCTCGCCTGAATCAGCTCCGCTCGTGGCTTGAAAATTTCGCCGGACGCTACCGGCTGAATGTCGCCAGTCTCGCTCCCGCTTCCGCCGATGCAAGCTTCCGCCGCTATTTCCGGCTGGAGAGCGATTCGGAGCATGGCAAGACGCTCATCGCCGTCGATGCGCCGCCGCCCGAGAAATGCCGCGAGTTCGTGCAGGTCGCCGGGCTGCTCGAAGCGGCGAACGTGCACGTGCCGAAAATCCTCGAAGCCGATTTCGACGCCGGCTTCATGCTCGTGACGGATCTCGGCACCACGACTTACATTTCCGTTCTCGACGAAAAAAACGCGCGTCCGATGATGCGCGCCGCGATCGACGCGCTGATCCGTTTCCAGCAAACCGCGCGCGAAGGCGTGCTGCCGCCTTTCGACGAGGCGTTCCTGCGCCGCGAGATGGAGTTGATGCCCGAGTGGTTCATCGGCCGCCATCTGGGCCGCGAAGTCACAGCCGACGAACGCAAGACCCTCGACCAAACTTTCACGCTGCTCGTACAGAGCGCGCTCGCCCAGCCGCAGACCTTCATGCTGCGCGATTTCATGCCGCGCAATCTGATGGTGTGCGAGCCGAATCCGGGCGTGCTGGACTTTCAGGACGCGGTGTACGGGCCGATCACGTACGACATGGCGTCGTTGATGCGCGACGCCTTCATCAGCTGGGAAGAAGCCTTTCAGCTCGATTGCGTCGCCTATTACTGGGAGCGCGCGAAGAAGGCCGGACTTCCCGTCGATGCGGATTTCGGCGAGTTCTACCGTCAGCTCGAATGGATGGGCCTGCAGCGGCACATCAAGGTGCTCGGCCTGTTCGCGCGCATTCATTATCGCGACGGCAAGCCGCAATATCTCGCCGATCTGCCGCGCTTCATCGGCTATGCGCGCAAGGTCGCCGAGCGCTACGCGCCGCTGTGGCCGTTCGCGCGTCTGCTCGATTCGCTGGAAGGCCGCGCGATCGAAGTCGGTTACACCTTCTGAGTTCACGATGACGCACGCTTTGAAAACGGCGATGATCTTCGCCGCCGGCCGTGGCGAACGCATGCGCCCGCTCACCGATACGTGTCCGAAACCGTTGCTCGAAGTTGCCGGCAAACCGCTTATCGTGTGGCAGATCGAGCGTCTCGCGGCGGCGGGCGTCGAGACGATCGTCATCAATCACGCATGGCTCGGCGAGCAGGTCGAAGCCGCGCTCGGGAGCGGTTCTCGCTGGGGCGTCGAACTGCGATATTCGCCCGAGACCGAGGCGCTGGAGACGGCGGGCGGCATCGCTCAGGCGCGGCATCTGATCGGGGACGGCGTGTTTATCGCGGTCAGCGGCGACGTATTCTGCGATTTCGATTATTCGACCTTGCGCGACCACGCCGAAGCGCTGAAGGCGCGCGTGGAACCCGGCATGCATCTCGTGATGGTGCCGAATCCGCCGTTTCATCCCAAAGGCGATTTCGCCTTGCGCGACGGCGTGCTCGCACTCGATGGCGAGCCGCGTTACACCTTCGGCAACATCGGCCTGTATGACACGCGCATGTTCCGCGATCTCGCGCCCGGTACGCGCCGCGCGCTTACGCCCTACTACCGCGAAACGATCGCGGCCGGGCGCGCGAGCGGCGAACGCTACGAAGGCCGCTGGGAGAACGTCGGCACGCCCGCGCAACTTCACGCACTCGACGACGAACTGCGGACCCGCTGAACGGCGGCGCGCGTCGGGGATTGGGACGCATCCGATGGTAAAATGCGCGGTTCTCCCGTCTTTTCCTTCCGGCCGCGCCCGCAATCATGTCCGATACCCGTCCCGATTCCCTCTTCGCGCTCACCGCGCTCTCGCCGCTCGACGGCCGCTATGCCGCCAAGACAGAAGCCCTGCGCGAATGGCTCTCCGAAGCCGCGTTCATGCGGCATCGCGTGACGGTCGAGATTCACTGGCTGATCGCGCTGTCGCGCGCCGGTTTCGCCGAAGTGCCGCGCTTTTCCGACACATCCGAGCAATTCCTGCTGAGCCTCGCCGAGCGTTTCACCGCGCACGACGCCGCGCGCATCAAGGACATCGAACGCGTCACGAATCATGATGTGAAGGCCGTCGAATATTGGCTCAAGGAGTCGGTCAAGGGCCAGCCGGAACTGGAACGCGCGAGCGAGTTCATCCACTTCGCGTGCACGTCTGAAGATATCAACAACACGTCGCACGGCCTGATGCTCGCCGGCGCGCGCGAACACGTGATCCTGCCGGCGCTGCGCTCGGTGTACGAGCGCCTCGTGAAGCTCGCGCACGCGCAAGCCGAACAGCCGATGCTCTCCCGCACGCACGGCCAGCCCGCGAGCCCGACGACGCTCGGCAAGGAAATCGCCAATGTTGCGGCGCGTCTTTCGCGCGCGATCCAGCGCATCGAGAAGGTCGAACTGCTCGGCAAGATGAACGGCGCGGTCGGCAACTTCAACGCGCATTTGTCGGCGTATCCCGAATTCGACTGGGAAGCGTTCTCGAAGGATGTCGTCGAGAATAGGCTGAAGCTCACGTTCAATCCGTACACGATCCAGATCGAGCCGCACGACTACATGGCCGAACTGTTCGACGCGGTCGCACGCGCGAACACGATCCTGCTCGATCTCGATCGCGACGTGTGGGGTTATATCTCGCTCGGCTATTTCAAGCAGAAGCTAAAGGCTGGCGAAATCGGCTCGTCGACGATGCCGCACAAGGTCAACCCGATCGACTTCGAGAATTCGGAAGGCAATCTGGGACTCGCAAACGCGACGCTGCGCCATCTCTCCGAGAAGCTGCCGGTCTCGCGCTGGCAACGCGATCTGACGGATTCGACCGTGCTGCGCAATATCGGCGTCGCGTTCGGCTATTCGCTGCTTGCATACGATGCGCTGATCCGCGGCCTCGACAAGCTCGAAGTGAACGCCGCGCGCCTGAACGAAGATCTCGACAACACGTGGGAAGTGCTCGCCGAGCCGGTGCAGACGGTAATGCGTCGTTTCGGCATCGAGAATCCGTACGAGCAACTGAAGGAGCTGACGCGCGGCAAGGGCATCACGCGCGAGGCGCTGCAGACGTTCATCGCGGGTCTCGCGATTCCCGCCGACGCGAAGAAGCTGCTGCTGGAAATGACGCCGGGTTCGTATATCGGCAAGGCGGTCGAGTTGGCGAAGCGGATCGCCTGACGCGCGCCACGTCCCGGCAATGAGAAAGGCCCCACGTTTTGCGACGTGGGGCCTTTTCTCTTGCTGAAGCGCGCGTTCAGCGCGTCTTCAGTTCCTCAATCACGATCTCGACGATTTCCTCGGGCGTGTGCTCGATGCTCACGATGATCGCCTCGTCCTCGCCCGGCGGTTCGAGCGTTTCGAGTTGGCTCTTGAGCAGCGACGGATCGAAGAAGTGGCCCGTGCGCGACCCGAGCCGCTCGTGCAGGACCTCGAACGAGCCTTCCAGATAGACGAAGCACACATCCTTGTCGTTCTCACGCAGGACGTCGCGATACGAGCGTTTCAACGACGAGCACGTAAACACCGCCGTTTCGCCCGCGCCCTGCTTCTCCTCGATCGCGGCACGAATCGTCTTGAGCCACGGCCAGCGGTCTTCGTCGGTCAACGGTATGCCCTTGTGCATCTTCTCCTTGTTGGCGGCGCTGTGAAACGCGTCGCCATCGGTGAACGAGCAGTGCAAGCGCTCCGCCAGCAATTCGCCGATGAGAGACTTGCCGGCGCCCGACACGCCCATCGCGATCAGAATCATCGAAATCTCCTTAGACGACCGCCGCAAGCGCGAAGGTCAAACCGAGTCCCATCAAAGAAATGATGGTTTCGAGCAGCGACCAGGTCTTGAACGTCTGACCGACCGTCATCCCGAAATACTCTTTGATCAGCCAGAAGCCACCATCGTTCACATGCGAGAAGATCAGCGAGCCGGAGCCGGTGGCGAGCACCAGCAGTTCCGGGCTCGTGTGGCCGCCCGCCGCGGCGGCGATCGGCGCGACGATGCCGCATGCGGTCGTCATCGCGACCGTCGCCGAGCCCGTCGCGAGACGGATCAGCGCGGCGACGAACCAGCCGAGTAAGAGCGGCGACAGGCTTGCCGACGAAGCCGTCGCGACGATCTGCTGCGAGATGCCGCTATCGCGCAGAACCTGGCCGAAACCGCCACCCGCACCGACGATCAGCGTGATGCCCGCGATCGGCGCGAGACACTCGCCGCAGAACTTCTGAATCTGCTCGCGATTGAAGCCCTGCTTTGCGCCGAAGGTCCAGAAGCTGACCAGCACGGCGATCAGAAGCGCCATATCCGATTGGCCGATAAAGCGCAGCAAATCGTTCGGCAATGTTTTCGGCGTGAAGACCAGATCCGCCCAGCTTCCGATCAACATCAGAATGACCGGCAGCAGAATCGTGAACAGCGTGATGCCGAAACTCGGCAGATCGTGCTTTTTCTCGGTGTCACCGTGTTTTTGGGTGAACTGGTCGGCGAGCGCGTTGGCGTCCGGCAGTTTGATGTATTTGTGGATCATCAGCGCGAACAGCGGGCCCGCGACGATTGCCGTCGGCACGCCGACGATCAGACCGTAAGCGATCGTCTTGCCGATATCCGCGTGATACGCCTGCACGGCGAGCAATGCGGCCGGGTGCGGGGGAATCAGACCGTGCACGACCGAGAGGCCCGCGACCATCGGCAGGCCGATCAGCAGCAGCGATTTGCCGGTGCGCCGCGCGACGTTGAACGCGATCGGAATCAGCAGCACGAAGCCCACTTCGAAGAACACCGGCAAGCCGACGATGATCGCGACGACCATCATCGCCCAGTGGATGTTCTTTTCGCCGAACAGATTGATCAGTGTATTGGCGATGCGCTCGGCGCCGCCCGATTCGGCCATCATCTTGCCGAGCATCGTGCCAAGACCAACCACGACTGCAATGTGGCCAAGCGTATTACCGTTTCCGGTTTCGAACGACTTGACGATTTTGTCCATCGGCATGCCGACCGCCAAGGCCAGCAACACGGACACGATCATGAGGACGAGGAACGGGTAAACCTTATAGCGGGCGATCATCAGGATCAGAACCGCGATCGCGATCACCGCGTAGAGCAGCAGCATGCTCCCGTGGACGGCTGGCATAACGCCTCCTTGATTTTGTTGAGGTTTTTTGCGCTATGTATGCGTTTGCCGTCGCTGCACTGCACATACGAGCAATGTCCGGCAAGCGCGAACACGGCGCTGGGCAACGGAATTCTACTTGTAAGCGAGGCGATTGGCCGGGGAAATGGCCTTTGCGAAATTATGCGCGACTCGCACGGTTGTTCGTTCGAAGCGCGGGACACGGTAAGAAAAAAAACCGACGTTCAAGCGAACGTCGGTTTTCACAAGGACGATGCGAGCCGCAGTGGCTCGATCATTCGATACGCATCAAGCCGCCGGCTTCGATGGCGACCCGCTAGCGCACGTAAAGCTAAGCTCGCGCGCGCTGCTGCCACCCGGCCTGAGTTTCGGATTATCGAGCGCCTCAACGACCACGACTTGTTGATCCTTGCAGATGCGCGAAGCTTCGGACATGCATGATTTCTGCGACTCGAATATGCCCGAGCAAGTGACGCGATACGCCTGCGCCTGCTGGGCGACATTCAGTTTGCGCGCCGTGTAAGTGATACCCGTATCCGTCGTGCAAGCAGAAAGCACGCCGATGGCGGTAAAAACGGAGAGAAGAAGTTTGGACATCTTGATTAGCTACCTAAATCGGTTCAAAGAGCTGGGCTCCCGAGCGAGCGCATGACTTAGCGGTCGCCCGGGTCGTCCCGAGCGTTAGCCCGGGACGTTCGCCTTACCACCGATACGACGCGTTGGCACCGTAGACCGTGCCGCTGCGGCTCGAACCCGCGCCGGCCTTCAGCACCAGGTTCTGGGTGACGCGCAGGTTCAGTGCGACAGCTGCAGCCGCATAGCCCTGATACGTTGCACCGCCCACACCGACCGACATCGTCTTGTCCTGATCGATGTTCGGGATCATCGCGAGGGCGGTGGCCGCCGCGATACCGGAGTAAGCGCTGCGGCCCACATCCGCGATGGCACCTTGCATACCGTTCACCACGCTATCCGTGTAGCTATTGGATTGCGTCACGGCGTCGTTCAACTGGTTGACGTTGACCAGATCCGTGCCTTGCGTACCCGCAGCCACGTTGGTGATCTGACGCTCGCCACCCGCCGAGCCGACCGACACCGTGTTCGCACGATCCGCCACCGAACTCGCACCCAGCGCAACCGAATCATCCGCGGTTGCATGGCTGCCGGCACCGATGGCTACCGCGCCAACGCCGCTGGCGACCGCGCTTGCGCCTTGTGCAACCGAGTTCGCACCCGTTGCCTGAGCGCTCGCGCCGCTCGCAGTTGCATGCGTGCCGCTTGCTACTGCGGCTTCGGAAGCACGATTACCGTCCCCGGCAAACATCGGGTCGTCTCCGACCGTCGTGTTGGCGACCTTACCGGCCAATGCGTCGAGCTGACCCTTGTTCGCCAAGTCCGTCGGCGCAACACCATTTGCAACGTCATGGATGACCGTGCCGTCCTTGCCGCCGAGCGTGATGTTGCTGTAGTCGGTGCTTCCGTCCTCATTCGTGTCGAACGTCGCGACCGTCTTCGGCATGCCATTCGTGCCCTTGGGGGTCACGGCCTTCAACTGACCCACCGTCGCCACATCGCTATCGGCAATACCGTCGGCGATGTTCGTGATGCGCAGTTTATCGCCGAGGTTGTTACCGAAGGACACGGTGTTCGCCTGGTCCGCCACAGCATTGGTCGCGAGCGCTACCGAGTTCTCAGCCGTCGCACTAGCGTTACCGCCGATCGCGATCGAGTTCTTGCCGGTCGCCGAGGAGTCGATCAGGACCGAGTTGGCGTGGAAGTACTTCATGCCGCCACCGGCGAATACGCTGCTCAGCGACGTCGACATGCTCGTGACCCCGCTGACTATCGTGCTGATGCTCGTTGACATCGAGCTCACGATCGTCGACATCGAGCTCGCGCCCGTCGACAGCGAATTGATGCTCGTCGACATCGAAGTCGACAGCGAGCTGAAGCCCGTCGACAGCGAGTCGATACCCGTCGACAACGAGCTAAAGCCCGTCGACACTGCGTCGATACCCGTCGACAGCGAGCTGGCACTCGTCGAACCAGTCGTGGACAGCGAGCTGACACCTGCGGACAGCGAGTCGACACCCGTGGACAGCGAGCTAACCGCCGTCGAACTCGACGTGGACAGCGAGCTGACGCTCGTGGACAGCGAGCTGATCGCGGTCGAATTCGACGTGGACAGCGAGGCGATACCCGTCGACACCGAGTCGATACCCGTGGACAGCGAGCTGATCGTCGTCGAGCTCGAAGTCGACAGCGAGCTGATGCCTGCCGACAGCGAATTCACACCCGTGGACAGCGAGCTGACCGCCGTGGAAGCCGAGCTCGACAGCGAGCTAATGCCTGTGGACAGCGAGCTGATGCCCGTGGACAACGAACTCACATTGGTCGACAGCGAGCTGACCGCCGTGGAGGCCGAGCTCGACAGCGAACTGATGCCCGTGGACAGCGAGCTCACATTGGTCGACAGCGAGCTGATGCCCGTGGAGGCCGAACTCGACAGCGAGCTCACGCCCGTGGACAGCGAGTCGACACCCGTGGACAGCGAGCTGATCGCCGTGGAGGTCGTGGTCGACAGCGAGCTCACACTCGTGGACAGCGAGTTGACCGCCGTGGAGGCCGAGCTCGACAGCGAACTCACGCCCGTGGACAGCGAATTCACTGCCGTGGAGGTCGAGCTAGACAGCGAGCTGAGGCCCGTGGACAGCGAGTTGAGCCCCATCG
The DNA here is from genome assembly GCF_031451275.1 of Caballeronia sp. LZ029. Taxonomy (NCBI): domain Bacteria; kingdom Pseudomonadati; phylum Pseudomonadota; class Betaproteobacteria; order Burkholderiales; family Burkholderiaceae; genus Caballeronia; species Caballeronia sp. LZ029. The sequence goes on from NZ_JARUXO010000001.1 coordinate 2,534,641, forward strand.
AGGTCGAAGCCGACAGCGAACTCAGCTGACCGAAGTTCACTGCGTCGTTCTGGCTCGTGCCGTCGGCCACGTTCGTGAGCTTCACCGGCGCTGCGCCCGAACCACCCAGCGTGATCTTCGAGTGCGAGACGTCGTCGTACATCACCGCGTTGGCCAGGCCCGTGGACAGCGAATTCACCGCCGTGGAGGCCGAGCTCGACAGCGAGCTGATGCCCGTGGACAGCGAGCCGATGCCCGTGGAGGTCGACGCCGACAGCGAGCTCATGCCCGTGGACAGCGAGTTCACGCCCGTGGACAGCGAGCTGATGCCGGTCGAGGTCGACGCCGACAGCGAGCTGATGCCCGTGGAGGCCGACGCCGACAGCGAGTTCATACCCGTGGACAGCGAGCTGATGCCCGTCGAGGCCGAGGCCGACAACGAGCTCATGCCCGTGGACAGCGAGCTGATGCCCGTCGAGGTCGACGCCGACAGCGAGCTCATGCCCGTCGAGAGCGAGCTCACGCCAGCCGACAGCGAACTCACACCGCTCGACAGCGAGCTGATACCCGTGGAGGTCGACGCCGACAGCGAGCTCATGCCCGTGGACAACGAACTCACGCCTGCCGACAGCGAACTCACACCGCTCGACAGCGAGCTGATACCCGTGGAGGTCGAAGCCGACAGCGAGCTCATGCCCGTGGACAGCGAGCTCACACCAGCGGAGAGCGAACTCACGCCCGCCGACAGCGAACTCACGCCGCTCGACAGCGAGCTGATGCCCGTCGAAGTCGAGGCCGACAGCGAGCTCATGCCCGTGGACAGCGAGCTGATGCTCGTCGAGGTCGAAGCCGACAGCGAGCTCATGCCCGTGGACAGCGAGCTCACGCCTGCGGAGAGCGAACTCACACCGCTCGACAGCGAGCTGATGCCCGTGGAGGTCGAAGCCGACAGCGAGCTCATGCCCGTGGACAGCGAGCTCACGCCTGCGGAGAGCGAGCTCACGCCGCTCGACAGCGAGCTCATGACCGTCGAAGTCGAAGCCGACAGCGAGCTCATGCCCGTGGACAGCGAGTTGATGCCCGTGGACATCGAGGTGAAGCTGGAGGACAGCGACTCGAAGTTACCGCTCGAGCTCGAGATGGCCGTCGACATCGAGTTGAAGCTCGTCGAGGTCGAGCTCGACAGCGAGCTCATCCGCTCCAACAGTCAGGTACGTGTTGGGATTGGACGAGCCCGCCTGCATTACGACGCCCGTAAAATTCGCGCCAGTAACTGTCGTGTCGCAACCGGCTTGTATTGGGGTATTCGATGCCGATGTATAGCTATACCCTTGCGTAGAGCTGTTACACACCGTAACGGCGGGGTTGACGGGGGTGGCCGCCAAAGCATTCGCGCCGCTGAAAAGCAACGCAACCGAAGCGCCAACGCCTGCCGCGCGCCGGGCAACCTTCGGGGAGGCGTCTATATGCTCACGATCGCGCGAGTCAAGAGCCTCCTGATCACCTTCCGGGTCGCATACCGCGCCACCAGAGCTCTTCTTGCCACGGGACATCGCAGTCTCGGCGACCGCGACGAACGTCCCTACTTTCTCATTCCAGATACTGCGGTATGACTTATTCATAAACCGAATTGACCCACAAATAACGAGCGTCTTTTACAAAATAAAAAAGGAAACACCTTTTGACCACGGCACAGAATATTGAGGAGCACCGCTTGCATGAAGCGGACATGTCCTAAATTCAACCAAACTGCAGAACGTGCGCATAAATACACGCAAATCTATATTTTTCGGATAAATCTCATTGATAATATTTAATTAGTTATGCTTATGATTTTGTGGAAAATATTGATAGATCACGACATACCTGTATGCCGACAGCATTGACCTACTCAAACAACTTACTTTCACAGCGGAAGGATGGCTTCGACTAGACGTAGTCGCTCGAACGACAACGCGCTCCGTCTGATCATCGGATCAGACGGAGCGCGTTGACAATTTTGATTCGATCTGTCGACCGAGTTCTGCTTAACGCAGAGGCTTCTTGATGAGCGCGTCGAGTAACCCGGTGTAGTCGTTGACCAGTCCCGCGTTATCCGGCAGGTAACGCGCAATCAGCGAACGCTGCTTGTCGCGATATTGCGAAAGCTGCGAATCGTGCTGATCGATGGCTTCGACGACCCGTCGCGCACCTTCGTTCACGTTATTGTCCCGATAGTAGTAGCCGAGATCCGTGCAAAGCGTGGCATTGTGAACCAACGGATATCCCTGCCAGCACACTTCCAGATAGAAATAGTTCAGCGGATTTTCCCACTGGTGCGACACGATGATGTCCGTGTTCTCAGCCAGAAACGTCGGCGTGTCGAAGCGGCCAAGAAAGACCGCCTTTTGATTCCGCACGATGTCGAGTTGGTTCATCAGCGCGATGAACTCTTTACACTGCGTGGCCAATTGCTGTGCGTTCGTGACCTGGAGCAACTGGATATCGTTCGGGCGCTCACGGTACGCCATCTCCGCGATCATCGCCGGATAAAGACAGAATTTCACGACATTGATATTCGGCTCCATCACGCTCAGGCGACGCGGTCCCGCCTTCGGCTGATACTCACCCGAATGCGGCAACGACGCGGTACGCGCGTTGAGGAACATCGGGCTCCAGATGAACGGCACGACCTGCGCCGTCTGACGACGCATCACCTCAAAGTACGGCGCGCTGATGTTCGCTACCTGCGGAATCATCCAGATGTCGTCGTAGCGCTGGTTCACGAACAGGTTGTCGCCGAAGCTCGGCTTGTTGAACAGAATCGACTCCATCGCGTGGACGTATTCGAAACCGCAACAATACGAAACGAGGCGCGCGCCGCGCTGCTTAAGATATTCCGTCGCGTTCGGGTCGATCTGCCCGCCGAGCTCGATCAGCACGTCGATGTTGTCTTTCGCGCCATCGAAAGTCACTGTGGGCCAGCGCTCCAGATCCCAAGGCAGTTGTTTCGTGATCGCCACATGCGTCGTATTGACGAGCACGACGCTTTCGACATTCGGACAGTTCTTAAGTGCTTCAGCGAGAAACACCGCGTTCTGCTTGATACCGTTGTTCCACAGCGTTTCGGCCTCGTGAAACAGACCGATCGTGATACCAATTCGCAACTTCTTCATTCCAATTGACTCCACTGCCCTACGGCAGAATGCCTGAATCCCGTGCTCACGCCTTCGCGTAGACCGCCTCGATCGCCTCTGTATACGTCCGCACGTTCTCTTCGTTTTCCGGATCGAGCGTGTGCAGAAACTTTTTTGCGGTCGCGCGATAGCTCTCGAGATTGGCGTCATGCTCGGCGAAGGCACGAAGCAACGCGCGTCCACCTTCTTCGCAATCGAAGTCGTGATAGCGGTAGCCGCAATCGCCGATCAAATGCGAGTTATGGATCAGCGGATAGCCCCCGTGGAGCGCCTCGTAATACACGTAGTTCTGCGGGTTTTCCCACTGATGACTGACCACCGCATCGACGGCAGCCGGCACGATCTGCGCGAACGGGAAGCGCCCTTCGAAGTTGCCGAGGCCGTGCTTCACGTAATCGAGACTCTGCGCGAAGCCTGCGAACGCCGCGTGATCTTTCAGCTTGAACGTGTTGTACGCCCACACGCGTTCGAGCATGTCGGGATTCTCGCGATGCGCGGCATCGCAAGCGAGCATCGGGATGTAGCTCGTTTTCACCATGCAGACGTTCGGCTCGAAAATGCCCACGCGCCAGCGGCGGCGGCCCGGCTGATAGCCGAATTTCAGACCATTCTGCAGCTTCGCGGCTTCGCGTTCGAGGACGACCGGACTCCACAGATGCGGCATGAGCTTGACGGGCGCACGGAACAGCGTTTCGAAGTACGGCTTGCAACTGACTTCGTATTCCGGCAGCGTCCAGACTTCATCGTAAGGCGCGCCCGAAACGAGCAGCGCGTGCTGAAGGTTGAACACCATGCGCTCGATATCGATGACGTAGTCGTTGCCCACGCGCATCGTGATGATCTTGCCGCCGCGCTCGCGGAACTTCACCGACCATTCCTTGTTGAGTTGCGCGCTCATTTCGATCATGACGTCGAGCTTCGTCTGGGCCGTTTCCATGTCGATGAGCGGCACCGGCGAATCCGAAAGAAAGCGCTTGGCGTCTTCAGGGCCGCCGTCACCGCCGCCCGTCACCAGGTAGGTCGACTTCACGCGCGGCGAGCGCATCAACAACATCACGAGATAAAGACAATTTTGAAAGATGCCGTTTTCCCACAGCGATTGCTCGCCCTTGCGGATGTAAATGGAAACGCCGACATTGATCCGCTCCGGCATGCGAGATTTGCTTTTCACGTTCATACACCTACCTCGAGCTTGCTTCCCTGGCAAAGATTGATCAACCGGTCTGCGAACGCATCCAGGTTTGCCTGATTGAACGGATTCACCGCATCGATGACGCGCTGCGCGTTCACGCGATATGCATCCAGATTGCTGTCGTGTTCGCGGAAGGCGCGCTGAAGTTGGCGGCCGCCCTCTTGCGCGTCGAATCCCGGGAAGTAATAACCCGCGTCCTTGAGCCACGGCGAGTTGTGGATCAGCGGATAGCCGCCGTAGAGCACGTCGAGATACAGATAGTTCTGATCGTTGCCCCACTGATGCGACACCACTGCATCGGCGTATTGCGCCATGAAGCCGGCGATGTCGTTGCGGCCATGGAACGTCGCCTTGGAATCCTTCACCAGATCCAGCGAGTTGGCCATGTACATAAGCGTCGGGTGATCCTTCATGTGCATCGAATTGAGCACATGCATGGCGGACACGCTCGAACGATCCGCGCGATAGGCTTCCTCGCAGACGAGCATCGGAATGCTCGACGTTTTCACCACCGAAATATTCGGTTCGAACATTGCAACGCGGAAACCCTGCGGCTGAATGGCCGGCTGCGCCGACTCGTCTGCGCGGCGCTCATAGCCATAGCGCAGACCGTGCTCTTCCACTTCCGCGATGCGCTTTTCGAGGAACTGCGGATGCCAGATGAACGGAATGAGATGCACAGGGCAACGATGCAGCGTGCGCATCATCGGGACGGACAGCCGGTCCTTCGACATCAGCCAGACCTGGTCGTAACGGTCGGGACGCATCACATGGACGGGCTTGTCGAACACCGGTGCCTCGACAAGTCCGACGTACGGCTGGCCGCAGCAGTAATACGCGACTTTCTTGCCACGCGCCCGCATCAGATCGAGCCATTGCGTGTCGAGCGCGCCGCCCATTTCGAAGATGACGTCGACGGCATCGGTCGCATCCGGGGTGCGCATGATGCGCAGACCTTTCGACGCGGCGTCGACTTGCGGCGGCAATGCGTTCTGATCGCCCACATCGATCAGCGAAACGCTCTCGACGAATGGAAGCTTTTGAAGCGCTTCCGACAAAAAGATCACGTTCTGGCCCAGGCCGTTCTGCCAGATGTTTTGGCCTTGATGCGTGACGACTGAAATTCCGACTCGAATGGTCATCGGATTGGCATCCTGAAAAAAGACGAGACTACGCTTTAGAAAAAGAGGTTCCGCGGTAACTTGATCGCGGCGACCCGCAAGGACAAAGGCAGCGGGCGGCGTGGCGTTGCTGGACACATGCAGCAGCGGCGGAAGTAAGGATTTTCGCGCAACGTGCGCTGAAATTTCCTAATTGAAACGCTTCCGCGTCTTGATATATCGGGGAACTTCTGAAACCTAAATATATAGAAGAAGCGTTGAAATTCCCAGCACATCCGGGATAATTGAGAACCCTCTTATCCGAGTCTTAAAGAAACTCAAACCGTCTTAATCGCTGTGACTTTTGCATTTCGAATTAATCTGATTCACAAAGCGAAAAAATGGTGAATGAACTCCGAAGCTACAGTCAGAACGAGCAACGGAATAGAGTCGGAATACGAACCCAAGGCGAAAAAAAACGCGTCGGACCGCTTACACGGTCGCGACGCGCCTTCTGATGCAAAGAGCTTACTAGTGCGGCGCCAACTCGCTGGCTGCGCGTGCAAGACGCGTGACTTCCTCCCAGTTCTGCGCGGCGAGCGCGGCCTTCGGCGTCAGCCAGGAACCGCCCACACACACCACATTCGGCTGCGCAAGAAAGTTGGACGCGGTTTCAGCCGTGATGCCGCCGGTCGGACAGAATTTCAGATTCGGGAACGGTCCGTAGAACGCCTGTAGCATCGGAATGCCACCCGCCTGTTGCGCCGGGAAGAACTTGACGATCTCGTAGCCCAGCTCCATCGCGGCGATGATATCGCTCGGCGTCATCACGCCCGGCAGCAGCGGCAAGCCTGCATCCTGCGCGGCCTTGTGCATGTCCTTCGTGAGACCGGGCGACACCCCGAACTGCGCGCCCGCCTTCTTCGCCTGTGCGCAATGCTCGGGCTTCGTGATGGTGCCGACGCCGACGACGATATCGTCCGCCAACTGGCTCGCGCGCTCGATCGCGCCGATGCCCGCTGGCGTGCGCAGCGTGATTTCCAGCACTTTCACACCGCCCGCGTGCAGCGCGCGCGATACATGTTCACCTTGCTCGACCGTTTCGAACGCCAGCACCGGAATCACCGGGCCCAGACGCACGATTTCGCTTACCGATTTCATTTGATGCGACTCCTGTTTTTGGTGCGGCGCCTTGCGGTCTATCCGCGGGTTCTCGACATTGCGATGTTCAATGATGCGTGGCGTGCGCCTTGTTCAGCGCCGATGCCGCCGCGCGCGCGTTATCGCGAAGCGGATTCCTCTCCTGCGGGGCCGCCGCGCCGTTCGCCCCGTCGTGCGCGGACGTTGCGCCGATCAGCGCGCCGAACACCGATGCGCCCTCTTCCGCCGGCAGCGCTGCGCTACGGAACACGCCGAACAGCTCGCGTCCGAATCCTGCTTCGTTGTCCGCCTGATGGAGCGGCGCCTGCACTTCGCGCGATGCCCACTCGTTCGCATCGATCTCGATGTCCAACACGCCGGCGGGTGCGTCGATCACGAGCATGTCGCCGGTGCGGACCTTGCCGAGCGGCCCTTGCAGAAGCGCCTCGGGCGACACGTGAATGACCGCCGGCACCTTGCCCGACGCGCCCGACATGCGCCCGTCCGTGACCAGCGCGACATGGAAGCCCTGATCCTGCAGCACGCCGAGCAACGGCGTCAAACGATGCAGCTCAGGCATTCCGTTCGCCCGCGCGCCCTGGAAGCGCACCACGGCGACGAAATCGCGCTTCAGCTCGCCCTTGTCGAACGCTTCCTGCACTTCCTCTTGCGAATTGAACACGATGGCCGGCGCCTTCACCACGCGATGCTCCGGCGCGACCGCCGAAATCTTGATGACGCCGCGCCCGAGCTTGCCCTGCATCAGACGCAGTCCGCCGTCCGGCTGGAACGGCTCGCCGATGCCGCGCAGCACCTTGGTGTCGTGGCTTTCAGGCGCGCCGTCGACCCATTGCAGCTTGCCGTCGATGAGCTTCGGCTCCTTCGTATAGTGCGAAAGTCCCTTGCCCGCGACCGTCTGCACGTCTTCGTGCAGCAAACCGCCCTCGAGCAGATTGCGCACGAGGAATGCGACGCCGCCCGCCGCGTGGAAATGATTCACGTCGGCCTTGCCGTTCGGGTAGATCTTCGCGAGCAGCGGCACCACTTGCGAAAGCTCGTCGAAATCGTTCCAGTCGATCATGATGCCCGCCGCCCGTGCGATCGCCACGAGATGCAGCGTGTGGTTGGTCGAGCCGCCCGTCGCCAGCAGCGCGACGATGCCGTTCACGATCGCCTTTTCATCGACGACATGGCCGATCGGCGTGTAGTTGCCGCGTTCCAGCGTGATATCGAGCACGCGCCGCGCGGCCTCGGCCGTGAGTGCGTCGCGCAGAGGCGTGTGCGGATGCACGAACGCCGCGCTCGGCAGATGCAGCCCCATCACTTCCATGAGCATCTGATTGCTGTTGGCCGTGCCGTAGAACGTGCACGTGCCGTGGCCGTGATACGCCGCCGATTCGGCTTCGAGCAACGCAGCGCGATCGCATTTTCCGGTCGCGAATTCCTGACGCACCTTGGCCTTGTCGTCATTGGTGAGGCCGCTCGTCATCGGGCCGGCGGGCACGAAAATGGTCGGCAGATGACCGAACTGCAGCGCGCCGATGGCAAGTCCCGGCACGATCTTGTCGCAGATGCCGAGGCACAGCGCCGCATCGAACATGTTGTGCGTGAGCGCGACCGCCGTGCTCATCGCGATGACTTCGCGCGAAAAAAGCGACAGTTCCATGCCGGCGTTGCCCTGCGTGATGCCGTCGCACATGGCGGGCACGCCACCCGCGAATTGCGCGACGCCGCCGTGCTCGCGCGCCGCCTGCTTGATGATGTCGGGGAAGCTCTTGTACGGCGCGTGCGCGGACAGCATCTCGTTATAGGACGACACGATGCCGATGTTCGGCTCGCGAATCGTCTTGATCGCTATCTTTTCCTCGCCTTCGAGCCCGGCGAAGCCGTGCGCCAGATTCGCGCACGAAAGCGCACCGCGCGCCGGAAACTTGCCGTGCGCGGCATCGATGCGCGCCAGATATGCGGAACGCGTCGGCTTGCTGCGTTCGATGATGCGGTCGGTGACTTTCTTGAGTTGCGAATGCGGGGAAACCATCGAAGCTCCTTCGTCTAACGCCCGGCGCGCCTTCCGTCGAGGTTGGGTGGGATGTTGGGGACCGGCGTTCGAATCGTCGTCGTGCGATACCGCCGTGTTTCACGATATTAGTAGAAAAACTACATCGTGACAACGAAGTTTCGCACCTACATATTAAGCATCTGCATGGATCGAATCACTTATGGAGAAACGATCTACGGGAATTCCCTTAGTTTGTGCCGACACGTTCTGTAGTATTTGTACATGATCGATCTTCAGATATAGTCCCAAGCAATTTTCAGCATAGGCGAGATTTCCGATGTTGCTGTCTCAAGTCGAAGCGAAGCGCGAGCAAATGCGGCCGTCGGAGCGCAAGCTGGCCGACTACGTGCTCGAAGCACCGCGCGAGGTACTCGACCTGTCGATGACCGATTTCGCCGCGCGTGCCGGCGTCAGTCAGCCGACCATCGCGCGGTTCTGCCAGGCGCTCGGCTTTTCGGGCTTCCGGGAATTCAAGATTCGCCTTGCTCAGAACATAGCAGCGGACGTTCCCACTGTTTATCGCGATGTGCGCACGGACGAGCCGCCCGCGGGCGTCGCCGCGAAAGTGCTCGACCGGACCATCGGCGCGCTGATCGCCGTGCGCAATTCACTGTCGTCGGATAGCGTCGCGGCGGCCATCGCGATCCTGGCCGATGCGCGCCGCATCGAGTTCTACGGCGCGGGCGGATCGGGCATTGCCGCGCTGGATATGCAGCACAAATTTTTCCGATTGGGCGTACCGTCTGTCGCATACTCCGATCCGCATACGTACACCACTTCCGCCGCACTGCTCGGCGCGGGCGATGTCGTCGTCGCGATTTCCAATACCGGGCGCACGCGCGACATTCTCGATGCATGCAGATCGGCGTTGAACGGCGGCGCAAGGGTCATCGCGATCACGCACGGCCACTCGCCGCTCGCGCGCATGGCCACGGTCGGATTGTTCGCAAACGTCGATGAAGACACCGACATTTTTTCGCCGATGACATCGCGCGTGTCGCATCTCGCGATCGGCGACATTCTGGCGGTCGGGCTGGCGCTGGCTCGCGGCCCCGCGCTGGCGGACAAGCTCGCCGAAGCGAAGGACGTGCTGGAAGGACGGCGGGTGGGAGCGTAGGCAGCGAAGGCCGCAGCGCCTTCAAGTGAGAGGCGAGCGTTCGCCTATGCTGTTTATCACCCACTCGCGCACCAGGATCACCATGAGCAGCATCTTCTCCGTTGAACGTTTCGAATCCTGCGTTTATGGCGGGAAGCCGGATGAAGCGATCGCGCTGCTTTCCGAACTCACTGCACTGCTTCGCGAGCAATCGTCCACTGATCTGCTGACTCTGATGGCGCCGTCTGAGCTATGGCCACGTCCCAGCAGATGGTCCTCGCTCGAACGTTTCGCGGCTCGCATGGCGGCTGCCATCACCGTCCTGCTCGGGAATACCGAATTTACGCTTACAGAGGCGCAATTCGAGAACCTCTCGGGCTCTCGCGCCCTCATCCAGAACTTGCTCAGCGCTGCTCCACTCAAGAATGCGGATCATGTCGCACGCCGGTTCCTTCCTTCTCTCGCTGAAGATGGCACGGTTCACCTGCCGTTTCCGGATGCGATAAAACGACTCAACATTCTCTGCAATTCCGAATCGCGCCTGTCACTCGACTATGCCGCGTGCATGCGCGCGGATCCGATCGCCACGCTCAATCTGGCCCTCGCGACAGCCAGCGAATTGCTTCCCGGCAGCGCCGATGCGCGCCGCAATCGCGAAGCGCTGCTCGAATGGCTCGACAAGGCTCTCGCCGATCAGAGCGATCTCTGGAACATCGAGATAAACAGATTGTCAGCGCTCTACATGTTGTGCACGTACACCGAAATCGAGCACAGGCACGCGATCAAACGAAGCATCAACAAGCTCATTCGCCACGCGCTCGCGAGCACCGGACTGACCGATCTGAATCCGGACCTCACCGCTGTCCGACGCGCCGCGCGAGCGAAACCGCTGATGCTCGTCGTGCTGGAAGCTTTCACGGACGGTCATTCGATCATGCGCACGCATTCCCGCACATTGCAGGCCGCGCGGGCCCGCTTCGACATCGTGGCGATGTGTGAAGCCAGCGCAATCGGCGATCTCGGACGCGAGGTCTTTACGCGAGTAATCGACTTGCCCGACGACCAGGGCTTCGTCAACAAACTCGCCGCGATTCGCAACTTTGCGGAGGCGGAATGCCCCGACGTCCTCTACATGCCCAGCGTTGGCATGTCCGTGTTGACGATCAGTGTGTCGAACATGCGCCTCGCGCCGCTACAGATTGCAGGACTGGGCCATCCCGCCACCACGCACTCCGGGTGCATCGACTATGTCAGCGTGGAGGACGACTACGTCGGCGACCCGGCGTGCTTTAGCGAAGCGCTTTTGAGGCTTCCCAAAGACGGCCAACCCTACCGGCCTTCGGGGCTCATGGAAGCACTCCCGCCCCGGAGGAAGAATACGGCGGAAACCGTCAATATCGGCGTCGCTGCAAGCCTGATGAAACTCTCGCCAAGCTTTCTGGATGCGTGCCGGCAGATTTCCGTGCGCAGCAAGGTTCCGGTCCACTTTCATTTTTTGACGACCGGCGGAAACGCCGTCGCGCTCCTGTATCTGTCGAGAGTGGCCACGCAGACGATAACCAAAGCCCATGGAACGGTCATGCCCTCGCAGCCCTATATGAGCTACGTGAGCTATCTCAACGACATGGACATGTTCCTGAGCCCGTTCCCCTTCGGCAACACGAACGGCATCGTGGACGCGTTCACGGTCGGGTTGCCGGGCGTCTGCAAGACCGGCCGTGAAGTGTTCGAGCGCATCGACGGCGCGATGTTCATGCGCGCCTATATGCCCGGCTGGATGGTCGCGGAAACCGTCGAGGAGTATATCGAAGCCGCAGTGCGACTCGCGAACAATCACGAAGAGCGCGAATCGCTGCGCCGATACATGCTCGAAAAGAACATAGTGCAGCGATTCTTCGAAGGCCGTCCGGAAGTCTTCGGCGAAATGGTGCTCGATCTCGTCGAACAGCAGCGCCTCAAAACGGCTTGATCACCACGAGCAAGGTCGCGCCGAGCAGCCCGAGCACCGGGAGTTCATTGAACATCCGATACCACTTGTCCGAGCGCTTGTTTTCGCCACGTTGAAACGTGTGCAGCAAGCGCCCGCAATACGCGTGATAGACGATCAGCAGAACGACGATCGTCAGCTTCGCGTGCAACCAGCCCTGCCCCGCGCCGATTCCGACGACGAGCCACAGCCACAGCCCGCACGCGAGCGCGGGCACCGCGATGAACGTCATGAACCGAAACAGCTTGCGCGCCATTAGTAACAGGCGCGCGGTGGCGGCGGAATCGGTTTCCATCGCGAGATTCACGAAAATGCGCGGCAGATAGAAAAGCCCCGCGAACCACGAGGCCACCAGCACGATATGCAGCGATTTGATCCAGAGCATCGTTCTTCTTGTTCGAGCCTGCTTATTGACGGACTTCGCCGCGCCCCAGCACCACGTACTTGAGCGATGTCAGCCCTTCCAGACCGACCGGGCCGCGCGCGTGCAGCTTGTCGTTCGAAATGCCGATCTCCGCGCCGAGACCGAATTCGAAGCCGTCGGCGAAGCGCGTCGATGCGTTCACCATCACGCTCGCCGAATCCACTTCGCGCAGGAAGCGCATGGCGCGGTCGTGATCTTCGGTGACGATCGCGTCGGTGTGATGCGAGCCGTAGGCGTTGATATGGTCGATGGCTTCATCGAGGCCGCCGACGATCTTGATCGCCAGCACCGGCGCGAGATATTCCGTGCTCCAGTCTTCTTCGGTCGCATCGACGAGCCCGCCGATCTTCGCCGCTTCGAGCACGGCGCGCGCTTGCCCGTCCACGCGCAGTTCGACTTCTTTCGCCTGATACGCGCGGGCGAGTTGCGGCAGCGCCTGTTGCGCGATGCCGCGCGCGACGAGCAGCGTTTCCATCGTGTTGCAGGTGCCATAACGATGCGTCTTCGCGTTGTCGCAGATGACCGCTGCCTTGTCGAGATCCGCGCGATCGTCCACGTACACGTGACAGATGCCGTCGAGGTGCTTGATCATCGGCACGCGCGATTCTTCCATCAGTCGCGCGATCAGGCTCTTGCCGCCGCGCGGCACGATCACGTCGACGAATTCGGTCATCGTGATGAGCTTGCCGACCGCCGCGCGATCCGCCGTCCCGACGACCTGCACCGCGTCCTGCGGCAAGCCCGCGGCTTCCAGCCCGACGCCGATCAGCTTCGCGAGCGCCGTGTTGCATTCGAGCGCCTCGGAGCCGCCGCGCAGAATGGTCGCGTTGCCGGATTTGAGGCACAGCGCGGCTGCGTCGATGGTCACGTTCGGCCGCGATTCGTAGATGATGCCGATCACGCCGAGCGGCACGCGCATCTGACCGACCTGAATGCCGCTCGGACGGAATTTGAGCCCGCTGATTTCGCCGATCGGATCGGCCAGCGCAGCCACTTGTCGCAAGCCTTCGACCATCGTATCGATTGCTTTATCCGAGAGCGTCAGGCGGTCGATGAACGCAGCATCGTGGCCCTTCTCGCGCGCGCGTGCGAGGTCGCGGCCGTTCGCTTCCTTGAGCGCTTCACGCTCGCGTTCGATGGCGTCCGCCACCGCGTTGAGCGCCGCATTTTTCGCCGCCGTCGACGCCCGCGCCATCGCGCGCGACGCCGTGCGCGCGCGTCGGCCGAGGTCGGTCATGTATTGATCGATGTTCATCGTGAGTCTCTTCCGTGATCCGCTTTCTTGAGCCGCTTTCAGGGCCGAAGCGTCAGTGCATTCATTCTAAGCTGTTGCGTGGATTGCAACAGCCTGTGACAGAAGCGTTCTAGCGACGCGGTCGTGGTGCTGGCGCGGCCTGCCCCGGCTTGCCGCCGTGCGCGACCGCCATCGCGAGTTCGAACATGCCAGCCCACGGGTCCGGCGGTGGCTCGCTGCCGCGCTTTCCGCTGCTTCCGGAGAGCCCTTTCACCTGACGATCCAGCCGCGCCGCGAGCGACAGCGCCTTTTCCAGCGCTTCGTCCGTCACGCGCGAGAGCGCCGGGCCGATCAGCCGTTCGCGCGGGCCCCACACGCGGTTCTCGCGCATGAGCGTGGCGAGCGGCTTGCCCGCCGCGACGCCGCGCTTGATGCGCAATAGCGTGCGCACTTCCTCGACGAGCGCCCACAGCACGAGCACGGCGGCTTCGCCCTCGCCCTTCAGGCCGTCGAGCATGCGCGCGAGGCGACCGACATCGCCTGTCAGCATCGCTTCGTTGAGCTTGAACACGTCGTAGCGCGCGACGTTCAGCACGGCGTCGTGGATCTGCTCGAACGTGAGCACGCCCTCGGGATACAGCAGACCGAGCTTCTGGATTTCCTGATGCGCGGCGAGCAGATTGCCTTCCACCCGTTCCGCGATGAACGACAGCGCGCGCCGCCCTTCCTCGCCGGGCGCGACGCGCTGCCCTTGCTGCGCGAGCCGCTGGCCGACCCACATCGGCAATTGCGCGCGTTCGACCGGATCGATCTTCAGTGCGACGCCCGCGCCGAGCAGCGCCGTGAACCACGCCGATTTCTGCGTCGCGCCGTCGAGACGCGGCAGCGTGACGAGCGTCACGGCGTCCGGATTATCGGCGCCGGCGAGCGTCTTGAGCGCTTCCGCGCCTTCCTTGCCGGGCTTGCCGGTCGGAATGCGCAGTTCGATCAGCTGACGGTCGCCGAACAGCGACATCGACTGCGTCGCGCCGATGAGCGCGCTCCAGTCGAAACCGCGCTCGACAGTGAACACCGTGCGATCCGTGAAGCCGCCCGCGCGCGCGGTAGCCCGGATGCGATCGCACGCTTCCTGCGCGAGCAGATGCTCGTCGCCGTAGACGACGTACAGCCCCTTCAGGCCTTTCGCGAGGTGCGCTTCGAGCGCGTCGAGCTTCAGTTGCATGATGCTGGCGAGCGCGCGATCAGAGCGGCGGCACCGGCAGCGGCGCGCGCGGCGCGACGCCCGGCGTCTGCTCGCCCGGCGCCGGATGCAGCGAACGCACTGTCGCGAGACGGCGGGTCAACTGGTCGACGGCGTCGATGCGCATGTCGTTGTAAAGCAGCACGGATTCCTGGCCCTTTGCAAGCGTGTATTGATCGCTGTAGGTCATCGAACGATTCAATACGATGGCGCTCGGCGGAATCAGCAGCGTGCCGTCCGCGCCCATCAGCGAGTAATTCACGCTGTACACGAGCTCGTATTCCTGCACGACGCCCTGCGCGTTCAGGCTCAGCGTGCGCAGGCCCGTCCCTTCGGACAAATTGAGCGTCGCGTCCGGCTTCTCGAAAGGCTTGACGATAACCGTGTCGCTGCCGCCCTGAACCATGCGTTCGAGGCGCGCGACCATCTGCGGCGCGCCGCCTGTGATCGCGAGCCGCTTGAACGCATAGTCCTGCTGCCCACGCAGTTGGAAGCCGCATGCCGACAGCGCGGCCGCGCCGCCCACGAGCGCAAGGAACGAGCGCCTGCTTACGCCTTTCTCGACGGCTTTCCCGGTCACATCGACTCCCCTGGTTTTGCGCATCAGACGACCACGTTGACGAGACGCCCCGGCACCACGATCACCTTCTTCGGCGCGCGGCCCTCCGAAAACTTTGCAAACATTTCGTGCGCGATCGCGGCCTTTTCGATGGTTTCCCGCGATGCATCCTTCGCAACCGTCAGCGCGCCGCGTACCTTGCCGTTCACCTGCAACACGAGCTCGATCTCCGATTGCTCGAGCGCGGCCTCGTCGACCTTCGGCCAGGGCGCGTCGAGCAGCGGGCCGAATTCCTTCTCGTAGCCGAGCTCCGACCACAACTGGAACGTCACGTGAGGCACGACCGGATACAGCACGCGCAGCAGCACGCCGAAGGTTTCATTCAACACGCCGACGCCCGCGTTCTTCGCGCCATCGACCGCGTTGAGCATCTTCATCGCCGCGGACACCACCGTGTTGTACTGCAGGCGGCCGTAGTCGAAATCGGCCTGCTTGAGCACGGTGTAGATTTCGCGGCGCAGCGTTTTGTCCGTATCGCTGAGGGCCGATACATCGAGCTTCGCGTGCTGGCGCAGCGCATCGGCGTTGTCGTGCGCGAAATGCCACACGCGGCGCAGGAAGCGGCTCGCGCCTTCCACGCCCGCGCCCGACCATTCGAGCGACTGCTCCGGCGGCGCTGCGAACATCACGAAGAGGCGCGCGGTATCCGCACCGTACTGATCGATCAGCGTTTGCGGATCGACGCCGTTGTTCTTCGACTTCGACATCTTCTCGACGCCGCCGAGCACGACCGGCTGACCGTCGGCGTTGAGCGTCGCGCCGGTCGGACGGCCCTTGTCATCGTGCGCGACGGTGACGTCGAGCGGGTTGTACCAGGTCTTCTTGCCAGCCGCGTCTTCGCGATAGAACGTTTCGTTCAGCACCATGCCCTGCGTGAGCAGATTCTTCGCGGGCTCGCCGAACTTGATGAGGCCCATGTCGCGCATGACCTTCGTCCAGAAACGCGAATACAACAGGTGAAGAATCGCGTGCTCGATGCCGCCGATGTACTGATCCATCGGCATCCAGTAATCGGTGCGCTCGTCGACCATCGTCTGCGCGTCCGGCGCGCTGTAGCGCGAGAAGTACCAGGACGAATCGACGAAAGTGTCCATCGTGTCGGTTTCGCGCTTCGCCGCCGCGCCGCATTTCGGGCACGCGCAATTCAGGAACGCTTCGGACTTCGCGAGCGGATTGCCCGATCCGTCCGGCACGAGGTCTTCCGGCAGCACAACGGGCAGATCCTTTTCCGGCACCGGCACGTCGCCGCAGCTCGGGCAATGGATGATCGGAATCGGCGTGCCCCAGTAACGCTGGCGCGAGATGCCCCAGTCGCGCAGACGCCAGGTGATCTGCTTGTCGCCGAAGTCCTTCGCCTTGAGGTCGGCGGCGATCGCGTCGATCGCTTCCTCGGTGGTCATGCCGTCGTACTTGCCGCTGTTGATGAGACGGCCCGCGGTCTTGTCGCCGTACCACTCTTCCCAGGCATCGGTCGAATAGGGCTTGCCTTCGATGTCGATCACCTGATTGATGGCCAGGCCGTACTTCTTCGCGAAGGCGAAATCGCGCTCGTCGTGCGACGGCACGCCCATCACCGCGCCTTCGCCGTAGGACATCAGCACGTAATTGCCGATCCAGACTTCGACCTGCGCGCCCGTCAGCGGATGCGTGACGAAAAAGCCCGTGGGCACGCCCTTCTTTTCCATCGTGGCGACATCGGCTTCCGCCACGCCGCCGCGCTTGCATTCGTCGATGAACGCCTGCAACTCCGCATTGTCGCGCGCGAGGCGCGTGGCGAGCGGATGTTCCGCCGCGACTGCCGCGAACGTGACGCCCATGATGGTGTCGGCGCGCGTGGTGAAGACGCGCAGCAGTTTCGCTTCGCCGTCGATTTCATACGGAAAACCGAAGTTCACGCCGAAGCTCTTGCCGATCCAGTTCTGCTGCATGATCTTGACGCGCTCGGGCCAGCCAAGGCCTTCGAGATCGTCGAGCAACTGGTCCGCGTAATCGGTGATGCGCAGGTAGTACATCGGGATTTCGCGCTTTTCGACGAGCGCGCCCGAGCGCCAGCCGCGCCCATCGATGACCTGCTCGTTCGCGAGCACGGTCTGATCGACCGGGTCCCAGTTCACCGTGCCGGTCTTCTTGTACGCGATGCCCTTTTCCAGCATCTTCAGGAACAGCCACTGGTTCCACTTGTAGTAATCCGGCGAGCACGTGGCGACTTCGCGCGACCAGTCGATGGCGAGGCCCATCGACTGCATCTGCTTCTTCATGTACGCGATGTTCTCGTACGTCCACTTCGCCGGCGGCACGTTGTTCGCCATCGCCGCGTTCTCGGCGGGCATGCCGAACGCGTCCCAGCCCATCGGCATCAGCGTGTTGTGACCGTTCATGCGCAGATAACGGTACATCACGTCGTTGATGGTGTAGTTGCGCACGTGACCCATGTGCAGCTTGCCCGACGGATACGGCAGCATCGAGACGCAATAGAACTTGGGCTTGGCCGACGTCTCGGTCGTCCGGTAGACATCGTTCGCGCGCCAGTTGCTCTGCGCGGCGGATTCGACGTCGGCGGGTACGTATTTATCGTGCATGGTGTGGTTTGGCTTTCGGCAAATGCTGGGAACGGACATTGGAACCAGCCGCATCGATATGAGCGACGAGTCCAGGCGCTGCGGCATTGCTGACACGGCGCGGCGTCGGAATTCGGGTCTGCTGGCTTCTGCAAGGCCCGCCGAACGGGGAAATCGCGATTATACCGTTCGATGCGCGGCAACTCGCGCGCTTATCGCGCGGGCGCCTGTGCCTGCGACCGCGCGGGCTGCGTGACGAAGCCGATGCGCTCCAGCCCCGCCTGCTGCGCCGCGCCCATTACCTGCGCGATGATTTCGTAGCGCGTCGCGCTCGACGCCCGCAAATGCAGCTCGGGCTTTTGCGCCGTCTTGCCCGCATCGGCGAAACGCGCGCGCATCTGATCGAAGCTGACCGGCGTGTCGTTCCAGAAGAGCTTGCCGGCGTCGTCGATGGAAAGCGTGATGGTTTGCGGCGTCTCGCGCGCGGGCTGCGACGCGACTTTCGGCAGATCCAGCCGGATCGCGTGCGTGAAAAGCGGCGCCGTGATGATGAAGATGACGAGCAGAACGAGCATGACGTCGATGAGCGGCGTCATGTTGATGTCGGCCATCGGCTGGCCGTTGGATTTCTTGTCGAGTCCGCCGAAGGCCATCGCCGCGCGCCTATTCGGCCGGACCGCAGACGAACGCGTGCAGATCGTGCGCGAAGCCGTCGAGCTCCTCGGAAATCTGCCGCACGTAGCGGCCGAGCACGTTGTACGCGAGCACGGCGGGAATCGCGACGACCAGCCCGAACGCCGTCATGATGAGCGCCTCGCCGACCGGCCCGGCGACGTTTTCGATCATCGCCTGTCCGCTCGACGCGATGCTGACCAGCGCGTGATAAATGCCCCACACGGTGCCGAGCAGGCCGACGAACGGCGCCGTGCTGCCCACCGATGCGAGCAGAACCTGGCCGAATTCGAGTCTGCGTTGCGAGCGGAGCAACGCATGACGCAGCGCGCGCAGGACGCGTTCGCTGCGCTCCACGCGAGCGAGCAGCGCGCCCGGCATTTCAGCTTCCGATGCGCGCCACGCGGCTTCGGCGAGCGGCAGAAACACACGCTCGCGATCGGCGCGCTGCAATGCGCCGATCCCGTCTTTCAGACTGGGCGCCTGCCAGAAACGCTGCAGCGCACGCGGGCCTTGCCATTTCGCACGCGCGAGAATCCACGCCTTCACGAGCAGGAAGCACCAGCTCGCGAGCGACATCGCGAGCAGCAAGCCCGCGACCGCGTGCGTCACGGCATCGCCGGATTGCAGATAGTGGATAACGCCCGTTGCGGCCATCGTCGCGAAGATGAATCAGCGCAGGCCGAGGACGTCCTGCATGTCGAAGAAGCCCTTGTCGTGCCCTTGCAGGAAGCGCGCGGCGCGCAGCGCGCCTTGCGCGTAGGACAGACGGCTCGCCGACTTGTGCGTGATCTCGATACGCTCGCCGATGCCCGCGAAGAGCACCGTGTGATCGCCGACGATATCGCCGCCGCGAATCGCCGAGAAGCCGATAGTCGACGGATCACGCTCGCCCGTCACGCCTTCGCGCGCGTACACGGCGCAGTCCTTCAGATCGCGGCCGAGCGCATGAGCGATCACCTCGCCCATCGCGAGCGCGGTGCCGGACGGCGCGTCCACCTTGTGCCGGTGATGCGCCTCGATGACTTCGATGTCGTAGCCCTGCGCGAAATGTTTCGCGGCGAATTCGAGCAGCTTCAGCGTGACGTTCACGCCGACGCTCATGTTCGGCGCGAACACGACGCCGATCTTCTCGCCCGCCTGCTTCAACTGCGCCTTCTGCTCGTCCGAGAAACCCGTCGTGCCGATGATCATCTTCACGTTGTGACGCAGCGCGGCTTCGAGATGCGCCATCGTGCCTTCGGGGCGCGTGAAGTCGATCAGACAATCGGCGTCGGCGAACACGCGCTCGATGTCGTCGGTCAGCAGAACGCCGGTGGTTTTGCCGAGGAATGCGCCCGCGTCCTGCCCGAGTTGCGGCACGCCGGGCCGGTCGAGCGCGCCGGCGAGTTGCGCTTCGGAATCGTTGAGAACGGTTTCGATCAGCATCCGGCCCATGCGGCCCGATGCCCCGGCGATGGCGATCTTCATGGCAGTCTCGTGTTGAACCGCGCGCAACAGGCGCGATGGATGATGCGGATTGGCGATGCGACTGAAGCGGCGCTGCGTGAAAACGCGCAGCGCGGCTTCAGCTTCAAACGGCTGAACTGCTTACTGGCTTTGCTGCGGCAGATAGAACTGCGCCTGGCCGCCCGCGTTGGCCGGCGCCGGCGATGTGGCCGCCGGACCGACCGCGCTGCTGTCCGGAATGTTGATCGTCTGCGGCCGGCGCTGCAATTGGATCTGCGAGTTGCTGCCGCTCTGGCCGCTCGATCCGGGCGCGCCACCCGCGGTCTGCGGCACGTTCGGCCGCACCGACGACTGCGTGCGGCCCGTCGGCATGTCCACCTGCGCCGTTGCGCGATTGGCTGCCTGCGCGGCTTGCTGATTGGCGTCGCCCGAGAATGCGGCTGCGGCGTTCGGCTGCGTGGACGGCTCGCCGGACGGCGCGGTCACAGCCGCCGTCGACGCCACCGCCGCCGATGCCGCCGCGGGCGCGGCCGCCTTCGCGACCTTGACGCCCTTGTCGCCGTCGATCTCCGCGAGCAGTTCGAGGTTGGACGGCAGATTCTCGCCGCCCGACCAGCTCACGACGCGATCGCTCGCGAAGTTCACGACGAAATCACGCTGCTGGACGATGGACGTCGATCCGCGTTTGAAATAGAACACATAGTCCCAGCGATCGGCGTGGAACATGTCGGTCAGAAGCGGCGTGCCCAGGAGCTGCTTCACCTGATCACGCGACATGCCGACCTGCATCTGGCTTGCCGCTTCCTGCGAAACGAAATTGCCTTGCACAACCGTGATCCGATACGGTGTGATGCTTTGCGCGATCTTCTGCGTGGCGCTGTCGTACGCCGAGCAGCCGGCGAGCAATGCGGCCAAGGTTGCTGCGATCACGGTTCCCCGCATGCGACGGCTCTCCCTGCAATTCGATAAAGATTTGGAAAACATTTCACCTTTCACGCGAGGCGCTCCGAGGTCGCGCTCTTTTCGTCCAATTCGCCTTGCGTCCTCACGGGATGTCGGGAATTGGAAAAACGCATTACTATGAGAACCTTGAATTGTACTCTAGGGATGCCTAGCCATGACCAATCCCGCCGATCTCAAAAATATCGGGCTCAAGGCGACCCTGCCCCGCCTCAAGATTCTCGAAATTTTTCAGCATAGCCCGGTGCGCCATCTGACCGCCGAAGACGTGTACCGAAGTCTGCTCAACGAAGAGCTCGATATCGGTCTCGCGACGGTTTATCGCGTGCTCACGCAGTTCGAGCAAGCCGGCTTGTTGTCGCGAAGCAATTTCGAATCGGGCAAGGCCGTGTTCGAGCTCAACGAGGGATCGCACCACGATCACCTCGTGTGCATCGACTGCGGCCGCGTGGAAGAGTTCTTCGATGCCGAGATCGAACGCCGTCAGCAATCGATCGCGAAGGATCGCGGCTTCAAGCTCCACGAGCATGCGCTCGCGCTGTACGGCGCATGCACGAAGGAAAACTGCCCGCACCGCAAGCATTGAGCTTCGCGCGCCGCGCTTAAGGCACGTGAATGTGAAAACCGCCGTCCATCGGTTCGATGGACGGCGGTTTCGTTTCGTCTATACGTTTCGAGTCTTGCGTCTGCGATCGATTCGCAGTTGCATTACGATTCGCGCGATGTGCCTCAGGCGGCGTGCACTTCGTGTTCGATCAACGTGTATCGCTCGGGCAGATCGATCTCGTCGCAATTCGGAAGATCGCCGCCGCGATCCACGACGATGAAATCCGCCGCCTTGTCGAGCACGATCAGCGGGTGATGCCACACGCCGCGCGCATAGTTCACGCCTTGCCAGCCGCATGCGTAAAACGCGCGCATCGCGGCGGGATCGAATTCGCCAGCGGGCGCGACGACCACGAGATAGCGCACGTCCGCGAGCGGCACGAACGCCTGACTGCCGAGCGGATGCCGCTCCATCATCGAGATCACGACGGGCTGCGGGCGCGGTTGGCCGCGAAACACGTTGATGAGCGGCCGCCCACCGCTCTCGAAACCGACCTCCACGTTGGCAAGATCGTGAAAGCGCTCCGTCGTGCCCGCGTTGATCGGAAAATGGCGCGCGCCTTCGAGTTCGATGACATCGCCGAACGGGGCGAAGGCTTCGCGCGTCAGCGGTTCCAGCGTCAGCGTTCTCATTCGATCTCTCCGAAGATGCGCAGCCGCGACACCCCGCCATCAGGATAGATATTGAAGCGCACGTGCGTCACCGGCCCGAGCGCGGCGATCTCGTTCTCGAAGCGATGCACGTTGTCCATCGAGAGCTTTTGTTCGCCGAGCAGCACGGGCCAGAACATCGCCTGCGTGACGAGCGACTCATCCGTGCCGCCTTCCACGCGCGCCGCCTGCAGCGAACAGCGATCCGGATAGTTGCCCTTGAAGTGCGCCGTATCGACTTCGATCGCGCGGATCACGCCGGGATTCGCCAGTGCGACGATCGCCCAGTCATTGCCCGGCTCGCGACGCCGGCGCGTTTCCCAGCCGTCGCCCATGTTCACGCCGCGTCCCGGCATCAGCATTTGCGACGCGGGACCGAAGTGCTGATTGTTCGCCGCAACGAGATACGCGCCGTTCTCGATCGCCGCGAGATCGAGCAGCGTGCCGCGTTCGACGCGCGAGAAATCCGTCTTCGGCTGTCCGTAGACGCGCAGCCGCGCGATGCCGCCATCGGGATAGATGTTCACGCGCAGATGCGTGTAGGCGCGCGTATCGCCGATCTCGACATAGTGATGATGATTGCCCTGCAGCGTCGTCGCCGGCACGATCTCGCGCCAGTCGCCGTCTTCCTGCGGATTGCCGCGTTCGCTGTAGCACGCTTCGATCGACGCAGCCGGCGGGAAATTGCCGGTGAAGTGGCTCGTGTCGATATCGATGCCGTGAATCACGCCCGCGCGCGCGAGCTTGACGATGCAGTAGTCGTAGCCCGTCGTGCGCTTGCGGCGCGTCTCCCAGCCGTCCATCCACTTGCCGTGCTCGTCGTACTTGCCGGGAATGAACACCGCGGGCTGCGGCTCCAGCATGCGCTCCTTCGGCGCGAAGAATTCGTCGGTGGCGAAGAGCGCCTGCGCGCCGAGCCGCGGGTCCGCGAGGTTCATGTAGCGGCGGGCGAAAGCGGGAGCGTCTGCGTCGAGAATCGGGTTGGCCATTTCAGTTTCCTTCGGTTGCGGTGAATCAGACTGCGTGTGCGTTTTCATGACCGTGACCGTGCGCGGGTTCCGGCGCGGCGGGCACGAAGCGGTATTCGGCGTCCTGGTCGAGCACGCGCTTGGCGCGCGCCCGGTCGATGTCTTTCTCCCACACGGCGACGACCACGGTCGCCACGCAGTTGCCGATCAGGTTGGTCACGGCACGCGCGATTCCGACGAACCAGTCGACCGGCAGAATCAGCACGAGGCCGAGCACGGGAATCGCGGGAATCGCGGAGAGCGTCGCGGCGAGAATCACGATGGCCGAGCCGGGAATGCCGTGCGCGCCCTTCGACGTCACCAGCGACACGAGCACGACGACGATCAGGTCATGCAGCGACAGCGGCGTGTTGGTCGCCTGCGCGATGAAGATCACCGCGAGCGTGAGATAGATCGAGAAGCCGTCGAGGTTGAACGAGTAGCCGGTCGGGATCACGAGACCGACGGTCGAATCCTTCACGCCCATCCATTCGAGCTTGCGCATGATCTGCGGGAGCACGGCATCCGATGAAGCCGTGCCGAGCACGATCGACAGTTCTTCACGCAGATAGCGAATGAGCTTGAAGATCGAGAAGCCCGCGAGGCGCATCACCACACCCAGCACGACGAAGACGAACAGGAAGCAGCTCGCGTAGAACACGATCACGAGCAGACCCAGTTGCTTGAGCGACGCGACGCCGTACTGGCCGGTCGTGAACGCGATCGCGCCCAGCACGCCGAGCGGCGCCAGCTTGATGATGAACGCCATGATGCGGAAGAACACGTTCGACAGTTCGTCGATGAAAACCGTCACGCGTTGCGCCTTGTCGCCGAGCATCGAGAGCGCCGAGCCGAAGAGGATCGCGAACACGAGCACTTGCAGGATGTCGCCCTTGGCGAAGGCATCGACGGCGGTGTCGGGGATGATCTTGAGCAGGAAGCCCGCGGTGTCCTTCAGGCTCTTCGCATGCTCGGTGTACGTGGCGAGCGACGCGGCATTGAGCGTATGCAAATCGATGTTCATGCCGACGCCGGGGCGCGTGATCCACGCGAGTATCGCGCCGATGATGAGCGCGAGCGTCGTCATGATCTCGAAGTAGACGACCGCCTTCAGCCCGACGCGCCCGACCTTCTTCAGATCGCCCGCGCTCGCCATGCCGCTCACGACGACGCAGAACACGATCGGCCCGATCACCATCTTGATGAGCTTCAGAAAGCCGTCGCCCAAGGGCCGCAACGATTGGCCGAACTGCGGAAACAGCGCGCCCACCACGATGCCGATAACCAACGCAATCATTACCCTGCCGAACAGCGAATTTAGAAATCTCGACACGACCGTCTCCTCGTGTAATGTCTCAGGACCCGAGCAACTGTTCCGACTGGTCGGACCAGTGCTGTGATGTGGAATATTAGAAAGCCGATATAACCCCGTCAAGGAAGCATTCGTAGCGGTATACCCTGTTCGGACCGGGCACGAAAATGCACGCGAAACGGTCGTTCACACGTGCGCGCGGCACGCGCATACAATGGCGGTCAGACCGGCCAATACTGTTTTCTTCCTATGAAAAACGTCCCGCATACCGTGACCGACGCCGCGATCGCGACCATCCGCGAGCGCATCGAATCGAGCATGTACCCGGTCGGGAGCTTGCTGCCGGCGCAAAGGCAACTATCCGAGGAACTGTCGATCAGCAGGGCATCGCTGCGCGAGGCGCTCTCGACGCTCGAAGCGCTCGGCATGCTGCATATCCGTCCGGGCAAGGGTGTCTACGTCAACAATGCGCAGGCGAGCACCGCGCATCCGTGGCGCTTCGCGGATCAGGCATCGCTGCCCGACACGTATCAGATGCGCTTCGCGCTGGAAGGATTCGTCGCGCGGCTCGCGGCGCATTCGATCGGCGATTCGGACATCGACTGGCTCGACGACAATCTCGATTCGCTGCACGGGGCGCTAACGGAATCGGCGCTCGAGGAAGCCGCGCAGCTGGACTTCGCGTTCCACATGCGCATCGTGAGTCTCGCGGGAAACGCGGCGATCGAATCGATCCTGCGCGGCAGCGCCGACATCATGAAGGAGAGCCAGCGTCTGCCGTTTTATCGGCGCGAACTGGTGCTGTCGACGTATCACGAGCACGCGATCATCATCGAAGCGTTGAAGGCGCGCGACGGAGAGAAAGCCGGCCGCGCAATCGAAGGGCACATCGTCAATGCGGCGCAGCGCGCGGGCGTGCATTTTCCTGTGCCGAACAGATAAAGCACGGCACTTCCCGATGGGTTCGCGGTCTCAGCAAGGGCCGTGCGTGATGGAGGTTTCTATCCGCTTGCGCTGCCCTGCAATTGGCGAACATCAAGAGGAGCAGCGTCGATGGACATGCAACAACTCGTTTCGGAATTTCTATCCTCGGAGCACGGCGCGCAGGCCACACAAGCGCTGACCGACCAGGGCTTCAGCCCCGAAGACAGCCAGCAAATGCTCGGCACCGCAGCGGAAACCGCGCACGCGCACGCCGAAGAGCAGAGTCAGGGCTTGCTCGGCGATCATCCCGGCAAAAGCTTTTTCGCCGCGTTCGCCGCAGGGCTCGTGCGGGGCGACGGCTTTCTGAAATCGATGGAAGAAGGTGGCGAAGGCGTACTCACGGGGCGCATCGCCGAATCGATCGCGGCGCGCATGGGAATCGATCCTGGCACGGCAGCCACGGTTGCGGCAGCGGCGACGCCGTACGTCGTGTCGTTCCTGCGGGAGAAGCTGGCGTAAAGCAGTAACGCAGACCGAAGCACCAAAAACAAAGCCGCTCCGAAGAGCGGCTTTGTCGTTTCAGCGGGCTGAAACCTGCGTCGCCTTACTTGGCGTTGGCAAGCGCGACAGCCGTATCCAGCATGCGGTTCGAGAAGCCCCACTCGTTGTCGTACCAGCTCGACACCTTCACGAGACGACCCGACACCTTCGTGAGCGTGGAATCGAACGTCGACGAAGCCGGGTTGTGGTTGTAGTCGATCGATACGAGCGGCGCATCGTTGTAGCCGAGCACGCCCTTCAGCGCGCCTTCCGACGCTTCCTTCATGATCTTGTTGACTTCCTCGACCGTCGTGTCGCGCGCGGCGATGAACGACAGATCGACCACCGACACGTTGATCGTCGGAACACGGATCGCGTAGCCATCCAGCTTGCCGTTCAGTTCCGGCAGCACGAGGCCGACAGCCGAAGCCGCGCCCGTCTTCGTCGGAATCTGGCTGTGCGTGGCCGAGCGCGCGCGGCGCAGGTCTTCGTGATACACGTCGGTCAGAACCTGATCGTTCGTGTAGGCGTGGATCGTGGTCATCAGACCGTTCACCAGACCGATCTTGTCGTTCAGCGGCTTGACCAAGGGAGCCAGGCAGTTCGTCGTGCACGATGCGTTCGAGATGACCGTGTCGGAAGCCTTCAGCACGTTGTGGTTCACGCCGTACACGATGGTCGCGTCCACATCCTTGCCGCCCGGCGCCGAGATGATGACCTTCTTCGCGCCGCCCTTGATGTGCGCGCTCGCCTTTTCCTTCGTCGTGAAGAAGCCCGTGCACTCCATCACCACGTCGACCTTCAGCTCGCCCCACGGCAGTTCCGCCGGGTTGCGGTTCGCCAGCACGCGAATCTTGTCGCCGTTGACGACGAGGTAATCGCCGTCCACCGACACTTCGCCCGGGAACTTGCCGTGCGCCGTGTCGTATTGCGTCAGGTGCGCGTTGGTCTTGGCATCGCCCAAGTCATTGATGGCGACGATCTCGATGTCATGCTTCTTGCCGTTCTCATAGAGGGCGCGCAGCGTGTTGCGGCCGATCCGGCCGTAGCCGTTGATTGCAACGCGAATCGTCATGGTCTATCTCCTTGGCTTAAAAAAAACCTTGCTTCGCTGAGATCAATGCTTACGCGGCGAGAACGGCCTTTGCCGTCTTGACCACGTTCTCCACCGTGAAGCCGAAATGCTTGAACAGCGCACCCGCCGGGGCCGACTCGCCGAACGTGTCGATGCCGACCACGCCGCCCTCGAGGCCCACGTACTTGCGCCAGAAATCCGTCACGCCCGCCTCGATCGCCACGCGCGCCACGCCCTTCGGCAGCACGCGCTCGCGGTATTCGGCGTCCTGCTTGTCGAAGACGTTCGTGCAGGGCATCGACACGATACGCGCGCCGATGCCGTCCTTCGCCAGCGCCTCGACCGCTTCCATCGCGAGCTGCACTTCCGAGCCGGTCGCGATGAGGATGATCTTGCGCGCGGGGATGTCGTCGTTCCAGTCGCGCAGCACGTAGCCGCCCTTCGCGATGTTGGCGATCTGAATGTCGTTGCGCGGCGAGAATTGCAGGTTCTGGCGGCTGAAGATCAGCGTCGACGGACCGTGATGCGCGATTGCATGCGTCCACGCGACAGCCGTTTCGACGGTATCCGCCGGGCGCCACGTCTGCAGATTCGGGATCAGGCGCAGGCTGGACACGTGCTCAATCGACTGATGCGTCGGACCGTCTTCACCGAGGCCGATGGAATCGTGCGTGTACACGAAGATCGAGCGCGACTTCATCAGCGCGGCGACGCGCAGCGCGTTGCGGCTGTAGTCCGAGAACGTCAGGAACGTGCCGCCGAACGGACGATAGCCGCCGTGCAGCGCGATGCCGTTGATGGCCGCGCTCATGCCGAACTCGCGCACGCCGTAATTGATGTGATTGCCCCACTGGATGCCCGAAGGATTCGCGTTTTCCGCGTCTCCTGCGGCACGCACCGCTTTGGAAGCCTTCCAGTTGGTGAGGTTCGAGCCGGTCAGGTCGGCCGAGCCGCCGAGCAGTTCCGGCAGCGCTGCCGCGAGACCTTCGATCGTGTTCTGCGACGCCTTGCGAGTCGCGACCGTTTCGCCCTTCTGGTTCGCATCCTCGATGATCTTCGCGGCCGCTTCCGCCCAGTTCGCCGGCAACTCACCGCTCATGCGGCGCGCGAATTCGGCGCCTTCGCCGGCGTACTTCGCCTTGTATGCGTCGAATGCCTTGTTCCACTCGGCTTCGGCGTGCGTGCCTTGTTCCTTCGCGTCCCACGCCGCATACACTTCCTGCGGAATTTCGAACGGACCATAGTTCCAGCCGATGGCCGCGCGCGTCGCCGCGATTTCCTTGTCGCCGAGCGGCGCGCCGTGCGCGTCGTGACCGCCCGCCTTCGTCGGCGCGCCCTTGCCGATGACCGTGCGGCAGCAGATCAAAGTGGGCTTGTCCGACTTCTTCGCGGCAGCGATGGCGGCATCGACCGCATCGACGTTGTGACCGTCCACCGCGCGGATCACGTTCCAGCCGTAGGCTTCGAAGCGCTTCGGCGTGTCGTCGTGGAACCAGTGCTCGACGTGGCCGTCGATCGAGATGCCGTTGTCGTCGTAAAGCGCGATCAGCTTGTTCAGCTTGAGCGTGCCCGCGAGCGAGCAGGCTTCGTGCGAGATGCCTTCCATCAGGCAGCCGTCGCCGAGGAACACGTACGTGTAATGGTCGACGATCTTCGCGTCAGCCTTGTTGAATTCAGCGGCGAGCAGCGCTTCGGCGAGCGCCATGCCGACCGCATTGCCGACGCCCTGGCCGAGCGGGCCGGTGGTCGTCTCGACGCCCGGCGTCATGCCGTACTCCGGATGGCCCGGCGTCTTCGAATGCAGCTGGCGGAAGTTCTTCAGTTCGCTCATCGGCAAGTCGTAGCCGGTGAGGTGCAGGAGCGAATACAGCAGCATCGAGCCGTGACCGTTCGACAGAACGAAACGGTCGCGATCGAACCAGTGCGGGTTCGTCGGGTTGTGCTTCAGATGGCGCGACCACAGCGCGACGCCGATTTCGGCCATGCCCATCGGCATGCCGGGGTGACCGGAATTGGCTTGTTGAACGGCGTCCATGGCGAGCGCGCGGATTGCGTTGGCCATGAGGGCGGTCTGGCTGGAGGTCGGGAGCGTCATGTCGAGTCTGGGCAGGTCCTGAAATGATCCGCGATGCTTCTCTGGCAGTACTTCTCACACGAGCCGGACCCGCAGGACACAACGTTTTCAGGACCGGAACGACGAGAAACGACGAGGATCGGGAGGCCGTCATTCTAACAGACCGGTCCGATTGACACGCGCCTGTAAGGCGCGAGTCCGGTGCGGCCGGGCGTCCCGGCGCGCTGGCATGTTCCGTGCAAAACACCGTCGGCGATTTGCGGGAACCGCTGCGCGTCGCGTGCGTCGCAAGCGAAACAACAGTGTCACGAGATCGTGACAACGCGTGACATTACACGGTAACGCGCGCCGCCAACGGACGTTCATCCGGCGAAATCCGTCCGGCGCGCCGACTTTTTGCAAGTTGCCTGCCGCTCCATTGTTCGTACGGCTTCATGGCAAAATGATTCCCCATGTGCAGCAAGGCTTCAAGGAGTGCTTTCGATGACCGACCCTCGCCCCGCCGACGTGCCCTGGCTGACTCCGTATCTCACCGTGCGCGACGCGCGCCTGAGCATCGCGTTCTACGAGAAGGCGCTCGGCTTCGCGGTGCGCGACAGCGTGAACGACGACGGTACTGTCATCCATGTCGAGATGACGTATCGCGGGCAGTTGATCGTGATGTTCGCGCCCGAAGGCGCATACGGTTCGCAGGCGCGCACGCCGAAGAGCGCAGGGCAGATGGCGCCGCAATCGTTCTATCTTTATGTCGATGACGTCGACGCCACTTTTCAGCAGGCGCTCGCCGTCGGCGCGAAGCCGCTCATCGAGCCGCAGGACCAGTTCTGGGGCGACCGCTTCGCGCAGTTCGAAGACCCGGACGGCTATCGCTGGGCGATCGCGCGGCATCTGCGCTGAAGCGCCGCCTCGCCGGCAGGCGTCCACTATCCGCGGACAGAACGTTCGCGATCGACCATTCATGCCACGTTTTCATGTCGACGGTCCGCTCTTCGTGGGCCAAACCCTCTCTCTTCCCGATGACGTCGTGCGTCACGTGCAGGTGCTGCGCCTGCAAACCGGCGATCCGGTCACGCTCTTCGACGGCCGCGGCGGTGAATATCGCGGCGAGCTGATCGATATCGCGAAGCGCGCCGCGACCGCGCGCATCGACGGACACAGCGATCGCGAAGCCGAGCCGCCCTATCGCCTGACGCTCGCGCAGGGCGTCGCAGGCGGCGACAAGATGGACTGGCTCATCGAGAAAGCGGTGGAACTGGGCGTGGCGGCCATCGCGCCGATCACGGCCGAACGCGGTGTCGTGCGACTTTCCGGCGAACGCGCGCTCAAGCGCCAGGCGCACTGGCAGGCGCTTACGCGCGCGGCATGCGAGCAGTGCGGACGCAATCGCGTGCCCGATGTCGCGCCGCCACGCGACCTCCACGCCTGGCTCGCCGATCTCCCCGCCGCCACCGATGGCGAACTACGCCTGCTGCTCTCGCCGCGCGCCGACGTGAGCTTCGCCTCGCTGCCGGCCGATGCGCCGCGCGGCCCGGTCACGTTGCTGATCGGACCGGAAGCGGGTTTCTCGCCCGGCGAGGAAAGCGCGATCATCGATGCGGGATTCTCCGCGCTCGGCCTCGGCCCGCGCGTGCTGCGCACGGAAACGGCGGGCATCGCGGTGCTCGCCGCGCTGGCCGCGCGTTGGGGCGGATGGTGATCCGCACGGCGCACACAAACGAAAACAGCCCGATGGACGCGCGTCGCCGCGTCCATCGGGCTGTTGCTTATTTCGACTGGCGCGTTCGTGCCCGCTGCGCCGATCAGACGAACGAATAGAACACGCGGAAAGCCACTTTCCTTTCGGCCCAGAATTCCGCCGCGTCGCGGAACACGTCGAGCAGGACTTCGCGGCCTTCCTTATCGAATTTCTGCGCGATAGGCAGTTGTTCGAGCACGATCACGAAACCCGGCTGCGAGCCCGCCTTGTGGACGAGATCGGTGAGCGAATCGTAGAGCGCGTCGTAGTTCTTGCCAAAGTGCTTCGGAAACAGAAACGACGTGGCGATGGTCTCCAGCACTTCCTGCTTGCTCTGAGCCTGCCCGAGATAAGCGTAGAGGAAATGCTGGCCGAGGCGGTTCGCCTCGTCCGCGAGATCCTGCACGCGGAACGCGCGAATCGACTGAACGATATTCGGCCGCACCGTCGCGAACATCGTTTCCGGATCCTCGTGCGGATGGGCCTCCTCCGGCCTTGTCTCGTCGTCGGGTCTGTTGTCGTGTTCTGTCATGCGTAGCCGCAGTACTCGCTGAAACAGGTTGCCATCGCCGGTGGCGAAAAGATCACTCGCGACGCTGTGGTCGTGCGCGTAGATGTTGTCGCTCATGCCGTAAATCCTGTAGTTAATCCGCAATCCGTTTGAAACTGGCGTAGTGGTCGTCTGTGTAGTAGCAGTCATCGACCTGCTTCTTCGGGCCGCCACACACGATCCGGCGCGCGCCGCGATCCCTCGCGCGAGGCGTGGGAACCGTGTATTCGTGGTAGTAGCCGCGTGGATGCCGCGGAAGCAAACGCTCGCGATTGAAGAACACGACGCCGTCCTTCTCGTAAGGGAATGGGCCACCCGTTTCGATCAGCCGCAAGGTCGCGACCGCCTGCCTCGGCAACTGCGCAATCTGGACGGTGGCCAGTCCGTCACGCTTGCGCTCGCCGGTCGCGTCCGGTTGCCGTACCTGCGCCTCCCGGACCGGCTCCGCTGGCGACACCGGCGCCGCACTCGTGGACGCAACCGGTTCCTGACCGCCGCTTCGAGGTTCATCCTTGCCGCACGCGCCCAATAGGACGCTCAGAGCGACGAAAAAGGAGAGTCCTCGCGCGCGTGTCACCAAACGGCTGCCCTCGCGTTGCACCAGAATCCGGCGACCATGAAAGATGTAAGGGTATCGCTAATGACAGGGCGAAGCAACGTTGGGCGGAAAATCGGAATTTTTTTCTCAGTTTGGCGGAAGCCTGCCATTTCCGGCCGACCTGCCGTTCGACAATTTAGCCCAAATCTGAGAGATTTTTATCTTGAACAGGATAATACTTTGCTCGTGGGATCTTGAAGCCTCTGGATGAGCCGCCTCACTCATCGCCAGCTTCACGGCATTGCGCTCCGCCGCCGATCCTGCGTTTCGCGGGTTAAAGCAGATGCCCCTCTGGCTTTTTCTCGGGCGTGCCGTGGACACACGGCACGCTTTTTTTTCGCCCGGACAAAAAAACGCGGCGGGCAAGCCCGCCGCGTTTCATCGCTTACCCAAGCCCCGATCAGCGCGCCGCCGACGCGTCCGCCACCAGCAACGCCGTCATATTGACGATCCGCCGCACGGTCGCCGACGACGTCAGCACGTGAACCGGCTTCGCTGCGCCGAGCAGGATCGGCCCGATCGCGATGCCGCTTCCCGCCGCCGTCTTCAGCAGGTTGTACGAGATGTTCGCCGCGTCGATGTTCGGCAGGATCAGCAGATTCGCGTCGCCTTCGAGCGTCGATTCCGGCAGCACTTCCTTACGCAGCCGCGCATCGAGCGCGACGTCGCCGTGCATCTCGCCGTCCACGTCGAGATCGGGCGCGCGCTCCTTCAGGATCGCGAGCACGTCGCGCATCTTCTGCGCGGTCGGCGCGTTGCTCGTGCCGAAGTTCGAATGCGACAACAGCGCGATCTTCGGCACGATGCCGAAGCGCTTCACTTCTTCGGCGGCAAGCATCGTGATTTCGGCAAGCTGCTCGGGCGTCGGATCGACGTTCACGTGCGTGTCGACCAGGAAAATCTGGCGGCCCGGCAACACCAGCGCGTTCATCGCCGCGTAGACCTTCGCGCCTTCCTTCTTGCCGATGACCTGATCGATGAAGTGCAGATGACGATGCGTCGTGCTCACCGTGCCGCAGATCATGCCGTCGGCTTCGCCCTTTTGCACCAGCATCGCGCCGATGAGCGTCGTGCGGCGGCGCATTTCGAGCTTCGCCATCTGCTGGCTGATGCCCTTTCGCGCCATCATCTTCGCGTACGACTGCCAGAAGTCGCGGTAACGCTCGTCGTGATCCGTATCGACGACCGAGAAATCGACGCCCGGCGCAAGACGCAGCCCGAACTTCTGGATGCGCTGCTCGATGACCGCCGGCCGGCCGATGAGAATCGGCTTGGCGATCTTTTCATCGACGGCGATCTGCACCGCGCGCAGCACGCGCTCTTCTTCGCCCTCCGCGAACACGATGCGCTTCTTCTCCGACTCCACGCTGCGCGCGAGCTGGAACACGGGCTTCATCGTCGTGCCGCTGTGATAGACGAACTGCTGCAGATGCTGCTCGTAGGCTTCCATGTCCTCGATGGGACGCGTCGCCACGCCGCAATCCATCGCGGCTTTCGCCACTGCCGGCGCGATCTTCACGATGAGACGCGGATCGAACGGCTTCGGAATCAGATATTCCGGACCGAACGACAAATCCTGAATGCCGTAAGCCGTCGCGACGATATCGCTCTGCTCCTGACGCGCGAGTTCCGCGATCGCGTTCACCGCCGCGATCTCCATTTCCTTCGTGATCACGGTCGCGCCGACATCGAGCGCGCCGCGGAAGATGAACGGGAAGCACAGAACGTTGTTGACCTGGTTCGGATAATCCGTGCGGCCGGTGGCCAGCACCGCGTCGGGGCGCACTTCGAGCGCGAGCTCCGGCAGGATTTCAGGCGTCGGATTCGCGAGCGCGAGAATCAGCGGCTTCGCGGCCATCTGCTTGACCATGTCCTGCTTGAGCACGCCGCCAGCCGAGAGGCCGAGGAACACGTCCGCGCCTTCCATCACTTCGGCGAGCGTGCGCGCGCTGGTTTCGCGGGCGAACAGTTCCTTGTCCGGATCCATCAGCTCGGCACGGCCCTTGTAGACCACGCCGGCGAGATCGGTCACGTAGATGTTCTCGCGCTTCATGCCGAGATCGACGAGCAAGTTCAGGCAGGCCAGCGCGGCCGCGCCCGCGCCCGAGGCGACGAGCTTCACTTCGCCGATGCTCTTGCCGACCACCTTCAGACCATTGGTGACCGCCGCCGCGACGACGATCGCGGTGCCGTGCTGGTCGTCGTGGAACACGGGAATCTTCATGCGCTTGCGGCATTCCCGCTCGACGATGAAGCAGTCCGGCGCCTTGATGTCTTCCAGATTGATGCCGCCGAAGGTCGGTTCGAGCGCGGCGATCACATCGACGAGCTTGTGCGGATCGCTTTCGTTCAGCTCGATATCGAACACGTCGATGCCCGCGAACTTCTTGAAGAGCACGGCTTTGCCTTCCATCACCGGCTTCGACGCGAGCGGCCCGATGTTGCCGAGACCCAGCACGGCCGTGCCATTGCTCACGACGCCCACGAGGTTGCTGCGCGCGGTGAACCGCGCGGCGTTCAGCGGATCTTCAACGATCGCTTCACACGCGAACGCGACGCCCGGCGAATAGGCCAGCGCGAGGTCGCGCTGGTTGATCATCTGCTTGGTGGGCGCGATCGCGATCTTTCCCGGGACCGGGAATTCGTGATAGTCGAGTGCAGCTTCGCGCAACTTGGTATTGGCGTCAGTCGTCATAAGGCGGGCTAGCAGTGCGGGATTTAGAATGGAAGTTCGAACGCATTGTAGCGCCAATCAGAGACGGTTTCGGACCGCGCTCCATGCATTTCGGCTACAAGTGCCATGACCGGAAACGGTCTGATCGCCTCGCGGGGCAAGGCTCGCGGCACATCGTTCGATTTTTTCGAGATGCGGGACGGAGGCTTTCGGGCTTTCCTGCACGTCCCGCGCTTTTCTCTTGCAGCGCACAAAAAACCTATTCATCGCCGACGATGCTCTCCGAGTTTTCACTGATCGACCGATTCTTCGCACGCCGCGCGACGGCGCCCTCGCCACGTCATGACGACGAGGCCGCGACGCCGCTCGGCATCGGCGACGACTGCGCGCTCATCGCGCCGCCCGCCGGGCATCAGCTCGCCATTTCGACGGACATGCTGGTCGAAGGCCGCCACTTCTTTGCCGATGTCGATCCCTACGCGCTCGGCCACAAGGCGCTCGCGGTGAATCTGTCGGACCTCGCCGCGATGGGCGCGAAGCCGCACGCGTTCACGCTCGCGCTCGCGTTGCCGCGCGCCGACGAAGCGTGGCTCGAAGCGTTCAGCAACGGCCTTTTCGCGCTCGCGGAGCGTCACGACTGCGCGCTCATCGGCGGCGATACGACGAGCGGTCCGCTCAACCTGTGCATCACCGTGTTCGGCGACGTGCCGCATGGCGCGGCATTGCGCCGCGATGCCGCGCGGCCCGGCGACGACATCTGGGTGTCGGGCGCATTGGGCGATGCGCGCGCGGGACTCGGCGCGATTCGCGGCGAATGGCGCGCGCCCGATGACGACGCCGCCGCGGACTGGAAGCACGCGCTGGAGCGGCCCGAGCCGCGCGTGGCGCTGGGCCTCGCGTTGCGCGGCGTGGCGCACGCGGCGCTCGATATCTCCGATGGCCTCGCCGGCGATCTCATGCACATCCTCAAGCGCTCGGGCGTTCGCGCCGTCGTCGATGCCGATGCCGTGCCGTGCTCGGACGCCGTGCGCGCGCTGCCCGACGCCGCGCGCCGCGCCTGCACGCTCGCGGGCGGCGACGACTACGAGCTCTGCTTCACCGCGCCCGCCGATGCGCGCGACACGCTCGCGAATATCGCGATGAGCGTCAAAGTGCCGCTGACCCGCATCGGTACAATCGAATCATCCGGTGCGCCGGGTATCGCCGGTATCGCCTGGCGCGATGCCTCGGGCGCCCCGCTCTCTCTGACGTTGCAAGGCTTCGATCATTTTCATGCAGACTGACCCGACACTCGCGGGCGAATCGAACGATTCGCGCAACCCGCCGCGCGCCGCGCCGCGCAAGGCGAGCGCGCGCTTCATGCTCACCCATCCGCTTCATATTCTTTCGCTCGGCTTCGGCAGCGGCCTGTCTCCCATCGCGCCCGGAACCGTCGGCACGCTGTTCGCGTGGGTGTCGTTCGTCGTGTTCAATCCGCATCTGACGGTCGCCGAGTGGGGTGCGCTGATCGTCGCCGGTTTCATCGCCGGATGCTGGTTCACCGGCTTCACCGCGAAGAAGATGGGGATCGCGGACCCGTCGCCGGTGGTGTGGGATGAGATCGTCGCGTTCTGGCTCGTGCTGCTGCTCGTCACGCCCGCGACCGTTACCGGTCAGCTCTGGGCGTTCATCGTGTTCCGTTTCTTCGACATGGTGAAGCCGCCGCCCATCCGCTATTTCGATCGCCATTTGAAAGGCGGTTTCGGCATCATGTTCGATGATCTCGTCGCGGCGTTCTTCACGCTGCTCGTGATCGCGCTCTGGCGCATGACCGCCTGATATTTCAATTCTTCGAGAACACCACGATGCCAACCGACACCGTCGTCCACCAACTTGCGATTCGCGTCGGCAACAAGCTGCGCGACGAGAGGCTGATGCTCGCCACCGCCGAGTCGTGCACGGGCGGCATGGTCGCGACCGCCATCACCGATATTTCCGGCAGCAGCGCGTGGTTCGAGCGCGGCTTCGTCACCTACTCGAATCTCGCGAAGATCGAGATGATCGGCGTGCCCGCCGCGTTGATCGAGCAGCACGGCGCGGTCAGCGAGCCCGTCGCGAAAGCGATGGCCGAAGGCGCGCTGCGCAACAGCCGCGCGCAGGTGTCGGTCGCGATCACCGGCGTCGCGGGTCCGGCGGGAGGAAGCGATGCGAAGCCGGTGGGCACGGTGTCGTTCGCGTGGAGCAACCGGCTGGATACCGGCGTCGAAACGCAACTGTTCAAGGGCGATCGCGAGCAGGTGCGCGCGCAGGCGGCGGCGCATGCGCTGCGCAAGCTGCTGGAGTTTCTGGATCGGAACGAACGGTGAAACGCAGCGACATCGCATGACAAGATCAAACAGCGAGATGGCCGATCCGGCCACATACACCAGAGATCAGGTGGCGCGCTGGATGGGCCCCAAGACCATCGGCAAGGCGCTCGGCTATGTCCGCGATGTCGGCGATATCGTCTTGATGGGGAATGTCCTGCAAGCGGAAGTCCAGGGGACCCAAGCGGAGCCGTACCAGGTAGAAATCGAATTGAGGAAGAGCCGGCCGTACGGCTACTGCTCCTGCCCGGTCGGATACGAGTGCAAGCATATCGCGGCGACGTTGCTCGCCTGGCTGGAGCGAAAGGAAGCCGCTGAGCGAAGCGGCTTGAGCCCGGGCGTCGAGCGGTGGCTGTCGGGCGTTCGCGCCAAGGTCGAGGCGACGCGGCTGGCGCAGGCGAAAGCGGCGCGGCCCGCAACCGGCGCGGTGTATCAGATTGTCTACGCGCTCCTGCCGTCCCTGCGCGGCAGCTTCGGTTTCGAACTGGTGACGCTCAAGGCGCGGCTCAACGTCAATGGTGAGATTCGCGCGACGGAAAGCTGGTACCCGAACTATGCCGCCTGGAAAAGTCCGCCGAAATTCGTGAACGCGGAAGACGAAGCGATCATTCGCGCGCTCAGAACCGAGCGCGGCTTTTCGAGCAACTGCTACGAACTACTCGGGAAGCGCGGCGCGGTGGCCTGGCAGATGATGCTCGCGACGGGCCGTCTCTACTTCGAGTCGAACGCGAATGCCCTGCAGTTGAAACAGCCCTTGCGCGAAGGCGCGCGCCGTCGCGGGACCGTCGAATGGATTCCGCGCCACGACGACATGATTTTCGCGTCGCTCGAAACCGAGCCGGAAGGCGGCATCGTGCTGCCGACCGAACCGCCGTGGTATTTCGACGGCATCGCGAAGGAAAGCGGACTCGTCGAAACGCAGATTCCCGACGAACTGCTCGCCGACTATCGGGCGATGCCGATGCTCACGCTCGAGGAAGCGGCTATTGTGCGCGCGACGCTCGCCGAATTCGCGCCCGAGCTGCCCGCGCCGCCCGGCGACGGCGACACGGGAACCCGCATGATCGACGTCGCGCCGGTGCCCGTGCTCACGCTCGACACGCTTCTGCTCGACGCGCCTCGCAGGCTGAATACGCCGCCGGCGGAACTCGACATCGCCCGACTGGGTTTCGACTACGACGGCATCACGCTTTCGGCGCAAAGTTCCGAGACGATCCTGCGGCTGCCGGACGGCCAGCGCGTTCACGTCGCGCGCCGGGACGATTTCGAGAGCGCGTGCTGGACTCGTCTAGCCAAGGCCGGGCTGAAGTTCATTGGTGGCGTGCAAGACCTTCACGACGATTCGCCCGACGCCGGCGGCTTCATCATGCCCGGGCGCGACGCATGGCCCGCGTTCATCGCCGAACAGTTGCCTGCAATGCGCGAGGCGGGCTGGCGCGTCGTCATCGTGCCGAATTCGCGTTTCGATGTCGTGGAAATCGACGAAATCGAGGCGGCCGCGCGCGCCGCGGAGAACGGCTGGTTCGATCTCGAACTGGGCATCATGGTCGAGGCGGAACGCGTGCGGCTCGAACCGCTCCTCGCGGAACTCTTCGCCCGCGACCGCCGCTGGCTCGGCGGCGCCATCGACAAGATCGACGACGCGCATGCCGTCGAATTCCGCACGCACGCGGGCAGGCGCTTCAGCGTGCGCGCCGCGAGAATCAAGCCGCTCGTGCGCGCACTGATCGATCTGTTCGACCGCGCCGACTTCAACGCGGAGACGCCGTTGCGGCTTTCGGCGCTCGAAGCCGGCCGTCTCACCGAAGCCGATGAAAAGCTGCGCTGGCAATTCGACGGCGACGCATCGATGGTCGGACTCGTGCAACGGCTGCGCAAAGCCTCGGGCCCGCGCCGGATCGATGTGCCGAGCGGCCTGAAGGCGACGCTGCGCGATTATCAGCGCGAGGGCGTCGACTGGATGCAGTTCCTGCGCGAGCACGAACTCGCCGGCGTGCTCGCCGACGACATGGGCCTCGGCAAGACGGTGCAGACGCTCGCGCATATCCTCGTCGAAAAGGAAGCCGGCCGGCTTACGCGGCCGGCGCTGATCGTCGTTCCGACCACGCTCGTCAACAACTGGCAGGAAGAAGCGCGGCGTTTCGCGCCCGGACTCAAGGTGCTCGATCTGCATGGGCCGCAGCGGCACGACCGTTTCGCGGGCATCGCGGAGCACGATCTCATCGTCACGACGTATCCGCTCGTGTGGCGCGATCACGAGGCGCTGAACGCGCACGACTATCACCTGTTGATACTCGACGAAGCGCAGTACGTGAAGAACGCTTCGAGCAAGGCGGCGGGCGTGATCCGCACGCTGCGCGCGCGACATCGCCTGTGTCTTACAGGCACGCCGCTCGAAAACCATCTGGGCGAGCTCTGGTCGCAATTCGATTTTCTGCTGCCCGGTTTTCTCGGCACGCAAAAGGACTTCGCGGCCCGCTGGCGCAAACCGATCGAAAAGCAAAACGACCCGACGCGCCGCGACCTGCTCGCTCGTCGAATTCGCCCCTTCGTGCTTCGTCGCCGCAAGGACGATGTCGCCACCGAACTGCCGCTCAAGACCACGATCGTGCGCAGCGTCGAACTGGAGGGCGCGCAGCGCGATCTCTACGAGACCGTGCGCGCGGCGATGCAGAAGAAAGTGCAAGACGCCATCGAGAAGCAGGGTTTCGCGCGCAGCCATATCCTGATGCTCGACGCGCTCCTGAAGCTGCGGCAAGTGTGCTGCGATCCGTCGCTCGTCAAGCTGCCGGGCGCGAAGAAGACGCAGGAATCGGCCAAGCTCGCGCTTTTGCTCGATATGCTGCCGAATCTCATCGAGGAAGGCCGGCGCGTGCTCGTGTTCTCGCAATTCACGGGCATGCTCGCGATCATCGCCACGGCGCTCGATGAAGCCGGGCTCACGTACGTCACGCTGACCGGCGAGACCGCAGATCGCAAGACGCCCGTGCAGCGCTTTCAGGCGGGCGAGGCGCCGATTTTCCTGATCAGCCTGAAGGCAGGCGGCGTCGGACTGAACCTGACCGCCGCCGATACCGTGATCCACTACGATCCGTGGTGGAATCCCGCCGCCGAGAATCAGGCGACGGATCGCGCGCATCGC
Source organism: Caballeronia sp. LZ029 (assembly GCF_031451275.1). Lineage (NCBI taxonomy): Bacteria > Pseudomonadati > Pseudomonadota > Betaproteobacteria > Burkholderiales > Burkholderiaceae > Caballeronia > Caballeronia sp. LZ029. The sequence goes on from NZ_JARUXO010000001.1 coordinate 2,574,759, forward strand.
ATCGGGCAGGACAAGCCGGTGTTCGTGTACAAGCTCGTCGCGACCGGCAGCATCGAAGAAAAGATACTGTCGATGCAGGAGCGCAAGGCAGCGCTCGCGGCGGGCATCCTGTCCGAGGACGCGCGCGCCGTGGAGAAGTTTTCCGCCGAGGACCTCGACGCGCTGCTCGCGCCGATTCCCGATGCCTGAACCGCGCGCTCAGCGGTAGGCGTTGATCGTGTCGCGTGTCTTCTTCGCCGCTTCGGCCGCGGCTTGTGCGTAGTCGTCGCCCTTGCCTGCGTAGATGATCGCGCGCGACGAGTTGATCAGCATGCCCGCGCCGCTCGCGGTGCGGCCCGCGCGCACGGTCGCTTCGACATCGCCGCCTTGCGCGCCGATGCCCGGAATCAGCAAGGGCATATCGCCGACGATCCCGCGCACCGTTTCGATTTCCTTCGGAAACGTCGCGCCGACGACCAGCCCGAGCTGGCCGCTCGCGTTCCACTTTTCCGCCGCGAGCGTCGCGACGACCTGATACAGCGGCTTGCCATCGGTGGTGAGGAATTGAAGATCCGAGCCGCCCGGATTCGACGTGCGGCACAGCACGATCACGCCGCGGCCTTCATGCGCGAGATACGGCTCGATCGAATCGAAGCCCATGTACGGATTGACCGTCACGGCATCCGCCTGATAGCGCTCGAACGCTTCCTTCGCGTACTGCTCGGCCGTGCTGCCGATATCGCCGCGCTTCGCGTCCAGAATCACCGGAATGCCGGCGTGTTTCTCGTGGATATGCGCGATCAGCGCTTCGAGCTGATCTTCCGCGCGATGCGCCGCGAAGTACGCGATCTGCGGTTTGAACGACGATGCATACGGCGCGGTCGCATCGACGATGGTCTTGCAGAACTCGAAGATCGCATCGGCGCGTCCGTTCAGGGCGCCGGGAAATTTGGCGGGTTCCGGGTCGAGGCCGACGCAAAGAAGCGATTGCGTCCGCGACCACGCGGCGTTGAGGGTCTGGATGAAGGACATGGCGGGATTTCGTTGAACGTCGATGCCACGCATTTTAACGTGCGCGGCATCGCTTCCCTTTCGCGATCAGCGCGCAGCGTCCCGCGCCCGCGCCTTCGCTCCGGCTCGCGTGCGCGGCCTCGAGCGCCGCGCCGCGTCCCCGGTGCGCTCGACGGTGAACCGAAACTCGCGCGACAGCCGCTCGCCCGGTTCGAGCACGGTCATCCCGTGCGCTTCGCCGCCGCCGGGCAGATTCACCGCATTGATCGGATGATCGACCGGCTCGAAGCAGAAAAAGCTTTCGCCGGGCGGCGCGTAGAGCACGTAGTAATCGGTGTCCGCGGCGATCGTGAGCGACAGGCGGCGCTTCGGCCACAGCACGCTCGTGCGGCCGCTCCAGCCGGTGAACGCGTTGTTGACCATCTCCGACGGCATCGGATACGCGACGCCGAATTGCCATGCGGGCGGCGCGGGCACGTGCCGCACAGGCAGCCAGTCGTCGCCGCAGAGCCACACGCCGCCCGCCGCCGCGGACAACTCCGTGTCCGCCTCGCGCATCAGGAACGGATGCAGCCCGAGGCCGAACGGCAGCGCTTCGTCGCCGGTATTCTGCACATCGAGCGTCACGGCGAGCGTGGCTTCGTCGAGCGCGTAGGTCTGCGAGGCGCGAAAGGCATACGGCTTGCCGTCGCTGCGATCGAGCGTGAGACGCACGCGTGCGGACGTTTCCTCCGCGACTTCCCACGCGCCGAGCCAGCCATCGCCATGTAGCGGCAGCGGTTCGCCGGCGCGGTTGCACGGCACGTCGATCGAGCGTCCTGAAAACTGAAAGTGCCCGTTGCCGATACGGTTCGAGTACGGCAGAAGCGGATAGCACGCGAGCTGATTCGGGTCCGTGTCCGGACCGGGATCGACGCACGGCCGGAAGATCGGCACCAGCGTGCCCTGGTGGCGCCAGTCGAAACGCGTGATCCCGCCGCCGAGCGACGGCGCGAGTTCGAGCCGCAGATGCGCGTTGGCGAGCGTGATGCAGCCATCGACATCGCGGCCGCCCATTGCGACCATCGCGGTGCCGGGGCCGGGGCGGATCGGTGGTTCGGTTGCGGCGGCGAGCCTCGAACGCCGGGCGTTCGCCTGCTTGGACGTCGATGCAGGATTCGGTCTTTGCTCTGTGCGCGCAACAGCCATGACTCGTGCTCCATCGAGAGGCGAAGAACCCGGCGTCGCCGGGGTGTGCCGGGCGGCGCGTCGGTCGCGCGCCGCCTCGCTATTTTCCGTTACGCCTTGCCTGCGAATACCGCTTCGGCGATGCCGCGCGCGCCGGGTGTCGCGACGAACACGCCGCCTGCGTGCGCATCGCTTTTCAGCGCGTCATCGGCGAGTCCGATGCGCGCGCTCGTGATAAACAGCGTGCCGAAGTCCGCGCCGCCGAACGCGGCGCAACTCGGCTGTGCGGTCGGCACGTCGATGCGCGCGGTCTCGCGACCGTCGGGTCCATAGCGCACGACGCGCGCGCCGCCCCACTGCGCGTTCCACAGGCCGCCATCGGCATCGACGATCGAGCCGTCGGGCACGCCAGTGGCATCCGTCAACTCGACGAACACGCGATCGTTGGCGAACGTCGGATAGTCGCAGACGCGAATCTGGCGCGTCGGCGAATCGCAGTAGTACATCGTCGCGCCGTCGGGCGAAAAGCCGATGCTGTTCGAAATCGCGCAATTGCCGAGCGGCAGGCGCTCCAGCGACAGATCCCGGTTCAGCCGATAAAACCCGCCGACTGCCTGCGCATCCTCGATATCGTGCTTCGTGCCGAACACGAAGCGCCCTTCGCGGTCGCAGCGGCCATCGTTGAGACGCGTGGGCAGATCGGCTTCGACTTCCATGATGGTGTCGATGTTACCCGTTGCGATCTCGTAGAACGCGAGCCGCGACGCGAGACCGAGCAGCAGAAAACGCGCATCGGCGCAGGGCGTGAAGCAGCCGAGCCGCTCGGGCATCGCGAACGATTCGCTCGCGCCGTCGCGCGGATCGTAGCGCCACAGCTTCTCGCCTTCGATATCGGTCCACCAGAAGCGGCCGCTCGCGGCGCACCATGTCGCGCCTTCGCCGAGCGAGCATTGACTGTCGATCAGAAGCTGCGCGCGAGTCGAGTTCATCAGGCCCATCCTCCATCGACGACGATGTCTTGCGCCGTCATCATGCTGCTGTCGTCCGAAGCGAGGAAGAGCGCAGCGCGCGCTAGATGCACGGGCAGCAGTTCCCCGCCGATGCACTGGCCCTGCTTGATCGCTTCCTTGCCGGCGTCGTCGAGCCACAGCCGTTTTTGCTTTTCGGTCATCACCCAGCCCGGTACGAGCGTATTCACGCGGATGCCGAACTTGCCGAGATCGCGCGCGAGGCCGCGCGTCATGCCCTGCACCGCCGATTTCGACGTCGTGTAGACGGGAAAGTTACCTTGCTTGAGCATCCAGCTTATCGAGCCCAGATTGATGATGGAGCCGCCGCCCAGGCGCTTCATGTCTTCGATCACGGCCTGAGCCGCGAAGAACTGATGGCGGATGTTGACCGCGATGGCTGCATCGTACGACTCGGGGGTGACGTCCTCGATCGCGTGGCGCTTGTCGTTGGCGGCGTTGTTGACCAGCACGCCGATTGGGCCGAATGCTGCGCGGACGTCGGCGATGCCCTTTCTCAATGCGTCGATGTCGGTGAGGTCGACGCGCAGGAACATCGGGCGTGTCTGGTTTGCTGTCAGGGCTGCGCCGAGACGGTCGGCAAGCGCTTCGCCCGCGTCAGTTTCGATGTCGAAGAAGGCGACTTTCGCGCCCTGATCGAAGAAATGCTCGACGAAGGCCTCGCCGATGCCGGTTGCGCCGCCCGTTATCAGGACTGTTTTGCCTTCCAGGCTTGGGTATCTTGCTAGTGATTTGTTGATGGTGGGCATGGGGTTGTCTCTTTTGCTTGCGCTTTTGGTGGTGGAATCCTGCGTTCGTGTCGGTTTATTAGGTCTGCCCCTCCCCGGGGCGGGGGTCACTTTCTTTGCTGCTGCAAAGAAAGTAACCAAAGAAAGCAGCTCGTCTAAGCCCGCGGTCACACGCACGTTGGCCATGCTTGCCAGCCGTCGATGGCAATCGCCTAAGTGTCGCCCTCGTAGGACTAACTGGGCTTGGCTCGCGCACGGTCCGTCGCCTCGTGCCGCTCCACTGACTGGTTCAGCACCAAATAGCTCCAGCCCGCTTCGCGGCCGACCGGTCAATCGGGTCTGCGTGCGCTTCTACGCTTCCACGCTTCTTTACTCACACCGCCATCTCAACGCACTGCATATGTCTTCCGTCGGTTTCCCTTGCAGACCCAGCGGCAGCGCGTAGCGCTGTGCCGAAGCTCTTTCGTGCTGAACCAGCACGTCAAAACAGTTGGAGCGGCAGACCGTGCGCGATCCAAGCCCGGTAAGTCCTTCGAGGGCGACACTTAGGCGAGTGCCACCGGGGGCTGGCAAGCGTGGCCAAACTGCGTGTGACTGCGGGCGGTGAGAAGCTGCTTTCTTTGGTTACTTTCTTTGCAGCAGCAAAGAAAGTGACCCCCGCCCCGGGGAGGGGCAGTGCTAATAGACCACCACGAAAGCAGGCTTCCACGAAACCCTAATCACACCAAAACCAAAAAACCTTCAATCCCTCGACCCACGATTCTTCAACTGATCGAGCAACACGGCAGCAAGCAAGATCGCCCCCCGCACGAGGTACTGATAGAACGCATCGATATTCAGAAGATTCATAACGTTCTCGACCGTGCCCATAATCAGCACCCCGATCACGACGCCAGAAATCGTCGCCCGCCCGCCGAGCAGCGAAACGCCCCCCAGCACACAAGCCGAAATCACGTTCAGCTCAAAACCTTGAGCGGCATTCGGCTGCCCCGAAGTGATCCGCGAAGCGAGAATGACACCCGCCAGCGCCGTCACCGCGCCCTGAATCAAAAAGATCCAAACCCGCGTGCGCTCGACATTGATACCCGCGAGCCGCGACGCCTCAGGATTCCCGCCGATCGCCAATGTATTACGTCCATACACCGTCTGGTTGAGCAATACGCCAAACACGATGAAGCACGCAAGCGTGACCCAGATAGGCAGGGAAATCCCGACCATCGACAAACTGCCGAGCGCGATGAACGTATCCGACGACACACCGACCGCCTGCCCATGCGACACGATGAACCCGAGCCCGCGCACGATCTCCATCGTCGCCAGCGTCGTGATCAGCGCGTTGATGCGCAGATAGGCGATCACCGCGCCATTCACGAAGCCGATCACCGCGCCCGCCGCCACCGCCGCGACGATCGCGATCGCCGTGTTGTCGGTCGCGTTGAGCACCATCGCGCAGAGCACGCCGGCGAACGCGATCGTCGAACCGACCGACAAGTCGAAGTCGCGCGACGCAAGACAGAACATCATCGTGCACGCGACCATGCCGATCTGCGAGATCGACAACGCGAGACCCAGCATGTTCTCGATCGAGAAGAAGTGATCGACGGTCAGCGACATCGTCAGGAACATGACGACGAAAATCACGATCAGGCTGTACTCCGTGATCTGCTGCCACCACTTCTGCTTGTCGTTCTTTTGCGGGATCAGCGCGTTCGCGACGGTCTCGGTCGCCTGTCCCACGATGTTTTCTCTTACTTCCATGATTCGCTCCTCTTGTCCTTACGCCGCTTCGGCGACGCTATCGCTTTGCGGCAGCGCGAGACTCAGCACCGCCTGTTCGCTCGCCTTGTCACGCGGCAACTCACCCGCTATCCGCCCCTGCCGCATCACGACGATCCGGTCGGACACGCCGAGCACTTCCGGCAACTCCGACGAAATCATCACGATCGCGCAGCCGCGCTCGGCGAGCTGATAGATCACGTTATAGATTTCATGTTTCGCACCGACGTCGATGCCGCGCGTCGGTTCGTCGAGAATCACGACCTTCAGATCCGGCTCCGCGAGCCAGCGCGAAAGAATCGCCTTCTGCTGATTGCCGCCCGACAAGAAACGGATGCGCTGCTTGCGGCTCGGCGTCTTGATCTTCAGAAGCTGAATGAAGCGCTCGGCCGTCTGCGCCTCCTTCTTGCCATCGAGAAACAGCCCGCCACGCAGATAGTGACGGCGGCACGAGATGTTGATGTTCTCCGCGACCGTCGCCATCGCGACAATGCCTTCTTCCTTGCGATCCTCCGGACACAGCACGATGCCGTGGCGGATCGCTTCGCCGGTGCTGCGAACCTTGATCGGCTGACCGTCGAGCGTGATCGTGCCGTCCTTCTTCTTGTCCGCGCCGTAGACGAGATGCATCAGTTCGCTGCGGCCCGCGCCGACCAGACCGAAGAAACCGACGATCTCGCCGCGCTTCACCTCGAAGCTCGCGGGCGCACTCAATGCGTCACCCAGCACGTTCTTCACCGAAAAACGCACCTCGCCCAGCGGCCGCGCGCGATAGTCGTAGATGTCGCTGATTTCGCGGCCGACCATTTCCTGCACAAGCGTCTCGCGCGGCACGTCCGCGAGCGCCAGATGCGATGCGATCTTGCGGCCGTCGCGGAAAATCGTGCACGCATCGCACAACTCGTAAATCTCGTCCATGCGATGCGAGATGTAGATCAAGGCGCGGTTGTCCGCCTTGAGATCGCGCACGAGCTTGAACAGCACTTCCGTCTCGCGATGCGACAGCGAACTCGTCGGCTCGTCCAGCGCGATCACACGCGCGTTGCGCAGCAGCGCCTTGCAGATTTCGACCATCTGCCGCTGCGCGATCGAGAGCTTGCGCAGCTTCGCGTTCGGATCGAGATCGACGCCCATCGCCGTGAGCCGCTCGCGCACGTGCGCTTTCGCCGCGCGCTTGTCGACCCAGCCGAGACGGTTCGGCAGCGCGCCGAGCAAGAGATTCTCGGACACCGTCAGGTCCGGCACGTACTGCAACTCCTGGTGAATCACCGCGATGCCCGACGCGATCGAAGCCGCCGCGCTCGCGAAATGTACTTCGTTATCGTCGATGAGCACGCGCCCCGAATCGGGCTGGTACTCGCCACCGAGAATCTTGAGCAAGGTCGATTTACCCGCGCCGTTCTCGCCCATCAAGCCGTGAACTTCGCCGGCATTGACGTCGAACGACACGCCGTCGAGCGCGCGCACGCCTGGAAACACCTTGCCGATACTGTCAAAACGCAACGTCGCTGACACATCGCCTCCTGGTTTCGCGCGGGCCGCATCGTCGAGACGCGGCCCGCCATTACAGTTTTAGTTCGACGCCAGGCCCATTTGCTGACGGACCGACGCCACGTTCTCACGCGTCGCCAGCATGCCGGTCGTGAGCGTGAGCGGCGGCGGCGCCTTGCCGTCCTTGATCCACGCGTACATCAGCTCGGACGTCTCTTCGCCGTGACGCTTCGGGCTGATGATGACGGTGCCGTAGAAGCCCGTCGGATTCGGCTTCTTGAACTCGTTCAACGCCGAATCCGATCCGCCGATGCCGATGCCTATCATGTTGTCCGCCTTGAAGCCGCGCCCTTCCGCCGCGCGCACGGCGCCGAGCACGCCCTCGTCGTTGAGCGCGTAAGCAACCCAGTGCTTGTACTGCGGGTTCTTCGTGAGCGCGATGTTCGCGGCGTTGAACGCGTTCTCGGTGTCGGTCTTCGCTTGCGGCGCGGCGACGATGTTCGCCTTCGGGAAGCCCGCGGCGACGAGCGCATCGGTCGCGCCGCTCGTGCGGTCATGCGCGGTCGGCAACTGCTCGTAGGTCACGTCGATCGCGCCGACATCCTTCATGTCCCAGCCGCGCTTCTTGATTTCGGCGGCGATGCCGTCGCCGACCTGCTTGCCGATGTTGTAGGCCGAAATGCCCATATGCGGCACGGCTTCGATCGGCTTGCCCGAACCGTCGACGAGGCGGTCATCGACCGTCATCATCTTGAGCTTGTCGGCCTTCGCCTTCGCGACGATGCCCGGCCCGAGCTTCACATCCGGCGTGCAGATGATGAAGCCCTGCGCCTTTTGCGCGGCGAGGTTGTCGATCGCGCTCATCACCTTTTCACCCGACGGCGCGCCGATCTTCACGAGCGTGAAGCCCTTCTCTTTCGCGGCCATTTCGGCGAATTTCCATTCGTCCTGGAACCACGGTTCTTCCGGCTGCTTCACGAGGAAGCCGATCTTGACGTCGTCGGCGGCCTGCGCGACAGGCGCCGCGATCATGGACGCGCTCGTTGCCGTTGCAGCGGCGATCAGCGTGAGGAACAGTCTGCGTTTCATTTTTTGTCTCCCGACTTCTTCCGATGTCGAACAATGCCCGCGCACGGGCGCTAACGAAGGTGTGTGGCCGCGTTTTTTTCTGTCGTGATGTCGCACCGCGGCCAGTGCGTCATTCTTGGGTGGTTCGTTGTTCAGTCGTGGTACAGCGCGGAACGCCCGCCATCCAGGGTGATGCAGCTCGCGTTGATGAACGGCGCCTCGTCCGATGCGAGGAACACTGCCGTCATCGCGACTTCGTGCGGCTGGCCGATGCGCTTCATCGGCTGCAAATCGAGCGTCGCCTGGCGCGCGGCCTTCGGATCGGCTTGTGAATTCCACCAATCCAGCGTCAATTGCGTTTCGATGTAACCCGGCGCGATCGCATTCACGCGCACGTTGTTCGGCGCGTATTCGATGCCGAGCGCGCGCGTCAGTCCGATCACGCCGTGCTTCGCCACCGGATACGGAAAGCAGCCGGGAATGATCTTGAAAGCGTGCGTCGACGCGATATTCACGATGCTGCCGCGCTCACGCGCGATCATGCCCGGCAGTACCGCGCGGCAGCCGTTCCACACGCCGTCGAGATCGACGGCGAAACAGCGGCGCCAGTCGTCGTCGGTCATCGTGAGCGGATCGCAGAACACGTTGATGCCGGCGTTGTTCACGAGCACGTCGAGCGGCCCCAGCGAAGCTTCGATATGCCCGACCGCTTCTTTCACCTGCGCGCTTTGCGTCACGTCGGTCTGCACCGCGATCACGCGCGCGCCGCTCACTTCCGATGAAATACGCTCGGCCGTCGCGCGAGCCGTATCGATATCGAGTTCCGCCAGCGCCACCGACGCGCCCTCGCGGGCAAACGCCAGCGCGATCGCCGCGCCGATGCCGCGTCCCGCGCCTGTGACCATCGTCACTTTGCCGGCGAGCCGGTTCATTTGATTTCGCCTCGCGCTTTCGCGAGTCCGTCGATGAACGCCTTCGCGTGCGACGCGGTCACCTCCGCGCTCTGGCCCGGCTTGTACAGCGCGGAGCCGAGGCCGAAGCCGTTCGCGCCCGCGCTCAGAAACGAGCCCATGTTGTCCGGAGCAATGCCGCCGACCGGCACGAGCGGCACGTCCTGCGCGATCACCGCGCGCCATGCCTTCGTCACGGTCGGGCCGAGTTGCTCGGCGGGGAACATCTTCAGCACGTCCGCGCCGTTCTTCAGCGCGAGAAACGCCTCGTTCGGCGTCGCGACGCCCGGCGCGCACGCGAGACCTTGCGCCTTCGCGGCGCGCACGACATCGGCGTCGCTGTGTGGCATCACGATGAGTTCGCCGCCGGCGGCTTTCACGCTGTCGACGTAACTCGGATGCAGCACGGTTCCCGCACCGACGATCGCATCGGCGGGCAGCGCCTGACGGATCGCCGCGATGCTGTCGAACGGCTGCGGCGAGTTGAGCGGCACTTCGACGATGCGAAAGCCCGCTTCATACAGCGCGCGGCCCTGATCGGCGGCGTCGGCCGGCGTCACGCCGCGCAGAATCGCGATCAGCGGGCACGCGGCGAACGCCTTCGCGAGACCGCCGTGCATGCCGTACGGCGCGGGCAAGTTGATGGGAGGCTGCATTGTGTTGGCTCCTTCTCAGGCCGTGCGCACGGGCGCGGCGACGAGCCCGGCACGCGCTGCAATTCGATAAAGGCCGTGCTCGGTGGCCCGCGCGACGGTCGGCGCGTCGTGGCAACCGAAGCGCTCGAGCGCGGCGCGATAGCGGTCGCAAAGCGCGTCGTTGCCGATCAGGCGCAAGGTCTTGCCCGCGAGCGCGGATCGTTCGCGCGTAAGCACTTCGTTGAGGCCGCGCAGTTCGTGGCCGATCAACAGCCCCGACAGATAATCGGGCTGCTGCTCGCCCGTTAGCTGACCGGTGAGGCCGAGCGTGCGCGTGGTGAAGATCGTCGCGAGCACGCCTGCATGACCGGCATCGCGCGCCGTATCGACGCCGCGAATGAACGCTTGTTCGTCGTGCGTCGCGCCCGGCTGCATCGTGCGGCCGAGAATCGAATGATCGCGCAGCGCGGCGAAGGTCTCGCCCGTCATGAAGGTGTAGAAACGCTCGATGCGCTCATCGCTCACGAACGCCCATTTCGCATGCGTGCCCGGCAGGCCGATCAGCGCGCCGCCCGACGTTCCGAGCGACGGCTCGCTCGCCAGCGCGCCGAAAATCTGCGTCTCCTCGCCACGCATCACGTTGGGCAACACGCCGCGCTCCAGCACACCGGGCACGACATGCACGTCGACGCCGCGCGCCGCTTTCACCGTGACGATGCCCGCGACGAGCGCATCCGCGCCCGCCGGCGTTTCGACGTACGGCGCTTCCACCCAGCCCTGCGCGCTGCCGACCATGCCCGCCGCGATCACGGGCAGCGGCGCGGCAAGCGTCGCATGCGCATCGAGCCACGCGCCGCAGGTTTCCTCGAACGCCTGATCGAAGCCGCCCGCGGGCAGATTCATGATGCCGGCCGGCGAAGCGCACGTGTCGAGCACGGCGCCGTCGGCGCCCAGCAGATAGGCGCGCAGCGATGTCGTGCCCCAGTCGAGCGCGATGAGCGCGGGCGTGGAAACGGATGCGTTCATCGCTTGATCCTGCGGGCCGCCAGCGGAGCGCGCCAGCCGAGTTCCTCGGAAATCGCGCGCGCCTCGCGCTGCACGACCGGAATCAGTTCTTCCATGCGTTCATGCGGCATATAGGGAATCGTGCTCGCCACCGACAAGGCCGCGACGATCGCGCCCGACGCATCGCGCACCGGCGCGGCCACGCAGCGGATCGACGCCTCGTTTTCTTCGAGATCGAACGTGAACCCGCCTTGCGAATAACGCGTCATGCGCTGCAGGAAGGTGTCGAAATCGGGACGGTTGTCGGGCTTGAAGCTCGTTTTCGCGAGCACGCGATGCGACGCTTCGAGCAGCTTCTTCCACGCGTTCGATTCGAGGTCGAGCATCATCGCCTTGCCGATGCCCGTCGATGCGAGCGGCATGCGATGCCCGACGCGCGAGCGCATCTCCAGGCCGCGCGTGCCGGGAATCTTGTCGATATAGAGAACGTCGTCGCCGTCGCGCACGCCGAGGTGAATGGTGTCGTGCGTGTGTTCCGCGAGCACCTGCAGATGCGGGCGCGCGACCGCCGTGAGCGGCATCTGTTCGAGCGCGATCGTGCCCAGTTCGATGAGCTTCGGCCCGAGCAGATAGCCGCCCTGCACCTGCCGCAGATAGCGCGCCTGCACGAGCGAACTGACGAGCCGATGCGTCGTGCTGCGCGTCGTGCCGAGCGCCGCGCCGAACGAGCGCAGATCGCGCGCGCCGTTCGCGGCGGCTTCGAGAATCGCGAGGCCGCGCAGGAGCGTCTGGGTGCCGGCCTGCTGCGGCGTGACATCCACGAGCGCGCTCGGCAACGCGATCGCATCGGGATCGGGCGTCTGCTTCGCCCCGTTCGCGCCGTTGCGCTTCACGCTCGGACCGCTCGCGTGCGCGGATTGCGCTTCGGCGGCGTCGGTTTCAGGGTTCTGGAATTTGGTCATGGCGCGGGTCTCGATCACGATGCGCGTCGGCTGACGCTCGCGGGCGTCGCGACGTACAAATCGTGTGAAAGGGTCCGCGAACGCGGACAGGCGATCGAGTGCATCACGTGTCTCCGTTGTTCTAATCGTGCGCGCCGCAGGGTTCCTTCGGTCGTCGCACGCATGTGCCGTTTAGGCTTTGGTCGGATTGTAGTTCGGGCTCTTCGAACTATTCAATATGTGATCGTCATGCTCATATAATGGGAAAAATTTTGAGTGTCGGCGGCAATCCAAAAACAAAAAAGCCCTGATAAATCAGGGCTTTACATTGTTTAGTTTTGCAAACTCTCACTTAATTTCGCAAACCAAAACTCATTGCGGCAGCTCCGCCGCGCCCATTCGGCGCGCGATGACGCGCGAGCGCTGCGACAGATACGGCGCGTTGCGATGATCGTCGAAATACTTGGGCCGAGGCAGCATCACGGCGAGCCGCGCGCTCTGCCCGACCGACAGATTCGCCGCCGACGTCTTGTAGTAATACTGCGCCGCCGCCTGCGCGCCGTACACGCCGTTGCCCCACTCGACCGAATTCAGATAGATCTCGAAGATGCGTTCCTTGTCCATCCAGAATTCGAGCATCCACGTGATGACGAGCTCCTCCGCCTTGCGCACATAGCTCTTCTCGCGCGACAGAAAGAGATTGCGCGCGAGCTGCTGCGAAATGGTCGAACCGCCCGCGACGATTTTTCCGCGCGCCTTGTTCTTCTCCCACGCCTGAAGAATGGCGTCGGTTTCGTAGCCGTTGTTGTTGACGAAGTTGGCATCTTCCGACGCGATGATCGCGCGCTTCAGGTTGCGCGAAATCTGGTCGTAAGGCACCCAGGTGCGCTGCAGCGACACGCCGGGATGCGTCTTCGCGAGCGTCCACGCATCGGAGCGCATGAAGGCCGTCGGGCCGGGATTCACGACTGTCCAGATGCCGATCTGCGCGAAGAAGTAGAGTTGCGTCGCAATGAATGCGATGCCGAGCACCGACACGCCGTACAGAATCCATCGCGCCGGGCCGAGCCGCACCGCCTTGTGCGCGCGTGGCGCGCGGCTCCCGATCGGCGCGGTGGTCATATCAGGCTTTGGCTGCGAGCGTCCGGCGCAATTCGCGCAGCACCGCGCCGCCGTCCGGGCGCACGCCGCGCCAGATGAAGAACGATTCGGCGGCCTGCTCGACCAGCATGCCGAGGCCATCCGATGCGCGCGCGCCGAGCTTCGACGCGTGCTCCATGAAGACGGTCGGTTGCGCGCCGTACATCATGTCGTAGGCGAGCGTGCCCGCGCCGAACGCGCTGTCGTCGCAATCGGGCAAGGCGGCGTCGAGGCTGCCCGCGGTCGCGTTGACGATCACGTCGTAGCGGCCCGTTTCCGCGCTGTCGGCGCCGCCGCCCGCGAAACGCACGCCGCATTCGGCCGCGTTTTGCGCGAACTGCTCGACGAGTTGATGCGCCTTCGCCGCCGTGCGATTGACGATGGTGAGCGCCGCCGGCGCGCGATCGAAGATCGGCAGCACGACGCCGCGTGCCGCGCCGCCCGCGCCGAGCAGCAGAATGCGCGCGCCTTTCAGGCTCACGCCGAGATTCACCTCGATGTCGCGCACGAGGCCGACGCCGTCGGTGTTGTCGCCGCGCACGCCATCGGGACCGAAGGCCAGCGTGTTCACCGCGCCCGCCGCCGCCGCGCGCGGCGACAGCGAATCCGCGAGCGCGTGCGCTTCGAGCTTGAACGGCACCGTGACGTTCATGCCGCGTCCGCCCGACGCGACGAAGTTCTTCACCTCACGCTCGAAGCCATTGAGCGGCCCGAGAATGCGCCCGTATTCGATGGTCTCGCCGGTCTGCTCGGCGAACTTCGCGTGAATCCACGGCGATTTGCTGTGCTCGATCGGATTGCCGATCACCGCGTACTGGTCTTTCATGGCGTCGGTTCCTGCGCGTTGTCCGGCGTTTCCGGTTGTGGCTGCTCCGCCGACGCTTCCGCCTGCGCTTCGGCTTCGCTTTCGGCGGAAAGATCGTCGGTCTCGATGATTTCTTCTTCGGCTTCCTCTTCCTCGACCGGCGCGCTCGCGGACGGCGCATCGATGACATGCAGCAGACGGCAGGACGCTTCGACCGTCAGTTCATCGATCGACACGACTTCCAGCATCAGACGCGTTCCGCGCGCATGCACGCCGAGGCCCGGCACGTGCAGGATCAGCGGAATTTCTTCGAGCCGGACGAGATCGTCCTTGATGACCGACGCCGGAACCTGCTTCCGGTTCTCCTGCTTCAGCCAGCGCAGACACCAGAAATACTCCATGCGGCGCTGATGATCGGCGTACGCGGTGTAGGTGTCGTCGAAGCCCTGCACGACGGCGAAGAGATCCGCGTCCTTCGGCTTGAACGGCGCGGCGAGCTTGGCCGTCACGCCATGCTGCACGCACGCGAGCAGTTGCCATTGATTGACGAGATCGACGTAGCGGCGCAGCGGCGACGTACTCCACGCATATTGCGCGACGCCCAGCCCTTCGTGCGGCGCGGGCGTCGTCTGCATGCGCGTGCGCTTCGGACCGGGACCGCCGAAGCCGCGCTGCGAGCGATAGATGCCCGGCACGCCGTGATCGTCGAGGAATGCGCCCCACGACGAATTCGCGAGAATCGCGAGTTCCGCGACGATCAGATCGAGCGGCGAACCGCGACGGCGCGGCGTGATCGTGATGTGCTCGCCATCGACATAGAAGTTGAAGTCGTTGTTGCGCTGCACTTCGCGCTTGAGACCGTAACTCGCGCGCGCCTGCTGACGCTTTTCGAAGAGCGCCTGCGCGAGCGGCCACAGCACCGCGATGTCGTCCTTGTGCGCGTAATCGCCCGTGCCGGCGGCGAGGCTTTCCTCGGTGACGAACGCATCGAGATGGTTGTGACGCAGGTTGCTCTTCACGAACACGCGTTCGGCGCGCGTTTCCGTCGCGACGATGTCCTGCGTCTCGCGATTCACGATGATGTACAGCGACAGCGCCGGGCGCAGCCCGCCTTCGCCGAGCGTGAACACATCGACGACGTTGTCCGGCAGCATCGTGATCTTGTCGCCAGGCATGTAGACCGTGGAGAGACGCCCGCGCGCGATCGCATCGATCATGTCGCCGCGCGCGATGCCGAGCGCGGGCGCCGCGATGTGGATACCCACGCGCACGCGGCCGTCGGAGAGATGCTGCACGGAGAAGGCGTCGTCGATTTCGGTCGTGGTGACGTCGTCGATGGAAAAGGCTTCGACATTCGCTTCCGGCAGATCTTCCGGCAACGGGCCCGGCTGCACCGACGGAAAGCCGGTGCCATGCGGAAAGTATTCCGACAGAAAGCGCGCTTCGTGCAACGCGCGCGGCGACGCGATGCCGCCGCATTCGAGCATCAGCCGCGCCTGCGAAATGCCGCGCGCGGCGGCGGCCGC
The DNA here is from genome assembly GCF_031451275.1 of Caballeronia sp. LZ029. Lineage (NCBI taxonomy): Bacteria > Pseudomonadati > Pseudomonadota > Betaproteobacteria > Burkholderiales > Burkholderiaceae > Caballeronia > Caballeronia sp. LZ029. The sequence continues at coordinate 2,590,009 of NZ_JARUXO010000001.1, forward strand.
TTCGAGCGCCTTGTACTCGATGGAATTCTTGTCGGGTTTCGTGAGCAGGCCGAGCGCCTTTTCCTTCAGCGCGTCGGGCAGCTTGCCCGCCTTCAGGTCGTCTTCGTAGCCCTGCTGCACGAGCGCCTGCTGACGCTTGCGCTCGAGGCCTGCGAGCGCCATCTGCAACTGCTCCTGTGGCGCGCGCTGATACTGGCCGCGTCCCTTGCGCCGGAAATAGACCGGCGCGCCATGCATGCGCAGGACGAGCGCCGCGCGTTCGGTCGGACCGAATTTGTCGCCGAAGTAATCCGCGCCGAGCGCCGCGAACGGAAATTCGTCTTCGGGCGCGCACTCCCACAGAAAGTCGAGATCGATTTCCTGCGCGATGGCGTCGGCTTCCTGCATCAGGTCGCCGGCCGCGGGTTTGTCGAATTCGATCAGCACGTCTTTCGCGCGCACCTTGGCGCGCCGCCCGCCCGGCAACTCGACCTGGAACGCGTCGCCCTGTTTGGACAACACCGATCCGGCCTTGAAACTACCCGATTCCTCGAAGAAAACGTTCACTCAATACTCTCGTAAGACGGTGGACCGGGCCGCGTGATTCGCGCCGGTGGTTGAATTAGTGTGACGCCGTTGTCACGCCGCCGCCGGCGCGACGAGCGGTGGCGGCGCCTGATCGCAAAACGCGATGACATCGGCGAGATAGGCCGGGAAGTCGCTGATCGCGTGATCGCCGCCCTGAATCAGCGTGGTCCGGGCGCCGGGATAGTGGTCGAGCATCGTGCGGTAATCGAGCACTTCGTCGCCCGTCGCCGCGATCAGATAGTAGCGCTCCGGCCGCGTGATCGACTCGATCGCGAGCGCGCGCAGTTCGTCCAGATGGCTCGGCAATACGGTGATGCTGCCGTCGCCGTGCCACAACGGCTGCTCGCCGAGATAGTGGCTCAGATCGCGATCGGGCATCACCGCCGGATTGAGCAGGACGGCGCGCCAGCCGTGTTTCTCGGCGAGATACGTCGCGTAGTAGCCGCCGAGCGAACTGCCGACGACGGTCACATCGCCCGGCTTTTCGTCCGCGACGAGCGATTCCGCCAGCGCGACGGCATCGAACGGCGACACCGGCAGCATCGGGCACTGCCATTCGCCGAGCCGTCCGAGTTCCGCGAGACGCGCGTGCATCACGCGCGCCTTGAAGGATTCGGGCGACGAGCGAAAGCCGTGCAGATAGAGAATCACGAATGTCCTCCCGCGCCACGCGCGGATAGCGCGTCGAGCAGCTTCTGATGGACGCCGCCGAAGCCGCCGTTGCTCATCACGAGCACGTGGTCGCCGGGGCGCGCGGCGGCCGTGACCGCCTTCACCAGAGGTTCGATCTCGTTGAATGCCCGCGCCTTGTCGCCGAGCGGAGACAGCGCCTCGGCGAGATCCCAGCCGAGCTTGTCGCGGCCTTCACGCGCGCCGTAGCCGAATACCAGATCCGCGCTTGCGAGACTCGCGGGCAACTGCGCCTTCATCGTGCCGAGCTTCATCGTGTTGGAGCGCGGCTCCAGCACGGCGAGGATGCGCGCATCGCCGATTCGCGTCCTCAATCCGGCGACGGTGGTGTCGATCGCGGTCGGATGATGCGCGAAGTCGTCGTACACGGTGACGCCGTCCACGCTGCCCTTCACTTCCATGCGCCGCTTGACGTTGCGGAAGCTCGAAAGCGCCTTGACCGATTGCGCCGCCGGCACGCCGACCGAGCGCGCCGCCGCGATCGCCGCGAGCGCGTTCATGCGGTTGTGCTCGCCCTGCACCTGCCAGTCGACGACGCCCTGGCGCTCGCCCTCCCAGTACACGGCGAAATGCTCGTCGATGGGCGCGCCCTGTTCGACGGGCAACGCCTGCCAGCCGCCGTCGACGCCGAAGCGCTCGACGCCCGACCAGCAGCCGCGGGTCAGCACGCGTTCGAGCGCGGCCTCGCGCCCGTTCGTGACGATGCGCCCGACGCCCGGCACGGTGCGAACGAGGTGATGGAATTGCGTTTCGATGGCGGCGAGATCGGGGAAGATATCAGCGTGATCGAATTCGAGGTTGTTGAGTACCGCCGTGCGCGGCCGATAGTGGACGAACTTCGAACGCTTGTCGAAGAACGCGGTGTCGTACTCGTCGGCTTCGATGACGAAGAAGCTCGAATCCGTCAGACGCGCCGAGATGCCGAAGTTGAGCGGCACGCCGCCGATCAGAAAGCCGGGATTCATGCCCGCGTCTTCGAGCAGCCACGCGAGCATGGAACTGGTTGTGGTCTTGCCGTGCGTACCCGCGACGGCGAGCACCCATTTCCCGTTCAGTACGTGCTCGCCGAGCCACTGCGGGCCGGACGTGTACGGCAGGCCGCGATCGAGAATGGCTTCCATCAGCGGATTGCCGCGCGTCACCACATTGCCGATGACGAACAGATCCGGTTCGAGCGCGAGCTGCTCCACGCCGTAACCTTCGATCAACTCGATGCCCTGCGCTTCGAGCTGCGTGCTCATCGGCGGATAAACGCCTGCGTCGCAGCCGGTGACCTTGTGGCCCGCCTCGCGCGCCAGAACAGCCAGTCCGCCCATGAAGGTGCCGCAGATGCCGAGGATGTGGATGTGCATAAACCGTGTCGCGCCGCGCGGGCGATTGAGAAGCAAAAACAGGAACGGCGCCGTTCGTGGGCAAACCCGTGCAGAAAGGCGCCTGAAGGCGCATATTGTAACCGAGCACGCCTGGCGCTCTTTCGCCGGCGCGAGCGTGCCGCACCGAGTCCGCAAAAGGGCCGTCCGAGCTTATCTAGTATCATTCCGGCATGGTTCGCAAATCACATTTCGATCCGCAGCGCGTGCGCGAGGAAATCGCGATTGCCGCCGCGAGAATGATCGCCGAGGACGGGCTCGACTACTCGACCGCCAAGCGCAAGGCTGCGCGGCAGGTCGTCGGGGAGGCGAAGATCGGCGGCGAATTTCTGCCCGATAACGATCAGATCGAAGAGGAAATCCGCGAATATCAGGCCATTTTCCAGAGCGAGAGCCAGCCGATCGTGCTGCGGCGCATGCGCGAAGTCGCGCTCGAATGGATGGAGCGCCTGAAACCCTTCGACCCGTATCTGACGGGCGCGGTGCTCAACGGCACGGCGGGCGAGCATTCGGATGTCCATCTGCAATGCTTCTGCGACAATCCGAAGGAAGTCGCGATCTACCTGCTGAACGCGAACGTGCAGTACGACGTATCCGAGACGCGGCATTTCGCCGGTCGCGGCTATGTCGAGACGCTGAGTTTTCTGCATCGAGTGCGCAACGAGGAGCCGATCGGCTTGCATATCGCGCTCTACGGCACCGATGATCTCCGTGGTGCCGTGCGCGCGGACGGTCGCGGACGCCTGGCACGCGCGAATGTGGCGGCGGTGCGCACGCTGCTCGATCATCCCGATGCCCCGTCGCTGGAAATCGGCGGCTGATCTTTCTTCTGGACGCTCATGAAAAGCACACGCATTCTGGCGGCCCTCGTGGTCGCGGTCGCCGCGACCGTCGGCGGCTTTTACGCGGGTCACGTGTTTACCGGCGGCGATAGCGTCGCCGCGACCCCGGCGAGCGGCAACGCCGTCGAACAGCTATGGAAAGCAACGCCGCCGGGCGCTTCGGGCACGTCCGTGCCGCTCGCGTCGTTCAAGGGCAAGCCGGTCGTCGTCAATTTCTGGGCGTCGTGGTGCGGACCGTGCGTGAAGGAAATGCCCACCCTTTCCGCCATGCAGCGCGACTACGAGAAGAAAGGCATCAAGTTCATCGGACTTGGCGTGGATAGCGAGAAGAACGTCAACGACTTCCTGAAGAAGGTGCAGGTCGCGTATCCCGTCTATGTCACCGGTTTCGGCGGCGCGGATCTTGCGCGTAGCTTCGGCAACAACGCGGGCGGGCTGCCTTTCACGGTGGTGATCGACGCAAAAGGACAGATCCGCTCGACAAAACTGGGCGAGGTCGATCCCGCCGAGCTGAAGCACACGCTCGACAGCCTGTAAAAATTCGCCGCCTGTACGCAGTGAATTGCGCTAAGTAAGCCGTGACTTAGGGTACAGTAAGCCGATCTTGCGGGAAATTCAGTCGGCCGTGCGGCGCAAAACGGTAATTTGTCCCATAGTTTCGGAACGCGCCGCACGGTAAAACTAGACAAAATTCTCTAAACGGCGCTAAAGTGCGCCGAATTCCGCACAACCCGAAGCGACTATGACAACTCTGCCGGTGCCGCGTGGCCACCTCGCCGTCGAGTCCGACATCCGTGAAAACGATGGCGGTCGCCGCAGGGCATTCGCAGGCGTCGTGCGCTGGCAGTTCGGACGCGCACTTCAAAGCGACCACGCCGATGCGTTCGACATGAACGCCCGCGGTGTGCCGACCGATTCCGCCGTCGGCGCTTGCGCGGGAGTGCGTGCGCGCGTCGGCCTGCTGGCCGCGCAGGCTCGCGGCTGAGCAGTTCAGAACACCCACAAATCAAGTCAAGCACCGGGCAACCCCGGTCTCCAAGTATTGAAAGGGGATTTTTCGATGGACCTTCGTAAACTGAAAACGCTGATCGACCTCGTCTCGGAATCCGGCATCTCGGAGCTGGAAGTGACGGAAGGCGAAGGCAAGGTTCGCATCGTCAAGAACGCCGCGCCTGTCTACATGCAGGCGCCGCAACAGTACGCGCCGCAAATGCAGGCGCCGGCCGCGCCGCACTTCGCCGGCGCGGGCGAAGCAGGTGCGCCGGCCGCAGCGGCCGCGCCGGCGGCAGCCGCACCGCAAGGTCACATCGTGACCTCGCCGATGGTCGGCTCGTTCTACCGCGCGCCGTCGCCGGGCGCGGACCCGTTCATCCAGGTCGGCGATACGGTGAAGGAAGGCCAGACCCTGTGCATCATCGAAGCGATGAAGCTCTTGAACGAAATCGAATCGGATAAGGCCGGCGTCGTGAAGGAAATCCTCGTCGAGAACGGACAGGCGGTCGAATACGGCCAGCCGCTCTTCGTGATCGGCGACTGAAGGCGCATCGGGCCGTGCGGCCGATGCGGTCTGCATCGCCGCCGCACAGCTTCACCGCGCCGGCGCGCAGAGCAGCATCGATCCGTCGAGAAGCGCGCCGCCGATTGGATCCCCAAGGGCCGCTCGCGCGAGCCCGTTGATGAGCCGACCCACTATGTTTGAAAAAATTCTCATTGCGAACCGCGGCGAAATCGCGCTTCGCATCCAGCGCGCGTGCCGCGAGCTGGGCGTCAAGACAGTCGTCGTCTACTCGGAAGCCGACAAGGAAGCGAAGTACGTCAGGCTGGCCGACGAAGCCGTGTGCATCGGACCGGCGCCATCCAACCTCTCGTACCTAAACATGCCGGCGCTCATCAGCGCGGCCGAAGTCACCGACGCCGAAGCCATCCATCCCGGCTACGGCTTCCTCTCCGAAAATGCCGATTTCGCCGAGCGCGTCGAGCAATCGGGCTTCACGTTCATCGGTCCGCGTCCCGAGACCATCCGCCTGATGGGCGACAAGGTCACCGCCAAGCAAACGATGATCAAGACCGGCGTGCCGTGCGTGCCGGGTTCGGAAGGCGCGTTGCCCGACGATCCGCGCGAGATCGTGAAGATTGCGCGCACGGTCGGCTACCCCGTCATCATCAAGGCGGCGGGCGGCGGCGGCGGGCGCGGCATGCGCGTGGTGCACACGGAAGCGGCGCTCGTCAACGCGGTCAACATGACGCGCGAGGAAGCGGGCCGCGCCTTCGGCAACCCGCAGGTGTACATGGAGAAGTTCCTCGAGAACCCGCGTCACATCGAGATTCAGGTGCTGTCGGATTCGTTCCGCAACGCGATCTGGCTCGGCGAGCGTGACTGCTCGATGCAGCGCCGTCACCAGAAGGTGATCGAGGAAGCGCCGGCGCCAGGTATCGCGCGGCGTCTCATCGAGCGTATCGGCGACCGCTGCGCCGACGCCTGCAAGAAGATGGGCTATCTCGGCGCGGGCACCTTCGAGTTCCTGTACGAGAACAACGAGTTCTACTTCATCGAGATGAACACGCGCGTTCAGGTCGAGCATCCGGTGACGGAGCTCATCACGAGCGTCGATATCGTCCAGGAACAGATTCGCATCGCGGCGGGCGAAAAGCTGTCGATCCGCCAGAAGGACATCCAGTTCCGCGGCCACGCGATCGAATGCCGCATCAACGCGGAAGATCCGTTCAAGTTCACGCCGTCGCCGGGACGGATCACGTCGTGGCATACGCCGGGCGGCCCGGGCATCCGCGTCGATTCGCATGCGTACGCGAGCTATTTCGTTCCGCCGAACTACGATTCGATGATCGGCAAGCTGATCGCGTACGGCGCGACGCGCGAGCAGGCGATCAACCGCATGCGCATCGCGCTGTCGGAAATGGTCGTGGAAGGCATCTCGACCAATATCCCGCTGCATCGCGAGATGATGATCGACGCGAAGTTCGTCGAAGGCGGCACGAGCATCCACTATCTCGAGAACAAGCTCGCCGCGCGTCAGGCGGCGGTCGCCGAAGAGTCCTGAAGCACAGCGAAGCAAGAGAGCACGAGACACGAGCATGAGTTACCGGGAATTGATCGCCGAGCTGGATCGCGAGCACGCGGAAGCGCTGTCGGACGCGCTGCTTGACGTCGGCGCCTTGTCGGTGTCCGTCGAGGACGCCGACGCCGACACGCCCGACGAGCAGCCGCTCTTCGGCGAGCCGGGGCTCGTGCCCGAGAAGCGTGCGTGGAACCGCTCGCGCGTCGTGGCGTTGCTCGCCGAGGACGCCGATCCCGACGTGCTGCTCGCCGCGGCCGCGAACGAAATCGGCCTGGCGGCGACGCCCTCTTTCACCGTGCGCGACGTCGAGGAACAGGACTGGGTGCGTCTCACGCAGGCGCAGTTCGATCCGATTTCCATCGGCGAGCGTATCTGGGTCGTGCCTTCGTGGCACGACGCGCCCGACCCGAGCGCGCTCGTGCTCGAACTCGATCCGGGGCTCGCATTCGGCACCGGCAGCCATCCGACTACGCGCCTGTGCATGGAATGGCTGGAGCAATCCGTGCGTCCGGGGCAATCGCTGCTCGATTACGGCTGCGGCTCCGGCATCCTCGCGATTCTCGCGAAGAAGTGCGGCGCGGATCCGGTCGTGGGCATCGACATCGATCCTCAGGCAGTCGAGTCGGCGCGTCAGAACAGCGAGCGCAATCGCGCGGACGTGACCTACGGCTTGCCCGACGCGTGTCCCGCCGGCGAATTCGATATCGTCGTCGCGAACATCCTCTCGAATCCGCTCAAGCTGATGGCGTCGATGCTCTCCGCGAAGGTGAAGCCGGGCGGCAGAATCGCGCTGTCGGGCGTGCTCGCGCGGCAGGCCGACGAGGTCGCGGCGGTCTATGCCAAGTGGATCGACATCGGCGTCTGGCGCGAGCACGAAGGCTGGGTATGCCTCGCGGGAACGCGGCGCGAAAGCCTTTAGAATAGCGCCATCTTCCACGAATAGGCCGTCAGGCCAACGGCACTTCTATATGGCGCTGGCAACCCGCTGCCCTCACTGCGAAACCGTGTTCAAGCTGGACCCGCACCTGCTCGCGCCGCACGACGGCCGCGTGCGCTGCGGCCACTGCCAGGAAGTTTTCGACGCCGCGCATCATCGCTTCGAGCTTCCCGATGAGCCGGCTGCGGCAGGTGTCGCTCAGCATGCCGCGATCATCGACGATGATGTCGCCGTCGGCCCCACGACCAGTTCGGGCGCCGGCCCTGCTCCCGATGCGCCGACGCACGTGACGGCCTTGCCCGACCCGCCGCTGAAACCGCGCCCCTTCGCACCGCGCAATCTCGATCTCAACGCAACCGGGCCGGCAAGACATGCCGCTACGCCTTCCCTGCCGGCGGGCGTCAAGTCGTCCGGCGCGGATAGCGAGCGCACGATCTACGGCGATTCCCCCGCGTTCGCGGGTGCCTCGGGGCAAACGCGACCCACGCCACCGCGCACGGAGCCGGCGCAATCCGACGCCGCGAACGAGCCGTCCGCGCTGCCCGGCGAAGCGGGGCGCCTGAAGCAGTTCATCCGCGTGGGCGCGCCGCATGCCGATGCCGCGAATTCCGCGCAAGGCGGCGTCGATGCGCCGCTCGGTGAGCCGCCCGTCGCGCCCGTTGCGCCGTTCGCTCCTGTCGACGATCGCGCCGAGCCGTTCATCGGGCCGGTTCATGAGCAGGACACGCCGCCCGTGCAGCCGACGCCGGAACCGCCCGCGGCACCCGCGTGGCGCGACGACGCGGAACCCGGCTTCGTCGGCAAGAAACCGCCCGCGCCGGTTCGCCGTGTCAGCGCGAACGAAGCGTTTCCGGTCGTCCGCGAATCACGTGAATCGCGCGAGCCACGAGAGTCGCGCGCGCCGGCGCGTGTCGGTTCGGGGAAGGCCATGCGCGTGGTGGGCATCATCGTCGCCGTGCTGCTGGCGTTGCTGTTGCTCGTGCAGCTCGCGTGGTGGCAACGCGAATCCGTGATGGTCTTCGTGCCCGCCTCGCATGCGCTCTATTCGGACGTCTGCGATCAGATCGGCTGCACGATCTCGCCGCCGCGCGACATCGACGGATTGCAGATCGAGAGCTCGGGCCTGCGTCAGGTCGACGGTCCGCACAAGCTCGAACTGAAGCTGTCGCTGCGCAATCGGCTGGATGTCGCGCTTGCGTATCCGGCGCTCGAACTCACACTGCTCGACGACAAGAACAACGTCGCGATCCGTCGCGTGCTCTGGCCGCAAGATTACGCGCGAGCGGGTACGATATTCGCCGTCGGCCTTCCGCCGCAAAGCGCGCAGCCGGTCGTCGTCCGGCTGGATACCGGCGACGCGGTCGCCGCGAATTACCGGGTTCAGGTCTTTTATCCTTGATCACGGCCTTGCGCCGTTCATCACGCGCAAGACTCCGAACCGAGTGCCACACGACGCGCTTGCCTGCCCTCACGGCTCGGCACGCGCGATTTTCCCGTCAGCATCTGACAATTCTCTGGAGCGCAACATGAGTCAAGTTACCCTCGGCGGCAATCCCATCGACGTCAGCGGCACCTTTCCGGGCGCAGGCCAGCAAGCGTCCGAATTCACGCTCGTCGGCGCCGATCTCGGCGACATCAAGCTCGCGAACTTCGCGGGCAAGCGCAAGGTGCTGAACATCGTGCCGAGCCTCGACACGCCGACCTGCGCCACCTCGACGCGCAAGTTCAACGAAGCAGCCGCCGGCCTGAACAACACGGTGGTGGTCGTCGTGTCGGGCGACCTGCCGTTCGCGGCGAAGCGTTTCTGCACGACCGAAGGCATCGAAAATGTCGTGACGGCCTCGACGTTCCGCGGCCACGAGTTCGCGCAAGCCTACGGCGTCGACGTGACGAGCGGCCCGCTCAAGGGCCTGACGGCCCGCGCGGTGGTCGTTCTGGACGAGAACAACAAGGTGCTGCACTCGGAGCTCGTGCCTGAAATCAAGAACGAGCCGAACTACGACGCAGCACTCGCCGCACTGAAGTAATTCTCTCGGCGGACCGCTCCCGACCGGAGCGGTCCGCGCATACGAGGCGCGGTGAAAAGCTCGCCGCGCCTCGTATGCGCATTTTTTTCCTCGGCACCTATTCTTAAGGACGTTCGCCTTGGCTACGCTCATCTGCGGCTCGCTCGCCTACGACAACATCATGACCTTCCAGGGCCGCTTCGGCGACCATATCCTGCCGGATCAGGTGCACATGCTGAACATCAGCTTCCTGGTGCCGACGATGCGGCGCAACTTCGGCGGCTGCGCGGGCAACATCGCGTATGCGCTGAAGCTGCTCGGCGGCGATCCGAAGATCATGGCCACGCTCGGCGCGGCGGATTCGCAGCTCTACGTCGACCGGCTCGACGCGCTGGGTCTGTCGACGGAATACGTGCGCGTGCTGCCCGATCAGCACTCGGCGCAATGCTTCATCACCACCGATCTCGCGAACAACCAGATCACCGCGTTCCACCCCGGCGCGATGATGGAATCGCACCTGAACCGCGCCGATGAAACGCGCGGCATCTCGCTCGGCATCGTCGCCCCCGACGGCGCGCGAGGCATGCGCGAACACGCCGAAGGACTGGCCCGCGCCGGCGTGCCGTTCGTGTTCGATCCGGGTCAGGGACTGCCGATTCTCGACGGTGTCGAACTTTGTCGCATGATTGAACTCGCCACCTACGTGGCGGTCAACGATTACGAAGCCAAGCTGTTGAGCAACAAGACCGGCTGGTCGATCGAAGACATCAAGAGCCGTGTCGATGCCCTCGTCGTCACACGTGGCGAACACGGCGCGCAGATCTATCATGACGATGGCGTGCTCGACGTTCCCTCCGTGAAGGCGCATCAGGTGGTCGATCCGACCGGCTGCGGAGACGCATTCCGCGGCGGCCTGCTGTACGGCATCGAGAACAAGCTTGGCTGGGAGAAAACGGGTCGTCTCGCGAGTCTGATGGGTTCGCTGAAAATCGAACATCAGGGACCGCAAACCTACGCGCCGACGCGCGCCGAAATCGAAGAACGTTTCAAACAGGCTTTCGGAAACAGTCTGTTCTGAGTGATTGGAGTGAAGGAATGAAAACGGTAAGTCGTATCGCGCTGGCAATGGCGCTCGTCGGCTCGGTCGCGCTGACGGGCTGCGCCTACAACAGCAGTTCTTCGGACGTGTACACGGCGTCGCAGGCGCAGCGCGAGGAAACGGTGCGCATGGCCACCGTCGAAAGCGTGCGCGGCGTGAAGATCAGTTCGAACAACGGCCAGCCGACCGGCCTCGGCACGATCGGCGGCGGCGCGCTCGGCGGCGTCGCGGCGGCCAGCGCGATCGGCGGTGGCAATGGCTCGATCATCGCGGGCATCATCGGCGGGCTGGCCGGCGCTGTCGCGGGTAACGCGGTCGAGAACAGCGTCGCGATGAAGAACGGTCTGGAGATCACCGTGCGCCTCGATAACGGCGACATGCGCGCGATCACGCAGACCGCGAACGGCGAAGTCTTCCAGGCGGGCGAGCGGGTGCGTCTGTTGTCGAGCGGCGGCGTCACGCGCGTGACTCACTGAACTCAGTGGCACTGACGCATTCGGCGGACGAATAGCCGCCGCAAGGCGAGCACTTCGTCCGGTATGAGCGCATGTATCGAAAGATGCATGCGCTTTTTCTTTGGCCGCACGAAGCGAGCGGCAGGCGCGCGATGAAATTCGTTCGCCGAAACGAAAAACCCGCCGCCAGATTTCCGGCGACGGGTTCAGGCCGGGTAGGCTTACCCGGACTAAGGGCACAGCGCACTGTGCCTGGGTGTCGCGTACTGCGAGAACTTACGGACGGCTGCCCGTCGGGAACGGCCATGCCGCTGCCGGGTTCAACGCCGTCTTGACCGCAGCGGCCGGAGCCGGAGCAGGCGCCGATACGGTCGTTGCCGTCGTTGCGGGAGCAGCAGCCGTAGTCTTCTTCGCAGCAGCGGCCTTCTTGGCCGGCGCTTTTTTCGCGGGGGCCTTCTTCGCAGCGGGAGCGGCAGCAGGCGCAGGCGCAGCGGCTGCGGTCTTCGCAGCAGCCTTTTTCGCAGGAGCCTTTTTCGCAGCGGCCTTCTTCGCTGCGGCCTTCTTCGCGGGCGCCTTCTTCGCCGCGGCCTTCTTCGCAGGCGCCTTCTTGGCTGCGGCCTTCTTCGCGGCTACCTTCTTGGTCGCGACTTTCTTCGCAGCGGCTTTCTTCGCGGGCGCCTTCTTCGCCGCGACCTTCTTCGCTGCAACCTTCTTCGCCGCTACTTTCTTTGCTGCGACTTTCTTGGTTGCCACTTTCTTTGCTGCAACCTTCTTCGCCGCGACCTTCTTGGCCGCTACTTTCTTCGCTGCAACCTTCTTCACAGCGACCTTCTTGGCGGCAACCTTCTTCGCCGGTGCGGCCTTCTTTGCGGTGACTTTCTTCGCTGCAGCCTTTTTGGCGGCGGGTTTTTTCTTGGCAACTGCCATGGTTTTTCTCCTTCAGGTTTTCAGATGAGAGTCAGTTCAAACTACACCCTTCGTCAAAACCCGCTTCCCACGCGTCGCCTCTCACAGCGCACGCTACGAAGCGGATTATTCATCGGCGTACGCTGATCCCACCTGCTTACGCTAATGAATACGGCAAGGCGCGCCGTGCCCCGAGGCACCGCGCGCCAAATTGAGTCAGCACCGCATCTCCGCGGCGCCGGCCATCGCTTGATCGAGCCAGCGCGCATGCCGCTGGCATTTTCCGGGGGGAAGTTTGCCCATCCCATTGAAGGGATCGCAAAACGCCTGTCTTTCATTCGTGCCGATAATCGGCTCGCCAAGTCAGTAGGCGCACTTTGCATCGGGCGACCGTTCTCCTAAACCTTGTCGATCAGGCGCGCGTGAGCGACACGCTGCTGCCTGACCGTCCCATCGATTTCGTCTGCAACACGTCCTGGATTTTTATTATTCCCAGGTCAGCGCGCCGCCGGTTTGATACTCAATCACGCGTGTCTCGAAGAAGTTGCGTTCCTTCTTCAAGTCGATCATTTCGCTCATCCACGGGAACGGGTTTTCCTCGTTCGGGAAGAGCGGGTCAAGCCCGATCTGCTGGCAACGCCGGTTGCAGATGAAGCGCAGGTAGCTCTTGAACATCGACGCGTTCAGGCCGAGCACCCCGCGCGGCATGGTGTCTTCAGCGTAGCGATATTCGAGCTCCACCGCCTCCTTGAAGAGCTCGCGGATCTCGGCCTTGAATTCGGCGGTCCACAGTTGCGGCTCTTCGAGCTTGATCTGGTTGATGAGGTCGATGCCGAAGTTGCAGTGCATCGACTCGTCGCGGAGGATGTACTGATACTGCTCCGCCGCGCCCGTCATCTTGTTCTGGCGACCCAGCGCCAGAATCTGCGTGAAGCCGACATAGAAGAACAGGCCTTCCATGATGCAGGCGAACACGATCAACGACTTCAGCAATTTCTGGTCCGCTTCCAGCGTGCCGGTGGTGAATGCCGGATCGGTCAGCGTCTGGATGAACGGAATGAGGAACTCGTCCTTGTCGCGAATCGACTTGACTTCGTGATACGCGTTGAAGATCTCGCTTTCATCGAGACCCAGCGATTCGACGATGTACTGATACGCGTGCGTGTGGATCGCCTCTTCGAAGGCCTGGCGCAGCAGGAACTGGCGGCACTCCGGAGCGGTGATGTGACGGTACGTGCCGAGCACGATGTTGTTCGCGGCGAGCGAGTCCGCCGTGACGAAGAAGCCGAGGTTGCGCTTGACGACGCGACGCTCGTCGTCCGAGAGACCGTTCGGGTCTTTCCACAGGGCGATGTCACGGGACATGTTCACTTCCTGCGGCATCCAGTGGTTCGCGCAGCCGGCGAGGTACTTCTCCCACGCCCACTTGTACTTGAACGGCACGAGCTGATTGACGTCGGTCTTGCCGTTGATGATGCGCTTGTCGGCGACATTGACGCGCGCTTCGCTCTGCGCGGCGATCACGCCGGCGGACGGTGCAGCGGCTGCGGGCGGAACGAAGCCATCGGAGAAGATGTTCGTCGAGTTAGCCTGAGCAGTCTGATGGGTAGCTTGATGAGCTTGCGCGAATTGCGCCGTGCCTTGAGCGTTGCGCAACGTGTTCTGTTGCGAAGCGCTCGAGGGAGCTACGGCAGTGGTCTCGTCATCCCAGTTGAGCATAAATTCTCACCATCAATTTAGATCGGTTTGTACCATCTTTTCATGAGCGATAAAAGAGTTTGCTCATGAAAATTCTCGTTTTCATGCGATTTAGATTCGACGTTGCTACCTGCATACAACACTTGGCTCGCAGCCGTGTGTGTGAAGCTCGATGCGGCATCTGTTGAATCGTGTGTGAAGCGGTCCTGATCGAGTGACTTCGAAGGCATCGCAACATGCTTGCGCGTGGCTTCATCGATGTCTTGAAAGCCTTGTCCCACGGCGCTTTGCGGCCGACGTGCGATGCATGATGCGAAGCACTTCGTGTTTTGCTGCGAACATAAGCTCGATGTCGAGTGTGCGATGTCGAACGCATCGAAGCGTGGCTCGCTTCGCTCATCGATCGATGTCTCTCGACGACACTCGATGCGATGCAAAACATGTGTCGAGAAGCGAGCGGCTTGCTACCTTCACTCGCGCTCTTCGATGAGCTTCGATGCTGTTCATCGAACACGCGCCGCGTCACTCGAAACACGCTCGGACAAGTACGTCGAGGCACCTGCTCCTGCCTGCCGCATGCTTCGAATTCGTTGCCGAAGTTTAGCATTTGACGTCTCTTATTTCCACAATATCTTGTGCTTGCAAAACCGGCCGATACAACCTATAGCGTGTTTACGCGACGATCCGTTTCGACGAAAAACTCATCGTCCTCGCAACGGATCGAGCAGCGAGCGCAGGTTGTTATGGTCGATCTCATGCATCAACGCGAGCAGCTTGCCGAGCTTGCCCTCTGGAAAACCCTCACGCGCGAACCACGCGAGATAGTGACCGGGCAGATCCGCGATGAGCCGATCCTTGTACTTGCCATAGGGCATCGTCTGCGTGACGAGACGTTGCAGATCCTGCGGGTCCATCGTTTCTTCACTCCTCGTTGAATGTTCATCGCAGCACGCAACGCGCTTCGATCGCTCAGCGACTGCTCCATATCGGTGCCATAATCGCCGCTCTTGCCGCCAAGAGTTGACCGCGATTCACCATGCCGCTTGCCGTCAAAGCTTTCATTGCCCCTCTCATCGTCGCGTGCGCGATGTTCATGGAAAGCGTCGACGCCAATGTGATCGTCACCGCGATTCCTGAAATGGCGCGTGCCTTCGGACGCGATCCCGTCACGTTGAAAGTCGCCGTCACGAGCTATGTGCTCGGGCTCGGCGTCTTCATACCGATCTGCGGCTGGGTCGCTGACCGCTTCGGCGCACGCGCCGTGTTCCGCGCGGCCATCGGCGTGTTCGTCGTCGGCTCGCTGCTCTGCGCGGCCTCCACGTCGCTCGGCCCGTTCACGGTCGCGCGCTTCATCCAGGGCGTCGGCGGCGCGATGATGGTGCCTGTCGGCCGCATCATCATCTTTCGCTCGGTGCGCCGCTCGGAGTTCATTCGCGCGATGAACTACCTCTCGGTGCCCGCAATGCTCGGACCCGCGGTCGGTCCGTTGCTCGGCGGCTTCATCACGACCTATCTGCACTGGCGCCTGATCTTCTTCATCAACATTCCGATCGGCATCGCTGGCATCTATTTGACCAACCGCTACATCGCCAACTCGCACGAGGACCATCCGGGCCGGCTCGACTGGTTCGGCTTCTTCCTCTCCGCGAGCGCGGGCGTGCTGCTGTTGCTCGGGCTCTCGCTCGTCGGCGGCGAACTGATTCCGCAACGCACTGCATTTGCGATGTGCGTGGCCGGCGCGCTGATGGTCGTGCTGTACTGCATCCACGCGCGCCGCTCGGAGAAGCCGCTGCTCGACTTGCGCTTCTTCCGCGTGCCGACGTTTCAGGCGAGCGTTCTCGGCGGTTCGATGTTTCGCATCGGGCTCGGCGCCGTGCCGTTTCTTCTGCCGCTCGCGCTGCAGGAAGGTCTCGGCATGACCGCGTTCAAGTCCGGCGCGATCACCTGCGCGTCGGCGTTCGGCGGCATGTTCATGCGCTCGCTCGCGTCACGTGTGCTGCATCGCTTCGGCTTCCGTCAGACGCTCTTCTATAACGCGGCGCTGTCGGGCATCGCCATCGCGGCGTGCGGCACGTTCTTCCCCGGCACGCCGACCTGGGTGATCTGGGCTGTCGTGCTGCTCGGCGGCTTCTTCCCCGCGTTGCAGTTCACGAGCCTCAACTCGCTCGCGTATGCGGAGATCGAAACGCGCGATGTCGGGCGCGCGACCAGCCTTGCGAGCTTCGTGCAACAGGTGTCGCTTGGTCTCGGCGTGACCATCGCGGGGATCACGCTGGAACTCTCGCAATATCTGAACGGTCATGCGAGCGTGCAATGGTCCGACTTCTGGCCTGCGTTCGTTGTCGTTGGGTTGTTCTCGTTTCTTTCGATGCCGATTACCGCGCGGCTCGCGCATGATGCCGGGACGGAGATTTCGCGTGGCACGCGGGGGTGAGGGTGTTGGTTCTTTTGCGGTCTTGCTTCTTCCGTTATCTCGCCGCTTGCTCAGTAGCCGCCTCCCCGGCGGAGGGGTCACTTTCTTTGCTGCTGCAAAGAAAGTAACCAAAGAAAGCAGCTATCCCCAGCCTAAGCACTTCACACCGGCCGCGGCACAGACGATTGGCTGAATGGCCCGGCAGTAGCGAGTGCCCCCACAAGCAGACAAGGGCTTGGACCGCGCACGATCTGAACCATCGCGCCACATAACGAACGGGTTCAGCACCAAATAGCTCCGGCCCGCTTCGCGGCCGATGGGTCAATCGGGCGCGCGCGCCTCTTCGGTTTCCCTCGCATACCCAACGGCAGCGCGCAGCGCTGTGCCGAAGCTCTTTCGTGCTGAACCAGCGCCCTAAAACAACTGGCGCGACAGACCGTGCGCGATCCAAGCCCGGATGGGCCTTCGAGGGCGACACTTAGGCGAGGGCCACCGCGGGCTGGCAAGCATGGCCAACGTGCGTGTGACCGCGGGCGTGAACGAGCTGCTTTCTTTGGTTACTTTCTTTGCAGCAGCAAAGAAAGTGACTGCCGCCCCGCACAGGGGCAACGCTAATAGACCGACACGAAACCGGGATCCGGCGAAAACAACAGCGAAAACAACAGCGAAAACAACAGCGAAAACAACACCGAAACCAACGGCGAAAAAAAACCGGCACCGACCACTCCCCTCACGAAGAAGGAAGCACCCGGCACCGGTCCGCAGGGCTGATTCAGCCCGTCTTATTGGCAAGCCTCACATTCGTCGAAGCCAGGATCCCCCGGACGCATCATGCAAACGGGACCATCGGCTTCGGCAGCCGGCGCTGCCTCCACCGCCGCGGCATTAAAGCCACCCGCGTTCGACGCGCCACCCGACACGCCACCGAACCCGCCTTGCGCACCCGATGCGCCCGACCCGCCATCGCCCGACGGCACGGCATTCAGCGCACCGTGCGCCACCGTCGACTTCTCGACGTGCGTCGCCGCCATCGTACGGAGGTAATACGTGGTCTTGAGACCGCGAATCCACGCGAGCTTGTAGACCTCGTCGAGCTTCTTGCCCGACGCGCCCGCCATGTAGATGTTCAGCGACTGCGCCTGATCGATCCACTTCTGACGGCGCGACGCCGCCTCCACCAGCCACTTCGGATCCACTTCGAACGCCGTCGCGTAGATCGCGCGGAGATCCGCCGGAATGCGGTCGATGCGCGAGAGCGTGCCGTCGAAGTACTTCAGATCCGACACCATCACTTCGTCCCACAGGCCGCGCGCCTTCAGGTCACGCACGAGGTAGTCGTTCACGACCGTGAATTCGCCCGACAGATTCGACTTCACGTACAGGTTCTGGAACGTCGGCTCGATGCACGCCGACACGCCGATGATGTTGGAGATCGTCGCCGTCGGCGCAATCGCCACGCAGTTCGAGTTGCGCATGCCGTAGGTCGAGATGCGCGAACGCAGTTGCGCCCAGTCCATCGACTCCGACGAATCCACTTCCACGTAACCGCCGCGCGCGTCCGCCAGCAGCTTCAGCGAATCCTGCGGAAGAATGCCGCGATCCCACAGCGAGCCGCGATACGTCGCGTAACGGCCGCGCTCTTCCGCCAGTTCCGTCGACGCGTAGTACGCGTAGTAGCAGACGGCTTCCATCGAGCGATCCGCGAACTCGACCGCTTCGCCCGACGCATACGGCGTGCGCAGCAGATGCAGGCAGTCCTGGAAGCCCATGATGCCCATGCCGACCGGACGATGCTTCAGGTTCGAGTTACGCGCCTTCGGCACCGCGTAATAGTTGATGTCGATGACGTTGTCGAGCATGCGCATCGCCACGCTGATGGTGCGCTTGAGCTTGGCGTGATCCAGCGCATAGCTGCCGTCGGCCTGCTTCACCATGTGCGCGACGAGGTTCACCGAGCCGAGGTTGCAGACGGCGATTTCCGTCTCGCTCGTGTTCAGCGTGATTTCCGTGCACAGGTTCGACGAATGCACTACGCCGACGTGCTGTTGCGGCGAGCGCACATTGCACGGATCCTTGAACGTGATCCACGGATGGCCCGTCTCGAACAGCATGCCGAGCATCTTGCGCCACAGTTGCGCGGCCGGCAGCTTCTTGAACAGCTTGATCTCGCCGCGTGCGGCTTTCTCTTCGTAAGCCACATAGGCCTTCTCGAAGTCCGCGCCGAACAGATCGTGCAGGTCCGGGCAGGTCGACGGCGAGAACAGCGTCCAGTCGCCGCCTTCGACGACGCGCTTCATGAACAGATCGGGAATCCAGTTCGCCGTGTTCATGTCGTGCGTGCGGCGACGGTCATCGCCCGTGTTCTTGCGCAGTTCGAGGAATTCCTCGATGTCGAGGTGCCACGACTCCAGGTACGCGCACACCGCGCCCTTGCGCTTGCCGCCCTGATTCACCGCGACGGCCGTGTCGTTCACGACCTTCAGGAACGGCACGACGCCCTGCGACTTGCCGTTCGTGCCCTTGATATGCGAGCCAAGCGCGCGCACGCGCGTCCAGTCGTTGCCGAGACCGCCCGCGAACTTCGAGAGCAGCGCGTTTTCCTTCAGCGCTTCGTAGATGCCGTCGAGATCGTCGGCGACGGTCGTCAGATAGCACGACGACAACTGCGAGCGATGCGTGCCCGAGTTGAACAGCGTCGGCGTCGACGACATGAAGTCGAACGACGAAAGCACGTTGTAGAACTCGATCGCACGCGCTTCGCGGTCGATTTCGTTGAGCGACAGGCCCATTGCGACACGCATGAAGAATGCCTGCGGCAGTTCGATGCGCGTGCTTTCGACGTGCAGGAAGTAGCGGTCGTAGAGCGTCTGCAGGCCGAGGTAGCCGAATTGCAGATCGCGGTTCGCGTCGAGCGCAGCGCCGAGGCGCTTCAGGTCGAATTGCTGGAGCTTGTCGTCGAGCAGGCCGGCTTCGACGCCGCGCTTGATGAAGAGCGGGAAGTATTCGGCGTAACGCTCGCCCATTTCGGCTTGCGTCACTTCGTCTTCGAGAATTTCGCGGCGGATCGTGTGCAGCAGGATGCGCGCGGTGACCTGGCTGTACGCCGGGTCCTTTTCGATCATCGTGCGCGCGGCGAGGATGGCCGAGTCATAGACCTGCGACATCGGCACGCCGTCGTACAGGTTCTTCACCGTTTCCGCGACGATCGGCTCGGCGGACACCGCGTCGCCGAGGTTCGCGCATGCGGAGACGATGAGCGCCTTCAGCGCGTCGAGATCGAGCGGGCGCGTGACGCCGTTGTCCGTCACGTTGATCGCGCCTTCGTGCGACTGCGCGTTCTGCGCTTCCGAGCGCTCTTGCGAACGCTGCTGCGTGCGCTTCTCGCGATACAGCACGTACGCCCGCGCGACGTTGTGCTCACCGCCGCGCATCAGCGCGAGCTCGACCTGATCCTGAATGTCTTCGATATGGAACGTGCCGCCATGCGGACGGCTGCGCACGAGCGCGCGCACGACGGCTTGCGTCAGTTGCTCGACGAGTTCGCGCACGCGCGCCGAAACCGCGCCCTGGCCGCCGTTCACGGCGATGAACGCCTTCGTCACGGCGATCGCGATTTTCGTCGGCTCGAACGACACCACGCTTCCGTTGCGACGGATGACCTTGTAGTCGGCATACGTCGTGTTCGGCGCGAGCGCTTGTGCCGCGCCCGTGGCCTGCGCACCGCCCATCGGCTGTGCGGATGCGCCTTCGAATGAAGTCGTGGCGTTGTCGGTGGTTTGCATGTGCAAAACTCCTGGTGTTCGAATGGTGCGGATGATCCGCGGATTTATCACTTATGCCGCGCGCGTCACGAGTTCGTCATGAGGGTCACGCGGTGTTTTGGCGGTAAGCCAGGCTGTGAATACAGCAGGCTGGAAACACGAATCGCGGCGCTTACGGCCCGCATTGTTATTGGCGTCTCATGCGGTGCCCGCGTTGGCGCGCGGTGTCGGTCGACGCAATTCGCGCTTGCTTGCATGCCTTCTTCACGGTGCTGCTCGCTGGCGCCCGATGCGCCCGACGCCTCTCTCCTCGCAAAGAGAAACCGTCTCGCGCATCGCCCCGGGCCAGCCAAACTTCTCTACGCCGGAAAGCTGGCGGCGCCGGCTCATGGGAGCGGGCGCCGCTTCAACAACACAAGATATAGTGCAAAGTACGTCTTTCGGCACCAAGTATAGTGGACATCCGCGCAGTCTCAAAAAGTTTTATTTGCCTTGAGTCTGGCGTTGCGGGGTTGACTTTTGCTAGCGCAAAGCACGGCAAGGCATCGCGCGCGACCCTGCTGCGCCGCAACGAGAAAGACCTTACGCAGCGCTCAGATGTTGGATTGAAACGGGAAGAATGAAGGCGGCAGCGCGCTGTCGTGACGCAGGCGCGGCCAGTCGAAGTGCGGACCGGGGTCCGTCTTGCGGCCCGGCGCGATGTCGGAATGTCCGGCCAGCGCGTCGATCGGATAACGCTTCACGACGATGCGCACGAGCGCGACGAGCGCGTCGTATTGCGCGTCTTCGAACGGCATGCGATCGCTGCCTTCGAGCTCGATGCCGATCGAAAAATCATTGCAGCGCTCGCGTCCGCAGAACGACGAAACGCCCGCGTGCCACGCGCGTTCATCGCAGGAGACGAACTGTTCGACCGCGCCGTCGCGACGAATCACGAAGTGCGCCGACACGCGCATGCCGCGCAGATGATCGAAGTACGGATGCGCGTCGTGATCGAGCTTGTTGAGGAAGAAATCGGCGATCGAGTTGGTCGTGAAATCGTCGGGCGGCAGGCTGATGTTGTGCACGACGATGAGCGTCGGCGCCGCGTCGCCCGGACGCGCCTCGAAGTTCGGCGACGGCAGTCGCGTCGCGCTCGTCAGCCAGCCTTGCGCGTCGATATGCGGATCGCCTTTCCTGACGACTTGCATGTTCATCGCGCATCGCGGCCGGTCGGGCGGCTCGCGTAGTGGCGCGCGTGATCGGCGCAGCAGAAGCGCTCGCCCGCGACGACAATCGACTCGCTGCGCGGCGTGTGCACGCCGCATTGCGCACAACGGATGAGCGGATCGGCAAGTTGCGGCGCGCTCGCGGCCGCGCCATTGCCGTTGCCATTGCGCGCGCGCTGCGCGCCATTGGCGCCGCCCGCGGTCGCGCCGCCGGCCTGGGCATCGCCCTGTTGCGCGCGCTCGTTGGCGCGGCGCAGCTTCTTCAGGAGCCACTGGCTCAGGAAGAAGAGGACGATCAGAAAGAAGAAATTTCGCATCGAATGAATGCCGATAGAAAGTGCGCGCTCAGACGACCGCGCGATGCAGCAGCACTTCGAACACGAAGCGGCTGCCGACATACGCGAGCAGCAGCGCGGCGAACGAGGCCAGCACCCAGCGCAATGCCGCGCGTCCGCGCCATCCCGAGATGCGGCGCGCGGTGAGCAACGCGCCGAACATCAGCCAGGAGACGAAGGCGAACACGGTCTTGTGATCGAAGCGCAGCGCGCGATCGACGAGTTGCTCGTTGAACGCGATGCCCGACACGAGCGTGAGCGTGAGCAGCACGAAGCCGGCCGCGATCAGGCGGAACAGCAGCTTTTCGAGCGTCAGGAGCGGCGGCAGCGTGTCGAGCCAGCTCGTGAGCCAGCCGTTGCCCGTATGACGCGTCGCCATGCCGCGCATACGCTGCAGACGGCGTTCGAGCATCAGCATGAGCACGGCGTGCAGCGCGGCGATCGCGAAGAGCCCGTACGCGATGTTCGCGATCAGGAAGTGCAGCTTGAACATCGGCGCGGCGGAGTACGACAGCACGCGCACGCCGCCGAAGATGAGCGGCAGCAGTGACGCCACGCACGCGAGCGGGAGCACGAGCAGCCGCAGGCCGTCGAGCGGGAAGAAAAAGCTTTCGATCCAGTAGATGCCCGCACCGAGCCAGAACATCGCGGACAGCGCGAACGCGAAGCCGAAGACCATCGCGTTCTGGGGAAAGATCGTCGTGTGCAGCAAGAGACCGTGCACGAGCAACGCTACTAATAATAGAGCGCGGCCCAGTCCGCCCATGCCCGCCGACATTTTCGGCGCCGGCGCCGGCGCCATGCCCGAAGGCACGCCGGCCAACGCCGGCTCCACGGCCGTGTGGCGATGCGCGCGCCACCCCGCTACGGCAAGTCCGCCGTAGAGAAGCGCAGTGAGGGCATACAGTACAATATCCATGTTCGAAGTTTACACTAGGCCCTTGAATCGCGACGTTTTCCCCCTTGCGGCGACGCGGGGCGCAGAGTCGTTTTGCGCTGAAAAAGGGCCGCATTCTCTACCTCTCCCCCATGCTCGATAATCTCACTCAACGGATGGCGCGCGTCGTCAAGACGCTGCGCGGCGAGGCCCGGCTCACCGAGGCCAATACGCAAGAGATGTTGCGGGAAGTGCGGCTCGCGTTGCTCGAAGCGGACGTGGCGCTGCCGGTCGTGCGCGAGTTCATCGCGAAGGTGAAGGAAAAGGCGCTCGGCGAAGAAGTCGTGTCGAGCCTGTCGCCGGGTCAGGCGCTCGTCGGCGTCGTCCAGAAGGAACTGACGGCGGTGATCGGCGGCGATTACGAAGGCAAGGCCGCCGAACTGAACCTCGCCGTCGCGCCGCCCGCCGTCATCCTGATGGCCGGCTTGCAGGGCGCGGGCAAGACCACCACGACCGGCAAGCTCGCCAAGCTCCTGCGCGAGAAGAGCAAGAAGAAGGTGCTCACCGTTTCCGTCGACGTGTATCGCCCCGCCGCTATCCGTCAGTTGCAGACGGTGACCGAGCAGGTCGGCGCGGACTTCTTCCCGTCGGAGCCGGATCAGAAACCTGCCGACATCGCGCGCGCGGCGATCGACTGGGCGAAGCGCCACTATCACGATGTCGTAATCGTCGATACGGCCGGCCGCCTCGGTATCGACGAAGCGATGATGAACGAGATCAGCGAGCTGCACGCGCTGCTCAAGCCCGCTGAGACGCTCTTCGTCGTCGATGCCATGCTCGGTCAGGACGCGGTCAACACCGCGAAGGCGTTCAACGACGCGCTGCCGCTCACCGGCGTCGTGCTCACGAAACTCGACGGCGATTCGCGCGGCGGCGCGGCGCTTTCGGTGCGGCACGTCACCGGCAAGCCGATCAAGTTCGTCGGCGTCGCGGAAAAGCTCGACGGTCTCGAAGTCTTCCATCCGGATCGCATGGCGAACCGGATTCTCGGCATGGGCGACATTCTCGCGCTCGTCGAGGAAGCGCAACGCGGCGTCGACAGCCAGGCCGCGCAAAAGCTCGCCGACAAGGTCAAGAAAGGCGGCGACTTCGATCTGAACGACTTCAAGGCGCAACTCTCGCAGATGAAGAAGATGGGCGGCCTCTCGTCGCTCATGGACAAGCTGCCCGCGCAGTTTCAGCAAGCTGCGCAAGGCGCGGACATGAACAACGCGGAAAAGCAGATGCGCCGCATGGAAGGCATCATCAACTCCATGACGCTCCAGGAGCGCGCGAAGCCGGAACTCATCAAGGCCGCGCGCAAGCGCCGCATCGCCGCGGGCGCGGGCGTGCACGTTCAGGAAGTGAACCGCATGCTCAATCAGTACGAACAGATGCGCGGCATGATGAAGAAGCTCAAGGGCGGCAATCTGCAGAAGATGATGCGCGGCATGAAGGGCATGTTGCCTGGCATGCGCTGATCGTAGTACCTCGAACCCGCGTTTTCGCGCGTCGCCCGACGCGAAGGAAGCGCGGGTTTATCATATGGCGCACGCCGCCGTTTTTTTCCACACTAAGAAGTCAGCCTCTCCCCCCGCTTTCCCTATGAATCGCGAAGAAGCTCTCCATATTTTCAGCCACTCCGAAGAGATCGTGACGGCTGACGAAGTCAACGCATCGATCGGCAAGATGGCCACGGCCATCAAGACCGCGACGCAAGAAGACTTCCCGCTCGTGCTCTCGGTCATGGGAGGCGCGGCCGTGTTCACCGGCATGCTGCTGCCGCATCTCGACTTCCCGCTCGAGTTCGATTACATCCACCTGACGCGCTATCGCAACGCCATCAAGGGCGGCAGCGAAATGCAATGGCGCGTGGCGCCGGCGGAATCGGTGAAGGATCGCGTCGTGCTCGTGCTCGACGACATCCTCGACGAAGGCGAAACGATGGCCGCGATCCGCGACCGCATCATGGCGATGGGCGCGAAGACGTTCCTGTCGGCGGTGCTGTGCGAAAAGATCATCCCGAAGGCGAAGCCGCTGCGCCCGGATTTCTGTGGATTCGAGGTGCCGGATCGCTACGTGTTCGGATGCGGGATGGATGCGAAGGGTTACTGGCGGAATTTGCCGACGATTCGCGCGCTGACGGAAGGCGCGTAAGCGCTCTACGAAGCGACGTAAAAAAAGCGGCCTCGGCCGCTTTTTTCATAGCTGATGCACGAAAGTGCGTATTCCCGTGAGAATCATCTCGACGGAAATCGCCACGAGCACGAGTCCCATCAAACGCTCGAACGCCGTGACGGCCCGCTCGCCGAGCCACTGCTGAATCTTCTCCGCGAGGATCAGCACGATCGCGCAGACGATCATCGTCACCGACAGCGCGCCTATCCATTCGAGCATCTTGCCGGGCGCCTGCGAGGTCAGCAGCATCACCGTCGCGAGCGCGGACGGGCCAGCCAGCGCCGGAATCGCGAGCGGCACGATCAGCGGCTCGCCGCCGCGCGAATCGCCGCCCATCGGGCCATCGGGATGCGGAAAGATCATCCGCAGCGCGATGAGAAACAGCACGATGCCGCCGCCGATGCGCAACGACAGATCCGTGAGGTTCATCGCGCGCAGAAAGCGATCGCCCGCCAGCATGAACACCAGCAGGATCACGAACGCGATCGCGACTTCCCGCAGAATCACGACGCGGCGCCGCTCTTTGGCGACGCCGCGCAGCGCGTTGATGAAGATCGGAATGTTGCCGAGCGGATCGGTGATCAGCAGCAGAAGGATCGTCGCCGACAGGAAGTTGTACTGCATTACTTCCCGAGCGCGGCCCGCACTTTGGCCATCACGACGTCGGCCGCTTCATCGACGGGCAGCAGCGTGGCTTCGGTATCGCGACGGCTCTGATACTCGAGCTTGCCTTCCTTCAGCCCGCGATCGCCGATCACGATGCGATGCGGCACGCCGATCAGTTCCCAGTCCGCGAACATCACGCCCGGACGCTCGCCGCGATCGTCGAGGATCACGTCGATGCCCGCTTGCTGCAACGTCGCGTAGAGCTTGTCGGCCTGCTCGCGCACGGCGTCGCTACGGTCGTAGCCCATCGGGCAGATCACGACTTCGAAGGGCGCGATGGCTTCCGGCCAGATGATGCCCTTGTCGTCGAAGTTCTGTTCGATCGCAGCGCCCAGCACGCGCGTCACGCCGATGCCGTAGCAACCCATCTGCATCGGCGCGGGCTTGCCGTTTTCGTCGAGGAACGTCGCGCCCATCGAATCCGAATACTTCGTGCCGAGCTGGAACACGTGGCCCACTTCGATGCCACGGCAGATTTCGAGCGTGCCCTTGCCGTCCGGCGACGGATCGCCCGCGACGACATTGCGGATGTCCGCCACTTCCGGCTCGGGCAGATCGCGGCCCCAGTTCACGCCGGTCGTGTGGTAATCGACCTCGTTCGTGCCGACGACGAAGTCGCTCATGTTCGCGACCGTCCGGTCCGCGATCACGCGCACCGGCTTCTTCGTGCCGATGGGGCCGAGATAGCCCGGCGGCGTGCCGAACCATTCGATGATCTCGGCTTCGGTCGCGAAGCGATAGCCCGCGAGGCCGGGCAGCTTGCCCGTCTTGATGTCGTTGAGCGAATGATCGCCGCGCAGCATCAGCAGCCAGATCGTGGGCTCGGCGCCTTCGTTGTCGGTTGCGAGAATGATCGACTTGATGGTCTTTTCGAGCGGAATGTTCAGAAGCTGCGCGACCGCCTCGCATTTCGCGGCGCCGGGCGTCGGCGTCTTCTTCAGTTCTTCCGTGGGCGCGGCGCGCTGCGCGATGAGCGGCAACGCATCCGCGGCTTCGACGTTGGCCGCGAAGTCCGAGCTCGGGCAATAGGCGATGTCGTCCTCGCCCGTGTCCGCGATCACGTGGAATTCGTGCGAGCCGCTGCCGCCGATGGAGCCGTTGTCCGCCGCCACCGCGCGGAACTCCAGACCGATGCGCGTGAAGATGCGGACATAGGCTTCGTACATCTTGCGATACGACTCGGCGAGACCGTCGCGGTCCTTATCGAAGGAATAGGCGTCCTTCATGATGAACTCGCGGCCGCGCATCACGCCGAAACGCGGGCGGATCTCGTCGCGGAACTTCGTTTGAATCTGGTAGAAGTTCACCGGCAACTGGCGATAGCTCTTGATCTCGCGGCGCGCGATATCGGTGACGACTTCCTCGTGCGTCGGGCCCATCACGAAATCGCGCTCGTGGCGATCCTTGAAGCGCAGCAGTTCGGGGCCGTATTGCTCCCAGCGGCCCGACTCCTGCCACAGTTCGGCGGGCTGCACGGCGGGCATCAGCAGTTCGAGCGCGCCCGCGCGGTTCATCTCTTCACGCACGATGGCTTCGACCTTGCGCACCGAGCGCAGCCCGATAGGCATGTAGTCGTAGATGCCGCCCGCGACACGGCGGATCATGCCGGCGCGCATCATCAGCTTGTGGCTGACGATCTCGGCGTCGGCGGGAGCTTCTTTCAGGGTGCCGATGAAGAAACGGGATGCTTTCATTCAAATTTTCCAAATGCGGCGCGCGCTTCGGAGCCGTTGCGGCGCCGGAGCAGGCGAAACGAGGGTGAACGACGGAAACGGTCGACGGCTATGCAAGGAAGAAGATTTTGCCGTCTTCCTCGTGGCCTGGCAAAGCGCCTTGCACCCTGCTCGGGAAACGTGCCCCGAATTCGGGTTCGTGCCGGTGCGCGGGGTCCGTTAACTGTTTATAATCAAAGCAATTTTAAAGGATTTGAAGGTGGCTGTATGCTGGATCGTGAAGGCTTTCGCCCGAACGTCGGCATCATCCTCTTGAACGCGCGCAACGAAGTGTTTTGGGGCAAGCGGCTGCGTGAACATTCCTGGCAGTTTCCGCAAGGGGGCATCAAATACGGTGAGACCCCTGTGCAAGCGATGTATCGGGAGTTACACGAAGAAACCGGCCTGTTACCGGAGCATGTGAAAGTTGTCGGTCGCACGCGCGACTGGCTGCGTTATGAGGTGCCGGACAAGTTCATCAAGCGCGAGGTGCGCGGACACTATCGCGGTCAGAAACAGATCTGGTTTCTGCTGCGCATGGTAGGACGCGATTGCGACATCTGCCTGCGTGCGACGGACCATCCGGAATTCGATGCCTGGCGCTGGAACGAGTATTGGGTGCCGCTGGACGCGGTCATCGAGTTCAAGCGCGACGTTTATCAAATGGCTCTCACCGAGCTGTCCCGCTTTCTGCGGCGAACCAACTCCCGCGGTGAACGCGGCGAGCGAGCCGCGCATCATGGGCCGCGCTATCCACGCGTGCTCCAGACGATGACCATCGAAGCACCTGCCGTTACTGCCTCCGGCGCGGCAGTTCAGGCAGAATGCACGGTCAGCGAAGAAGTGCATCTGATCGTGCAGCGCTCATCGTGAAAGCGAGCGTACGACTGATCGCTGCGGTCCATCGCGCACTTTGACACTCAGCACGACTTCGATCGATGGCACGGCGAACTTCTCGCCGTGCCGTCTCGCTTTGTTCCGCCGGGCGGGCGCTTCGCGTCCCGCGCGCATGTTTCCGGGAAGACCCAATTGAAAGTGAATGCCTCACTCGCGGTAATCGCGGCATCCGCGGCAGCGCTTGCCGTGCTCGCCGGCTGCTCCAGCAACAAGGGCCCGTCCACGCAGGACGACGGCGTCTTCACCTATCTCCTCGACCGCAAGTCGACCTGGGCCGAGGAGAAGATCGACACGATGCCGCCTCTGCCGCAAGCGTCGAATCTGATCGCGTTCAACGTATCGCAGAACACGCCGCTCACGTTTGCCGTCGACAAGACGACGCTCACGGTCGGCAAGGATGGCGTCGTGCGTTATGTGATCGTCGCGACGAGTCCCGCGGGCGCGCGAAACGTCAACTATGAAGGCATTCGTTGCGACAACTATGAATGGCGCCGCTACGCGAGCATCAACGACGATCAGAACGGCTGGGATCAGGGTTCCGCGTTCGACTTCAAGCGCATCGAGAACGGCGAGCTGAACGCGTATCAGGCGGCGCTCTATCAGGATTACTTCTGCGCAAGCAAGCTGCCGGCCGGCGATGCGAAGCAGATCGTCAACAACATCCAGTACAAGCGCACGCAGACCTCGATCAATCTGCGCTGATTTCAAGTCGCGCCAGAATGAAAAAGCCCGCTGGATCAGCGGGCTTTTTTGTATCAGACGAGCACCAGGTTGTCGCGATGGATCAGCTCGGGCTCCAGCATATAGCCGAGCACCGTTTCGATCTCGCCGCTCGGCCGCCGATGAATCAGCCGCGCCTCCGAACTGCTGTAATTCGTGATGCCGCGCGCGACTTCCTGCCCCTGATCGTTGACGCAGGCGATCACTTCGCCGCGATCGAACGCTCCCTTCACGTCGATCACGCCGATCGGCAGAAGGCTCTTGCCGTCGGCGGTGAGCTTCTGCACCGCGCCGTTGTCGATCACGACGTGGCCGCGCACCTGCAAGTGATCCGCCATCCACTGCTTGCGCGCCGCGATGCGCGCCGTGCGCGCGATGAGTTGCGTGCCGATCATCTCGCCCGATGCGAGGCGCGTGAGCACATCGGCTTCGCGACCGCTTGCGATCACCGTGTTCGCGCCGCTGTGCGCCGCGCGCTTAGCCGCGAGAATCTTGGTCAGCATGCCGCCGCGTCCGAGGCTCGAACCCGCGCCGCCGGCCATCTGCTCGAGCTCGGGCGTGCCGGCATCGGCTTGCTCGACGAGCGTCGCGTTCGGGTCCTTGCGCGGATCGGCGGTGAAGAGACCGCGCTGATCGGTGAGGATGACGAGCGCATCGCCTTCGATCAGATTCGCGACGAGCGCGCCGAGCGTGTCGTTGTCGCCGAACTTGATCTCGTCGGTGATGACCGTGTCGTTCTCGTTGATGATCGGCACCGCGCCGAGACGCAGCAGCGTGAGCAGCGTCGAGCGCGCGTTCAGATAGCGTTCGCGATCGGCGAGATCGGCGTGCGTGAGCAGAATCTGCGCGGTGCGGATGCCGTGCGCGCCGAAGCTGCTTTCGTAGACCTGCGCGAGGCCCATTTGTCCGACGGCGGCCGCGGCCTGCAATTCGTCGATGACACGCGGCCGCTTGGTCCAGCCGAGCCGATGAATGCCTTCCGCGATCGCGCCCGAACTCACGAGCACGACTTCCTTGCCCTGCTCGCGCAGCGCCGCGATCTGCGACGCCCAGCGCGAGATGGCCGCATGGTCGAGTCCGCGCCCGTCGTTGGTGACGAGGCTGGACCCTACTTTCACTACGATTCGCTTCGCAGCGGCGATGACGGAACGCATCGTGCGCTTTCTCCTCGTGGTTGCTTTTATTCCTTCGCTGCGTCGTCGCGGAAACGCACGTCGGCGGCGAGATCTTCCGCTTCCGCCGCACGCGATGCGTCCGAATGCTGCGAGATGTAGTCGTAAATCGCGTACGTGAGCGCCTCGCAGCCCTGGCCCGTCAGCGCCGAAATCTCGTAGACCGGACCGTCCCACTCGAAACGCTCGACGAAATCGGCGATGCGCGCTTCGCGCTCGTCCTCCGGCACCATGTCGAGCTTGTTCAACACGAGCCAGCGCGGCTTCTCGTACAGCGCCTCGTCGTACTTGCGCAGTTCGTTGACGATGGCCTTCGCTTCGGCGACCGGATCGACGTTTTCATCGAACGGCGCCATGTCGACGAGATGCAGCAGCACGCCGGTGCGTTGCAGGTGACGCAGGAAACGGTGCCCGAGTCCGGCGCCTTCCGCCGCGCCTTCGATCAGGCCGGGAATGTCGGCAATCACGAAGCTCTTGCTCGGCCCGACGCGCACCACGCCGAGATTCGGCGCGAGTGTGGTGAACGGATAATCCGCGATCTTCGGCCGCGCGTTCGACACCGACGAGATGAACGTGGATTTTCCCGCGTTCGGCATGCCGAGCAGGCCGACGTCGGCGAGCACTTTCAGTTCGAGCCTGAGCATGCGGCGCTCGCCCGGCTTGCCGTCGGTCTTCTGACGCGGCGCGCGGTTCGTGCTCGACTTGAAATGCAGGTTGCCGAGGCCGCCCGCGCCGCCCTGCGCGATCAGCACTTGCTGGTTATGCTCGGTCAGGTCGGCGATGATTTCGCCCGTTTCCTGATCCGAAATGATGGTGCCGACCGGCATGCGCAGCGTGATGTCGTCGCCGCCCTTGCCGTAGCAATCCGCGCCGCGGCCGTTCTCGCCGTTACGCGCCTGATGCTTCTTGGAAAACCGATAGTCGATCAGCGTATTGATATTGCGATCGGCGACTGCGTAGACGCTGCCGCCGCGGCCGCCGTCGCCGCCGTCCGGCCCGCCGAACGGGACGAACTTTTCGCGGCGCATCGACGCGCTGCCATCTCCTCCGTCGCCGGCGATGACTTCAATCCTCGCTTCGTCAATGAACTTCATGCGTTGCTCCGTCCCGTGTATTGCAGCTATTTTGCCGTGACCTGACGTTGCCGGTCACCGATATCCTTGAATTCACCCGATGCGCTTCTTTTCAGTGCATCAAATGAAAAAGGCCCCGCGAACTTCGCGGGGCCTTTTTCCGGTCCTGAAGCCCGTGCGTAAAATTTACGCTGCCGGGACGACGACGACCGTGTGCTTCTTCGCAGCGCCCTTGGTCACGAACTTGACGTGACCGTCGGCGAGCGCGAACAGCGTGTGATCCTTGCCGATGCCGACATTCTCACCCGGATGCATGCGCGTGCCGCGCTGGCGAACGATGATGCCGCCCGCGTTGATTGCCTGGCCGCCGTACACCTTCACGCCGAGGCGTTTCGACTCGGAGTCGCGGCCGTTGCGGGAAGACCCGCCTGCTTTTTTGTGTGCCATTTCATTAGCTCCTTAACCGATATCTGTGCGGAACGATCACGCCTTAGGCGTTGATCGCGTCGATGCGCAGTTCGGTGTAGTTCTGGCGATGGCCAGCGTGCTTTTGATAGTGCTTCCGGCGACGCATCTTGAAGATAGTCACTTTCTTGTGACGACCTTGCGACACGACGGTAGCCTTGACGGAAGCCCCACCCACCAGCGGCGTACCGAACTTAATCGATTCGCCTTCGCCTACTGCGAGAACCTGGTCGAGCGTGATTTCAGCGTCAATGTCTGCCGGTATCTGTTCTACTTTCAATTTTTCGCCAACGGCAACCTTATACTGCTTGCCGCCGGTTTTTATGACCGCGTACATTGAGAACCTCACTCAAAATTCTTTTTCCACGCACCACGCGGGGAAAACACGCGATTATACATAGGGTTACGCTCGACGTCAAAGTCCTGTGACGTCTCCCGCGCGCAGGGAGCGGCGCGCGATCCGGATCCCAACCTCGGCGAAAACGAAGCGAATCGCGCCCGAATTTCGCCGACGTCGCGCGAATCGACACAGCCGAGTCCCGTCGTCTGTCGGATTCGCCTTATAATCCGCCGGATTACCTTTACTGCCGATCATGTCGTCCACCGCCACTTCCTCCCCCAACGCCGCCGCGCTGCTCGCCCCGATCGCCGAGGACATGCAGCACGTCAATCGCGTCATCCGGCAGCGCCTGGCATCAGAAGTGATGCTGATCAACCAGATTTCGGAGTACATCATCGGCGCGGGCGGCAAGCGGCTGCGTCCGGCGCTGCTGCTCCTGGTTTCCGGCGCGCTGGGCGACACGACCGGACATCGCCACGAACTGGCCGCCGTGGTGGAGTTCATCCATACGGCGACTTTGCTGCACGACGACGTCGTCGACGAATCCGATCTGCGCCGCGGCCGCAAGACCGCGAACGCGTTGTTCGGCAACGCGGCGAGCGTGCTGGTCGGCGACTTTCTGTACTCGCGTTCGTTCGAAATGATGGTGAGCGTCGGCAAGATGCGCGTGATGGAAATTCTCTCCGTCGCGACCAACATCATTTCCGAGGGCGAAGTCCTGCAGTTGCTCAACATGCACGATCCGGACGTCGACGAAGCGCGCTACATGCAGGTGATCCGCTACAAGACGGCGAAGCTGTTCGAAGCGGCTGCGCAGCTCGGCGCGGTGCTCTCGGGCGCGGATGCGCGTACCGAAGCGGCGGCGGCGGAATTCGGCCGGCGCATCGGTACGGCGTTCCAGATCATGGACGACTGGCTCGACTACACCGGCACGCCCGAATCGATGGGAAAAAACGCCGGCGACGACCTGCGCGAAGGCAAACCCACCTTGCCGCTCATCTATCTGATGGAGCACGGCACGCCGGAGCAGGCTGCGCTCGCGCGCGAGGCGATCGAACAAGGCGGCACGGATCGCTTCGAGACGATCTTCGACGCGATCACCACGTCCGGCGCGCTCGATCACACGCTGGAACGCGCGCGAACGGAAGCCGAGGCAGCGGCGAAGGCGATTTCTTCATTTCCCTCTTCCATCTATAAAGAGAGCCTGCTAGAATTATGTTCTTACTCGACGTCGAGGCAGTCTTAAACGAGACTGAAACAACGTAAGAGTCCAAGTTGGTCGAATTCGGGGTGTAGCTTAGCCTGGTAGAGCGCTACGTTCGGGACGTAGAGGCCGGAGGTTCGAATCCTCTCACCCCGACCAGAATTTTTCCTTGTTAAATCAAGGCACAACCGCCCGCTTCGCCGGGCGGTTTTTGTTTTGGCAGACAGCTTCGCGGCAATCTTGCGGCAATTTCCTCTGCCGGATGTGCTGCGCGCCCGTTCCGCGAAATCTAAAACCTCCAGGCTAAACACGGTCTTCCCTTCCTTCCGGAGACCGCCCCGATGGCCGCCATCACCAACCGTTCCCGCTTCTTCGTCAGTGTCAGACAGCGCGACGACCTGCACCGCGAATTCTCCTTTCACCGGCTGACCGACGCGAAGGCGTACCACGCCGAACTCGTCGCGCAGAAACTCAAACCGCGCCTCGGCCAGTACGAGGACACCATCGAAATCCGCATCCGCCAGAAGGGCTGGCCGACGGTGAACTACACCGCAGCCTCCATCGCTGAAGCCGAAAAGACCGTGCAAAAAATCGAGGAAGAGCGCAGCCGGGGCCTGTTCCGCGACTACACGAAGGCGCACCAGGTCACGTTCCTCGACCTCATCCGACGCTACATGGCCGAGGAAGGCCCGAAGCACAAGGGCTGGGAAAAGGTTGAGAAATACAAGTGTCTCGGCTGGCTCGAGGATGTGAAGGGTGACCTTGCGAAGCGCCTGAAGCAGCGCGACACGGAAATCGCGCAGACCGGACGCGCGACTACGCCGCGTGGCGCGATGCGCCAGCCGTCCTCTGGCCTTGAATGGATGCAGAAACCGTTCGCGCAGGTCGAGACGACCGACGTCGAGGGCTACATCCGCGACCGTCTTGACGTGGTCGCCCCCGCGACGGTCGACCGTGACGTCGACGTGCTGTCGGCCATCTGCAGTGTTGCGACGAAGGTGTGGAAATACCGGGTCGACGAAAATCCGATGGTGGGCGTGCGCCGGCCCCGCTATTTCAACGAACGCGACCGGCGCCTGAAGCGGGGCGAAGAAGACCGGCTGCTCGCGGCCGCGCGCGAGGAAGACAGGCTGCGCTCCGTTGACCTGCGGCTCGAGGAACTCATGGTGACGGCCCGCGACGAAGCTGCGGCCCACCCGACTGTCTACCGGAGGAAAGGCCATATCAAGGGCGCGCTCGCTGCCTGCCGCCAGCAGGCCGAGCGCGACCATGTCCACATTCCGCTCTTTGAGGCGTTCGTCACGTTCCAGCTGATGACCGCCGCGCGCCGCGGCGAGGCGCTGAACCTCACGTGGGACAACGTCGATTTTGACGAGCGCACGGCCTATCTGCCGGAGACCAAGAATGGCAAGCCGCGCAAACTGCCGTTGCGCGCCGACCTTATCAACATCCTCGCGACGCTGCCGCGCGACGACGCCCGCGTGTTCCCGTTCGGCGAAGATGCACTGAAGCACGCATGGGCCCGGATGACGGAACAGGCCGGGCTCACCGACCTGCACATTCACGACTTGCGCCACGAGGGAATTTCGCGCGTGGCAGAGACGGGGAAATTCTCGCTGGTGGATTTGCAGGCGTTCTCTGGACACCGTGACACACGCATGCTCCTGCGGTATGCCCACCTATGCACGAAACAACTTGCGGACCGACTCGACCAGGCGTTCGCGAGCACAACAGCTGATTCGGCTAGCACCCAAGTTCACAGAGGCCGCCGACGCATCCGTTCGGGAAACGGCCTTAGCCTGGCAGCAATTGTCGCTGACTTCGCGACGGACGTCGCATCAGCGCCCCCTGCCGTCAAGCCGAGTGCGTCTATCGAACCCTCGCGCTCGAATGTAATCCGGTTCCGACGCGATTAAAGGACACGAGGGAAGCATCTCGGTGACGATTGATGCTGAGCCATATCCGGCGTCCGCCGAACCGGTTACCTCGTTGCCTCCCGGGCAACATACATCCCGCATCCAATCAAAAGCACCTGCCGACACGGCCTCAAACGGACAATCATCGAGTCGCTGTCGTCCAACGTCCATTCACTATGGATTTCACGCCGTTCAAGGGCGGCTGGAGGCGACCAGTTGCTTGATGCACTGCCCGTCTACCCGACGGCGCGCCCTGATAACTCCGGAAATGAGCGTGGCCGATGAATCGCTGGTGTGTCGCCGCTCGAAACGTCGTCTCTGAAGGGTTGAACAGTTATAGAATCATCAGCAGAATCAACCTGTCGGCAGTAGGCCCCTTGTCAGCACTACCGCTGGCTTGGACGCCATAAATAAAACAAATAGACCGTTCATATTCGATGAATTCTCATTGTTTGCGCCCAGTGCAGTTGCAGGTCCCACGCCCGTTGTTGGGCCTATCGCGCACTCGGGCAAATCATCCGCATGGAACGACCGAACGAAACCGGGGACCGTCTCGTCGCGCAGTCTAGGCACCGAGCGCAGGGAAATACCGTCTTCTAGGTCCTACCCTGCGATTCAAGAGATTGATTGAACGTCCAAAGGACAGAATAAGGCAATAAATGGAAATCAAGCTACTCAAAAAATCCGGCGTTCCGCAAGCAGAGATTGAAGCCCACCAAGCAACTCAACGGGAATTCAGCAGCGCTGACTTCAGTAAAAAATGGAAGGCATACGCGTCATTCGCGATTGCCCGCGGCGGCCGGGGCGCCGGCGACGATGATTTCGACCTCGTCTTAATTACGCACACAAACATTATCGTAATTGAATTCAAAAACTGGTACGGCAAATTACTTGAATCGGACGGGGAGAAGTGGTTCGTGGATGGCGAAAGCCGTGATACGTCGCCAGTTGTAAAAGCCAACCTCAATGCAAAAAAGTTGGCTAGCCTGATGAAGCAGAAGCTTGGGGCAGAAAGGACCCCGTTCGTCAGTTCCTATGTCGTGATGCACGGCAAAATCGAAAAAATGAACCTCACCGAAGCAGAAGAACGCTCGGTACTGACTATGCAAGAGTTTCTGTCCTTTCGTTTTCAGGACTGTTACAAACAATATTTTTGGGGAAAACCGAAATTTAACCCCACAATGTATCTTAAGGATTATGACGCTTTCTTTGAAGGCCCATCCTTCAAACCCAAAGATTATCTAGTTGATGGTTTTAGACCAGAAGTCAATCCAATATTCGAGCATCCGAAGAAGCTCTACGTCGAATTTCGAGCGGCCGCTAAAGATGACCCGACTACACTAGCGTTGTTCCGCCAATGGGACTTTACAGCACTTGGTCTGGAACTAATTGGTGAACGTGACCGTTCATTCATTGGTCTTCGCGAGCAACGAGTCTACGACTATGTCGCCGAGAGAAATGAAGATTTGTCGCTGAGTCTGCTTCGCCCGGTGGCACGCAAGAGCCCAAACGATGTCACTTTAGATTTTCGAGAGCTTTTTTTCTTACCCAGCAAGGTCACCCGATTCGCCGAATTTGCTCACCGTGCCTTACCAAAGCTCTCAGTCGAGGAGCGACTGACTCTTATCAAGGCCATGCTTTCTCGTTTTGCGGAATTGCATGACCTGCGTGTTGCCCACCGCGACGTAAGCGAGCATAGCTTATGGTTCGACCGTCCGGCCAAAGTGGTGATGTCCGGCTTTCCGACCGCGTACTACCCGGAAATGAAAACGGTCGGCGCGTTCAGAGAGAAAGTGAAGGTCGAGCAAGCCACCCTACCAGAAGACTCGAGCGGAAAATCTTCAGAGACACCGTACCGCCGTGACGTGTTCATGTTGGGTGTCCTTGTCCACCTACTCTTTTTCGGAGAAAAACCGCCCAAGGTTGCTGGCATCCATGAATGGGCGCCTCGCGCAGACGACCCGTCCGAAGGCGCTTTGGGAGCCTTTTTGATGCGCGCTCTTAGCCCTGAGCCCGCAGAGCGCTTTGAGAACGCGCGCGAAATGCTAGAAGCTTTTAATGCTGCCACCGCGAGAAAGCAGGAAAGCATTGTCGACGTGTCGGCTTTCGATGCCTATGCAGCACAAACGCGCGACCGAGACTATCAGGAAACTGAAACGCTGATTGATACGGACAACATTTGGATTTTCAAGTCGGTTCAAAACGACGTGTCCAAACTCGTAAAAATCTGGTTCCGAGTGGCTCCCGATGCAAAAAAGCCTGACCAAACAGTTAAGCTCCTTTCGTTTCTAGAGCGTGTTAGGACCGTCGCGGGTTGCGGAATTCTTGGTCTACCGAGGGTTCATGACTTCGGTCTTTCTCGTGGCAGCCTATTGTTGGTTTTGGAGTGGGTAGAAGGCAAAACGTTAAGTAATTGGTTGCGCACTGAACGGAGCTTCGAAGAGCGACTGGCGGTTTGTAATACGATGCTTGATACTCTGCAACGTATTCACTCGTTGCAATTCGCTCATGGGGACCTTCATCCCGAAAACATAATCATCAAAGACGATGGAACTGTCGCGCTCATTGATGTTTTGGACTTCCGCCTTGAAGCCGACGACCACTATACAACTGCCTACCTACCAGATAATTACAAGTCTCTCACACCATTCGAGAGAGACAGGTACAGCACCGCAGCGGTTCTGGTCAAATTATTAGGATGCGCCAAAGATAATGTGCGCAGCGGTGAATACCCTATCCCAAGAGTATACGAGGAAATTGCGAATCTCCTCGAGCAAAAAACGCTTTCTACACTTGACCCATTAAATCGGGCCGTCACAAGCGCAAGCGAAGTGGACAAGACGGAAATCCCCGACTTGACCGTTTGTGTGCAGAATTTGGCCCATAGCGGAGTGACACCGGGAGACCTACGTGCCGACAACGGTAAATACCACGTAGAAGTGAGGGTGGACCGTAAAATTGCGGGCGCTTTCCGTATCTGGGTAACAGGTATCGGAAAGCAGCTCTCGTTTTCTTGGAAGAAAGACGAGGAAAAATCTGAGTTCGTCAAGGCGTCACCTATCTCCCAAAGTCAATTACTACGCTCACAGACTATGAGCGATGCGCAAATCGCAATGCGCATTCAACTTACGGATGGCCCTGTCTCAGACGCACGCGAACTTGCACTATTCATTTTCGACGACGAGCGCATAAAAAGAAAGATTCCAGTTCCAGCTCGAGAGTCGAAAGCTGAGGTGTCAGCAGAGGTCCTAGCGCGGACAACGGAAGAGAGCGAACTCGATGAAGCAACCGACACTTCGCAAATAAATCTTCCGGTTCCTGAGCTTTGGAAAGCACTTCTCGACGCAGAGGAAGACGCGTTCACGACAGTCACGGTCGCCGGTGAGAAACGAAACAGCCCGTCGCGTGCTGGCCAAATACTTGTTCCATACCACGCGGACCTCGGCGTTATCGATTACGAAGCCTCAGATACAGTTATCGTGGAAAGTCAGAGCAACGAAGGCGTATGGAAAAGCTGTGGCCACCTTAATTTGCGTGACACGACCTTTGGTGAACTAGCCGAGCTTGCCATTGACAGGCCCCACCTGCGCGCAAATTTGCGTATTGGGAGCAGGCTCCGTCTAATAAGCAACCTTGAAAAAGGTTCGTTCACTCGAAGGCGATTCGCTGTTGAACGCATCCTTGGAGATAAGGCTGTAACCCCCAACCTTATCGAATATTTCAATAGCAGTGACGTCGCGCGGCTGTCCCCCAATTTATACCCCTATCCGAGTGACGATGACCTCGACGTCTACTCCGAAGGAGACAAGAAGTTAAATGCAAGCCAAAAAGATGCATTTCGTCGCGTTTTAGGTAACGGGCCAATCAGCTTGCTCCAAGGGCCGCCGGGGACCGGCAAGACTTGGTTCATTGCGTCGCTTTTGCATTACCTCATGACAAAGGAAAGCGCCCGACGAATCCTTTTGGTTAGCCAGGCCCATGAAGCAGTGAACAACGCTTTGGAGAAAGCTCTTGAACTCTGCCGCAGTAAAGGCATCGAGTTCGATGCGGTCCGCCTCGGTAGCGAGTCTGCCGTATCTGATTCCATCCGCCATCTCCACGCAGCCTCAATCGAGCAAAGCTACAGAGAACGATTCAAAGCAGAGCAAAAAGAACGCATCGTCGGTCTTGCTGCTGCATTGGGACTCCCACGTACATTTGCCTCGGAGTTCGTCGAACTTTACTTGCGGTTGGGGACATTGAGCGAGCGCATCTCTAAACTCGAGGCGCGCAAAGCATCGGAGCAAGATAGCAGCGACCAAAACGTAAGACCTCGCCTTAAGGCGCTCACTGAAACTTTCTACCAGATAGCGTCTGAAATCTACGATGCCGGGCAAGAGTTATCGCCAGCTGAAACAGTCGCCAAACTTCAGGAAGACCTGGCGCAAAAGCACGAGGTCTGGTCAAGGGACGCGATTCAGAGGCTCGCGCGGCTCATTCGACTTTCTGATGACTGGGTGACTGCTCTCGGGTCGCCGGACGCAAATTTCGCAGAGTTTCTTGCCAAATCACGAACTGTAGTGGCTGGCACACTGGTAGGCATCGGTTACCGCGGCGCGGGCGTTGTACAGAATATCTTTGATTGGGTAATTATCGATGAGGCGGGTCGAGCGGCCCCAAGTGAACTCGCGGTAGCGATGCAAGCCGGCAAACGCATCCTCCTTGTCGGCGACCATCGCCAATTGCCACCAACGTTTTCAGAGGAAGTTAAGGATTCGATTTGCGAACAGTTTTCGGTAGATGCGAATTCGGTGCTCTTTAGCAGCGATTTTGAACGGATATTTGACTCTGATTATGGACGACAGGTCGGTACTACCTTATTAAATCAGTACCGGATGGCACCGCACATCGGCGAGTTGGTTTCGACCTGTTTTTACAAAGGCCAACTTGCAACCGGTAGAGGGTCACCTCCTGAGTATTACGATTTACTACCAGAATCTCTTTCACGGCAAGTTACGTGGATTGACACTTCGCCATTAGGCGAGCGCGGGCATGAGCACTCATCCGAAAACGGCGAAGATAAATGGAATCCAGTCGAGGCTCGCATTGTGATGAATCTGCTAAGGCAGATAGTAGAGTCCGATGATTTCATGGCGTTTCTTCGAGAAGACTTGCAACCGGAAGAGCCTCCAATTGGCATCATTTGCATGTATGGAAAACAGCGCCAACTCATCGACCAAATGAAAGCGGAAGCGACGTGGCTGGGTGATTTACGTCGCTTGGTCAAAGTGGACACTGTCGATAGCTATCAGGGGAAGGAAAACAGAGTCGTGATTCTGTCGACTGTGCGAAACAATGTACGGCAGGCACCAGGCTTTCTGCGCAGCCCAAATCGAATCAACGTGGCTATGTCTCGAGCCATGGAACGCTTGATAATAGTCGGCGCTTCAATGATGTGGAGTGGCAAGAATGCGGATTTTCCTCTTGGCCAAGTTTTGACCACGGTGAAGTCGATGGCTGATGCCGGCAACGCCAACATTATCTCGGCAAAACATTACTTGCAAAACTAAATGAATATCCCATCTGAATTCAACCGCGTCACATTTGGACTTCCCATAGAAATGTTTCGGGTAGATGCATATATTGCGTTGGACGAGCGATTACCCGTAGTTACCGAATTCGTTCTTCGTCTTCTACGAGTGTGTGGCCGCGTGCCGATGACAGCTTTTCGTGAATATTTTGGCTTCACTGACAGCGAGGCTCTTTCGGTTGTTGAATCTCTATCCCGTCAAGGGCTAATCGACTTGCTCGATGATGAAATGCAACTCAGTCTGTTCGCCATAGAACGATTTGAAGAGGCCGGCGGCGACTATCCTCGGTTTAACAAAGTCGAACTCAAGAGAGACACCGTCACATTCGACCTCATTTCTTTTACACCTCTTCGCTCTGTCCCAGGTGAGCCGAGTTCGGACAATGTTATCAAGCTCGACGCTGCCGAAGATGCGCTCGGCAGTAGCAAGGAACGCGCACGTCTTGCTTATCGCCAACGGTATCCTGAGATTGCTTCGATGCGCGACGACTTCCGCGAAAAATCATATGGTGTGCACTCGGTAGAGAACATCGAAAGCAAGAAGCGAAGCTATTTGCCAATCCCCGTTTCATTCTATCTTGACCAAGATGGACAAGTTGAAAGAAGGATAGATGAAGCATTTGAGCGAGCGGCACCTCCCGAACTTAGCCAGTTCGTCACCGAGCAGGTGACCGCCGCGATTCCGAACACTATCTCGCTCGGAGCCCCTGGGTTGGACGAATTCATCGAGGCATTCGACCTGAAACTGATGAATCAATATCTGACAGGAAAAAAGTTCGACCTAGCTGGCTATCTTGCCGACATACACGTTACACAAAATCTGAAATACCCTAAAGGGATGGATGCAATATTTGGCAATATCTATCTTCCCGAGAATGTCGAGCGCGTTCTAACGCGTATTGAGGATAGGCGCGAAGGTCGAAGGCGGCACGGCAAACTGCTGACGTCTCTTGCGTGGCTTGTGCCTGACTATGAACTTTGGGGTCGTGGCGAGGCATTCGCTCATTCGGTGGCCAAGCTGACGAACGTCCTTTGTGCGGGTGGGTCTTCGGATACCTTATGCCTTTTCACCGGTGCCGAGCAAGGGCAAGAAAACGAGGTTATCAGCAGGTTCCGAGTGCCCCAGCTTAACGACCTCCATTTCTCTCGCTCCGGACTGAATGAGGGTCCGCTCATGGCTGGACGAGTTGAACTGATGCTCTACCCTACCGGGTTCATGGCAGCGCTCTATCACTTGTCGGTTCCAGGCAACAGTGGCCTTTGGGTACCGTTCGGTTTTATCTCCACTCAACCGAAGCATCTAAATGTCGCGCATAAACTGATTCAGCGAATGATGGGTAGAAAGCGGTACGGCCGACGCGCCCGGTTCTCTCAACGGGATGACCGGCAGATGCCCACCACCTTTGAGGAAGGGTGTCCTTTTTTGCAATACAGCAGTTTGGCGAATCAAACGGCTGAAGATTTCGACTGACACCCTCACCATAGGACGAAATCCAAAGGAGGCTTGACGGCGCTGAGAACGACGCACAAGTTGCCTCCTGGCAAAGACAGCCTCGCGACCATGCCAGGGGGCCAACCCACGGATGGTCGAAAATCAGAAAGGCATGGCAGGGGCTGCCGCCCCATGGAAGGGCCCCATAAAAAAGTCAATGTTCGAACCCGCTGCACACTGCCGGGCACTCCTGCTCCGGGAGGGCAACGCCCTCCCATGTGCTCTTCCTATCGAGGCTCTCGCTGGTTACGCCAGACCTACTCCACGACGTATCGCTCATCGAGTTAGACTTTCCTCCACCATTCCTGCACTGCATTCTTTAAGAGTTCGGCGGTATCGTTAGAAGCCTCCCATCCATTGTTCGGTCAGACTCACTGGCAAATCCAAGTCATGCAGGTACGCGCAACACCCGCGTTGATGCATACGCAACGGGCGCGCTTGCAACGACTGCTGCGCCTTCTTGCTGACGCCGCA
The DNA here is from genome assembly GCF_031451275.1 of Caballeronia sp. LZ029. Lineage (NCBI taxonomy): Bacteria > Pseudomonadati > Pseudomonadota > Betaproteobacteria > Burkholderiales > Burkholderiaceae > Caballeronia > Caballeronia sp. LZ029. Next base: position 2,632,167 of record NZ_JARUXO010000001.1, read on the forward strand.
AGCACGTCACCGCATCAAGGCCCCGATTCCGAAGGTACCCCGACCGAACGCTCATATGTCTAGCCTGCGTGGCTTTCGTCATGCCAGACAAGCAGAACAGGCGACAGCGGTGCCGGGAGCGAACCGGTGGCTCATCGCGGAGGATTTTCCGTAAGCATGCCGGACCTGAGCTGCGGCTCAGACCGAAACGCGTTTTGGTAGGGCTATCTCGCCTTCCCCGAGTCGTTTGCAATGCCGAAGGCGTCTCGTGACCAACCGCAGTGCGGCGCGCAAGTATGGCGCGTAACTCGCGTCGTTCAGACATCAACGACTCTGTCGAAGCACTGCGCTCCGCGTAGCGCGCACGTATCAGATGTGTCAAGCAACGCTCTATCGAGGCGGGGGATGGGGTCGCACGTGTCTCGCCAGTCACGTTGGCTAGCAAAGGCCCCACGGGAGTGAGTCAGGTGAGACAGGCCTCAATCATCAAATATTTCTACGACATGGGTGATTACTTTACAAAGAAAGTTTCCTGTGCAGCCCCGCCTCACCCGGCACATCGCTGCCGAGGCATTACTGCGTCGGGACGGGCGCGCGCCAAGCGGGACACGTGGCCCGCCTCACGTTCGATTTCAGAGAACATCTGCTGCGGGGCGCGCTGATGTTGGCCGCCCCATGCGTGGGCCTTCAATGCTCAGCGAGACGCGTTGGTCGGCATCACCGCTGCCCGGTGCAGCTTCACCGGGCACAGTCCTTCCAGGCCGACCATCACCTTGCGATGTCCGATAAAAAGGGCGCGTCAGTATTAAACTGAAGCGCCCTGTTCCGAGTGCGCGACCGCACTTGAAATATCACACGCCACCGCTTACCAGCTTCATCGACGGCAAGGCTGCTGCAGAGCCGATATCGGGTAGAAGAAGGTTGCACACTCGCACTTGCATTCTGCCCTGCCTTCGTCGCGACTCTTCCACTGGCACAATATCGCGCACTCGGGTCCAGAAGCGTGGCGACGCCATCGCCGACAGGCCGTTCCTCGCGCACCAGTCGCGATAATGGTCGTATGCATTCTCCTTGGTCGTGTTGTGCTCGACGTCGATTGCAATGGCACAATCATCGAACCAGGCCTGCACTGAATTCGTCTCGAGCTTCGCTTCTTTCAGCAGTCCACTCATCGCCTCTGGCACCGCCGTGTCGAACGCGCCGCGAGTCTGCAGGCGAACAAGTCCCTCTAGTGCCCATGCGAGGACCCCCGATAGTTCTTCCGCAATGATGCGCTCGGCCAAAAGCGGGTCCTGCTTCGCTGCGGGAATCGTGACGCTGAAAGGAACAATATCCCAACGCCTCCAGAACCCCGCCGAATGGTCGGTGATAGTCGGAAGATGATTGCCGAGAACCAGCCACTTGCCACGAACATGGATGCTGATAGGGTCGCGGTACTTCCGGTCAACCTGGATGCGTTCTCCGGCAATCATTGATTTAAGGAGTTGCTCGTTAATCCTCCCGCGGGGCACCTCATCGCAGTAGATTAGGCTTGCTCCAGCAAGCATTGACAGCCGGAAGCCCTCGAGCGCGTCCAGTTGGACGGCCTCGGGCTTGCCGTGCAGTGACTGGACAATATTCGCGAGCACGCCTTTGCCGTTCGCCCCTCCTCCCAACCAGAACTGCGCCCGCTGATATCTCGCGTCGGCCGTCAGCGTGTAGCCGATATATTCCTGCACCCGCTGACGAACAGTCTGGTCTGGCAGAACTGTCTGTACGAATGCGTTGAATCTTTCTGGCGGAGACACCGCAGTTTCATAGTCGCAACCAAGCACGTGCCGCAACCCGAGCGACGCGTCCGCAGGCGCGAGCGCGACACCCTCTTTCGCGGCGTGCACGTAGCCATTCAGGCACGGTATGACGACTTTCTTTGTGGTCTCCGGAAGTTTCCCAGACCTGGGCAGCGACAATTGTTTTGGCCGGTCGTTGACGATCGTTTTGGCCGGTGGTGAGGAGTCGAAGGGCGGCGCAGTCGCCGTAGACGATGAGCCACCGG
>NZ_JARUXO010000001.1:2634280-2692674 GCF_031451275.1 Caballeronia sp. LZ029
GATGGAGAAGCGACAACTATGAACTAGCCAGCGACAATTACACCCGTCGACCGGCCAGAATAGTTGTCGCTGACCGGCCGTGCCGCTTGACGCTGTCTACCCAGACCAAAGTATCGCGGCACGGTGTGCTTTCCGGGCGTTATCGGGCGACGCGTGCTCCATGTTGTGACGGACAAGCCAGTTGTACGCGTGTCGCTCCCCATCCTCTTCATCAACAGGCGACCAGTGTGTCCCCGACCAGCGAAACAAAATACCGCCTTCGTGTGCGTATTGGCCGCTGTCAACTAGCGCGGCGGCGTAGGTATGGGGCGCAAATCGTTTGCCGGTCATACGCCTCCCACGACATGCTCAGCGAGCCAAGCGTCAACATCGCATTCGCGCCAGCGCAGCAGCCGCGTGCCCGGAATGTGTAGCCGCGGTGGCACCGCCAAGGGGTTTCGCTGAAGGTCTTTTTTAATCGTCTCTGGACTGCGCCCAAGCAGCGCAGCCAGTTCGTCCAGGTCGAGTAGTTTCACGTTGGTCCCAAAGAACCGGTTTCTCGGGACACGCGAGGGTCGTTCGATGCCAACACGTGCCGTTACGTGCCAAGAGATGACGTAACGGGACGTGTAGAGCGGCGCATTTATATCGAATCTTGGAAAATGTCTAACCCAGCACGATGCATCGGCTGCCCCAAGCGGGATGCCGAGCGCGACGCGCCATCCTCAGCGGCACCACAATCGGCATCCATTGCGAGCACCCCGAACCGGCGAAGGCATAGCAGCACACCAGCGCGGAAGCACTCGTATGTCGTCGCGCGTAGTGTTGCCTAAAGCGACAAGGCGTCAGCGCAATTCAGGAGATGAGCAAGCCGACGCGGGTCGGCCTTTCCAAGCTGGCAGAACTTGAAGATGGCGCGCTCAACATCTACCGGCCGCCACCGACGCTTCGCCGTGTCTGCGTCGGTCCAGAGCCAGGGAAGCCCCGCATCAATGCCCGCATTCAGTTGCGCGGAAACATTGCTGAGCACCTCGCACCAGGCTCGGAACGCTTCTTGGTTGCGGGTGTCTCTGACACTGCCTATGTGCAAGAACGACGCGCCCCTGGACCATGGGGAGAGCGAGAGCCCTTTGTAAAGTTGGGTGTCCAACACCCCGCTTTGCTCGGGATACCGGCCAGTGACGACCTTGCTGGCGAAGGGCATACGACCGAGTTGACATATGCCGTCAAGCGCTGCGAGCTTCTGCCCCATGTTGGAGGTCGCGTCCATCCTCGTGAATGCATCTTCTATCGCCGAGAGACTGGTGCCCGGCTTCGACCTGAAACCAAGCAGATGGCGTTCCGTGCGCACGAGCGCGAGGCCTGGGCTCATGCTGAAAAAGCCCCAGAAGATTTTAGATGTCGTGCCGAGGAGTTTGTTGACGGGCTCTGGGTCATTCAGCAGTTTCCTGTGGTACTCATCCAGCGCAAAGTCTGTGATAGCACCATTCGGGAGCACCGGCGCAGCCCACACATCCTTTGCAAGCGGAAAGGGCGTCGGATTCGCGGACAATTGCATGTGCGCGTTCGGGTAGTCATACTGATTGCGCAGGATGATGAGCCGGCGGACATCCTCGGCAGTCAGCAGGCACTCTTCCGCAAGAAAGGTAGCTCTAAACATGGCGCGCCTCCAGTGATTGAGGCGGCCGAGTCTATAGAACCGGCTGGCAAACATTCAATAGTTTTTCCAGGCCGCCGGAAAATAAAAATTGCTACAAATTTGGGCGAAGTCTTTCCATTCAACGGTGTTTGTAAACCGCCCAGAACGCCGCTATGGGCGTCCGAGCCCCATGGTCGACCTGGAGGCTCCGTAACCCATTTCCTAGTCAAGCACGCGCGATTGTCACTCGAGGGCGAGTCGGACGACACTGGATGCGAGGAACTCGGCCGCGCGCCGGCGGCCTTCGAGTGTCACTTTGAAAGCAAGCGCACCATCGCCCGTTTCGTTCTTTTCGAGCAGGCCGGCCTGCGTCAGAAGCAGCATCGCGCAGCGTAATCGGTCCGTCAGAATGGGCGGCCTGAACGTTGTCTGGCGTTCGAAGTTGAGCTCAAGGCCCTCCTCGCCGGGGACGAGAATGTAGCGCTCCCGAGGATTGGTCGGCTCCGCTTCGGCCCGCTCGCGAACCACCCTGAAATGCAGGTTGACGACGAAGTCCCGGACTATCATTGAAAGGAACTCTTGGGCCGGGCGGGAGGCGTATCGATTCGCCAGCTGGGCAAGCCGGTGCGGTGTAAGGCGGTCCCGTCCGTCGGCCAGACGATACGCTTTTTTGCCGTCCCAGTTGCGCGCCTCGACCGCGCAATAGGTCAGCGCGACGAGCGCCTGATAGGCGGCTTTTCCCGCTTTGTCCATCCTCTGCTTCGAGGTGGCCTGTAGCTCATCGAAGAGCGTTGGGAGGCTCTTGAGGCCTGGAGCCGCACCCTTGGCGGCACCGGCTTCGTACAGCGTCTCGGCGGCGCCCTGCCGACCGCTCCATCGCTCAAGCCAGGCGCCCAGTGGTTCTTGCACACTTGCCTCGTTACACGCCAGGGCAGCAACGGCTTCAGCCACTTGCTGGATTCGACGCGCTCCCGAACCTATAAGGCTGCGGGTCTTGAGCTCGGTCAAGCGCAGGAGCGTCTCGAGCGCCAGCTTGAGATACTGCCGGACCTGGAGGCTTGCCCATACACCGAGTGCGTCCTCAAGCTCGACGGTATCAACCTTGGTGCCGTCAGGGGCGAGCCCGCTTCCCATAGCATGCCGTACCATGGCTTCCGGAACGAAACCCTTGGGGGCGCCAGCATCCTTCTCTGCGGCAATAATGGCTCGCAAAGCGAGCGTAATACCCTGGTGACGCCCCTTCCATTCCGCGCTCAGATTTGGCTGAGCATCGGGCAACGGAAAGTACTGTCCGAGAAATGCTTCCTGCTCCTTCGCATGCACCTTATCGAGGCGCAGCAGCGGGTACAGCTCTGGCACGCGGGTCGGCATAATCAGAAGGTCTTCCGGGTTTTCGAGCCATCTGACCAGCTGTCGCGTGCTTCCGGGGTCGTTACTCTCGGAAATCTCGTGCTCAAGGTGCGCGGCAAAGGCGTCGGCAAGCGCGCCGCCGGGATGAGTCAGTCTGTAGAACCCTTTGATTTCATCAACGTCGTACGCGAGGAAACCCAGGCCGTTTATGATGCTCGGCCTGTACTGGGGTGCAGTCATCAGGTAGGCGCCGCGCGCCGTGTTGACTTCACCCGTCTCGTCTTTCTTTCTCTTCTGCTCCTTGCTGAGTATTTCCGCGAGCCTCAACGTGACGGGCTCACCACCTTCGGGCCATTCCCGGTCGGTGCCCGGCAGGCCGCTTCGTTTCGAACGGTTGCACCACACCAGCAGCAGGTCAATTTTCTCCAAAGCGCCAGCGCAGAGCTCGCGGCGTTCCGCGGCCTTCTCCCGCGGTATCGCGAGGGCGCGCTCACGTGCCAGCCGAACCATCCAGCACAGGGCCGAGTAGACCCGGATGGAATCTGCAACATTGTTGATGCCAAAGAACATCGTCCGGTACAGGGCCATGTTCGCGCTTTGCAGGCCGAGCGGGTCGATGATGGTCGCCGTCTTGGCGCGGGTCGTAAAGACAGGGCTGACGTGCATGTCACTTGTTCCAGTCGATGTACAGGTCACGCGACACTTTGAATCCTTGAAGCTTCGCGTGACGGATTCCCGCGAAGACCGGCTTCCCACAGGTCGAGTGAATCGTCGCCCGGTGTGTCTCGAGCGCTCTCACTTCACTGGCCCCCTGTATCGACTCTCCATTGCAGTGCGGGCAGCCCGGTTTCTTCGACGTCTGCAGCTGCTGCGGAATCAGGCCGAAAATCTTCCCCTTGGGGGGCGGCTTCGCCTTCAATTCCAGCAGACACGCAAGGATACGTTGGTAGCGAGGATTGGGCGGTGAGACTGTCGGGGCACCGCCGAAAATGGAGCCGACCATCTGTTCCAGCTCCTCCTGCATTGTGAGTCCAGCGACGATTTTTGCCGCGTGCGCGCGCAGCCGCCCCCGTGCCTGCTCCGGCACAAACTCGAATGGGTCGTCTTTACGGGTCGCTTTGGCGATAGCTGTATGCCAATCATCGAGCGTCAATTCTCGAAGCGCAAATGACTGCATCATCTCCTTGAGCGCACCCGTCGCGAGTCTGGAGGAGACGTCCAGGGCGCAGCACGCGAACGTGCAGAAAACCGAGAGCAATCGCTCTCGGTTGTCATCGTCGTAAGCATAGGCGGTGTACTGCTCCAGCCAGTCGCGAAGCCCATACGGGTCCGTCGCGACATAGGCCGGCTCTTCGGCGCTCTGGTCGGGCACCGATGCACCTCCGGCTGCCATCATATCGACGTAATCCTCAAGGACTTCGGCGGCGGCTTGCGCCACCACCGCCGATACGATGGGCGCGGTGGCATCTTTTTCGAGCGTCTTAGGGAGCTTTTCAAGCATCGCATCCCATGCCTTCTGCTCCTCCGGTTCTCCCGGTTTGTCCTTGCCGCTCTCCTTTTTCTGCGAATCCACAATGACAAGCTTGCTACGAGGACCGCCTGCGAGCGCCGAATTCGACAGGATGCGTGTGGTCAGCTTTTTGAACGCGGCTGCCATGGCCTGTTCCGCGGTGAGGGGAGGCACGCCAAGCTCGGGCTCGTCCCGGGCACTCCATTCGTTGGCGGCGCGCGGCTCGATGCGCTTCTGTTCGGACGGCTGCAACTTGGTTGCTTCGCCCTTCTTCGACCCAGTTTTTGTCTCGTCGCCAGGCTTCGTCTTAGGCTCCGGCTTGCGGTGCAGAACGCTCGCCATCCAATTGAGGATAGGCAGCAGGTCCCTGTCATCGGGTCGAGCTCCCTGGCGGATACGTCTGCCGGCACGGGACAGTGCCTTTTCCACCGGGTTTGCGTCGAGTTCAACCTCGATGTTCAGCCAGCCCGTCACAGTGAAGTCACCCGCCTGAAGGCGCAGCCGCCGCGCGCCTTCTTCATCGGCGAGCGTCTGGACAGGCGCGACAAACGAGCCGTCTTCCTGGATGAGCACCCCTTCAATGGGGCCACATTCAAGTTCATCATCACGCCATACTTCGAGGGTGGCCAGATGGTCCTCCGGGCACGGCGACACTGTGCCCATGATGGTGCCATCGGAGTGCCATTGCGCGTCGAGCGCCGGCGCCGCGTGGCCGAGCTCGGGCGACTTAAACACGCAAGCCTCGAAGTTGGTGTTCGCGAGGTCGTCGCCTTCCAGCGCCTTCCAGTCGAATGGCGGCTTCTCGAACTTGCGCACGAGCGAAAGCTCGACGTTCTCAAGGCCGAAAAGGCTCTGCAGGGTGGCGTTGACCGAACCCGTCATCACCATGCATCCGGAGGGCGCCCGCACATCGAAGATTTTTGCGTGGGGAAAACGGTTCAGGTCCTTGGGTTCCGGCAGGACCGGCACCACGAAGCGCGTCTCCGGGGGCAGGTTGTGAATGGAGTCGACCCGAATCACGTACCCCTTGTCCACAAGCTGCGCACCCAGGGAAATCTCCGGCACACCGCATAGCCCGGCCAGCTTGCATACCGCCTCTCCCTTCGGGTCGAGGTACGGGCCGTATACCGTCAGCGTGGCTGCAGCAGGTAGCTGTTCAAGAACCAGTTTCGCAAACTGGTTGCCCGCTGGCGCGTTAAGGGTGTGGATGAGCCAGGCGGTTGGGCTCTGGCGGGCGACAGCAGGCGCAGCGGCTGCGACTTCGCGCGCACGCCGCGCGTAGTACGTTAAGCTGGCGGAGGCCTTGGCGGACAGTCCCGAAGTCTGCGCAAACACCTCAGCGAACGCCGCGAAGGCTTCGAACACCATCGGGTGCTCGAGCGCATTCACGGAGTCAAGCACTTCGAGGTTGGAATTCTGTCCGCGCGTTGTCAGATTCCCGCTACCGACCACGAGAACGTCATCGCCTGAGCCGCGCTCGAGGTAGGCAATCTTCGGGTGGAAGAATCCGCCCGATGCCTGTCGGACCGGGATGACGCGATAGTAGGTCCCTGCATACAGACTCGACGTCTCGTCCGTGGACTTGCATGCCTCACGAGAGTCGACGAGGAGGTCGACCTTATGGCAACCAGAGACCCTAAGCAAGGGCAGGCAGAAGGACTCAAACCAGTTGGCGCTGAAGGTAAACGTCGTGAACATCGCGCGGCGCGGCCGCGCCTCGTCGATGATGGCCTGTAGTCTCGTCTGCATGCTCTTCCCCGATGGCCGCTTCGATGCGGCCTTTTTATCGCGCCGCCGTGATTTTAGACTTCGGCAATCAAGGCGTCATCTCTTCCCGCTGCCTCTGAACCATTAGGCTCTAGCCGATTTACCCCCGATTTTTCGGTACCGCCACCGACAAATTTAATTGGCAAGGAAGGGTTTGGATACCGGCAAAACGCTACAGACCTTCTAACAATACGAAAACTCGCAGTCCCCGGGAAGAACGTCAAAGTTGCAGCAAGTGTGCATTGCGTCGGGATGACCTGCGTCGCACCGCAAAGTGCTCATCCGCGCGCATTGGACATATACACTGTCTCCCCACGCACTGCACTGGAAGAGTCCAATGAACAGACTGCTCGATGTCGGCTTCCAGGTGGCCGGCCACTGGTTTCTCAATGACGGAGTGCTTCGCATGACCGTCCGGCAACACGGTGAACAGCGAAACATTCTCTATGCTTTCGTTTGCGACGGGGATGTGAAATATGTCGGCAAATCAACACAGACTTTCAGAAAACGCATGGCCGGCTATCTGTCACCGGGTCCAACGAGTACGACCAACATCCGCAACAATAAGCGTATCCGCGAACTGCTTGCGAACGGCGTTGCCGTCGACGTTTATGTCCTGCCCGACAATGGACTGATGCGCTACGGGGCGTTCCACCTCAACCTCGCCGCAGGTCTCGAAGACAGCATCATCGCGGAACTCGCGCCGGAATGGAATTTCAACGGCCAGCGCCTGCCCGAAGACTTGACCCGGCTGCGCGAAATAACGGACAGGGGACCAATGACTGGGCCATCAACGGATGAGCTAGAAACCGGCGTGTCGGAGCCCGAGCCCACCGCGTCGTTCCAATTCGCGTTGCAGCCAACGTATTGGAACCAGGGCTTTTTCAATGGCGGCGTTGCCTCGTCGGCGTTGCTCGGCGCTGATGGAGACACCATCGAGATTTTCTTCCGTGACGATGCACAGCCCATCCTCGGTACGATTAACCGGACAGCAACCGCTAACGGGTCACCGCGGATATTCGGGGGTCCCGCGCTGCGTGGACGATTTCAGACGCTGCCGCAAATGACGCCGATGGTCGTCGAGGTCCTGTCTCCGACATCCATCAGGATTCGAGCGACAACTCGGGAGCCAGCGGCATAGGTTCCAAACGACAACCACGACCGCTCGGAGGGATGACGGAGAAAACGGACGTCAGGCGCCGTCTCGGCGCCAGCGTCATTACTGGCCTCGAACTGTGGCCCATCCCTTTGCCTGCAACGCCTTGAGCAGGCTGTCGTTGCCCGAATCGACAACTTCACGGACACGCTGCCAGCGCTTGTAAACAGGCGTGTCACGGAATTTCCCACTCGGCGCGCATCCGTAATGTCCGGCCTTCACCGCGGTAGTCGCTGAGGCGATAGCGGCGACTACCGCGTCAAGCGGGTCGCCTTGAACCCTGCCGGCGACGGCCAATTTCTCGAGCGCTGCACCGAGCGCGTTAGCCTGCGCTGCGTCGATGCCGCGGCCTGCCTCGGAAACGAGGCTGCCTGCGTCCGTGAGCAATTTCAGCGCCTCTTCTAGCCGCCACCGCGGGTCACGTTCGCGGCCTTCTCGCGCGCGACGCTCCTCTTCCGCAAGCCGACGCGATTCGTCAGCGGCTTGCCGTGCCGGCAAGACAACCTTGTTTTCAACGTACGCAATTTCCTGTGGCGACAACTTGACGGCTAGGTCGGCAGGAATATCGAGGGCGTCAGTGGGCAAGCTGCCAACGAACTCTTGCGTGCAGTAACCGTGTTGATTGCCTTGGGCGCCCTTACGGACATATCGCGAGCGGTACAGTGAGAAGAGGTTCTTGCGTTTCTTTGCGTGCATTTCGTGTTTCCACGGGTTAGGGATGCACGGTATAGCGACGCGTGACAACCGGTTGGTAACACGGAGTGCGCCTAAAACGCATCCTGCGCGCGTGGCGGTCCTGCACGGTGGGCATCGCCTCCCATGGAAACGCGTATCTCCGAGTCACGTAGCGAGGGAACCCTCGGCATCGGTTCGTGCGTCAACTACAAAAACGCCCGGCCTGATGGCGCCGGACATGCGCGTTCCGGTGAACGAGCGGGCGGACGGCGCGGCGTGCAGCCGCGGCCATCGACGAAAGTGGCGGCCGCGTGTATGGGTCACGGCGGCATTGGGTGCAGGGTTATGGGAGAAAAGTTGCTCGCGACCGGGACCGGCAAGGCGGGGCGAACCCCGCCGCCGGCCCAGCGCATGTGTGGCCTTGTGAACAGGTGCAAGCGCAATAGCGCGTCGCACGGTATCGGCGCGGGGTCCCTGCGCTGCGTCGACGAGACAGTTGACTACGCGGCGCGGGGCAGCCGGGAAAGCACGGCATGCTGAGAGAACAGTTGGTGTCGCCGACCATGAAGAGCGTGTGGCATCGGAAAAACGGTATGGGCGGCGGCGGGGTTCGCACCGGCGCAGCCGGTCGGGAAGAACCGTCGCCTTGACGGACGTCGCGACGAATACATCGGTGCTGCGCGCCCCAAGCGCGCAAGGCTGGTCGAGGGGAAGAGACAGTTGACCACTGCCCTCGCCCGGCCGGGCGACGAATCGCCGAGCGCACAAACGGATATTAGGCGCACATGGTGGGCAGTGTTATGGAAGCTGGTTGCGCAGCGTCGCTATAGAAGGTACCGCCACCATGTGCGCCGACGAGACAGGCGACAGAACAGCGGCATCGCAAACGCCAACTTTCTGGAGCACAGAAATGCGCCCGACACACGAAGTACCAAACGCTGCCTCCGACGATACGAGCATGAGTATCGCGCAGACACACGCGGCAGTCACCACGAATACCGTCGTTGACGACGCCGCGACATCGTCTCACGTACCCTGCGCTACCAAGCGCGCACACCATGGGTCACATGACGCGGCAGCCGTTGCGACACTCGACGGCGCCCCTGAGATGCTTCCGGCCGCATCCGCGGGACATGTGACTCGGAATCCCGCGGCTCGAAAAATCGACCGCGGCTTGGTTGCCCTCGTGCCGCCCAATGAGCTCCGCTACGCCATTCGCTTTCGCGCCTTGTCGCTCGCGAACAGGTTTCGCGTAATACGCACGATTGACGTCGCCATCGCGTGTTTTCCAGAGCGTCCCTACAAGGCCGCGTTGTCGGCCGCGCAGCGCGCGATGCGCGCTATGACAAAAGAGAAATTGCTGCTCCGCTATCGCACCGACCGCTTCCAACACGTCTATGGACTGACCGTCGCCGGCGCGCGATGGCTTGACGAAAACGGTGTCGACTCCACTCCGTCCGTGCGGCGCGTTGCTGACATGTCGAATCCGGAGCATAGCCTGTGGATGCACTTCATCACGCTCGCGTGCGAAGCACGTGGCTTGATGTCGCGCACGGAATCGGAAGCGCTCCAGCACCTAAACCACGACCGCCCGGAAGGTGCCGCCGTGCGGCAAGGATTCGTCACGGTCCTCGCCGGCAGCAAAAAACGCGTTCTCCGCCCCGACGTCATTTCTTACGAACCTGACGGCGTGACCTGGCATGAGATTGACCGCAGCAAGCGTGGCGCGGACCGGGAGGCAGCGCTCGCCGCGCTCGCGCGACACGTTGGAAACAAGCTCGTTACCGGTGACGTACTGAGGCGCGTAGTTGTTCAGTCAAAGAACGAGCGCATTCTAAAGCGAGCTCTCGCCATCCTCCGTGACCACGTGAAAGCATCGGACCGACCGCACGCACCGACCGACAGGACGTTTCGCGAAATTGAAGAAGGCGTCTTTGAGGTCTGGGCGGAGCTAGAGCAGCAACATTCTGACGGTCGCATTGGCATTGAAAATCGGCGCGTCGGACACGTCGTCGTGCAGCTCATTCCGACATGGCTGCCCAAAGTCCGCCTTGACGCGAAGAACAGACATCCTCTGACCGGCTGGCTTAGCGAAAATTATCTGCCATACCACCGACCAACCTCGCTCGGTCCATGGCCACGCCCTAAGTCGCCGCTGCGCTCACCGCCCTCGGAGGGCACTTTGTAGGCGTCGCTATATAAAGGGATGGGAGGTCGCTCCCATCTTCAATCGATTGAGGACATACGATGCAAGCATTTGGAAATGTGGCGACGGCGCCGGCTCGGAAGGAAACGAAGTCGACAGGGAAAGGATATTTCGAGTTCCGGATGTGCGAAAGTCAACGCGGCACCGACGCGGACCCGACGTGGTACACGGTGCGCGTAATGAAGGACGCAGACCCGGGCTTAGCAAAAGGTGACTTCGTCAAAGTCACCGGCAAGCTGAAGGCAGACTTTTACCTCTCACGCGACGGCAAGGCCACGGGAACGCTATTGGTTATCGCGTTTGAGGCAGCGAAGATTGCGAAGCCCACGGCCGCCCCGGTTGCTGTCGCCGAAGCAGCAAAAGAAGCATAGAAAGACTGATTTCAGCCACTCCGTCGGAGTGGCTGCCTCTTTCTAGCAACGAAAACATGGCTCGCGGCTGCGTCCAGGATATGGACGTCTCGATGACGGCTGATGTAGTCGACCAATCCGTCCTCAAACTCCGGTGGTCCAGGTGACAGAGTAGCCGCGAGACGGTCATTGAACTGGCTCGTCGATATCCAAGTTCAACCTTGCGCACACTGGATACGCCTGAGAAGCGGACCGAAAAAAGGGGTTCGCATGCGCGAACCCCAAATCAATCAATTTTCCCCAATACTATGAGGCGCTGCGCTCAGTGAACGGCGTTACGACCGACATTTGCGCAGGCTCCTTGCTCACGCGAGACCAAGGTGACTTTAGGCATCACAAACGTCACGCTCGCCCGTTCGGGCGATGCCCTGCCATCAAGCGGCTTTTTGACCTCGATTGCCCTTACTCGCTCGAGAACGTATTTGCCTCCCTCGAAGATATCCTTCAAACCAAGCTCATGCCCCTGCTGACGGTGTCGCAGCACCTCCGACACGGTTTCCCACGGAACCCTGGCCCCTATCAGTACCGCAGCCTCCTCGTCTTGTCGTCCTAGGGAGACCTGAATTGGCTGACTATGCAGAGATTCAAGCAGGCCTATGACTGACGGTTCATACAGGGGCAAGATGAACAAATGTCGGAAGACTGCGGCGTCAACACCAAAGATTGCGTACGTTCCACCACCGCCAGTCGCGACTATGCCGAGGCTCATCTGACATTCGCCGTTGGTTTCGACCAGCTTATCGTACATCTCGCGGTGGATATCGCCACAGAGATACCAACCACCAACCCGGCCCCGGAGCGTTAGACGCGACGAAAGGCTTTCGCCGACCTCTTCCGGGCTCATCACTCGTCCTGCGCTGATAAGAACTCCCTCTACGATGTGCGGCTTCATTGTATTTCCTCAATTGAACGCGTCGGTGCATCGGTCCAGTTGGTACCGATGCAAAGCAGTATTCGGATTCGCATCAGAGGTCTCCCTGCTGGCGTATTGCCACGGTCCTTAGAAGCCTGAGAATTGTTCGGTAGCTACCTCTTCCCATTTCAAGGCGAATATTTCTCGGACCTAAACTTCGTCTTTGCTTTTGAAGAGCGACGCATGCGCGAACAACGTCTGCCGCCGTGATGCCCTTTCTTCCTCTCATCTTGATGACCTCGCCGTGAATCGACCAAGCAGCGGTCGTGACAAGACGTGTAGTCACCAATTTCGTAACCGGTTATTCGTGTGCTTTTGGAGGCGTTATCTGATGATGTGTCGAGACAACAAGGCGGTCGTAATGCAGCCCGAGGTTTACATCCTGTCGCTCCTGTCGAACGCCTAGGTATGTATAGAAAAACAGGCTGTATGCGTGCACATGCCCTCCGCGCTGCGCCTTATATGGCGAGGCTTTCGCGGTACTGCACTTTTCGCAGAAAGTACAGTAAATTTGGGGCCAGAATATTGTGAAGAGTTCTCCAATCCGGCGAAAAGTCGTGAGAAATCTGTCACGGGGCACGTGCATATCACAGGTCGTCGAGATTGGCCTTGACCGCACGGTTCACCGACTTCAAACGAGACTCCAGCAGCGACTCGTCACTGCCGCCGTACACCCGAACGAGCGTCGCGACGCTCAGCTCCTCATCGAGTTCATCCCAATGCAGGCCTCTAAATGTGCATCAAACGCGGCCCGCACCCGCTTCGACTCCATCAGCGTGGCGTTGCGCGCGCTACGTACGTGTACTCGTCGAAATGCAGGGTGAACTGCTCGACCATCGCGTGCACGTCTCGCTCATTCACGTGAAGCCGCTGTGCTAATTCCGGAATCGTCATCCGCATGTATTCAACAATGCCTTTTCGACCGCGTGTACCGCGCAGGTAGATAGCATTCAAGATGAGCATGGCCAAAGAATCGAACCCCTTCGCGCCGTTGCGCTCGCTCCCCTACAGACAGAAAACCTCCGCTACCAGCCGCGGCCATGCCTTTCTCAGCCTCGCAGGCACGATGAACGGCTCCGTCAGTGGCTCTCCGTCTTCGATTTCGCCGACTGTCATCGTCGGTTCGCGCCAAAGGGAGCGGTCCATCAGTACACGCTCAAACAGCAGCGACCAGCGGCCATGCAGCAGTTCGGGCGAGCAGCTTGCGACATGAGCGAAAAGGTCAGCCGACTGTACCGACCAAGGCGCCGCGCCCTCGGGATGGTCGTCGGCAATACGGTCGGCAACCGCGCGGTCAAGCCATTCCCGCAAACTCAGTCCCTCCTTCTGCGCCGAAAGAAGTGCTGCGACTATCACGGCCGGCGATAAATGCAGGACGGTACGAACGCCGGGCGATTTCGTGTCAAGCGATGCGGCATCCATATAGATGGACTCCCTAGTTGATTAGACTTGCCCAGGATGGACCAGCGTTGGCGGTTATGCACGCAGTTTCCATTACCAAATTCGAGGGGTGACTACACGTGTTGCGTCCGGCCAGAACCGGCCGGAGCATTCATGTGAGGTCATCAATGAGAGGCAGAAAGGGCATATCGGCCGCAGACGTCGTGCGCGCCTGCGTGTCGCTGAAAAAGCAGCGAAGGAAGCTGGGGCCGATGAATGTGCGGCTCGAACTGGGCAAAGGCAGCTATAGAACGATAGTCCGGCATCTGCGCCTCCTTGCCATCCGAGAGGAGGGCAGATAGGCGGTATGGCGACACTACCGCTGTAATTCAGGGGCAGGGTAACAGCCCTGCCCCTTGCCTGGGCGTTGATGCTTTCAGCGTGTGTTGCTCATTTTCCGTGGAGCCGTCGCCGTATCGGGCATGAACACCTGTTGACCCGTCGGACGCTCGTCTCGTATATTTGCATCCGAGACCAAACACTCGGAAGCGTCCGACATTGACCCCCGTCGGATTGTTCGGTCTCTTTGGGTGGCGTGGAAGGTAGCAGGGAGTTCCAACGCCGTGCGTCCCATTCGGCCCTACGGGCAACGCAACAGCTACGAGCAACTCGAGTCTGGAATCAATGACTCGAATTCCTCTGGTTCCCGCGCGAAAGTGCCGGAGCTTAACTGTTGACGTCCGTTGAGGTCGCTATGATGTATTTCAAACATTCAAGAGTTCCCACTCGGGCCGCCGAGCGCTGCAACGAACTCCTCCTCAAATTTTTTCCCGACGCGGTTGGCAAAATCCCGCCGAAGGATTTCACCGCCTTTGTTCTGTGCGCGCTCGATTCGTGGCGCGAGATGAGAACGTCTTGGGCAAACGCAGAGCCCCCGTCGCAGCTCGACGAAGATGACGAGCAACGCTTCGTCGCTGGTCGCATAGAGCAAAATGCGCGAGCGCTACAGTTCTTGACGAAGCGCGGTATCCCGGCGAACGCGGGCCTCGTAGCACAGTTCGTTCGAGAGTGGCAGCCTTCCGCACGCAATCCCGACCTGGACGTCCAAAACTACTTCGCTGCTCAAAAGCGCGGCGGTACAGGCTGTGAGCGGAATTGTGAGTTCGTGATGGGGTTCCGCCGCAAGACCTCAAGTCTTCCGACCGAGGAAGAGGTGCGGCTCATCATCGAGAATGTTCACTGGGCGGCGCCGACCTGGGCCGAGAGAATTCGCATGAGAGCGGGAGAACTTGCGTGCAACATCATTGCCCGACTCAAGGAAGACGAAAAGGCTGAAATTGGCTTTCGCATCCTTCGCGCAGTCTCTCTCTTTGACCCGTTCGCGAAGGCCCGGCTTGCCCGACTCCTGACCATTGGCTGGAACCGCAAAAATCGCCTGCAGGCATGGGACCTCGTCATGGAGGCAAGCGAAGAGGATTTTGATGACAATCCTTGCGTGGATTTGATTTACGCTGAACTGGCAGACGCGGCGGCGACCCTCGCCGGCTCGGACGCTTCGCCCAAACAGGTCAGCAAGGTCATTCGCATCTTGGAACGCGCTGCCGACCGTGGTTACTGGAAAGCTGCCCTGTACCTCTCTCACTATTATTCCGACCCCTCCGAGGTTTGCGAAGGCGACGACCCTGAGGGGTTCTATTCCAATAAGGTCGCGCCCGACAAGGAAAAAGCGCGGCACTACCGTCGCGTCGCCAAACAGTATCCCAACGCCGAGCGCGAACTCGCCGTGGCCGTGGCTGAAGCCAAGCTCGCCTGTGAAAAGGCGCGCATGGAAACGGACGCTGCCCGTGACGGCGGCGCGGGCAAGGAGGACGCGTAGCCATGAGCCAACAATCCAATGAGGCCAAAATGCTGGTCGAAGTCGGTTTCCAGGTCGGACTGGACGCAGGTGAGGCACCTGACGCACGTGAAATGTCGCGTTATAAAGAAGATTACGTGTTGGGGTTTGTTGTGGGACATTGCATCGCGCAATCCTTGCAGCGCGCGAGCCGTATGGCGGGGGCGGCTGTGGCGGGCCAGCTTGGCGCGCTACTCCCTTCCGCTGGACCTTCTGCTTGTTGAACTCGAGTTTTCTCGGGAACTGATGGAGCAGGTACGCAGCGCGTACGAAGAGGACCTTCGGCGCGCCCCCAGCGCGGACAAATCCGACTAGCTGCTGTTTGGCGTGGGGGCGGCTGACGCCCCTGCCCCGCAGTTTTCTCGCTTTTCTCGTGTGTCGGACAGCCTGAGGGCTGTTCGACAACACGCCCCAAAAGATTCATCTGAAGGAGCAGAAAATGGCAGAACCATCAGACGATGCAAAAATCCCCACACCCGAAGGTGCCCCTGGCGATGAAAAAACTACCAAGCTGACACCGGAGGCATTCGCCGCCAGCGCCCAGTACCGCGAACGCGTGAGTGCAATCTGCAATTTGCACAATACGGGCCATCTGGTGGACGACGGAGACCTGTCGGACGAGGCCGAGCGTGCCGTGGCGCTGCTCGCTAAAGAGAGCGGCAAGCCCGATTCAGCGGTCAAAGCTGACGTCTATGAAGCAGCGCCAGGCGTAGATGCTGAGAACGACGCCGACAATGAGGACCGATACGGCAACCTCGACGAATACGGAGAACCTCGACCGCCGCTCGGCGACCTGAACAAGGGGGCCGGTGACGATGACGACTGGGATGACAGCCGCATATAGTAAGCGGCAAGGTGCGCCCGGGCTGAACAACGCCCGGGTTGGCGCTCTTCCGCGGCCCATCAGCGCGACACCCAGTAAGCGCATCTCTGACGCCCGTTTCGAGCGCTTGTGCCGGGCGATGGACCGGATTTGACTATTGCCCAAACCGAGAAAACGACGGCCAGCTCCCGCTGTGGCCGTCGCTCGTGCGGCGGCGAAGTCAGCCGGGTGCCGTAATGTGAACAACCAGAGCGCATCCATCGATAGATGTCTCGGCGGACGCTTCCCAAAATCTCAGGTTATGGCTCCCGCTACAGGCTGGAACGCAGTGCTCTGTCGCGCGCGCCCCTGCTGCCATAGCATGCGATGCGGATGTGACACGGTTCGCGCGGCGCGGCCCGCACGTCGCAACTACTCCTGCGCGCCAGTGGACAGCAGCCGGGCTTGCCTTGCCTGCAGACGCGAAGCTATGCTCGGGCGCAAACGGGCGGACCTCGTAACCTTGGTGACCGCCGGAGACCCTGTCCCATCCAGAGCGGGGGGGTTTTCCTCGCGATGCTCCCCGTCGCAGTCGTCGTCCCAGCCCCCGCTTCGCAGCGTCTGGTCAAGCCATGCGTAAAACACGTCCGGGTGCCAGAGGACGCGGGCACCAATGTGCGCAGGCCCGGGCATCCGCCCCCTCGATACAAAGTTTTCCACGGTTCGGATGGAAACACCCAGAATCTGGGCGACATCCTGTTTGTTCAGTGGCATGAATGCAGCGGTGCTCATCTTGCGATTTCCGTCGAGTGGTGACGGGCAAGTTCAGCGAGCGCGGTTTATCTCACGGGTGCTTTCTAAAGCGATTTTTGAGACGTTGGTTGCCGCACTGCGCCGCGAACGTGACACGCGCCTGAAGTCGCTTGCCTACGGGCATGCCGGTCGCACCCGTTAGCGTTGCCACAGCCATCGCATCGGGACGTCGTGCCAGTGCCGGTCACGATGGCGCGCCGGGAGCGGCGACGACACGCCCGCCGCCGCCCCCTCGACCGCATTACACCGCTGGAGTGGCTTCCTCGACCGCCTTCTAGACATCCGAGGTGGCTACCGTCAGGAGCGACTTGACCTCCTCCATGAACTCGAAGGCCATGGTATCGCCGCGTGCGTCCGGTACCGGCACCCACCGTTCGTACATCCTTTCAACCCGCATCTTCCTGTCGAACGTGCTGCCCGCAGCGCGCAACGCATACGCGCCAAGCCAGACCGGCTGCGGCAACTCGCGCAGGCGCCGGTGGCTCAGTTTAGGCAAGACGACACGTGCATAGCCTTCCGCGCTCGTTGGCAACGGCAGCAGTCGGTCGCAGAATTGCCGCGCCGAGGTCACCCGCGGCTCGATTTCGCTATAGAAAATGTCGACAACGCGTGTGTCATAGGGCTTGGCGGTCTCATCCCGGCCGCCCAGCGACCACAGCGCCTCGTTTCTCAGGAGGTCGTTAAGTTCATCGACCAGTTGTGCGGCCACCGTCTCGTTTTCGGTACACAAACCCTTGCGCGTCTTTTCGCCCGGCCTGTTGTTCGTGTCATTCTTGAGCGGATGCCGAAATTCCGCCAGCCACGCCTTCAACCCCTTCTCCTGGACACGCACTGGCATGCTCTGGAAGGCAGCGGCTCTTTTGTTCTGAAATCCCCACCGCCGGAACCCGGGATACGCTGGACCGGAGCGGTCAAAATCTTGCGGCAATCTTGCGGCAATGGCCGCCATTTCCGCCTGCGCGCAGCGGTGCGCAGGCGAGCGCAGTGAAACGCAAGTGGCTGATTTTTAAGGACTCGAATATACTGATGAAACCCGTGTAGGGCGGCAAACTGGCGTTCGGGACGTAGAGGCCGGAGGTTCGAATCCTCTCACCCCGACCAGAATTGCAAAAACCCGCATGGTCCGCCATGCGGGTTTTTTATTTCCGGCAACGAAACCGCGTACGCTTGCCGAACGGCCAGAGCGGGCTTTCCTGCCCCGTCTGCTATATTGCCTCCCATCTCCGCCCCTACTCGATCACCGCGTGGACAACCTTCCCTTATGGGCGCAAATTTGCGCCATTTTTCTGCTTCTCTTCCTTTCCGGCTTCTTCTCGATTTCCGAAACGTCGATGATGGCGCTCAATCGCCATCGCTTGAAATATCTGGCGAGCCAGGGGTCGCTACGCGCGCGCACCACACAGGGGCTGCTCGCAAAAACCGATCAGCTTCTCTCCGTGATCCTGATCGGCAACAACCTGATCAACACGATCATCCCGGTGCTCACGACATCGATCGCGCTGCGCACCTTCGGCCATAACAACCTCGTCCTGTCGATCACGACGGGCGTCATCGCGTTTCTGATCATCGTGTTCGCTGAAATCGCGCCGAAGATCGTCGGCGCAACGTATCCGGAGAAAGTGGCGCTTCCCGCGAGCCTCGTGCTCGCGCCGCTCATGCGCATCGGGCGGCCGCTGATCTGGTTCGTCAACCTGTTCGCCAACGCGATTCTCGCCGCGCTCCACATCAACACGAAAAACAAGCGCGATCAGCGGATTTCGCCCGAAGAACTGCGCACCATCGTGCTGGAGACCGGCAGCTTCATGCCGACCAAGCACCGCAGCATTCTGCTCAATCTGTTCGATCTGGAGAACATCACCGTCGATGACGTGATGATCCCGCGCCGGCGCATCGAAGCGCTCGATTTCGACGCGCCCTTCGAGCAGATCCTGCATCAGCTCGAGACGTGCTATCACAACAAGCTCGTCGTCTTTCAGGGCGATATCGACCGCGTGCTCGGCATCCTGCATGTGCGCAAGACGCTGTCGGCGCTGCATAACCAGGAGCTCGAGCGCGATACGCTGCGCGAACTGCTCACCGAGCCTTATTTCGTGCCGGCCGGCACACCGGTGTTCCAGCAACTGCAGTACTTCCAGGAAAGCGGCCATCGCATCGCGATCGTGGTCGACGAGTACGGCGAGTTGCAGGGGCTCGTGACGCCCGAGGACATCATCGAGGAACTGATCGGCGAATTCACGACGACGATTCCGCGCGGCGCCGGTTCGCGCGGCGGCTGGGATGAGAATGGCGAGTGCATCGTCGCGGGCAGCATGCCGCTGCGTGAACTGAACCGCTGGCTGCATCTGACGCTGCCGACGGACGGCCCGAAGACGCTCAACGGTCTGATTCTCGAAACGCTCGAAGATATTCCGGACGGCGACGTGTCGGTGCGCATCGCGGACGTGACCGTCGAAGTCATGCGCAGCGACGATCAGGCGATCCGCACCGTCAAGATTTTCAAGCCGCTCGGGCCCCCGAAACGCGCGCTGCGTTAGCCATTCGGACGACTGGGCGCGAGCGATCGCGGGCGGGATGATCGGATCATCTCGACTCCGAAGTCCCGACGCCCATGACCGCCACCTCCCGCGACGCCTTCGACACCTTCGCGCGCCCTGCCCGCACGTCCGAGGCCGCACGCGACAACGCATCCGATCACGAAACGCCCGCCGTCGCGCTGCTCGCCGATACCTTGCGCGAAGCCGCCGAGCGCGGCGCATCCGATATCCACGTCGAGCCGTCGGAGCACGACTGGCGCATCCGGCTGCGCGTCGATGGCGCGCTGCATGTGTTGAAGCGTCCGCCGCCGCACTTGCGCGACGCGTTCATCACGCGCATCAAGGTGCTTGCGCGCATGGACATCGCCGAGCGGCGCGTGCCGCAGGACGGCCGGCTGCGTCTCAAGCTTCCGGGCGGGCGGATCGGCGACTATCGCGTCAACTCGCTGCCGACTCTCTTCGGCGAAAAGCTCGTGCTGCGGCGGCTCGACGCGCTGCCGCCCGATCTGTCGCTCGCCGCGCTCGGTCTCGACGATGCGCAAAGCGGCGCGGTCGAATCGGCGATCCGCGCGCCGCATGGTCTCGTCCTCGTGACCGGACCGACCGGCAGCGGCAAGACTCTTTCGCTCTACTGCTTCCTTCAGATGCTCAATGCCGAAGCGCGCAACGTGTGCTCCGTCGAAGATCCCGTCGAGATTCAGCTCGCGGGCATCAATCAGGTGAGCGTGCGTGAAAAAGCGGGGCTGACGTTCGCCGTGGCGCTGCGCGCGTTCATGCGTCAGGATCCGGACGTCATCATGGTTGGCGAAATTCGCGACGCTGAAACCGCCGATGTCGCGGTGAAGGCCGCGCAGACGGGACACCTCGTGCTCTCGACCTTGCACACCAACGACGCTCCGGCCGCGATCGCGCGGCTCATCGATATCGGCGTGGCGCCCTACAATCTCGCGTCCGCGCTGAGGCTCGTGACCGCGCAACGGCTCGTGCGCAAGCTGTGCGAGTTTTGCCGCGCGCCATCGGCATTGCCGCTCGCGGACGGCTTTCATCCGTTCGAAGCGCGCGGCTGTGCGGCATGTCATGGCATCGGCTATCGCGGGCGCGTCGGCGTGCATCAGGTGATGCCGGTATCGGATGAACTACGCGAACTGATCGTATCGCGCGCGGCGACGCATGCAATCTCGCGAGCGGCGCAGGCGCGCGGCATGCCGTCATTGCGCGATGCAGCCTTCGCCCGCGTGCGCGAGGGCGTGACGAGCGTCGCCGAGGCAGCCGAAGCAACGGAGATCGAATGATGAGTCACGCGCTCGAATTGCGGTTCGCCTGGCGCGGAATGGACGCCGAAGGCCGGCCGAAGCAGGGAAAGATCATCGCCGCCGATGCGCTTTCGGCCCGCGCCTCGCTGCGTCGGGAAGGCGTGATCGTCACCGGACTCGAAATGCTCGGCGCCGCGCCGCCGCCGAAAGCGAAGACCGCCGATGTCACCGTCTTCACACGGCAACTCGCCGGGCTGCTGCGCGCGGGCCTGCCACTCGCGGGCGCGCTCGAATTGCTGGCTAGCAGCGCGACCGGCGGCGGACTGCCGCGCATCGTGCGCGCGCTGGCCCGCGACATCACGCGCGGCGTGTCGTTTTCAGCCGCGCTCGCGCAACATCCCGCGGCGTTCGGTGCGCTGTACTGCCAGTTGGTCTCGGTCGGCGAAGTGGCGGGCGCACTGCCGGCCGTGCTAGCCCGCCTCGCCGACGATCGCGAGCGCGCCGCATCGCAACGTGCCCGACTGCGCGCCGCCCTCACCTATCCGGTCATGGTGCTGCTGCTTTCGCTCGCGATCACCGCGGGTTTGCTGATCGGCGTCGTGCCGACCTTCAAGACGATCTTCGATGGTTTCGGCGCCGCGCTGCCCGCGCCGACGCGCTTCGTGCTCGCGCTGTCGGACGGCGTCGCGCATGCCGGCGTGCCGTTCGTCATCGCGTGCGCGTGTGCGGTGATCGTCGTGTCGCGCTGGATGAAACGATCGCCCGATGCCCGCGAGTCCTCCGACCGCGCGGCGTTGCGCATGCCGCTCGCGGGCAAGCTGCTGCGCTCCCTCGCTGTCGCCCGATGGAGCCGCGCGCTCGGCACGCTGCTCTCGGCAGGCACGTCGCTGTCGGATGCCTTCGACTCGCTCACGCACGCGACGGGCAATCGCGTCTTCGACCGCGCTACGGTCGACATCGCCGCGCGGCTGCGCAATGGCGAGCGGCTCGCGGTCGCCATGCGCGCCGCCGGCTGCTTTCCGCAAGACGTCGTGCAGCCGATCGCGGTCGCCGAGGAATCGGGCTCGCTCGATGCGATGCTCCTCGATCTCGCCACACTGGCCGATCGTCAGGTGGACGAGCGCATCGGCGTGTTCGCGAGCCTCTGCGAGCCGATCGTCATCGCGGTGCTGGGCGCGCTCGTGGGCGGGCTCGTCATCGCGATGTATCTTCCTATCATTCAGCTCGGCAACGTGGTGTAGCATCGCGGGCCAAAGCAACCGTTCGTCCATCATGCAGCCTTCGTTCGATCCGTCCGCCGCGCACTTCGCGAGCCGCTATCTGGCGGCGTTCGCCGCGCTTCCCGTCGCCGTGCAGTACGGGTTCGCCGTCGTGTTCGGTCTCGTGATCGGCAGTTTTCTCACCGTCGTCGTACATCGCCTGCCTGTCATGCTCGAACGCGCGTGGCGCGCGGAAGTCGATTCGGCCATGCCCGAAGCGCCGAAACCTTCCGCCGATCCGTACCCCGAACGCTTCAATCTCGCCGTGCCGCGCAGCGCGTGTCCGCATTGCAAGCATGTGCTGCGCGCCTGGGAAAACATTCCCGTCATCAGTTATCTCGCGTTGCGCGGGCGATGTTCGGCGTGCGGCGCGCGCGTGAGCCCGCGCTATCCGCTGGTGGAACTCGCGAGCGGCGCGCTCGCGGCGCTCTCGCTGTACGCCTACGGTCCCACCTGGCCCGCGCTGGCCGCGTTCGGATTGTGCGCGACCTTGCTGACTGCCGGTCTCATCGACTACGACACGCGCTATCTTCCCGATGTGCTGACGCTGCCGCTGCTGTGGGCGGGGCTCATCGTGAATTTCGGCGAAAGCGGATTCGCGACGTTGCACGACGCCGTAACGGGCGCGATCGTCGGCTATCTCTTTCTGTGGTGCGTGTACTGGCTCTTCAAGCTCGTGCGCGGCGTGGAAGGCATGGGCTACGGCGACTTCAAACTGCTCGCCGCGATCGGCGCGTGGCTCGGCTGGTCCGCGCTCGCGCAAGTGGTCCTGATCGCGGCCGTCGCGGGCGCGGCGTTCGGTATCGTAGCGACGTGGCGCAAGCGCATGCGTTTCGAGGAGCCGTTGCCGTTCGGGCCGTTTCTCGCGGCGGGCGGCGCGATCACGCTCTTCGTCGGCACACCGCTCTATTCTTTGTTGGGATGATCGAAGGGAGCAACGGATGTTCAGCATTGGTCTCACCGGCGGCATCGGCAGCGGCAAAAGCACGGTCGCGGATCTGTTCGCGGCGCGCGGCGTGCCGCTGATCGACACCGATCTGATCGCGCACCGGATCACCGCGCCGGGCGGCGTCGCGATGCCGCTCATCGCAAGCGAATTCGGCGACGATTTCATCGCGGCGGACGGCTCGCTCGATCGCGCGAAGATGCGCGCGCTAGTCTTCGCCGACGACACTGCGAAAGCGCGCCTCGAACGCATCGTGCATCCGTTGATTCGCGCCGAAACGGAGCGCCAAAGACTTGCGGCGCAAGGCGCATATCACATCGTGGTCGTGCCGTTGCTGGTCGAGTCGGGCGAATGGGCCGCGCGCGTGTCACGCGTGCTCGTGGTGGATTGCCCTGTCGAAACGCAGATCGCCCGCGTCATGCGGCGCAACGGTTTCACGCGCGAACAGGTGCTCGCGATCATCGCGAAGCAGGCGGCTCGCGAAGCGCGACTCGCGGCAGCGGACGATATCGTCATCAACGACGAAACCGCCACGCACGACGCCCTCGCGCAGCAAGTCGACGCGCTGCACGCGCGTTATCTGTCGCTGTCATCCGCATGAAAAGGCTTGATCGCCTGAGTTGCCCAAATCGTCGGAAAGTTCCCTGATTTGCGCCGAAACAAGCAGTTTGGCGAGCGATTATGCCGCGATTTGCTAGGGTGAGGATGCGGCATTAGAATGTGCTCACTTCCGCTCATGGAAGCAACCGACCCACGCCGAGGCGAGCGCGCTTGATCCTTTACGAGTATCCCTTCAACGAGCGAATCCGGACGCTGCTGCGCCTCGAAGACCTGTTCGAGCGCTTCACGTTTTTTCTGACTCAGGAAGACGCGCGAGAACATCACGTCGCGCTCACGACGCTCTTTGAGATCGCCGAAGTCGCAGGCCGTACGGATCTCAAGGCCGACCTCATGAAGGAACTGGAGCGGCAGCGTCAGACGCTCGCGCCGTTCCGTGGCAATCCGGGAATCGAACAGGAAGCGCTCGAAGCCGTGCTCGGTGAAATCGAGCAGACGCTCGGCGGCCTCACCGACATGCACGGCAAGACCGGTCAGCATCTCGCCGACAACGAATGGCTCGCGAGCATCCGCAGCCGCACGATCATCCCCGGCGGTACGTGCAAGTTCGATCTGCCGTCGTATTACGCCTGGCAGCAGTTGCCGGTGGAAGAACGGCGTCAGGACATCGCGAAATGGGTCATGCCGATGCTCGCGTTGCGCGACGCGGCGGCCATCGTGTTGCGGCTCGCGCGTGAATCGGGTCAGGCATCGAAAGTGATGGCCATGCAGGGCAGCTATCAGCAGATGTTGTCCGGCCGCACCTATCAACTGATGCAAGTGCGCGTTTCACCGGACACCCGCGTGATTCCCGAAGCGAGCGCGAACAAGTACATGCTGTGGGTACGCTTCACGGTTCAGGACGGCGATCTGAAGCCGCGCGCCGTCGATGTGGACGTCCCGTTTCATCTGACGCTTTGCAGCCTTTGAATAGAATCGGCCGGCCCAATATGGATCAGATGTTGATCAACGCCGGCGCGATTCGCCACGTCTTACCGTCATGACCACTGTCGTCAAATGCCCGACCTGCAGCAAGGATGTCCGCTGGGTTCCGGAAAACCGCTTTCGCCCGTTCTGCTCCGAACGCTGCAAGCAAATCGATCTCGGCGCGTGGGCGGCCGAGAAGTACAAGATTTCGGGTAATTCACAGGAAACGCCGCCGGACGACGATTCACACGGCGGCCTGAACTGACCTTCACTCGCGCTTATTCGCGCTCTTCCTCTTCGAGCCATTCGAGGATCGGAATCGCCGCGGGCAGCAGCGGAGCGACGTCGACGGGAAGCGTCTGCCAGGCAATCGCCTGACCTTCACGCCCGAGCGGCGTGCCCTTCCAGTCTGTCACCTTGCAGAAAAAGAGACGCACGTACGCGTGCGGGTAATCGTGTTCGAGCGTGCGCCAGAGCTGACACGCGGTGACGTCGATGCCCAGTTCCTCGTGCAATTCGCGCCCGAGCGCCGCCTCGATGCTCTCGCCCGGCTCGAGCTTGCCGCCGGGAAACTCCCAGTAACCCTCGTACGGTTTGCCGGCGGGCCGCTGCGCGAGCAGATAGCGCCCGTCGTGCTGCACCATCACGCCGACGGCCACTTCCGTCACCTTGCGGCCATCGGGCGCGATGTCGGTCTGCGATTCGGTCATTGCTTGCGTCCCGACCAGTCGCGCGCGAATTGCCACGCGACGCGCCCCGACCGCGATCCGCGTTCCAGCGCCCATACGAGCGCATCGCCGCGTGCGCTTTCGACTTCCGCATCGTCGCAACCGAAGTGCTTCAGCCAATGCCCGACGATCGACAGATAGTCGTCCTGCTTGAACGGATAGAAGCTGACCCAGAGGCCGAATCGTTCGGAGAGCGAGATCTTTTCCTCGACCACTTCGCCGGGGTGAATCTCGCCATCGGACGTGTGCTTGTACGTCTCGTTGTCGCTCATGTATTCGGGCAGCAAATGACGGCGGTTCGACGTCGCGTAAATCAGCACATTGTCCGATTGCGCCGCGACCGAACCATCGAGCGCAACCTTCAGCGCCTTGTAGCCCGACTCGCCTTCCTCGAAGGAAAGGTCGTCGCAGAACACGAGGAAGCGCTCGGGCCGCGTCGAGATCAGATCGACGATATCGCCGAGATCGTGCAGATCGTCCTTGTCGACTTCGATGAGACGCAGACCGTCCTTCGAATAAGCGTTCAGACACGCCTTGATCAGCGACGACTTGCCCGTGCCACGCGCACCCGTCAGCAGAACATTGTTCGCGGGCAGCTTGTTCACGAACTGCTGCGTGTTCTGCTGTATCAGGCCTTTTTGACGGTCGATGTTCCGAAGGTCGTCGAGCGAGATTTGCGAAATCGCCGGCACGGGTTGCAGGAAACCGCGCCCCTGACGCTTGCGCCAGCGAAACGCCACCGCGGATTCCCAGTCGATATCGGGCGCCGCCGGCGGCAACATGCCTTCGATGCGCGCCAGCACGGCTTCGGCGCGCGTGAGAAATTGTTCGAGCTTGTCCATGTTCGTATCGATGCGCGCCGCTTTACGAGCGATAGTCGGCGTTGATGCTCACGTAGTCGTGCGAGAGGTCGCAGGTCCAGATCGTCGCGTTCGCGTTGCCGCGTCCGAGCAGCACGCGAATCGCGATTTCGCTTTTCTTCATCACACGCTGGCCGTCTTCTTCCTTGTACTCGGGATTGCGTCCGCCCGCCTTCGCGACGAGCACGTCATCGAGATAAAGATCGATCTTGCCGACGTCGAGATCCGTCACGCCCGCATAGCCGATCGCCGCGAGAATACGGCCGAGGTTCGGATCGGATGCGTAGAAGGCCGTCTTCACGAGCGGCGAATGGCCGATCGCGTACGCGATCTGGCGGCATTCCGCCGCGTCCTTGCCGCCTTCGACCGTGATCGTCATGAACTTGGTCGCGCCTTCGCCGTCGCGCACGATGAGTTGCGCGAGTTCCTGCGCGACTTCGGTCACCGCGTCGCGCAGTGCGGCGTACGCGGGCGAATCCGTCGACGTGATCGCGGGCAGGCTCGACTTGCCCGACGCGATCAGGATGAACGAATCGTTGGTGGACGTATCGCCGTCGATGGTGATGCAGTTGAACGAGCGGTCCGCGACATGCTTCACGAGCTGGTCCAGCACCGGCTGCGCGACCTTGGCATCGAAAGCGAGGAAGCCGAGCATCGTCGCCATGTTCGGCTTGATCATGCCCGCGCCCTTGCTGATGCCCGACAGCGTGACGACGTGACCATCGATCGTCACCTGACGCGACGACGCCTTCGGCAGCGTGTCCGTCGTCATGATGGCTTGCGCGGCGTCGAACCAGTGCGCGGCCTGTTGATTCGCGAGCGCGGCGGGCAGGCCGGCCTTCAGACGATCGATCGGCAGCGGCTCGAGAATCACGCCCGTCGAGAACGGGAGAATCTGTTGCGCATCGAGACCTTCGAGGCGCGCAAGCTCCGCGCACGTCGCGCGCGCGTGCGCCATGCCCGGCTCGCCGGTACCAGCGTTCGCGTTGCCGGTGTTCACGACGAGCGCGCGAATGCCCTTGCCGCCCTTGCCCACCGCCGCGAGATGCTCGCGGCACACGGTGACGGGCGCGGCGCAGAAGCGATTCTGCGTGAACACGCCCGCGACGCTCGCGCCTTCATCGACGCGAATGACGAGCACGTCCTTGCGATTGGGCTTGCGGATATTCGCCTCGGCCCAGCCAAGCGTGACGCCGGCGACGGGATGAAGCGCTGCGGGATCGATCGAAGGGAAGTTGACGGCCATGTTCGCGTCTCGCTGAAGGTGGCGAGTGCCGGTTTTCGAACCGGCACGCTTTGAAAGACTGACGCCGCTTTCGCTGAGCGAGACCGGCGCCGTGAAAAGTGAGACCTGCAAAGACAAACGACGCATCGCTGCGTCGCCTGTTCATCTGTCACTAGCCGATTAAGCCAGCTTGCCGTGACAGTTTTTGTACTTCTTGCCGCTGCCGCACGGGCACGGATCGTTGCGGCCGACCTTCGGCACGTCGTCCGAGGGGCGCGTCGCGACGCTGATATCGTCGCCGGCGGCCATCGCCTGACTGACCATCTGTGCCGTGGCGCTCGCCGCGGCGGTGGCGGGCGTCGGTTCGGCGGCCGGCGCGTTGAAGTCCGCGTGCGTGAACGACACGTTCTCGAGATGGCTGCCCTTCTCTTCGTACTGCTCGGCGGCTTCCTCGAGTTGTTCGGGCGACTGAATCTGCACGTTCATCACGACGCGCGTGACTTCCTGCTTGACGGCATCGAGCATCGCGGCGAAGAGTTCGAACGCCTCGCGCTTGTATTCCTGCTTCGGGTTCTTCTGCGCATAGCCGCGCAGATGGATGCCCTGACGCAGGTGATCAAGCGCGGCGAGGTGCTCGCGCCAGCGGCTGTCGAGCGTCTGCAGCATGATCGAGCGTTCGAACGCGCTGAACGACTCGCGGCCCACGAGCGTGACCTTCGCTTCGTACGCTTCGTCGGCGGCGGCGAGCACGGCTTCGCAGATCTCTTCGGCATCGATTGAGTTCGACTCGTTGATCATCTCCTGCACCGCAAGATCGAGCGACCAGTCGTTGCGCAGCACTTCTTCCAGTTCCGGCGCTTCCCACTGCTCTTCGATGCTGCCCGCGGGCACGAACGTGCGCACGACGTCGCTGATCACGCTCTGGCGCATCGCGGCGATGGTCTCCTGCACGTCGTTCGCTTCGAGCAGTTCGTTGCGCTGCTGGTAGATCACCTTGCGCTGATCGTTGGCGACGTCGTCGTATTCGAGCAGTTGCTTGCGGATATCGAAGTTGCGCGCTTCGACCTTGCGCTGCGCGCCTTCGATCGAACGCGTGACCATGCCCGCTTCGATCGGCTCGCCTTCCGGCATCTTCAGGCGATCCATGATCGCGCGCACGCGGTCGCCCGCGAAAATGCGCAGGAGCGGATCATCCAGCGACAGATAAAAGCGCGACGAACCCGGATCGCCCTGACGGCCCGCGCGGCCGCGCAACTGGTTGTCGATACGGCGCGACTCGTGACGCTCGGTGCCGATGATATGCAGACCGCCCGCCGCCTTCACGTGATCGTGCAGCGTCTGCCATTCGTCGTGCAGTTTCTGGATGCGCGTGGCTTTCTCGTCCTCGGGAATCGAAAGATCCGCCTCGATGAACGACGCCTGCTTCTCGACGTTGCCGCCGAGCACGATGTCCGTGCCGCGGCCGGCCATGTTCGTCGCGATCGTGACGACGCCCGGACGGCCCGCTTCCGCGACGATCGCCGCTTCGCGCGCGTGCTGCTTCGCGTTGAGCACTTCGTGCTTCACGCCCGCCTGGCCGAGCAGGCTGGACAGCAGCTCGGACGCTTCGATCGACGTCGTGCCGACGAGCGTCGGCTGACCGCGCTCGACGCAATCGCGGATGTCGCGAATCACCGCGTCATAGCGTTCCTTCGACGTCTTGTAGATCTGATCCTGCTTGTCGACGCGCTTCGGCGGACGGTTGGTCGGGATCACGACCGTTTCGAGACCGTAGATCTCGTTGAATTCATACGCTTCCGTGTCCGCGGTGCCGGTCATGCCGGACAGCTTCGCGTACATGCGGAAGTAGTTCTGCAGCGTGATGGACGCGAGCGTCTGGTTCTCGGCCTGAATCTGGACGTGTTCCTTCGCTTCGACGGCCTGATGCAGACCATCCGACCAGCGCCGGCCGTTCATCATGCGGCCCGTGAATTCGTCGACGATCACGACTTCGCCGTTCTGCACCACGTAGTGCTGATCGCGCAGGAAGAGCGTATGCGCGCGCAACGCGGCATAGATGTGGTGCATCAGCGTGATGTTCTGCGGCGCGTAGAGACTCTCGCCTTCGCCGATCAGGCCCCACTCGGCGAGCAGGCGCTCGGCCTTCTCGTGGCCCGATTCAGTCAGGAACACCTGGCGCGCCTTTTCGTCGAGCGTATAGTCGCCCGGCTTCTCGACGCCCGTGCCGTCCGCCTTTTCCTCGCCGATCTGCTGTTCGAGCAGCGGCGGCAGCGCGTTCATGCGCACGTAGAGGTCGGTGTGATCTTCGGCCTGACCGGAGATGATGAGCGGCGTACGCGCCTCGTCGATGAGGATCGAGTCCACTTCGTCGACGATCGCGAAATTGAGCGGCCGCTGCACGCGCGCGGTGGTCTCATAGACCATGTTGTCGCGCAGATAGTCGAAGCCGAACTCGTTGTTCGTGCCGTAGGTGATGTCCGCCGCGTACGCTTCCTGCTTCTCCGAGTGCTCCATCTGCGACAGATTCACGCCGCACGAGAGCCCGAGGAAGTTGTAGAGACGCGCCATCCATTCGGCGTCGCGCTGGGCGAGGTAGTCGTTCACCGTGACGACGTGCACGCCGCGGCCCGACAGCGCGTTCAGATACGCGGCGAGCGTCGCGACGAGCGTCTTGCCCTCGCCGGTGCGCATTTCGGCGATCTTGCCGTAGTGCAGGACCATGCCGCCGATAAGCTGGACGTCGAAGTGGCGCATCTTCAGGATGCGCTTGCTTGCTTCGCGGCAGACGGCGAACGCCTCGGGCAGGATCACGTCGAGCGATTCACCGCCCGCGACACGTTGGCGGAACTCGTCGGTCTTGGCGCGCAGCTGGTCGTCCGAGTACTTCTCGACGGTCGGCTCAAGGGCATTGATCGCCACAACGGTCTTTTGATACTGCTTGACCAGCCGCTGATTGCGGCTGCCAAAAATCTTCTGAAGGAAACCGGTCGTCATCGGATCAGTGTCTGCGTCGCGGCTTCGGACGGGCGCATGTGCAAGCTGCGTCCGGGCTCGGAGAACCTCGGCGACTTAAGTCCATAAGGTGAAATTCGAATCGGGAATTTTAGCACGCGAGTTTGGCAGACCTTGCGTTGGCGTGCCCGCGCGGGCGTCGGCGTGACGCGACAGTCAACGGGTTGAAAGCTTTTCGGCAAACATCGGCCGAAACGGCCAACGAGCAGGAACTACGGCTCTCCTCGCGTACAATCGAGACGTTCCATCGGGCGTCCGCCTAAGCAAAAATGAGCCGCTTTTCTACAAATTCAAGGTCGCGTTTCGATCCACGCAGGCCGCAAGCCGTCGCCGACGTGCTCGATCGCACCGATGCGTTTCGCGCGCTGCGTGCCGGCGTCGAGCAAGTGGCGGCGCTGCAGCGCGATTTGAGCTCGCTCCTGCCGGATTATCTGGCGTCGAACGTGGAACCGGGATTCATCAAGGACGGCGTACTCGCGCTCTTTGCGGCGCATAACGCGCTCGCCGCGCGTTTGCGGCATCTGGAGCCGCGTCTGCTTTCGGATCTTCAGCAGCGCGGCTGGGCCGTCAACGCGCTGAAGATTCGCGTGCGACCTCAATCGATGAAAGAACCCGTGCCGCCCAAGCAGGCGCGCATGTCGCCGGCGGGCGCTTCCGCGCTACAGGAACTGGCCGAATCGCTGGAACCGTCGCCGCTGCAGGAAGCGCTCGCGCGAATGGCGTCGCGTCATCAGGGGCGCGCGCAAAAAAAATGAGCGGCGCTTTCGCTGCCGCTCATCTCTGACTGCCGAATAATTGCGTTAAATCAGGCGAATGCCGTCTGCGTATCGAATCCGAAACCGCGCGGCGCCTTTTGCGTGTCCTCGAACGTGACGATTTCGTACGCATCTTCGTGCGCGAGCAATTCACGCAGCAGCATGTTGTTCATCGCGTGGCCGCCCTTGTACGCCTTGTACGACGCCAGCAACGGATGGCCGACCACGTAAAGGTCGCCGATCGCGTCGAGCATCTTGTGCTTCACGAACTCGTCGTCGTAACGCAGGCCGTCATTGTTCAGGATGCGGTATTCGTCCAGCACGATCGCGTTGTCCATGCTGCCGCCGCGGGCGAGTCCGAGTTCGCGCATCATCTCGACTTCGTGCGCGAAGCCGAACGTGCGGGCGCGGGCAATCTCGCGCACGTAGGAAGTCGTCGCGAAATCCACTTCCAGCGCCTGGCCGGTTTTGTCGACGGCCGGATGGCGGAAATCGATAGTAAAGCTCAGCTTGAAACCGAAATACGGTTCGAGACGCGCGAACTTGTCGCCGTCGCGCACTTCGACGGGCTTCGTCACCTTGATGAACTGCTTCGGCGCGTTCTGCTCTTCGATACCCGCCGACTGGATGAGAAACACGAACGAAGCCGCGCTGCCGTCCATGATCGGGATTTCTTCGGCGGTCACGTCGACGTACAGGTTGTCGATGCCGAGACCCGCACACGCCGACATCAAGTGCTCGATGGTCGACACGCGCGCGCCGTCCTTCTGCAACACGGACGCGAGACGGGTATCACCGATCGCCATTGCGGACGCCGGAATGTCGACGGGTTCGGGCAGGTCGACGCGCGAAAATACGATGCCCGTGCCAATGGGTGCGGGGCGCAGAGTCAGATTGACCTTGCTACCGGAATGGAGCCCGATCCCCACGGTTTTGACGACGGTCTTGATTGTTCGCTGCTTCAACATGATGTTCTTTCCGATTTATGTTCCCTATAAAGAGAATCAATCGTGCGTTAAATTCTAATAGCCACAAGTATACTCCATTCGTCGCGCGTCGTCCTGATCCAGGAGGTATCAACTGTTTCCCTGTGTTACGTCGCGGCGGCCCGATTATGAAGTAGAACGGGCCGATGCCCGGAATGGAGGCATTTCCGGTCATCGGCCCCAAGCTGCGACTCAGTGCGAGGGCGTTTCAGGCGTTGCGCGAAGGCAACGCCGCGCCGCTGCACTCAGCGCAACGTCGCCAGGATGCTTTGAGCGTCGCTGACTTCGAACTTGCCAGGCGCTTCGACTGACAACGTCTTGACCACGCCGTCGTCGACCACCATCGCGTAGCGCTGGGAACGAATTCCCATGCCACGCTCGGACAAATCCTGATCCAGTCCGAGTGCCTGAGTGAAACGCGCACTGCCGTCTGCGATCATCTTCACCTTGCCCGAGGCTTGAAGATCGCGTCCCCACGCGCTCATGACGAACGCGTCGTTGACGGAAACGCACCAGATTTCGTCGATTCCCGCGGCGGACAGATCCGCTGCGGCTTCGACGTAGCCAGGCACGTGTCTGGCGGAGCATGTCGGCGTAAACGCGCCCGGCAATCCGAAGATCACCACGCGCTTGCCGGCGCACCGCTCGCGCACCGGGAACGCATTCGGTCCCACGGCGCAGCCCTCGGTGGCCTCCTCGATGAACTCGAAGAGACGCACGTCGGGCAACGTATCACCCACTTTGATCATGCTCGGTCCTTCCCTCATCAGTGCTCGCGGACATCCTTGCGATTGCATCGTCCCGCAACCGTGCCGAACATCATTGCGGCGATTTCGGCTTCAATCTGCCTTCCTCGACGTCAGGGGCAGAATCGTGGGGGTCGGCTGGCCACGGCCCGGCGTCCATTGTGCATCCAGGACGCGGCCTTGGACAGTCGCCCCACGCGAAGCCTGCATCATCCGCACGACATGTTCAGCGCGTGCACGCGGTGTGCCGCGTCGTCATACCTCACTCGGCAGCAAATAACGTGCGCCTGCTCAGTCAGCTTGCTTGCGCAGGAACGCCGGAATGTCATACGTGTCGACGCCCTTTTCCTGCAGCGCCTGCACGTGCGATGCCGCAGTTTCGCGCGTCGAACGCCACACGGCCGGGGTGTCGAGCTGACCGTAATCCGTCGTCGATTGCCCATGCTGCGCGCCATACGTGTTGTGCGCGGCCTGATGGCCGTGCGCGATCGGCTGGTTGTCGGTGCCCGTGCGCAGGAGGGTCATCGGCGCTTGCTGCTGCTTCTTCGCCGCGCGGCCCAGACCAGTCGCCACCACCGTCACGCGCAGTGCATCGCCCATTGCGTCGTCGTACACGGCACCAAAGATCACGGTTGCGTCATCGGCTGCGTAGCTCTTGATGGTGTTCATCACTTCACGCGTTTCCGACAGACGCAGCGAACGGCTCGACGTGATGTTCACCAGCACGCCACGCGCGCCCGACAGATCCACGCCTTCCAGCAGCGGGCTTGCGACAGCCTGCTCGGCGGCGAGACGCGCACGATCGACGCCGGCGACCGTCGCCGTGCCCATCATCGCTTTGCCCTGCTCGCCCATCACCGTTTTCACGTCTTCGAAGTCGACGTTCACGAGACCATCGACGTTGATTATTTCCGCGATCCCGGCCACTGCGTTGTTCAGCACGTCGTCCGCGCACTGGAAGCACTTGTCCATCTCGGCGTCATCGCCCATCACCTCGAACAGCTTGTCGTTGAGCACGACGATCAGCGAGTCGACGTGATCCTCCAGTTGCTGCGAGCCGGCTTCCGCGACGCGCATGCGGCGGCCGCCTTCGAACTCGAACGGCTTGCTCACCACGCCGACGGTCAGAATGCCCATTTCCTTGGCGATCTGCGCGACCACCGGCGCCGCGCCCGTGCCCGTGCCGCCGCCCATGCCCGCGGTGATGAACACCATGTGCGCGCCGCGCAGTGCATCGGCGATGCGCTCGCGCGCGTCTTCCGCGGCTTCCTTGCCCTTATCCGGTTTCGCGCCTGCGCCGAGACCGGTCATGCCGAGTTGCAGAACTGCCGGCGCGCGGGAACGCGCGAGCGCCTGAGCGTCGGTGTTCATCACGATGAAGTCGACGCCCTGCACACCACGGTTGATCATGTGCTGAACCGCGTTGCCGCCAGCACCACCAACGCCCACGACCTTGATGATCGTTCCGTTGGTTTCCGTTTCCAGCATTTCGAAATCCATGTTGCCTCCGTCAAGAATGAAGATCGGCGTTATTCGATGAAAGATCGGGCAACCTTTCGTCGCGCGCCAGCCGCCGGTACCAGCGCGTAATTCTTTTTATTGCCTGTTGCTTAAAAGTTTCCGAGGAACCAGTCCTTCATCCGCGAGAACACTTGTCCCATCGAACCGTTTTGCACTGCGACCTTGCGGCCGCGCATGCGTTGCGAGCGTCCTTCGGCGAGCAGGCCCATCGCCGTCGAGTAGCGCGGATTGCGCACCACGTCGGCGAGACCGCCCGCGTATTCCGGCACGCCGATGCGCACCGGCTTCAAAAAGATGTCTTCGCCGAGCTCGACCATGCCGGGCATCATCGCCGCGCCGCCGGTCAGCACGACGCCGCTCGACAGCAGCTCTTCGTAGCCCGACTCGCGCACGACCTGCTGCACCAGCGAGAACAGCTCTTCGACGCGCGGCTCCACGACCGCCGCCAACGCCTGGCGCGACAGCGTGCGCGGACCGCGCTCGCCGAGGCCCGGCACTTCGATCATTTCGTCCGGATCGGCGAGCGCCTGCTTCGCGATGCCGTAGCTCACCTTGATGTCTTCCGCGTCGGGCGTCGGCGTGCGCAGCGCCATCGCGACGTCGCTCGTGATCTGGTCGCCGGCGATCGGAATCACCGCCGTATGACGGATCGCGCCTTCGCTGAAGATGGCGATGTCGGTCGTGCCGCCGCCGATATCGACCAGCACCACGCCGAGCTCTTTCTCGTCCTCGGTCAGCACCGCTAGCGACGACGCCAGCGGTTGCAGGATCAGGTCGTTCACTTCGAGCCCGCAGCGGCGCACGCACTTCACGATGTTCTGCGCCGCGCTCACCGCGCCCGTCACGATGTGCACCTTCACTTCGAGGCGGATGCCGCTCATGCCGATCGGCTCGCGCACGTCTTCCTGACCGTCGATGATGAATTCCTGCGTCAGGATGTGCAGCACCTGCTGATCGGTCGGGATGTTGATCGCCTTGGCCGTCTCGATCACGCGCGCGACGTCTGCCTGCGTGACTTCCTTGTCCTTGATCGCGACCATGCCGCTCGAATTGAAGCTGCGGATATGGCTGCCCGCGATCCCGGTGAAGACGTTCGTGATCTTGCAATCGGCCATTAGTTCGGCCTCTTCCAGCGCGCGCTGGATGGACTGCACCGTGGCCTCGATGTTGACCACGACGCCCTTCTTCAACCCCTTCGAGTCGCTCTGACCGAGTCCGATCACCTCGTAGTGGCCTTCGCCCTTCAATTCGGCGACGATCGCGACCACCTTCGACGTTCCGATGTCGAGGGAAACCAGCAGGTCTTTGTAGTCTTTGCTCATAGCGTGCTCATGCCTGTGATGTCTGCTTACTTCTTGGCCTTATCGGTGTCGTTGATGAAGCGCATGTTCGCGGCTCGTATGGCGAAGCCGTTCGGGTACCGCAAATCCGCATATTCGATGTCTTTCCCCCATCGTCCCGTAACGGACGTCCACGACGCGACGAAACGCTTGCAACGGTCATTCAGCGTGTCCGGGTTGCGCTCGCGGCCGAGTTCGATCTGCGTGCCGTTCGAGAGCTTGACCGTCCACGCGAAACGCGGCGACAGCGTCACTTCCTCCGGCTTCGCGTCCAGCGGCGCGAACCACTTCTGAAAATCGCGATACCGCGCGACCACTTCCTTCGCCGTGCCCTCGGGACCGTCGAACGCCGGCAGATCGTCGTCGAGTTCGCCCTGATTCGCCGTGAAGAGATCGCCGTCGACGCTCACCAGCTGATCGTTGCCCCACGTGCCGAGCGGCTTGTATTCCTCCAGCGTCACCGCGAGCGCGTTCGGCCACACGCGCCGCACGCTCGCGTGGCGCACCCACGGCACCTGCTCGAACGCGGCGCGCGCCGCATCGAGATCGACGGTAAAGAAGTTGCCCTTCAGATGACCGACCACGCTCGCGCGCACGACCGGCGAACTGACGTGCGTGGTGTCTCCGTCGATCTGAATTTCGCGCAGGCGAAACTCGGGACGCTGGATCGCCCAGTAACCCGCGGCGCCCAGAAGCAGCAGCACGAGCACGACGTGCAGCGCATTGGCGGCGAGGTTGAGTTGGCGAACGTTGTTCCACATGGTTTCGCTTCTTCGTGTCCTGTGTGTGATCGACCTAATTCTTCAGCGTGAGCGACAGCACCTTCACGACGAGATCCTTGTAGCTGATGCCGACCGCGCGCGCGGCCTTCGGCGGCAGCGAGTGGTCGGTCATGCCGGGCGCCGTGTTCACTTCGAGGAAATACGGGTTGCCGTCCGAGTCGAGCATGAAGTCGGCGCGGCCCCAGTCGGTGCAGCCGAGAATCTCGAACGCGCGCTTGGTCAGTTGCTTCATGCGCGCTTCTTCGGCTTCGGTCAGGCCGCACGGAATCAGGTACTGCGTGTCGTCGGCGACGTACTTCGCGTGATAGTCGTAGAACTCGCCCGCTGGCACGATCTTGATGACCGGCAGATCGAGGTCGCCCGCGATGCAGCACGTGAACTCGCCGCCGCCTTCGATGCTCTTCTCGACGATCACGATCTTGTCGAAGTTCGCCGCTTCGGCGAGCGCGGGCACGAGCGTTTCCGCGCTCTTCACCTTGATGACCGCGACACTCGATCCTTCGCTCGCCGGCTTCACGAAGAGCGGCAGCCCGAGCTTCGCGATGATGTCCTGCGCACGCGCGGCGTAGTCTTCGCCACGGAACACGGTTTCGAACGGCGGCGTCGGAATTCCGGTCTGCTGCCACACGAGCTTCGTGCGCAGCTTGTCCATGCCGAGCGCCGAGCCGAGCACGCCGCTGCCCGTGTAACGGATGCCGTAGAAATCCAGCGCGCCTTGCAGTTGCCCGTTTTCGCCATAGCCGCCATGCAGCGCGATGAACGCGCGCACGAAGCCCTGCGCCTTCAGATCCGAAAGCGGATGCCGGGCCGGATCGAACGGATGCGCGTCGATGCCCGCGTCGCGCAGACCTTCGAGCACGAGGCGCCCTGAATTGAGCGAAACCTCGCGTTCGGCGGAATTTCCACCGAGCAGCACCGCGACTTTGCCGAACACGGCCGGATCGATTTGATTCACTTGATTGATCGTTACGTCTGTCATTTCAGTTCTGGCCATTCGCCAGCTTTCCGCACACACCGCCGATGGAACCCGCGCCCATCGTGATCACCACATCGCCGTTGCGCGCGATCGTCGTCACCGCGTCGGGCACTTCGTCGATCGTTTCGACGAACACCGGCTCCACCTTGCCCGCGACGCGAATCGCACGCGCCAATGCCCGGCCGTCCGCCGCGACGATGGGCGCTTCGCCTGCCGCGTAGACATCGGTGAGCACGAGCGCATCGACGGTGGACAGCACTCTCACGAAATCCTCGAAGCAATCGCGCGTGCGCGTATAGCGATGCGGCTGGAACGCGAGAACGAGACGGCGATCGGGAAATGCGCCGC
This sequence comes from Caballeronia sp. LZ029, assembly GCF_031451275.1. Taxonomy (NCBI): domain Bacteria; kingdom Pseudomonadati; phylum Pseudomonadota; class Betaproteobacteria; order Burkholderiales; family Burkholderiaceae; genus Caballeronia; species Caballeronia sp. LZ029. Next base: position 2,671,570 of record NZ_JARUXO010000001.1, read on the forward strand.
GCGCCGCCGCGATCGTCGCGGCCATTTCGACCGGGTGATGACCGTAGTCGTCGATCAGCGTGTACGCGCCTTCGCCGGTGCTCGCGTTGACTTCGCCGTAACGCTGGAAGCGCCGGCCCACGCCGTTGAATTCGGCGAGCGCACGCTGGATATCGGCATCGGCGACTTCGAGTTCAGTCGCGATTGCAATGGCCGCGAGCGCGTTCTGCACGTTGTGCGTGCCCGGAAGGTTCAGCACGATGTCGAGCGACGGCGCATCCGCGCGCAGCGTCGTGAAATGCATGCGGCCATCGCGTGCCTCGACGTTCACCGCGCGCACTTCCGCTTCCGCGCCCAGGCCGTAGCGGATGATCGGCTTCGATACGAACGGCAGGATCTCGCGCACGTTCGGATCGTCGACGCACAACACCGCGATGCCATAGAACGGCAGACGATGCGTGAACTCGATGAACGCCTGCTTCAGCCGCGCGAAGTCGTGGCCGTAGGTGTCCATGTGATCGGCGTCGATGTTCGTGATGACTTCGATCACCGGGAAGAGATTCAGGAACGATGCGTCCGATTCATCCGCTTCCGCGACGATGAAATCGCCCGTGCCGAGACGCGCGTTCGCGCCCGCGCTGTTCAGGCGGCCGCCGATCACGAAGGTCGGATCGAGTCCGCCAGCGGCGAGCACGCTCGCGACGAGCGAAGTCGTCGTGGTCTTGCCGTGCGTGCCGGCGATCGCGATGCCTTGCTTCAGACGCATCAGTTCCGCGAGCATCACGGCGCGCGGCACGATCGGCACACGACGATGACGCGCGGCGAGCACTTCGGGATTGTCGGAACGCACGGCCGTCGACACGACAACCGCATTCGCGCCTTCGATGTTCTGCTCGTGATGACCGATCTCGACGCGCGCGCCGAGCGCACGCAGCCGCTCGGTCACGGCGCCGTTCGCGAGATCCGAACCGCTCACGTGATAGCCGAGATTGAGCAGCACCTCGGCGATGCCGCTCATGCCTGCGCCGCCGATCCCGACGAAGTGAATATGCTTGACGATATGTTTCATTTAATGTGCCTCCCGAGCTTGCGCGTTCACACGCGCGCCGGCCACGTCGGCGCATATGCTCGCGACCTTCTCGGTCGCGTCCGGTTTCGCGAGTGCGCGCGAGCGCTCGGCCATTTGCTCGAGCGATGCACGCGACTGTGCGCGTAGCCAGTCGGCGAGCTTCTGCGCCGACAAATCGCGTTGTTGTATCAATTCAGCCGCGCCGTTCTTCGCGAGAAAGGCGCCGTTGGTCGTCTGGTGATCGTCGACGGCGAACGGGAACGGCACGAAGAGCGCGGCCACGCCGACCGCGGCGATCTCCGACACCGTCATCGCGCCCGAGCGGCAGATGACGAGATCCGCCGATGCGTACGCTCCCGCCATGTCCTCGATGAACGGCACGAGTTGCAGGTCTTCACCGCGTGTGAGACCCGCCGCTGCGTAGTTCGCTTCCAGTGCTTCGATATGCTTCGCGCCCGCCTGATGAACGATGCGCGGACGCTCTTCCGGAGAGAGCATCGCGAGCGCCTTCGGCACGGTTTCGTTCAAAGCGGCCGCGCCGAGACTGCCGCCGACGACGAGCACATTCAGACGCCCGGAACGCGCGGCGTAGCGTACTTTGGGTGGCAACGCGCTCGTTAGTTCCGCGCGAATCGGATTGCCGGTCCATTCGGCATTCGGCAGAGCATTGGGGAACGCAACGAGCACGCGTTTCGCGAGATGCGCGAGCACCTTGTTCGCGAGTCCCGCGATCGAATTCTGTTCGTGCAGCACGAGCGGGCAGCCCGCGAGCTTCGTCATGATGCCCGCCGGGAACGTGATATAGCCGCCCATGCCGAGCACGACGTCCGGTTTCACGCGACGCAGCGCGGCGAGACTCTGCGAGCATGCGCGCAGCAGATTCACCGGCAACATCAGCTTCGTTTTGATGCCCTTGCCGCGCACGCCGCCGAAGCGCACGTATTCCATCGGAATGCCATGCTTCGGCACGAGCGTCGCTTCCATGCCGTTCGCATTGCCGAGCCACACCACGCGCCAGCCGTGCGCCTGCATCCAGTGCGCGACCGCGAGCCCCGGGAACACGTGGCCCCCGGTGCCGCCCGCCATCACCATCAAGGTGCGGTCGCGTTGCGCGGTCATACTTTTCCTCCGCGCATGAGCACCCGGTTCTCGTAATCCACGCGCAGCAAAACAGCCAGCGCAACGCAGTTCAGCAGAATGCCCGAGCCGCCATAGCTGACGAGCGGCAGCGTGAGACCCTTGGTCGGCAGGAGGCCGAGATTCACGCCCATGTTGATGAAGGTCTGCGCGCCGAACCAGATGCCGACGCCCTTCGCCATCAGACCGGCGAACGTGCGATCGAGCGCGAGCGCCTGACGGCCGATTTCGAACGCGCGGCGCACGATCCAGTAGAACAGCAAGATCACGCAGATCACGCCGACGAAACCGAGCTCCTCGCCGATCACCGCGAGAATGAAGTCGGTATGCGCTTCCGGAAGATAGTTGAGCTTTTCGACGCTGCCGCCGAGACCAACGCCGAACCACTCGCCGCGTCCGAACGCGATCAGCGAATGCGTCAACTGGTACGCCTTGCCTTGCGCGTAACGGTCGTCCCACGGATCGAGGTAAGCGAAGATCCGCTCGCGGCGCCACGGCGATGCCCACACGAGCAACGTGAATGTGCCGACCGCCGTCGCCACCAGCCCGCCGAACAGCTTGCCGTTGACGCCGCCGAGGAACAGCACGCCCATCGCGATGGCGGCGATCACCATGAACGCGCCCATGTCGGGTTCGAGCAGCAGCAACGCGCCGACCGCGCCGACCGCGACCGCCATCGGCAGAAAGCCCTTGCCGAAACTGTGCATGAATTCCTGCTTGCGCACGGTGTAGTTCGCGGCGTAGATCGTCACCGCGAGCTTCATGATTTCCGACGGCTGCATGTTCGTGATGCCGAGCGGAATCCAGCGGCGCGCGCCGTTCACGCCTTTGCCGACGTGCGGAATCAGCACGATGACGAGCAGCACGAGCGCGAAGAGGAACAGCTTCGGCGCGTACTTCTCCCAGGTCTTGATCGGAATCTTGAACGCGATGATTGCGCCGACGAGCGCCGTCGTGATCGAGACCAGGTGGCGCACGAGGAAGTGATAGTCGCGATAGCTCGCGTACTTCGGAGAATCGGGCATTGCGATGGACGCCGAATACACCATCACGATGCCGAGGCCGAGCAGCGAGATCATCACCCACAGCAGCGAATAGTCGTAGTCGAGCATGCGCGAGCGCGCGGGGCGCACGCCGTTCACCGCGCTCGAAATGCCGCCGCGCGTGCCGGAGCCGGAATTCGAGCGGCCCGCGAGCGAGTCGCCCGGCATCGCGTTGCGCTGGCCCGTGAGTTTCGATCCGAAGCGGTCCGACCAGCTCATAGCATCACTCCCCGCGCGGCGGCGATTTCTTCGACCGCGCCGCGAAACACGTCGGCGCGGTGTGCGTAGTTCTTGAACATGTCGAGGCTCGCGCACGCGGGCGAGAGCAGCACGGCGTCGCCGGCTTCCGCGATGCGCGCGGCGGCGTTCGTCGCGGCTTCGAGCGTCGCGTGGTCTTCGAGCACGACACCTGTAGACGCGAGCGTTTCGCGGATGCGCGGCGCGTCGCGACCGATCAGCATGACCGCGCGCGCCCAGCGTGCGACAGGCGCTTCGAGCGGCGAAAAATCCTGGCCCTTGCCGTCGCCGCCGGCGATCAGCACGATGCGTTGCGCGAGGCCATCGAGCGCGGCAACCGTCGCGCCGACGTTGGTGCCCTTGCTGTCGTCGACGTAATCGACACCATCGATCTGCGCGATCACTTCCACGCGATGCGGCTCGCCGCGATACTCGCGCAGGCCGTGCAACAGCGCCGCGAGCGGCAGATCGATCGCACGCGCGAGCGCGAGTGCCGCGAGCGCGTTCGCCGCGTTATGGAGACCGCGAATGCGCAGTGCATCGACTGGCATCAGCCGCTTCGAAACGACGTTCGGCTCGCTGATTTCCTGCTTGCGGCGACGCGACGGCGCGGGTTCGTCGGCGGCATCGCGATCGACGCCGATGACGAGCCACGTCATGCCGGTGTCGCGCAGCAAACCATAATCGCCGACATGACACGGCTCGTTCAGCCCGAACGTCACGACGCGGTCCTGCGCGATGTTTTTCGCGAGCGCCATCGTGCGGGCGTCGTCACGGTTCAGCACGCGCGTCGTGCGCAGACCGAAGATGCGTCCCTTGGCGGCGGCATACGCGTCCAGGCCGCCGTGCCAGTCGAGATGATCCTGCGTGATGTTGAGCACCGCGGCCGCGTGCGGGGCGAAGGTATGCGAGGTTTCAAGCTGGAAGCTCGACAGTTCGAGCACCCAGACATCCGGGAGCGCGGTTTGATCGATGGCTTCGGTCAGCTTGTCGAGCATCGACGGGCTGATATTGCCCGCAACCGCGACCGACTTGCCAGCACGCTCGCACAAAAGGCCGGTGAGCGCGGTCGTCGTGGTCTTGCCGTTCGTGCCGGTGATCGCGATGACCTTCGGCGCGTAACCGTTCAGGCTCAATCCGGCGAGCGCCTGCGCGAAGAGTTCGAGCTCACCCCAAACGGGAATGCCGCGCTCGTTCGCTGCGGCGATCAACGGCGCGAGATCGGGCGCGAGCGGCGAAAGCCCCGGGCTGATCGCGACGAGTTCGATGCCGCCATCAAGCAAAGCGGGCGTGAATGCGCCGCCGATGAAATCAGCATCGATCTTGTGGATCGCGAGCTCGGAAAGATTCGGCGGCGTTTCGCGCGTGTCGGCGATCTTCAGGCGGCAACCGTGCCTGGCGCACCAGCGCGCCATCGCCAGACCGGATTCACCCAGTCCCAGCACGAGCACCATCGGACTTTGCCGACCGACAAACTTCTCGCCAAACATCGCTTTACCTTTCCCAAAAACCTGAAACCGCGAAAACGCAAAAAGATCAACGCAACTTGAGCGTCGACAATCCGAAGAGACACAGCATCAACGTGATGATCCAGAAGCGCACGACCACTTGTGTCTCGGTCCAGCCGGACAACTCATAGTGGTGATGCAGCGGCGCCATCTTGAAGAAGCGTCGGCCTTCGCCGTAGCGGCGCTTCGTGAACTTGAACCAGAAGACCTGCAGCATCACGGAGAGCGTTTCCGCGACGAAGATGCCGCCCATGATGAAGAGCACGATCTCCTGACGGACGATCACCGCGATCGTGCCGAGCGCGCCGCCGAGCGCGAGCGCGCCGACATCGCCCATGAAGACTTGCGCGGGGTGCGTGTTGTACCAGAGAAACGCGAGACCCGCGCCTCCCATTGCGGAACAAAAGATCAAAAGTTCGCCTGCGCCGGGAATGTGCGGGAACAACAGATATTTCGAGTAGACCGAGCTGCCCATCACATACGCGAACGCGCCGAGCGACGCACCCACGAGCACGACGGGCATGATGACGAGACCGTCGAGGCCATCGGTGAGATTCACCGCGTTGCTCGAACCGACGATCACGAAATACGTCATCGCGATGAAGCCCCACACGCCCAACGGATAGCTGATCGCCTTGACGAACGGCAGCATCAGGTCCGCGCGTGCGGGCAGGCCCATCGACAGGCCGCTCCTCACCCACGCCATGAAGAGATCGAACACGCGCGCGTTGTTCGCCTCCGAGACGCTGAACGCGAGATACACGGCCGCGAAAATGCCGATCACCGACTGCCAGAAATACTTCTCGCGCGATGACATGCCGCGCGGATCCTTGTGCACGACCTTGCGATAGTCATCCACCCAGCCGATCACGCCGTAGCCGAAGGTGACGAGCATCACGATCCACACGAAGCGGTTCGTGAGATCGGCCCACAGCAGCGTGGATACCGCGATGCCGATGAGAATCAGCACGCCGCCCATCGTCGGCGTGCCGGACTTGACGAGGTGCGTCTGCGGGCCGTCCTTGCGCACGGCCTGGCCGACCTTGAGCGAGGTCAGCTTGCGGATGACCCACGGGCCGCAAACGAGGCCGATCAAAAGCGCCGTCGCCGTGGCTCCCACGGCGCGGAACGTGATGTAGGTAAACACGCGCATGAAGCTGGCGTCATTCTGAAGCCATTGCGCGAGTGCGAGTAGCATGCTGGTCCTTCTCTTTCAGTGAATCAATGTGCCGCGGGCGCATTGCCCGCAGCGGGTTGGAGTGGCGTCGTCAAGGCGTCCACCACACGCTCCATCTTCATGAAGCGCGAGCCTTTGGCGAGATACGTTGCGTTGTTGCCGTAACCTGCGCGTTCGAGCGCCGCGACCATTTCGGTGACATCACCGAAATGCTGCGCGGTTTGCTTCGATGCCTGCGCGTTGAATGCGTTCACCGAATCGACACTGGCGGCGCCGAGCGCGAAGAGCGCATCGATGCCGCGCTCGGCCGCATATGCGCCGACTTCCCGATGAAACGCCGGACCTTCTTCGCCGACCTCGCCCATGTCGCCCATCACGAGCACGCGGGGCGATGCCTGCGATGCGAGCACGTCGATCGCGGCGCGCATCGAATCGGGATTCGAGTTGTACGTATCGTCGATGACGGTCGCGCCCGCGAGCGCGCCGAGGATCGCGCGCTTCACCTGCAGTCGGCCCTTCACCGGCTGGAACGATTCGAGACCGCGCTTGATCGCATCGAGCGAGATGCCCGCGGCGAGCGCGGCTGCGGTCGCGGCCATCGCATTGCGCGCGTTGTGTTCGCCGAGCACGTTCAACGCGATGTCGAGCGCGCCTTGCGGTGTCTGCATGCGTACCGTCGTGCCTTCGAGCGTGCCGGTGACGGCTGCTTTCGACGCGTCGTCCGTCAGCGCGAAGTCGATGATCGCGTTGTCCGTCGCGGCCGTGCGCCAGAAGACGGCGTATTGATCGTCGGCGGGGAACACGGCGGTGCCCGTTTCGCCGAGCGCGTGAATCACCGATGCATGTTCGAGCGCGACCGCTTCGACCGTCGCCATGAACTCCTGATGTTCACGTTGCGCATTGTTCACGACGGCGACGTCCGGCGCGGCGATCTTGCCGAGCGCTTCCGTTTCGCCCGGATGATTCATGCCGAGTTCGACCACCGCGAGCTTGTGCGATGCATTCAGACGGAACAGCGTGAGCGGCAAGCCGATGTCGTTGTTGAAGTTGCCAGCCGTCGCGAGACGCGATTCCTCGCCGACCGCAGCCGCGAAAATCGACGCGATCATCTCCTTGACCGTCGTCTTGCCGTTGCTGCCCGTGACAGCGACGAGCGGCATCGTGAAGCGCTTGCGCCAGCCGTGCGCCAGCGCACCGAGCGCGGCGCGCGTGTCCTTTACCTTGATGACAGGAAGCGGCCAGGCATCGATGTTGCCCGGGTCGCGTGACACGAGCGCCGCAGCCGCGCCGCTCTTCGCTACCTGATCCAGGAAATCACGCGCATCGAAGCGATCGCCCCGCACTGCGACGAACAGGTCACCGGCCTGAACACCGCGGCTGTCCGTGACGATGCGCTCGATGACCACGTTTTCTTCGCTCTTCAGGACGGCGCCGGGAATCATCGCGGCGGCTTCGCGCAAGGTGAACATCGTCATTCGCCACCTCCGCGCTGTTGCGTGGCGCGTGCGGCAAGTGCGAGCCTCGCGTGATCCTGATCCGAGAACGCGCGCTTCTTGCCCATGATTTCCTGCGTGGCTTCGTGTCCTTTTCCTGCGAGCACGACGACATCCTCGCGCGCCGCCGAGCGGATCGCCTGCAGGATCGCGCTCGCGCGGTCCTCGATACGGCGTGCCTTGGCGGCATCGGTCATGCCGATTGCGATCTGATCGATGATGGCTTGCGGGTCTTCGCTGCGCGGGTTGTCGCTCGTGATGACGACCTGATCAGCGAGGCGCTCCGCGATTGCGCCCATCAACGGGCGCTTGGTCGCATCGCGATCGCCGCCGCAGCCAAACATGCAGACGAGTTCGCCCCCGCGTGCCTGAGCGATCGGGCGCAGCGCGCTGAGCGTTTTGTCGAGCGCATCGGGCGTGTGTGCGTAGTCGATCACGACGAGCGGCTCATCGCTCTGAACGCGTCCGCCGAGACGCTCCATGCGGCCGTTGACGGATTCGAGCTTCTCGATGCGCGCGACGGCGGCGGCGAACGGCACACCGACTTCGAGCAGCACCCCGAGCACGGAAAGCAGATTGCTCACGTTGAACGTGCCGAGCGTGCCCACTTCGACATCGGCTTCGCCCCAGTCGGACGACAGATGAAACGCGGTGCCCGTCGCGGTCGCGCGGACTTGCGTCGCGAGCAGCATCGCGTCGGCGCTCGGCACGGCATCGGCGGGCATTTCGACGCCGTAGGCAATCGTGCGCACGTTGCCGCGCAACGATTCGATCAGACGCCGGCCCGCAGCATCGTCGCGATTGACGATCGCGGTCTTAAGCGACGGCCAAGAAAACAGACGCGCCTTCGCTGCTTCATAGGCGTCGAAGGTGACGTGATAGTCGAGATGATCCTGCGTGAGGTTCGTGAAAATGGCGATGTCGAAATCGACGCCATTCACGCGGCCCTGATGCAGCGCATGCGACGACACTTCCATCGCGACGCCTTCCGCGCCTTGAAGCTTCAGTTGCGCGAGATTGCGCTGCAACTGCGGCGCGTCGGGCGTGGTGAAGCCGCTATGCACGAGCTTGCCCGGCATGCCGATGCCGAGCGTTCCGACGATCGCACACGGACGGCCGAGCGCCGTCAACGCCGTGGCGATCCACTGGCTGCACGAGGTCTTTCCGTTCGTGCCCGTCACACCGACAGTCAGCATCGATGCCGTCGGCTCGCCGTACCACGCGGAAGCGATCGGGCCCGCGAGCTCGTTCAGCGCCTTCACGGCGAGCGTCTTCGATGCATCGGGCTTGCCGGTGAACTTCTCCGGCTGATACAGCGCCGCAGCTGCGCCCGCGGCGAGCGCGGCGTCGAGATACGGGCGGCTGTCCGCACCGTCGACCGCATAGGCGAGGAACACGTCGCCGCTTTTGAGCGAGCGCGTGTCGGCGTGCAGTTGCGCCTCGGGCTGCGCGTGCGCGCGCAGCCATTGAACGGCATGTGATACGTCCTTTTGCATCTTGCTTTGTCGGGCCTGCGCGCTCATCGCACGACTCCCGGGTGCGTCTTCGTGTTGCTCGACACCGCGACTTTCTTCGCGGTGTTCGCGTTGTTTCTGTTCGCCGGCTGCTGGGCGAGCGGTTGTGCGGCGGAGTTCGAGTCGTCCGTCACGACCATCTGCTTGACCGGCATGTCGGGCGGCACGTTGAGCGCGCGCAAGGTATCGCCGACGATGCCCGAGAACACCGGACCCGACACCTGACCGCCGAAGTGGCTACCGACCGTCGGTTCATCGACCGACACCGCCACGACGATGCGCGGATTCGGCATCGGCCCCATGCCGACAAACGATGCGCGGTACTTCGAATGGTCGTAGCCGTGACCGCCGTGCTTGTACGCCGTGCCCGACTTGCCGCCGACGCGATAGCCCGGCACCGCCGCATCCGGCGACGTGCCGCCCTTCGCCGTTACGGTTTCGAGCATCGCGCGCACTTGACGCGCGGTCGTGGGCGCGAAAACCTGCTGACCGATCGGCGGCTGATCGCCGGGCGTGCGGAAAATCGAAACCGGCAGGATGGTGCCGTCGTTGGCGATCGCCGTGTACGCGCGCGCGAGCTGGAACAACGACGCCGACAAACCGTAGCCGTAGGACATCGTCGCCTGCTCGATGCGCCGCCAGCTTTTCCACGGCCGCAAACGCCCCGTCACCGCGCCCGGGAAACCGACCTTCGGCGCCTGACCGAGCCCGATGCTCGTGTACATGTTCCACATTTCTTCGGGGCGCAATTGCATCGCAATTTTGGTCGCGCCGATATTGCTCGACTTCTGAATCACGCCGCCAACGGTGAGCGTGCCGAACCCGGAATCGTCCGTGATGCGCGCGCCGTCGAGCACGAAGACACCGCCGCCCGTTTCCACGAGCGTATTCGGCGTCACCCGATGCAGATCGAGCGCGAGCGAAACGGTGAACGGCTTCATGATCGAGCCCGGCTCGAATGTGTCCGTGAGAATGCGGTTGCGCAACTGCTCGCCCGTCATGCGCGCGCGGTCGTTCGGGTTGTAAGTGGGATAGTTGACGAGCGCGAGCACCTCGCCCGTTTTCACGTCGATCACGATCGCCGCGCCTGCCTTCGCCTTCGACTTCTCGACGGCCGCCTTCAGGTTCGTGTACGCGATGTACTGAATCTTGCTGTCGATCGAGAGTTCGACATCCGCGCCGTTGTGCGGCACGACCTGCTCGTCGACGTCCTCGACGATATGGCCCATGCGGTCCTTGATGACGCGACGCATGCCCGGCGTGCCGGCGAGAACGTTCTGGTCGCCGAGTTCGACGCCTTCCTGGCCCTTGTCTTCAATATTAGTAAAGCCGATCAGGTGCGCGGTGATTTCGCCTTCCGGATAGAAGCGCTTGTATTCGCCGCGCGAATAAATGCCGGGAATGTCGAGCGCGGCGACTTTCTGCGCGACTTCGAGCGACACCTGTCGCTTCACGTAGACGAAGGTCTTGTCCATCGAGAGTTTCGCGCGCAGCTCTTTTTCCGGCATTTCGAGCAGCTTGGACAATTGCGCGAATTTGTCCGCGCCGAGATCGTTCGGCACGGCTTCGGGAATCGCCCAGATGGCCTTCACCGGCAGGCTCGTCGCGAGCACGAGGCCGTTGCGGTCGCGGATCTGGCCGCGCGTCGCCGGCATTTCGAGCGTGCGCTGATAGCGGCTCTCGCCCTGTTTCTTGAAGAATGCGTTGCCCGGACCCTGAATCCAGAACGCGCGCGCGGCGAGCGCGACGAACGCCATGAAGAGCAGGAACACGACGAACTTCGAGCGCCACATCGGCAGGCGCACGGCGAGAAGCGGGTTTGGCGTATGAGCGATGTCTTTCTGCTTCGCGGATTTTTTCATCGCTTGGCTCCGCGGGCAGGCGGCGCCGACGCCGGCAGCGGCGGCGGCATGGGTGCGTCGGCGGCCTTGCCGGTCGCCGTGTCGTAGGTGAGATATTGCGTTCGGCCGGTCGTCACGGGCTGCATTTTCAGTGAGTTAGTGGCCAACTGCTCGATGCGCGACGTCTTCGAAAGCGCGCTCTGCTGATACTGCAACTGCGCGTAGTCCTGCTGAAGCTGACGCTCCTGCGACTGCGCGCGCTGCAGGTCGATGAAGATTTCCCGCTGCTGATTGGTGGAGCTGACGACCGACAGCGCGCACCCGAGCACGATGATCAGCAGGAAGATATTGAGTCGGTTCATGGCGCGATCCGCTCAGCGATACGCATCACAGCGGACCGCGCGCGCGGATTGTCGGCGACTTCGGCATCACTCGGAAACACGCGTCCCACCACGCGCAGCGGCGGGCTGGGAAGATCGACCGCGCGGATCGGCAAGCGACGATCCACCGCCGGCGCGTTCGCGTGCGCCTGCAGGAACCGCTTGACGATCCGGTCTTCGAGTGAATGAAAGCTGATCACGACCAGCCGCCCCCCTTGCTCCAACAATGCCAGTGCCGACTCAAGTACTACCTGCAGCTCCGCAAGCTCTTGATTGACGTGAATCCGTATAGCCTGAAAGGTGCGAGTTGCCGGGTCCTTGCCCTTTTCACGGGTTTTGACGACGTGACCCACGATTTCGGCAAGCTCGCTCGTGCTGTCGAGAGGCCCAAGACGGTCGGACTCTGCCCGGCGAGCAACAAGCGCCTTTGCAATCTGAAAAGCAAACCGTTCTTCCCCATAATCTCTGATGACCTCCGTGATTTCCTGCACCGTGGCTCGTGCGAGCCACTCAGCCGCCGACTCGCCGCGAGTCGGATCCATCCTCATGTCGAGCGGACCTTCTGCGCGGAAGCTGAAGCCGCGCTCCGGGTCGTCCACCTGCGGCGACGACACGCCAAGATCCAGCAACACGCCCGACACCCGCCCGATCCCACGCTCGCTCGCCGCATCGCGCAACGCCGCGAAGCTGTCGTGCACGATCGAAAAACGCGAGTCTTGAATCTGTTGCGCCGTGGCGATTGCAAGAGGATCCTTGTCGAAGGCGATGAGCTGCCCCGCTTCCCCCAACCGCTGCAAGATCGCCCGACTATGACCGCCGCGCCCGAACGTGCCATCTATATAGATGCCGTCCGTGCGCTTGATCAGCCCATCCACCGCTTCGTTCAGCAACACCGTCCGGTGCTGCAACTCATTTCCCGACTTCGCCATGGTCTTCAGCGCCGCGTCAGAAAGTGAAATTCTTCAGCGCGTCGGGCATGCCCTGCGCCATCGCCGCTGCTTCCTTCGCCGCGTATGTCTGCGAATCCCACAACTCGAAGTGCGCGCCCATGCCGAGCAGGGTCACTTCTTTTTCCAGCGACGCGGCAGCGCGCAGCTCGGGCGAGACCAGCACGCGCCCGGCGCTGTCGAGTTCGACATCCATTGCATTACCGAGAAAGATGCGCCGCCACCACATGGCTTCCATTGGAAGCGCGGCGACCTTGGCGCGAAAGACTTCCCACTCCGGGCGAGGAAAGAGCAACAGGCATCCATCCGGGCTCTTCGTGAGCGTCACCCGGCCTTCTGCCTGCCCTTGCAGCGCTTCCCGATAGCGAGACGGAACCGACATCCGTCCTTTCGCATCGAGCGTCAGCGCCGACGCCCCTTGGAACACTCACCCTCTCCCCGTTTCGGACGCCCACCCTGACGCCCGTCCCACCCAGTTTTGCTCGAAAATGGCTTCTGAATCACACAAAAGACCACTTTCTCACACTGTCTCCCACTTTAGAGGAACGCATTTCCTCGGTCAAGACGCGTAACTTTTTTTCGAGTGCTTTTTATTCGCTAGAACAAGGACTTAGCGCGGGAGCTTGAAGTGGCGATGAAAGAGAAAACCGTTATGAATTAGAGAGCTAGTGCGGGATGTGAAGGTAGTACGTGAAATGAGCAGGCGAAATGAGGGAAATGTAACGGTTCTTCGGGCCGTTTCATGGTCTGCTCTTGGGTTCCGGCGGGATGCGCCTCGGGCCGACCGGCTGCGCGATCGGTCGAGGCGTTCAATGCTCTATATGTAATAGGCCGTGCCGGTCATCACTTTGGAAGCCGCACGCATCAGCGCGCGAACCGGAAACGGTACTTCGCTTCCACCCGCGCCGATCGCCGCGGCGGCGTGCGCGCTTTCATCGAGACGCATCTGCTCGACGATCGCGCGCGACGCGTGATCGTTCGCCGGCAGCGTCTTCATGTGGCCGTCGAGATGTTGCTCGACCTGACGCTCGGTTTCAGCCATGAAACCGAGACTCGCGCGATCGCCGAAGCGGCCCGCGACGAAACCGATCGCGAGCGCGCCCGCGTACCACAACGGGTTCAGCAAGCTTGGCCGCGACTCCAGATCTTTCAGCCGCGTCGACGTCCACGCGAGATGATCTTCTTCCTCGCGAGCCGCTCGCTCGAAGCTCGCCTTGAGCTCCGGCGAATTCGTCGCGAGCTTTTGCGCCTGATAAAGCGCCTGTGCGCAGACTTCGCCCACGTGATTCACACGCATCAAGCCGGCCGAGTGAGCGCGCTCTTTCTCGGTGAGTTGCGATTCCTCGGAAAGATCTTCGCCTTGCAGGTCCGAGCCGGACATCGTCGATTCGGGAATCGGCCGCGACATGCGACTTACACCGGTCATGGAGCGCAAGCCTCGATCGAACTCGCTGATGACTTCATCGAGCGTCATGTTGTCACCTCTCTTCATAGTCCGTGGTCACGGCGTTTGCACGTTGCGGCAAACCGTATTCGCAGGCTCGTCGGAACTGATCTGGTACTGCGACCAATGGCTGAGCGAGCATGCGAGGGAAAACGCGGATTCTAGCGCACATCGACAGGCCGCGACGCCGCGCAGGCTTGCCAGAACAGGCTTGCGGCAGTCTGGAGAGCGTGCAGGTTCGTCCATGGAAACCGTTGCGAATGCATCGCGGTTTAGCGTGCCCACAAATCTTGACGAAGTACTTTCCGCCCGCGCAACTGCACCCAAATCGCCCCTTCGCGCGCACAAGTTTTGGTAATTAGGGCAAACACGAGTCGCAAAACTCCTGCAAAACCAACATTTTAGCGCCTGTTGCGTAAACGTCACATTAGTCCGGCGGATCACCCCCTTTTCCTTTGTCCGCCAAAGTCTCTTTGTTACATTACGTCTCAACTTCAATTTAGAAGCCCGGCAGGGACCGTCAACACACTGGCGCTAGAACAGTGACCTTGCCACAAAGTCGCAAACACTCCCTGGAGATCTATTCAATGAAAAAGTCGCTTCTCGCTCTCGCCGCATTGGGCGCATTCGCTGGCGCCGCACATGCGCAGAGCAGCGTGACGCTGTACGGCATCATCGACGCAGGCTTCGCCTACAACAACAACAGCAACGGTCAAAAGCTGTATGCAATGAACAGCGGCAACCTGCAAGGTAGCCGTTGGGGCCTGCGCGGCACGGAAGACCTCGGTGGCGGTCTGAAGGCCATCTTCGTGTTGGAAAACGGCTTCAACGTGTTCAACGGTCAGCTGGGCCAAGGCGGCGACATGTTCGGCCGTCAGGCTTATGTCGGTCTGTCGACGGCGCAATTCGGCACGGTCACCCTGGGTCGCCAGTACGACTCCGTGGTTGACTACACCGGCGCATTCGAAGTCGGTAGCCAGTGGGCGTCGTACTTCGGCGCGCACCCGGGCGACCTGGACAACATGAACAACTCGAATCGCGTGAACAACGCGGTCAAGTACACGAGCGCAAACTACGCTGGCTTCACGTTCGGCGGCCTGTATAGCCTCGGCGGCCAGGCTGGCCAGTTCAACCGCAACCAGATCTGGTCGGTTGGTCTCGGCTACTCGCAAGGTCCCCTGCAGTTGGGCGCGGGCTACTTGAACGTCAAGGATCCGAACTACTCGTTCTTCGGCAACAACGCGACGAGCCGCACGGCGACCACGACGCCTACGGCTTCGAACATGACGAGCCGCGTGTACTCGGGCTTCGCATCGGCCAAGACGCAGCAAGTCATCACGGCTGGCGGTGCTTACACGTTCGGCGCAGCGACCATCGGCGCAACGTATAGCAACACGCAGTTCAAGGACGTCAGCAACGAAGCAGGCGCTGGCCTGAACCCGGCTGGCTACACGGGCGGTTCGGGCAAGTTCCACAACGCCGAAATCAACTTCAAGTATCAGTTGACCCCGGCCCTGCTGCTCGGCGTCGCATACGACTACACGAAGGGTTACGGCCTGACCGATGCCAAGTACCATCAAGGCATGCTCGGCGCCGACTACTTCCTGTCGAAGCGTACGGACGTGTACATCGACGGTATCTACCAGCACGCGAGCGGCACGGACTCGACGAACCGCACCGCGGTTGCGAACATCAACGGCCTGTCGCCGTCGTCGACGTCGAACCAGGTTGCCGCTGTTGTCGGTATCCGTCACAAGTTCTAATAAGTCGTAACAAAGCGGTATCCTCTGAAAGGCGCCTTCGGGCGCCTTTTTTTCGTTCGCGATCGGGGCATTACGTAGCGCGTCCCCAACAAAAAAGCCATCGCGTCTCACGACACGATGGCTTCTTCGCTTCAGATGATTCGAACGCTACGCGCGGCCGTCGCGCAATTCGCGTCGCAGAATCTTGCCGACATTGCTCTTCGGCAACTCGTCGCGGAATTCGATCATGCGCGGGCGTTTGTAGCCGGTGAGTCGCTCCTTGCAGAAGGCGATGACATCGGCTTCCGTCAGGCTGAGATCCTTGCGCACGATGAATAGCTTCACCGCCTCGCCGGACGCCTGATCCTTTACGCCGACCGCTGCGACTTCGAACACACCCGGCAACATCGCGACGACATCCTCGACTTCGTTCGGATACACGTTGAAGCCCGACACGAGGATCATGTCCTTCTTGCGATCGACGATCTTCACGTAGCCGCGCTCGTCCAGCACGCCCACGTCGCCCGAGCGGAAAAAGCCGTCGTGCGTCATCACCTTGGCCGTTTCGTCGGGACGGTTCCAGTAGCCCGCCATCACCTGCGGCCCGCGAATGCAAATTTCGCCGGGTTGGCCGAGCGGCACTTCGCGGTTGTCATCGTCGCGGATGGAGACTTCGGTCGATGGAAGCGGCAAGCCGATCGTGCCCGTATATTCGGTCGCGGTCACCGGGTTGCAGGTCACGCACGGCGAAGTCTCGGACAAGCCGTAACCCTCGATGATCGGCACACCGGTCGCGGCAAACCAGCGCTTTGCGACGGCCTCCTGAACCGCCATGCCTCCGCCGTTCGCCGCGATGAGTTTGGAGAAATCGAGCTTGCCGAAATCGGGATGATTCAGCAGCGCGTTGTAAAGCGTGTTCACCGCCGGGAACGTGTTGATGGGAATGCCCTTCAATTCCTTGATGGTCCCGGCGATATCGCGCGGATTCGGAATCAGCACGCCCAAGCCGCCCGTCCGGATCGTCAGCATCCCGCACACCGTCAGCGCGAAGATGTGATACAGCGGCAGCGCGACCACGCAAACAAACTGGTCGATATCGGGGCGGCGCTTGCGGGCCGGATCGAGCCAGACTTCGGACTGCAGCGTGTTCGCGATGATATTGCGATGCGTAAGTGTCGCGCCCTTCGCGACGCCGGTCGTGCCGCCTGTGTACTGCAGGAACGCGACGTCATCAGGGCTCTGGCTGACAGGCTGGAGCGCGATGCGGCCGCCCTGGTCGATCGCATCGTTGAAGCGAATGCTTCCGGGCAGGCTCCACTCGGGCACCATCTTCTTTACGCGACGCACGACGAAGTTGACCAGCAGCCCCTTCAAGCCCATGAGATCGCCCATCGACGCGACGACAACATGTTTGATCGCCGTGTTCTTGACGACGGCCTGAAGCGTGCCGGCGAAGTTCTCCAGAATGACGATCGCTTCCGCGCCGCTATCCTTGAGTTGATGTTCGAGCTCTCGCGGCGTGTAAAGCGGATTCACGTTGACGACGATGTAGCCGGCGCGCAGCACGGCCGCAATCGCGACGGGATATTGCAGGACGTTCGGCATCATCAGCGCGACGCGTGCGCCGGGCTTCATTCCCCGCTGCTGGAACCAGGCAGCCAGCTTTCTCGACATTGCGTCGAGCTCGGCGTATGTGATCGCCTGACCCATGCACACGAACGCGCGGCGATCGCGATTCTTGCGAAAACTATCCTCGAGCAACTCGGAAACCGACCGATACGCGGAGGCATCGATGGACGCAGGCACGCCGGCCGGGTAAGACTGCAACCAGGGTTTCTCCATACGGCGTCTCCTTTATATGATTTTAGAATGGTCGTGCGGAAGCGAGATCGTAACTTTTCGCCAAGCCTCCGACAACTGGGTTAGACGCCATACACCAGACCCGTTCGAGTTTGCTCGTCCGATGCACGTCAATCCAACTGCTCGACTTCGACGAGACAATCGTAAAAGGTCGCGGAGCCTCCAAGATCGGTCAATGCCTGACTTGTCACCTGATTGGCGTTGCAGCCATCCGGCGACAACTTCTTCCACCAGATCGACAGCCCGACGACTACGCCTTCGCGCGCGCGGTCTGTCACGCGCGCGCGGGCCTGCATCGAGCCGCGATCGTTGAAAATGCGCACCGGGGAGCCATCGGCGACGCCTCGCGCTTCGGCATCGACAGGATGAATATCCAAGTGAGGTTCGCGTTCCGCCGCGCGCAGGCTCTCGATGTTCACGAAACTGCTGTTCAGGAAATTGCGGGCGGGCGGAGAGATCATCGCGAGCGGATAACGCGCGGCCAGTTCCGGCGAGCCGTCCGCGGATTCGTACGGAGGCAGGTAGTCCGGCAGAGGATCGAGGCCTTCGAGTTTCAGGCGTTCGCTGTAGAACTCGCACTTTCCGGACGGCGTCCGGAACGCGCCCTCGGCCAGCGGAGCCTCGGCGATGTCGAGTTTCAGCCAGCCGGACGCCTTCAGCTTGTCCCAGCTCTGGCCTTCGAGCGTCCTGTCGTCCCAGCGGAAAGCCTTCGACGCGATTTGCTCATCGGTTTCGAAAAGCGCGGGTTCGATGAGACCCATCGCGCGCGCGAGGCCGCGGAAAATTTCAGTGTTCGGACGCGCTTCGCCGACGGGTTGAATCGCCGGAAGATTGGCCATCACGTGGGTGTGGCCGTACGACTTGTGGACGTCCAGATGTTCGAGTTGCGTCGTCGCGGGGAAGATCAGGTCGGCGTAATCGGCGGTATCGGTCTGAAAGTGTTCGAGCACGATCGTGAACAAATCCTCGCGCGCGAAGCCCGCCTCGACCTTCGCCGAATCGGGCGCCACCGCGACAGGATTCGAGTTGTACACGATCAGCGCTTCGATCTTGGGGCCGAAATTCTCGTCGCCAGGATGCAGCAGCGCATCGCCGATCGCATTCATGTTGACCGCACGCGGCAATTTCGAAGGCCAACCGGGCAGCAAGTCCGGACGCTCCAGCGCACTGCCGTTGACCGGCGTCCAACCTGACGAAGAAAGCAGCAAGCCTCCTGCGCGCTCGCGCCACGCGCCTGTCAGTGAGGGCAAGCAGGCGATTGCGCGGACCGCGTTGCCGCCACCGCGCACGCGCTGCATACCGTAATTGAGCCGAATCGCAGCCTTTTTCGTCGATCCGAAAGCGCGAGCGAGTTCTATGACGACGTTCTCTTCGATGCCGCAGATCTGCGCAACCCGCGAAGGCGGATACTGCGCCGCGCGCGCCGCAAGTTCTTCGAAGCCGACCGTATGCGCGCTTACATATTCATCGTCGATGAAATTCTCGCGGATCAGCACGTCGATCATGCCGAGAGCGAGCGCGGCATCGGTGCCCGGGCGCAGCGCGACATGCTGATGGCACTTTTCCGCCGTGAGCGACTTGTAGGGATCGATCGCGATCAGCTTTGCGCCGCGACGCTTCGCTTCCTGAGCGCGCGTCCAGAAATGCAGGCTCGACGCGATCGGATTCGCTCCCCAGATCAGGATGAGTTCGCTCTCTCCGTAGAACTCTGCGTGCATGCCGAGGCTGGCGCCGTATGTGTAGCGCAGGCCGGCCGCACCCGCGGCGGCGCAAATGGTGCGCTCGAGTCGCGAGGCCCCTAGCACGTTGAAAAATCGAGCGGCGATGCTTTCTCCCTGCACCAGACCCATCGTTCCAGCGTAACTGTAGGGAACGATGGCTTCGGGCGCACGCTGCGCGATCGGCTTTAGGCGTTCGGCAGCGAATTGCAGGGCCTCATCCCACGTGATCGGCTCAAAGCGGCCCTCGCCCTTCTTACCGATGCGACGCAGTGGCGTCAGAAGCCGATCTTTGTGATGTGTACGCTCGGCGTATCGGGCGACCTTCGTGCAAAGAACGCCCTGCGTCGGAGGATGATCCGGATCGCCGCTAATTTTGACTGCTTTGCCGTCTCTGACCGTTACGCGCATCGCGCAGGTATCGGGGCAATCGTGTGGGCATACGGCTCGGGCGAACTCGGCTGGAGCGTTCATTGGAAGTCCGGTAAATCAGAACAAAAGGCGGCAGATGACGGGATTCTATTACGGCCGCTATGCGATCGACCGTCCGATGCCGCAAATAGTGGCGGCGTAAAATGGAGCGACTAACGCGCGTTCAATATGCGCGATCCGAATTCAAACGTGAGAGCGGTTCAAATGAATCTGATCCCAGAAATCGAAGCATCACACGACGAAATCAAAACACTCCGACGAACGATCCATGCCCATCCCGAATTGCGTTATGAAGAGGTCGGCACCGCGAAACTGGTAGCCGACAGCCTCGAACGCTGGGGAATTGAGGTGCATCGGGGATTGGGTAAGACGGGCGTCGTCGGAGTGCTGAAGCGCGGCACTGGCGGCGCATCGATCGGGCTGCGCGCGGACATGGATGCGTTGCCCATTCAGGAACTCAATACATTCGGACATCGATCGACGAACGACGGCCGCATGCATGCCTGCGGTCACGATGGTCACACCGCAATGCTGCTTGGCGCCGCGAAACATCTCGCCGAGCACGGCAAGTTCGACGGGACCGTCGTTTTCATTTTTCAGCCGGCCGAAGAAGGCGGTGCGGGCGCGAGGGCAATGATCGAGGATGGTCTCTTCAAGCGATTTCCAGTCGACGCCGTGTTCGGCATTCACAACTGGCCCGGCATGCCCGCCGGCAGTTTCGGCGTGGTCGAAGGTCCGATCATGGCTTCGAGCAACGAGTTTCGCATCACGGTTCGCGGAACTGGTTCACACGCAGCCTTGCCGCATAACGGACGCGATCCGGTCTTTACGGCGGTTCAGATTGCGAACGGACTTCAGAGCATCATTACGCGAAACAAAAAGCCGATCGATACGGCGGTGCTTTCCATCACCCAGATTCATGCTGGAGAAGCAGCGAACGTGGTGCCCGATCAGGCCTGGCTCGGCGGGACTGTGCGCACCTTCACCGTTGCAACACTCGATCTGATCGAAGAGCGCATGCGCAAAATCGTCGAAGCAACTGCTGCGGCCTACGATTGCGAAGTGGAATTGCACTTCAACAGAAACTATCCGCCGACGATTAATGCGACTGACGAGACGAGATTCGCGGCGGAAGTCATGGTCGAAGTCGTAGGAAAAGATAAGGTCGACAACGCCGTCGAACCAACGATGGGCGCGGAAGACTTCTCGTTCATGCTTCTCGAGAGGCCCGGATGCTACGCGTTTTTGGGGAATGGCGATGGTGGACATCGCGAAAGTGGACATGGCGCCGGACCGTGCATGCTGCACAACGCCAGCTATGACTTCAACGATGATCTCCTGTCCGTCGGATCGTCGTATTGGGTGCGTTTGGCAGAGCGATTCATGGCTCGTTGATGAACTGCGGCGGCGAAGGGGCCGCTGCTCTTCACCTCAGAACATCGCGCTGCCAGATTCGCCGCCACAAACGCAAAAACCCCACCTTTATGGGGTGGGGTTTTTGTTTTTAGCATGAGGAGCCTGACGATTACCTACTTTCACACGGGTGATCCGCACTATCATCGGCGTGGAGTCGTTTCACGGTCC
>NZ_JARUXO010000001.1:2698037-2748979 GCF_031451275.1 Caballeronia sp. LZ029
CCACCTCAACTTCCGTCTTGCGTCGCTGCATCAGCAGCAGAGAAACGAGATTATGAACAACATTTCGGTTCGTGTCAACAAGATTCGAAGCGTTTTCTCTTCTTGCCAACCGCGCTCAGAACCTTCTACAACCCATCCCGAGCACACCACCGATACCGCCTTACACCCGCTTCCTTCGCGTTCATCGAATCGCGAAGGAACGGAATTCTAGTGAGTGAGATCGAGAAGCGCAAGCGCTTTCTCGAAGAAGATCAACGATGCCTGAAGGCTGGCTTTCGCTTCTCGACAAACGCCGCCATGCCTTCCTTCTGATCGTCGGTAGCAAACAGCGAATGGAACAAGCGTCTTTCGAAATGCACACCTTCGGCGAGCGTCGTCTCGTAAGCGCGGTTGACGGCCTCCTTGGCCATCATCACGGCGGGAAGCGAGAAACCGGCGATGATCGTCGCGGCTTCGACGGCTTCATCGAGAAGGCGGTCGGCGCCGACGACACGCGACACCAGCCCCGCACGCTCGGCCTCGCTCGCGTCCATCATGCGTGCGGTCAGGCAGAGATCCATCGCCTTGGCCTTGGAGACGGCGCGCGGCAAGCGCTGAGTGCCTCCTGCGCCGGGAATCACACCCAGCTTGATCTCGGGTTGACCGAACCTGGCCGTATCAGAGGCGATGACGATGTCGCACATCATCGCAAGTTCACAGCCGCCGCCGAGCGCGAAGCCTGCAACCGCTGCAATGATCGGCTTGCGAATCGTGCGGATCGTTTCCCAATTGCGCGTGATGTAGTCGCCCTTGTAGACATCCATATAGGAATAGCTTGCCATCATGCCGATGTCAGCTCCGGCAGCAAAGGCCTTCTCACTACCGGTCAGGACGATCGCGCCGATGCCCTCGTCGGCGTCGAAGGCCTTGAGCGCGGCGCCCAACTCGTCCATCAGCGCGTCGTTCAGCGCATTGAGCGCTTTCGGACGGTTCAGCGTGATCAGCCCAACCCGACCGCGCGTTTCGACCAGCAGATTCTCGTATGCCATTCGCTCCCTCCTTGGGATCCTCAGGTAAGCCCTAATGAAAAGACGTCGTCACATCATCTCGATAATGCTACCATTACCAACCAACCGGTCGGTTAATTATTCGGCCCGGCAACTTCCCCTCGTTCTCTTCTCGCGACCATGACACATCCGCTATTCACGAAGCACGAAGCGACGCTCGACAAAGCGCTCGCAGCCATCGAAACGCGCGGCTACTGGAGCCCGTTTGCCGAGATGCCGAGCCCCAAAGTGTACGGGGAAACGGCCAACGCCGATGGAGAGGCCGCGTTCAAAGCGCACTTCGGCAAGACCTTCGAACTCGATCAGCCTTCGACTGACGAGACAATCGGCAAAGAGCGCTCGCCGTTCGGCCTTTCGCTCGACATCGGCTATCAAAAAACCGACGCTGACACGCTCATTCGCGCCGCGGCCGACGCGCAGGCGAAATGGCGCGCCGCCGGCCCGCAAGCGTGGATCGGCGTGAGCCTCGAAATCCTGTCGCGTCTGAACCGCGCCAGCTTCGAAATTGCCTATAGCGTGATGCATACGACCGGCCAGGCGTTCATGATGGCTTTCCAGGCTGGCGGCCCCCACGCGCAAGACCGCGCGCTCGAAGCAGTCGTCTACGCGTGGGACCAGTTGCGCCGCAT
The DNA here is from genome assembly GCF_031451275.1 of Caballeronia sp. LZ029. Classification (NCBI taxonomy): domain Bacteria; kingdom Pseudomonadati; phylum Pseudomonadota; class Betaproteobacteria; order Burkholderiales; family Burkholderiaceae; genus Caballeronia; species Caballeronia sp. LZ029. The sequence goes on from NZ_JARUXO010000001.1 coordinate 2,699,713, forward strand.
TCCCTCTGAAGCACATTGGGAAAAGCCGCAAGGCAAGAATCCCCCGCTCGCGATGCAAAAGCGCTTCTCCATCGTCCCGCGCGGGACGGGTCTCGTGCTCGGCTGCTGCACGTTCCCGACCTGGAACGGCTACCCCGGCATGTTCGCCGATCTCGCGACGGGCAACACCGTCATTGTCAAACCGCACCCCGGCGCGATCCTTCCGCTCGCAATCACCGTGCGCATCGCGCGTGAAGTGCTTCGCGAGGCGGGATTCGACCCGAACGTCGTCACTCTGCTCGCCACCGAGCCCAACGATGGTGCCCTGGTTCAAGAACTGGCCGTGCGTCCCGAGATCAAGCTGATCGATTTCACGGGCAGCACGCAAAACGGCACCTGGCTCGAACGCAACGCGCATCAGGCGCAGGTGTACACGGAGAAGGCTGGCGTGAATCAGATCGTCATCGACTCCGTGGACGACATGAAGGCCGCCGCCCGCAACATCGCCTTTTCGCTCGCTCTCTATTCCGGCCAGATGTGCACGGCGCCGCAGAACATCTATGTGCCGCGCGATGGCATCCGCACTGCCGACGGTCAACTGAGCTTCGATGACGTCGCGAAAGCACTCGCGAGCGCCGTCGAAAAACTGGTATCCGATCCGGCACGCGCTGTCGAATTCATGGGCGCAATCCAGAACGAAGGCGTCGTGGAACGCGTCGCCGAAGCGCGCAAACTCGGCGACATTCTGCTCGACAGCCAATCGCTCGCGCACCCGGCGTTTCCCGACGCGCGCGTGCACACCCCGCTCGTGCTCAAGCTCGACGCGCGCACGGACGAAGCCAAGTTCACGAAGGAATGGTTCGGTCCGATCTCGTTCATCGTCGCCACTGACTCGACCGCGCAATCGCTCGAACTCGCCGGCTCGATCGCGCGCACGCACGGCGCGCTGACGTTGTCGGTCTACAGCACCGATGACAAGGTGATCGAAGCCGCGCATGACGCAGCCATCGAAGGCGGTGTCGCGCTCTCGATCAACCTTACGGGCGGCGTGTTCGTCAATCAAACGGCTGCGTTCTCGGACTTCCACGGAACGGGAGCGAATCCGGCCGCCAATGCCGCGCTCTCCGACGCCGCTTTCGTCGCCAACCGCTTCCGCGTGGTGCAGAGCCGAGTTCATGTTGCCCCGAAGGCCGCGCAAGCGGAAGTCGGCCAAACGGCATAAGCCAAACTACCGACGGGTAAAGGCCGAATCGCCGTGCAAACGGCTTATGCCATTCGGCCTAATGGAAAGCAGCGAGCCGCGCGGCTAGTATCGGCATGTAAGGAAACCGGTCAGCACAGCCGCCGCGGCCAGATTCGGCGACAGAGGAGAAGCAATGACAGAGAAGTCCGTGTTGTTCCACGTCGATGTCGAAACGCGCGTAGCGACGTTGACGCTCAATCGGCCCGACAAGCTGAACAGCTTCACACGCGAGATGCATCGCGAACTGAATCAGGCGCTCACTGAAATCGAGGCGGGCAACGCGCGCGCGCTGGTCATTACCGGCGCCGGCCGCGGATTTTGCGCGGGCCAGGATCTCGCGGATCTGGATTTCACGCCCGGTTCGATGTCGGATCTCGGCGACCTGATCGACGAATACTTCAATCCGCTGGTGCGAAGACTGCAGGCCATATCGCTGCCTGTCATCGCCGCTGTGAACGGCACGGCTGCGGGCGCGGGCGCGAATCTCGCGATGGCGTGCGACCTCGTCGTCGCGGCGCGATCGGCGAGCTTCATTCAGGCTTTCGTGAAGATCGGCCTCGTGCCGGATTCTGGCGGAACATGGCTTTTGCCGCGCCGCGTAGGCGAAGCGCGCGCGCTCGGTCTTGCACTGACCGGCGAAAAGCTCAGCGCGGAAAAAGCGGAGGCCTGGGGCATCGTGTGGCGCGTCGTCGAAGACGCCGAGTTGCAACAAGCGGCAGCGCATCTGGCCGCCCAACTCGCGCAACAGCCGGCGCGTGCGGTCGTCGCAATCAAACAGGCAATCCGCGCGAGCGCGAACAAGACTTTCGACCAGCAGCTCGACCTCGAACGCGATCTGCAGCGCGAGCTGGGCGCTTCGCCCGATTACATCGAGGGTGTCGCCGCGTTCAAGCAGAAACGCGCGCCGCGCTTCGAAGGTCTGTGAGAATCGAATCAATCTGGAGACACCTGTGACGCCACAACAACTCGCGGAAGCCACGGCCAACGCCATGTACGAAGCGGACGCATGCACGCGCGCACTCGGCATCGAGCTGGTCGAAGTGCGGCCCGGCTATGCGCGACTGCAAATGGACGTGCGCCCCGACTTTCTCAACGGTCATGCGATTTGCCACGGCGGCCTGATGTTCACGCTGGCGGACTCCGCGTTCGCCTTCGCCTGCAATTCGTACAACATCAGCACGGTCGCCGCAGGTTGCTCGATCGAGTTTCTACGTCCCGTGCGTGGCGGCGATCGGTTGACTGCCGAGGCGATCGAGCAGACCTTGAGCGGCCGCACCGGAATCTACGATATCCGCGTCACAAATCGGGAAGGCGAGGCGGTCGCGATGTTTCGCGGCAAGTCGGCGCAGATCAAAGGCACCGTGATCCCCGCGTGACGGAACTCGTCAAATAACGGACGTGGCATGAAAAGCCGCGCCGCACAGTCAGCATTAAGGAGACAGCAATGACCACACCGCTGCCGCTCGATCCCATCGAGAAGGCGAGCCGCGACGAACTCGCGGCGCTGCAACTCGAGCGCCTCAAATGGTCGCTCAAACACGCCTACGAGAATTCGCCGGTCTATCGGCGCAAGTTCGACGAAGCCGGCGTGCATCCGGATGACGTCACTTCGCTTTCGGACCTCGCGCGATTCCCCTTCACGACCAAGAAGGATCTGCGCGACAACTATCCGTTCGGCATGTTCGCCGTGCCCCAAGAGCGTGTTTCGCGCATTCACGCGTCCTCCGGCACGACGGGCAAGCCGACAGTCGTGGGCTATACGGCGCAGGATCTCGACAACTGGGCGAACCTCGTCGCACGCTCGATTCGCGCGGCCGGCGCGCGCCGTGGCGACAAGGTTCACGTGAGCTACGGTTATGGACTTTTCACGGGCGGTCTCGGCGCGCATTACGGTGCTGAACGCGCAGGCCTCACGGTGATCCCGTTCGGCGGCGGCCAGACCGAAAAGCAGGTGCAACTGATTCAGGACTTTCGTCCTGACATCATCATGGTCACGCCGAGCTATATGCTCTCGATTGCCGATGAACTCGAGCGCCAGGGCATCGACCCGGCGACGTGCTCGCTGCGCATCGGCATCTTCGGTGCCGAGCCGTGGACGAACGACATGCGTCGCGCGATCGAGACGCGCATGGGCATCGACGCCGTCGACATTTACGGGCTCTCGGAAGTGATGGGGCCGGGCGTGGCGTCCGAATGCGCAGAGACCAAGGACGGTCCGACGATCTGGGAAGATCACTTTTATCCCGAAATCATCGATCCGGAAACCGGCGAAGTGCTGCCCGACGGCGAATTCGGTGAGCTCGTGTTCACGTCGCTCACGAAAGAAGCGCTGCCGATCATCCGCTATCGCACGCGCGATCTGACGCGCCTCTTGCCCGGCACCGCTCGCACGATGCGTCGCATGGAGAAAATCACGGGCCGCTCCGACGACATGATGATCGTGCGCGGCGTGAACGTCTTCCCGACGCAGATCGAAGAGTTGCTGCTCAAGCGTCCGGTGCTCGCGCCGCACTATCAGATCGTGCTCACCAAGGAAGGCCCGCTCGATGTTTTCACGCTGAACGTGGAGCCTTGTCCGGAATCGGCGCCGGATGCCGTGGCGCTCGACAGCGCGAGGGCCGCGCTCGCCTACGACATCAAGGCGCTGATCGGCGTGAGCGCCGTGGTGAACGTGCTCGCGGTGAACGGCATCGAACGTTCGGTTGGAAAGGCGCGGCGCGTGATCGATCGGCGCAACATGACGTCATGAAGCAAAAAAGCTCGCGAGCCATAAAAGCCGCGAGCTTTTTTATCGTCTGCATGAGACGCGGGAATCAGGAGTTCGGCAATAGCAGCCACATTCTGCCGCCCTGCTTCATGCGTCCGGCGAGATCGCCGGCATCGTCGCCGAGACCCCAGAAGTAATCCGCCCGCACGCCGCCCTTGATTGCCGTGCCGGTGTCCTGCGCGAACACGAGACGGTTCATCGGCTGGTTGCTGAGCGGACGCGTCGTCTGAAGAAAGACGGGCGTGCCGAGCGGGATGGCGGAGGGATCGACCGCGATCGAGCGTTCCGGTGTCAAGGGCACGCCGAGCGCGCCGACAGGTCCGTCGCCCAGACTCGCGGGCATCGTCTCGTTCGCGGGCATCTCGCGGAAGAACACGAAGCGCGGATTCACGTCCAGCAGAGCGTCGACACGCGCCGGGTTCGCTTTCGCCCAGGCCTTGATGCCTTGCATCGTCGCCTGTGCGGGCGTGAGCTCGCCGCGATCGAGCAGTTCCTTGCCGATCGATCGGTACGGCTGATTGTTCGTGCCGCCGAAGCCGACGCGCATTACGCTGCCGTCTTCCATCGTGACGCGTCCGGAACCCTGCACCTGCAGAAAGAACACTTCGATCGGATCGTCGACCCACACCAGTTCGTTGCCGTTCAATACGCCCGAACGTTCGAGTTGCGCGCGCACAGGCAACGCGGAGCCGGGCTTGAAGCGATACGGCCAGCGATACAACGGGTATTGATACGGCCCGTGACGCGTGCGCGAGCCGCGCAGCAGCGGCTCGTAGTAGCCGGTCACGAGGCCATCGAGCGTGCCGTCGGTGTTGGCAAGCTGGAAGGGCGTGAAATAGGTTTCGAAGAAGCTGCGCGCCGCCGACATATCGAGGTCGTCGAGCCGCAACGCCGCCGAGCACGCCTTCTGCCAGTTGGCCTGCCGCGAGAGCCGGCTGCAATTCTGACGGAGCGCGGCTGTCGCGCCGATCAGCGAATCGTCCTGCCAGCCCGGCACCTGCTGCCAGCTCACCGCGGTGAGCCGCGATGCGGCGCGCTGTCCGGGGACGGTCGGCGTGCCGGTCGCCGTGCCCGGGCCCGGCTTCACGTAGTTTCCGCCGCCGCACGAGGCGAGCAGGACAGCGGTTGCAATCGATGCGGCCCAGGCCGCTGCTCGCGCGGTCGGCCGCACGAAACGCATACAATGCTCGTTCTTGATGGGAACCGCCATGTCTGATCTGTTCGACGAATATCCAATGCTTATTTTTGCGCTCGAGTCGCTCGTGGCGCTCGCCTTGCTGATCTTCATCGTCGTGTGGACGGCTTCGGGCAAGAAGAAGAACCAGAACCGCTCGAACGATCCGGCGAAACGGCGCTGATACGCGCCACGTGCCGCCGGTTCCTGCTCAATGGAGCGTGCGCGGCATATGCAATGCAAATTCCGCTACAGGCGCCTCGAAACGCTCGCCATCTTCGGCCACGCAGAAATACTCGCCGCGCATCGTGCCGACCGGCGTCGCGATCACTGCCCAGCTCGTGTATTCGAACTGCTCGCCCGGAGGCAGAAGCGGCTGATGTCCGACGACGCCGAGCCCCTTCACTTCCTGCACGTGATCGTTGCTGTCGGTGATGATCCAGTGTCGCGAAATCAATTGCGCCGCGACCTGGCCGGTGTTGCGGATCGTCAGCGTGTAGGCAAATGCGTACTGCCGGCTATCCGGGTCGGACTGCTCGGGCAAATACCGCGTCTCCACGGAAACGCTGAATTCGTACTGGCTCATCGTCGTTCCAATTCCAGTTCAACTGCTCGCTGCGTCGCCGGACGAAAGCGCGGATAAAAGCGCGCGGACGCGCCGCCATTGGTCAGGCATTCTGCTTGATGCGAGCGGCGCCCGCAACACGATTGGCGCCCGAGCCCAGGTCCGCACGCCATTCGTTGGCCATTCGGACGAGGGACTTGAACGAAAACGCGGGTTAAAATCACCGCTTTAGGCCGCTACCCGCATACGTCCATGGCGCAATTCCACATCGCTCCCAGCATCCTTTCCGCCGACTTCTCCCGCCTTGGCGAGGAAGTCCGCAACGTCGTCGCCGCCGGCGCCGACTGGATCCACTTCGACGTCATGGACAACCACTACGTGCCGAATCTGACGATCGGTCCGCTGGTGTGCGAAGCCATCCGGCCACACGTGGACGTGCCCATCGACGTGCATCTGATGGTGCGCCCGGTCGACCGCATCGTGCCCGATTTCGCGAAAGCCGGCGCCAATGTGATCAGTTTTCACCCGGAAGGTTCGGATCACATCGACCGCACGCTGTCGCTGATCCGCGATCACGGCTGCAAGGCGGGCCTCGTGTTCAATCCCGCGACGCCGCTCAATTATCTCGACCACGTGATGGACAAGGTCGATCTCGTACTGATCATGTCGGTGAATCCGGGGTTCGGCGGGCAATCGTTCATTCCCGAGGCGCTCAACAAGGTGCGCGAGGCGCGTGCGCGCATCAATGCGTATCGCGATCGCACCGGCCGCGAGATCCATCTGGAAGTCGACGGCGGCGTGAAGATCGACAACATCGCGGAAATCGCCGAAGCCGGCGCCGATTCGTTCGTCGCGGGCTCCGCGATTTTCGGCAAACCCGACTACAAGCAGGTCATCGACGCAATGCGTGCGGAACTGGCCAAGGTCGAATCGGGAGCGAAGGCATGAGCGAGATCGCAGCGGCGCAGTCGCCTTTCGTGAACCGTCCGATCCGGGCGGCCATCATCGACCTCGACGGCACGATGGTCGACACTGCGGACGATTTCGTCGCCGCACTGAACGCGATGCTCGCGCGCATCGGCGTCGAACAGCCGGTCACGCGCGATGAAGTCACGGGCTACGTCGGCAAGGGCTCGGAGAATCTGATTCGCAGCGTGCTCGCGGTGCGCCTTTCGCCGTTGCAAGCGGTCGCGCAATTCGACGACGCGCTCGCGATCTATCAAAGCGAATACGCGAAGGTCAACGGCAAGCATTCGGCGCTCTTCCCGGAAGTGAAGGAAGGCCTCGAAGCGATGCGCGAAAGCGGCATCGTGCTCGCGTGCGTGACCAACAAGCCGCATCGGTTCGCGGTGGAGTTGCTCGCGCACTTCGGCATCGCGGATTTCTTCAAGGTGATTCTCGGCGGCGATTCCCTGCCCGCGAAGAAGCCCGATCCTCTGCCGATGCTCACCGCATGCGAACGCCTGGACGTCCTGCCGCGCGAAACCGTAGCGGTCGGCGATTCGGAGAACGATGCGCTCGCAGGCCGCGCCGCCGGCCTCGCGACCCTGACCGTTCCGTACGGCTACAACCATGGGAAACCTGTGCAATCGGTGAAATCCGATGGTATAGTTTCCTCGCTGCGCACCGCAGCACTGGCGATCGCTGCCACCTTGGCGCCGCCGGATGCCACACTCACTGAATAAGTCCATCCATTCATGTTTCTCAACAGAAAACGGAGTCTGAGCAGCATCGACCGGGGAGCCTGGCCCTGGCGTCGCTGGTCGCGCTAACCTCGCCCGAGGTTCGCTGAAGCCATGTCGCGATTCGCTTCATCCGCTTCAGCATCCGTTTTTTGTTTCGCTGCGCATTCTCGCGCCGTCCCGTTGATTCGTCGTATATCGAGCCTCGCTCAGGCACGTCTTGTGTCGTGCCGCGCGAGTCGCCTTTTCCGCTTCGACAATTCGAAGCGGCGGGGTCGCCGTATGCGATCATCACGAGATTCGACCGACCGCAGCGCCCTGCACTCCCCGATGCCGCGCCACCCTGAAAGCGCGCGTCGCTCAAGGATCGCAACATGACCGAACTCGAATTCCAATCGCTGGCGAACGAAGGCTATAACCGCATTCCGCTCATCGCCGAAGCCCTCGCCGACCTCGAAACGCCGCTCTCGCTCTACCTCAAGCTCGCGCAGACCGAGCGCAACGGCGCGAACTCGTTCCTGCTGGAATCCGTCGTGGGCGGCGAGCGCTTCGGGCGCTACTCGTTCATCGGCCTGCCGGCCCGCACGACCGTGAGCGTGCAGAACGGCAAGACGCAAGTCGTCACGGACGGCAACGTCGTCGAGACGGATGAAGGCGATCCGCTCGCGTTCATCGAGCAATATCAGAAGCGCTTCAAAGTCGCGACGCGACCGGGCCTGCCGCGTTTCTGCGGCGGTCTCGCCGGATACTTCGGTTATGACGCGGTGCGCTACATCGAGAAGAAACTCGTGCACACCGCGCCGCCCGACGATCTCAATCTGCCCGACATTCAACTGCTGCTGACTGAAGAAGTCGCGGTCATCGACAACCTCGCGGGCAAGCTCTATCTGATCGTCTACGCCGATCCGACTCGGCCTGAAGCGTATGCCAAGGCGAAGCATCGTCTGCGCGAACTGCGCGCGCGTCTGCGTACGACGGTTCAACCGCCGGTGACGTCCGCGAGCGTGCGCACCGAGACGTTCCGCGAGTTCAAGAAGGACGACTATCTGAACGCCGTGCGCAAGGCGAAGGAATACATCGCGGCCGGCGAACTGATGCAGGTTCAGGTCGGTCAGCGACTCATCAAGCCGTTCCGCGATAACCCGCTTTCACTGTATCGCGCGCTGCGTTCGCTGAATCCGTCGCCGTACATGTACTACTACAACTTCGGCGGCGAAATGCACGTGGTCGGCGCGTCGCCGGAAATTCTGGTGCGTCAGGAAAAACGCGCGGACGATCGCATCGTGACGATTCGTCCGCTCGCGGGCACGCGTCCGCGTGGCAACACGCCCGAGCGCGATGCCGAACTCGCCACCGAGCTGCTGAACGATCCGAAGGAAGTCGCCGAACACGTGATGCTGATCGACCTGGCGCGCAATGACGTCGGCCGCATTGCGCAGACGGGCTCGGTTTCCGTGACGGACAAGATGATCATCGAGAAGTATTCGCACGTGCAGCACATCGTGAGCTCGGTCGAAGGCAAGCTCAAAGACGGCATGAACAACTACGACGTGCTGCGCGCGACCTTCCCCGCCGGCACGCTGTCCGGCGCACCGAAGGTCCGCGCGATGGAACTCATCGACGAACTGGAGCCGGTCAAGCGCGGCCTGTACGGCGGCGCAGTCGGTTATCTGTCGTTCAGCGGCGAAATGGATCTCGCGATCGCGATTCGCACCGGCCTGATCCACAAGGGCAATCTCTACGTTCAGGCGGCAGCGGGCGTCGTCGCCGATTCGGTGCCCGAATCCGAATGGCAGGAAACGGAGAACAAGGCGCGCGCCGTGCTCCGCGCCGCCGAGCAAGTGCAAGACGGCCTCGACAGCGACTTCTGAGGAGACAAGACCATGCTGCTGATGATCGACAACTACGATTCCTTCACCTACAACCTGGTCCAGTACTTCGGCGAACTCGGCGAGGACGTGCACACGTATCGGAACGACGAAATCACGCTCGACGAAATCGCGAAGCTCAACCCGGAGCGCATCTGCCTTTCGCCGGGGCCGAGCAATCCGCAACATGCGGGCATCACGCTCGACGTGCTGCGCGAATTCTCCGGCAAGCTGCCGATTCTCGGCGTGTGCCTCGGCCATCAGGCGATCGGCGAGGCGTTCGGCGGGCGCGTCGTGCGCGCGCAGACCATCATGCACGGCAAGGTGAGCCAGATCGAGACAGACTGTAAAGGCGTGTTCGCCGACCTGCCCAAACACTTCAACGTGACGCGCTATCACTCGCTGGCAATTGAACGCGAGTCTTTGCCCGACTGTCTGGAAGTGTCCGCATGGACGCCGGACGGCGAAATCATGGGCGTGCGTCACAGGGAACTCGAAGTGGAAGGCGTGCAGTTCCATCCGGAATCGATTCTTTCCGAGCACGGCCACGCGCTGCTGGAAAACTTCGTGAAGCACTCTTCATCCGGGAAGCGGGCCTAAGCATATGACCATCACCGCACAGGAAGCGCTGCAACGCACGATCGAGCATCGCGAGATCTTTCACGACGAGATGCTGCACCTCATGCGCCAGATCATGCGCGGCGAGATGTCGCCCGTCATGGCGGCCGCGATCATCACCGGCTTGCGCGTGAAGAAGGAAACCATCGGCGAGATCGCTGCCGCCGCGACCGTCATGCGCGAGTTCGCGAATCACGTCGAAGTCGAGGACAACTCGAATTTTGTCGATATCGTCGGCACGGGCGGCGACGGCTCGCACACGTTCAACATCTCCACCGCGTCGATGTTCGTGGCCGCCGCGGCGGGCGCGAAGGTCGCGAAGCACGGCAACCGCGGTGTGTCGAGCAAATCGGGCAGCGCGGACGTGCTCGAAGCGCTCGGCGTGAACATCGATCTGACACCGGAACAAGTGGCCGCGTCGATTGCCGAAACCGGCATGGGCTTCATGTTCGCGCCGAACCATCATCCGGCGATGAAGAACATCGCGCCCGTGCGCCGCGAACTCGGCGTGCGGACCATTTTCAATATTCTCGGGCCGCTGACGAATCCGGCCGGCGCGCCGAATCAGCTTCAGGGCGTGTTTCATGAAGACCTCGTCGGCATTCAGGTGCGGGTGATGCAGCGTCTCGGCGCGAAACACGTGCTCGTGGTGTACGGCAAGGACGGCATGGACGAAGTGTCGCTCGGCGCCGCGACGAAGGTCGGCGAACTGAAGAACGGTGAAGTGACCGAGTACGAGATTCATCCGGAGGATTTCGGCCTGCAGATGGTGTCGAATCGCTCGTTGAAGGTGCAGGACGCGCAGGAATCGAAGGCCATGCTGCTCGGCGCGCTGAACAACAAGGCGGGCGTCGCGCGCGAGATCGTCACATTGAATGCCGGCACGGCGCTCTATGCTGCGGATATCGTCGATTCGATCGACCTGGGCATGGCCGCCGCCCGCGAAGCAATCGAAAGCGGCGCGGCGCGCGAGAAAATTGACACGCTCGCGAAGTTCACGCAGCAGTTCGCGAAGAAATAACGGAAGCCAATATGAGTGACATTCTGGAACACATCATCGCGGTCAAGCGCGAGGAAATTCGCGCCGCCGAACAGACCGCGCCGCTCGAAGAGCTGAAGCTCGAAGCCAGTTCGCGCGACCTGCGCGATTTCGTCGGCGCGTTGCGGGCGAAACATGCGGCGAATCAGGCGGCGGTCATTGCCGAAGTCAAGAAAGCGAGCCCGTCGAAAGGCGTGCTGCGCGAGAACTTCGTGCCCGCCGACATCGCGCGTTCGTACGAGCAAGGCGGCGCCGCGTGCCTTTCCGTGCTCACCGACGTGCAGTTCTTCAAGGGCAGCGTCGCGTATCTGCAGGAAGCGCGCGCCGCGTGCAGCCTGCCGGTGCTGCGCAAGGACTTCATCGTCGATCCGTATCAGATCATGGAAGCGCGCGCGATGGGCGCGGACTGCATCCTGCTGATCGCCGCCGCGCTCGAACTCTCGCACATGCAGGATCTCGAAGCCTACGCGCATTCGCTCGGGCTCGCCGTGCTGGTCGAAGTGCACGACGCCGACGAACTGCGCGACGCGCTCACGCTGAAGACGCCGCTCATCGGCATCAACAACCGCAATCTGCGCACATTCGAGACGACGATCGACACGACCATCGGCATGCTGGAATCGGTGCCGGATGATCGCATCGTCGTGACGGAATCGGGCATTCTGTCGCGCCTCGACGTCGAACGGTTGCGCGCGATGCGCGTGCATACGTTCCTCGTCGGCGAAGCGTTCATGCGCGCCGACGACCCCGGCGCGGAACTCGCGCGCATGTTCTTCTGATTTCATCGACAGGAACCGCATGGGCATCGAACGGGAACTCAAACTCGCGCTCGCGCCGTCGCAACACGACGACGTCGCGCGCTTCTTCGACGAACGCACCGGCGCGGGCAAGCCGATCGAGCTTGCCAACGTCTATTTCGACACGCCGGACTGCGCGCTCGCGAAGGCGAAGTCCGCGCTGCGCCTGCGCCGCACGCCGGAACAATGGCTGCAGACGTTCAAGACGCTCGGAAAATCGGTCGCGGGTTTGAGCAACCGTCACGAGTGGGAACTGCCCGTGAAAGGCGAAGCGCTCGAAATCGACGCGCTGATCGCCGCCTGCGACAACGACGCCGCACGCCAGGCGCTGGAACGCGCCGCGCCCGATCTGATCGCGCTCTTCAAGACCGACTTCAGGCGCATCGTGTGGGACATCGAGCGCGAGGGTTCGCAGATCGAAGTCGCGCTGGATCTCGGCCAGATCACCGCCGAAGTCGACGGCGAGACGCGTAGCGCGGACATCAGCGAGCTGGAGCTGGAACTGAAATCCGGCGAAGAAAGCGCGCTTTCGATGCTTGCCGCGGAACTGCGCGGCGCGTTTCCCGAGATCGTTCCCGAGGATCTCAGCAAGGCCCAGCGCGGATATCTCCTGCGCGAGCCCGAAAAAACCCGCAACGCCCGAGCATGAGCCGACAGCCTTCCCTCTTCGCGGATAACGAATCCGCGGCTGCGTCGACTTTTACGACGCTCGAAAGCCAGTTCGAGGCGCTGCCCGCCGACTGGCGCCGCCATCTGAAGCCTTTCATCGACGGCAAGCATTACGCGGCATTGTGCGCATTCGTCGATGCCGAGCGCGCCGCCGGCAAGACGGTTTATCCCGCCGATGTCTTCCGCGCGCTGCGTCTCACGAGTCCCGGCGACGTGAAAGTCGTGATTCTCGGGCAAGACCCGTATCACGGCGAGGACAAGGGCGCGCCGCAAGCGCACGGCCTGGCGTTTTCGGTGCCCGCGCCGGTGCGTCCGCCGCCGTCGTTGCGCAACATCTTCAAGGAAATTCACGCGAGTCTCGGTTTTCCCGCGCCCGCGCACGGCTGTCTCGATTCATGGGCGAAGCAAGGCGTGCTGTTGCTCAACACGTCGCTGACCGTCGAGCGCGACAAGGCCGGCAGTCATGCGAAACGCGGCTGGGAGCAATGCACCGATACGCTGATCCACGAAATGGCGCAGCGTCACGAGGGGCTCGTGTTCATGCTTTGGGGCGCGCACGCGCAGGCGAAGCGCGGTTTGATCGAAGGCACGGGGAAAGCGCATTGCGTGCTGGAGTCGGCGCACCCTTCGCCGCTGTCGGCGTATCGCGGATTTTTCGGCTGCGGGCATTTCGCGCTCGCGAACGAATACCTGACGAAGCACGGCCGCGAAGCAATCGACTGGCGATTGCCCGCCGAGCCGGAATTGCTCGCCTGAAAACGAAAAACCCCGCATCAGCGGGGTTTTTTTATCGAAGCGGAGACGCTTAAACAGCAGCAATCGCCTCACGCGCAGACGCCAGCGCAGCGCCGGCCGCTTCCGGCCCCATGTTCAGGCCTTCGGCGTAGATGAAGCTCACATCGGTCATGCCGAGGAAACCGAGGAACGTCGTGAGGAACGGCGTCTGCGAATCGTTCGGCGTGCCCGCGTACTTGCCGCCGCGCGCCGAGACCACGTACACCTTCTTGCCCTTCACGAGACCTTCCGGACCGTTCGCGGTGTAGCTGAACGTGATGCCGGCACGCGCGATCCAGTCGAAATACGTCTTTAGTTGCGACGAGATGCCGAAGTTGTACAGCGGCGCCGCGATCACGACGATATCCGCCGCTTGCAGCTCGGCGATCAGCGCTTCGCTCTTCGCGTTGATCGCGGTTTGTTCCGCGCTGCGCTGATCGGCGGGCGTGAAGAACGCGCCGAGCGTGGCGTCGTCGAGGTGCGGCAGGCTGTCGCCCAGCAGATTGCGCACGACCAACTTTGCGCCCGGGTTGCTTTGTTGCAGCTTCGCGGTCAGTTCGTCGGCGAGCAGCGTCGATTGAGCACCTTGCGAACGGGCGGCGGAGTTGATTTGCAGAATCGTCGTCATGATGGCTTCCTGTTCCTTGATCGGGTTTCGGGCACCGTCGGCACCCGGCTTAGGAAGCATTCTTCGTTTTTCGACGCCCGAGAAAAAGCCATCCAGTCATGACGGATTGTTGCATCGGTAGAACAATCCGCCACACTTTGCCGACTCAGCCTTTCAGCCAGCGCTCGCGCCATTGTTTCGACGGGCCGCGTCCGTCGATGGCCGTCAGCACGTAGCGCGCGATTTCCGGCCCGTCGAGCTTGACCTCGGTGCGGCGCAGTTCGTCGCGGCGGAACGCGTGCACGTCCACCTTCGCGCCCGGCAGATAGCGCGACAACAGCGCGTCGAGATTGGAGCCGGTGACGCGCAGTCCGTCGATCGCGACGAGCACGTCACCTGCCGACAAACCCGCCTTCTGCGCCGCGCTGCCTTCATGGACGACGGCGAGCGTGCAATCCGCGCCGCCCCGCACGCGCGCGCCGAGCGATGGCTTGACCGACGCGCCGTTGCCCGGCAAATCAGGCGTCATCGCGATGCCGAACGGCTCGAACAGCGCATCGAGCGGCAGATCGCGCGTGCCGCGCACGCCGTCGCGGAAAAGCGAACGCAGGTCCGCGCCGGTCGCTTCGGCGAAGAGCGCCTCGACGTCTTCCTCCAGAATGCCGCGCGCCCGGCCGTTGTAGAACTCGCGCCCGTAGCGCTGCCACAGGAGGCGCATCACGTCGTCGAGCGATTTGCGGTTGTCGGTTTGCGCGCGAATCGACAAATCGAACGCCAGCGCGACGAGCGAGCCCTTCTGGTAATAGCTGACGATCGCGTTCGGCGCGTTTTCGTCGGCGCGGTAGTACTTCACCCACGCATCGAACGAACTTTGCGCGACGGACTGCTTGAGCCGCCCCGTGCCGCGCAGCACGCCGCCGATGGTTTTACCGAGCAGATTGAAGTAGTCGCCCGCCGAAATGAGGCCGCTGCGCACGAGCAAAAGATCGTCGTAGTAAGACGTGAAGCCTTCGAAGAGCCACAGCAGCGTCGTGTAATTCTCCTGCGACAGATCGTACGGCGCGAACGCCGCGGGCTTGATGCGCTTCACGTTCCACGTATGGAAGTACTCGTGGCTGCACAGCCCGAGATACGTGCGATAGCCTTCGGTCGTTTCCGGGCGGCCCTGCACGGGGAGATCCGTGCGATTGCAGATCAGCGCCGTCGATGCGCGATGCTCCAGCCCGCCGTAACCATCGCTGACGGCGACGGTCATGAACACGTAGCGCTCCACCGGCGCCGTCTTCGTACGCGGCTCGAACAGCGCGATCTGCGCTTCGCACACGCGCTTCAGATCCGCGGCGAGCCGGTTCATGTCGAGATTGACGACGCGCCCCGAGATCACGATGTCGTGCTTCACGCCGTGCGCCGTAAAACTGCCGAGCGCGAATTCGCCGAGCGTGACGGGATGATCGACGAGTTCGTCGTAATTCGCCGCTTCGTAGCTGCCGAAGCCGTAGCGCTTCGTGCCACGCGCTTCGGCGAGCGCCGTCGCGACGCGCCAGTTGCGATACGCGCCGCCCGGCGGCGGTTCGATATCGACGATGCACGGCGCCGCCGACTGCCCTTCCACGGCGAGAAACGTGCTCGTCCCGTTGAAGAAGCCGATGGTGTCGTCCAGATGCGCGGCGCGCACCGACATGTCCCACGCGTAGACCTCGTAACGCAGCGTGATCGGTCCGTCGACCGGCGCGGCCTGCCACGCGTGCTTGTCGGTCTTTTCGATCGCGATCTTGCGGCCCGCCGCGTTGAACGCCTGCAGCGTCACGATGTTGCGCGCGAACTCGCGGATCATGTAGCTGCCCGGAATCCAGACCGGCAACATGAACCGCTGGCCAGCGGGATCCGGCTCCGCGACGGTGAGCGTCACTTCGAAGAGATGCGCGGCGGGATTTTTCGGAACGATGCGGTAGCGGACGGGCTGCATCGCTTGCGTGAGCGTAGTCATCTCGATGTCCTTGTTCTTGTTCTGGGCGCGCCTGGCCACGCCCGGCGCCTTGCTTCTTTGCGCTGCGCTTTCGCAAAAGCAAGGCCGTAAAAACACAGGAGGCGCATGACGCGCCTCCCTTCTTCGTTCGAGCCGCGCTCAGTGCACGTCGGACAGTTCCTTTTCGAGCCGGTCGGCGGGCACGGCGCCCGGCAGACGCCGGCCATCGGCGAGAAACACGGTCGGCGTGCCGGTGACGTTCATCGAGCGGCCGAGCTTCAGGTTCTTGTCGATGGCGGTCGTGTCGCACGATGCCGCCATGGTCGGCGTCTTGCGGTCGAGCATCCAGCCTTCCCACGCGTTGGCGCGATCCTGCGAGCACCAGATCGACTTCGACTTGGCCGTCGAATCCGGCGAGAGCACGGGGTACAGGAAGGTGTAGACCGTCACGTTGTCGATCGATTTCAGCGTCGATTCGAGCTGCTTGCAGTACGGACAGTTCGGATCGGAGAACACCGCGATCTTGCGCTTGCCGTTGCCCTTCACGACCTTCACCGCGTTTTCGAACGGCAGTTTCGCGAAGTCGATCTTGTTAGTTTCCGAGAGGCGCGCCTCGGTGAGGTTCTTGCTGCTGCGCGTATCGACGAGATCGCCGATCAGCACGTAGTTGCCGGTCGCATCGCTATAGACGATCTGCGAGCCGAGATTCACTTCGTAGAGTCCCGGCACGGGCGTCTTCTGGATGCTCTTGATGGTGGCGTCGCCCATGCGCGATTCGAGCGTCGACTTGATCTTGTCGGTGGTTTCATCGGCCTGCGCCGAACAGCCGATGCTGAGCGTCACGGCGAGCGCGGCAGCCGTCGCGAGGGCGATACGAAAAGTGGTTTTCATGCGGTTTCCTGTGAGTCGCTTGAGCGTGGCGCCAATGGAGTATCGATAGACTGTTTCAACCAAGTGCCGCCGACACCAGCCAGCGCTTGATGAGCGGCTGCGCGCCGACGAACGCCATGCCCGTGTTGCGGACCGCGCGCGCGAGCGTGCCCGGCACGGAAAAGAGCCGCTGCAGGCCGTCGGTCGCGAACATGAGCTTCTGGATGTCTTCGCGGCGCGCGCGTTCGTAGCGGCGCAGCAGAATCGGATCGCCGAGATCGCGGAACGACTCCTTGTTTGCGATGACATCCGCGAGCGCGGCGACGTCGCGCAGGCCGAGGTTCATGCCCTGCCCCGCGAGCGGGTGAATCAGATGCGCGGCATCGCCGACGAGCGCGACGCGCGGCGCGATCAGCTTGTCGACGGTCTGCAGCCCGAGCGGAAAGCCCTGCGCGGGCGTCACGCAATCGAGCGCGCCGAGCATGTTTTGCGTCGCCTGTTCGACCTGAGCCGCGAGTTGGGCGGGATCGAGCGCGAGCAGTTCGTCGGCGTGTTCCGTGCGCGCCGACCACACGAGCGACACGTGATCGCCGGGCAACGGCAGCAGTGCGATGATTTCGGTATCGCGGAACCATTGATACGCGGTTTCGCCGTGCGGCCGCTCGGTCCGGAAATTGGCGACGACACCCGTTTGCCGGTAATCGCGACGATTCATCTTCGCGCCCATCTGCGCGCGCACCCAGGAATGCGCGCCATCCGCGCCGACGATCAGATCCGTTTCGAGCATTTCGCCGCTCGCGAGCGCGACATGCGCGGCGTCGGTTTCGATCGTCATGCCCTGCGCGCGCGATTCGAACCACGAGAGGCTCGGCTGGAAGCGCAACGCGGCATCGAGCGACTGTTCGATCAGCGACGATTCCACGATCCACGCGAGCTGCGGCACCGACGCCTGGAACGCCGAAAAGTGCAGTTCCGCGTGGGCATCGCCGAAAACACGCATGTCGAGCACCGGACCGAGACGCGAGCGATCGAGCGCCTGCCAGACGCGCAGCCGCTCCAGCAGCGCCTGCGAGCTGGAAGACAGCGCGTAGATGCGCGAATCGAACGCCGCGCCCGGCGGCAGGCCGGCGGCACGCGACGCAACGAGCGCGGTGCGCAGGCCGGATTGCGCGAGCGCGAGCGCGGCCGTCTTGCCGACGAGCCCGCCGCCGACGACGACAGCGTGAAATCTGAGGGGATGCGGAGTCATGCGGGCATTATAGCCGTGGGGTTCGAACGGGTTTGCGGGCCGAGGGCGGCGCTTGCGCGTGCCGGCGCGGCGGTACAATAGCGGTTTGCCCGGCCGTCTGACGCGGCCGCAGCGTGGCGGGCGGATCTCGCCCGCTCTTTGCGCACCATTTTTGACGAAACCCGCGCGGCCCGCGCCGTCTCACCAGTTCGAAGGATCCCATGAGCCTCCAATGCGGCATCGTCGGCTTGCCCAATGTCGGTAAGTCCACACTTTTCAATGCTTTGACCAAGGCGGGCATCGCCGCCGAGAACTATCCGTTCTGCACGATCGAGCCGAATGTCGGCGTGGTCGAAGTGCCGGACGCGCGTCTGAACGCGCTCGCCGAGATCGTGAAGCCCGAGCGCATCCTGCCGGCGGTGGTCGAGTTCGTCGATATCGCGGGGCTCGTTGCAGGTGCATCGAAGGGTGAAGGCCTCGGCAACCAGTTCCTCGCGAACATCCGCGAGACGGATGCGATCACGCATGTCGTGCGCTGCTTCGAGGACGAGAACGTGATCCACGTCGCGGGCAAGATCGACCCGATCGCGGATATCGAAGTCATCAACACCGAACTCGCGCTCGCCGATCTGGCGACGGTCGAAAAGGCATTCACGCGTTATTCGAAGGCGGCGAAGTCGGGCAACGACAAGGAAGCGGCGAAGCTCGTCGCCGTGCTCGAAAAGGTGCGCGCGCAACTGGATCAGGCGAAGCCGGTGCGCGGTCTCTCGCTGACCGACGAAGAGCAGTTGACCATCAAGCCGCTCTGCCTGATCACGTCGAAGCCGACGATGTACGTCGCGAACGTGAAGGACGACGGTTTCGAGAACAATCCGTATCTCGACGCGGTGCGCAAGCACGCGGAAGCGGAGAACGCGCCGGTGGTCGCGGTGTGCGCGGCGATCGAAGCGGAAATCGCCGATCTCGAAGATGCCGACAAGATCGAATTCCTGGCTGACATGGGCATGGACGAGCCGGGTTTGAACCGCGTGATTCGCGCGGGATTCAAGCTGCTTGGATTGCACACGTACTTCACGGCGGGCGTGAAGGAAGTGCGCGCGTGGACGATTCATATCGGCGATACGGCGCCGCAAGCCGCGGGCGCGATTCACACGGATTTCGAACGCGGCTTTATCCGCGCGCAGACGATTTCGTTCGATGACTACATCGCTTATAAGGGCGAGCAAGGTGCCAAAGAGGCTGGAAAGATGCGGGCGGAAGGGAAGGAGTACGTCGTGCATGACGGGGATGTCATGAACTTCCTGTTCAACGTGTAAAGCGTCAAGAACAGTCACAGCTGCTTGCCTCGCGAAGCGGAGTACCCGATAAAGGGACTCCGCTTTTTTCTTGCGCGGATGAGGCAGCGCAGCGATGCGCGATAAATAACAACAACGAGAGAGAACAAGAAGATGAAGCGACACGCATCGATACGCGTGCTGCGTGCGTTCGCGGTCACCGCGCTGATCGCGGCGAGCGTCGTTTGGACACCGGGCGCGTTCGCCTATCGCGGCAATCAATACCAGTATCAGCCGCAACCCGACGAATCCGACCTCGACAACCACGGCCACTACGTCAATCACGACGGCAACGTCATCCATTCACCCGCACACACGCGCTCTGGCACCGTCCCCGCGGGCGCAACGGCCCAATGCCGCGACGGCTCGTACAGCTTCAGCCAACACCACAGCGGCACATGCTCCCGCCACGGCGGCGTGGCGAGCTGGGAGTGACGGAAACGCACCGCGAAGTACAATGCCATTTGATCCCGCCCGCGCCAGGCGCAGCGGCGGGAACGCGCGAAGCCGCGCGACCGGACATCCTCGCGCGCCGACTCGGACGCGCCGCGTTCATACCCTCAATCAATCACGGACAACATGGCCCAATACGTCTTCACCATGAA
Source organism: Caballeronia sp. LZ029 (assembly GCF_031451275.1). Taxonomy (NCBI): domain Bacteria; kingdom Pseudomonadati; phylum Pseudomonadota; class Betaproteobacteria; order Burkholderiales; family Burkholderiaceae; genus Caballeronia; species Caballeronia sp. LZ029. The sequence goes on from NZ_JARUXO010000001.1 coordinate 2,719,498, forward strand.
CCGCGTCGGCAAGATCGTCCCGCCGAAGCGTCAGATCCTGAAAGACATCTCCCTCTCGTTCTTCCCCGGCGCGAAAATCGGTCTGCTCGGCCTGAACGGTTCCGGCAAGTCGACGCTCATCCGGATCATGGCGGGCGTCGATAAGGACATCGAAGGCGAAGCCACACCGATGCCGAACCTGAACATCGGTTATCTGCCGCAGGAGCCGCAACTGGATCCGCAACAGACCGTGCGTCAGGCCGTCGAGGAAGGTCTCGGCGATGTCTTCCAGGCGCAAAAGAAGCTCGACGAAATCTACGCCGCCTACGCCGAGCCCGACGCCGACTTCGACGCGCTCGCCGCCGAACAGGCAAAGTACGAAGCGATTCTCTCGACGAGCGATGGCGGCAGCCCCGAACAACAGCTCGAAGTCGCCGCCGACGCGCTGCGCCTGCCGGCATGGGACGCCAAGATCGAACATCTGTCGGGCGGCGAAAAGCGCCGCGTCGCACTGTGCAAGCTGCTGCTGCAAAAGCCCGACATGCTGCTGCTCGACGAGCCGACCAACCACCTCGACGCCGAATCCGTCGAATGGCTGGAGCAGTTCCTCACGCGCTATCCGGGCACCGTCGTCGCGGTGACGCACGATCGCTACTTCCTCGATAACGCCGCCGAATGGATTCTCGAACTCGACCGCGGCCACGGCATTCCGTGGAAGGGCAACTATTCGAGCTGGCTCGACCAGAAGGAAGACCGCCTGAAGCAGGAAGAAGCGAGCGAATCCGCGCGCCAGAAGGCGATCAAGAAGGAACTCGAATGGGTGCGCCAGAACCCGAAGGGCCGTCAGGCGAAATCGAAGGCGCGTATCGCGCGTTTCGAGGAACTCAACAGCCAGGAATACCAGAAGCGCAACGAAACGCAGGAAATCTTCATTCCGGTCGGCGATCGACTGGGCAATGAAGTCATCGAGTTCAAGAACGTCAGCAAGGCCTACGGCGATCGTCTGCTCATCGACAATCTCAGCATGAAGATTCCGGCGGGCGCGATCGTCGGCATCATCGGGCCGAACGGCGCCGGCAAGTCGACGCTCTTTCGCATGCTGACCGGCAAGGAACAGCCGGATTCGGGCGAGATCGTCAAGGGACCGACCGTCAAGCTCGCCTATGTGGATCAAAGCCGCGACGCGCTCGCCGCCGATAAAACCGTGTTCGAGGAAATCTCCGGCGGCGCCGACGTGCTCACGGTCGGCAAGTACGAAACGCCGTCGCGCGCGTATATCGGCCGATTCAACTTCAAGGGTGGCGATCAGCAGAAGCTTGTCGGCAACCTGTCGGGCGGTGAACGCGGTCGTCTGCATCTGGCGAAGACGCTCATCGCCGGCGGCAACATGCTGCTGCTCGACGAACCGTCGAACGATCTCGACGTCGAAACGCTGCGCGCGCTCGAAGACGCGTTGCTTGAATTCGCCGGCTCGGTCATGGTGATCTCGCACGATCGCTGGTTCCTCGACCGCATCGCGACGCACATCCTCGCGTTCGAAGGCGATTCGCATGTCGAGTTCTTCGACGGCAACTACCAGGAATACGAAGCCGACAAGCGCACGCGCCTCGGCGAAGAAGCCGCGAAACCGAAGCGTCTGCGCTACAAGCCGATCACGCGTTGAGCGCGTCAAACATCTGATGATTTACCGCGCGCCAATGCGGGCGCGCGCACCGACGTCAGGTATAAAAGTGGCGACTGTGTAGGACGCAGTCGCCACTTTCATTTTCGAGCGGCACTTTCCGAAAAGCCGACACGGGAGACACACGAAGATGGCGGGATCGAGCGCGAGGCGGGGGGCGCTTTGGGCAATCGGAATCGTCGTGGCGCTCGCCGTCGTGGCGGTCGGCGGCTGGCTGATCGCCGTGCATCAGATCAAAGAGCGCATCATCGAGACGCTCGGCCCGAACGGTTCGGTGGAAGAAATCGACGTCGGCTTCGGTCACGTGACGCTCTCGCGCGTGCGCCTGCGCGGCCCGAAAGACTGGCCGGCGAGCGACGCCATGCGCGCCGAACGCATCGTGCTCGATATCGACATGCATTCGCTCATATCGAAGCCGATTCATCTGCGCAGCGTGAGCGTGGACAACTACTATCTGTCGATCGTCCGTTCCGCCGATGGCCGCGTGCGCATCCTGCCGGGCCTCAGGGAAACCGCGCAGGAAGCCAACGCCACGCCGGACAGCAAGGAGCGCGAGGAACATGCGCGCGAGGAAAAGCTCATCGATCGCGTGTCGTTCGAGCGTGGTTCGATGGAGTTCTTCGACGGCTCGGTGCAGAACCCGCCGTACCGCGTGCTGATCGGCGATGCGCGCGCCACGGTCGATCACATTCATCTGCCTGCCCTCACCGACCGCACCGAGCTTTCGATGACCGGCTCGATCAAAGGTCCGTCGCATACGGGCAATGTCACGTGGGCGGGCTGGATGGTCATCGCGAACAAGGATTCCCAGACGCGCGTGACATTGCGCAACGTCGATGTCGCGACGCTCGATCCGTATCTGCTCAAGAAGGCCGGCGCAAAGGCGGCGGTGACGGGCGGCACGATCGATTTGTCGATCGATGCGACCGTGAAGGATTACCGCATTCACGCGCCCGGCACGCTGACGCTGAATCACTTGCAGATCAGCGACGCGGGCAATCCGCTCGACACCTTCCTCTCGATTCCGACCAAAGCCGCGATCGCCGCGCTGAAGGACCGCAAGGAGCAAATCAAGCTCGATTTCGTGCTCGACGGCGATTTGCGCGATCCGAAGTTTTCGCTGAGTGAGAGTCTGTCGAAGAAGCTTGCGGCGGGCTTCGCGAAAGTCCTCGGCGTGAGCGCGGAAGGCGTCGCGCGGGGCGCGGGCGATACGGTGCGGGGAATCGGCAACGCGCTGAAGAATCTGCTGGGGCAGTAGCGCGTTGCGTTCGCGTTGTCAGATCGGCAGATTCAGCGCGCGCAGCTTCGTTTCCGTGTCCAGCGCGCCGGTGTAGTGAACGCCGTGCCAGCCGAGCGCGGTCGCGGCTTGCGCGTTCTTCAGATTGTCGTCGATGAACACGAGCTCTTCCGGTCGAATGCCCGGCAACTGCTTTTCGATTTCCACGCGCATCAGATGGAAAATCTGCGGATCGGGCTTCACGAGACCGACGCGCCCCGACACGACGATCTCACGAAACTTCCGCAGCACGTCGAAACGCTCCCACGCGTACGGAAAAGTTTCCGCCGACCAGTTCGTCAGGCCGAAGAGCGGAACGCCCGCCGCCTCCAGCCTGTCGACGAGCGCGACGCCCTCTTCCATCACGCCCGACACCATTTCCGGCCAGCGCGCATAGAACGCGCGGATCAGCGCTTCGTGCCCCGGATAGAGCGCGATCAATTCGGCCGTGCCTTCCTCGATCGTCTGGCCGCCGTCCTGCTGCACGACCCACTCCATCTTGCAGACGTTGTCGAGAAACCAGCGGCGCTCGGTATCGTCCGGAATCAGATGCCTGTAGAGATATTCGCGATTCCAGTCGATCAGCACGCCGCCGAAATCGAACACGACTGCCTTGATGGTCATCTCGCTGCGCTCCCGTGCTGTTCGTCAGATCGCCTTCGTCCGCGCTTCGAGCCACGCCAGCGCTTTCCCCGACACATGCGGCGACACGCGTGTGCGAACCGTCTCGTGATACGCGTTGAGCCACGCGCGTTCGTCTTCGCGCAACAGCGACAAGTCGATGCAGCGCGTATCGATCGGGCACAGCGTCAGCGTTTCGAATTCGAGGAAATCGCCGAACTCGGTCTTGGCGGCCGAGCGGTTCATCACGAGATTTTCGATGCGGATGCCCCATTTGCCCGGCCGATAGATCCCCGGCTCGATCGACGTGATCATTCCTTCTTCCATCGCAGTCCATGACTCGGCCGGCGCGTAGTGCGAGATCACCTGCGGGCCTTCGTGCACGTTCAGGAAATACCCGACGCCGTGTCCCGTGCCGTGACCGTAGTCCGCGCCCGCTTCCCAGATCGGCGCGCGGGCGATCGAATCGAGCATCGGCGAACGGATGCCGCGCGGAAAGCGCGCGCGCGAAAGCGCCATCGTGCCCTTTAGCACGACGGTGAAATCGCGCTTGTGCTCTGCGCTGAGTTCGCCGATCGGCACGACGCGTGTGATGTCCGTCGTTCCGCTCAGATACTGGCCGCCCGAATCGATCAGCAGCAGGCCGTTGCCTTCGATCACCGCATGCGAGGCCTCGGTCGCGCGGTAATGCGGCATCGCGCCGTTGGCGTTGAAGCCCGCGATCGTGCCGAAACTCAGCGTGACGAAACCCGGACGGCGCGCGCGGGCGGCGGTCAGTTTCTCGTCGATGGTCAATTCCGTGATGCGTTCGCGGCCGAGCGCATCCTCGAACCACGCGAAGAATTCGGCGAGCGCGGCGCCGTCCTGTTCCATCGTCGCCCGGATGTGCTCCGCTTCCGCCGCGGTCTTGCGCGATTTGGCGAACGTCGACGGATTTACAGCCTCGACGATCGTCACCGTCGCGGGCACTTGCTCCAGCAGGCCGTGCGTGATGCGGCGCGGGTCGATCAGGAGTGTCGCGCCCGCCGGCAACGAAGCGAGCGATTCGGGCGCTGCGGGATACGGCGCGACGCGCACGTTATCGCGCGCGAGCGAAGCGACGAGCGCGGCAGGAACCTTGCCGTCGGCGACGAAGATCGTCGCGTCATCGAGACCGATCAGCGCGTGCGCGACGAACACCGGGTTGTAGCTCACATCGCCGCCGCGCAGATTGAAGATCCACGCGAGATCGTCGAGCGTGGAAACGAAGTGCCATTGCGCGCCTTTCGCGTGCATCGTGGCGCGCACTTGCGCGAGTTTGTCCACGCGGGAGACGCTCGCGTGCGGCGCGGCGTGCTCGTAGACGACCGCCTCCGGCAAACCAGGACGCGCGGGCCACACCGAATCCAGCAGATCGAGATCGGTGCGCAGCACGATGCCGCGCGCGGTCAGCGCTTCGGACAACGCGCGCGCCGCCGCGACGCCGAGCACGGTGCCATCGACCGCGACGGTCGCGCCCGAAGGTACTTGTTCCGCGAGCCATTCGATGTGCGGCGCGGTCTGCTGGCCGCCCATCATCTTCATGAGCGCGATGCCGGTGCCGGCGAGTTGAGCTTCGGCCTGCGTCCAGTAGCGGCTGTCGACCCAGACGCCCGCGAAATCCGCCGTCACTACGAGCGTGCCGACCGATCCGGTGAAGCCCGACAGCCATTGACGTCCCTGCCAGCGCTCCGGCAGATATTCGGAAAGATGCGGATCGGCCGACGGAATGAGCACGGCGGCGAGCTTTTCGAGCGCCATCTGGCCGCGCAACGACTCGATGCGTCTCGCGAACATGGCGGGCTCTGGAATGGCTGAATCTGCAATGCGATCGTTCATGAAGTCACCTGCTTGAAAGCCCGCGTAGGGCGCGAAGAGCACGGCGCGCGGCGAGGATCACCCGTCGCACGTCAGAAAAATTGGATCAGCGGCGCGCCGCCAGTCCGACGGTCATCGTCACGACGAAGAGCGCGAACACGGCGCACGCCAGCCATTCGAGCGTATCGCCGTCGTGATAAACGTCGACGATATTGCCCAGCATGCGCGCGACGACCGTCGCCAGTATGCCAGCGCCGATGGCCGTCCAGATGCGTCCCGCCGGACCGGGCGCGCCGCGTCCCGCACGCCGCAGCGGATGCAGCCACCAGCCCGCCGCGCCGATCACCGCGCCGAGAAAAATCAGTCCGATCCAGCCCATCAGCAGCGATGCTCCGCTGGAATCGATCTCGGAAGTGAAGCGTCTCGGATAACAGGCATGGTTCGGGAATTCTCGGCGGATGCAGCGGTTGAGTTTAGGGGCCGGACATAGCCAGCGCAAGGCTCTGGAGTCGGCCGGACGCAGGGCACGCGTGCGTATCGCGCGACTCAGGGAACATTGGACGGCCCATTTTTCATTCGATACACCTCTATGAATTTTCTGAGTTTTTTCGATTTGACCGAATGCTATGATTTGATTTACATGGCGCTCGCATTAACTCAGAATATTCCGATTTAAATGCGCTGAAAGCGGACTTCAGTTTCGAGTTGCGCTCGAGACACGAATCCGATTTACGAATTTAATTACTCGATCGCCGAAACAGCAGCATTGCGATTTTCAAAGGTATTCATTTCATGGCGGAAACCAATCTGATTTCCCTGCGCGGCCTCGAGCTGATCATCACGTATCGCGGCGCTAGCCAGGACAGGCGCGACAACCTGCGCGGCGTCCTGCATCACTTGAACCGCACCTACTCGGATTATCAGATCTGGTTGCTCGAGGCAGACGCCACGCCCACGTTCAACTGGGCCGAACTCGGCGACCCGAAGATCAGGCATGTGTTCGTGCACGATACGGGCCCGTTCCCGAAGGCGCGACTGGTTAATCTCGGCGCGCTCATGGCAAAGAGCTCGATTATCTGCATGCACGATGCCGATATGATCGCGAACCCGCATTACATGAGAGGTGCGATAAACGCGCTGATGGACCATGACAACAGCGATGCGCTGTGTCCTTTCACACGCGTATTGAATGTTTCTGGCAATCGGCGACAATCGTTTATCGAATCGGGTGAATTCGACGAATTCGCACCGTTTTTAACGAGCGATTTGCCGGACGAAATGAGCGTGCTGTACGTGAGTACGCCGGGTGCGATCAATTTCTTCAAGCGCACTGAATTCATTCGCGTCGGCGGGCTGGATCCTGGCTTCGTCGGCTGGGGCGGCGAAGACGACGAACTGATCCTCCGCGCCGCGCGACTCGGCGTGCGTTGGCATTCGTTCTCGGATCCCGAGGCGACGCTGTTTCACCTCAATCACGATTCCGCCTCGCGTGCTCAGCTCCTTGAAGAGGAGCTCACCGCCAAAAACCGGCAGATGGCGCTTCGCACTCGCGAGATTCCCATCGAAGAACTCGAAGCGCGCGCGGCCGAACTGGCAGCGTATTTCCGCTGAGCCGCATGCCGCGGCGTTCTGTCACACTCGTCCTGCAGCGGACGTTCATCGCCCGCTGTGTGGGCGCGGGCGGCATTTGGCGGTGGTCGCGCCCCAAATGCCACCTATAAATGAAGAAATACGCAAAAGGCTATAATATTGGGCTATCTGAAAGGCCATCGGCTTAGGCCCAAAGCATCAGCTCAAAACAATGCAGCTCCTCACGATCGGAATCAACCACCACACTGCGCCTGTCGCCCTGCGCGAACGCGTGGCGTTTCCGCTCGAACAGCTCAAGCCCGCGCTGGGCGCGCTGAAGGACATCTGGCTCGGACCGCTCGCGAAGGCATCGCCCGAAGCGGCCATCCTCTCGACCTGCAACCGCACCGAACTCTACTGCGCCACTGACGACGCCGCCGCTCGCGAAGCCGCGATCCAGTGGCTCTCGAAGTATCACAGCATCCCCGTTCCCGAACTCGCGCCGCACGTCTATGCGCTGCCGCAGTCGGAAGCCGTGCGCCACGCGTTTCGCGTCGCATCGGGGCTCGATTCGATGGTGCTCGGCGAAACGCAAATCGTCGGACAAATGAAGGATGCCGTGCGCACGGCGTCCGAAGCCGGCGCGCTCGGCACGTATCTCAATCAGTTGTTCCAGCGCACGTTCGCGGTCGCGAAGGAAGTGCGCACGACGACGGAAATCGGCGCGCAGTCGGTGTCGATGGCCGCCGCTGCTGTGCGTCTCGCGCAGCGCATCTTCGAGAACATTTCGAGCCAGCGTGTGCTGTTCATCGGCGCGGGCGAAATGATCGAGTTGTGCGCGACGCACTTCGCCGCGCAGAATCCGCGCGAGCTGGTCGTCGCGAATCGCACGGCGGAGCGCGGCGAAAAGCTCGCCGGACGCTTCAATGGCCGCGCGATCCCGCTTTCCGAACTGCCCGCGCGCATGCACGAGTTCGACATCATCGTGTCGTGCACAGCGTCGACGCTGCCGATCATCGGTCTCGGCGCGGTCGAGCGTGCAGTGCGCGCGCGCCGCCATCGGCCGATTTTTATGGTCGATCTCGCCGTGCCGCGCGATATCGAGCCGGAAGTCGGCAATCTGCACGACGTCTTCCTCTACACCGTCGACGATCTCGGCGCGATCGTGCGCGAAGGCAACGCGTCGCGTCAGGCGGCGGTCGCGCAGGCCGAGGCGATCATCGAGACGCGTGTCGCGAATTTCATGCAGTGGCTCGATGCGCGCAGCATCGTGCCCGTCATCCGCCACATGCACACGCAGGCGGACACGCTGCGCCGCGCCGAACTCGAGCGCGCGCGCAAGATGCTCGCGCGTGGCGACGATCCCGCCGCCGTGCTCGAAGCGCTGTCGCAATCGCTCACGAACAAGCTGATCCACGGCCCGACGCACGCGCTCAACCGCGCGAGCCGTGAGGAGCGCGACCAGCTCATCGACCTGATGAGCGGTTTCTACCGCCACGGTCCGTCGTCCGATTCGTCGGAACGTTAGCGGCCTTCTCTTTGCTATTCTCAAATGCTCCGCGCGGCTAGCTAGCGCGGCGCTCCCCGATCGCAGTATTTCCTGGCGCTGACCGCGCCGATTCCGCCCGATGAAAACGAGCATGCAAAGCAAGCTCGACCAGCTTGCAAGACGGCAGGTCGATCTCAACGAATTGTTGAGCCGCGAAGACGTGACGGCCGACATGGACCAGTATCGCAAGCTCACGCGCGAGCACGCGGAAATCAGCCCGATCGTCGATCAATACGCGCTCTGGCGTCAGGCGCTCACCGACGAAGCCACCGCGCAGGAACTACTCTCCGATCCGTCGATGCGCGATTTCGCCGAAGAGGAAATCGGCGAGGCGCGCGAGCGCATGGTGAAGATCGAAGGCGACTTGCAGATGATGCTCTTGCCGAAGGATCCGAACGATGACCGCAACATCTTCATCGAAATCCGCGCGGGCACGGGCGGCGACGAATCCGCGCTGTTCGCGGGCGATTTGCTGCGCATGTATCTTCGTTACGCGGAACGCAACCGCTGGACCGCCGAAACAATGTCGGAGAGCGTGTCGGATCTCGGCGGCTACAAGGAAGTGATCGTGCGCATCGCGGGGCAAGGCGCGTACTCGCGGCTCAAGTTCGAATCGGGCGGGCATCGCGTGCAGCGCGTCCCGGCGACGGAAACGCAAGGGCGCATCCACACGTCCGCGTGCACGGTCGCGGTGATGCCGGAAGCCGATGAAATCAGCGAAGTGGTCATCAATCCGGCCGATTTGCGTATCGACACGTTCCGCGCGTCGGGAGCGGGCGGGCAGCACATCAACAAGACCGATTCCGCCGTGCGCGTCACGCACTTGCCGACGGGCATCGTCGTCGAGTGTCAGGACGACCGCTCGCAGCACAAGAACAAGGATCGCGCGCTGAAGGTGCTCGCCGCGCGCATCAAGGACAAGCAGTATCACGAGCAGCATGCGAAGGAAGCAGCGACGCGCAAGAGCCTGATCGGCTCGGGCGACCGATCGGAGCGCATCCGCACGTACAACTTCCCGCAAGGGCGCATGACGGATCACCGCATCAACCTGACGCTCTACAAGCTCGAATACATCATGGACGGCGATCTCGATGAAATGATCGCCTCGCTCGTTTCGGAGCATCAGGCCGAATTGCTCGCCGCGCTCGGGGAAACCGAGTGAGCACAGCGGCCGATTTGCTGTGCACTGCCGGACTGCCGCTACTCGAAGCGCGCATTCTGCTGATGCACGTGCTCGGCTGGCGGCGCACCGAGCTCATCACGCGTGATCGTGAATCGCTCGATCCGGACGCGGTCGCGCGTTTCGAAGCGCTCGCAAAGCGGCGTTCGAACGGCGAGCCCATCGCGCAATTGACCGGCAAGCGCGAATTCTTCGGTCTCGAATTCGACGTGACGCCGGACGTGCTGATCCCGCGTCCGGAAACCGAATTGCTCGTGGAACTCGCGCTCGAATCCATCGCTGATGTGCCGAACCCGCGCGTGCTCGATCTCGGCACCGGGACCGGCGCGATCGTGATTTCGATCGCTCATGCCCGGCCCGATACGCGCGTATGGGCCGTCGACCGATCGCGCGCCGCGCTCGATGTCGCACGCGGCAACGCGCACGCGTTGCTCGATGCGACGCGCGCGGGTGGCCCGGTCACCTTCGTCGAAAGCGACTGGGCCGCGAATATCGATCCGTCGCTGCTCTTCGAGACGATCGTCAGCAACCCGCCGTATATCGCGAGCGACGATCCGCATCTCGCGCAAGGCGACTTGCGCTTCGAGCCGCGCGGCGCACTCACCGACGACGCCGACGGTTTGTCCGCGATCCGCACGATCATCGGGGCCGCGCCCTTTCTGCTCACGTCGAACGGCGCCTTGTGGCTGGAGCACGGCTACGATCAGGCGGAATCCGTACGCGAGCTGCTAAAGGCACGCGGCTTCACCAGCGTCCGCTCGATGCGCGATCTCGCCGGCATCGAGCGTTGCTCCGGCGGTCTTTTCACGGCCTGAGCGTCTGGCCGACGTCAGCCCGCGAAACCGAAATCCGCTATCATTTCAGCATCAATCCACCGACTTCAAAGCGCAGGAACGCCATGGACACGCAAGAACGCATCAAGCAGATCGTCGATCAAAACCCGGTCGTCCTTTTCATGAAGGGCACGGCGCAATTCCCGATGTGCGGTTTCTCCGGCCGCGCGATCCAGGTGCTGAAGGCATGCGGCGCCGATCAGATCATGACCGTGAACGTGCTCGAAGACGACGCGATCCGCCAGGGCATCAAGGAATTCTCCAACTGGCCGACCATTCCGCAGCTCTACGTGAAGGGCGAGTTCATCGGCGGCTCGGACATCATGATGGAGATGTATCAATCGGGCGAACTGCAGCAGCTCTTCGCCGCAGCCTGACCTTCCGCAAGTGAGCGCGCCCGACGCCGAAAAGCGACGGCTCATCGTCGCGATTACCGGCGCAACGGGCGCCATCTACGGCGTACGTCTGCTAGAGACGCTGCGCAAGCTCGGCGGCGTCGAAACGCATTTGCTCGTTTCCAGCGCCGGCTGGCTGAATATCCAACACGAACTCAATCTCGACAAGGCCGCGGTTCACGCGCTCGCCGATGTCGTCCATAGCGTGCGCGATGTCGGCGCAACTATCGCATCGGGTTCCTTCGCGACCGGCGGCATGATCGTCGCGCCGTGTTCGATGCGCACGCTCGCGAGCATCGCGCACGGTCTTTCCGACAATCTCATCACCCGCGCCGCCGATGTCGTGCTGAAAGAGCGTCGCCGCCTCGTGCTGCTCGTGCGCGAGACGCCGCTCAATCTCGCGCATCTGCGCAACATGACGGCCGTCACCGAAATGGGCGGCGTGATCTTTCCGCCCTTGCCCGCGTTCTATCAAAAACCCGCGACCATCGACGAAATGGTGGATCACACGGTCGCGCGGGTCATCGATCTGTTCGGCTTCGGGCAGCCAGTCGCGCCCGCCTGGCGAGGCCTGCGAGACGAAGCATCGGATTAACAACGGCGGCGACACAATTCGTTGCCATTCGAGCCATTTATCAACAAGGCCAGCGGCCCTACATTGACGTCAGACCCCACAGGAATTTGCCGCCATGAGCCGACTGCCCACCGTTTTCATTTCCCACGGCGCACCGACGTTGCCGATCGATCCGTTGATGCCGTCCGCCGAATTCGCTTCGCTCGGACAAACGCTGCCGCGCCCGCGCGCCATTCTGATGCTGTCCGCCCATTGGGGCACCGCGCAGCCGGTGGCCAGCACGGCCGAACGCCCGGAAACGATCCACGATTTCTATGGCTTTCCGCGCGCGCTTTACGAACTGCGCTATCCGGCGCCCGGCGCGCCCGAACTGGCGAAACACGCCGCCGCGCTGCTCGGCAAGCAAGACATTCCGGCGACGACCGCGGATCGCGGGCTCGATCACGGCGCCTGGGTGCCGATGCTCCTGATGTTTCCGGATGCCGACGTCCCGGTTGCGCAGCTATCGATTCAGCCGCATCGCGACGCAGCGCATCATTTCCGCATCGGCCGGGCGTTGCGCGATTTGCGCGATGACGGCGTGATGATCGTCGGTTCCGGCCAGATCACGCACAATCTGCGCATGGCCGATTTCAGCGCGCGTCCGGAAGATGCCGATCCGCGCGTCGTAGAGTTCACCGACTGGTTCGAAAGCCGCACGGCCGCACGCGATATCGACGCCCTGCTCGACTATCGCGCCCGCGCGCCGCACGCCGCGCTGATGCATCCGACCGACGAGCATCTGCTGCCCGTGTTCAGCGCGCTCGGCGCGGCGGCGGATGATTATCGGCTCGGCATCCAGTCGCTCGGCACATTCCAGCGCGCACTCGCGATGACCAACTACGTCTTCACCGACGATTGATCTCGAATCTGCGCTGAAATGAAAAAACCCGCCTGATCGCTCGGGCGGGTTTTGTCGTGAAGCGGAGGAGCTTTAAGCGCCGACTTCGTGAAGAATGTCGTCGCGGCTTTCGCGCTCGTCGAGATACTTCGTGCGATATCCCGTGTGCACGCCCCAGTAGTAGAAGACCAACGCGAGCACGACGACCGCGGCCATGTCCCAGCCGTACGGCAGAAGTCCGCTGCCGCCGAAATCCTTGCTGCCGATCAGCGACATCACCGCCATCGACGGCAAATACGTCACGAGCCACCACGCCGCCTTCAGATCGCGTCCCCAGCCCGAAAAGCCCGTTTTGCTCTGAAAGTAGAAGTAGACGGGAAGCGCGACCACCATCAGCAGAATGATTTCGCCGGTGAGCGGCCACTTCGCCCAGAAAAGCACAAGCGACGCGCACACGAACGCGAACGGCGCGATCACGCCCATCATCGGCAACTTGAGCGGGCGATCGAGATCGGTAGCCGAGCGGCGCAGCGCCATCAGGCTGACCGGGCCGGTGAGATACGAGATGACGGTCGCGACCGAAATCACCGCCGCCAGCGAACTCCAGCCGCGGAAGAAGAACAGGAAGATGAACGCGACGATCAGGTTGAACCACATCGCCGGGCGCGGCACGCCGTAGAACGGATGCACGAGGCCGAAAATCTTGGGCATCGTGTTATTGCGCTGCATCGCATAGATCATGCGCGTGGTCGTCGCCATGTAGGTCGTGCCGGTGCCGCTCGGGCTGACGAACGCATCGACATAAAGCAGGAACGCGAGCCAGTTCAGGTTCAGCGCGAGCGCCAGTTCAGCGAACGGCGACGCGAAGTTGAAGTGCGACCAGCCCTTCATCACGTCGGCGGGATTCACCGCGCCGATATACGCGATTTGCAGCAGCACGTAGATCACGAGCGCGAGCAGAATCGAGCCGATCACGGCGAACGGCACGCTGCGCGCCGGATTACGCGCCTCGCCGGCGAGATTCACCGGGCTCTGAAACCCGTTGAAGCTGAAAACGATGCCGCTCGTCGCCACCGCCGTCAGCACGGCGGGCCAGCCGTACGGCGCGAAGCTCGACGTCGTGCCGAAATTCTCCGAATGAAATCCGGTGAAGATCAAGCCCGCGATGGTGGCGCCCGGAATCAGGAACTTGAAAATCGTGATCGCGGAGTTCGCACGCGCGAACACTTTCACGCCCCAGTAGTTCAGCATGAAGTAGACGATCACGAGCAGCGCCGACAGCACGAGACCCATCGGCGTCAGCGACTCGTTGACGAAGAGCGCATGCGCCCAGTCGTACGGCCAGGTGCTCATATATTGAATCGACGCTTCGGCTTCGATCGGGATCACGGATACGATCGCGATCCAGTTCGCCCACGCGCTGATGAAACCGACGAGCGCGCCGTGCGAGTAGCGCGCGTAGCGCACCATGCCGCCAGACTCGGGAAACATCGCGCCGAGTTCGGCATACGTCAGCGCGATTGCCAGAATGACGACCGCGCCGATCACCCATGCGGCGATCGCTGCCGGCCCGGCGATCTTGGCGGCTTTCCACGCGCCGAACAGCCAGCCTGAACCGATGATGGATCCGAGGCCGGTCAACAACAGTGCCATCGGGCCGATATTTCTCTGTATCGAACTCTTCAACTTTATCTCCAGTGTCTCGCGCCGCGCGCGCATCGCCCACTACGACGATGTGGGTGCAACCGTAGAAAGGCGCGTAGTTTAACGGTTGCACCTTTCGAATGCAGTGCATACTGGAAAGAAGTTGCCCCAAAGTGGGGTTTTCGACGGGCGATCCGGCCCGGAATTACACGTTCTGTAATTTTTGCCTGCTTGTCTCGAAAAAAGCCCTTCAGAGTTGTCGGATATTAATTGACCGCGAAATCGTTTCGCCGTATAAACCTTCTTGCAGGATTTCAAGTGGCGAGTGAATTGGTTCTTTCGAGTTCGCCATCACGGTACTCCGGTTGGTCCCATTGCCCCTTCCTTGATTTTCCGCACCCTTGGGCTTCGGCCTTATTCATCAATTTTTTGGAATACGTAACATGGAAACCGGTACCGTCAAGTGGTTCAATGACGCAAAGGGCTTTGGCTTCATCACTCCGGATGGCGGCGGCGAAGATCTGTTCGCACACTTCTCGGAAATCCGCATCGAAGGCTTCAAGACGCTTCAGGAAAACCAAAAGGTTTCCTACGAAGTGAAGACTGGCCCGAAGGGCAAGCAAGCAGCGAACATCAAGCCGGTCTAAGTACCGCTGGAATTCGTAAAAAAACCCCGCCTCGGCGGGGTTTTTCTTTTGTCGCGCAGGTCTGCGCGCGGACTCAGGTGAAGATGCGCTGCGCATAGATGCCCAGCCCCTTCGCCACGCTGGCGAGGCGATCGCCGAACACCGGTTGCGCGGCCGGAAATGCCGCCGAAAGCGCTTCCGAGAGAAATCGCAGTCCGGTCGTACCGCCCGTGAAATAGACGGCGCTCACGTCGGCGGGAGCCACGCCGGCCCGTTTGAGCGTTTCGTGCGCCGCCTCGACGATCCGCCGCGTTTCGTCGACGCCGGCCGCGATCAGTTGCGACTCGTCGAACGCGACGCGCAGCGCTTCTTCCACCTCTTCCATATCGATTTCGGTCGTGCCGCCCGCTGAGACATCGATCTTCGCTTCTTCGGCGTGCGCCGTCAGCGCGTGACCGAGCCGGCGATACACGACGCGCATCAACCGGTCGTGATGGCGCACATCGGTATAGAGATGGCGCATCAGTTGCAATTCGCTCACGCGCTTCGGCGTATAGACCGTGTTGATCAGATGCCAGGTCGCGAGATCGAAGTACACGGGACTCGGCAATTCGCGTCCCTTGGTATCGAGCGACTGGTAACCGAGTTCGCGCAGCACGGTGACGAGTTCCACGCGCCGATCGAAATCCGTCCCGGCGACGTGCACGCCATGATGCGCGAGCACATCGCCCTTGCGTTCCAGATGACGCGCGCGCTCCGGACCGACGCGCACGAGCGAGAAGTCCGACGTACCGCCGCCGATATCCGCGACCAGCACGAGCCCTTCGTTCGTCAGGCCCGCTTCGTAATCGAATGCCGCGGCGATCGGCTCGTACTGGAAGTGGATTTCGCGCAATCCGACAGAATGCGCGCAGGCTTCGAGTTGTTTCTGCGCAAGGTGATCGGCTCGCGGATCGTCGTCGACGAAAAAGACCGGGCGGCCGAGCACCGCGCGTGTCAGCGGCTCGGCGGCGAGCAACTGCGCTTTCTGCTTCAGATGTTGCAGAAAGAGCGTGATGACATCGGTGTACTTGATTGCGGAACCATCGCCGAGATCGGTGCTGTTGTCCGCGAGCGGCGAGCCGAGAATGCTCTTCATCGAGCGCATCAGGCGGCCGTCGAAGCCGTCGATGTACGCTTCGAGCGCGGCGCGTCCGTAGGACTGGTTATTCTCGTCGGTGTTGAAGAAGACGGCGGTGGGCAGCGTGCTCGCGTCGCCTTCCACGGGCGCCAGCCGGATCGACAATCCGTCAGGCACGGCGACGGCGGAATTCGACGTGCCGAAATCGATCGCGCAATAAGTCATGGGCATCGGCGGCGTCGGATGAGGACGTCGCATTCAAACATGGACGGCGTTTTTAACACGTTCCGCGGGACGCATCAACCGCATTCCGGCTATTTTTAAACCACCGGGTTTATTCGACAAAAGCGGAATGCAATTTGCGTACTTGGCGGCAATTTGTTCACTTTTTTCCGTGCGATTTCGCAGTGAAAAGCACGCCTCCGACGATGAACGCAAGCGCCGCGCCACAGGGAGAACCGTTTGACCGATAAAGCCAGCGATCGTCCGGCCATCATCGAAACCGATTTGCCCGGACGCCTCGATCGTCTGCCGTGGGGCCGCTTTCACACGCTGATCGTGCTTGCGCTCGGCATCACGTGGCTGCTCGACGGACTCGAAGTAACGCTCGCGGGCGCGGTCGCGAGCGCGCTCAAGTCGAGCCCCGCGCTGCAATTTTCGAATGCCGATGTCGGCATCGCGGGCAGCGCGTATATCGCGGGCGCGGTGCTCGGCGCGCTCGGCTTCGGCTGGCTCACAGACCGGCTCGGCCGGCGCAAGCTCTTTTTCATCACGCTCTTTCTTTATGTCGCCGCCACGGCCGCGACCGCGTTCTCGTGGAATCTCGCGACCTTCGTGCTGTTCCGCTTTCTGACTGGCGCGGGCATCGGCGGCGAATACACCGCGATCAATTCGACGATTCAGGAATTCACGCCTGCCCGCCTGCGCGGCTGGACCGACCTCGCGATCAACGGCACGTTTTGGGTTGGCGCGGGCATCGGCGCGGCGGGCTCCATCGTGCTGCTCGATCCCGGCCTGCTTCCGCCCGATTGGGGATGGCGCGCGTGCTTTCTGATCGGCGCGGTGCTCGGACTCACGATCCTTTTCATGCGGATGTGGGTGCCGGAAAGCCCACGTTGGCTCATCACGCACAATCGCGAGAAGGAAGCGCAAGAAGTCGTCGAGGAAATCGAGGCGCATTTCCGGCAGCACGGCGTCGAGATTCCCGATACGCCCATCAAGCCGTTGCGCCTGCACGCGCGCGAGGGGACGCGGTTGCGCGAAGTCGTGCATACGCTTTTCAACGCGCATCGCAGCCGATCGCTGGTCGGACTCACGTTGATGACGGCGCAGGCGTTTTTCTACAACGCGATCTTTTTCACGTACGCGCTCGTGCTGACCGACTTCTATCACGTGCCGGGCGATCACATCGGCTGGTACGTGTTGCCGTTCGCGGCGGGGAATTTCCTCGGTCCGGTTCTGCTCGGCAAGCTCTTCGACGTGCTCGGCCGTCGCAAGATGATCGCGTTCACGTATGCGATGTCAGGCGTGCTGCTGACCATCAGCGGCTGGATGTTCATGCACGGGATGCTGACCGTGACGACGCAGACCATCGCGTGGATGGTGATTTTCTTCTTTGCGTCGGCGGCGGCGAGTTCGGCGTATCTGACCGTGAGCGAGACGTTTCCGCTGGAGATTCGCGCGCTCGCCATCGCGGTGTTCTACGCGTTCGGAACGGCGCTTGGCGGCATCATCGGGCCGACGCTTTTTGGCCAACTGATCGATACCCACGAGCGCGGCGCCGTGTTCGTGGGCTATCTGATCGGATCGCTGCTGATGATCGCGGCGGCGGTCGTCGCTGGCATCTGGGGCGTCGCGGCGGAGCGCAAATCGCTCGAGGATGTCGCTCGTCCGCTTTCCGCGGCGGACGAGCATTGAGCGCGATTACTTGAACGCCTTGTCCCACGCGCCTTCGAAGGCCGTTTCCGCCAACGTCTTGCGCGCACGCGGCGCCGCCTCGCGCTCGCGCAGCGTTTCGTCGAGCTGGCTCGCGTCGCCGTGATGACCGATCGCGATCATCGCGATGATCTCCACGTCCGCCGGAATCGAAAGCGCCTGACGGAACGCGTCGCGATCGAAGCCGCCCATCTGATGCGTAGCCAGCCCGAGCGCGTGCGCCTGGAGCACGAGCGCCATCGCGGCCGCGCCGGTGTCGTACGTCGCGGTGCGGTTCGCGTCGCCCTTCGGCGTGAGTGACGAAGCCGTCACGCAGACGAGCAGCGGCACGGTCACGTTCCACTTCTGATTGCCGGGCATGAGGGTGTCGAACGCGCGCTTGAACGCGGCTTCGTCGCGATGACGGTCGAACACGATAAAGCGCCACGGCTGCAAATTATTCGACGACGGCGCCCAGCGCGCTGCTTCCAGCAGACGATGCAACTGCGCGCGCTCGACGGGCGCGCTGGAAAACGCGCGCGGGCTCCAACGGCCGGCGATCAGTTCGTGGATGTCGATATCGGTCGGAGCGGGCTTCGTGGTCATGTTCGTCCTCGTTGGCGTAATGAAAAGCAAAAGGCGCGCATCGGCAAAGATGCGCGCCGTCAGGCGACAAGGATAAACAAGCTCGCGCGCGCGTGCAGATCGTCAGGTCGCGGCGACGCCCACCGAGCGGCCCGCGCGATTGATGCGCAGAACGGTCACGGCCGCGACGAGGCACAGGCCGCCGGAGATCATCGTCGCGATGGTGTAGCTGCCGAGGCTCGAACGCAACATACCGCCGCCGAGCGCCGCGAACGCCGCGCCCAGCTGATGGCCCGCGACGATCCAGCCGAACACGATCGGCGCCGAATCCTTGCCGTAGACATCGGTGGCGAGGCGCACGGTCGGCGGCACGGTGGCGATCCAGTCGAGACCGTAGAAGACGGCGAAAAGCGGCAGGCCGAAGAAATCGATGCCGAACGCGTACGGCAAGTAAATCAGCGAAAGTCCGCGCAGGCCGTAGTACCAGAACAGCAGCACGCGGGCGTTGAAGCGGTCGGAAAGCCAGCCGGAGAGCGTCGTGCCGAACAGATCGAAGATGCCCATCGCGGCGAGCAGGGTTGCGCCCTGGACCTGCGTCATGCCGTAGTCGGAGCACATCGCGATCAGGTGCGTGCCGACGTAACCGTTCGTGCTCGCGCCGCAGACGAAGAAGCTGAAGAAAAGCAGCCAGAAATCGCGCGTCTTGCTGGCCGATGCGAGCGTGCCGAATGCGACCTTGATCGGATTTTTCGGCGGCGAGATCGCGGCGGGCGGCACATTCGCCGCTTCGCCGACGGGCCGCAGCGAAAGATCCGCCGGACGCTCGGGCAGCAGCCACGCGACGAGCGGCAACACGACCGCCGCCGCCGCCGCGACCACGAACACGACCGGACGCCAGCCGAAACGCTCGGAAATCGATGCGAGGAACGGCAGGAACACGAGCTGGCCGGTCGCGGAGCTCGCGGTGAGAATACCCATCGCGAGACCGCGATGCGTGGTGAACCAGCGGTTCACGATCGTCGCCGACAGCGTGAGCGCCGCGACGCCCGTCGCGCTGCCGACCATCACGCCCCACACGAGCACCATTTGCCACGGCTCGGTCATCATCGACGAGATGCCGACGCCCGCCGCAAGCGTCGCGATCGCGGCGAGCACCGTCGGGCGCACGCCGAAGCGCTGCATCGCGGCCGCGGCGAACGGGCCTGCGAGGCCGTAAAGCGCGAGATTGATCGAGATCGCGAGCGAAATCGTGCCGCGCGACCAGCCGAACTGCTTTTCGAGCGGCAACATCATCACACTCGGCGTCGCGCGCGTACCGGCTGCCGCGAGCAGCACGAAAAACACGACGCCCACCGCGACCCAGCCGTAATGTATCCGGCCGTTCAGCCGTCTCGCTACCCAGTTCATCGCTGCTCCGTTACGTTGATTTTTGCCCTGCGACGTTACCGCTCTGTCACATCAGAGTTGCGAGCTTAGTTACCGATCGGTAACATGTCAAGCATGCAGCAGAATTCTTCGAGGAACCGACTGTGACACGATCAACCGCCGACCAGCCGAAAGCCC
The DNA here is from genome assembly GCF_031451275.1 of Caballeronia sp. LZ029. Classification (NCBI taxonomy): domain Bacteria; kingdom Pseudomonadati; phylum Pseudomonadota; class Betaproteobacteria; order Burkholderiales; family Burkholderiaceae; genus Caballeronia; species Caballeronia sp. LZ029. The sequence goes on from NZ_JARUXO010000001.1 coordinate 2,739,323, forward strand.
CCGCCCGCCGAAGTGTCCGCACGGATGGCGCGACCGCGCAGGAGCAATTGCTCGACGCGGCGCAGGAGCTGTTTTATCGCGACGGCATCCGCGCAATCGGCGTCGATGCCGTCGTGGAACGCGCGGGCGTCAACAAGATGAGCTTGTATCGGCGTTTCGCGTCGAAGGACGAACTCGTCGTCGCGTATCTGGAACGCATGGACGAGGGTTTTCGGCGGCGCTTCGAGGCGAGCGTCGCGAAACATCCCGGCGAACCGGCAAAGCAGATGATTCAGGCGCTCGAAGATCTGGTGAAACGGGCGTCCTCGCCGGATTATCGCGGCTGCCCGTTCGTGAACATCGCGTGTGAATTCGGCGATCCGGCGCATCCCGCGCGGCAGTCGGTTGAGCGCAACAAAAATTACCTGATGACGCGTCTCGTCGAGATTTGCACGGCAGCCGAAGCGGATAATCCCGCTGAACTGGCGGAATCGCTCGCGTTGCTTGTCGACGGCATCTACGCGACCAGCCAGACTTACGGACCCGGCTCGGGCCCGCTGCTCGCCGCGCCGCGCATCGCGCGCACGCTGATCGCGGCGGCGTGTCCCGCGTATCGAAAACAGGATTCTCATGACTGACGGCAGCACCCGCGACGAGGTGATCGCGGCGACTCGACACTGGCTCACCCGCGCGGTGATCGGACTCAATCTGTGCCCGTTCGCGAAGAGCGTGCATGTCAAAGAGCAGATTCGCTACGTGGTGAGCGAGGCGCACGGCGTGGACGATCTCGTCGTAGAACTGACGGATGAGCTTCGTCTTTTGCACGATACGGATCCCGAGGTCATCGACACCACGCTTTTCATTACACCGCACGCGTTCGCGGATTTCGCCGATTACAACGACGCGCTCTATTTCGCCGAAAATCTGCTCGTCCAGCTTGGACTCGCGGGCGAATTGCAGATCGCGAGCTTCCATCCGGACTATCGGTTCGAGGGCACCGGGCCCGACGATATCGACAACTACACGAATCGCGCGCCGTATCCGACGTTCCATCTGATTCGCGAAGCGAGCATCGATCGCGCCGTTGCCGCGTTTCCCGATGCATCCGACATCTACGAGCGCAATATCGAAACGCTGCGCCGTCTGGGGCATGACGGCTTCGACGCGTGGATGAAAGACAAATCCTGATCAGTGCGCGGGCGAAAAGAATCGCTCGCGCAGTTCGTCCAGCCCGAGCGTTTCGAGCACGTCCGAAAGCCTTTGCGCAGGCCGGCCACGCGGCAAGTCCTTGAACTGCGCGACGATGAGCTCGTTCTTCATCGAATGTTCCCAGCCGACCAGTTCCGTCACGCTCACCTGATATCCGTGCGATTCGAGTTGCAGGCAGCGCAGCACGTTCGTGATCTGGCTCCCAAATTCGCGCGTATGCAGCGGATGCCGCCACATTTCCGTCAGCACATTCTTCGAGAGCGCGTGTCCCTTGTTCTTTCGGAGCACTGAAGCCACCTCGGCCTGACAGCACGGCACCACGACGATGTACTTCGCATTCTTCTGCAGAGCGAACTGGATGGCGTCGTCGGTGGCCGTGTTGCACGCATGCAGTGCGGTGACGATATCGATCGAATCAGGCAGACGATCTGAATCAATTGATTCGGCCACCGACAGATTCAGAAACGACATCCCTGTAAACCCGAGGCGCTGCGCCAATTCCTCGGATTTTTTTACCAGCTCCTCTCGCGTCTCGATTCCAAAGATGTGTGACCGATCGCGCAGAGTCTTGAAGAAGAGATCGTAGAGAATAAACCCGAGATAGGATTTTCCCGCGCCGTGGTCGACGAGTGATACGGCCCCCTGGCGCGCGTGCACGTCGGCAAGAAGCGGTTCGATGAACTGATAGAGGTGATAGACCTGTTTCAGTTTGCGGCGGCTGTCCTGATTCATCTTGCCGTCGCGCGTGAGGATATGGAGTTCCTTCAGCAGTTCGATCGACTGGCCTGGACGAATCTCGTGTTTGGTGGAGGGGTCGGGTGTGCCCGGAGCCGACGCGGAGGCTTTCCTGGTCATCGTAAAAGGTTCGATCAGTAAAAAAGCGGAGCATGTTCGCGCCGAATGTGCGCTAACCGCTGGTTCTGTTGTCTCAAAATAGGAAGTTTACTCAAAAGCGCGAAGACGCTCTCGTTCCAGTCATCGGCAGAAGGCCAATGCGTGGCAGCAAGGCTGCATGGAACAGATTGTGCATCGTCCGGCAATGAGGCCATTGGAAAAGACGACACACCGTGGCCTTTCGGCCGCGTACCGATGCAGCAGAAGCAACAAGCTGGTAACAGGCCGCGTCTCGACACGCGAAGCGTCGTCACCCGCGCCCGGCCTTGTTACGTAACACCTAACGCACAGCGCGGCGAATGCGACTCGCGGCGCCATGAACATGAGAGGACGGCGATGGATGCGATCCCCGACAAGAAAGCAGAGAAGCAGTTTCAGGAGATGCTCGCGGCACTGACCGCGATGCCCGCGTGGAGTGAAAAGCAGCAGCTCGAACTGGAAATGGCCCGAGAGATTTCCGTGGAAATGTTGCGCCTCGCCGAGTCGATGCGCGACGGCTCCACCGACATCGAGTCGTGCCTGACCATGCTGAAGTACGCCAAAGTGATGGATTTCGTCCTGACTACGCTCGCCTCACGCCGGGAGATTGCGCCGCAAACGCTGCGCGTCATCTTCAAGCTGGCGGGTCTGAAGGTCGATGAAGCCTATCCGGGCTGACGCGGACACGTTTTCTTCGCCATCGGTGCGCGCTTCCCGCGCGCGCCGGACTCAGCTTTTGCGCTTCGTCATCAGACGCGCCGCGGACTGACGCATGTGCCGCTGCATCGCGGCCTGCGCCTGTATTGCGTCGCGCGCCTCCAGCGCTTCCAGAATTTCCCGATGCTCGCCCAGCGCGGCCGCCCACGTTTCTTCCCCTTCGAAGTGCCCACGCAGCGTCGACGATAACGGACTGTGCCGCTCGTCGTAGAGACTGCCGACCGTTCGCACGAGCACATCGTTGCCCGTCATCTGCGCGATCGCGATGTGAAACGCGCGATCGGCGGCCATCGGCACTTGCCCGTTGTCGACTTCGCGAGCCATCGTCTCATACACGGTGCGCAGCGCCTTCAACTCCTTCGGTTTCGCGAACGGCGCGACGCTCGCCGCGATCGCGCCTTCGATCACGCTGCGCGCGGTCATGATCTCGATCGGACTTTCGCCCAGTTCCGCTTCGGTCGTCGGCGGCTTGTTCGCGGGCGTCGCGACGATGTAGACGCCCGATCCCATGCGTATCTCGACGCGCCCTTCCAGTTCGAGCGCGACGAGCGCCTCGCGCACGGATGGCCGCGACACGCCGAGCGTCAGCGCGAGTTCACGCTCCGACGGCAGACGGCCGTTCGGGGCGAAATCCTGCTGCTCGATCAATCCGCGCAGCTTGTCGGCGATCTGTAGATACAGGCGTCGCGTCTCGGCTGGTTTCACGCTCACGTGCTGGCTCCTGCTTTTCGTCTCGGGGAAAACGTGGATTGTAATCAGCGGAAGGGCCGACGCACCACGCGGCGGGCTTTCGCCGTTCTCAGACCGCTTACAAGTGGCTTGACCAATTCTGTTTCAAGACACTAGTATGCAATCCGGTAAGGCCAGGTGGCCAATTTTTTTATGGCGATCTGGAACCGTTCCCACTCGACCAATTCCCCAGCTCCCGACGATGAGCAATCCGATTCTTCAATTCGGCACGAGCCGTTTCCTGCAGGCGCACGTCGACTTCTTCGTCAGCGAGGCGGCGCGCCGCGATCCGGCGAAAGCGCTCGGCAAGATCACCGTCGTTCAGACTACGTCCAGCGCCGACAGCCGCGCGCGCGTCGAAGCGTTGCGCGCGGCCGGGCGCTATCCGGTGCGCATTCGCGGCCGTCGCGGCGACGAGACCATCGATACGACCGTCGAATGCGATTCGATCACCGAGGCGCTGCACGCGAACGACGACTGGCCCTTGCTGATCGAGCGCGTGAAGCACGACGTGAAAGTGATCGTTTCGAACACGGCGGACGCCGGCTACGCACTTTTCGACGAAGACACCGCCGATCTGCTCGACGGCCAGCGCACGCCGCGCGGCTTCGCGGCCAAGCTCGCGGTGCTGCTCCACGCGCGATATCAGGCCGGCGCCGCAGCGATCACGCTCTTGCCGTGCGAACTGGTTTCCCGCAACGGCGACACGCTGCGCGATCTGGTGATCGGCATCGCGCGCGGCTGGAACGCCGACGAGGCGTTCATCGGCTATCTCACGAAAGACTGCGTGTGGGTGAATTCGCTCGTGGACCGGATCGTGTCGGAGCCGATTCAGCCGGTCGGCGCGATCGCGGAGCCGTACGCGCTGTGGGCGATCGAGCGGCAGGCGGGCATGGTGCTGCCGTGCGAGCACGAGGACATCGTCGTGACCGACGATCTCGCGCACTACGAACGTCTGAAGCTGCTGATGCTGAACCTCGGCCATACGATGCTCGCCGAAATCTGGCGCACGCGCGAAGGCTCACCCGACATGACCGTGCTCGACGCGATGCGCGATCCCGCGTATCGCGAGCCGCTCGAAGCGACGTGGCGCGACGAAGTGCTGCCCGTGTTCGCGGCGCTCGGCAAGCACGATGTCGCGGCGGAATATCTGTCGAGCGTGCGCGACCGCTTCGAGAACCCGTTTCTCGTGCATCGGCTCGCGGACATCGCGCGCAATCACGACGAGAAGAAAGTCCGGCGCTTCCGGCCCGTCATCGAGCTCGCGCGCGAATTGAATCTCGACATCGAGCAGAAGCGTCTGCGCGACGCGCTCGAATCCGCCTGAAAAACGATACCCAGCTTTCGAATCACGGCTCACCGCGCCGGCATCGCGGATCGGGCCGGAACACATGAAGTGCCGCCCATTGAGGAGACAAACGATGCGCAAAATGCGTTGGGTAGTGATATTTCTGGCTTTTCTGGCAATCGCGATCAATTACATCGATCGCGCGAACCTCGCGGTCGCCGCGCCGCAGATCGAAAAAGCGCTCGGCATCGGCCCCGCTGAAATGGGCTTCATCCTGAGCGGCTTCTTCTGGAGCTACGCGCTCATGCAGATGCCCTTCGGCTGGTTCGTCGATCGCGTCGGCGCGCGTATCGCGTTGCCGCTCGCGGTGGGCTGGTGGTCGGTATTCACGGCGCTTACCGCCGTCGCGACGAGCGTCGTCGGCATGTTCGGCTGCCGCCTGATGCTGGGCATCGGCGAAGCGGGCGCGTATCCGTCGTGCGCAAAGCTCGTGTCGCAGTGGTTCAAAAAGGAGCAGCGCGCGTTCGCGACCAGCATCTTCGATAGCGGCTCGCGCGTGGGTTCGGCGCTTTCGATTCCCGTCGTCGCGCTCATCATCAGCTCGTTCGGCTGGGAAGCGTCGTTCGTCATTACCGGCGTGATCGGCTTCGTGTGGATTCTCGGCTGGTTCCTGATCTACCGTAACAAGTCCACGGGCGACCTGACGGGCGAGGTGGATGCCGCGCCGGTGCAACCGGTCGCGCCGAAGACCAAGGTGTCGTGGGCGTCGCTGTTCAAGTACCGCACGCTGTGGGGCATGATGCTCGGCTTCTTCTGCCTGAACTTCGTCATCTACTTCTTCATCACCTGGTTCCCGAGCTATCTCGTGCAGGCGCACGGCTTCTCGCTGAAATCGCTCGGCACGCTCGGCACGATTCCCGCGCTGATGTCGATTCCGGGCGGCTGGTTCGGCGGCTGGGTGTCGGACGCGCTCTTCAAACGCGGCTGGAGCCTCACCGCCGCGCGCAAGACCTGCATGGTCGGCGGCATGCTGCTTTCGTCAGTCATCACGCTGTGCGCGTTCGTGACCAACATTTATCTGATGCTCGCGTTTTTCGGCATCGCTTACGCCAGCCTTGCGTTCGCGGCCGCCAGCATCTGGTCGCTGCCGAGCGACGTCGCGCCGACGCCGGATCACGTCGCATCGATCGGGGGCATCCAGAACTTCGCGTCGAACCTTGCCGGCATCGTCATCACGACCTTCACCGGCGTGATGCTCGCGATCACCAAGGGCTCGTTCGTGATTCCGCTGTGTGTCGCGGGCGGCTTCTGCTTCCTCGGCGCATTCAGCTATCTTGTAATCGTCGGCAAGATCGAACCGCTCAATCGCGCCGAAGAAGAGCAAGCGCGGCTCGACAACCGCGCACCTTCCACGGTCTGAGAACAAAACCATGTCCACCACATCCACCGACCATGCGGTCATCCGGCTGCATCCTAACGACGACGTCGTGATCGCGACGCGTCAGCTGCTCTCCGGCGCGCGCATCGCGTCGGAGGATCTCGTTGTCGCGGGGCTGATTCCGCCGGGACACAAGATCGCGACCCGCGACATCGCCGCGGGCGCGCCCGTGAAGCGGTACAACCAGATCATCGGCGTGGCGCGCGAGGCGATTTCGCGCGGACAGCACGTGCACACGCACAATCTGTCGATGGCCGATTTCGCGCGCGAGCACGAATTCGGCGTCGATCAGCATCCGACGCCGTTCGTCGATAAGCCCGCGACGTTCATGGGCATCCGCCGCGAGGACGGTCGCGTGGCGACGCGCAATTTCGTCGGCGTGCTGACGAGCGTGAACTGCTCGGCCACGGTTGCGCGCGCCATCGCCGATCACTTCCGGCGCGATGTGCATCCGGAAGCGCTCGCGGATTATCCGAACGTCGATGGCGTGATCGCGCTCACGCACGGACTCGGATGCGGCATCGACATGCAGGGCGAAGGCCTCGGCATTCTGCGCCGCACGCTTGCGGGTTACGCCATCCATCCGAACTTTCATTCCGTGCTGTTCGTCGGATTGGGATGCGAGACGAACCAGATTTCGGGCGTGCTCGAATCGAGTGGGCTGAAGGACGGCGCAAAGCTGCGCAGCTTCACGATTCAGGACAGCGGCGGCACGCGAAAGACGATCGAGCGCGGCATCGCGATGATCGAGGAAATGCTCGTCGATGCGAATCGCGTGAAGCGCGAGCCGGTGCCGGCGGCGCATCTGGTCGTCGGATTGCAGTGCGGTGGGTCGGATGGTTATTCAGGCATTTCGGCGAACCCCGCATTGGGCGCCGCGGTCGACAAGCTCGTCGCTCACGGCGGCACGGCGATTCTCTCCGAGACGCCCGAAGTCTATGGCGCGGAGCATCTGCTGACGCGCCGCGCGGTGAGCCGCGAAGTCGGCGAAAAGCTGCTCGCGCGCATCAAGTGGTGGGAAGAATACTGCGCGCGCAATGGCGCGGCGATGGACAACAATCCGTCGGCCGGCAACAAGGTCGGCGGTCTGACGACGATCCTCGAAAAGTCGCTCGGCGCGGTCGCGAAGGGCGGAACAACGAACCTCGTCGAAGTGTATGAATACGCGCAGCGTATCGATGCGAAGGGCTTCGTCTTCATGGATTCGCCCGGATACGATCCGATGTCCGCGACGGGGCAGGTTGCGTCGGGCGCGAATCTGATCTGCTTCACGACGGGCCGCGGTTCTGCTTATGGATGCGCGCCCTCGCCTTCGCTCAAGCTCGCGACGAACACGGCGTTGTGGGAGCGGCAGGAAGAGGATATGGATATCAACTGCGGCGGCGTGATCGACGGTTCGGCGACCATCGAGCAACTCGGCGAACAGATCTTCCAGATGATGCTCGACTGCGCGTCAGGCGTAGCGTCGAAGAGCGAACTGCACGGATACGGGCAGAGTGAATTCGTGCCCTGGCAAGTGGGTGTGGTGACCTGAGCTTGCCGCGGTTTGAGTTGTGAAGAGCGCAGCGGATCGACCGATGCGCTCTTTTTTTATAGGGCGGCCGCGTGCTGCGCCATCATCTGCAACGCGACGGCTTCCGCGACTTCGATGCCATCGATCGCCGCCGAGTAGATACCGCCAGCGTAGCCTGCGCCCTCGCCCGCCGGGTATAGACCGTCGACATTGACGCTCTGATAATCGTCCTTGCGACGCACGCGAATCGGCGAAGACGTCCGCGTCTCGACGCCAGTCAATACGGCGTCGTGCATCGCGAATCCTTTGATCTTCTTGTCGAGTTCGGGCAAGGCTTCGCGGATCGCTTCGATCACGTAATCGGGCAGCGCGGTGCTCAGGTCGGTGGGCTTCACGCCCGGCTTGTACGACGGATTGACCGAACCAAGCGATGTCGACGCGCGCCCCGCGATGAAGTCGCCGACGAGTTGTCCGGGCGCGGAATAATCACCACCGCCCAGTTCGAACGCCCTTTCTTCCCACTTGCGTTGAAACGCGATGCCGGCAAGCGGGCCACCCGGAAAATCATCCGGTGTAATGCCTACCACGATGCCCGCATTCGCGTTGCGCTCGTTGCGTGAATACTGACTCATGCCATTCGTCACGACGCGCCCCGGCTCCGACGTCGCCGCGACCACCGTACCGCCCGGGCACATGCAGAAGCTATACACGGCGCGGCCGTTGCTGCAATGGTGGACAACTTTGTAGTCGGCCGCGCCCAGCTTTTCGTGACCGGCGAATTTGCCGAAGCGACTTCTATCGATCACGCCTTGCGGATGTTCGATGCGAAAGCCGAGCGAGAATGGCTTGGCTTCCATGTACACGCCGCGGTCGTGCAGCATCTCGAAGGTGTCGCGCGCGCTGTGCCCCACGGCGAGCACGACATGATCGCAGCGCAGCGTTTCGCCGGTCGAAAGCTTGAGACCACGCACCTTGCCGTTATCGATGTCGATGTCCTCGACCCGCTGCTGGAATCGCACTTCACCGCCGAGCTGGTGGATCTGCGCGCGCATCTTCTCGACCATGCTCACGAGCCGAAACGTGCCGATGTGCGGGCGGCTCAAGTACAGGATGTCTTCCGGCGCGCCGGCTTTAACGAATTCGTCGAGTACTTTGCGACCGTAGTGCTTGGGATCCTTGATCTGGCTGTAGAGCTTGCCATCGGAAAACGTGCCGGCGCCGCCTTCTCCGAACTGCACATTCGACTCCGGGTTGAGCTCGTTGCGTCGCCAGAGCCCCCACGTGTCTTTCGTGCGTTCGCGCACGGCCTTGCCGCGCTCGAGGATGATCGGGCGAAAGCCCATCTGCGCGAGGATCAAGCCTGCAAACAGCCCGCAAGGCCCCATGCCGATGACGACAGGACGCAGCAACGTCGAATGCGCCGGCGCTTTCGCCACGAAGCGATACGCCATGTCGGGCGTAACGCTGCAATGCGGATGGGGATGCTCGTCGAGACGCTTCAATACCGATGCTTCGTCTTGCAGTTCGACATCGATGATGTAGGTGAGCTTGATGTCGGAGCGCTTGCGGGCGTCGTGCGCACGGCGAAATACGTGGAAGCGGATGAGCTCGTTCGCCGTCACGCCGATTTCCGCGAGACGTGCGAGAACCGCCGATTCGATAGCCGATTCGGGATGATCGAGCGGGAGCTTGATTTCGCTTAAACGTAGCATGGGGACATCGACGGCGCTGGCCGTGCCTTTCGAAAATACGTGGAGGGGATTTTAGCGCTTGGGGGTGCGACTTTTGCTCCTTTTCCGTAGCGCGTTCTCCAACGCAAAAACCCCACCTTTATGGGGTGGGGTTTTTGTTTTTAGCATGAGGAGCCTGACGATTACCTACTTTCACACGGGTGATCCGCACTATCATCGG
>NZ_JARUXO010000001.1:2754075-2856771 GCF_031451275.1 Caballeronia sp. LZ029
GCCGTTCGACTTGCATGTGTAAGGCATGCCGCCAGCGTTCAATCTGAGCCAGGATCAAACTCTTCAGTTCAAACCTGTTACTGTTTTTCGGTTCCGTTAAGAACCGGTCGCTCACTCAACGTTCTGACGATGATTATCCTGTCCTAAAACAGAAAAACCTTCCTCTGATACTTCGTGTGAGACTCTTGATACTTTTGCTTGTTGTCTCAGCCCAAAAGACTGAAACCGCACTCGCATCAAGCGCCCACACTTATCGGCTGTTAGTTTTTAAAGAGCACATCGCAAGAGCACTACCACCTCAACTTCCGTCTTGCGTCGCTGCATCAGCAGCAGAGAAACGAGATTATGAACAACATTTCGGTTCGTGTCAACAAGATTCGAAGCGTTTTCTCATTGACTCAACCTACTGATCCTGCCGACTCAAAGCAAACGGGTCGTGCGGACATCGCACGACCCGTCGGCGTAAGTCTTGGTGCCGGCTGCAGGACTCGAACCCGCCACCTGATGATTACAAATCAACTGCTCTACCAGATGAGCTAAGCCGGCGAAGAGCGAGATTCTACTTCATTTAACGACTTTGAGGTGAGACCTCGCGGGTGATTTCGAAGCGTCGTCGTCATCTGTGGCGGCGTGCGACTCATCTTTCGGAGCGGACTCCGCACGCTCACCAGCGGGCTCCTCGATCTGCCGTGTCTCACGTTCAGGCGATCGCGCCCCGACAGATGCACTCGCCAGTTCCGAACCGGAATGCGTCTGTTCGACCGGGAACGCCATCCCCTGTCCGTTTTCGCGCGCGTATATAGCGAGCACGTTCGCGACCTGCACCTCGATCTTGTGCGACTTGCCGGAGAACCGCGCGCTGAACTCGATCCACTCGTTGCCCATCTGCAGCTGGCTCGTCGCCTCGAAACTGATGTTCAACACGATCTCGTCGTTGCGCACGAACTGACGCGGCACGCGCGTAGCGGCATCGACCCGCACGGCGATATGGGGCGTGAAACCGTTGTCCGTGCACCACTCGTACAGCGCGCGCAACAAATACGGCTTGGTGGAAATCTCTTGCATCAACTTTCCTCTGCCGGAATGCGGCCGCGCGAAACCGCGCCGCCGCGTCCCAACGCACTCAAACTATCGACGCATCACCTTTTCGGAAGGCGTCAGCGCTTCAATATAAGCCGGGCGGCTGAAAATCCGCTCGGCGTACTTCATCAACGGTGCAGCGTTCTTCGAGAGTTCGATGCCGTAGTGATCCAGACGCCACAGCAGCGGAGCGATCGCGACGTCGAGCATCGAGAACTCTTCGCCCAGCATGTACTTGTTCTTCAGGAAGATCGGGGCGAGTTGCGTGAGGCGATCGCGGATCGCGCCGCGCGCCTTCTCGTGATTCTTCTCGGCGGCCTTGCCCTTCTCGTTCTCGAGCGTGCCGACGTGAACGAACAGTTCCTTCTCGAAGTTCAGCAGGAACAGGCGCGCGCGGGCGCGCTGCACCGGATCCGCCGGCATAAGTTGCGGGTGCGGGAAACGCTCGTCGATATATTCGTTGATGATATTCGACTCGTACAGGATCAGGTCGCGCTCGACGAGGATCGGCACCTGTCCGTACGGGTTCATCACCGCGATGTCTTCCGGCTTGTTGAACAGGTCAACGTCGCGAATCTCGAAGTCCATGCCCTTTTCGAACAACACCAGCCGGCAGCGCTGGGAGAAGGGGCAAGTAGTGCCGGAATACAGAACCATCATGTTTTTAAAGTTCCTTCAGTAAACTCGAAGGGCCGGCCGCGGCGTTTTCTCAAGGAAAACGTCGTCGCGCCGACCCACGCCGTCGAAGGCGCGCTATTTGATATCTTTCCAGTATGCCGCGTTCAGGCGCCACGCGAGGAAACTCAGGAGCGCCAGGAACAGCAGAACCCAGACACCGAGCCGCTTGCGCGTCTGCTGCGCGGGTTCCGCCATCCACGACATGTACGAAACGAGATCGGCCACAGTTGAATCATAATCCACGGATGACATGGCACCAGGCGTAACCTGAGTGTAACCGACGAATCTTCTTACCTTTTCGCCCGTCTTTTCGTCCGTATCGGTCTCGAATTTCGCATCGCGAATGCCCTGAAGCGTCCAGAGCACGTGCGGCATGCCGACATTCTCATACACGCGGTTGTTCCAGCCGGTCGGCCGCGTCGGATCGCGATAGAAACTCCGCAAGTACGTATAGAGCCAGTCGTTGCCGCGCGCCCGCGCCTCGACCGACAGATCCGGCGGCGACGCGCCGAACCACGCTTTCGCGTCTTCCGGGCGCATCGCGATGGACATCGTGTTGCCGACCTTGTCCGTCGAGAAGAGCAGGTTCTCCTGAATCTGCTTCTGACTGATGCCGAGATCGGTCAGCCGGTTGTACCGCATCAGATTCGCGCTGTGGCAGTTCAGGCAGTAGTTTACAAAAACTTGGGCGCCATGCTGCAAAGACGCCAGATTGTCCGAACTGTCAGGTGCGCGATCGAGCACCGCTTCTTCCTGCGCAAACGCCGGCGCCGCACCGAACGCGAGCAGCGCCGCGCCGATCATCGCTATTGTAGAGAGCCATTTTTTCATCGTATTTGTCTCCGGACGTGCGCTCAGTGAGGTTTGTAGTGCACTCGCTCAGGCGGCGTCTTGAATCTGCCGCGCGGCGTCCAGAAAGGCATGCCGAGGAAGAACGCGAAATAGATCAGTGCGCAGACCTGCGCGATCAGCGTCGCGGCCGGCGATGGCGGTCGTGTGCCGAGGAAACCGAGCATCAGGAACGCGAAGATGAAGATCGCGTAAAAGACCTTATGGAAAAGCGGCCGATAGCGGATCGATTTCACCGGACTGCGGTCGAGCCACGGCAAGAAGAACAGTGACACGACTGCCGTGCCCATCACGACCACGCCCCAGAACTTCGATTCCGTCAGCGCCATGAAAATCAGCACGAGGGCCGCGAGCACGGGAAGGCCGAGCCGCCACTTGCCGCGCCCCTTCACCAGCGCGAGCACGCCGAGCAGCGCTATCACGATCATCAGCACGATCTTGAACGGATCGGTCGTCGCGCGAAGCATCGCGTAGAACGCGGTGAAGTACCACACCGGAGCGATCTCCGGCGGCGTCTGCAGCGGGTTGGCCGGCACGAAGTTATTGGCTTCGAGGAAGTAGCCGCCCATTTCCGGCGCGAAGAAGATGATCGCGGCGAAGATCAGCAGGAACACGCACACGCCCATGAAGTCGTGCACCGAGTAGTACGGGTGGAACGGAATGCCGTCGAGCGGAATGCCGTCCGGGCCCTTCTTCGCCTTGATCTCGATGCCGTCCGGATTGTTCGAGCCCACTTCATGCAGCGCGACCAGATGCGCGACCACGAGCCCGATCAGCACCAGCGGAATCGCGATCACGTGGAACGCGAAGAAGCGGTTCAGCGTGACATCCGACACGACGTAATCGCCGCGAATCCACAGCGACAGATCCGGGCCGATGAACGGAATCGCCGAGAACAGATTCACGATCACCTGCGCGCCCCAGAACGACATCTGCCCCCACGGAAGCAGGTAACCGAAGAACGCTTCGGCCATGAGGCAGAGAAAGATTGCGCACCCGAAGATCCAGACGAGTTCGCGCGGCTTGCGATACGACCCGTACATCAGCCCGCGGAACATATGCAGATACACGACGACGAAGAACATCGACGCGCCTGTCGAATGCATGTAGCGGATGAGCCAGCCCCACGGCACCTCGCGCATGATGTACTCGACCGATGCGAACGCGAGCGTCGCGTCGGGCTTGTAGTTCATCGTCAGGAAAATGCCGGTGACGATCTGATTCACCAGCACCAGCAGCGCGAGCGAGCCGAAGAAGTACCAGAAGTTGAAATTCTTCGGCGCGTAGTACTCGGATACGTGCTTCTTCCAGGTCGAGGTCATCGGAAACCGGCGGTCGATCCAGCCGGTCAAGCCCGTTGCCTCCACTTCCTTGTCTGCGGTCGCCATTTACGCCTCTCCCTTTTCGTCCTTGCCGATCACGAGTTGCGTCGCGGAAGTGAACATGAACGGCGGAATGTCCAGGTTCTGCGGCGCGGGCTTGTTCTTGAAGACGCGGCCGGCCATGTCATAGGTCGAACCGTGGCACGGGCAAAGGAAGCCGCCCGGCCAGTTATCGGGGAGATTGGGTTGCGCACCCTCCTGGAAGCGCGGCGTAGGCGTGCAGCCCAAGTGGGTGCACACGGCGACCGCTACGAAAATGTTCTTGTGTTCGGCGCGCGAGCGGAACTCGTTGTTGCAGTACTCCGGCAACGGCATCGAAAATTCCATCTTCGACTTCGGGTCGGCCACTTCGTTGTCGGCCTTCTTGACGTCGGCCAGCATTTCGTCGGTGCGGTTGACGATCCACACCGGCTTGCCGCGCCAGGCGACGGTCATCATTTCGCCTGGCTTGAGTCCGCTGATATCGACCTCGACAGGCGCGCCCGCCGCCTTGGCCTTCTCCGATGGAGCGAACGAACCTACAAAAGGAACTACGGTTGCCACAGCTCCGAAACCACCTGCTGCGGTCGTCGCAATCAGCCAGGAACGGCGGCCGCCGTCGACGCGTTTTTCATCCTTGTCTCGCATCACACGCCCCACTTCTGAGTTGGATTTATACCGTCACATCAGTTGTTCGCCGTTAGTGTGCGCGAATGGAGTTAGCATTTACAAGGGCTGACTAGCAAAAATCACTCGAAGTGATTGATGCTTCAGGGTTTTCCCCACGTTTTTCGCGCAAACTGGTGAAGCTTCATTCAGGCAGCTGCAAGAACCAATAATCGACACGCCGGCTTAACAACGTATTAAACCGGATTATCGATGTCGATAAAAAGATGTTCGATATCGAACTGCTCGGACAGATGCGCGCCGACGGCCTGCACGCCGTAGCGCTCCGTCGCGTGATGGCCGGCCGCGATGTACGCCACGCCCGATTCCGCCGCGATGTGCATCGTCTGTTCCGAGACTTCGCCGCTCAGATATACGTCCGCGCGCGCCGCGATCGCGTCTTCGAAATAGCCCTGCGCGCCGCCCGTGCACCACGCCACGCGACGCAACTCCTTGTCCGTATCGCCGAACACGAGGGGCTTCCTGCCGAGCGCGTTCTCGACCATCGCGCTGAAATGCTCGAGCGAAAGCGGCATGGCGAGCGTCGCGACCCAGCCGAGATCCTGATCGGCGAAACGGCTGTCGGCGATCAGCCCGAGTCGCGCGCCGATCTGCGCATTGTTGCCCAGCTCCGGGTGCGAATCGAGCGGAAGATGGTAAGCGAAGAGATTGATGTCGTTGGCGATCAGCGTGCGCAGCCGCCGGTGCTTGCGCCCTGTGATCTGCGGCGCCTCGTTGCGCCAGAAGTAGCCATGATGCACGAGCACGGTGTCCGCGCCCCACTCCAGCGCGGCCTCGAGGAACGCCTGCGAGGCCGTTACGCCGGTCGCGATCTTCTGCACGCGGCGCGCGCCTTCAACCTGCAGACCGTTAGGGCAATAGTCCTTGAAGCGGCCGATTTCCAGCAGATTGTTCAGATACAATTCGAGTTCGATCCGATCCATGAAATCCTCTATCCCTTCAAATGCTTAGACGCTTCTGGCTATTTTTTGCCCAAGCGGTCACCGTGCTTTTGGCCCTGATGTTCATCATCGCGACCTTGAAACCGCAGTGGCTTCAACGTCAGGGTCAATTCGGCAAGCAGCTTGCCGAGCCGATCGTCGCGTTGCAGGAGGTGGCGCCGAGCATCGGCTCGCGCCCGGTTCAGTCGTCCTACTCGGAAGGCGCGCAAAAGGCGATGCCGGCCGTCGTGAACGTCTTCTCCAGCAAGGACGGCAATCTGCCGCCCGACCCGCGTGCGAAAGACCCGCTGTTCCGCTATTTCTTCGGTGACAAGAACAAACGCAAGAGCGACGAGCCGCCTGCATCGAATCTCGGCTCCGGCGTCATCGTCAGCTCGGAAGGTTACATTCTAACGAACCAGCATGTCGTCGACGGGGCGGATCAAATCGAAGTCGCGCTCGCCGATGGTCGCACGTCCAGCGCGAAAGTGATCGGCGTCGATCCGGAAACCGACCTCGCCGTGCTGAAGATCAACATGACCAATCTGCCGAGCATCACGCTCGGCCGCATGGATCAGACGCGCGTCGGCGATGTCGTGCTCGCGATCGGCAATCCGTTCGGCGTAGGCCAGACGGTCACGATGGGCATCGTGAGCGCGCTCGGGCGCAATCACCTCGGCATCAACACGTTCGAGAACTTCATCCAGACGGACGCGGCGATCAATCCCGGCAATTCGGGCGGTGCGCTGGTGGACGTGAACGGCAATCTGCTCGGCATCAACACGGCGATCTATTCGCGTAGCGGCGGCTCGCTCGGCATCGGCTTCGCGATTCCCGTGTCGACCGCGCGCAGCGTGCTCGAAAGCATCATCACGACGGGCACGGTCACGCGCGGCTGGATCGGCGTGGAGCCTCAGGACGTCACGCCGGAGATCGCCGAATCGTTCGGGCTGGATCAGAAGTCCGGCGCAATCGTCGCGGGCGTGCTGCAAGGCGGCCCGGCGGACAAGGCGGGCATCAAGCCGGGCGACATCCTCGTCTCAATCAACGACGACACGATCACCGACACCACGCGCCTGCTCAACGTCGTCGCGCAGATCAAGCCGGGCACATCAGTGAAGGTTCACCTGATGCGCAAGAACAAGGAACTGGACGTCAACGTGATGATCGGCAAGCGTCCCGCGCAACCACGCGCGCCGCAGATGCCGGACGAAGATCAAGGCGATCAGGGTGACCAGGGCGACGAATAAAACGACGCATCCGTGAAAGCAAAAAGGCAGCTTCGATCGCTCGAAGCTGCCTTTTTTGTTCGCACGACGCCGACTCCCGCCGCGACAATACGCCGCACTTACTCCGCCGCGGGCTCCTCGTTCTTGACCTGTTCCTTGCCGACTACCAGCCGCGCCGCGATGATGCCCGCCTCATAAAGAATGATGAGCGGAATCGCGAGAATGAGCTGCGAGAAAACGTCAGGCGGCGTGACGACCGCTGAAATAACGAACGCGCCGACGATCACATACGGGCGGATCTGCTTGAGCTTCTGGATCGATACGACGCCCATGCGCGCGAGCAGCACGACGACGATCGGAACTTCGAAAGTCACCCCGAACGCGATGAACATCGTCAGCACGAAGCTCAGGTAATTGTCGATATCCGTCGTCATTTCCGCGCCCAGTGGCGCGTTGTAGTGCGCCATCACACGGAAAATAGTCGGGAACACGACGAAGTACGCGAACGCCATGCCGCACAGAAAGAGCGCGTAGCTGCTGAATACGAGCGGCCCGATGAGCTTCTTCTCATGCTGATACAAACCCGGCGCGACAAAAGCCCAGACCTGATACAGCACGATCGGCAACGCGATCACGAAGGCGACGAGCATCGTCACCTTCATCGGCACGAAGAACGAACCGGTGACATCGGTGACGATCATCTTGCCGTCGGCTGGCAGGTTCTGCATCAGCGGACGGGCGAGCAGCTTGAAGATGTCCGGCGCCCAGTACACCAGTGCGATGAATACGACGATGACTGAAGCGCCCGCGCGAATGATGCGATCGCGCAATTCGACCAGATGCGAAATGAACGTCTCTTCGACGGGCTCTTCTTTAATGTGTTGCGGGTCGCTCACGCCGGCCCTCGGTAGAAATCATCGATGAAGGAATCGCGGCTCGCTCAGAAGAACTTCGTCTGCCGGCGCAGGGTGGCGGGCGTATGACGAGCGACGCGCGCCGCGCCCGATTGGACCCGCGTGCGACGCGAAGTCGTGCGCTTGTACCAGTTGGGAATCGCGGCCTGTTTCACGCGCCAGTTCTTGCGCCTGGTTGACGTCGATGAAGACGTGTTTGCCCAGGGCTTGTCCGACGCGGCGCTGTCCGCCGATTCGCCCGCGCTGCCCGCAATGCTCGGTGTGACCGACGTGCCCTCTTTCCATGCATCGTTCAAGTCGGATTCATGACGACGCAGCGTGTCATGAATCGTCGATTCGACATTCGACGCCGCGGTTTCGAACTCGGTGCGCATTTTCTTCAGCTCATCGAGTTCCATCTCGCGCGAGACTTCCGATTTGACGTCGTTGATATAGCGCTGCGCGCGCCCGAACAGCGCCCCCGCCGTGCGAGCGACGCCGGGCAGGCGCTCCGGCCCGAGGACCACCAGCGCCACGACGCCGATGACCGCCATTTTGGTCAGACCGAGATCGAGCATTGAACGAAAAGTGGAGGGTTACCGTCGGCGGACGGATTAGCGATAGTCGCCCGAACGGGACTTGTCCTTCGCCTCGACGTCCACGGCGCCGTTACGCGGCAGCTCGCGCTGATCGGGCGAGTTTGCCGGCGTCTCGCCTTCGCGCATGCCTTCCTTGAAACCCTTCACCGCGCCGCCCAGATCGCCGCCGATATTGCGCAGTTTCTTCGTGCCGAACACGAGCGCCACGATCAGCAGAACGATCAACCAATGCCAAATGCTTAACGAACCCATGAATGAAAACTCTCCGTGATTCCGCCCCGAATTGGGTACCGAGGACGGAAGACTGGCCTTGCGGCCTCAGCTGAGGCTGTCCCGCCTCAACTTCAACTATCGATTTTGCTCGCCCAATATTTCATTGGAAAGGAGAAAGCGAACTTAGATTGCCGCATTACCCCATTCGGCGCCACGGGCGCTCGCCGGCCAACAAATGCGCGTGGATGTGATACACCTCCTGCCCGCCGCCCGGCCCAGTATTAATTACCGTGCGAAAACCGGTGTCGCCTCCCGTGTAAGAGACACCCAGATCTTTCGCCAAACGTCCGACGAGACTCACCATTCTACCAAGCAGCGGACTGTCACTTTCTGTGCAGTGGGAAAGTGTTTCAATATGCTTGCGCGGGATCACCAGGACATGCACCGGCGCTGCCGGATTGATGTCGTTGAAGGCGACGAACTCTTCATCCTCATAGACCTTCGTGCTCGGCAGTTGACCCGTGGCGATCTTGCAAAAAATGCAGTTGTCTTGACTCATGTATGTCCCGTGTCTCCCTGTGCTGGCCTGTCCGATCAAAGCAGAGTCAGAACCACGCACGCGGTTGAATCGTCTTGTTCTCGTAGAGATACAACCAGCCTTTGATGATGCGATAAAGCGTCCAGATGCTGACCGCGGCGAGAATTAGGAAGCCGATGCCGATCCAGATCGTCGCGAAACCGATCACGTGCCCCAGCACTGCCCACCAGAACGTGCGGATCTGCCAGGTGAAGTGATCCTCATACGGCGTTCCGGCGGCATCGCCACGCTTGATGTAGTTGAGGATGATGGCGACGAGGCCGGTAAGTCCGCCGGTCAGCCAATAGAAGGCATACAACGCATACAGAACATGCGTGAACGTGCGAATGCTGCGCAGACGTTCAGGGTCATCAGAGTTCTGAACGACAGGCGGCGGATAGGGTTCGTACTGCCGGTTCATGCTTGCCCTCCTTCGCTCGAAAGCGAGATGCTCGTCAGCTGCCGCTTTGTTCGCGCTCGCGCGACTTGCGCAGCGCTTTCTCTTCGATCCCCGACAACCCTTCGCGACGCTCCAGTTCAGCGACCACGTCGGCGGGGCTCAGATCGAAATGCGACAGCATCACGAGACAATGAAACCACAAATCGGCGACTTCCCCGACGAGCGCTTTCGGCGCGCCGCCATGACGCGCGTCCTTGGCGGCGAGCACGACTTCAGTCGCTTCCTCGCCGATCTTTTTCAGGACCGCATCGTCACCCTTGTGAAAGAGTCGGGAAACGTAGGATTGTTCCGGATCGCCGCCCTTGCGACTGTCGATGACGGCGGCGAGGCGCAGCAGCGTGTCCAGCGTATTGGCTTGCGTCATTTGTAGATGCTTTCTGGGTCTTTCAGGACCGGCTCGACGGCGACCCAGTCGCCGCTTTCCGCCGTGCCTTCGAATTTCTGGAAAAAACAGGAATGGCGGCCGGTGTGGCACGCGATGCCCGACACCTGCTCGACCTTGAGGAGCACGACGTCTTCGTCGCAATCGAGGCGCACGTCGTGGACGTGTTGCACGTGACCGGATTCCTCGCCCTTGAACCACAGGCGCTGACGCGAGCGCGAGAAGTACACCGCCCGCTTCAGTTCGATGGTTTTCGCGAGCGCCTCGCGATTCATCCACGCGAACATCAGCACGTCGTTGGTCGAAGCTTCCTGGGCGATCACCGGCACGAGGCCGTTCGCGTCCCACTTCACCTTGTCGAGCCAGGTCATTTGATCGCTCACCGCTTACGTCCTCACCGAAATGCCGTGATCGGCCATGAAGCGCTTCGCCTCGCCGACCGTGTGCTCGCCGTAGTGAAAGATGCTCGCGGCAAGCACCGCGTCCGCGTGGCCTTCGACGATGCCGTCCGCGAGATGCTGCAACGTTCCGACGCCGCCCGACGCGATCACCGGCACCGGCACCGCGTCCGATACGGCGCGCGTCAACGCGAGATCGAAGCCGGCCTTGGTGCCGTCGCGATCCATGCTGGTCAGAAGAATTTCGCCCGCGCCGTACTCGGCCATCTTGCGCGCCCACTCGATCGCGTCGATGCCCGTCGCCTTGCGGCCGCCATGCGTGAACACTTCCCAGCGCGGCGTCTCGCCTTCGGCCGACACGCGCTTGGCGTCGATCGCGACGACGATGCACTGCGAACCGTGCTTGTCCGACGCGTCGCGCACGAGTTGCGGATTCGCGACCGCCGACGAATTCATGCTGATCTTGTCCGCGCCCGCGTTGAGCAGACGCCGCACGTCCTCGACCGCGCGCACGCCGCCGCCGACCGTCAGCGGAATGAACACCTGCGACGCCACCGACTCGATGATCGGCAGAATCAGATCGCGTTGATCGGAGGTTGCGGTGATGTCGAGAAACGTGAGTTCGTCGGCGCCCTGATCGTCGTAACGACGCGCGATTTCGACGGGATCGCCCGCGTCGCGCAGTTCGACGAAATTGACGCCCTTGACGACGCGACCGGCGGTCACGTCCAGACAGGGAATGATGCGTTTTGCGAGAGCCATGTTCTTGCCACTTACGAAGTAAGGGCGGCGTCGCGGCCGCCCGGTGTGCTGCTCAGATGTGCTCGCGCTCTGGCGTCGTCAGGCGCCGTCGGCTTCGCGCAGCGCGTCGGCGCGCGTTTGGGCCGCCTTGAAATCGAGATCGCCGGAATAGATCGCGCGACCGCAGATCACGCCTTCGATGCCCTCGCTCTCGACCTCGCAGAGCGATTCGATATCCGCGATGCTCGACAGCCCGCCGCTCGCGATCACCGGAATCTTCACCGCCTGCGCGAGGCGCACGGTCGCGTCGATGTTGATGCCCTGAAGCATCCCGTCCCGGCCGATATCCGTGTAAATGATGGATTCGCAGCCGTAGTCCTCGAACTTGCGGCCGAGATCGACGACCTCGTGGCCCGTGAGCTTGCTCCAGCCGTCCGTGGCGACCTTGCCGTCCTTCGCGTCCAGCCCGACGATGATGTGCCCCCCGAACGCGCTGCACGCGTCCTGAAGAAAGCCCGGATTCTTCACCGCCGCCGTGCCGATGATGATGTACGACAGGCCGTCGTCCAGATAACGCTCGATGGTTTCCAGGTGGCGAATGCCGCCGCCGAGTTGCACGGGGATCTCGCTGCCGACCTCGTCGAGGATCGCGCGGATCGCGTCGCCGTTTCTCGGCTTGCCGGCGAACGCGCCGTTCAGATCGACCAGATGCAGCCGACGGGCGCCGCGATCGACCCAATGTCGGGCCATCGCTGCAGGATCTTCTGAAAAAATGGTCGCCTGGTCCATATCGCCTTGTTTGAGGCGCACGCACTGACCGTCCTTAAGATCGATGGCCGGAATGAGCAGCATAGGTATCGCGTATTTTCTGGGTAGAGTTGATCAAAACGGCGCACGTGCGGTCTTTCGTGCCTGCGCCGCGAGCCGTCTCGCTAGTGTAGTACAAGTCTTGCAACGGTCATGGGCCCGTAGTAATAGGCGAAAACGCTAGCGCGCGAGCCTTTTCACGGGTTCCAGTGCACGAAATTCCGGTACAGGCGCAAACCGGCATCCGCGCTCTTTTCCGGATGGAATTGGGTCGCGAAGATATTGTCGCGCGCAACCGCCGACGTAAATGCGCTGCCGTACATGGTTTCGCCGGACGTGTGAGCCGGAGTGTCCGGCACCACGTAGTAGCTGTGCACGAAGTAGAAGAACGCGCCGTCCGCGACGCCGTCCCAGATCGGGTGCGCCTGCGTCTGACGAACGCGGTTCCAGCCCATCTGCGGCACCTTGAAACGCGAACCGTCGTCCTGCAACAGGCCGTCGAGCTGGAAACGCACGACCTTGCCGGGCAAAAGGCCCAGGCCCTTCGTATCGCCTTCCTCGCTCCAGTCGAAGAGCATTTGCTCGCCGACGCACACGCCGAGCATCGGCTTTTCGCGCGCCGCCTGCATCACGGCTTCCTGCAGGCCGGATTCGGCCAGATGCGCCATGCAGTCGCGCATCGCGCCCTGTCCCGGCAGCACGACGCGATCCGCCGCATGGATGCCTTGCGGCTGATCGACGATCGCCACGTTCGCTTCGGGTGCAGCCTTTTTCAGCGCCTGGTAGACCGAGCGCAGGTTGCCCATTCCGTAATCAACAATCGCAATCGAAGTATTCATTTCAAAGATGGCATCAAGGCCTTCAACCCGTTGACGATGAATTCCACCGCCAATGCGGACAACATCAAACCCATGAGACGCGTGCCAATGTTGATTCCCGTGCGGCCGACCCAGCGCGCGATCGGCTCGGCGAGATTCAGTGCGCCGAAACACAGCCCCGCGATGATCGCGCCCAGCACGACGAGTCCGAAGCGGTCGTACCAGTGCTGCGCATTGGCAGCATAGACGATCACCGTGCTGATCGAACCCGGGCCGGTGAGCAGCGGTATCGCGAGCGGCACCACCGCGACGTTGTTGCGCTCCTCGGCTTCCATGCGTTCTTCGGCCGTCGAGCGCGCGTTGCCGACCTGCGCGTTCAACATGCTGATTGCCATGAGCAGCATGATGATGCCGCCGCCCACTTCGAACGACCCGACCGAAATGCCGAAGAACGCGATGATCTGCTGCCCGAGCAGCGCCGTCACCGCGATCACGCAAAACACGGAAATCGACGCGACGCGAATCGTGTTGCGCTTTTCGATGTCGGATTGCTGCGCGGTCAGGCTCAGGAAAAACGGTATCGCGCCGACCGGATTGATCAGCGCGAGCAACGATATGAACGACTTGAACAGATCCATCTTGTTGTCGACGCGCGCGCCGAATCAGCGTGAGTCGATCAGAGACTGCCCTTGGTCGACGGAATCTGCCCCGCCGCGCGTTCGTCCATTTCGACGGCCATGCGCAGCGCGCGGCCGAACGCCTTGAACACGGTCTCGACCTGATGATGCGCATTGATGCCGCGCAGGTTGTCGATATGCAGCGTGACGCCCGCGTGATTCACGAAGCCGCGGAAGAATTCGATAGTGAGGTCGACGTCGAACGTGCCGATGCGTGCGCGCGTGAACGGCACGTGGAATTCGAGACCCGGACGGCCGGAAAAATCGATCACGACGCGCGACAGCGCCTCGTCGAGCGGCACGTATGAATGACCGTAGCGGCGAATGCCCTTGCGATCGCCGATGGCTTTCGCAACCGCCTGCCCCAACGTGATGCCGGTGTCTTCGACGGTATGGTGATCGTCGATATGGAGGTCGCCATGCGCTTCGATGTCGAGATCGATGAGCCCGTGACGGGCGATCTGGTCGAGCATGTGATCGAGGAACGGGACGCCGGTGGCGAGCTTTTGCTTGCCGGTGCCGTCCAGATCGAGCTTCACACGGATCTGCGTTTCGCTGGTGTTGCGAACGACTTCCGCAATGCGCATGGTGATTCCTTGAGACTTTCGAAAGTGGGATTTCAGTTCGGCGCGAGCTTTTTCAGCGCCGCGACCATGTGTGCGTTTTCTTCGGCCGTTCCGACCGTCAAACGCACGCAATTGGCCAGCAATGGATGCATTTTACCCACGTTTTTTATCAAAACCCGCGAAGTCAGAAGGGTTTCGAAAGCGACGGCGGCGTCCGGCACGCGCACGAGCAGGAAATTGCCCGCGCTCGGAAAGACCGTCATGCCGGGCAGCGCGGCAACTTCCCGCACGAGCGCGGCGCGTTGCGCGCGCAGATCGGCGGCCTGGGCGTCGAGCACGTCGAGGTGATCGAGCAGAAAATCGGCGGTCGCCTGCGTCAGCACGTTGATGTTGTACGGCGGGCGCACCTTGTCGAACTGCGTGAGCCACGAAGGACGGCCCGCCATGTAACCGAGGCGGATGCCCGCGAGCCCGAGCTTCGAGACGGTCCGCATCACGACGACGTTATCGAACTCCGCCGCGCGCGGCATCCAGCTCTTCCCGGCGAACGGCTGATACGCCTCGTCGATCACGACGAGACTCTTCTTCGACGCGGCGATAACGCGCTCCATGTCGGCGTCGTCGTAGAGCGTGCCGGTCGGGTTGTTCGGATACGCGAGATACACGAGCGCCGGCTCGTGTTCGTCGATGGCGGCGATCAGCGCGTCGGCGTCGAGCGCGAAGTCCGGCTTCAGCGGCACGCCGATGAACTCCAGATGCGCGAACTTCGCCGACATTTCGTACATCACGAAGCCCGGCACAGGCGCAACGACCTTCGCGCCCGGCTTCGAACACGCGACCGACATCATGCTGATCAGTTCGTCCGAGCCGTTGCCGAGCAGCACGTCGCATGCGTCGGGCACCTTCATCGTGCGCTTGATCTTCGCGAGCAAATCCACGGGGCGCGGAGCCGGATAGCGATTGAGCGCGACGCCCGCGAGATGCGCGCCGAGACGTTCGGCGAGATCGGCGGGCAGGCTGTAGGGATTTTCCATCGCGTCGAGCTTGATCAGGCCCGTGGCGTCGGGCACGGGATAGCTCGTCATCGCGAGGATGTCGGGACGAATGATGTCTTGTGTTGTGGTCATGTTTTCCCGGCGTCTCGCTCGCCGGTCAGGCGGCGGCTCTCAGGCCGCCTCGTTCATTCGGGCCGGCTCGATGTCAGCCGACGTTTTTCATCCGGTATTCCGCACTGCGCGCGTGCGCCTGCAGGCCTTCGCCGTACGCCAGTTCCGCCGCGATCTCGCCGAGCGTCTGGGCGCCGTCCGCGCTCACTTCGATCACGCTCGAACGCTTCATGAAATCGTACACGCCGAGCGGCGACGAAAAGCGCGCGGTGCGCGACGTCGGCAACACGTGGTTCGGACCGGCGCAGTAGTCGCCGAGACTTTCGCTCGTGTAGCGGCCGAGGAACATCGCGCCGGCATTGTGAATCTGCGCGGCCCACTGATGCGGATCGAGCGCGGAAATTTCGAGATGCTCCGGCGCGATCTCGTTCGCGATCGCGCACGCTTCGGCCATGTCCTTAACCTTGATGAGCGCGCCGCGATCTTCGAGCGAACGCTGAATGACGTCGCGGCGCGGCATCGACGGAAGCAGTTCGACGATCGCATCCTCGACACGCTGGATGAAGTTGTCGTCCGGGCACAGCAGGATGGATTGCGCGAGCTCGTCGTGCTCGGCTTGCGAGAAGAGGTCCATCGCGACCCAGCGGGGATCGGTGGTGGCGTCGCAGATGACGAGAATCTCGGACGGCCCCGCGATCATGTCGATGCCGACCGTTCCGAACACGCGACGCTTCGCCGACGCGACATACGCGTTGCCCGGACCGCAGATCTTGTCCACCGCGGGCACGCTCTCCGTGCCGTACGCGAGCGCGCCTACCGCCTGCGCGCCACCGATCGTGAACACGCGATCCACGCCGCCGAGCAGCGCCGCCGCGAGCACGAGCGGATTTTTCACCCCGTCGGGCGTCGGCACGACCATGACGATTTCCTTCACGCCCGCGACGCGCGCCGGAATCGCGTTCATCAGCACCGACGACGGATACGCCGCCTTGCCGCCCGGAACATAGATGCCCGCGCGATCGAGCGGCATGACTTTCTGGCCGAGCACGGTGCCGTCGGCTTCGGTGTATTGCCAGCTATGGCTGCCGCACTCGATGCGCTGCTTCTCGTGATAGCCGCGCACGCGCGCTGCCGCCGCTTCCAGCGCCGCGCGGCGCTTCGGCTCGAGACCTTCGAGCGCGGCTTCCATTTCGGACAGCGGCAATTCGAGCGCCGCGACGCTATCCGCCTTGAGACGATCGAACTTGTTGGTGTATTCGAGCACGGCGTCATCGCCGCGCGCCTTCACATCCGCGAGAATCTGCGCGACCGAGCGCTCGATTGCCTCATCCTCGCTCGCTTCGAATGCGAGAACCGCACGCAACGCCTTGTGAAAACCATCGGTGCGTGAATCGAGTTTGCGAATCTTGATAGACATGCTGGTTTTCCGTTTTGCTGGTGGCGCGCCGCGGCGTGCGGCTCGCCTAATTTCCTATTGCGGCCGTGGCGCGCTCGAACGCGTCGAGGTACGGCTTGAGCGCCGCGCGCTTCAGCTTGAGCGCCGCCTGGTTCACGACGAGGCGCGATGAAATCTGCATGATCTCTTCGACTTCGACGAGATTGTTCGCTCGCAGCGTGCCGCCCGAGCTGACCAGATCGACGATCGCATCCGCGAGCCCGACGAGCGGCGCGAGTTCCATCGAACCGTACAGCTTGATCAGATCGACGTGCACGCCCTTCGCCGCGAAATGCTGACGCGCGGTTTCGGTGTACTTCGTCGCGACGCGCAGACGCGCGCCCTGGCGCACCGCGCTCGCATAATCGAAGCCCGCCTTCACGGCCACCGACATCCGGCAACGCGCGATGTCCAGATCGACCGGCTGATACAGGCCACTGCCGCCGTGCTCGATCAGCACGTCCTTGCCTGCGACGCCAAAGTCCGCCGCGCCGTATTCGACGTAGGTCGGCACATCGGTCGCGCGCACGATGATCACGCGCAGGTTCGGGTTCGTGGTCGGCAGGATCAGCTTGCGCGAGCTCTCCGGATCTTCTGCCACCTGCACGCCGGCGGCGGCGAGCAACGGCAGCGTTTCCTCGAAGATACGCCCTTTGGACAGCGCGAGCGTGAGGGGCGCGCTCGGCTCCACCGACGACGACGTCTGCGGCAGCGAGCTCATTGCTCGCTCCCGCTGCCCTTGATGCGGCGCACGTTCGCGCCGACTGCCGTCAGCTTCGATTCCATGCGGTCGTAGCCGCGATCCAGATGGTAGATGCGGTCGATCAGCGTTTCGCCATCCGCGCACATCGCCGCGATCACGAGACTCGCGGACGCGCGCAGATCGGTTGCCATGACCTTTGCGCCGGAAAGTTTCTCGACGCCGCTGATGAGCGCCGTGTTGCCGTCGATCGTGATGTGCGCGCCGAGACGGTTCAGCTCCTGCACGTGCATGAAGCGATTCTCGAAGATCGTCTCGACCACTTGCGACGTACCGTTCGCGATTGTGTTGAGCGCCATGAACTGCGCCTGCATGTCGGTCGGGAACGCGGGATATTCGGACGTGCGGATATTCACCGCGCCAGCGCGCTTGTCCATGCGCACGCGCATCCAGTCGTCGCCTTCTTCGATGCTGACGCCGGCTTCGCGCAGCTTGGCCGTCACGGCGTCGAGCAGATGCGAGCTCACGCGACGCAGCGTGACATCGCCGCCGGCCGCCGCGACCGCGCACAGGAACGTGCCGGCCTCGATGCGATCCGGCACGACGTCATGCTTTGCGCCGTGCAGCTTGTCGACGCCCTGAATCACCAGACGATCGGTGCCGATGCCGTCGATCTTCGCGCCCATCTTCACGAGCAGATGCGCGAGGTCGCTCACTTCGGGTTCGCGCGCCGCGTTCTCGATGACCGTCTCGCCTTCGGCCAGCACCGCCGCCATCAGCAGGTTTTCTGTGCCGGTGACGGTGATCATGTCGGTGATGATGCGCGCGCCCTTCAGACGCTTCGCGCGCGCTTCGATGAAACCGTGCTCGATATTGATCTCGGCGCCCATCGCCTGCAGGCCCTTGATGTGCTGATCGACCGGACGCGCGCCGATCGCGCAGCCGCCGGGCAGCGACACCTTCGCCTCGCCGAAGCGCGCGACGAGCGGTCCGAGCACGAGAATCGAAGCGCGCATCGTCTTGACCATTTCGTACGGCGCGATCAGCTTGTCGACCTTCGATGCATTGAGGCTCACGCGGCCGTCGCCGGACACTTCGGACTGCACGCCCATCTGGCGCAGCAGCTTGACCATCGTGCGCACGTCCTGAAGATTCGGCACGTTCGACAGATGGACGTCGTCGGCGGTGAGAAGACTTGCGCAAAGAATGGGCAAAGCCGCGTTCTTCGCGCCCGATACGGTGATTTCGCCAGAGAGCTTCGCGCCCCCCGTGATGACCAATTTATCCATTGCTTGTCCTTCGACCGAGCTTCCTGCTGCGGAGCCGTTTTCAGCGCCGCGGTTATCTTGAATGAATCGCACTCTTACTGCCTTTGTCTGCCGGTGATGCCGGTGTTACGTGAATTGAGTCGTGTGACCTGATTGGCTTCGCCGGGTGGACTCAGGCCGATTTCCACTCGTCGGGGGTGAGGGTCTTCATGCTCAGCGCATGAATTTCCTCGCGCATGCGCTCGCCGAGCGCCGCATAAACCAGTTGATGACGCGCGATCAGCCGCTTGCCGACGAACGCATCGCTCACGATGGTCGCGAAAAAGTGCTGGCCGTCGCCTTCCACTTCGAGATGCTGGCAGGACAAGCCGCCAGCGATGTAGTCCTTCACTTGCTCCGGAGTCGGCAACATGGAAGTCTCCTTGAATTAGTGACGCAGCTTGTAGCCGCTCGCGAGCAATCGCACGGCGATCAGCGCCAGCACGGCCAGAAATCCGCCGACGATGCCGAGACTCACCAGCGGATTCACGTCGGACAGGCCGAAGAAGCCGTAACGAAAGCCGTCGATCATGTAGAAGAACGGATTCAGATGCGACACCGCGCGCCACAGGGGCGGCAGCGTATGTGTCGAGTAGAACACGCCGGAAAGAAACGTGAGCGGCATGATCAGGAAGTTCTGGAACGCGGCCAGCTGATCGAACTTGTCGGCCCAGATGCCCGCGATCAGACCCAGCGTGCCGAGAATGCCCGAACCGAGGATCGCGAACGCAATGATGTAGAACGGCGCGGAAAAAGACATCGGGATGAACCATATCGTCACGATGAACACGCCGAAGCCTACGCACAGCCCACGCACGACCGACGCCAGCACGTACGCAAAGAACATTTCCCAATGCGCGATCGGCGGCAGCAGCACGAATACGAGATTGCCGGTGATCTTCGACTGGATCAGCGACGACGAACTGTTCGCGAACGCGTTCTGCAGCACGCTCATCATCACGAGGCCGGGCACGAGGAAGCTCGTGTAGCCGACGCCCGGATACACCTGCACGTGCCCCGACAGCGCGTGACCGAAGATGGTCAGATACAGCAGCGCCGTGACGACCGGCGCGAGCACGGTCTGAAACGAAACCTTCCAGAAGCGCAGCAACTCCTTGTAGAACAACGTCTGGAAACCGCTCATGAAAGCCCCTCGACCACTTCCGGCTCGTTCATCACCTGCACGAACACGTCTTCCAGATCGGCCTTGCGCACGTCGATTTCATCGAACGTGCAGCCTGCCGCGCGGCATTTCGCGAGAATCGGCTCGACGTCGTCGTAGCTCGCGAGGCGCAGCAGATGCTGCGCGCCCGACACCGCGTGCGGATCGACTTCGAGCGCGCGCAAGTCGGCGGGCAACGCACCGTTCGACAGACGCAGATACAACTGCATGCCCGAGAAACGCTGCAACAGCGTGCTCGTGCGCTCCAGCGCGACGACTTCACCGCGACGAAGCATCGCGAGCCGGTGACACAGCGATTCGGCTTCTTCGAGATAGTGCGTCGTCAGCACGATCGTGTGACCTTCGCGATTCAGGCGCGAGATGAACTTCCAGAGCGTCTGACGCAATTCGACATCGACGCCGGCGGTGGGCTCATCGAGCACGATCACGGGCGGACGATGCACCAGCGCCTGCGCGACGAGCACGCGGCGCTTCATCCCGCCCGACAGCGCGCGCGTGTTGACGTCGGCTTTCTCGGTGAGATCGAGATTGGCCATGACTTCGTCGATCCAGTCGTCGTTGTTGCGCAAGCCGAAGTAGCCCGACTGGATCCGGAGCGACTCGCGCACGGTGAAGAACGGATCGAACACGAGTTCCTGCGGCACGACGCCGAGTGCGCGCCGCGCCGCCCGGAAGTCGCTGACGACATCGTGGCCGCGCACGGAGATCGTGCCGCTATCGGCGCGCGCCAGGCCGGCCAGAATGCTGATCAACGTGGTTTTGCCCGCGCCGTTGGGGCCGAGCAAGCCGAAGAACTCGCCCTCTTCCACCGTGAGGCTCACGCCTTTAAGCGCCTGGAGATCCTTGTAGCGCTTCCTGACGTTTCGGATTTCTATGGCTGACATGTAGACAGTGCGCGCGCCGCGCACGGCCGCGCCTCAAATGTGCGGATTTTCGCTTGACGGACCCGGACTCGGACCAAAAAGGGCCGGGTTGAGGCCCGAAAAAAACGTTTGATTATAGGGCAAAGCGGCTGGGGCCGACTTCGGAGCGATCCTGATTGCGGCAGCGAAGCGCGCTGCCGCGTTCTGCATGAGGTGTCAGAACAGGATCAATGTCGGAACGAGAGAAGCGTATCGACGCCGTAGGCTCGCGCGAGACTGACGAGCCCGGAAGGAAGATTGACGACATCCAGTGCGGCGCCGCGCGCGGACGCGGCGCGCTGCCATGCGAGCAGCACGGCGAGCGCGGATGAGTCGAACTGCGTGAGCGGCGCGCAATCGACTTCGGTCGCGCCTGCTGCGATACGCGACAGACCCGAGTCGAGCGCGGCTTTCGCGCTCTCGTGGGTCAAGGTCGCGGCCGTCTGGAAACGACCGCCCGTGGCTTGCGTGCTCACGATGCCTTGCCGCTCGCGAGTTGCTGGTTACGCTGCGTCAGGAACTGCAGCAGACCGCCTACGCCATTCTGCGAGATCTGCTCGTTGAACTGCTGCTGATACGCCTGGATCAGCCATGCGCCGAGCACGTTGATGTCGTACACGCGCCAGCCTTGGGCCGTCTTGTACAGGCGATAGTCGAGTTCGACCGGCGAGCCGTTGTTCATCACGACCGAGCGGACCACGACGTCGGTGTCGTCCGGATTCGCGCGGAACGGCTTGTACTGAACCGTCTGGTTGCGCACCTGGGCAAGCGCGCCCGAGTACGTACGGATCAGCAGCATCTTGAACTGCTCGACGATCTGCTTTTGCTGCTCCGGCGTCGCCGAGTTCCAGTTGCGGCCCATCACGAGGCGCGTCGTGCGCGTGAAATCCGTGTACGGCAGGATCTTCTGATTGACGAGCTCGGTGATCTTGGCGATATCGCCCGACTGAATCTTCGGATCGGACTTGATCTCGTCGAGGACCTGTTGCGTCACCGTCTTGATCAGCACGTCAGGCGAACTCGAATCGACGCTCTGCGCCGACGCCGCGCCGCAAAGCGCCATGAACATCGCGAAGATGGGAAGAAGGAGAAGTTTTTTCATCACAGACCCTGCAAAAGTAGAGGCTTCGGTTTGAGCGCGCCGCCTGAATCGAGTTCAGGCGGTGCAGCATCCAAAGCGTAAGAAATGTCGTTAGATATGTTACCGCGCGTTAGCGAAAAGCCGCTCACCGCAAGCGGAATGAAGGAAAACCGGACGGCGGGACATACTGGTTGCCCGGCACCGTATTGCTCGGTCCGCTCGCCGGAGCAGGCGCAGCGGCCGTGCCCGAAGCCGGAGCCGGAGCCGCTGTGGCCGATGCGCCCGCCGCGGGAGCCGCGCCCTCGTCGCCGTAATTTGGCAGCGGCGCTTCGCCGTAATCCGGCATGTTGCTGTCGCCGCCGGAGATCAGGTACTGACGGCGTTGCAAGTACGCGTTACGCACGAACGAGTACTTGTCGAGAGCGGCATCGGCGAGTACGTCGGTGGCGCCGAGCAAATTCGCGCGCACGTTGATGAGATTCACGCCATAGAGCGCCCAGCTCACCGAATCCGGACTCACATAGGTGAGCGGATTGCCAAAATAATCGACGACCAGACCCGCCGAATCCCGCACGGTGCTCGGCCCGAGCAACGGCAGCACGACATACGGGCCGGCCGGCACGCCATAGTGCCCGAGCGTCAGGCCGAAATCGCCCGAGTGCTTGGGCAGCTTGGCGATGGTCGCGACGTCGAACAGGCCGCCGACGCCGAACAGCGTGTTGATCGCGACGCGCATGATGTCCGACACGCCATCCGCAATCTTCAACTGCAGCAGATTGTTCGCGGCGATGTAGACGTCACCGATATTCGAGAAGAAGTTGGTCACGCTGTTGCGCACCGGCTCTGGCACGGCCCACACGTAACCCTTCGCCACCGGCTTCAACGCGTACTGATCGACGGTATCGTTGATCGTGAACATCGTCCGGTTGTAGCTCTCGAGCGGGTCCCCTTTGGTTGGTGTCGTCACCGTCGTGCAGCCGGCGAGCGCGATCGCGCCCGTCACGATGATTGCGCGCCGCATCCCCATCGCCTGCATGCTGTTCTCCTTATTGAGCCGGAGCCGAGGCGGCATTCGCCCCGGCCGCGCCCGATGCGCCCATCGCGCTCGCCGCGCCCGGGAAAGCCGGTGCGGGCGCAGGCGCTGCCGGCGCTGCCGATGATTTCGAGGCGCCGGAATCCGCCGCCTTGTTGTAGAGGAACTGGCCGATCAGGTTTTCGAGGACCACGGCCGATTGCGTCATCGTGATGGTGTCGCCGTTCTTCAGCATTTGATCGTCGCCGCCCGGCTCCAGGCCGATGTACTGCTCACCGAGCAGACCCGACGTCAGGATCTTCGCGGACGAATCCTTCGGAAACTGGTACTGCTTGTCGATATCGATCGTGACGACAGCCTGGTACGTGTTCGAGTCGAAGCCGATGCCGCCCACGCGCCCGACTGTCACGCCCGCGCTCTTGACCGGCGCACGCGCCTTGAGCCCGCCGATGTTGTCGAACTTGAGTTTCACCTCGTAGGTTTGCTGGAACGACAGCGAGCTCATGTTGCCCGCCTTCAGCGCAAGAAAGAGCAGCGCCACGAAACCGAGCACCACGAAGAGGCCGACCCAAAAGTCGAGAGCAGTCTTTTTCATCGTCTTCCCAAAGAGAATCTTTTCGCAGATGGCGCGTGATGGTCTGTGCCCTTCACAACGCCCGCGCCTTGCCCGGCGCCTGCGCCTGGTCCATTAGCTGAACATCAATGCGGTCAGCAGGAAATCGAGCCCGAGTACGGCGAGCGACGCGTACACGACGGTCTTGGTCGTCGCTCGCGACACGCCTTCCGGCGTCGGCTTTGCCTCGTAGCCCTGGAACAACGCGATGAACGTCACCGCGAAGCCGAACACGATGCTCTTGATGACGCCATTGCCGACATCGCGCCACACATCCACGCCGCCCTGCATCTGCGACCAGAACGCGCCCGGATCGACGCCGATCAGGATCACGCCGACGACGTAGCCCCCGATGATGCCGACCGCGCTGAAAATGGCCGCCAGCACCGGCATGGCGACGATGCCCGCCCACATGCGCGGCGCGACGACCACCTTGAGCGGGTCGACCGCCATCATTTCCATCGCGGTGAGTTGCTCGCCCGCCTTCATCAGCCCGATTTCGGCGGTGAGCGACGTGCCCGCGCGCCCCGCGAACAACAGCGCCGTGACGACCGGCCCGAGCTCGCGCACGAGCGACAGCGCGACAAGCAGACCGAGCGCCTGTTCCGAGCCGTAGCGGCTCAGCGTGTAATAACCCTGCAAGCCAAGCACGAAGCCGACGAACAATCCCGACACCGCGATGATCACGAGCGAATAATTGCCGACGAAGTGGATCTGTTTCGTGACGAGCCGCGGGCGCCGCAACAGCGAAAAGAATTCGAGCACGAGGCGCAGGAACATGCGCGTCGCGTAGCCCGCGGTGCCGAAACCGTCGAGCACCCAGCGTCCGAGCGCGCTGATCATGCCTGCCCTCCGATGCCGAAATCCGCGGCGAGCGGCGTGCTCGCGTAGTGGAACTTGAACGGGCCGTCCGGCGTGCCGTCGATGAACTGCCGCACGGTCGGGTCCTGCGACGCGCGCAGCTCCGCCGGCGTGCCTTCGGCGTGGATGCCGCCGTTCGCGATGAAATACACGTAGTCGGCGATGGCGAACGATTCCGGCACGTCGTGCGTGACGAGAATGGAGGTTGCGCCGAGCGCGTCGTTGATCGTGCGGATGAGTTGCGCCGTGATGCCGAGTGAGATGGGATCGAGGCCGGCGAACGGTTCGTCGTACATCATGAGCTGGGGATCGAGCGCGATGGCACGGGCGAGCGCCACACGGCGCGCCATGCCGCCCGAAATTTCCGACGGCGCGAGATCGCGCGCGCCGCGCAGACCGACGGCGTTCAGCTTCATCAGCACGAGATCGCGGATCAGCGCTTCCGGCAGATCGGTGTGTTCGCGCAGCGGAAACGCCACGTTCTCGAACACGGTCTGGTCAGTGAACAGCGCGCCGAACTGAAACAGCATGCCCATCTTGCGGCGCAACGCGTACAAACCGTCGCGCGTCTGCGTGCCGACGTCCTGTCCGTCGAACATGACCTGACCGCGGCTCGCCTTCACGAGGCCGCCGACCAGGCGCAAGGTCGTGGTTTTGCCGCAGCCTGAGCCGCCCATGACCGCGACCACCTGCCCACGCGTGAAACGCATGTTCAGGTTCGACAGTACGAGCCGGTCGCCGTAGCCGAAATCGACGTCGCGTAGCTCCAGCAGAGTCTCGGAAGAAGCAGGCACTGGGTAAGAGATTCCGTAGACGCAAAACGCCGAATTATAGGGCCTGCGCGCAATCGGTGCTTTGCCTAGGTCTGCGTCCCTTCGTTTTTGGGATTTTTCACCATTGACTTGCAAACATTTGTTGCAGCAGCGAGACTGCGGCCGCCGTGTCTGCCGCTTCGGTGACCGCGCGCACGACCGCAGCGCTGCCGACGCGTGTCGCGAGGACGTCCGGCATCACCTTGGCGTCGATTCCGCCGATTGCCACGAGCGGCACGCGTCCCGACAGAAGCTGCACGTAGCGCGTGAGCCGTGCGAGCCCTTGCGGCTTGGTCGGCATGACTTTCGTGGTGGTCGGGAAAACGGCGCCGAGCGCGAGATAGCTCGGCTTGAAATGCAGCGCGCGCAGCATCTCGTAATAGCCGTGCGTCGAGAGTCCGAGTCGCACACCGGCCTTCGCGATCGCGTTCAGATCGGCGGTCTGCACGTCTTCCTGGCCGAGATGCACGCCGTACGCGCCCGCCGCGATCGCCTCGCGCCAATGATCGTTGATGAAAAGCTGCGCGTCATGCCGACGCCCTGCCTCGACCGAGCGCGCGATTTCGTTGCGCAAATCGGCGGCGTCGGTCGATTTGCGGCGCAACTGCGCGGTGCACACGCCGAGGTCCAGCACGCGTTCCACCCAATCCGCGCTCGGCAGCACCGGATACAGGCCGAGGCGATCGGGACACGCCGGGAAGCCGCCCTCGGGAGCCAGCGGCAAATCGGCGACGCGCGGGAAAGTTGTGAAATCGACAGGCCACGCGTCGGCCTTGTTTTCGTCGCCCGTACGCCAGGCGAGCGCGAGCGTGAGCGCGTCGTGCGGTTCGAAATTGCAATCGAGGAAGGCGGCGAGCGCGGCCAGCCAATCATCGGACCAATCGCCTTCGAGTGCGAATCGTTCGTCGCCACGCAGCAGCGTCACGCGGCCGTCGCGCGCGTCGAGCACCGCCGCGCCGCTTGCCAGGAGCCGCTCGCTGTCCGCGTCGTGCGACTCGGCC
This sequence comes from Caballeronia sp. LZ029, assembly GCF_031451275.1. Lineage (NCBI taxonomy): Bacteria > Pseudomonadati > Pseudomonadota > Betaproteobacteria > Burkholderiales > Burkholderiaceae > Caballeronia > Caballeronia sp. LZ029. Next base: position 2,780,045 of record NZ_JARUXO010000001.1, read on the forward strand.
GCAACGATCAGATCGCCGGCCTTCGGCGATTCCGGCGCGGTCAGGCAGATACGCCAGCGCGTTTCGGCCGCGGGCCATTCGCCCAGACGGGCGCGAATCCGCTCGGCGACTTCGATCAGCTCGTCGGCCGGCGGCCAGAAAACTTCGCGATTCAGCAAGCTCATGCCGCGCCTCCGTCCTGATGCCAGAACGGCATGCCGACGACCGGCGTGCTCGCCTGCGCGCTGTCGCGCTCGGCCATCGGTCCAGCGAGAAATGCGGTGCGCCCCGCCTCGACGCCCAGCGCAAAGGCCCGCGCCATCTGCGGCGGGAAAGTCGCCTGCGATACGGCCGTATTGAGCAGCACGCCGTCGAAGCCCCATTCCATCACCTGGCAGGCGTGCGACGGCACACCGAGACCGGCATCGACGATCAGCGGCACGTCCGGCAGCCGCTCGCGCAGCGTGCGCAGCCCGTACGGATTGGTTACGCCCTTGCCGGTGCCTATCGGCGCGCCCCACGGCATCAGCGCTTCACAGCCGACATCGAGCAGACGTCTGCCGATCACGAGGTCTTCGGTGCAATACGGCAGCACCTTGAAGCCTTCGCGGATCAGCTTCGCGGACGCTTCCACGAGGCCGATCGGATCGGGCTGCAGCGTGTAGTCGTCGCCGATCAGTTCCAGTTTGATCCACGGCGTTTCGAAGACTTCGCGCGCCATATGGGCGGTGGTCAGCACTTCATCGACGCTCTGACATCCGGCCGTGTTGGGGAGCAGCGCGACGCCGTGGCGCTTCAGCACATCGAAAAAACCGGCCTCGCCCGTTTCCGACTGGCGGCGCAGCGCGACCGTGACCATGCCGGGCCGGGCGGCATCGATGGAGTCGGACAGCGACTGCAGCGACGGATAACGCGAAGTGCCGAGCAGCACGCGGCTCGGAAAGGTCTCGCCGTAGAGCGTGAGAACGTCGGCGGTGGATATGGTCATGATTCGATCCTTCGGTTCGGAATTCAGCCGCCCGCGACGGGCGACACGACGTCGAGCTTGTCGCCCGCGGCGAGCGTTTTCGTGGCGTGCTCGCCGCGCCCGACGAACTGGCCGTTCAACGCAACCGCGAACGGCGGCTTCGCGCCGAACGCGGCGAGCGCTTCGGTAACGGTGGCGGTGTCGGGCAAATCGAAGACGCGCTGATTGATGTGGATGTTCATCTCGTTTGTCTCTTTCTCAATGCGAAAGCGCGGGCGCGACCGAGAACTCGCCGTGCAGCAGCTCGGGCCAGCGCGCGGTGCCGCGGAAATCGGAGAAGGTGTCGGCATCGGCGACGTCGCCTGAAGCGAGCGCTTCGGCCAGATGGCTCGCGGCATCCGCGACTTCCGGCGCGATCATGAAACCGTGCCGGTACAGGCCGTTCACGCGCAAGGTCCGCGCCCCGTCCCAGACGATGGCCGGCCGATGATCCGGCAAGGTCGGCCGGCAATGCGAATTCAGTTCGAGGATGCGCGCCTCGCCGAAGCCCGGATGCACGGCGAAAGCCGCGCTCAGCAGTTCGAGCGCCGAGCGCACGCTGACCGGCGACATGTCTTCGCCTTCCACTTCCGTCGCGCCGATCACGTACAAATCGTTCTCCTTCGGCGCGATATAGAGCGGATAGCGCGGATGCAGCAGCCGCACCGGCCGCGAAAGCCCAATGCCCGGCGCATGCACGCGCGCGACCTCGCCGCGGATGCCGCGCAGCGCGGGCCACGCGGGCTTTCCGCCCAAACCGCGGCAATCGATGATCCAGCGGGCGTCGGGCATTGCGTCGACCGGCGTGTTCCAGTGCGTGCGCACGCCGCGCGCAGCGAGGCCGGCCGCGAGCGCGCTCAGGGCCTGACGGTTATCCAGCTGGCCTTCGTTCGGCAGCAGCCAGCCCTGTGCGAAGCGCGTTCCGAGCGCGGGCTCGGCCTGCGCGACCTGCGCGCCCGCGAGCTTGACGAAACCGCCATCGAGCAGATCGGGAGGCGAATTGGCGCGCAGACGGCGCTCGAAAAGCGGCGCCTCGGCGCGATCCGCACCGTGCCACACGACGAGCGTGCCGTTGCGCTGAAAGAAGACCGGCTCGGGCAATTGCTCGATGAGATGCGGCCAGCGCGCAAGCGACGCCGCGCCGAGGCCGACCACGAGCGGCTCCGCGCTCGCCGCTTCCGCGAGCGGCGCGAGCATCGCGGCGGCGACCCACGCAGCCGATTGCGTGCCCGCCGCATCGCCGCGTTCGTAGAGCGCGACGTCATGGCCCGCGCCCGCGAGTTGCCAGGCGACGAGCCGCCCGACGAGCCCGCCGCCGACGACGGCGAAGTCCTGCCGGCGCGGCGCGCCCTGTTCGATCCTGTTCAATTCGATGTCTCCAAAGGGCGTGACGCTGCACTGGAAACGAGGAAACGGAGTACGCGTTCTCGACCGTGCTGGCGCGGCGCCACATCACAAGGACGAAATCAGCGGAGAGACCGGCTCGGCATCGGATGAAACGCGCCGGGCGGAAGAGAAATACTGGAAGAGACTGGAGGAATGGCGCGGGATTCGCGCGTTCTCCGGAAACTTCCCTCGCCGGTATTACCCGGATCGGGTGCAAAGGGTCTCTCTCAGCCTCGCCGCGCTGCCGACCGTTCCGGCCGCCGATGCACGCGAAGCACCCCTGTTTCGTCGAGGATCATTAAAACATGAAAGGCGAAGCCGCTGCAAACCGGGATTGCCCGCCTTTTATCGCGCGCGTCGGCACTCTGGCACAATGCCGCGAACATGGTTCGCCGGCCGATCGCACGAAATTAAGCGAGCGTTAAGAGAATCCCGGAACAATTTACGGGGCCGGAAAACGCCGCGCGCGGCCCGGCCGCGGACGTCACAATCGGGCGCCACGGGGCGCATCAGCAGGAAGCTCATGACCAACACTCGTACCCAAAGCACGCAACAGAAGGCCGACGAAGTCTCGGCCTGGAGCCTCATCAAGCCCTACTGGGTCTCGGAGGAGCGCGGTTTCGCGTGGGGCCTGCTCGTCGCGATCATCGCGATCAACATGACGGTCGTGTGGATCAATGTCCGGCTCAACAGCTGGAACGCCGACTTCTACAACGCGCTGCAGAACAAGAACGTCAAGGACTTCCCGCATCTGCTGCTGATCTTCACGGGCCTCGCGTTCGCGTACATCCTGCTCGCGGTGTACGGGCGCTATCTGCGGCAGATGCTCGCGTTCCGCTGGCGGCAGTGGCTCACCAACCGGTTTCTGGAGCAATGGCTCGGCGACAAGGCGTTCTACCGCATCGAGCGCGATCGTCTCGCCGACAACCCCGACCAGCGTATTTCCGACGACCTCCAGTCCTTCGCCACCACCACGCTTTCGCTGTCGCTCGACCTGCTTTCGACGCTCGTCACGCTCGTCACCTTCATCACGATTCTCTGGACCATCGCGGGCGCGCTCACGTTCTCGCTCGGCGGCACGCCGATCACGATTCCGGGCTACATGGTGTGGGCCGCCGCGCTCTACGCGATTCTCGGCTCGCTGATCATCCAGAAGGTCGGCCATCCGCTCGTGTCGATCAATTATCAGCAGCAGAAAGTGGAAGCGGATTTTCGCTTCGGGCTGATTCGCGTGCGCGAGAACGCCGAGCAGATCGCGTTCTACGACGGCATCTCCACCGAGACCGCCAACGCAAAGACCATCTTCCAGCGCATTCGCGACAACTGGTGGCTCATCATGAAGTACACGAAGCGCATGACCTTCGTGCTGAGCTTCTACGGGCAGATCGCGATCATCTTTCCGATCATGGTCGCCGCGCCGCGCTACTTCGCGGGCGCGTTTTCGTTTGGCGTGCTGATGCAGATTTCATCGGCGTTCGGCACGGTCAGCGATTCGTTTTCATGGTTCATCAATAGTTATTCGACGTTGGTCGAATGGCGCGCTACCGTCAACCGTCTGCGCGAATTCAAACGCGTGATGCGCTCGACCCATATCCGCGAGGAAACGTCGCCGGCGACGGAACACGGCGGCATCAACCTGCATTACACGAGCACGCCTTCGCTCACGACGAACGGCCTCATGCTCGCGCTGCCCAACGGCACGCCGCTCTCGCGCGTGGCGAACGTGTCGATCGAGCCGGGCTCGCGCTGGCTCGTCGTCGGGCCGTCGGGATCGGGCAAAAGCACATTGATGCGCGCGCTGGCCGGCTTGTGGCCGTTCGGCGACGGCACCATCGACGCGCCCGTCGACGCAAAGATGATGTTCATCCCGCAAATGAGCTATCTGCCGATCGGGACGCTGCGCGCGGCGCTGTCGTATCCGTCGCCCGGCGGCACGTTCAGCGATGACGAATCGCGCGAAGCGCTGCGTCTGTGCAATCCCGAAGCGTATGCGGACCGGCTGGAGGAAAGCGCGCACTGGGCGCGGAGTCTGTCGCCGGGCGAGCAACAGCGTCTTGCCGCGGCGCGCGTGCTGCTGCACAAGCCGGACTTCGTGTTCCTCGACGAAGCCACCAGCGCGCTCGACGCGGAAAACGAGCTGCATATCTACAACACGCTCGTCGAGCGGCTGCCGAAAGCGGCGATTCTGAGCGTGGCGCATCGCGAGTCGGTGGCGATGTTCCATGATTACAAGATCGAGATCGAGAGGGCGATGGCGGAGGCTTGATTCGCCCGCAGCCAAAGCAAAAAAGGCCACGCAGTCGCGTGGCCTTTTCATCAAGCATCGCCGAAACCTACCGCGGCAACTCGCTCGACCCCATCAGATACGCATCCACCGAGCGCGCACACTGACGTCCTTCGCGAATCGCCCACACAACCAGCGACTGACCACGGCGCATATCGCCCGCCGTGAACACCTTGTCCGCCGACGTGTAATACGCCTTGTCGCCTTCGGTCGCCGCGCGCACGTTCCCGCGCGCATCCTTCTCGACGCCGAACGCCTCCAGCACCGGCGACACCGGCTGTGTGAAACCCATCGCGAGCAGCACGAGATCGGCCTTCAGTTCGAATTCGGAATTCGGCACTTCCTGCATCTTGCCGCCCTTCCACTCGACGCGCACCGCGATCAGCTTCTCGACCTTGCCGTTCTTGCCTTCGAAGCGCTTCGTCGCCACCGACCAGTCGCGATCGCAACCCTCTTCATGCGACGACGACGTGCGCAGCTTGATCGGCCAATACGGCCACACGAGCGGCTTGTTTTCTTCCTCGGGCGGTTGCGCGAGCAGTTCGAACTGCGCCACGCTCTTCGCGCCATGACGATTCGACGTGCCCACGCAGTCCGAACCCGTGTCGCCGCCGCCGATCACGACGACATGCTTGCCCTTCGCCAGCAGTTGATCCGTCAGCTTGTCGCCGGCGTTGACCTTGTTCTGCTGCGGCAGGAATTCCATCGCGTAGTAGATGCCTTCCAGCTCGCGGCCCGGCACCGGCAAATCGCGCGGCGTTTCCGAGCCGCCCGCGATCACGACCGCGTCGAACTGTTCCTTCAGCTCGTCCGGCGTGATCGTTTCCTTCGCCGTGTTGCCGATATACGCCGGCAACGGATCCTTGCCGATGAACACGTTCGTGCGGAACGACACGCCTTCGGCTTCCATCTGACGCATACGACGGTCGATCAGCCACTTCTCCAGCTTGAAGTCGGGAATGCCGTAACGCAGCAGACCGCCGATGCGATCGTTCTTCTCGAACACGACGACTTCATGCCCCGCGCGCCCGAGCTGTTGCGCAGCCGCGAGGCCCGCAGGACCCGAACCGACGACAGCGACCTTCTTGCCCGTCTTGTGCTTCGGCGGCTGCGGCACGACCCAGCCTTCGGCGAAGGCTTTGTCGATGATCGCGTGCTCGATCGACTTGATGCCGACCGGATCGTCGTTGATGCCGAGCGTGCACGCCGCTTCGCACGGCGCCGGACAGATGCGGCCCGTGAATTCCGGGAAGTTGTTCGTCGAATGCAGCACGTTGATCGCGCTCTTCCAGTCCTGCTGGAAAACGAGATCGTTGAAGTCCGGAATGATGTTGTTGACCGGGCAGCCGTTGTTGCAGAACGGGATGCCGCAATCCATGCAGCGCGCGCCTTGAACCTTGGCGTCTTCATCCGTCAGTGCGGCGACGAATTCCTTGTAATGCTTGACGCGGGTCAGCGGTGCTTCGTACGCCTCGTGGCGGCGTTCGAATTCGAGAAAACCGGTTGCCTTGCCCATTTCTTTCTCTGTATTTGGTGAGGATCGCGCTCCCCGATGCACACGCACCGGAGAGCCTTTCTAAACGTTGCGATTCGGGCCTTAAGCCGCGATGGCGTCCTTCGACTTCTTCGCGCCGAGCTCGGTGAGCGCGCGCTTGTACTCGGTCGGGAACACCTTGACGAACTGGCGGCGAGCCGAATCCCAGTTCTCGAGCAGCGACTTCGCACGCGGCGAACCGGTGAACTGGAAGTGACGCTCGATCAAGCCCTTGAGCAGCGCTTCGTCGGTCTTGCCGGTGTGCCACAGCGCGCGATCCACCGTGCGCTCCTGTTCGGCTTGCTGCAGCACCGGATCGAGCGCGACCATCGACTTGTTGCACTTGCCGGCGAACGTGCCGTCCGGGTCGTACACGAATGCGATGCCGCCCGACATGCCCGCCGCGAAGTTGCGGCCCGTCTCGCCGAGCACGACCACCGTGCCGCCCGTCATGTACTCGCAGCCGTGATCGCCGGTGCCTTCAACAACTGCCGTCGCGCCCGAGTTACGCACGCAGAAGCGCTCGCCCGCCACGCCGCGGAAATACGATTCGCCTTCGATCGCGCCGTACATCACCGTGTTGCCGCAGATGATGTTTTCCTCGGACTTGCCGCGGAAGTCGTTCGTCGGGCGAATGATGATGCGCCCGCCCGACAGGCCCTTGCCGACATAGTCGTTGCCGTCGCCGACGAGATCCAGCGTGACGCCCTTCGCCAGGAACGCGCCGAAGCTCTGGCCCGCCGTGCCCTTCAACTGGATGTGGATCGAGTCGTCGGGCAGGCCGTCGTGACCGTGCTTCTTCGCGATCAGACCGGACAGCATCGCGCCGACCGTGCGGTTCACGTTGCGCACCGGCTGGATGAACGACACATGCTCGCCCTTCTCGATCGCCGCCTTCGACTTCTCGATCAGCACGTGATCGAGCGCCTTGTCGAGACCGTGATCCTGCACGTCCACGTGCTTGCGCGCGACGTCTTCGCCAACCGGCACCTGATAGAAGATGCGCGAGAAGTCGAGACCCTTCGCCTTCCAGTGCTCGATGCCCTTCTTCATGTCGAGCAGATCGACGCGGCCGATCAGGTCGTCGAACTTGCGGATGCCGAACTGCGCCATGATCTCGCGCACTTCTTCCGCGACGAAGAAGAAGAAGTTGACGACGTGCTCCGGCTGACCGGAGAACTTCGCGCGCAGCACCGGGTCCTGTGTCGCGACGCCGACCGGGCACGTGTTCAGATGGCACTTGCGCATCATGATGCAGCCTTCGACGACGAGCGGCGCCGTCGCGAAGCCGAATTCGTCCGCGCCGAGCAGCGCGCCGATCACGACATCGCGGCCGGTCTTCATCTGGCCGTCGGCCTGCACGCGGATACGGCCGCGCAGACGGTTGAGCACGAGCGTCTGCTGGGTTTCGGCGAGGCCGAGTTCCCACGGCGTGCCCGCGTGCTTCAGCGACGACAGCGGCGATGCGCCCGTGCCGCCGTCATGACCCGCGATCACGACGTGATCCGCCTTCGCCTTCGCGACCCCGGCGGCAACCGTGCCGACACCGACTTCCGACACCAGCTTCACCGAAATGCTCGACGCCGAATTCACGTTCTTCAGATCGTGAATGAGCTGCGCCAGGTCTTCGATCGAATAGATGTCGTGGTGCGGCGGCGGCGAAATCAGGCCGACGCCCGGCACCGAATAACGCAGCTTGCCGATGTACTCGGAAACCTTGTGGCCCGGCAACTGACCGCCTTCGCCAGGCTTGGCACCCTGCGCCATCTTGATCTGGATCTGATCCGCCGACGACAGATACTCCGCCGTCACGCCGAAACGCCCGGACGCAACCTGCTTGATCTTCGAGCGCAGCGAATCGCCGTCCTTCAGCGGGATGTCGCTGACGACTTCCTTGCCGATGATCGATTGCAGCGTGTCGCCGTTCTTGATCGGAATGCCGCGCAGTTCGTTGCGATAACGCGTTTCGTCCTCGCCGCCTTCGCCGGTGTTCGACTTGCCGCCGATGCGGTTCATCGCGACAGCCAGCGTGGCGTGCGCTTCCGTGCTGATCGAGCCGAGCGACATCGCGCCCGTCGCAAAGCGCTTGACGATGTCCTTCGCCGATTCGACTTCGTCGAGCGGAATCGCCTTCGTCGGCTCGACCTTGAACTCGAACAGACCGCGGAACGTCATGTGACGCTTCGTCTGGTCGTTGATGATGTGCGCGTATTCCTTGTACGTCTGATACGAGTTGCTGCGCGCCGAGTGCTGCAACTTGGCGATCGCGTCAGGCGTCCACATGTGCTCTTCGCCGCGCACGCGGTACGCATACTCGCCGCCCGCGTCGAGCATGTTCGCGAGGACCGGGTTGTCGCCGAATGCGTCGCGATGCAGGTGGATCGCCTCTTCCGCCACTTCGAAAAGGCCGATGCCGCCGACCTTGGTCGCCGTGCCCCGGAAGTACTTCTCGACCAGCTCCGAAGACAGGCCGACGCCTTCGAAAATCTGCGCGCCGGTGTAGGACATGTACGTCGAAATGCCCATCTTCGACATGACCTTCAACAGGCCCTTGCCGACCGCCTTCGTGAAGTTGTAGATGACCTTGTCGGCCGAGAGGTCGCCCTTCAGGCCGTCGGCCATGTTGGCGAGCGTTTCGAGCGCGAGGTACGGGTGAACGGCTTCCGCGCCGTAGCCCGCGAGCAGCGCGAAGTGATGCGTCTCGCGCGCCGAGCCCGTTTCCACGACGAGACCCGTGCTCGTGCGCAGACCGTGCGCGACGAGATGCGAGTGGATCGCGGACGTGGCGAGCAGCGCCGGAATACCGACGTTATCGCGGTCCATCTTGCGATCGGACACGATCAGGATGTTGTAGCCGGACTTCACGGCATCGACCGCTTCCGCGCACAACGACGCGATGCGCGCCTCGATACCTTCCTTGCCCCACGCCACCGGATAGCAGATGTTCAGTTCGTACGAGCTGAACTTGCCGCCGGTGTACTTGTCGATCGCGCGGATCTTCGCGATGTCCTTGAAGTCGAGCACGGGCTGCGACACTTCGAGGCGCATCGTCGGGTTGATGTTGGTCGTGTCGAGCAGGTTCGGCTTCGGTCCGATGAACGAGTTCAGCGACATCACCATGTTCTCGCGGATCGGGTCGATCGGCGGGTTCGTCACTTGCGCGAACAACTGCTTGAAGTAGTTGTAGAGCGTCTTGCTCTTGTTGGACATGACCGCGAGCGGCGAGTCGTTGCCCATCGAGCCGACGGCCTCTTCGCCCGACTGCGCCATCGGCGCCATCAGGAACTTGAGGTCCTCCTGCGTGTAGCCGAACGCCTGCTGGCGATCGAGCAGCGCGGCGGCTTCGCGGCGTTGCGTTTCGACGTCCTCCGCCTTCGGCTCGATTTCGTCGAGCTTGATGCGCACGGCGTCGATCCAGCTCTTGTACGGCTTCGCGTTGGACAGGTTGTCCTTGAGTTCCTTGTCCTCGATGATGCGGCCCTGCTCCATGTCGATAAGGAACATCTTGCCCGGCTGCAGACGCCACTTCTTGACGATCTTCGATTCGGGAATGGGCAGCACGCCGGACTCCGACGCGAGGATCACGAGATCGTCGTCGGTGACGAGATAGCGCGCCGGACGCAGGCCGTTACGGTCCAGCGTCGCGCCGATCTGGCGGCCATCCGTGAACGCGATCGCGGCGGGACCGTCCCACGGTTCCATCATCGCGGCGTGATATTCGTAGAACGCGCGGCGGTTGTCGTCCATCAGCGTGTGCTGTTCCCACGCTTCGGGGATCATCATCATCATCGCGTGGACGAGCGGGTAGCCTGCCATCACGAGCAGTTCGAGACAGTTGTCGAACGACGCCGTGTCCGACTGGCCCGGATAGATCAGCGGCCAGAGCTTCGGCAGATCGTCGCCGAGCACGTAGGACGCGATTGCGCCGGTGCGCGCGTTCAGCCAGTTGACGTTGCCCTTCACGGTGTTGATTTCACCGTTGTGCGCGATCATGCGATACGGGTGCGCGAGTTCCCAAGCCGGGAACGTGTTGGTCGAGAAGCGCTGGTGCACGAGCGCGAGCGCCGACACGACACGCTCGTCCTGCAGGTCGCGGTAGTACACGCCGACCTGACCCGCCAGCAGCAGCCCCTTGTAGACGACCGTGCGCGACGACATCGACGGCACGAAGTATTCCTTGCCGTGCTTGAGCTTGAGCGCCTGAATGCGATGGCTCGCCGTCTTGCGGATGATGTACAGCTTGCGCTCGAGCGCGTCCGTCACGACGATGTCCTTGCCGCGGCCGATGAAGATCTGGCGGATCAGCGGCTCGCTCGCCTTCACGGTCGGCGAAATCGGCATGTTGGAATCGACGGGCACGTCACGCCAGCCGAGCACCACCTGCCCTTCGGCCTTGACCGTGCGCTCCAGTTCCTGCTCGCACGCGAGACGCGACGCGTGCTCCTTCGGCAGAAAGATCATGCCGACACCGTACTCGCCAGCCGGCGGCAACGTCACGCCCTGCTTGGCCATTTCTTCGCGATAGAAGCCGTCCGGCACCTGGATCAGGATGCCGGCGCCGTCGCCCATCAGCGGATCCGCGCCGACCGCGCCACGGTGATCGAGATTTTCGAGAATCTTGAGACCCTGCTGAATGATCTCGTGGCTCTTTTTCCCCTTGATATGGGCGACAAAGCCGACGCCGCAGGCGTCATGCTCGTTCGCAGGGTCATACATGCCCTGCGCGGCGGGAAGCGAACCGGCTGCCGGTTGCTGATGATCGTTCATGGGGACACCGTCTCTACTGTGAGGGGCCGACTCGGCCGTTGAACCATTTTCTTGTCGCTTGCGACCGTTTTTTCAACTTGGAAAGCGTCACGAAGCACGGTCGTGCGCGGCACGCTGCACCGCGGCAATCGCCGGAAATCGAAATATACGCGACGAATCAAAAAGATGGCAAATAAAACTTGATGATGTGGCACCAATTATCGATATGGTGCAAACACGCACCGATATATTAGGGGCGCATCAATGTTGACGAAAAAGAAACGGCGATCCCCGAAATTTCGAGACGCCGTTTCATTTCTGCTTCAGGTTTGCCGTGGCGCGCCGTTATTGGGTTTGTGGGGTTTCGCGGATCTTGCGCGGACGTCCGCGCGGCAGCGGCGACACCCGTCGGTTGGCCGCATGCGATGCCCATTCGCGATAGGCATCGCTGCCCAGCACCCAGCCTTTGAGTGTCGCTTGCAGGAGACGGTTGGCTTCGCGCTCGTCGAGCGGTTGCTCGCACAGTTCCTTATAGGCGTGCTGGCGTTCGAACGGCGTGTTGCCGAGCGACCAGAAGAGCGGATGGTCGGTGATCAGCCCATCCAGGGTGAGCCCGATGTGATGACGGAAGCTGGACCACTTGTAGTCCTGCGGCGCCGCGACGAGTTGCGCGCGCACGGGCGCCATTTCGACGACGCGTGTGGCGAGCAAAAAGTAACGTTCGCCCTCGATGACCGTGGCACGATAGCGGCCTTCCCACAGAGTGCCGCGTCGCGTGTAACGGCGATTGAAGTGCGCTACGTAACGACGTCCTACTGCCTGCATCGCTTTGGGCAAGCTGGACTCGTCGCGAGGCGTGACGAGCAGATGCACCGCTTGCGGCATCAGCGCGTAGGCGTGGATGGAAAGGTGATGATCACGTGAAGCAGTCCTCAAGCAGTCGATGAAGAGCTCGTAGTCCTGGTCGTCGACGAAGGCGGGTTGCTGGTCGAGACCACGCAGGATGACATGCTGCGGCTGTTCGGGAACGTAGAGTCGTGCAAGCCGTGCCATTCTGGATATTCCGTTGGTCGCATTTGTGTTACCCCAATCGGGGGCCTTTCGGAGCCGTTACGGTAGCGCGGACAAACACATGCAAGTGCCGTGCAACGAGGCCCCAAAGCCGCTCTTTGCCCTAGGGAAAATGCTCTACGGCATCGCTATGGTTAATGTGAAATGTTGTGTTCATAATGAGCGTGCTTTTTTGGAGGAGCACAAATTGAAAATAAAACAAGTCATCACGGGGATCGCGGCATTAGCGTGTGTGTCTACCGCGGCACATGCGCAATCTGCTGGGTCCTTCTATGCAACAGCAGGCTGGTTTCACTTTGCCCCGCAAGACAGCAGTGGTCCGCTCAAAGAAACCAGTGTAGGCGGATCTCCGGTCAATATCGATGTTCCCGGCACCGGCGCCGGCATTTCGAGCGCTGACACGGCCGGCTTCACATTCGGCTACTTCGCTACCGACCACATCGCAGCGGAACTCGAAATGGGCGTGCCGCCCACGTTCGATCTCGAAGGCACAGGCAGCTTCTCGCAGTACGGCAAGCTCGGTAGCGCGAAGCAATGGAGCCCGACGCTGCTGTTCAAATACTTCTTCAATGCTCCTACGGCGAAGTTCCGTCCGTTCGTCGGTCTTGGTGTGACGCGCACCTGGTTCACCGACGCCCAGATCACGAATCAGCAATTCGAAGGCTCCGTCCTGCATGGTCCGACCACAGTCGACACGGATAGTTCGTGGGCGCCCGTGTTTAACGTCGGTGCGACTTACAATTTCACAGAACACTGGTTTGCCGGATTTTCCGTGTCGTTCATTCCTTTGAAGGCCACGGCAAAGCTGAACACGCAGGCTCAAACGCCTGTCGGCACGCTCAATGTCCAGTCGCAAGCGAAAATCACGCTCAACCCGATCGTCACATATTTGCGCGTTGGCTATCGTTTCTAAAGTCAAACTGCGCATCGGCATGTAACGTCGATATAAGCGCGATTGTTGAAAAGAAAGAAAACGCCGGCATGATTAACTCGTGTCGGCGTTTTGTTTTGCGCGTGCTTGTAAATGTGACCTTCGATTGAAGAAATCGCATGCAGTTCTTACGTGTGAACGCGAGTGCAGAATCGATCACGGTCGCGCTTACCGATGCGTTGCGCAACGTCGAGGCATCGGCACCGAATTTGCTGCATGATGAGTTTCCCGCCATCTCGGGCGGGCTATCCACGACTCATCCATCGGAGCGATCTATGAACGCACTGCCTAATACGCGAGACGCCATCGGAGATTCATGGAGCACGACGAGCCGCCGCGCACGCCGCATGGCGCGCCACGGCCGTGAAGCGGCCGAGGATATCGGCTCGGAACTCCGCACGCTTCTCAGCGAACTCGAAAGCACGTTGTCCGAAGGCACCTCAGCCGATGCGGCTGCGTTGCGCGCGCAGATCAGCGAGCGTCTCGACAATGCCCGTGCACGTCTGAACGATACCCACGCGGCACTCCGCGAGCGCGCCGGCGCTGCATTTGGAGACGCGGACGCCTACCTTCACGAAAAGCCCTGGCAGACGATCGCGCTCGTCGGCGGGTTGGCGCTTGTCGCGGGCGTGTTGCTCGCGCGTGTGCGCTGACGTTTCAGTCGGACGACGCTTCCAGAAAATCCGCGCCAATGATGTCGATGCGATCCGTGCAGATCGCGTCGACGCCCCATTGCGCGAGCAGACGCGCGCGCGCCGGATCGTTCACCGTGTAGGCGAGGATGCGCAAGCCCGCATCCTTGATTTGCTCGACGAGCGATTCATCGAGCGCGCGATGATTCGCGTGTAGCGACACGCACGATAGCGCCGAAGTCTGCGCGCGCCAGTTCTCCGGAACGCGCTCATACAGCATGCCGCGCGGCAGATTCGGTGCGACATCGCGTGCGGCCTCCAGTGCCGCGTATGAAAACGATGACAACAGCGGCGCAGTTTCGGCATCCGCCCACAAGCGCGCCGCCTCGCGCGCGACGAGCACGCCTGTTTCCACGTCTCGCCCCTGACTCGGCTTGATCTCGATGTTCGCGGCAAGGCCAAGCTTCGCGCATCGTTCATACACTTGCGCGAGTGTCGGCATGTGCGCATCGGCGAACTCGGCGCTGAACCAGGTGCCCGCATCCAGCGCGCGCAGTTGCGCGTAGGTCATCGCTTTCGCCGCGCCGCGCCCGTTCGACGTGCGATCCACCGCGTCGTCGTGCAGCAGGAAGACGATATCGTCGGCGGAGAGTTTCGCGTCGAATTCGATCATCTTGTGACCGAAGCGCGCGCCCACGTCGATCGCCTCCAGCGTGTTCTCCGGCGCGAGCTTGCCGCCGCCGCGATGCGCGACGATCGCGGGATAGGGCCAGGTTCTCATCGCGTGTGCTCCATTCAATTGGCGCGCAGTCCCGACGCCGGATCGAAGAAATGCAGATGCCGCGCGGGCAGCGACACGCTGAGCCGCTCGCCGCGCTGCGGACGATGCTCGTGCGGCAAGCGCGCCGCCACGTCGTGCTTGCCCCATTTGCCGTGGGCGAGATTGTCCGCGCCGAGCAGTTCGGCCGAATCGACTTCGAGCGTCGCGCTCGGTGCGTCGACGTTGCCGGGCGTCATGTGCTCCGGACGAATGCCGACGATCCACTCGCGCCCATGCATCGCGCTATTCACATTGGATACGGGCAATGCAGGTCCGTCGCCTGCGACGATAAAAGTCGCGCCGTCTTCGGACAGCTTGCCTCCCAGCAGATTCATCGCTGGCGAGCCGATGAAGCTCGCGACGAATACCGTCGCCGGCCGCTCGTACACTTCAGTCGGCGCGCCGATCTGCTCGGCGTGCCCCTTGTTCATCACGATGACGCGCTGCGCGAGCGTCATGGCTTCGATCTGGTCATGCGTCACATACAGGCTCGTGGTCGCGAGCCGCGCGTGCAGGCGCTGAATTTCGAGGCGCATCTGCACACGCAGTTTGGCGTCGAGATTCGAAAGCGGTTCGTCGAATAGAAACACCGCCGGCTCGCGCACGATCGCGCGGCCCATCGCGACGCGCTGCCGCTGCCCGCCCGACAGTTCGCGCGGCTTGCGCGCGAGCAGATGTTCGAGCTCCAGTATGCGCGCGGCATTGGAGACGCGCGCCTCGATGGTCTTCCGGTCCGCGCCGCCGATCTTCAGCGCATACGCCATATTCTGCGCGACGCTCATGTGCGGATAAAGTGCGTAGTTCTGAAAGACCATCGCGATATCGCGATCCTTCGGCTCCAGCTTGTTCACGACCTTGCCGCCGATTTCGATCGCGCCTTCCGACACGCTTTCGAGTCCCGCGACCATGCGCAGCAGCGTCGATTTTCCGCAGCCTGACGGACCGACCATCACGACGAACTCGCCGTCCTCGACCGCGACATCGATGCCGTGAAGCACGTAATTCGAGCCGTCGTACGTTTTCTTTACGCCTTTGAGATTCAATGCGGCCATCGATCAGCCTTCTCCGTTATTTCTCTGAGTCCACGAGTCCGCGCACGAACCAACGCTGCATCGTCAGCACGACCGCGAGCGGCGGCAGCATCGCGAGCAGCGTCGCCGTCATCACCAGATGCCATTCGGTCGCGGTATCGCCCGACGCGATCATGCTCTTGATGCCGACCACCGCCGTCTGCAGCGACACTTCGTTGGTGATGAGAATCGGCCAGAGATACTGATTCCAGCCGTAGATGAACGTGATGACGAAGAGCGCCGCGATGTTCGTCTTCGAAAGCGGCAGCACGACGTCCCAGAAGAAGCGCAGCGGACCCGCGCCGTCGATGCGCGCCGCTTCCATCAGTTCGTCGGGCAGCGTCATGAAGAACTGGCGGAAGAGGAACGTCGCCGTCGCGGATGCGATCAGCGGCAGCGTCAATCCCGCATACGTGTTCGACAGATGCATCGACGAGACGACCTGCACCGTCGGGAAAATGCGCACTTCGACGGGCAGCATCAGCGTGATGAAGATCAGCCAGAACGCGAGGTTCTTCAGCGGAAAGCGGAAGAACACGATCGCGTAGGCGGAGACGATCGACACCGCGATCTTGCCGATCGAAATCACGAGCGCCATCACGAGGCTGTTCATCAGCATGAGACCGAACGGCGCCGCCGCGTTGCCGCTGCCGTGCGTCCAGATATTCGCGACATTCTCTAAGAGATGCGTGCTCGGAATCAGCGAGAGCGGCACGCTGAACACTTCCTTCGAATTCATCGTGGCCGCGCAGAACGCGACGTACACCGGAAACACGATCAGCACGACGCCGAGCAGAAGCACCGCGTGACAGAAGATATCGAAGCCGCGACGGTTTTCGATCATGAGTATTGCACCCTGCGTTCGACGAAGCGGAACTGGATCACCGTCAACGCGACGACGATCACCATCAGCACGACCGATTGCGCGCCCGAGCTGCCGATATCGAGTCCCTGAAAGCCTTCCGCGAAGATCTTGTAGATGAGCGTCTTGGTCGATTGCGCGGGGCCGCCGCCGGTAGCGGCATCGATGACCGGGAAGGTATCGAAGAACGCGTAGACGAGGTTCACCACGAGCAGAAAGAAAGACGTCGGCGACAAGAGCGGCAGCGCGATGCCGAAGAAGCGTCGCACGGGCCCGGCGCCGTCGATGGCCGCGGCTTCGATCAGCGATTGCGGGATCGCCTGAAGGCCCGCGTAGAAGAACAGGAAGTTGTAGCTGACCTGCTTCCACACCGACGCGAGCACGACGAGGAACATGGCCTGCGTGCCATTGAGCGCGTGATTCCAGACGATGCCCTGCTTCGCGAGCGCATACGTCACGAGCCCGATGCTCGGGTTGAACAGAAACGACCACAGCACGGCGGCGATCGCGGGCGCGACCGCGTACGGCCAGATGAGCAGCGTCTGATATGCCTTCGCGCCGCGCGTCACGCGATCGGCGCATGCGGCGAGCAGCAGCGAGATCACGAGGCCCGACACGGTGACGAGCGAGCAGAAGATCATCGTCGTGTTGAACGACGAGAGATAGAGCGGATCGGCGAACAACTGCCTGAAGTTCGCCAGCCCGACGAACTCGCTCGACGTGCCGAACGCGTCCTGACTCTGCGTGGCCTGCCAGAGCGCTTCACCGGCCGGCCACAGAAAGAACAGCGCGGTGATCGCGAGCTGCGGCGCGACGAGCAGATACGGCAAGACGCTCGTATCGAAACGAGACCGTTTTTCCATGCGTTGATGTCCCGAACGGAAGCGCCCGCGATGAACGCGGGCGCACGCGTTTTAGTTGCCGGTCTTCTCGAAGCGGCGCAGCAGTTCGTCGCCGCGTTGCACCGATGCGTCGAGCGCTTGCTGCGGCGTCTTCTTCTCCGCCCAGACCTGCTCCAGTTCTTCATCGACGATCGTGCGGATCTGCGGCATGTTGCCCAGACGCAGGCCCTTGGTGTAGGGCAGCGGCGGCTTGTTCAGCATCTGCTTGATCGCGATGTCCGCGCCGGGATTCTTGTCGTAGAAGCCCTGTTTCTGCGTGAGCTCATACGCGGCCTGCGTGACCGGCAGATAGCCCGTGTCCTGATGCCACTTCGCCGCCACTTCCGGCGTGGAAAGATACGCGAGGAATTTCGCGACGCCCTTGTAGACAGCCGGGTCCTTGCCCGACAACACCCACAGACTCGCGCCGCCGATGATCGCGTTCTGGGGCGCGCCCTTCACGCTCGCGTCGTAGGGCATCATGCCGACGCCGTAATCGAACTTCGCGAACTTGGCGATGGTCGCGCGCGAGCCCGACGAGTTCGTGATGATCCCGCAGTCGCCGCTATAGAACTTCGACACGGGCTCGTCCTTGCGGCCGACATACGTGAACGTGCCTTCCTTCGCCATGTTCTGCAGGAACTGGATGTGCGCGACCTGCAACGGCTTGTTGAATTCGAGCTTGGCGTCGAGACCGTCGAAGCCGTTGTTCTTCGTCGCGAACGGCGCGGCATGCCACGCGCTGTAATTCTCGAGCTGAATCCAGCTTTGCCAGCCCGACGAGTAGCCGCACGAATAACCGGCGGCCTTCAGCTTCTTCGCGTCGGCTTCGACATCGGCCCAGGTCTTCGGCGGCTGGTTCGGATCGAGACCGGCTTTCTTGAACGCGTCCTTGTTGTAGTAGAGAACGGGCGTCGAGCTGTTGAACGGCATCGAGATCAGATGGCCGGTCTTCGCGTCGCTGTAGTAACCGGCGATGGTCGGCACGAACGCCTTTTCGTCGAGCGGAACGCCCGCCTGCTTGAAGACATCGGAGACCGGGATGACGGCCTTCTTCGCCTGCATCATCGTCGCGGTGCCGACTTCGTAGACCTGCAGGATCGCAGGCGCATTGCCGCTGCGATACGCCGCGATGCCCGCCGCGAGCGCCTGGTCATACGTGCCCTTGAACACGGGAACGATCTTGTAATCGCTCTGCGACTTGTTGAAGTCGTTGGCGATGTCGTTCACGCGTTCACCCAGCGCGGCTTCCATCGCGTGCCAGAACTGGATTTCCGTCGCGGCGTGCGCCGCGGTGCTGGCGCCGAAGGCCAGAACGGCGGCGGCCGAGATCGTGCGGAACAGGGGCTTGCAGCTCATCGATGAGTCTCCTTTCGAGGATTCGCGCTTGAAACGCGCGATATTAGTTGTTGTCGATGACAAACAGGCGTTGATACTCTTTTAATGCATAGCGATCGGTCATGCCCGCGATGTAATGCGCGATGAGCCGCGCCTGCGAGCTGTCGTGGCTCGATGAAGGCGCGTCGTTCGCGGATTCCTCCGTCACCGGTCCGCGCGCCTGATAAGCGGGCGGCAAGAGGCGCGGATCGTCGGTGAAGGCTTCGAAGAGGCCAGTCACCACGCGCTTCGCCTTGTTGGCCATGCGCATCACGCGATAGTGGCGGTACAGGTTCTTGAACAGAAAGCGCTTGAGTTGCGCCGCCTGCGCCGCGACTTCATCGCTGTGCGCAACGAGCGTCGGCGCATTGCGCACGGCGTCGAGCGATTGCGGCGCGACGCGTTCGAGATTGCGGCCCGTCGCCTCGATCAGATCGACGATCAACGTGTTGATGATGCGGCGGATCGTTTCGTGGATGAGCCTGCGCCCCTCGATGTCCGGATAGTCGGCACGCGCGGCATCGAAATGCGTGTGCCAGAGGCTCACTTCGGAAAGCTGATCGAGCGTGATGAGGCCGGAGCGCAGGCCGTCGTCCACGTCGTGATTGTTGTACGCGATTTCATCGGCGACATTCGCGATCTGCGCTTCGAGCGACGGCTGCTTCCCCGTGAGAAAGCGCTCGCCGAGTTCGCCGAGCTTGCGCGCGTTTTCGCGCGAGCAATGTTTGAGGATGCCTTCGCGCGTCTCGAAGCAGAGGTTCAGGCCGTTGAACGCGCCGTAATGCTCTTCGAGCTGATCGACCACCGCGAGGCTTTGCAGATTGTGTTCGAAGCCGCCGTGGTCGCGCATGCATTCGTGAAGTGCGTCCTGCCCGGCGTGACCGAACGGTGTGTGGCCGAGATCGTGCGCGAGCGAGATGGCTTCGACGAGATCCTCGTTCAGCCTCAGATTGCGCGCGACCGAACGCGCGATCTGCGCGACTTCGAGACTATGCGTGAGACGCGTGCGGAAGAGATCGCCTTCGTGATTGACGAAGACCTGTGTCTTGTATTCGAGCCTGCGAAACGCGGTCGAATGCACGATGCGATCGCGATCGCGCTGAAATTCCGTGCGCGCCGCCGGCGGCGGTTCGGCGAAACGCCGCCCGCGCGATTGCGACGCGTGCGCGGCGTACGGCGCGAGATGCGCCTCGAACGCGAGCGTCGGCGGCATGCCCGGCGGAAGTTGCTGTTCTTTGTCGCTCACCGGCTGCTCCGAATCGTGGTTCTGGCCGCCGCTCGCGCGGATCAGACGCTGGCTGCGAGCGTCGCGCGCACGGCCTGATCGGGCGCGCTCGTGATCTCGGTCGCGCCGAAGCGGGTCAGCAGAATGAATTTGATCTCGCCGGCTTCGGCCTTCTTGTCGATCATCATCAGATCGACATAGCGGTCGTCGCCGAGTTGTGGCGCCGTGACGGGCAGTTTCGCCGCTTCGATCACGCGCACGAGACGCCGGCGCGCGGCTTCGTCGAGCTTGCCGAGGCGCACCGACAGATCCGCCGCCATCACCATGCCGCAGCCGACCGCCTCGCCGTGCAGCCATTCGCCGTAGCCGAGCCCGGCTTCGATCGCATGGCCGAAGGTGTGGCCGAAATTGAGAATGGCGCGCCGGCCGCCTTCGCGCTCGTCCGACGCGACGACCGACGCCTTGATCTCGCACGAACGCTTCACTGCGTGCGCGAGCGCTTCGTCGTCACGGCGATTCAGCGCGTCGATGTTGGCTTCGATCCATTCGAAGAATTCGGCATCTGCGATGGCCGCGGTCTTGATGACTTCCGCGATGCCCGCCGCGAGTTCGCGCTCCGGCAACGAGTGCAGCGCGCCGATATCCGCGATGACCGCTTGCGGCTGATAGAACGCGCCGATCATGTTCTTGCCGAGCGGATGATTGATGCCCGTCTTGCCGCCGACCGACGAATCGACTTGCGAAAGCAGCGTGGTCGGCACCTGGATGAACGGCACGCCGCGCATGTAGCTCGCCGCCGCGAAACCGGTCATGTCGCCGACGACTCCGCCGCCGAGTGCGATCAGCGTCGTCTTGCGATCGGCGCGTTCGGTGAGCAGCGCATCGAAGATCTGGTTGAGCGTTTCCCAGTTCTTGTGCGCTTCGCCGTCCGGCAGGACCACCGTGGTCACTTTCTTGCCGAGCGGTTCGAGCGCGGCGCGCAACTGGTCGCCGTAGAGCGGATCGATGGTGGAATTCGTGACGATCGCCACGGACGCGCCCTTGATATGCGGCGCGAAGAGTTCCGTGCGGCCGATCAGACCCGCTCCGATATGAATGGGATAGGCGCGCTCGCCCAGTTCGACGTTGACGGTGATCGTTGGGGTAATCATGGCGGACATTATGACTCAGCCGACTTGACGACGCCGGCGACCTCCAGTTGCATCAGGACCATATTAACGAGCGCGTTGACGGTCGGCCGCCCCGTTTCCACGACGAAATGCGCGCATTCGTGATACAGCGGATCGCGCGTCTGAAAGAGTGCTTCGAGCTTGCCGCGCGGATCATCGGTCTGCAGGAGCGGACGATTCTTGTCGCGCCGCGTGCGCTGCCAGAGATCGTGCGGATTGGCGCGCAGATATATGACGATGCCGCGATTCTTCAGATGTTCGCGATTCTCGGGCCGCAGCACTGCGCCGCCGCCCGTCGCGAGCACGATGCCGTTTCGCTGCGAAAGCTCGTCGATGACGTTCGCCTCGCGCTGACGAAAACCCGCCTCGCCTTCCAGTTCCCAGATCACCGGGATGCGGGCGCCCGTGCGCGCCTCGATCTCCTGATCCGAGTCGATGAACGAGCGCTGCAGACGGCGCGCAACCGCACGGCCCACGGTGGTCTTACCCGCCCCCATGAGTCCGACGAAAAAAATGTTCGCGTTCGCGTGCCCTTCCTGCAACCTGGATCCTTTTACAGTATCGAATTTCTTCGTGCGGCAGCTTAAGGGCAAACCGCCCGCTTTGTCGAGTCGCGCCGCCCGGGAGCCGGCGTTCAGCCGCTCGGCGCGATCACACGCGGCGTAATCAATATGACGAGTTCGCTCTTCGAGCTGCGTCGCGCGTCGTGACGGAACAGCCAGCCGATCACAGGCAATTTCGACAGTCCCGGAACGCCGGTCGTGTCCTGTCGCTCGTCATCGGAATAAATGCCGCCGATCGCCACGGTGCCGCCGTTTTCCACTTCCACGCGCGTCTGGACGTGCTTGGTCTGGATGGCCGGCCCGTTCGCCGTCTGCTCGCCGAGGCTGTCTTTCGTGATGTCGAGATCGAGAATGACGTGGCCATGCGGCGTGATCTGCGGCTCAACCTCCAGTTTGAGCGTTGCGCGCCGAAACTGCACGCCCGATACGCCGTTGCCGACCTTCGCCTGATACGGCACATCCATGCCCTGTTCGACGATGGACTTCATCCGGTCCGCCGTCACTACGCGCGGGCTCGATACGATTTGTCCGCGTCCTTCCGCCTCCAGCGCGCTCAGTTGGACATTGAGCAGTCGCGTCGCCTGCGCGACGAACAATGTGAGCCCGGCGGTCGCCGCGTCGAAACCGTTGATCGGCCCCGCCGACAGATCGTATACCACACCGTCCTTGCCGCCCGTCAACCCGGTCGCGGGATCGTTCTGCGACGCGACGCCCAGCTTGACGCCGAGATTGCGCGACAGCCCCGCCTCGCCCTCGACGATCTTCGCCTCGATCATCACCTGCGGCGTCGGCTTGTCGATCAGCGAGATCAACTCGGCGATCTGCCGGACGCGCGCGTCGAGGTCGGTGACGAAGAGCAGGTTCGTGCGCGCATCGGCGATGGCGGAGCCGCGTTTCGACAGCACGCGCTGACTGCCCGAGCCGGTCAGCATCTTGCGCAGGTCTTCCGCGCGCGAATAGCGCAGCACGAACGTACGACTCGCGAGCGGTTCGAGATCCGCGGCGCGCGCGTGCGCCTCGAAGCGCAGCTTCTCGCGCGCGGCAAGTTCGGCGAGCGGCGCGACCCAGATTACGTTGCCGTGCTGTTCCATCGCGAGACCGTTGACTTCGAGGAGCGTGTCGAACGCGCGGCGCCACGGCACGGCGACGAGATTCATCGACACCTGTCCGCGCACCTTTTCGCTCGCGACGATGTTCAGTCCCGTGAAGCGTGCAAATGCGTGCAGCGCGGCGCTGAGGTCGGCGTTTTTCAGATCGAGGGTGATCGGTTTGCCGTCGTCGTTTCCGTCGTGATTTGCGCGGCTCAATCGTTCGAGTTCCGGCAAAGGCACCGGCGGGCCTTCCAGTGCGTCCGCCGTTTCGGCTGCGGGCTTTTCGGGCGCGGGTGCTTCCGCGCTCTGAGGGACGACCGGCGCGTCGGGTACGAGCGGATCGACAGACTGTGCGTCGAACGATGCGGGCAGCGGCGGCAGGGGCGCGATGATCGCATCGGCGCTTTCGGCTGCGAGCGCCACGTGCGCGACCAGCAGCACGGCCGCGCCCGTTGCCGCGAATCTGCGTGAAAGCTTCGCGAACTGGCTCACGTGCGATCCTCCGCGAATGTCAGCTTGCGCGAAATGCCATCGGTACGAGCAAGCTCGATCGCACGCGGCACGACGCGCCCGAGCCATTCGTCACCGATCTTCTGCCCCGGCGCAAACGCATCGACATCGCGGCCGCTCTGCAACAGCGCCATCGCACGACGGCGTCCGACGAACGTCCCCACGAGCAGCATGTCGCCGTTCTGCGTCGTTGCGTCCGCGTTGCCGAACGGATCGACGACGAACGCATCGGCGCGCGACGCTGTGGCGGGCGATATCGCCGGCCGCGTCTCGAAGTTGCGCAGCGTCGCTGCGATGGCGAGCGTGCCCGGCTGTCGTTTGATCTGCACGCTTTCCGGCACGACGAGCCGTGGCAGGCCGGCGAGCGCTTCCAGGAAGCGTCGGATTTCAGGGAAGGCGCCTTCCGCGCGCAGTCTGAGTGCGCGCTCCGGAATCGGCTGAGCCACCTTCGGCTCGCCGACCTTTATCGCAACCGGCTCGATATCAGCAACGCGCAGGCCGCTCTGCGCCGCCAGATCCGCGATGGCGCGCAACGCGTCGGCCGCGCTCCAGTGCTCCGGCTCCATGCGGCCCGACGCCGCCCGCGCTCGCAGGTCGGGCAGTTCCGCCGCGATGCGCCCCGCGTCATGCACCTTCGCTTGCGTCGCCGCCCACGCGACGCGGGCCGCGTCGAGCTGGCTCGGGTCGAAGGTCCGCCAGGCGCGCAGACCGAACACGAAGACGAGCAGACCCAACGCAATCGCAACGCACGCGGTCCGACGCCGCGACCATTCGTCGAGCGGCTGCAGGATGGACGGCGCGCCGCGCGAACGCGTCTTCGCTGCGAAGTTCATCGGAATCGTGCTCATGGCCGTTTCTCCTGCGTCGCTGTCAATATCGGAAGCGCCTGACGCGACGCGGCTTCATCGCGCGAATGATCCGGCGCGTATCGCACGAGGGCCACGAACTCGAAGCGCGCGGAATGTTCTCCGACAATTGGCGACGCGCCGCGCTTGCCCGACGGCGCCGGTTCCGCGCGCCGCTTCATCTCGACTACTTCGACCGCCTGCACGCCGCGCACGCGCTCCAGCCGCTTGAGCCATTGCGCGGCCGCCTGCGAATCGGGAGCGAGCGCGGCAAGCTCGACCTCGTTCGTTCGCTGCGACACGCGTTGAAGCGCGACGCCGCGTTGCAGCGGCGCGTCCGCGAGCGCTTCGAGCAGTGCGATAAAGCGCTCGCGCGGCAACGCCAAAGGCTGCGCAGCTTCACGCGCGCGCCGCCGATCCGATTCGGCGCGAACGAGCCGCGCATGTTCGTCGATCTGCGCGCCCGATGTGCGCAGCGACGCCTCCAGCGCCATGCGTCGCTCGTCCAGACGGGCGCGCTCGAACATATCCCAGCCGGCCACGGCGCCGACAGCCGCGCAGCCTGCCAGCGTCACCGAGCCGAGCAGCGCCAGCCGCTGACGCCGTACTTCGCGGCGTTTTCGCGCGCGATACGGCAGAAGATTGAAACCGTCGAGCATGGCGGCGCTCATTGCAGCACCTCGCGCAAGGCCAGCCCGAACGCGGCCGCGAAGCGCGGCGAATCGCGGTGCGCGGCCTGGATGTCGGAGCCGCCGTTGCAGTACGGCGCGGCTTCGAAAGGCAGCGCCGGGCAGCCGAAGGTCTTGCCCAGAACGGGAAGCGGAAGGCTCGCGTGCGCCAACAGCTCGATCTGTCCGCCGACGTAGATGCAGTCCAGCGGCGCCTCCTGCCCGGCGAGTTCGTGCAGCGCGTCGGAAATACTCCGATGTTCCGGCGCGGGATATCGGATTTCGTTTTCCACGCCGCGCCCGCCGACGAGCCAGCCATGCAGACCGGTGCTTTCCAGCCAGCAGACGAGATAGCGCGCATCCGCGTCCAGCTCGACCGAGCCGGCATGGCGCATTGCGCGCAACGCGGCGGCCGGTTCGCCGTCGATGGCGGATAGCGCGATGCCCGCCTCCGCCGCCGTTTCGACGCGCGCCTCGACATGCCGCCGCGCCGTGGCCGCGATCGCGACCTGCGCCTCGCCGTCCTCGCGGGCCTGTACGGACCAGTCCACCGCCAGCGCGCCGCGTTCGATCCCCGCCGCGCGCTCCGCTTCCATGAGCACCGCCGGTTCGAGCATGCCGCGCGGATCGCCGCCGATGGCGCCCGCGAGCTGCTCATCGGTATCGATCAGACGTGCGAGCGGAATCTGCATTGTGAGCGTCGCCGACGCGGGCAAGCCCATCGCGCAGCGCAGCGCCCGCCACGCGCCGCTTTCCGGCAGGCGCCCGAACGCCTCGCGCAAAGCCGCAACGATCGCCTCGCGATCGACGAAATCGCCGTCGATCACCGCGCCCGACGGCAGCGCCACCGAATCCAGATGTTCGACGCACACCGCCGCATTCGCTCTCAGCCGCCTGCTCACGATGGCGAGCCGCACCGCGTCCTCGCCCACGTCGATGCCCGCCGCGTAGCGCCGCGTGACCGTCAGCATCGTGCCGCGCAGCGTGTTTTCCTTACTCATCAGCCACTCCTTCCATTCACTCGCGCACCGAACCGTTCGGGCGCTTGACGTGGAAAGATTGTCGCGAGCGTGATCGGCGGCGAACACTCGGCCGAATGGCCAACGCTCACGATAGAAGGATGCTTCCCCGCACGATCGCGCGTATCTTGAAGACAGCGGCCAGAGGGCGCGACCGGCGCGCCGAAAAGCTTCGGAAAAGTCGAAAAACCGGACAGCTATAATCGCGTGACCGTTTTTGGTGGTGCCAATGCAATCTTCTTCCTCGTCTAACCCGCCGTCCACGCCGCCCGAGAGGCCCAAAAAAGCCAAGCGCCCATGGTGGGCGCGGCTCATGCTCGGATTTTTCGTCAGTGTGTTCGCGCTCGTCGTCTGCGCGGGCCTCGTGCTCGGCTACGCGCTCGTCGTCGCGATGCCGAATCTGCCTTCGCTCGAAGCGCTCACCGACTACAAGCCGAAGGTTCCGCTGCGCATCTATACGGCGGATCACGTTCTGATCGGTGAATTCGGCGAAGAGCGCCGCAGCGTCGTGCGCATTCAGGACGTGCCCGATCATCTGAAAAAAGCCGTGCTCGCCATCGAGGACTCGCGCTTCTACGATCACGGCGGCGTCGATCTCACCGGCATTCTGCGCGCGGGCTCGGTGGCGCTGACCAACGGCCACGCGTCGCAAGGCGCGAGCACGATCACGATGCAGGTCGCGCGCAACTTTTTCCTGTCGAGCGAGAAAACCTACACGCGCAAGATTTACGAAATGCTGCTCGCATACAAGATCGAGCGCGCGCTGACGAAGGATCAGATTCTCGAGGTCTATATGAATCAGATCTATCTCGGGCAGCGCGCGTACGGTTTCGCGAGCGCGGCGCGGGTCTACTTCGGCAAGGATCTGAAGGATGTCACGCTCGCCGAGGCCGCGATGCTCGCGGGCCTGCCGAAGGCGCCGTCGGCATATAACCCGGTCGTCAATCCGAAGCGCGCGAAAGTGCGGCAGGAGTACATCCTGCAACGTATGCGCGAGCTGAATTTCATCACCCAGGCGGACTACGACCAGGCCGTGAATCAGCCGCTCGTCGTGAAGGGACAGGGCCGCGAGTTCAGCGTGCACGCCGAGTACGTCGCGGAAATGGTGCGTCAGATGATGTACGCGCAATACCGCGAGGAAGCGTACACGCGCGGTCTGAACGTCGTGACGACGATCGATTCCGCCGATCAGGACACCGCCTATCGCGCGTTGCGCAACGGCTTGATGGACTACGAGCATCGGCATGGCTATCGCGGGCCGGAAGGCTATATCGATTTGCCGAAGGATGCCGATGACCGCGAGCAGGCCATCGACGACGCGCTCGCCGAGCATCCCGACAACGGCGAGATCGTCGCGGCGGTGGTGACGTCGGCGAGTCCGAAGGAAGTGAAGGCGAGCTTCATCGACGGCAACACGGCGACCATCACCGGCAACGATCTGCGCTTCGTCCAGTTCGCGCTGAGCTCGCGCGCTCAGCCGAATTCGCGCATCCGCCCGGGCGCGATCGTGCGTCTCATGAAGAACGACGACGGCAACTGGATCATCACGCAATTGCCGCAAGTCGAAGGCGCGTTCGTCTCGATGGTGCCTCAGGACGGTGCGATCCGCGCGCTCGTCGGCGGCTTCGACTTCAACAAGAACAAGTTCAATCACGTCACGCAGGCTTGGCGTCAGCCGGGTTCGAGCTTCAAGCCGTTCATCTATTCGGCGTCGCTCGAGAAAGGTCTTTCGCCCGCGACGATCATCAACGATGGCCCGCTCTTCTTCAGCGCCGCCGAGACCGGCGGCCAGGCGTGGGAGCCGAAGAATTACGGCGGCGGCTTCGACGGCCCGATGTCGATGCGCTCCGCGCTGCAACGCTCGAAGAACATGGTGTCGATCCGCATCCTGAGTCATATCGGGACGAAGTACGCGCAGCAGTACATCACGCGCTTCGGTTTCGATGCGGACCGCCATCCCGCCTATCTGCCGATGGCGCTCGGCGCGGGCCTCGTGACGCCGCTGCAAATGGCGGCGGGCTATGCGGTGTTCGCGAACGGCGGTTATCGCGTGAATCCGTATCTGATCGCCGATATCACCGATCCTTACGGCCGCGTCGTGTCGCATCCGCAGCCGCTCGTCGCCCAGCAAAGCGCGCCGCTCGCGATCACGCCGCGCAACGCGTTCGTGATGAACAGCCTGCTGCAGAGCGTCGCGCAGCACGGCACGGGCTCGAAAACGAATCAGTTGAAGCGCGGCGATCTCGCCGGCAAGACGGGCACGACGAACGATTCGCGCGACGCGTGGTTCGCCGGTTATCAGCGCACGCTCGTCGCGATTGCGTGGATCGGCTATGACAATCCGCGCACCCTCGGCGACAAGGAAACCGGCGGCGGCCTCGCGTTGCCGGTATGGATGGATTACATGAGCCGCGCGCTGAAGGGCGTGCCCGAGTACAAGCCGATGATGCCGCCCGATATCACGTCGCTCGGTAACGAGCTGTATTACGACGACATGACGCCGGGCCACGGCTTTGTCGCGACCATCGGCGTGAGTCAGGCACCGCCGCAGGAAGGCGTGTCCGGCGTGACGGCGCCGGCGCCCGAAGTCGGCGAACAGGAGAAGCAGGACATCATGAATCTGTTCAAGGGGCAGTAGTCCTGCCCTGCGACATTCGAAGCGAGCGGACCACGCGGTCCGCTCGCTTTTTTTACGCCTTGAACTTGATCGGCTCGCCGGCCTGTTCGCTCGAATACTTGCTCAGCGTGGCAAAGAATTCGCTGTTGTCGCGCGTGTCGCGCCAGGCGCCGTCGACGTACTTGTAGTGAAAACCGCCCGCCTTCGCGGCGAGCCAGATCTCATGTTTCGGCGGTTGCAGGTTCACGATCACCTTCGTGCGATTCTCGAACTCCAGCGTCAAAACATTGCCGCTGCGTTCGAATTCGATATCCGCTTCGGCTTGATCCACCGAGCGTTCGATGGCGGTCAGCGCGGCCTCCGCCAGCGTCAGGTATTCCTGGTCTGTCATGCTAAACTCCATCGATTCAACGTTTAGGGACGGTCATGCGAGTCGTTTTCAGGATGAGCGCGATTGTAGCGGCTTTGAGCATCGGCGCCGCGGCAACGATCACGCTGGGCGGTTGCGGGCAACGCGGTTCGCTCTATCTGCCGAAGGTGCCCCCGCTACCGCAACGTCCAAACGATCTCCAGAATACGCCGCCTTCGAATGTCACTCCGGGCAGCGAAACCGCATCGCGTGCGGGCAGCATTCCGGATACATCGGGTCAGCCGCTGTCGCTCTCGCCCGAGACGGACCTGAAGACCAGCCCCAACGCCGCATCGGCGCCGAAAGCCGCGTCGTCCGCTTATTGATCCCCAAGCCTTCACGGCGCATTTTCGATTCCACGCATGAGTGATTCCGCATTCCACTACGTCGACGGCGTGCTGCACGCCGAAGGCGTTTCAGCCGCGTCGCTCGCGGAGCAGTTCGGCACGCCCCTCTACGTCTATTCGCGCGATGCGATAACACGCGCCTATCGCGCCTACGCCGATGCATGCGCGGGCCGTCACGCGACGGTCCACGTCGCGGTGAAGGCGAACAGCAATCTCGCCGTGCTCAACGTGTTCGCGCGCATGGGTTCGGGCTTCGACATCGTGTCGTCGGGCGAACTCGCGCGGGTGCTCGCGGCGGGCGGCAAGGCGGAGAATACGGTGTTTTCGGGCGTCGGCAAGTCGGCGGCGGAAATGCGCGAAGCGCTCGAAGCAGGCGTGAAGGGCTTCAACGTCGAGTCGATTCCCGAGCTGCACGCGTTGAACGAAGTCGCGGCATCGCTCGGCAAGACAGCGCCGGTTTCGTTACGCGTGAATCCCGACGTCGATGCGAAGACGCATCCGTACATCTCCACGGGCCTCAAGTCGAACAAGTTCGGCGTCGCGTTCAGCGATGCGCGCGCGACCTACGCGCAAGCGCATGCGATGTCGAACCTCGATGTCGTCGGCATCGACTGTCACATCGGTTCGCAGATCACCGAGATCAGCCCGTATCTGGATGCCGTCGACAAACTGCTCGAGCTCGTCGAGCAGATCGAAGCGGACGGCATGCACATTCATCACGTCAATGTCGGCGGCGGTCTCGGCATCACGTACGACGACGAAACGCCGCCCGATATCGGCGAGTTCGTGAAGACGGTGCTCGATCACATCGAGAAACGCGGCCACGGTCAGCGCGAAGTGTATTTCGAGCCGGGGCGTTCGCTCGTCGGCAATGCCGGCGTACTGTTGACGCGCGTCGAGTTTCTGAAGCCGGGCGAGGAAAAGAACTTCGCCATCGTCGATGCCGCGATGAACGATCTCGCGCGTCCCGCGATGTACGAGGCGTTTCATCGCATCGTGCCGGTCGTGAAGCGCGACGCGCAGGCGCACAAGTACGATGTCGTCGGTCCGGTCTGCGAAAGCGGCGACTGGCTCGGGCGGGACCGTGAACTGGCCATCGAACCGGGCGACCTGCTCGCGATCTGCTCCGCGGGCGCGTACGGCTTCGTGATGAGCTCGAACTACAACACGCGTCCGCGCGCCGCCGAAATCATGGTCGATGGCGAACGCGCGCGTCTCGTGCGCGAACGCGAAGACGTGAAGCAGTTGTTCGCCGGGGAATCGATTCTGCCGGACTGAAGCTTCGTACGCTTCAACAAAAAAGCGATGCCGAGGCATCGCTTTTTTTATGCGCGCCGCCGTGTCGCTCGCGTTCGAAGCCACGCGATCACGCGCCAGCCGAGCAGGACGATCACGATCGAGCCGTAGATCTTCGGCAGTTCGAAATCGTGCTTGCCCGCCTTCATCCACCAGAAATGCAGGATCGCGAGCGCGGCGATCAGATAGATCGCGCGATGCAAGGTCTGCCAGCGGCGCCCGAGTTTTCTCACCATGACTTTCGGCGATGTGACCGCGAGCGGAATCAGCAGCACGAACGCCGCGAAACCCACCGTGATGAACGGCCGCTTGCCGATGTCCTTCAGCATCGCGGCGACATCGAACCATTTGTCGAACCAGATGTACGTCGTGAAATGCAGCACGGCGAAGAAGAACGCGTACAGCCCGATCATCCGGCGAAAGCGCGCGAGCGCCGTGATGCCGGTCATGCGGCGCACCGGGGTGATCGCGAGCGTGATGCACAGATAGACGAGCGTCCAGAGACCGGTCGATCGCGTGATGAATTCGATCGGATTCGCGCCCAGGCCGCCCGTCACGCCGAGCAGCACGAGTCGCGCGAGCGGAAACAGCATCGCGATGAATACGACGACCTTCGCCGGAACGACCCAGCGAACGCCCGCGCTCGCCCGCGTGCCTTTGATATCGGAAGCGGTCGGCATCGTTCAGAAGTTCTTCTTGAGATCCATGCCCTGATACAACGACGCGACCTGATCGCCGTAGCCGTTGAACATAAGCGTCTTGCGCTTCGGCGCAAAGAAGCCGTCCTCGCCGATGCGCCGCTCCGTCGCCTGACTCCAGCGCGGATGATCGACGTTCGGATTCACGTTCGAAAAGAAGCCGTATTCGCTCGGCGCGTAAAGATTCCAGCTCGTCGGCGGCTCTTTCTCGACGAAGCGGATCTTCACGAGCGACTTCGCGCTCTTGAAGCCGTATTTCCACGGCACGACCACGCGCACGGGCGCGCCGTTCTGGTTCGGCAGCACCTGGCCGTACAAACCGACGGTCAGGAGCGTGAGCGGGTTCATCGCCTCGTCCATGCGCAGACCTTCGGAATACGGCCATTCGAGAATCGGCGTCGAGAGGCCCGGCATCTGCGACGGATCGGCGAGCGTGATGAACTGCACGTACTTCGCACTGCCCGTCGGCTCGGCGCGCTTGATGAGCTCGGACAACGACACGCCGATCCACGGAATCACCATCGACCAGCCTTCGACGCAGCGCAGCCGGTACACGCGTTCTTCGAGCGGCGCGAGCTTCAGGATATCGTCGATGTCGTAGACCTTCGGGTTCTTGATCGCGCCTTCGACCGACACCTTCCACGGACGCGGACGCAACGTACCCGCGTGCTCGACGGGATCGCCCTTGTCGGTGCCAAATTCGTAGAAGTTGTTGTAGGTCGTGATGTCCTTGAACGACGTCGGCTTGTCCAGCGCGACGAACTTCGGATTGGTCTTCGCCGACACGAGCTTCTGGCCTTTGGCGTCCGGCGACGTGAGCGTCGCGTGGGCGAGGCTGCTTGCGCCGGCGAGTCCTGTTGCGGCGAACGCGCCGATCGAGCGCAGCGCGCGCCGGCGATTTTCGAACACGTCGCGCGGCGTGATCTCATGACCCGCGATGTCGTCGCCATACAGATGACGATTTCGTTTGATCCACATTTGCGTTCCTTCCATTGCGACGCTCAGGATGTCGCCGCTGAATGCTCATAAAGGGAAAACAGCAGTCCCGACGCCAGTATTCCACCGAAAAAGCAAAAAAAAACCGCCAGCGTGATGCATGGCGGTTTTTTTTAACAGTCGAAACAACCGATCAGAGCTTGCCGTAACTATGCAAGCCCGACAGGAACATGTTCACGCCGAGGAAGGCGAACGTCGTGACGATCAGGCCGGTGAGCGCCCACCACGCCGCCGCCGCGCCGCGCAGGCCCTTCATGAGACGCATGTGCAGCCACGCCGCGTAGTTCAACCAGACGATCAGCGCCCACGTTTCCTTCGGGTCCCAGCTCCAGTAACCGCCCCACGCTTCCGCGGCCCACAGCGCGCCGAGAATCGTCGCGATCGTGAAGAACGCGAAGCCGACGGCGATCGACTTGTACATCACGTCGTCGAGGACTTCGAGCGACGGCAGGCGGTCCGCCATGAAACCGCGCTGTTTCGCGAGGTACGCGACGGAGACCATCGCCGAGAGCGCGAAGCTGCCGTAGCCGATGAAGTTCGCCGGCACGTGGATCTTCATCCACCAGCTTTGCAGCGCGGGCACGAGCGGCTGGATTTGCTGCGCGTCGCGGGCGATCGAGTACCACATCAGGAAGCCGACGGCCGCGCTGATCACGAGCAGCACGAACGCGCCCATCTGCCGCGTCGAGTAATGCTGTTCGTAGTAGAGGTAGAACAGCGCCGTGATCAGGCAGAACAGCACGAACACTTCATACAGATTCGAGATCGGAATATGGCCGACGTCCGAGCCGATCATGTACGACTCGTACCAGCGCACCATCAGGCCGGTGAAGCCCATCAGCACCGCGACCCATGTCATGCGCGAACCGATCGCGCCGCCGGTCTGCGAGCGTGTCACGAGTCCAATCCAGTAAAAGAGCGTCGCGAGGATGAAGAGCGCGCTCATCCACAGGATCGCCGATTGACTCGACAGGAAGTACTTGAGGAAAAAATTGGTGTCGGCGCGTGCGAGATCGTGCTGATAAAGCTGGATCGACGACAGCGCGAGCAGCGCGATCATCGCGATCAGCAGACGCACCGGTTTCCAGCGCCAGCCGAGCACGACGAACGTCGGCACTGCGCCGACCAGCACCGCCGTGTCGTACACATCCATGTACGCGTGATAGCGGTTCAGCGCGAAACCCGCGCCTGCGACCATCGCGAGGGCGAAGAGCCAATCGATCAGCGTCAGTCGGCGCAGGAACGGACGATCGTCGAACACGGCGACATCGGGAAGGCTCGATGCCGGACGTTCCGTCTTGGCGGAGGCGTGGGAGGAAGTCTGTGTGAGGTCCATGATCTTACCGTGTCGAAACTTCCGAGCTCGGAGTCTCGGATTGCGAGTGCTGGGGCGCACTGGATGCCGGGGACGGATCAGCCGGTTCTGTCGGCTTCGCGTCGAGCGCTGCCGCGATCTGCGCGCGCGTGCGGACGAACTCCTTCTCGAAATCGAACGTCCGGCGCGCCGTCGACATCGCCATCAGCACGCTCGCGCCGCCCTGCCCTGCATCTTTGAGCCAGAACCAGAGCCGGCGTTCGCGGACGTAGAACATCGAGAAAATCCCGACGACCAGCAGAAGGCTGCCAAGATACACCAGATTTTTACCCGGCGCGCGCGTCAACTGGAATACCGAAGCTTGCACCTGCTTGAAGTTGTCCAGTTGCAGAAAGACGGGCGAACCGTACAGAAAGCTATCGGAAAGCGCGTTGATGGACGACTGAACGAATGCGGAGTTCTTTTCATCCACTTTAGCGTCGGGCTGGCCGTTTTGCTCGCGGGAAATCTGCCATACGTCCCACATCGCGCCTTCGAGCATGCGCATCAAGAGGCCCGCCGCCTTTTCCTGCTCGCCCTTCGGCACCGAACGGTCGATGAACGTCGCGATGCTCTGGAAACCGCCAATCATCTGCGGATTCGTCGTCGCCTTGCCCGTTTCGTCGACGCCAGCGAAGAGATTCAGCACGCGAACCGCGCTTTCTTCCAGATGCTTCTGCAACTCGCCGTTTTCCTGCGGAACCGAACGCACCGCAAACCGGTGCGCGGCCTCGACGCGCGTCGCGGGCGTGGCGAGCGCGGCGCGCAAGTCCATCCACTGTTTCATCGTGCCCTGTTCGTCGGCGGGAATGCGCAGGTAGCGGAACGGATCGTTCGGGCTCACGCGCATGCCTGCGAGGAACATGCGCTGTCCGCTCACATCGACCGGCAGCATGTAATTGCTGTACTCGCGCGCCTGGCCGTCCGTGCCGCGCACCTTGTATTGCACGGACGGACCGATATTGCGCAGATCCGTCGGCTTCGAGGTTTTCGCGCCGGAGCCGAGACGCTCGTCGAATGCGTCGCGCAGCGTTTCCGTCTTGCCGACACCGCGCGCGTCCGGTGCACCGCTGCCGTCGGTCATGTTCTCGACGTTGATCGCGCGGAAATCCGTGAACTCGACGGTTTCACCTTGCGCGCCGGTGAACTGCGTGCCGATCGGCGACGTGCCGCCGATCGTGCCGTTGAAAGGCGAAGTCTTCGCGCTGCCGCCGGTCATCGGCCATGCGGTCATTTCGAGCTTCGAGCCGCCGTCCTGGAAACTCGACTGATAGATCGAGATGCCGTCGTACGTGAACGGCTTGTTCACTTCGACGCGCGCCGGAATGCGCTTGCCCGTCTTGTGATCGATCACGACGATGTCGCTCGCGAAGAGCTTCGGCATGCCGGTCGAGTAGTAATCGACGATGAACTTGTTCAACTGAATCGAAAACGGCAGATCCTGGATGATCGAGCCGTCCTGCTGATTCAGGATCGCCGTGCCGACGTTCTGCCCTTCCGGCACCCACGCGTAGCCGCGGAACGTCGGATTCGACGTCGAAAGACGATGCTCTGGCGGAATGTCGTTGATGACGGCGTTGCTGACGATCGGCGTCTTGTTGAACATCCACATCTGCAATTTGATGGGCAGATTGCTGTCGAGCAGCCCGCCGATGCAGATCACGACGATCGCGACGTGCGCCGAGATGTAGCCGATCTTCGTCATCGCGCCGCGCTTGGCGGTGATGAGCGTCGCGCCGTTGTCGGTCTCGCGCGTCTTGAAGCGATAGCCCATCTTCGCGGCGAGCCGCTCGAGCGTCGCGGCTGTCTGCGCGCGATTCGTCGATACCGCGAACTCGCCCTTGTGATGGAACGCGCGCAGGCCGCCTTCATGCACGCGATCCTTCCAGCTCTTGAGGTCCGCGATCATCTTCGGGCTGTTGCGCACGACGCACAACGACACCGAGATCACGAGGAAGATCAGGATGAGCATGAACCACCACGCGCTGTACACGTTGTAGAGGCTCACGCCGCGGAAGATGTCGGCCCAGAACGGACCGAACTGATTCACGTAGTTGGGATACGGGTCCTCTTGCGTGAGCACCGTACCGATGATGCTCGCGATCGCCAGAATGACCAGCAACGCGATAGCGAAGCGCATCGAACTGACGAGTTCGACGAAATGCCTGATGGCCCGACGGCTCGACTTCGACTGCAAACCCGATGTGGTGACGCTCATTCAAACTCCGACTGGACAGCAAAAAAGGGTGGAGACGCTGGCGGTCTCATCGACCGACGTCCCACCCTTTTCTTGTTCTCGCGCCGGTCTTCTCGGATCTGCCCGGGACCGGCTTCGTAGTATGGGCGACTCCGGCGTGTGCTGCCGGGAACCGCTGGACGCTGACTGCTTTACGCTTAATGCAAACCGGCGATGTAGTCGGCAACCGCCTTCATCTCCGCTTCGTTCAGACGCGAGGAAATCTGGTGCATCGGCTCGCTGTTGGCGCGTTGTCCCGATGCGAACGCGTTCAACTGCGCCACCGTGTAATCGCCCCACTGCCATGACAGCCGCGGATACTGCACCGGGATACCCATGCCGGTCGCGCCGTGGCAAGCGGCGCACGCCGGTACGCCCTTGTCCGCGATGCCGCCGCGGTAAATCTTCTGACCCAGCGTGACGTCGTTCTTGTCGCGCGCGAAGTTGGGCTTGGCCTTCTGCGACGCGAAGTACGCCGCGACGTTCACCATGTCCTGATCCGATAGCGCGCCCGCAATG
Source organism: Caballeronia sp. LZ029 (assembly GCF_031451275.1). NCBI lineage: Bacteria > Pseudomonadati > Pseudomonadota > Betaproteobacteria > Burkholderiales > Burkholderiaceae > Caballeronia > Caballeronia sp. LZ029. The sequence goes on from NZ_JARUXO010000001.1 coordinate 2,816,186, forward strand.
CCCGCCATGATCGGATTGTTACGCGCCGGCGCCTTCGCGCCCGGCTGCGTCTTGTAATCCTTCAATTGCTTGACGATGTATTCGGCGTGCTGGCCAGCGAGCTTAGGAAACGCGGCACCGGCGCTGTTGCCGTCCGCTGCGTGACACGCCGCACACACCTGCGTCGCGATGGCCTGTCCTCGCGCCGCATCCGGCTTCGCCGCTTGCGCGGGCTCCGCCGCGTTCACTGACATCGATACTGCTAGACCACTCAAACCCGCACCGAAAGCCGCCGCTGCCCGAATCACCACCAGAGACCTGTACAGTCGGTTCATTCGCGTACCCTGTTTTTCGTCTTGTGAGAATGTGAGGTTCTGCAAAAAACGACGGCGACCGATTATCGCCGCAAGATACCCGAACTCACTGAACGAAGAGGCTCAAAAAGTGCCCCGAAAACTGTCTCGCTCCTCTGTGGGTGCCGCCTGCGGCTTGGGTCTTGCGTGCCCGTGCTGGTCTTTAAAAATCCGTCGTATTGTACAATAACCCGCTACACGCAAAGACGCCAGTCGGGGCATGCCCAGTATTTGCCGGGTTCTCAAGGCTTGAAGTTTTCGCAGCTCTTTCGATTGGGCCCGCCATGTCATTTCTGCTTCACCAATCCCGCTTCTTCACGACCGTCAATCATCTCCGCGATCTGCCGCCCACGCCGCAGCCCGAAATCGCGTTCGGGGGACGATCGAACGCGGGAAAATCGACGGCCATCAATATTCTGTGCAACCAGAAGCGGCTCGCGTTCGCCAGCAAGACGCCGGGACGCACTCAGCATATCAACTACTTCTCGGTCGGGCCGGAAGCCGCGCCGACCGGCTATCTCGTCGATCTTCCGGGTTACGGTTACGCCGAAGTGCCGGGAGCCGCGAAGGAACACTGGCAGCGTCTGCTGTCCACTTATCTTCAGAGTCGCGCGCAACTGCGCGGCATGATCCTGATGATGGATTCGCGCCGTCCGCTGACGGACCTCGATCGCATCATGATCGACTGGTTCGCGCCGACCGGAAAGCCGATTCACACGCTGCTCACGAAATGCGACAAATTGACGCGACAGGAAATGACCAACGCCCTCCGCACGACGAAGAAATCGCTGGCTGAATACAAGGATGCGGGCTATCGCGGCGAACTCACCGTGCAGCTCTTCTCCGCGCTCAAGCGCACGGGGCTGGAAGAAGCGCACGAGCAGATCGAAAGCTGGCTGATGCCTGGGGAAGCCGGCGAGAACGCGTCAGAAGACGCAGCCGGGTGAGCCGTCGCGCGCACGCGCCGGCATGAAAAAAACCCGCCGCATGACGGCGGGTTAACAGCCTAATCGAACATCGACAGGCACCCGCTCAGGGAGGAGAAGCGGGGAGTCCGGCGGCAAGCGCCTCGCTCGATCGGTATGATATACCATTGTCTCAAAACGGTTTCAGACGCGTCCAAGTGCTTGTTCGGCAAGGATTTACGCATTCCGGAAGCCGTTTTCGATCGCCCCGAAGACCACTCCAAATTCGAGTCAAGACATGAGCTTCTATCCCCACCATCGCCCGCGCCGGATGCGCCGCGATGACTTCTCGCGCCGTCTGATGCGCGAAAACCTCCTCACGACGAACGACCTCATTTATCCGGTGTTCATCGTCGAAGGCGCGAATGTGCGGCAAGCGGTGCCGTCGATGCCCGGCGTCGAGCGCACGTCCGTCGATTTGCTGATGAAAGTCGCCGAACAGTGCGTGGAACTGGGCGTGCCGGTGCTGTCGCTGTTTCCTGCGATCGAGCCGTCGCTCAAGACGCCCGATGGTCGTGAAGCCACGAATCCCGAAGGACTCATTCCGCGTGCCGTGCGCGAGCTGAAAAAGAACTTCCCGATGCTCGGCGTGCTGACCGACGTCGCGCTCGACCCGTACACGAGCCACGGCCAGGACGGCGTGCTCGACGAGGAAGGCTACGTGAAGAACGACGAAACGAGCGAGATCCTTGTCGAGCAGGCGCGCGTGCAGGCCGAAGCGGGCGTGGATATCGTCGCGCCGTCGGACATGATGGACGGCCGCATCGGCGCGATCCGCGAGATGCTCGAAAGCGAGAGCCACATTCACACGCGCATCATGGCGTACGCGGCGAAGTACGCGTCGGCGTTCTACGGTCCGTTCCGCGATGCAGTCGGCTCGGCCGCGAATCTCGGCAAGAGCAACAAGATGACTTATCAGATGGACCCGGCCAACTCCGATGAAGCGATGCGCGAAGTGCGCATGGACATCGAGGAAGGCGCGGACATGGTGATGGTCAAGCCCGGCATGCCGTATCTCGACATCGTGCGTCGCGTGAAGGACGAATTCCGCTTCCCAACGTACGCGTATCAAGTCAGCGGCGAGTACGCGATGATCAAGGCCGCCTCGCAAAACGGCTGGATCGATCACGACAAGGTGATGATGGAAGCGCTGCTCGCGTTCAAGCGTGCGGGCGCGGACGGCGTGCTGACGTACTTTGCGCTGGATGCGGCGCGCATTCTGCGGGCATCGAAATAACGCTTCCTGCTCGCGATGTGAAGAGGGCGATGCTCGATGCATCGCCCTCTTTTTATCCGTTCGACGGCCCGACTCGGTCGAGGCTTTTCAGGAAAGTATCGGCCGATTCATACCCGACGACGCGCGCGACTTCGTTGCCTTGCGCATCGAAGAAGATGATGCCCGGCGGCCCGAAAAGCTTGAAGCGCTTGAGCAGCGCCTGATCGTCGGCGTTGTTGGCGGTCACGTCTGCGCGCAGAAGATTCAGTTGCGCGAGTCGCGCCTGTACGCGGGCATCGGAGAAAGTCAGCTTCTCCATTTCCTTGCAGGACACGCACCAATCGGCGTAGAAGTCGAGCATCGCAGGACGCGCGGCGGCTTTCACCGCCGAATCCAGTTCCGCCGACGAACGCACCGGCGCGAACGTCGGTCCTTCCGCTTGTGCGTTCGTAGCCGCCGACGACGCGCCTCGGGAAGCAAGCACCGCGAGCGGGCGCAGCGGATCCGTGGAACCCGCAGCCAGGCCGACGAGCAATGTCGCCGCCCAGATCGCGAACGCCGCGGCGAGACCGCGTCCGAGTCGCTTCCAGACCCCGACAGCCGCCGATGCTCCCGATGAGAACAATCCGAGCGATGCGGCCGCGATCAACAGCCACAGCGCGGCGAGCAGCATCTGCGCGACGCCGCCGATAACCGGCCACACGATCCACAGTGCGGCCGCGAGCAGGACCACGCCGAAAAACACCTTCACGCCGTCCATCCACGCGCCTGCGCGAGGCAGGATCGACCCCGCGCCCAGGCCGATGATCAAAAGCGGCACGCCCAGTCCGATACCCATCGCGAAGAGCGCCGCGCCGCCGAGCACGGCGTTGCCGGTATGCGCGATGAACGCGAGCACCGCGAACAGCGGCGCCGTCATGCACGCACCGACGACGAGCGCGGATAACGCGCCCATCACCGCGACCGCGGCGAACTTGCCCCCGCTGCGCTTCTGCGAAGCCTCATTCACCCCGCTTTGCCAGCGTTCAGGCAACTTGATGTCGACGCCCGAAATCAGCGCGACGGCGAACGCTGCGAGCAGTAGACCGAACGCGCCGAGCACCCACGGGTTCTGCAGCCACGCGCCGAGGCTCTGTCCGATCAGCGCGGCAACAATACCGAGCACCGTATAAACGAGCGCCATGCCGATCACATACGAAACCGACAACGCGAATCCGCGCGAACGTGTCACGCGCGCGCCTTCTCCGACGATGATCGCGGACAATATCGGGATCATCGGATACGAACACGGCAGAAGGCTCAACACCATGCCGGCAAGAAAATACATGCCGACGACCGCGAAAAAGCCACCGCCTTCGAGCATGGACTGCGCGTAGTCGGCGCTGGTCGCGCGCTCGAACCATGAACTTCCGGTGTCCGGCCTCACGGTAGTCGACGCGGCGCCTGCCGCTTGCAGCGCGTCGCCCTTCACGCGATAGGTCTTCTCCATCGGCGGATAGCAGATGCCCTGATCCGCGCATCCCTGCGACGTCACCGCGAGCTCGAATGGCCCCTTCGCCTGCGTGACGGGAATGCGGATGTGCAGCTCGCCGCGATAGGTTTCGACGTCCTTGTTGAACGTCTGATCGAAGTGGACTTTGCCCGCCGGCAGTTGCGCGGGCCCGATGGTCGCATCGCCGCTCTTCACCGCGAACGCGAAGCGCTCACGGTACATGTAGTAGCCGTCGGCGATCTTGTAGCGCACGTCCACTTCGCCGGGCTTTTCCGACGCGCTGAATTTGAACGCGACGTCGGGATCGAGGAAATCGTCGGCTGCGCGCACGGCGCCCGACAGCAGTATCAACGCCGCGAGAAACAGGAACGCGCCGAAGAATCGCCGCGCGAAAAGTCGGGAAAACTCACACATGAAGAGGACGCTGCGTTTCTGCGTTGACCCATTGACCATAGGCCGGCGATGCATCCACCTGCCAGACGAGGATTTCGGGTGTCTCGTACGGATGTCGAGCCTCGACGAAGCGCTGCAATTCTTCGCTGCGCGCGATGCTCGTCTTGAACAACAATTGCACTTCCTGCGACGACTCCAGAACGCCCTTCCAGTGGTACTGCGAGGCCACGGCACCGAGGCTCGTCACGCAGGCGGCGAGCCGCGCGTCCAGCGCCGCTTGCGCGAGCGCATCGGCCGCGGCGGCGTCAGGCAGCGTGGAAAGCATCATAACGACGGGGACATTCACGCGGATACTCCGGATAAACGGCAGGCCAATTGCATATCGTAGCATCGGCGACCGACACACACTTTTACGCATCGGCGCGCTGAAACGTCGCAGGCAGAAAGCAAAAAGGCCAAGCTTTGAGCCTGGCCTTTCTGTGAACAACTGGAAACGGAATTTATTCCGCTTCTTGCACTTCTTCCGTCTCTTCAACTTCCGGGCGATCCATCAACTGGACCAGCGCCATCGGAGCGTTGTCGCCGACGCGGAAACCGAACTTCAGGATGCTCAGGTAGCCACCCGGACGGCTCGCGTAGCGCGGGCCGAGGACGTCGAACAGCTTCGCGACGGAATCACGATCGCGCAGGCGGTTGAACGCCAGACGGCGGTTCGCGAGCGACGGCTTCTTGCCGAGCGTGATGAGGGGCTCGACGACCTTGCGCAGTTCCTTGGCCTTCGGCAGCGTCGTCTTGATGACTTCGTGCTCGATGAGCGAATTCGACATATTGCGGAGCATTGCCAGACGATGGCTGCTCGTGCGGTTCAGTTTCCGCAGACCATGCTTATGACGCATTTTCAGTTCCTTTAACGAGTTTTGATCCAGCTCTTCTATTGCGCCCTACATCAGCGCACGGGCCGGTCGAAAATAAAGCAAGACGCGGATTTTAAAGCAGAATCCGCGTCTTTGCAAAGTTACCCAGCGACTTCGCCTGTTACTTGTCGAGACCAGCCGGCGGCCAGTTTTCGAGCTTCATACCAAGCGTCAGACCACGCGAAGCCAGCACTTCCTTGATTTCGTTCAGCGACTTGCGGCCCAGGTTCGGCGTCTTCAGCAACTCGTTTTCCGTGCGCTGGATCAGATCGCCGATGTAGTAGATGTTCTCGGCCTTCAGGCAGTTCGCGGAACGCACCGTGAGTTCGAGGTCATCCACCGGACGCAGCAGGATCGGATCGATCTGCGGCGCACGCGACGGCGCTTCTGCTGCCGCTTCCGTGCCTTCGAGCGCTGCGAATACCGACAACTGATCGACCAGAATACGCGCCGACTGACGGATCGCTTCTTCCGGCGAAATCACGCCGTTGGTCTCGATGTTCATCACGAGCTTGTCGAGGTCGGTACGCTGTTCGACACGCGCGCTTTCAACGGCGTAGCTCACACGGCGAACCGGCGAGAACGACGCATCCAGCACGATGCGGCCGATGATCTTGGCCGAATCTTCACCGTAACGACGCACGTTGCCCGGCACATAGCCGCGGCCCTTTTCGATCTTGATCTGAACGTCGAGCTTGCCGCCCTTCGACAGGTGTGCGACCACGTGTTCCGGGTTGATGACCTCGCAATCGTGCGCGAGTTCGATATCGCCGGCCGTGACAAGTCCTTCGCCTTCCTTGCGCAGCGTCACCGTGACTTCATCGCGGTTGTGCAGCTTGAAAACGACGCCCTTCAGGTTCAACAGCAGGTTGACCACATCCTCTTGCACACCATCGAGCGTCGAATATTCATGCACGACGCCTGCGATCGTCACTTCGGTCGGCGCATAGCCGATCATCGACGACAGCAGCACGCGCCGAAGCGCGTTACCCAAGGTGTGGCCATAGCCGCGTTCGAACGGCTCCATAACCACCTTCGCATGGTTTTCACCAAGCGATTCAACAGCAATGATCTTGGGCTTCAACAAACTGGTTTGCATAGGTTTTCCTTTTCAATACCCTCGGCTCGTTACACCGATAAGGCTGACCGGTAACAACCTGAAAATAAGCAGCCGAGGCCACCCCTTGCCACGAGCAATCAGGCTCCCCGGCTGTCAATCCATTACCGCCGCGATTAACGCGAATACAATTCGACGATCAGGCTTTCGTTGATGTCGCCAGCGATATCGCTACGCTCGGGCATCGACTTGAACGTGCCTTCGAATTTCTTCGCGTCGACCGACACCCAGCTCGGCATTCCGCCTTGCTCGGCCAGCGACAGGGCTTCGACGATACGAGCCTGCTTGCGCGATTGCTCACGCACGGACACGACGTCGCCCGATTTCACCTGCATCGACGGGATGTTCACGACCTGGCCGTTCACCACGATCGACTTGTGGCTCACGAGCTGACGCGCTTCGGCGCGCGTCGAGCCGAAGCCCATGCGATAGACGACGTTGTCGAGACGCGACTCGAGCAACTGCAGCAGGTTTTCGCCCGTCGGGCCCTTGCGGCGGTCGGCTTCAGCGAAGTAGCGGCGGAACTGACGCTCCAGCACACCATAGATACGCTTCACTTTTTGCTTCTCGCGCAACTGGGTGCCGTAGTCAGACGTACGCGCGCCCGAGGTGCGGCCGTGTTGGCCGGGCTTGCTGTCGAGCTTGCACTTGTCGGCGAGGGAGCGGCGTGCGCTCTTCAGGAACAGATCAGTGCCTTCACGGCGGGACAGCTTTGCTTTGGGACCGGTATAGCGTGCCACGTTGCATCCTTAAATATTGATCACGCAGACTTTCGTCTGCGCTAGTCCGAACCCTTCGGGTCGAACGGTGGGCTTAGTCAAAACTTCATAACGCACGAAACCCGCCGATACTTGCGCATCGACAGGAAACATGCGGTCGCGTCGTCGGACTTTAGATACGACGGCGCTTCGGCGGACGGCAGCCGTTGTGCGGGACCGGCGTCACGTCGGAGATCGCGGTGATCTTGATGCCAAGACCATGCAGCGCGCGCACCGCCGATTCACGGCCAGGGCCGGGGCCCTTGATCCGCACTTCGAGGTTCTTCACGCCGTATTCCAATGCCACGCGGCCAGCCGATTCGGCTGCGACCTGAGCTGCAAACGGCGTCGACTTACGCGAGCCCTTGAAGCCCTGACCACCCGAGGTCGCCCATGCCAGCGCGTTACCTTGACGGTCAGTGATCGTGATAATGGTGTTGTTGAACGACGCGTGAACGTGAACCACGCCCTCGGCGACGTTCTTCTTGACCTTCTTGCGAACGCGTTGCGCCGCGGAGTTGTTCGAAGCCTTAGCCATTACGTTTTCCTGTAACTGTCAGTTCCGCTTACTTCTTCAGCGATTGCGCTGCACGACGCGGACCCTTGCGCGTACGGGCATTCGTGCGCGTACGCTGGCCACGCAGGGGCAGGCCCTTGCGATGGCGCATGCCGCGGTAGCAACCCAAGTCCATCAGGCGCTTGATATTCATCGTCACTTCACGGCGCAGGTCGCCTTCGACGATGAACTTACCCACTTCGTCACGCAGCTTTTCGAGGTCTGCGTCAGTGAGGTCCTTGACCTTCTTCGAAAATTCCACACCAGCTGCCGTGCAAATGCCGCGGGAACGCGTGCGACCGATGCCGAAGATTGCCGTCAGGCCGATCTCGGTATGCTGGTGATTCGGGATGTTAACCCCTGCGATACGAGCCATTGTTTTTCCTCAAACAAAAAGCGCAAGCAAAAGCGCGGCGTTCAGCCTTGACGCTGTTTGTGGCGCGGATCAGAGCTGCAAATCACGCGCACAACGCCCTTGCGCTTGATGATCTTGCAATTGCGGCAAATGCGCTTAACCGATGCCATCACTTTCATGATATTACCCTTTTTTCAAATCACTTCGCCCGGAACACGATCCGTGCACGAGACAGATCGTAAGGCGTCAATTCAACCGTAACCTTGTCGCCCGGTAGGATGCGGATGTAGTGCATCCGCATCTTTCCGGAAATATGCCCCAGGACGACATGGCCATTTTCCAATTTCACCCGGAAAGTAGCGTTGGGAAGGTTTTCGATGACCTCACCCTGCATCTGGATAACATCGTCTTTGGCCATAGTCCTTATTAACGCATCGGGACGTTGCCACCCTTGAAGTTTGCCTTCTTGAGCAGCGATTCATATTGTTGCGACATAACGTACGACTGCACCTGAGCCATGAAGTCCATCGTGACGACGACAATGATCAGCAGCGACGTTCCACCAAAATAAAACGGCACGTTCCAGCGCAACACCAGAAACTCAGGCAGCAGGCACACGAATACGATGTAGATCGCACCAGCCAGCGTAAGACGCGTGAGGATGCGGTCGATATATCGTGCAGTCTGATCGCCCGGACGGATACCCGGAACGAAAGCACCGCTCTTCTTCAAGTTGTCGGCAGTTTCCCGGCTGTTGAACACCAGTGCGGTGTAAAAGAAGCAGAAGAAAACGATCGCCAACGCGTACAGCAACACGTACACGGGTTGACCGGGCTTAAGTGCCTCGGCCACGTTGTGCAGCGTGTTTGCGAACCAGTTGGTGCGCGTACCCGAACTGAACCAATTCAGGATTGTTGCCGGAAAGAGAATGATCGACGACGCGAAGATCGGCGGAATCACACCCGACATGTTCAACTTCAGCGGCAGATGAGACGACTGTCCGCCGTAAATCTTGTTACCGACCTGGCGCTTCGCGTAGTTCACGAGGATCTTGCGCTGACCGCGTTCGATGAACACGACCAGATACGTGACCGCCGCGATCAACACGACGATGATGATCGCCGAGATGATGCTCATCGAACCGGTGCGAACCAGCTCGAACAGACCACCGATTGCGTTGGGGAAGCCCGCCGCGATACCACCGAAGATAATGATCGAGATGCCGTTGCCGAGACCGCGCTCCGTGATCTGCTCACCCAGCCACATCAGGAACATCGTGCCCGTCACCAGCGTGACGACCGTCGTCAACCGGAACACCATGCCGGGGTCCAGGACCAGAGCCGGCTGGTTTTCCAGCGCGACTGCGATACCGAACGCCTGGAAGGTCGCCAGAACCACCGTGAAGATACGCGTGTACTGCGTGATCTTCCGTTGTCCCGCTTGCCCTTCCTTCTTCAACGCCTCCATCTGCGGCGACACGATCGACAGCAACTGCATGATGATCGACGCCGAAATGTAGGGCATGATGCCCAGCGCAAAGATCGTGAATCGCGACAGCGCGCCACCCGAGAACATGTTGAACATGCCCAGGATGCCGCCAGACTGGCTTTGAAACAGCTTGGCCAGTTGATCCGGATCGATGCCGGGTACCGGAATATGCGCACCAATGCGGTAGACGATCAGCGCCAGCAGCAGGAACACTGCACGCCGACGCAGATCGCCGAATTTCGCCGCGCTTCGACCGGTTTTTGCGAGACTCGGGCTGTTAGCCAAGTACCTTCTCCGATGCTAGTGCTAGTAACGGCGAAAGCGCGTTACTCGGCGAACGAGCCGCCAGCGGCTTCGATTGCCTCACGGGCGCCTTTCGTTGCCATCAGGCCCTTCACCGTGACCTTGCGCGTGATCTCGCCGGTCTTGATGATCTTTGCGCTCTTGATGAGCTCGCCGACGAAACCCGCTTGCTTCAACGCCAACAGATCGATTTCGTCGACCGGCAGCTTTTCGAGATCAGACAGGCGCACTTCACCAACGAATTCCTTCGTCAGCGAGGTGAAGCCACGCTTCGGCAGACGACGCTGCAGAGGCATCTGACCGCCTTCGAAACCGACCTTGTGAAAGCCGCCCGAACGCGATTTCTGACCCTTGTGGCCGCGACCAGCGGTCTTGCCGAGGCCCGAACCGATACCGCGACCGACGCGACGCTTAGCGTGCTTCGCGCCTTCTGCCGGCTTCAGGTTATTCAATTCCATGTTCAACTCCTTGGATCCTAGGGTCAGCCGCTTAGCCGATGACCTTAACGAGGTACGAGACCTTGTTGATCATCCCGCGCACTGCCGGCGTGTCCTGCAACTCGGAGACCGAGTTGAGTCGGCGCAGGCCGAGGCCACGCACCGTTGCACGGTGCGTTTCGCGAGTCCCGATCAGGCTCTTGACGAGCTGAACCTTGACAGTTTTATCAGACATGGTGCCCACCTTAGCCCAGAATGTCTTCGACGGACTTCCCACGCTTCGCCGCGATGTCGGCCGGGGTCGACTGCTTGCGCAGACCGTCCAGCGTTGCGCGAACGAGGTTGTACGGGTTCGTCGAACCGTGGCTCTTGGCCACAACGTTTTGCACGCCCATCACGTCGAACACTGCGCGCATCGGACCGCCAGCGATCACGCCGGTACCGTCCTTCGCCGGAGCGAGGAGAACCGCCGATGCGCCATGCTTACCGTGCACTTCGTGTTGCAGCGTGCCGTTCTTCAGGGGCACCTTGAACATGTTGCGGCGGGCCTGTTCCATTGCCTTTTGAACAGCAACCGGAACTTCCTTGGCCTTGCCCTTGCCCATGCCGATTCGGCCGTCACCGTCACCAACCACGGTCAGTGCGGCGAAGCCGAGAATACGGCCACCCTTCACGACCTTGGTCACGCGGTTGACCGAAATCATCTTTTCGCGCAGGCCGTCGTCGCGTTCGTCAGCCTGAACTTTCGCTTGCATCTTTGCCATGACGAATTCTTCCCTTAGAACTTGAGCCCGGCTTCACGCGCCGCATCAGCCAGCGCCTTCACGCGGCCGTGGTAGCGGAAACCCGAGCGGTCAAAGGCGACGGATTCGATGCCGGCAGCCTTGGCCTTTTCGGCGATACGCTTGCCGATCAGGGTCGCAGCGTTGACGTTGCCGCCCTTGCCCGACTTGTCGGCGAGTTCAGCGCGCACTTCAGCTTCGAGCGTCGAGGCGCTTGCCACGACCTTCGTACCGCACGCCGAGAACACTTGCGCGTAGATATGCGTATTCGTGCGATGCACGGCCAGACGCGGAACCTGCAGCTCAGCGATCTTGATACGCGTCTGACGAGCGCGGCGCAGGCGAGATTGAGTCTTATCCATGATTGCGCACCCTTACTTCTTCTTCGTTTCTTTGAGGATCACGACCTCGTCGGAATAGCGCACGCCTTTGCCCTTGTACGGCTCAGGCGGACGATAGCCGCGCACTTCTGCTGCGGTCTGTCCGACTTTCTGCTTGTCGATCCCCTTGATCACGATTTCGGTTTGCGACGGAGTTTCAGCCTTGACGCCTTCCGGCATCTGGTGCACCACGGGGTGCGAGAAACCCAGCGACAGGTTCAGCTTGTCGCCTTGCGCTTGCGCACGATAACCAACGCCAACCAGCGTCAGCTTGCGCTCGAAACCCTTGGTGACGCCCTGCACCATGTTCGCCACCAGGGCGCGCATCGTGCCGGACATCGCGTTTGCTTCGCGGCTTTCGTCGGCCGGAGCGAGCTTCAACGTGCCGTTGTCGTTCGTCACGGTCACCAGCTTGTTAGCCGGTTGCGAAATCGTGCCGAGCGGGCCCTTAACGGTGATGACGTCGCTCTTGATGGCCACTTCCGCGCCTTGCGGCAGCGCGATCGGGCTTTTACCTACTCGAGACATGTTTCTTCTCCTTAGGCGTTAAGCGACGTAGCAGATGACTTCGCCGCCGACGCCGTTCTGGCGCGCCTTGCGGTCGGTCATCACACCCTTCGGCGTCGACACGATTGCAACGCCGAGGCCGTTCATGACCTGCGGAATGTCGTTGCGACCGCGGTACACACGCAGACCAGGCTTCGAGACGCGCTCGAGGCGCTCGATCACCGGACGGCCAGCGTAGTACTTCAACGCGATATTCAATTCGATCTTCGCGCCTTCAGCCTTCACTGCGAAGTCGTCGATATAACCTTCGTCCTTCAAAACCTGCGCAATCGCAACCTTGACTTTCGACGAGGGCATAGTCACCGAAACCTTCTCGACCATCTGCGCGTTGCGGATGCGAGTCAGCATATCGGCGATAGGATCACTCATGCTCATTTATGTTTCTCCTATTACCAGCTCGCCTTGGTCAGGCCAGGGATTTCGCCGCGGAAAGCGATTTCACGAATCTTGCCGCGCGCGAGTCCGAACTTACGGAACGTGCCACGCGGACGACCCGTGATCGCGCAGCGGTTACGCTTGCGAGTGGGGTTCGAGTTACGCGGCAGTTGTTGCAGCGCCAGACGCGCGAAATAACGCTCTTCGTCCGACTTGCTTGCGTCATCGATCACAGCCTTCAGCTCAGCACGCTTCGGAGCGTACTTGGCTGCCAGGCGCGCGCGCTTCTTTTCACGTTCGATCAGTGCCAGTTTAGCCACGGTAACCTCAGTTTCTGAACGGGAACTTGAAGCCGGCGAGCAGCGCCTTTGCTTCGTCGTCAGTCTTCGCGGTGGTCGTGATGCTGATGTTCAGCCCACGCAGCGCGTCGATCTTGTCGTAGTCGATTTCGGGGAAAATGATCTGCTCTTTCACACCGATGTTGTAGTTGCCACGACCGTCGAATGCACGGCCCGACACGCCACGGAAGTCACGCACACGCGGGAGCGCAACCGTCACGAAACGGTCGAGGAATTCGTACATCGCTTGGCCGCGCAGCGTGACCATCGCGCCGATCGGGTAGCCCTGACGAATCTTGAAGCCTGCGATTGCCTTGCGCGCCTTCGTGATAACCGGCTTCTGGCCAGCGATCTTCGTCAGGTCGCCCACGGCGTTTTCGATGATCTTCTTGTCGGCGACGGCTTCGCCAAGGCCCATGTTCAGGGTGATCTTGGTGATGCGCGGCACTTCCATGACAGACTTGTAGCCGAACTTTTCGACGAGTTGCGGCACAACCTTTTCTTTATAAATCTCTTGCAGACGAGCCATTTTTTAACTCCGCGTCAGGCGTTAAGCGTGGCGCCGGTCGACTTCAAGAAGCGAACCTTCTTTCCGTCTTCGACCTTGATGCCCACACGCGATGCCTTGCCATTCGCGTCGACCAATGCGACGTTCGAAATATGCAGCGGCATCGTTTTGGCTTCCACACCGCCCGTCGTACCCTTCATCGGGTTCGGCTTCACGTGCTTCTTGACGAGGTTGATGCCCTCGACCGTCACACGATCTTCCGCAACGACCAGCACGGTGCCGCGCTTGCCCTTGTCCTTGCCGGTGATGACGACGACTTCGTCACCCTTGCGAATCTTGTTCATCGCGACTCCTTACAGCACTTCCGGCGCGAGCGAAACGATCTTCATGAATCGTTCGCTACGCAGTTCACGCGTAACCGGCCCAAAAATACGCGTGCCGATCGGCTCGAGCTTGGTATTCAACAAAACGGCGGCATTGCCGTCGAACTTGATGAGCGAGCCATCCTGGCGACGCACGCCCTTGGCCGTACGAACGACCACGGCGTTGTAGATTTCGCCCTTTTTCACGCGTCCGCGCGGCGTCGCTTCCTTGACGGTCACCTTAATGATGTCGCCAATGCTAGCGTAACGACGCTTCGAACCGCCGAGCACCTTGATGCACATGACTTCACGCGCACCCGTGTTGTCGGCCACTTCAAGCCGAGTTTCGGTCTGGATCATGGTTTATCTTTCCCAACTTAATCCGGTCGCACCACCATGGCACAGCCGGTCAGTCTTGGTCCCGTCAGCCAACTGGCTGCTTGGGTTAGAACAGGCAGCGAGGGCAGACGAAACCCGCCATCGCAATCCGGTGAATCTGTCGACTCAGGCTGGCGCCCGAACCGGCTTCCCCCACCAGTTTCGCCCGCGACGGGGCTCCCACAAAGAGGGAAGACCGAGATTATAACAAATAATCTCGGTCTTGCAAGCGAAACTTACTGCGACACGATTTGCTACTGCATCGCGGTACTACTACTTCTGCATCAGATCACGCGAGCCGCTTCAACCAGCTTCGACACAACCCAGGCTTTCGTCTTCGAAATCGGACGTGTTTCCTGGATCTCGACGAGATCGCCTTCGTTGTACGTGTTCGCGTCGTCATGCGCGTGGTATTTCTTCGAACGCACGACGTACTTGCCGTAGATCGGATGCTTCACGCGGTGCTCGACCAGAACGGTGACCGTCTTGTCCATCTTGTTGCTGACGACCTTGCCGACCAGCGTCCGCTTGAGCGAGGTTTTTACGCTATCGTTCATTTCTGGTTCGCCTTCTCAGTCAGGACGGTGCGCACACGTGCGATGTCGCGACGGACCTTCTTCAGCTGGCTCGTGTTCGTGAGCTGCTGGGTCGCGAGTTGCATACGCAAGCCGAATTGCGCCTTCAGCAGGTCCGACAGCTCTTTGTTGAGCGCGGCCTGGTCTTTCTGGTGAAGTTCAGATGCCTTCATCATTTACTCCTTAGGCGCCGAGCTGACGTACGACGAAGTTCGTCTTGAGCGGCAGCTTGGCTGCAGCCAGACGGAACGCTTCGCGCGCCAGTTCTTCGGAGACACCGTCCATTTCGTACAGCATCTTGCCCGGTTGAATTTCAGCGACGTAGTACTCCGGGTTACCCTTACCGTTACCCATACGCACTTCGGCCGGCTTCTGCGAAATCGGCTTGTCCGGGAAAATACGGATCCAGATCCGGCCACCACGCTTGATGTGACGCGTCATTGCACGACGTGCCGCTTCGATTTGACGCGCGGTCAAACGGCCGCGACCGATAGCCTTCAGACCGTATTCACCGAACGACACCGCGTTGCCGCGCGTCGCCTTGCCGGTGTTACGACCCTTCTGCTCTTTGCGATACTTTCTGCGTTTCGGTTGCAGCATCGTTATTCTCCAGTCTTCGCGTCACCGCCAGCGCGACGGGGTGCACCACGACGCGCACCAGCCGGAGCGCCTTCACCGTCACGACGCGGACGGCGATCGCCACCCGGACGTGCGTTGCGGCGCGGACGCTTTTCTTCCGCCACTTCTTCAACCACCGGCGCTTCGTTGCGGCCCAGGGTGTCGCCCTTGTAGACCCACACCTTCACGCCGATGATGCCGTACGTGGTCTTCGCTTCCGACGTCGCGTAGTCGATATCCGCACGCAGCGTATGGAGGGGCACGCGACCTTCGCGATACCACTCGGTACGAGCGATTTCGATACCGTTCAGACGGCCCGCGCTCATGATCTTGATACCTTGGGCACCAAGACGCATTGCGTTCTGCATCGCGCGCTTCATCGCGCGGCGGAACATGATCCGGCGCTCGAGCTGCTGCGTGATGGAGTCAGCGATCAGCTGAGCATCGGTTTCCGGCTTGCGGATCTCTTCGATGTTGACGTGAACCGGAACGCCCATGCGCTTCTGCAGTTCAGCCTTCAGCGATTCGATGTCCTCTCCCTTCTTGCCGATGACGACGCCCGGACGCGAACTGTAAATCGTGATGCGCGCGTTCTTAGCCGGACGCTCGATGACGACGCGACCGACCGAAGCGTTCTTCAGCTTCTTCTTCAGGTATTCACGAACACCGATGTCTTCCTGCAACATCGCCGCGAAATTATTGTTGTTCGCGTACCAGCGCGAAGCCCAATTGCGGCTGACGGCCAAACGGAAGCCAGTCGGATGAATTTTCTGTCCCATCGTATGGCTCCTTAATTCCCGACCGTCACAGTGATGTGACAGGATTGCTTCTCGATGCGGTTACCGCGACCCTTTGCGCGTGCGGTGAAACGCTTCAGCGAAGCAGCCTTGTCGACGTAGATGCTCGTGATCTTGAGCTCGTCGATATCGGCGCCTTCGTTGTGTTCCGCATTCGCGATCGCAGACAGCACGACCTTCTTGACGATACCCGCCGCCTTCTTCGGCGAGAACGTCAGGACGTTCAGCGCCTTGTCGACCGGCAAACCACGAATCTGGTCAGCCACAAGGCGCGTTTTCTGCGCCGAGATGCGGGCACCGCGATGAATTGCTTTCACTTCCATCTTGATAGCCCCTTATTTCTTGGCCTTCTTGTCGGCCGCGTGACCCTTGAACGTACGGGTCAGTGCGAACTCGCCAAGCTTGTGGCCGACCATGTTTTCCGTGACGTACACCGGAACGTGTTGACGGCCGTTGTGAACAGCGATCGTCAGACCGATGAAGTCCGGCAGAATCGTCGAACGACGCGACCAAGTCTTGATCGGCTTCTTGTCACGCGTCGATGCTGCAGCCTCAACCTTCTTCAGCAAATGAGCGTCGCAGAACGGACCTTTTTTAGCAGAACGTGTCATTGCCTACTCCTTAACGCTTGTGACGGCGCTGGACGATCATCGTCGTCGTGCGCTTGTTGCTGCGGGTGCGATAGCCCTTCGTCGGCGTGCCCCACGGGCTCACCGGATCACGACCTGCCGCCGTCTTTCCTTCACCACCGCCGTGCGGGTGATCGACCGGATTCATCGCAACACCACGCACCGTCGGACGAATACCGCGCCAGCGGTTTGCACCGGCCTTACCGATTTGACGGAGGCTGTGCTCTTCGTTACCCACTTCGCCGATCGTCGCGCGGCACTCGACGTGCACCCGACGGATTTCGCCCGAACGCAGACGCACTTGAGCGTAGACGCCTTCGCGAGCCAGCAGCATGGCCGACGTACCAGCCGAACGCGCGATTTGCGCGCCCTTGCCCGGCAGCATTTCGATGCAGTGGATCGTCGTACCGACCGGAATGTTGCGGATCGGCAGGGTGTTACCCGCCTTGATCGGCGCTTCCGAACCCGACATCAGCGGCGTACCAACCGTCACGCCCTTCGGCGCGATAATGTAGCGACGCTCGCCATCTGCGTACAGAACCAGCGCGATGTTCGCGCTACGGTTCGGGTCGTACTCGAGACGCTCGACCTTTGCCGGGATGCCGTCCTTGTTGCGACGGAAATCGACGATACGATAGTGCTGCTTGTGACCACCGCCCTGGTGACGCGTGGTGATCCGGCCGTTGTTGTTACGGCCCGCCGACTTGGATTGCGAGTCGAGCAGCGCTGCGTGCGGCGCGCCCTTATGCAGATCCTTGTTGACGATCTTGACCATCGCGCGGCGACCCGGCGAGGTCGGCTTAACTTTCACGATTGCCATGATTACTTGGCCTCCGCTTCAAAGTTGATTTCCTGGCCGGGCTTCAGGCAGACGTACGCCTTCTTCACGTCCTTGCGCTTACCGTTGAAGCGGCCAAAGCGCTTGGCTTTGCCCTTCGTGACGAGCACGTTGACGGAATTGACTTCGACCTTGAACAGCAGCTCGACAGCAGCCTTTACTTCCTGCTTCGTGGCGTCCGGCGCGACTTCGAACACGACTTGCTCGTTCTTGTCGGCAACCAGCGTCGCCTTTTCGGAGATCACCGGAGCGAGCAGAACTTGCATCAAACGATGATCGTTTTTGCGAATTTCGCTCATGACAGCAACTCCTCGATCTGAGCGACCGCAGCCTTCGTGATCAGAATCTTCTTGAAATAGATCAGCGAGAGCGGGTCGGCGTAACGCGGCTCGACAACGGCCACGTGGGCCAGATTGCGCGACGCGAGGTACAGGTTCTCGTCGACCGTATCGGTAATGACCAACACGGATTCGAGACCCATCGCCTTGAATTTATCGGCCAACAGCTTGGTCTTCGGGGCTTCGAGCGCGAGGTCTTCGACCACCGCGATACGGCCTTCGCGAGCCAGCTGCGAGAAGATCGAGCAGAGGCCTGCGCGATGCATCTTCTTATTGACCTTGTGCGAGAAGTTTTCTTCCGGAGAGTTCGGGAAGATACGACCACCGCCGCGCCACAACGGGCTCGACGACATACCGGCACGAGCACGGCCCGTACCCTTCTGGCGCCACGGCTTCTTGGTGGTGTGCTTGACCTGCTCGCGGTCCTTCTGCGCGCGGTTGCCGCTACGTGCATTCGCCTGATAAGCGACGACGATCTGGTGAATCAGGGCTTCGTTGTAATCGCGACCGAACACGACGTCCGATGCGTTCACGCCAGCGCCTTCCTGACCATTGGCATTCAGGAGCTTAAGTTCCATTATTTCGCTCCTTTCACAGCACGCGCCTTGACGGCCGGGGTCACGAAGACCTTGCCGCCCTTCGCACCCGGAACTGCACCGCGGACGAGCAGCAGATTGCGCTCAGCGTCGATGCGGGCGATTTCGAGATTTTGAACCGTGACGGTTTCATCACCGAGGTGACCCGTCATGCGCTTGCCGGGGAACACGCGACCCGGATCCTGCGCCATACCGATCGAACCCGGAACGTTGTGCGAACGCGAGTTACCGTGCGTCGCGCGACCCGAGGCGAAGTTGTAGCGCTTGATCGTGCCGGCGTAGCCCTTACCGATCGACGTGCCCTGCACATCAACCTTCTGGCCGACTTCGAAAATGTCCGTACCGATCACGGCGCCGTTCGACAGTTCACCTGCCTTGGCCGTATCGATATGGAATTCCTTGAGGATTTCACCGGCTTGAACACCGGCTTTGGCGAGGTGACCCGCCAGCGGCTTCGTCACGCGAGATGCGCGGCGAGCACCGAATGCAACCTGAACGGCGGTATAACCATCCGTTTCAACGGTCTTGATCTGCGTCACGCGGTTGTCCGACACGTCCAGCACGGTGACGGGGATCGAATCCCCTTCAGGCGTGAAGATACGGGTCATGCCAACCTTGCGACCTACGAGTCCAAGGCTCATCGTTTTCTCCATTCCCAACTGCGATTGGTCGGGGCTGATTTACAAATGCCGGCTTCGTTACGAGAAACTGGGTCGGCTTACTTGCGTCTTCTTCGTGCGAATAGGCGCGAAAAGCCTTGGAGTATAACAAGGCTTTTCGAATCCCGCAAGCAATCAAAGACTTAGCGTCTTCTGACGCACCCGCAGGCACGCCAGACAGCTTTCGGGACTTACTGCAGCTTGATCTCGACGTCGACGCCAGCGGGCAGATCGAGCTTCATCAGCGCGTCGACGGTCTTGTCCGTCGGATCGACGATGTCCATCAGGCGCTGGTGCGTACGGATTTCGAGCTGATCGCGCGACGTCTTGTTGACGTGCGGCGAACGCAGGATGTCAAAACGTTGAATACGCGTCGGCAGTGGCACCGGGCCACGGACGATCGCGCCAGTCCGCTTCGCGGTATCGACGATTTCGGCTGCCGATTGATCGATCAGGCGATAGTCGAAAGCCTTCAGACGAATACGGATTTTCTGATTCTGCATGACGATTCCTTGAAAAGAGCGAGGCGGTATTGCACCGCACATCTGGCAAAAGAGCGTGGGACCGGACGCTCGCTGGGGGCGAGCGTCCGGTCCCTGTTTTTACTGCATTACTGCAACTTCAATCGAGCAAGCCCGATATCTTACTCGATAATCTTCGCCACGACACCGGCGCCGACGGTACGACCGCCTTCGCGGATTGCGAAGCGCAGACCTTCTTCCATGGCGATCGGAGCGATCAGCTTCACCGTGATCGACACGTTGTCGCCCGGCATCACCATTTCCTTGTCCTTCGGCAGCTCGATCGAGCCCGTCACGTCCGTCGTACGGAAGTAGAACTGCGGACGGTAGTTGTTGAAGAACGGCGTGTGACGGCCGCCTTCGTCCTTGCTCAGCACGTACACTTCAGCCGTGAAGTGCGTGTGCGGCGTGATCGAACCCGGCTTCGACAGTACTTGGCCGCGCTCCACGTCTTCACGCTTCGTGCCGCGCAGCAGGATACCGACGTTGTCGCCCGCTTGACCTTGGTCGAGCAGCTTGCGGAACATTTCCACGCCCGTGCAGGTCGTCTTCACCGTCGGCTTGATACCGACGATTTCGATTTCCTCGCCGACCTTCACTACGCCGCGCTCGATACGACCCGTCACCACCGTGCCACGACCCGAGATCGAGAACACGTCTTCCACCGGCATCAGGAACGAACCGTCCACTGCGCGCTCCGGCGTCGGGATGTACGTGTCCAGTGCGTCAGCCAGGTTCATGATCGCCACTTCGCCCAGCTCGCCCGTGTCGCCTTCCAGCGCCAGCTTGGCCGAACCCTTGATGATCGGGGTATCGTCGCCCGGGAAGTCGTACTTCGAAAGAAGCTCACGCACTTCCATTTCGACGAGCTCGAGCAGTTCGGCGTCGTCCACCATGTCGCACTTGTTCAGGAACACGATGATGTACGGCACGCCAACCTGACGGGCCAGCAGGATGTGCTCACGCGTTTGCGGCATCGGGCCGTCAGCGGCCGAGCACACCAGGATTGCGCCGTCCATCTGCGCCGCGCCCGTGATCATGTTCTTCACATAGTCAGCGTGGCCCGGGCAGTCGACGTGTGCGTAGTGGCGGTTAGCCGTTTCGTACTCGACGTGCGCGGTGTTGATGGTGATACCGCGCGCCTTTTCTTCCGGCGCTGCATCGATCTGGTCGTATGCCTTTGCTTCGCCGCCGAACTTCTTGGTCAGCACCGTCGTGATCGCTGCCGTCAGCGTGGTCTTGCCGTGGTCAACGTGACCGATCGTGCCCACGTTCACGTGCGGCTTGGTCCGCTCGAATTTACCTTTTGCCATGATTACCTTCTTTCAAAGTTTGGTTATCGGTTAAAGCTTGTGGCTTGCGCCGAATTACTTGCGGGTATTACTTACCCTTGGCGTTGATGATCGCTTCGGCGACGTTACGCGGAGCTTCGGAGTAGTGCTTGAACTCCATCGTGTACGTGGCGCGGCCTTGCGTCAGCGAACGCAGCGACGTCGAGTAGCCGAACATTTCCGACAGCGGCACTTCGGCGCGAACGATCTTGCCGCCGCCAATCATGTCTTCCATGCCCTGGACGATACCGCGACGGCCCGACAGGTCGCCCATCACGTTGCCCATGTAGTCTTCCGGCGTTTCGACTTCCACAGCCATCATCGGTTCGAGGATGACCGGGCTTGCCTTGCGCATCGCTTCCTTAAACGCCATCGAACCGGCCATGCGGAACGCGTTTTCGTTCGAGTCCACGTCGTGGTACGAACCGAACGTCAGGTGAACCTTCACGTCGACCACCGGGAAGCCAGCCAGCACGCCCGACTTCAGCGTTTCCTGGATACCCTTGTCCACGGCCGGGATGTATTCGCGCGGAATCACGCCGCCCTTGATCTCGTCCAGGAACTCGTAGCCCTTGCCCTGCTCGTTCGGCTCGAGCGTGATGACCGCGTGACCGTACTGACCGCGACCACCCGACTGCTTGACGAACTTGCCGTCGACATCTTCCGCCTTGCTGCGGATCGTCTCGCGGTAAGCAACCTGCGGCTTGCCGACAGTCGCTTCCACGCCGAATTCGCGACGCATACGGTCAACCAGAATTTCCAGGTGGAGCTCGCCCATGCCCGAAATGATGGTTTGGCCCGATTCTTCGTCCGTTTGCACGCGGAACGACGGATCTTCCTGTGCCAGACGGTTCAGCGCCAGACCCATCTTTTCCTGGTCGGGCTTCGTCTTCGGCTCGACTGCCTGCGAAATCACCGGCTCCGGGAAGATCATGCGTTCCAGCACGATCGGGTGCTGCGGATCGCACAGCGTGTCGCCGGTGGTCGCTTCTTTCAGGCCGACTGCCGCCGCGATATCGCCCGCGCGCACTTCCTTGATTTCTTCGCGCTGGTTGGCGTGCATCTGCAGAATACGGCCGAGACGTTCCTTCTTGTCCTTGGTCGCGTTCAGCACGGTGTCACCCGAATTCACAACGCCGGAGTACACGCGGAAGAAGATCAGCTGGCCGACGAACGGGTCCGTCATGATCTTGAACGCCAGCGACGAGAACTTCTCGTCGTCGGATGCACGACGCTCGCCCTTCTCGCCGCTTTCGAGTTCGCCCGTAACCGGCGGAATGTCGATCGGCGACGGCAGGAAGTCGATCACGGCGTCGAGCATGCGCTGCACGCCCTTGTTCTTGAACGCGGTGCCGCACAGCATCGGCTGGATCTCGCACGCGATGGTCCGGTCGCGGATCGCCTTGACGATTTCCGCTTCGGTCAGCTCTTCGCCGCCGAGGTACTTTTCCATCAGCTCTTCGGTCGCTTCGGCAGCCGACTCGATCATCTTCTCGCGCCACTCGTTGCACGTGTCGACGAGTTCAGCCGGGATATCGACGTAGTCGAACTTCGTGCCTTGCGACGCTTCGTCCCAAATGATCGCCTTCATCTTGATCAGGTCGACCACGCCCGTGAACGTGTCTTCAGCGCCGATCGGCACTACGACAGGAACCGGGTTCGCCTTCAGACGCGTCTTCAACTGGTCGTAGACCTTGAAGAAGTTCGCGCCGGTACGGTCCATCTTATTGACGAACGCGAGACGGGGAACCTTGTACTTGTTAGCCTGACGCCACACGGTTTCCGACTGCGGCTGCACGCCGCCCACTGCGCAGTAGACCATGCACGCGCCGTCGAGAACGCGCATCGAGCGCTCCACTTCGATCGTGAAGTCGACGTGCCCCGGGGTGTCGATGATGTTGATGCGGTGCTCGGGATAGTTGCCGCCCATGCCCTTCCAGAAGGCCGTGGTAGCAGCCGACGTGATGGTGATGCCGCGCTCCTGCTCCTGCTCCATCCAGTCCATCGTTGCTGCGCCGTCGTGAACTTCACCGATCTTGTGGTTCACGCCCGTGTAAAACAGGATGCGCTCGGTCGTCGTCGTTTTGCCGGCGTCGATGTGAGCGCTGATACCGATATTGCGGTAGCGCTCGATAGGTGTCTTGCGAGCCACTTTGGATCCTTTTTCGGTCGACGCGCCAGCGAGTGCGAGCGCGCCCTAACACAAACGGGCGAGGCGCCTGGAGTAGCGCACCCGCCCTGATTTTTCCGTTTGCTCTACGAGCGGGAGCTTAGAAACGGAAGTGCGAGAATGCCTTGTTGGCCTCTGCCATGCGGTGAACTTCGTCGCGCTTCTTCATCGCGCCGCCGCGGCCTTCAGCCGCTTCGGAGAGTTCACCTGCCAGACGCAGGGCCATCGACTTTTCGCTGCGCTTCTTCGCGGCTTCACGCAACCAACGCATCGCCAATGCCATACGACGCGAGGGACGCACTTCGACCGGAACCTGATAGTTAGCACCACCAACGCGACGGCTCTTCACTTCGACCACCGGCTTCACGTTGTTGAGCGCAACCGTGAACACTTCCAGCGGGTCCTTGCCACCCTTGGTCTGGATCTGTTCAAAAGCGCCGTACACGATACGCTCGGCAACCGACTTCTTGCCGGAGAGCATCAGCACGTTCATGAACTTGGCTACATCTACGTTACCGAACTTCGGATCCGGCAACACTTCCCGCTTGGGGACTTCGCGACGACGCGGCATGATTCTTCCTTTACTTTTTTCAGTTGGAGTTGGTTCTCAACTCCGCGGCCACCAACAAACCCGATCCATCTATTCGACTAACCAGCTTGGCCGGGTGACCACTTACTCGACAGCACCGGCAACTCCGGCACCACCGCCTTAACCGCCTTGCGGCGACCTGATTCCTTACTTTCGACCGGCGACTTACTTGCCAGCCTTCGCGCGCTTCGCACCGTACTTCGAGCGAGCTTGCTTACGGTCCTTGACGCCCTGGGTATCCAGCGAGCCGCGAACCATGTGGTAACGCACACCCGGCAAGTCCTTCACACGGCCGCCGCGGATCAGCACAACCGAGTGCTCTTGCAGGTTGTGGCCTTCACCGCCGATGTACGAAATGACTTCGAAGCCGTTCGTCAGACGAACCTTTGCAACTTTACGAAGTGCCGAGTTCGGCTTCTTCGGCGTCGTGGTGTACACGCGAGTGCACACGCCACGACGCTGAGGGCAGTCCTGCAGGGCCGGCGACTTGCTCTTCGTCGTTTCCGACGCGCGGCCTTTGCGAACCAGTTGATTGATGGTTGGCATTGTTTAATCCTAAAAATGAACAGAATCCGCGCAATTTTTTCGGGCAAAGCGAAGACAATTGCGCGTTTGACGATCTCGCCGATGAATTCCGCTTTTTGCACCCGGCGCTAAGCCGGTTCCGAAGGCGGACCAAGAACGAGAACCAAGCATGATATTCCGAAAATCGCAATCGGGTCAATACGTTGCGACAATTTCGAAGACTTTTCGCATGCGTAGCATCAATCGGAGCCGACGACGGCGAGCAATTCGTCGCCGAAGCGTTCCAGTTTGCGCACGCCGATGCCAGGAATGTGGCGCAGATCGTCGATCGTATCGGGATCGCTGCGCACGATCTCGGCCAGCGTGGCGTCGTGGAAAATGACATAGGCCGGCACACCGTCGCTCTTCGCGGTCTCCGCGCGCCAGCTGCGCAGACGCTCCCAGCGGGCCTTTTCGCGCGCTGACATGCCGGCGGTCGGATCCGCGCGCTCGCCGGTGCGACTGGAAGACTGGCGTGCTCGAGTCGGCTTTACATACTTGCGCAGCGTGACGTGCTCCTCGCCCTTCAGGACAGGCTTGCTGGCGTCGGTCAGCACGAGCGCGCCAAAACCGTCGTGATCGACGGCGAGATAGCCGAACGCCACGAGTTGCCGGAACACGGCGCGCCACTCGGGTTCGGAAAGCGCGGCGCCGACACCGAAGGTCGAAATCTTCTCGTGTCCGCGCTGCAGGACTTTCTCGCTGCGGGTGCCGCGCAGGATATCGATGAGATGGCCCGCGCCGAAACGAAATCCGCTCGCCTTCTGCGCGCGATACACACACGACAGCGCCATCTGCGCCTCGCGTGTGGCATCGAAGGACGCGGGCGGCTCAAGGCATGTATCGCAGTTGCCGCACGGCTTGCTCGTCTCACCAAAGTACGCAAGCAGACGCACGCGACGGCACGACGCAACCTCGCACAGGCCCAGCAGCGCATCGAGCTTGCCGGTCTGCACGCGCTTGTGTGCGTCGTCGGCTTCGGATTCGTCGATCATCTTGCGCTGCTGCACGACGTCGCCCAACCCGTACGCCATCCACGCGTTCGCCGGTAGACCGTCGCGTCCTGCGCGCCCCGTTTCCTGGTAATAGCCCTCGACGCTCTTCGGCAAATCCAGATGCGCGACGAAGCGCACGTCCGGCTTGTCGATGCCCATGCCGAACGCGATCGTCGCGCACATGACGACGCCTTCCTCGCGCTGAAACATCTCCTGATGCTTTTGGCGTATCTCGAACTCCATGCCGGCGTGGTAAGGCAGCGCGCGAATGCCCTGGCCCTTCATCCACTCCGCGGTTTCTTCGACCTTGCGCCGCGACAGACAGTACACCACGCCGGCATCCGTCGTGCCGTCCTTGTT
This sequence comes from Caballeronia sp. LZ029, assembly GCF_031451275.1. Lineage (NCBI taxonomy): Bacteria > Pseudomonadati > Pseudomonadota > Betaproteobacteria > Burkholderiales > Burkholderiaceae > Caballeronia > Caballeronia sp. LZ029. The sequence goes on from NZ_JARUXO010000001.1 coordinate 2,841,782, forward strand.
CGTATGCTCGGCCCGGATGAAATCGAGCAGCTGCGAGCGCGCGTTGTCCTTCTCGACGATCCGATAACGAATGTTCGGCCGGTCGAAACTGGAAACGAAGATGCGCGCGTCGTCCAACGCGAGCCGATGGACGATTTCATCGCGCGTGATCGCATCGGCAGTGGCGGTGAGCGCGATGCGCGGGACATCCGGAAACCGCTCGTGCAGCACCGAAAGCTGGATGTACTCAGGGCGGAAATCGTGCCCCCATTGCGACACACAGTGCGCTTCGTCGATGGCGAAAAGGCCGACGCGCGCGCGTTCGAGCAGTTCGAGAAAGCGCGGCGTCATCAGGCGTTCTGGCGCGACGTAAAGAAGATCGATGTCGCCATCGCGTAGCGCGCGCTCGGTGGCCGCGGCCTCGGCGCCCGACAAGGTCGAATTCAGATATGCGGCGCGCACGCCGACTTCCTTGAGGGCCGCGACCTGATCCTGCATCAGCGCGATCAATGGGGACACCACGATGCCCGCGCCGAGCCCGGCCTCGCTGCGCACGAGGGACGGGATCTGATAGCACAGCGACTTGCCGCCGCCCGTTGGCATCAGCACGAGCGAATCGCCGCCGTTCGCGACATGCTCGACGATCTCCGCCTGTTGTCCGCGAAATGCGGGATAGCCGAAGATTTCGTTGAGTATTTCGAGTGGGCGGGACATGGAAGACGGGTGCGTACTGCGATGAGAGATAACGAATTCTACCAACGCATCCACGCGCACCGACGCGCAAGAATGCGCGTTAGCCGAATGACGGAGGCAACGGGCGAAATCGACAGACGAAAAAAAACCGCTCAGCCGAAGCTGAGCGGTTCGTGGCTACTACGAGCGAACGATGCTTACTCGTTGGTATGCGGCTGCTGCTGCTCCGCCGCCGGGGTTTCCGGCGTACCAAAGTCGAATGCCTCTTCGGCCGCGATCTGGTCGAAACGCTCGCGATCCGACGATTCCTTCGCCTTGCGTGCCTTGTGGAACGCGAGACCCGTACCGGCCGGAATCAGACGGCCGACGATCACGTTTTCCTTCAGGCCACGCAGATCGTCGCGCTTGCCCATGATCGCCGCTTCGGTCAACACGCGCGTCGTTTCCTGGAACGACGCCGCCGAGATGAACGAATCGGTCGACAGCGATGCCTTCGTGATACCGAGCAGCACGTTGTCGTACGTCGCCGGACGCTTGTCTTCCGCGATCATCTTGTCGTTTTCGTCCAGCATGTCCGAACGCTCGACCTGCTCGCCCGGGATGAAGCGCGTATCGCCGTTGTCGACGATCTGCACACGACGCAGCATCTGACGCACGATCACTTCGATGTGCTTGTCGTTGATCTTCACGCCCTGCAGACGGTACACGTCCTGCACTTCGTCCACGATGTAGCGCGAGAGCGCCTCGATACCCTGCAGACGCAGGATGTCGTGCGGATCGGCAGGACCGTCGACGATCATTTCGCCCTTGTTGACGACCTGACCATCGTGCACCAGCACCTGCTTTTCCTTCGCGATCAGGAACTCGTGCTGATTGCCCTCGAGGTCCGTGATGACGAGACGCTGCTTGCCCTTCGTGTCCTTACCGAACGACGTCGTGCCCGTGACTTCCGCGAGAATACCGGCGTCCTTCGGCGAGCGCGCTTCGAACAGTTCGGCCACGCGCGGCAGACCACCGGTAATGTCACGCGTCTTCTGCGCTTCAACCGGGATACGTGCCAGCACTTCACCGACCTGCACTTGCTGACCATCCTTCACGGTGATCAGTGCGCCGACCTGGAAGCCGATCTGCACCGAATGCTCGGTGTTCGGGATCTTCACTTCCTCGCCGTTCGCGTCGAGCAGTTTCACCTGCGGACGCACGCTCTTCGAAGCTTGCGAGCCGCGACGCTTCACGTCGATCACGACCAGGGTCGAAAGACCGGTCACGTCGTCGATCTGCTTCGCAACCGTCACGCCTTCCTCGACGTTTTCGAACTTCACCGTACCGCCCCACTCGGTGATGATCGGACGCGTCAGCGGATCCCATTGCGCCAGTTGCGCACCGGCCTTGATCTGCGCGCCGTCGAGTTGCAGCAGCGTCGCGCCGTACGGCACCTTGTGACGCTCACGCTCGCGACCGAAGTCGTCCGCGATGATCGCCTCGCCCGAACGGGAGATGACGACCTGCTCGCCCTTCGCGTTGGTGACGTAACGCATCGTCGCCGTGAAGCGCACCGTACCGTTGCTCTTCGCTTCGACCGTCGAAGCAACCGCCGCACGCGATGCCGCACCACCGATGTGGAACGTACGCATCGTCAGCTGCGTGCCCGGCTCGCCGATCGACTGAGCAGCGATCACGCCGACCGCCTCACCGACGTTCACGCGCGAACCGCGGCCGAGGTCGCGGCCGTAGCACGCGGCGCACAGGCCATAGCGCGTTTCGCAGGTCAACGGCGTGCGCACGCGCACTTCGTCGATGCCGAGGCGTTCGATTTCCTCGACCGCGTCTTCGTCGAGCAGATCGCCCGACGCGTACAGCGTTTCCTGCGTTTCCGGATTGACGACGTCCGCCACCGCGACGCGACCGAGAATACGGTCACGCAGCGCTTCGACGACTTCACCGCCTTCCACCAACGCCTTCATCGCCACGCCGTTCGACGTACCGCAATCGTCTTCGACGACAACCAGATCCTGCGTCACGTCGACGAGACGACGCGTCAGGTAACCCGAGTTCGCAGTCTTCAGTGCCGTATCCGCGAGACCTTTACGAGCGCCGTGGGTCGAGATGAAGTACTGCAACACGTTCAGGCCTTCGCGGAAGTTCGCGGTAATCGGCGTCTCGATAATCGAGCCGTCCGGCTTCGCCATCAGGCCGCGCATACCGGCCAGCTGACGAATCTGCACCGCGGAACCACGAGCGCCCGAGTCGGCCATCATGTAGATGGAGTTGAACGACTCCTGCTTCGTTTCGTTGCCGTCACGGTCGGTGACGGGTTCCGTCGCGAGCTGCTCCATCATCGCCTTGCCGACGCTTTCCGACGTCGCCGACCAGATGTCGACCACGTTGTTATAGCGCTCTTGCGCGGTTACGAGACCCGACATGTACTGCCGGTCGTACTCCTTCACCTTCTTCGCCGCGTCGCCGACGATCGTCTCTTTCTGCGGCGGCACGAGCATGTCGTCCACGCAAATCGAGATGCCGGCGCGCGTTGCGAGGCGGAAGCCCATCTGCATCAGCTGGTCGGCGAAAATCACCGTCTCGCGCAGACCGCACTTGCGGAACGCCGTGTTGATCAGGCGCGAGATTTCCTTCTTCTTCAGCGGCTTGTTCAGCACCGTGAACGGCAGGCCCGGCGGCAGAATCTCCGACAGGATCGAACGGCCGACGGTCGTCGCATACAGCGAGATCTTCGGCACGAACGCCGGCGCGCCTTCGCTCGTGTCCTCGTTCGCCACCATTTCGGTGATACGCACGTTGACGCGCGAAGCCAGCTCGACTTCCTTGTTCTCGTACGCGCGGATCACTTCCGACACGCCCGTGAACGTCATGCCTTCGCCCTTGCCGTTGATCGCTTCACGCGACGCGTAGTAAAGGCCCAGCACGATATCCTGCGACGGCACGATCGACGGATCGCCGTTCGCCGGGAACAGGACGTTGTTCGACGCCAGCATCAGCGTGCGCGCTTCCATCTGCGCTTCGAGCGACAGCGGCACGTGAACGGCCATCTGGTCACCGTCGAAGTCGGCGTTGAATGCCGCGCAGACGAGCGGATGGAGCTGAATCGCCTTGCCTTCGATCAGCACCGGCTCGAAAGCCTGAATGCCGAGTCGGTGAAGCGTAGGCGCGCGGTTCAGCATCACCGGATGTTCGCGGATCACCTCTTCCAGGATGTCCCACACCACCGCCGTCTGGTTCTCGACTTCCTTCTTCGCGGCCTTGATGGTCGTCGCGACGCCCATCACTTCCAGCTTGTTGAAGATGAAAGGCTTGAACAGTTCGAGCGCCATCAGCTTCGGCAGACCGCACTGATGCAGCTTGAGCGTCGGACCGACCACGATCACCGAACGGCCCGAGTAGTCCACGCGCTTACCGAGCAGGTTCTGACGGAAACGACCGCCCTTACCCTTGATCATGTCGGCGAGCGACTTCAGCGGACGCTTGTTCGCGCCGGTCATCGCCTTGCCGCGACGGCCGTTGTCGAGCAGCGAATCGACGGCTTCCTGCAGCATCCGCTTTTCGTTGCGGACGATGATTTCAGGCGCCTTCAGTTCGAGCAGACGCTTCAACCGGTTGTTACGGTTGATCACGCGGCGATACAGGTCGTTCAGGTCCGACGTCGCGAAACGGCCGCCGTCCAGCGGCACCAGCGGACGCAGTTCCGGCGGCAGCACCGGCAGCACTTCGAGCACCATCCAGTCCGGCTTGATGCCCGAACGCTGGAAAGCTTCGAGCACTTTCAGGCGCTTCGCGTACTTCTTGATCTTCGCTTCCGAACCCGTGTTCTTGAGTTCGGTGCGCAGCATCTCGACCTGTTCGTCGATGTTGATCGCGCGCAGCAACTCGCGCACGCCTTCCGCGCCCATCTCGGCACGGAATTCGTCACCGTACTCTTCGACCTTGTTGTAGTAATCCTCTTCGGTCATGATCTGCCGCGCTTTCAGCGGCGTCATGCCCGGATCGATCACCACATATGCTTCGAAGTACAGCACGCGCTCGATGTCGCGCAGCGTCATGTCGAGCACCATGCCCAGACGCGACGGCAGCGACTTCAGGAACCAGATGTGCGCGACCGGCGAGGCCAGTTCGATGTGGCCCATCCGCTCGCGACGCACCTTCGCCAGCGTCACTTCGACGCCGCACTTCTCGCAGATCACGCCACGGTGCTTCAGGCGCTTGTACTTGCCGCAAAGGCATTCGTAGTCCTTGATCGGACCAAAAATCTTCGCGCAGAACAGACCATCCCGCTCCGGCTTGAACGTGCGGTAGTTGATGGTCTCAGGCTTCTTCACTTCACCGAACGACCAAGAACGAATCTTGTCGGGCGACGCGAGGCCGATCTTGATCGCATCAAAAACTTCTTCTTGTTGGACTTGCTTGAATAGATCGAGCAGAGCTTTCATTGCTTTCTCTCCGTAGTCCGATTAGTTGCGGTCCAGATCGATATCAATACCGAGCGAGCGGATTTCCTTCACCAACACGTTGAAGGATTCCGGCATGCCCGCGTCGATTACGTGATCGCCCTTGACCAGGTTCTCATACACCTTGGTCCGGCCCGTCACGTCGTCCGACTTGACCGTCAGCATTTCCTGCAGCACATACGATGCGCCATACGCCTCGAGCGCCCACACTTCCATCTCACCGAAGCGCTGACCACCGAACTGCGCCTTACCACCCAGCGGCTGCTGCGTGACGAGCGAGTACGGACCGGTCGAACGCGCGTGCATCTTGTCGTCGACCAAGTGGTGCAGCTTCAGGTAGTGCATGTAGCCGACCGTGACCTTCCGCTCAAACGGCTCGCCGGTGCGACCATCGTGCAGCTGAACCTGATTCTTCGACGAGTTCATGCCGAGGTTCGTGGCGATGTCGTCCGGATACGCCAGATCGAGCGCACGCCCCATTTCCTCTTCGGTCGCGCCATCGAACACCGGCGTTGCGAACGGCACGCCTTCGCGCAGGTTCTTCGCGAGTTCGAAGATTTCGTCATCGGAGAAGCTTTCCAGCTCTTCCTTGCGGCCCGACTCGTTGTAGATCTTCGTCAGGAACTGGCGCAGTTCCTCGATCTTCGTCTGACGCGCCAGCATTTCGCCGATACGCCAGCCGAGACCCTTCGCGGCCCAGCCCAGATGCACTTCGAGAATCTGACCCACGTTCATCCGCGACGGCACGCCGAGCGGATTCAGCACGACGTCGGCCGGACGGCCATCGGCCATGTACGGCATGTCTTCGATCGGCACGATCTTCGACACGACACCCTTGTTACCGTGACGGCCCGCCATCTTGTCGCCAGGCTGCAAACGACGCTTCACGGCGAGGTACACCTTGACCATCTTCAGCACGCCCGGCGGCAATTCGTCGCCTTGCGTGAGCTTCTTGCGCTTCTCTTCGAATGCGAGGTCGAACTGGTGACGCTTCTGTTCGATCGAATCCTTGATCGCTTCCAGCTGCGCCGCTGCTTCTTCATCCGCGAGGCGGATGTCGAACCAGTGGTAATGGTCGAGATCTTCGAGGTACGGGAGGTCGATCTTCGTGCCCTTAGCGAGCTTCTTCGGACCGCCGTTCGCGACCTTGCCGTTCAGCATACGCGCGAGACGCTGGAACGCGTCGCCTTCCACGATACGAAGCTGGTCGTTCAGGTCGAGGCGATAGCGCTTCAGTTCATCGTCGATGATCTGTTGCGCACGCTTGTCACGCGTGATGCCTTCGCGCGTGAACACCTGGACGTCGATGACCGTGCCGCTCATGCCCGACGGCACGCGCAGCGACGTGTCCTTCACGTCCGATGCTTTCTCGCCGAAGATCGCGCGCAGCAGCTTTTCTTCCGGCGTCAGCTGGGTTTCGCCCTTCGGCGTGACCTTGCCGACCAGCACGTCGCCCGCTTCCACTTCCGCGCCGATGTACACGATGCCCGACTCGTCGAGACGGCCAAGCTGCACTTCCGCGAGGTTCGAAATGTCGCGCGTGATTTCTTCCGGTCCGAGCTTCGTGTCGCGAGCAACGACGTTCAACTCTTCGATGTGGATCGACGTGTAGCGATCGTCGGCCACGACCTTTTCCGAGATCAGGATCGAGTCTTCGAAGTTGTAGCCGTTCCACGGCATGAACGCGACCAGCATGTTCTGGCCGAGCGCGAGCTCGCCCAGATCCGTCGAGGCGCCGTCGGCCAGCACGTCGCCGCGCGAAACCTTGTCGCCAACCTTCGCGATCGGACGCTGGTTGATGTTCGTGTTCTGGTTCGAACGCGTGTACTTGATCAGGTTGTAGATGTCCACGCCGACGTCGCCGGCAACGGCTTCATCGTCGTTCACGCGAATCACGATACGGCCCGCGTCGACGTAATCCACCACACCGCCACGCAGCGCCTGCACGGTCGTACCCGAGTCGACCGCAACCGTACGCTCGATGCCCGTACCGACGACCGGCTTTTCCGGACGCAGGCAAGGCACGGCCTGACGCTGCATGTTCGAGCCCATCAACGCGCGGTTCGCGTCGTCGTGCTCGAGGAACGGAATCAGCGATGCAGCCACCGACACGATCTGCGACGGCGCCACGTCCATGTACTGGATGCGGTCCGGCGTGACCATCAGCGTTTCGCCCGCTTCACGCGACGACACGAGTTCGTCGGTCAGCGTGCCGTCGTCGGCCACTGCCGCGTTCGCCTGAGCGATCACGTAACGGCCTTCTTCGATTGCCGACAGGTAGTCGATCTGGTCGGTCACCTTGCTGTCCACGACCTTGCGGTACGGCGTTTCGAGGAAACCGTATTCGTTCAGGTGGGCATACAGCGCCAGCGAGTTGATCAGACCGATGTTCGGACCTTCCGGCGTTTCGATCGGGCACACGCGGCCATAGTGCGTCGGATGCACGTCGCGGACTTCGAAGCCCGCGCGCTCGCGCGTCAGACCGCCCGGCCCCAGTGCGGAAACACGACGCTTGTGCGTGATTTCCGACAGCGGGTTGGTCTGGTCCATGAACTGCGAGAGCTGCGACGAACCGAAGAACTCGCGAATCGCCGAGGAAATCGGCTTCGAGTTGATCAGATCGTGCGGCATCAGGTTTTCACTTTCGGCCTGGCCGAGGCGTTCCTTCACCGCGCGCTCGACGCGCACGAGACCCGCGCGGAACTGGTTCTCCGCGAGTTCGCCGACGCAACGCACACGACGATTGCCCAAGTGGTCGATGTCGTCCACTTCGCCCTTGCCGTTACGCAGCTCGACGAGGATCTTGATCGTCGCGAGGATGTCGTCGTCCTGCAGCGTCATCGGGCCGACGATTTCGTCACGACCGACACGGCGATTGAACTTCATACGGCCGACCTTCGACAGGTCGTACGCGTCTTCGCTGTAGAACAGACGGTTGAACAGCGCCTCGACCGCTTCTTCGGTCGGCGGTTCGCCCGGACGCATCATGCGGTAAATCGCGATGCGCGCGGCCATCTTGTCGGCGGTTTCGTCGATACGCAGCGTCGACGAGATATACGGCCCCTGGTCCAGGTCGTTCGTGTAGAGCGTCTGGATGTCCTTGACCTTCGCCTCGCGCAGCTTCTCGAGAACCGTTTCCGTGATTTCCTCGTTGGCGTTCGCGATCACTTCGCCCGTTTCCGGATCGATCACGTTCTTCGCCAGCACGCGGCCGAGCAGGTACTCCTCGGGCACCGAGATGAACTTCGTCTTGGCGTTTTCGAGGTCGCGAATGTGCTTCGCGTTGATCCGCTTGTCCTTGGTGACGATGACGTTGCCGTCGCGATCTTGGATGTCGAAGCGCGCGACTTCACCGCGCAGGCGCTCGGGAACGAATTCCATTTGCGCGCCTTCGCTCATCAGGCCGAAGTTGTCGAACACGAAGAAGTTCGCGAGGATCTGCTCCGGCGTCATGCCGATGGCTTTCAGCAGAATCGTGACCGGCATCTTCCGACGACGGTCGACGCGGAAGTACAGCACGTCCTTCGGATCGAATTCGAAGTCGAGCCACGAGCCACGGTAAGGAATGATCCGCGCCGAGAACAGCAGCTTGCCGGAGCTGTGCGTCTTGCCCTTGTCGTGCTCGAAGAACACGCCAGGCGAACGGTGGAGCTGCGACACGATCACGCGCTCGGTTCCGTTGATGACGAACGAACCCGTCGGCGTCATGAGCGGAATTTCGCCCATGTATACTTCCTGCTCTTTCACTTCCTTGACGACCGGCTTGCTCGGCGACTCCTTATCGAGCAGAACCAGGCGCACTTTTGCGCGCAACGCCGAGCAGTACGTCAGGCCGCGCTGCTGGCATTCCTTGATGTTGAATGCGGGCGACGACAGCATGTAGCTGACGAACTCGAGCCGCGCGAAACCGTTGTGCGAAACGATGGGGAAAACTGACGTGAACGCAGCCTGCAAGCCTTCTGACTTGCGCTGCGACGACGACGTGTCTGCTTGCAGAAACGTCTGGAATGATTCAAGCTGGGTCGCCAGCAAAAAGGGAACTTGGTGAACGATGGGGCGCTTCGCGAAACTCTTGCGAATACGCTTCTTCTCGGTGAAGGAATATTGCATACGATCTCCGAATCACGGCGGGTGTTACCGAGGCGGGATACCTCGGTGTCACAGCCCGGTGTTCACCGACTGAGACCCGCGCACATGTCCGGGGAGGACGCGCGAGCCTAGAAGCTTGGTGGTTGGCCGCTACCAACCGCTGGCTGACGGCAGCGGATGCCTGTGTTTCCCGCTACCCGACCAAACTTGCCTTCTGCAGTCGCTTCAGAAGACAAAGCGAACCGCCGGAAATTCATACCGATCCGACCGTTCGCTTTGGCTTCTATGAGGACTTTTATACCTGCTGACAGGCATCAAAACTCGGTCCCCACAAAGCACAAAAAGGCCGGCGGTGGAAAACCGCCAGCCTTCGCACGGCGCAATGAAACTTACTTGATTTCAGCCTTCGCGCCTGCTTCTTCCAGCTTCTTCTTCGCTTCTTCAGCAGCAGCCTTCGGCACCGCTTCCTTCACGGGCTTCGGTGCGCCGTCGACCAGGTCCTTCGCTTCTTTCAGGCCGAGACCCGTCAGTTCACGAACAGCCTTAATCACGGAAACCTTGTTTGCGCCGACTTCGAGCAGGTTCACGGTGAACTCGGTTTGCTCTTCGACAGCAGCAGCTGCGCCGCCACCAGCCGGGCCAGCAACTGCGACAGCAGCAGCCGACACGCCAAACTTCTCTTCGAACGCCTTGACCAGTTCGTTCAGTTCGAGAACCGACATCGAGCCAACGGCTTCCAGGATGTCTTCTTTTGCGATTGCCATTTGAAATACTCCTAAATTGAATTCGGATCGAGCTAGCGATCTAGCTAATACCTAACTGAGCAACTGGTGCCCAAGTGCGTGCGTTATGCAGCTTCGCCTTGTTTCTTTTCGGCGAGCGCGGCCAAAGCGCGCGCGAAGCCGGAAACAGGTGCTTGCATGACGAACAGCAGCTTGGAGAGCAGTTCTTCGCGGCTCGGGATGTTGGCCAGCGCTTGCACGCCTGCCTTGTCCATCACATTGCCTTCGTAGGAACCAGCCTTGATGATCAACTTGTCATTGCTCTTGCCGAAGTCGTTGACGACCTTGGCAGCGGCAATGGCATCTTCCGAGATGCCGTAGATCAGAGGACCGGTCATCTGCTCGGCCAGCGGAGCGAACGGGGTACCTTCGACAGCGCGACGCGCCAGCGTGTTCTTCAACACGCGCAGATACACCTGTTGCTCACGCGCTTTCGCGCGCAGCTTGGTCAGATCGCCAACCGTGATCCCACGATACTCAGCGAGCACCATCGTCTGAGCCTTCGCGACTTGCGCGGCGACTTCAGCGACGACTGCCTGCTTATCTTCTTTGTTCAGTGGCACGGTTAAACCTCCAGATTCGATGCACTCGGGCCACAACCCTCATGCACCACGTTCAACAACGGCGTCCGACTGTTAGGAGTATTTCGATCGATCGGTGATCATTCAGGATGATCGACAACCGACTTCAACCACTGCAAAACTGTTTCGGGTTCGCCATCTGCGTTGGCTTGAATTAAGGTGCTGCCTGCTTGCTGCATCACCACCAACGGTCTTTGACAACCGGTTGCTCGACCCGGAACCGCAATCTTGCAACCGCCCAAAGCCCTTTAACGGCGCGACCTTGCGGCCACGCCACAAATTCTTATTGTTGCGCCAGCGTGGCTTGATCCACGCGAACGCCGACACCCATCGTGCTCGACACAGCGATCTTGCGCAGATACACACCCTTGCTCGTCGCCGGCTTCGCCTTTTGCAGCGCTTCGATGAGCGCAGCCAGGTTTTGACGCAGCGATGCCGGTTCGAACGATGCGCGACCGATCGTGCCGTGGATGATACCGGCCTTGTCGACGCGGAACTGAACCTGACCCGCCTTTGCGTTCTTGACTGCTTGAGCAACGTCCGGCGTGACGGTGCCAACCTTCGGATTCGGCATGAGACCACGCGGACCGAGGATCTGACCCAGCGTACCAACGACACGCATCGTATCCGGCGAAGCGATCACGACGTCAAAGTTCAGATTGCCTGCCTTGACTTGCTCGGCCAGGTCTTCCATGCCGACCACGTCTGCACCAGCTGCACGAGCTTGCTCGGCCTTGTCGCCTTGAGCGAACACTGCCACGCGAACCGACTTGCCGGTACCAGCCGGCAAAACGACGGAACCACGAACGACTTGGTCAGACTTCTTCGCGTCGATGCCGAGCTGAACTGCGACGTCGATCGATTCGTCAAACTTCGCGCTCGCGCATTCCTTGACGAGAGCCAGAGCGTCCTCGATCGCGTACAGCTTTTGACGATCAACCTTGCTCGCGAATGCCTGAAGGCGCTTAGAAAGCTTAGCCATTTACACGCCCTCCACAGTGATGCCCATCGAACGCGCGCTGCCGGCGATCGTCCGCACGGCGGCATCCAGATCAGCTGCCGTAAGATCCGGCATCTTGGTCTTCGCGATTTCTTCCGCTTGAGCGCGGGTGATGTTGCCGACCTTGTCGGTATGCGGCTTGCTCGAACCCTTTTGCACAGCGGCCGCCTTCTTGATCAGAACGGTAGCCGGCGGCGTCTTCATGATGAAGGTGAAGCTCTTGTCTGCAAATGCCGTAATAACGACCGGCACCGGCAGACCCGGCTCCATACCTTGAGTCTGCGCGTTGAACGCCTTGCAGAACTCCATGATGTTCAGGCCACGCTGGCCCAGTGCCGGACCGACCGGCGGCGACGGGTTGGCTTTACCTGCAGGAATCTGCAGTTTGATAAAGCCGATGATTTTCTTTGCCATGTTGAAAACCTCTGCTGGACGCTTGAGCGTCCGATGAGTGATAGCGCGCGTTTGCCGTTGCCGGCTACTGACGCTCCTCAACGGTCATGATGCGGACCGTAAGCGCGAATCGCGCGATGACTCGGAAGCCACGCGCGATGAATTCAATTAGAGCTTTTCGACCTGACCGAACTCGAGTTCGACAGGTGTCGAGCGCCCGAAAATCGTGACGGAGACACGAACTCGAGACTTTTCGTAGTTCACTTCCTCGACGTTGCCATTGAAGTCGGTGAACGGACCTTCCTTCACGCGGACCATTTCGCCCACCTCGAACAGCGTCTTCGGCCGCGGCTTCTCGACGCCCTCCTGCATCTGCGACATGATCTTTTCGACTTCACGCGGCGAAATGGGACTCGGGCGGTTACGCGCGCCACCGACGAAACCCGTCACCTTGGCCGTATTCTTGACCAGATGCCATGTTTCGTCCGTCATTTCCATCTCGACCAGGACATAGCCCGGGAAGAAACGACGCTCTGTGACCGACTTGTGACCGCCTTTTACTTCAACAACTTCTTCCGTCGGGACAAGAATCTGACCGAATTGATCTTGCATTCCCGCACGGTCAATGCGCTCCTGAAGCGCACGTTGCACGCTCTTCTCCATGCCGGAGTAGGCGTGCACCACATACCAACGCTTTCCACTCGGGGATGCCGGAGTATCGCTCATATCATTTCCAACCCAGAATCGCCGAGAAAATCACCCATTCGATCGACTTATCGCTAAGCCAGAGAAAAATGGCCATGATCAGAACAAACGCGAAGACCACCAGAGTCGTCTGAGTGGCCTCTTTGCGAGTTGGCCAGACAACCTTGCGGACTTCCTTGTACGAGTCCTTGGCGAACGCGATGAACCCTTTGCCCGGCGCAGAGAGAAGACCGACTGCGACACCCGCGATGACACCGACAGCAAGCGCTGCGCCGCGGACGTACCATTCTTGGCCCGAGAGCCAGAAGAACCCAACGAACCCGGCCAAGACCAACAATACGCCCGCCACCAACATCAACTTGTCGCCGGAGGTATTTACAGTTTCGACGGAAGGATTCGCCATAACACCTTAAACAGCGCCACTTGGCGCGAGAAGTTGGCAGGGGCAGAGGGAATCGAACCCCCAACCTTCGGTTTTGGAGACCGACGCTCTGCCAGTTGAGCTATACCCCTAAACCATTTGGGGTCGACGGACTTCGCCGACCCCGAAACCACTAACTATCGAGAAGATTTCTGGCTCTTACTCGATAATCTTTGCCACGACACCGGCGCCGACGGTACGGCCGCCTTCGCGAATGGCGAAGCGCAGACCTTCTTCCATGGCGATCGGAGCGATCAGCTTCACCGTGATCGACACGTTGTCGCCCGGCATCACCATTTCCTTGTCCTTCGGCAGCTCGATCGAGCCCGTCACGTCCGTCGTACGGAAGTAGAACTGCGGACGGTAGTTGTTGAAGAACGGCGTGTGACGGCCGCCTTCGTCCTTGCTCAGCACGTACACTTCAGCCGTGAAGTGCGTGTGCGGCGTGATCGAACCCGGCTTCGACAGTACTTGGCCGCGCTCCACGTCTTCACGCTTCGTGCCGCGCAGCAGGATACCGACGTTGTCGCCCGCTTGACCTTGGTCGAGCAGCTTGCGGAACATTTCCACGCCCGTGCAGGTCGTCTTCACCGTCGGCTTGATACCGACGATTTCGATTTCCTCGCCGACCTTCACTACGCCGCGCTCGATACGACCCGTCACCACCGTGCCACGACCCGAGATCGAGAACACGTCTTCCACCGGCATCAGGAACGAACCGTCCACTGCGCGCTCCGGCGTCGGGATGTACGTGTCCAGTGCGTCAGCCAGGTTCATGATCGCCACTTCGCCCAGCTCGCCCGTGTCGCCTTCCAGCGCCAGCTTGGCCGAACCCTTGATGATCGGGGTATCGTCGCCCGGGAAGTCGTACTTCGAAAGAAGCTCACGCACTTCCATTTCGACGAGCTCGAGCAGTTCGGCGTCGTCCACCATGTCGCACTTGTTCAGGAACACGATGATGTACGGCACGCCAACCTGACGGGCCAGCAGGATGTGCTCACGCGTTTGCGGCATCGGGCCGTCAGCGGCCGAGCACACCAGGATTGCGCCGTCCATCTGCGCCGCGCCCGTGATCATGTTCTTCACATAGTCAGCGTGGCCCGGGCAGTCGACGTGTGCGTAGTGGCGGTTAGCCGTTTCGTACTCGACGTGCGCGGTGTTGATCGTGATACCACGCGCCTTTTCTTCCGGCGCTGCGTCGATCTGGTCATACGCCTTGGCTTCGCCGCCGAACTTCTGCGTGAGAACCGTCGTGATCGCTGCCGTCAGCGTGGTCTTGCCGTGGTCAACGTGACCGATCGTGCCCACGTTCACGTGCGGCTTGGTCCGCTCGAATTTACCTTTGGCCATTTTCGACTCCTAACAGGATTTTCGCACCTTGCGCCGCGCGCAACTTACTAGACTGATACAACTGGTGCCCATGGGCAGGATCGAACTGCCGACCTCTCCCTTACCAAGGGAGTGCTCTACCACTGAGCCACATGGGCACTACAAAACAGGTACTGGAGCGGGTGAAGGGAATCGAACCCTCGTCATAAGCTTGGAAGGCTTCTGCTCTACCATTGAGCTACACCCGCGAGGGCCGGATTCCCTTACCGCTTGAATTCTGGTGGAGGAGGTTGGATTCGAACCAACGTAGGCGTAAGCCAACAGATTTACAGTCTGCCCCCTTTAGCCACTCGGGCACCCCTCCGCAGAGAACTATCGATTATGGGGTAACAACACGCCATTGTCAAGCGTTTCTTACGCTCCGAAACATTCGATGCTCTCACCTATAGGTGAAAACAGAAACGCAAAAACCCCACCTTTATGGGGTGGGGTTTTTGTTTTTAGCATGAGGAGCCTGACGATTACCTACTTTCACACGGGTGATCCGCACTATCATCG
>NZ_JARUXO010000001.1:2862116-2868485 GCF_031451275.1 Caballeronia sp. LZ029
TATCGGCTGTTAGTTTTTAAAGAGCACATCGCAAGAGCACTACCACCTCAACTTCCGTCTTGCGTCGCTGCATCAGCAGCAGAGAAACGAGATTATGAAGAATCTTTTTCTCCTTGTCAACAGTATTTTTTAGCTTTTGCTTCAAAATCTGCCGACTTCGGAGGCCGTCTGTTTCGCTCGACGGCCCGTCGTCTTGCGACGAGGGGCTGAATATTAGGTCAAGCAGACTCGAATGACAAGGTGATGAACCAACTTTTTTTGGCGGCTGCTTCAATGCATCGCTTTCGTCGGCCCTGAGACGAACTCCATCGGCACTGCCGCCGCCATCGCCGCGTAGCCCGCGTCGCTCGGGTGGATGTGATCGCCGCTGTCATATCGGCGTTGGAGCACGCTCGGGCGCGCGGGATCGCGCAGCGCCTGATCGAAGTCAATCACGCCATCGAACGCCTTGCTCGATCGGATCGATTCGTTGACGGCCGTGCGGATCGCTTCTCGCTCTGGCGGCAGCGAGGCCGGCGTCAGCGTCGCGCCGTAGATCTTGATGCCGCGCTGGTGCGCCTGCGCGATCAGCCGCTGATACCCGCGCACGAGCGCATCGGCGTTGACTTCGGTGTGCGGCGCGTCGCAATCGAGTCCGGCGTGCGCCGGCATCGCCATGAAATTGATGTCGTTGATGCCGATCAGCACGATGATCGCGCGCACGCCCGGCTGACGCAGCGCGTCGCGCTCGAAGCGGCTGACCACCGCCTCGCCGTAGCACGGCGAGTTGCTCAACAGCCGATTCCCGCTGATGCCCGCATTCACTACGACCGTCTGCCCGCCGACTTTGCGCGCCACCTGTTTCGCGAGCGCATCGGGCCAGCGCCGATTGGCATTGACTGAAGAGCGCATGCCATCGGTGATCGAATCGCCGATCGCGACGATCGCCTGCGCCGATGGGCTTTCGACCATCACATTGGTCAGCCACGCGAATTGGGTGAAGCGCGTGCGGAATGCGCCCGCCGATGCATCTTCGGTGCGGTCGCCCGGCGTCGAGATGTAGTTCACCTGGCTCGACACGCGATGCCAGGCGACAAGCTTCTGATCCTTCCCCATGAACATGCTGACGGCCACGGGCTGGTAGGCGTCGGCATCGAAACTGACCGCATCGCTCGTGGCCTGGGCGCCCGGCGCGACGGTCACGCTCTTGCGTCCGCCGAACAGCACCGGACGTGCGCTTCCCGCGCGAATCGCGGCACTGTCGCCGGCGACGGCACGCGCGACGGTCATCGATTCGACGACGAGCGGCTCGGTCCCATACAGATTGCTGATGCGCAGGCGCATCCGTTTGCCGTCCAGTTGCGGATAAATCAGCTGACGGACGGTGCGACCCGCGACATCCGGCGCGCGATACAGCGGCGGCAGATTCGCCAGTTGCGGAATCGACTGCAGCGCCGTGCCCCACGCACTGACCCAATGTTCGTTGGCGGGCGCTTCGGTGGCGTCGGCGGCGAATGCGTGCGGCGCGAAATTGACCTGCGCGACAAGCGCGGCCGCGCAGATCGCGGCGAGAACTCGGAGTTTCATTCGGCGATGGCGTGCGGAAAAGGCTCGATTGTGCCTGAAGTGTCACAACGCTCGCGCCGCCGGATCGCCCTGAACGCGAACAAGCCGCTGCGACGCACCCCGAATAGCCTCACAATGCAGCCACTTCATTCTTCGCCGGCGCGCCGACTCCCGCATCAGGCATCTATATAGATTAGATATGCAATCGAAAAACTCAGCACCGCAACAACTCACCTGGGACGAGGACGGCGAAAGCCGCTCCGCCCGCTGGAGATCGGAAAGCGGCAATCCGCCCGCGAAGCGCGTCGTCATCGGACATGACCAGATGACCGCCGACCACGCATACCGGCTCGCCTGCGAAGGCACGGCGATTCTCTGGCGCGGAGATTTCCAGAACGCCCGGCAACTGCTGCAGGCGATGGCGCGCCGCATCGACAACAAGCCCCGCAAGGCAAAAAAGCACGCGACGGAGCCATCGCCGGTCGATGCTTTCAATCTGCATCGCCTCGCGCAATCGCAACGCGCGCGTACCCTTGCGATGCTGATGCTTCCGCTCGACGGGCAGTACACGATCCCGCTACGTCGCGCGCCCGATGTGCGTGAGGCGTGCGAGGAGGCTTACGGACCGCCGACGGATGAGCAGTCGGTCGTGTCCTTGCGTGAAGTGCTGGGGCTGGTCGGCGCGCACGAGTGGCGCAAGAAAGGCGTCGAAATCGGCGCGGTCGGCGGGAGGATTCATCCCTATTACGGCGTGTTCTCGCCGGTTCGGGGCGAATACGTCGATCTGGTCGCGAATCAGCCGCTTCCGTCGAAAGAACTGGCGTTCGATATCGGCACCGGGACCGGCGTGCTTTCGGCGGTGCTCGCGCGGCGCGGCGTCGGGCGAATCGTCGCGACCGACGTCGATGCTCGTGCGCTCGATTGCGCGCGGGAGAACATCGGGCGGCTGGGGCTCGATCGCCAGGTCGAAATCGTCGAGACCGACATGTTTCCGGACGGCCGCGCGCCGCTGATCGTCTGCAATCCGCCTTGGCTGCCCGCAAGGCCGAGCGCGACGATCGAACACGCAATCTATGATCCGGAAAGCCGTATGCTGCGCGGTTTTCTCGACGGCCTCGCCGCGCATCTGACACCGGGCGGCGAAGGCTGGCTCATCCTGTCGGACTTTGCGGAGCATCTCGGACTGCGCACGCGCGCCCAGTTGCAGGAATGGATCGACAAGGCCGGCCTGAAGGTGGATGGACGCATCGACGTCAAGCCGCATCATCCGCGCGCGAGCGACAAGTCCGATCCGCTGCACGGCGCGCGCTCGGCGGAAGTGACGTCGCTGTGGCGGCTCGTCGCCGCATAAGTTCTCTACGCGCGCTCGGCGAGCCACGCGAGCGCGCCTTCCCCCGCGACAAGTCCGCTCGCGAAACACGCCGTCAGCAAATAGCCGCCGGTCGGCGCTTCCCAGTCGAGCATTTCGCCCGCGCAAAACACGCCAGGAAGCGCGCGGATCATCGAGCGCGCGTCGAGCGCTTCGAATTCGACGCCGCCCGCGCTGCTGATGACTTCCTCGATGGGACGTGGTCGCAGGAGGCGCAACGGCACCGCCTTGATCCGCGCGGCGAGCGTATCCAGATCCGCGAATTCGCCCTTGCTCACGCACTCGCGCAGCAAACCCGCCTTCACGCCCGTCAGATGCAAGCGGCTTTGAAGATGGCTCGAAATCGATCGCGCCCCGCGTGGATGCAGCACCTCGTCACGCACGCGCTCGACTGAAATTTGCGGCGCGAGGTCCAGCAGGATCGTCGTGCCCGCGCCGTCGCTTTCGGCGATCCGATCGCGGATCGGCGCCGACAATGCGTAAATCAGACTCCCCTCGATGCCCTGATCGGTGATCAGACATTCGCCGACGCGCGATTCGGGCGTGCCGTCTACACGCGGCAAACCGATCGCCACGGATTTGAGCGGTTCGCCGGCGAAGCGGCTGCTGAAATGCTCGCTCCAGGCGACGTCGAAACCGCAATTCGTCGGCACGAAAGGCCGAACGGGCACGCCGCGCGCCGCGAGCACCGGCAGCGCGCGGCCGTCCGAGCCGAGTTGCGGCCAGCTTGCGCCGCCGAGCGCGAGCACGAGCGCGTCGTGCCGGACGAGCTTTTCGCCCGATGGCGTCGCGAAACGGGATATCGATGTGTCTTCGTCGGCCCAGCCGAGCCAGCGATGCCGCATATGAAGCGTCACGCCCGACGCGCGCAGCCGATGCAGCCACGCACGCAGCATCGGCGCGGCTTTCATGTCGGTGGGAAACACGCGGCCCGAACTGCCGACGAAGGTCTCGACGCCGAGGCCGTGCACCCACTCTCGCAACCCGCCCGCGTCGAAGCGCGCGAGCAGCGGCGCGATGTCCGGGCTTCGCGCGCCGTAGCGGGCGAGAAACGCGTCGGCGGGCTCGGAATGCGTGAGGTTCATGCCGCCCTTGCCGGCCATCAGGAATTTCCGCCCGACGGACGGCATCGCGTCGAACACATCGACACGCGCGCCGCCTGTCGCGAGCGCTTCGGCGGCCATGAGCCCGGCCGGCCCTCCGCCGATCACCGCGACACTCACCGATTCGATGTTTTCAACTGACGACATGTCCAAATGGAAGAAGCGGAACGGAGCGACATTGTCGCATCGCGCGTGGCCGCGACGGCTTCGCACCGGCCGCAGCGCGGGCGAAAAGCATTGCAGACCCGTCGTAAGTCATTAAATAACAAAAAAGAATTTGGCCGGCTGCGTTCGGGCCAGTACGATCCGTCGATTCGTTGCATCGACAACTTTTTACCGAACTAGCCCGATCATGTCCGTTTCTCTCGCGCCCGAACGCGCTGTCGTCGGCGCTGCCGCCAACGATGCGCGGCCCGTCATCAAAAGTCCCGCCGATGTCTCCAGTCTCGTCAATAGCGGCGCGGCGATCGGCAGCGATGCGCGCGTCGTCGTCGCCATCGCGCTGGGCGGGATTTTTCTCGATGCCTACGATCTCGGCGCACTCGCGTTCGGCATGAAGGACATCGCCCGCGAGTTTTCGCTGACGCCGACTGGTACCGGTTTCGTCGCTGCCGCGATCACGCTCGGCGCGATCATCGGCGCGTTTCTCGGCGGCTATCTCACCGACAAGGTCGGACGCTATCGCGTCTTCATGGCCGACATGTTCTTCTTCGTCGTCGCGGCGATCGCCTGCGCGCTCGCGCCCAACGCCTGGGTGCTCGGCGGGGCGCGCTTCGTGATGGGACTGGGCGTCGGCATCGACCTGCCCGTCGCGATGGCGTTTCTCGCGGAGTTTTCGCGCCTGCAGGGCCGCGGCAACAAAGCGGCGCGCGTCGCGATGTGGTGTCCGGTCTGGTATGCGGCGATCAGCGTCTCGTATCTGCTCGTGCTCGGTTTGTACGCGGTCCTGCCCGAGCACAACGCGGGCTGGCTCTGGCGTCTGATTCTCGGCTTCGGCGCGGTGCCGGCGATCGCGATCATCGCGATCCGCAGCCGTTACATGAGTGAATCGCCCGTCTGGGCCGCGAATCAGGGCGATCTCAAGGGCGCGGCCGCGATCCTGAAACGTTCTTACGGCATCGATGCCCGCGTCGACGAAACCGCCATCGCGCCGCCCAAGGCCCGTCGCGCGACGTGGAGCAACTACGGCGCGCTGCTGCGCGGCGTTTATCTGCGCCGGACGGTGCTGGCGACCGTCATCGCGATTGCGTCGTCGTTCGCGTATAACGCCGTCGCGTTCGGTTTGCCGGTCATCATCTCCAGCTTCCTCGCGCAATCGATGCTCACCACGATTCTCGCGTCGCTCGCGCTGAATCTGTGCTTCGCGTTCGCGGGCGGGCTGTTCTCCGTGCGCACGGTGCCGAAGTACGGCGCGTGGAAACTGTCGGTCGTCGGCTACGCGTTTCAACTGGCGGCGCTCATCGGGCTCGCGGTCGTCGGGAAACCGTCGACGGGCGCCGAAGTCGTGATCGCAATCGCGTTTCTCGCCGCGTTCCTGCTCGGGCAAGGCGTCGGGCCGGGATCGCACAGCATGACGTTCGCGTCGTTGAGCTATCCGACTTCGCTGCGCGGCGTCGGCGTCGGTTTCAATCAGACGCTGATGCGCGCCAGTTCGACGGTCTCGCTGTTCCTGTTCCCCGTCTTGTCGGCGGCGCTCGGCACGAAAGTGTTCTGGATCATCGCCGTCGCGCCGCTCGCGGGGCTCGTCGCGCTGCTCGCGGTGCGCTGGGAGCCGTCGGGCTATGACGTCGACGCGGAAGATTTCGCCGCGCAACAGACGCGATAAGCGCGCGCTTTCCCTCCTTTTCAAAGAGGCGGCGATTCATCGCCGCCTCTTTTCGTTTCTCTCGCCGTCCGGCAAGCCTCCTTCGTCTGCACTAGATTGAATAGCGCGTGGATTCGCGCGCGTTTCTGCGCGCCTCATTCATGCGGAGTTACCCGAGTACATCTCAAAAATTTATTTACCGACCGTCCGGTCGGTTTATAATCGCCGGACAGCGACTATCCAGGAGCGAGCCCCGCATGTACACCCAATCCCTCGACCTCCCGAGCCCCACGCAGGCCACAGACGCGGACCCGTCCGCCTCATCCCCCGACCAAACCCGCTTCGACGCGGTGATGCAGGCCGACGGCAAGATCGAGCCGCAGGACTGGATGCCCGAAGCCTATCGCAAGACGCTGGTGCGGCAGATTTCGCAGCATGCGCACTCGGAGATCATCGGCATGCAGCCCGAGGGCAACTGGATCAGCCGCGCGCCGAGCCTCAAGCGCAAGGCGATTCTGCTCGCGAAAGTGCAGGACGAAGGCGGCCAC
>NZ_JARUXO010000001.1:2870175-2918810 GCF_031451275.1 Caballeronia sp. LZ029
GCAGGTCGCATCGGCGCTGGAAGAAGCCACGCTTGAAGCGCCTGCCGAGGTGAAGCACATCACCACGGGCAAGCACGGCGAGCACTCGGAGCACATGGGCTATTTGCTCGCGGAGATGCAGAGCTTGGCGCGTCAACATCCGGGCGCGAGCTGGTAAATGAATACCGCCAACGCAACCATCGAACGCGCGTGGGACGTGCTCGAAGCGGTGCCCGATCCGGAGATTCCGGTGGTTTCGATCCGCGAGCTGGGCATTCTGCGCGAGGTGCGCCACGGCGACGATGGCGTGCTCGAAGTGGTGATCACGCCGACGTACTCGGGGTGTCCTGCGATGTCGCAGATTGCCGAAGACATCGCGCAGGCGATCGATCGGGCTGAGCTTGGCGCGCATCGCATCGAGACGGTACTGGCGCCCGCGTGGACAACGGACTGGATCACCGAAGAAGCGCGCGAGAAGCTGCGCCGCTACGGCATCGCACCGCCGACGGGCGCATGCAGCAGCACTTCGGCATCGAGCACAAAGCCGATCCGCTTCGTGCCTTATCAGAAAGCGACGATCGCCTGTCCGCGCTGCGGCTCGACGCACACGGAGAAGCTGGCGCAATTCGGCTCGACGGCGTGCAAGGCGCTGTATCGCTGCATCGACTGCCGCGAGCCGTTCGACTACTTTAAGCCGTACTGAACCGAATCAACCGAATCAACCGAATCAACGATAGCGAGCCGAAAAACATGGCGACTCCGCAATTCCATCCGCTGCGCATCCGTGAGGTCCGCCCCGAAACCGCCGACGCGTTCACTGTTTCGTTCGAGGTGCCCCCCGCGCTGCGCGATGCGTTTCGCTTCACGCAGGGTCAGTTTGTGACGCTCAAGACGCATATCGATGGCGAGGAGACGCGCCGTTCGTATTCGATCTGCGTGGGCGTGACCGACTACGATCGCGACGGCGAATTGCGCATCGGCATCAAGCGCGTGCGTGGCGGGCGCTTCTCGAACTTCGCGTTCGATACGTTGAAACCCGGCCACGAGATCGACGTGATGACGCCCGACGGGCGCTTCTTCACGCATCTGAACGCGGATCACGCGAAACACTACGTGGCGTTCTCAGGCGGCTCGGGCATCACGCCGGTGCTGGCGATCATCAAGACGACGCTCGACACGGAGCCGACGAGCCGCTTCACGCTCGTATACGGCAATCGCAGCGTCGACGCGATCATGTTCGCCGAAGAGCTTGAAGATCTGAAGAATCGATATATGGATCGGTTCTCGCTGTATCACGTGCTGTCGGACGATCTGCAGGACGTCGAGCTCTTTAACGGCGTGCTGGATGAGGCGAAGTGCAAGGCGTTTCTGGAGACGCTGCTCTCGCCCGAGGAAATCGACGAGGCGTTCATCTGCGGCCCCGGCCCGATGATGGATGCGGCCGAAGCGGCGTTGAAGGACTCGGGCGTGGCGCCGAAGCAGATACACGTGGAGCGCTTCGGCACGCCGTTGCCGCAAGCGGGGGTGCCTGCCATCGAGATCACGGACAGCACGCCGGCGGCGGATCTGGAGTTGATCATCGACGGCAAGAAGCGCAAATTGCGGCTGCCGTATGAAGGCGTGAGCGTGCTCGATGTGGGTCTGAAAGCGGGACTCGCGCTGCCCTACGCGTGCAAGGGCGGTGTGTGTTGCACGTGCCGCGCCAGAGTGCTCGAAGGCGAAGTGAAGATGGAAAAGAACTACACGCTCGAACAACACGAAATCGATGATGGCTTCGTGCTGACTTGCCAGTGTCATCCGGTGAGCGAGCGCGTGGTGGTGAGTTTCGACGAACGCTAGATCGCAGCCCGGCGTCATTCGATTCGCGTAAACTAGGACCGCTCACCCGAGCGGTCCTTTCGTCCTTCTGGCCTCCCGACACCGATGAACATGATTCACGTCACGAATGGCGATTGCGCGGCCCAATCCCTCGCGGAAGCATTGCGGCGCGCCGAACGCGACGAGCGCGTCATCACGCTGCGCGACGATCTCGCCGTCGGTCCGATCAGGGACATCGACGAATCGCCGCTCGCGCGCGCCACGTTCTGGCGTCAGGTTCTGAACAGCGCCATCGACTTCGAAGGCGAGCTCGAAGAACAGCAAGCGCTGTTCGGGCGCCTCGCACGCGGCGACGATCAGATCGTCGTGTGGCACGGCCAGAGCGCGGCCGATCAGCTCACGCTGCGACGGGTCGCCTATCATCTGCGCAACGTGCCGCAGCGCCTGAACGAAGCGAAACTCGCTCACGACGATCTGACGATTGCGACCGGCGAAAGCGATCCCGAGCGCGTCGGCCGCGAAGACCGTGCGACGGCCGTCGGCATGTTTTCACCGAAGCAACTTCTCGCGAAACTGCCGACCGTCGCGCCGATTTCCGTGCTGCGCATCAGCCGGCTCGCGCTCGAGTGGCAGGAAGCGAAATACGCCAGCGCCGACACACGCCGCCTGCGCGACAACATGCTCGTTTCGGGAACGTGGATCGATATCGACGAAGCCTTGCTCGATCTCGCCGGTCCCGAATGGATACCGGCGCGTCAGATCGCCGGCGCGGCAATGGGACAGCGCTTCGATTTCATGCTTTCCGATTCCGTCGCATTCTGGCGCTGCCGCGAACTCGTCACGGCGGGACGGCTTAAAATTCGCGGCACGCCGTCCGAAATCAGTCAGGCCGAACTGCGCCGCTGAATCCATACCTATAAGAACGCACTTTCCGAACACATGGCCCGTACCAAAGCGCCCGATCACGAGACGCAACGCGAACAGATCCTCGAACTCGCCGCCGCGAAATTCGCCCAGACGAGCTATCCCAGCACGTCGATGGCCGATCTCGCCGCCGCGAGCGGCACGTCGAAGGCGCGCCTCTATCACTATTACGTGAGCAAGGAAGCGATCCTCTTCGATCTGCTCGACCGCTACACCAAGCGGCTGATGCTGATCATCGCGGAAGTGGAAGGCGCCAGCCAGCGGCGCGGACTGAGCGAACGCGAGGCTTTCGCCGATCTCGTGCGCGCGTTTCTCGCCGAATACGAGACATCGCACAGCCGGCACGTCGCGCTTCTGAATGATGTGAAGTATCTGGAGGAGGCGCAGCGCGAAATCGTCCTCGATCGTCAGCGCGACATCGTGGCGGCGTTCGCGCGTCAACTCGCGCGGGCTTATCCGAAACGGGCAACCAAGGACAACCAGACTGCGCTGACCATGATGGTCTTCGGCATGATCAACTGGACGTTCACGTGGCTCAAGCCGGGCGGCAAGCTGGGCTACAGCGAGTTCGCCGAGCAAGTCGTCGACATGATCGAAAACGGCCTCAATGTCGAATAGTTCGATGTTGCAGCACAAAAAACCGACTGGCCGGTAAATCGTTGCGTTTGTGATGACTCATTAAGTTATTGATTTTTATACGATCTAATCGTTTTCAGTAGCTGTTTAGAACGTGCCGTCTAGGCCGTTTTAAGGGTTTTCCCGTATCCGTTTCTCCGTAATCGGCTAAAATTCGTTTTGCTTTGCAGCATGCTGCATGACGAACGAAGGAGAAACGACCATGGAACTGATCATCAACCGCACTGCCGAGCCGATCGTCGCGCACGATCAGCCTCTCAAAGACGCGCGTATGCCGGTTCTCGTCCGCGAACTGTCCTCGGCAGATCGTGAGCGTCTCCTCACGCACTTTCTGGCTCTCGACGAAGACGACCGTCTCCTGCGCTTCGGGCAGGTCGTGCCGGATCACGTCATCGAGAACTATGTGCGCAACATCAACTTCTCGAACGACAAGGTGTTCGGCGTGTTCGGCGGCGCCCTGGAATTGATCGGCGTCGGCCATCTAGCGTATTTGCCCGCCGAGGGCGACAAGCGCACTGCCGAATTCGGCGTCTCGGTGCTCGAAAGCGCGCGCGGCCGCGGCATCGGTTCGAAGCTGTTCGAGCGCGCCGCCATGCGCAGCCGCAACACGCAGGTATCGGTGCTCTATATGCACTGCCTGTCGCGCAACTCGACCATGATGCATATCGCGAAAAAGTCGGGCATGAAGATCGAATACGCTTACGGCGAAGCGGATGCCTATCTCTCGCTCGCGCCAGCAGACCAGACCAGCATCGTGGCCGAAATGCTTCAGGAGCAGGCGGCCGTATTCGACTACGCGATCAAGCGCCAGGCGCAACGCGCGTCGCAGGTCTTTCAGGCGTTCATGCCGGCAGCGGCCGTCGCGTAACTCTTCTCAGGAACAGCGCGGGAATGCGCTGCGAGCGGGACCAACAAGGGCGGCTTTGACCGCCCTTCGTCGTTTTAACGCAGCGGCAAAACCGTCGTCTCCTTGATGCGTTCCAGCGAGAAGCTCGAGCGCACATCGATCACGGACGGATGGTGCAGCAACTCGTCCTGCACGAAGCGCGAGAAATCATCCATGTCGCGCACCTGAACGCGCAGCAGAAAATCCATCTCGCCGGTCATCGCGTCGCAGGCGACGACTTCCGGCCATGAACGCACCGCTTCACGAAAGAGATCGCCGTGCGTCGGCGCTTTCGGCGTGCCCGCCGCCGCCTGCATGCCGCCGCGCTTTTCCAGACGCACGTTGATGTAGGCGAGCAGACCCAGCCCCAGCTTCTTCGCGTCGAGGAGCGCGACATAACCGCGAATCACGCCGATCTCCTCCAGCCGCCGAATGCGCCGCAGACACGGGCTCGGCGACAGATTCACGCGATCCGCGATTTCCTGATTCGATAGCCGTCCATTTTCCTGAAGAATCGCCAGAATGCGGCGGTCGATCGTGTCCAGTTCGAGCTCGGCCATTTTGTAGCTCCATGCCGCTCTCGATTGGCAGCATCGTGCGCAATCTTATGAATCTCCGATTAGTTTCGCAAGTTTTTGCCAGCGCCACCTGACTAAACTGTCTCCACGTCGCGCACATCGCGCCGCATCTAAATCAGGAGACACGCATGACCGCAACGACCTGGGAGAATCCCGTCGGCACCGACGGCTTCGAGTTCATCGAATACACCGCGCCGGATCCGGTCGCGCTCGGCAAACTGTTCGAGCAGATGGGCTTCACCGCGATCGCAAAGCATCGTCATAAGGACGTGACGCTTTACCGCCAGGGCGAAATCAACTTCATCGTCAACGCCGAGCCGGATTCGTTCGCGCAGCGCTTCGCGCGCCTGCACGGTCCGTCGATCTGCGCGATCGCCTTCCGCGTCGCCGATGCCGCCAAGGCGTACAAGCGCGCGCTCGAACTCGGCGCATGGGGCTTCGACAACAAGAATGGCCCGATGGAGCTGAACATCCCGGCAATCAAGGGAATCGGCGATTCGCTGATCTACTTCGTCGACCGTTGGCGCGGCAAGAACGGCGCGCAGCCGGGCAGCATCGGCGATATCAGCATTTATGACGTCGATTTCGAGCCGATTCCGGGCGCGGAGCAAAACCCGGTGGGCCACGGACTCACCTACATCGATCACCTGACGCATAACGTGCACCGCGGTCGCATGGTCGAATGGGCGGAGTTCTACGAGCGTCTCTTCAACTTCCGCGAAGTCCGCTATTTCGATATCGAAGGCAAGGTCACGGCGGTGAAGTCAAAGGCAATGACGTCACCGTGCGGCAAAATCCGCATTCCGATCAACGAGGAAGGCTCGGAAACCGCGGGCCAGATTCAGGAATATCTGGACGCGTATCACGGCGAAGGCATTCAGCACATCGCGCTCGGCACGGGCGATATCTACAGCACCGTCGACGGCCTGCGCGGCGCGAAGATCGCCCTGCTCGACACCATCGACACGTATTACGAGCTGGTCGATCGGCGCGTGCCCGGCCATTGCGAAACGGTCGCGGAGTTGAAGAAGCGCAAGATTCTGATCGACGGCACCAAAGACGAAATCCTGCTGCAGATCTTCACGGAGAACCAGATCGGGCCGATCTTCTTCGAGATCATTCAGCGCAAGGGCAATCAGGGCTTCGGCGAAGGTAACTTCAAGGCGCTGTTCGAGTCGATCGAACTGGATCAGATGCGCCGTGGCGTGCTGAAGGACACCACCGCGAGCTGATCGCGTTCCGAAACGCACGCATCAAAAAAGGGACATGGACCGCGAAGGCCCATGTCCCTTTGTTCTTTCTGGCGGCCCGTTTGGTCGATACGGACCGCGATGAGCGGGTCAGCCCGCCGTCTCGTCGTCGCTGCTTTCCGATTCGCGGCGCTTTTCAGCACCCGCCTTAACCGACTGAACGCGCACTTGCGCGACCTGTGCAACCGACGACGCCCCGAACGGCGAGCCATTATTCGCCCGTGCGCCGCCGACAGGCGCGCTGATGGCGAAAAAAGCCGCCGAAACGACCAAGAAATTCTGGATGTGGCGTTGTTTCATCGTTATCTCCTTCTAACTGCAAAGTACAACTCGCTTCCGAAACTCAAAGCGTGCACAGAAAATTGGCACGGAAGTTCCGGAAGCGTCATTTTAGACAGGGATGAACGGCAGGGTTCCGTGGATCGGTCGAATTTACATGCTGTAACAAAACCCTCTTGATGACGGTCAAATCGTCAAGGAATTGACGCAAAGCGCGGCTAAGTGAGGAATTTTTAACGGGTTTGTACCAGTGCCTGAAAGATCATTGCACCGGCAAACTGGTAGTCCCGGCCTACGCGTTCACAAGACGCGACGGCCCGAAACATGCTTTGGTGATCCCAAACCTCGGGTGGAGGAATACACATAATGAACGCCCCGCTAGACGCAGAACAAAGAGCTTCGCTAGAAGCCGCGTTGAAATCCGTCACGCTCGACGACAAATACACGCTCGAACGCGGCCGCGCCTATATGAGCGGCATCCAGGCCCTGGTGCGCCTGCCGATGCTGCAGCAAGAGCGCGACAAGGCCGCTGGCCTCAACACCGCCGGATTCATCTCCGGCTATCGCGGTTCTCCCCTCGGCGGTCTCGACCAGTCACTCTGGAAGGCGAAGAAGCATCTCGCCGGCCATCAGGTCGTGTTTCAGCCGGGCGTGAACGAAGATCTCGCCGCCACCGCCGTGTGGGGCTCGCAGCAAGTCAACCTGTACCCGAGCGCCAAATACGACGGCGTGTTCTCGATGTGGTACGGCAAAGGTCCGGGCGTCGATCGTTCGGGCGATGTCTTCAAGCATGGCAATTCCGCCGGATCGGCGCAACACGGCGGCGTTCTGGTGCTCGCCGGCGACGATCACGCCGCGAAATCATCGACGCTCGCGCATCAGTCCGAGCACGTGTTCAAGGCGTGCGGGCTGCCGGTGCTGTTTCCGTCGAACGTGCAGGAATATCTCGATTTCGGCCTGCACGGCTGGGCGATGTCGCGCTACTCCGGCCTGTGGGTCGCGATGAAATGCGTGACGGATGTCGTCGAGTCGTCGGCTTCGGTGGATATCGATCCGCATCGCACGAAGATCGTGCTCCCGACCGATTTCGCGATGCCCGATGGCGGCCTGAACATCCGCTGGCCGGATCCGCCGCTCGTGCAGGAAGCGCGTCTGCTCGACTACAAGTGGTACGCCGCGCTCGCGTACGTGCGCGCGAACAAGCTGGACCGCGTGGAAATCGATTCGCCGCACGCGCGCTTCGGCATCATGACTGGCGGCAAAGCCTATCTCGACGTTCGTCAGGCGCTGACCGATCTCGGTCTCGATGACGCGACGTGCTCGCAAATCGGCATCCGTCTCTACAAGGTCGGTTGCGTGTGGCCGCTCGAAGCGCAAGGCGCGCATGAATTCGCGCGCGGGCTGGAGGAAATTCTGGTCGTCGAAGAGAAGCGACAGATTCTCGAATACGCGATCAAGGAAGAGCTTTACAACTGGCCGGATGCGCAACGTCCGCGCGTGTACGGCAAGTTCGACGAAAAAGACGGCGCCGGCGGCGAATGGTCCGTGCCGATGGGCAACTGGCTTCTGCCCGCGCACTATGAGCTGTCGCCCGCGATCATCGCGAAGGCCATCGCCACGCGCCTCGACAAATTCGATTTGCCCGCCGATGTGCGCGCGCGCATCGCGACGCGCATCGCCGTGATCGAGGCGAAGGAACGGTCGCTCGCGCGGCCGCGTGTCGAGGCGGAGCGCAAGCCGTGGTTCTGCTCGGGCTGTCCGCACAACACGTCGACGAACGTGCCGGAAGGCTCGCGCGCGATGGCGGGCATCGGCTGTCACTACATGACAGTCTGGATGGACCGCAACACGAGCACGTTCAGCCAGATGGGCGGCGAAGGCGTGGCGTGGGTCGGCCAGTCGCCGTTCTCGAACGACAAGCACGTTTTCGCGAACCTCGGCGATGGCACGTATTTCCATTCGGGCCTGCTCGCGATCCGCGCGGCGATCGCGGCGAAGGTGAACATCACCTACAAGATTCTCTATAACGATGCCGTCGCGATGACCGGCGGTCAGCCCGTCGATGGCGTGCTGACCGTGCCGCAGATCACGCATCAACTGGCGGCGGAAGGCGCGGCGAAAATCGTCATCGTGACGGATGAGCCGGAGAAGTACACGGCGAGCGTCGGACTCGCGCCGGGCATCGACGTGCATCATCGCGACAAGCTGGACGAAATCCAGCGTCAATTGCGCGAAGTGGCGGGCACATCGATCCTGATCTACGACCAGACCTGCGCGACCGAGAAGCGTCGTCGTCGCAAGCGCGGCGCATTCCCCGATCCGGCTAAGCGCGTCGTCATCAACGAAGCGGTGTGTGAAGGCTGCGGCGATTGCTCGGTGAAGTCGAATTGCCTGTCCGTCGAGCCGCTCGATACCGAGTACGGCACGAAGCGGCAGATCAACCAGTCGACGTGCAACAAGGACTATTCGTGTCTGAACGGCTTCTGCCCGAGCTTCGTGACGGTGGAAGGCGGCCAGTTGAAGAAGCCGAAGGCGACGAGCGTCGAGAGCGATGCGATGCCGTCCGTGCCCACGCCCGAACTTCCGGAGATCGGACGGCCGTATGGCGTGCTGGTCACGGGCGTCGGCGGAACCGGCGTCGTGACGATCGGCGCGCTGCTCGGCATGGCTGCGCATCTGGAGCAGAAAGGCGTCACCGTGCTCGACGTCACCGGGCTCGCGCAGAAAGGCGGCGCCGTGATGAGCCACGTGCAGATCGCCAACCGTCCGACCGATATCCACGCGACGCGTATCGCGATGGGCGAAGCGGATCTCGTCATCGGTTGCGATGCGATCGTCACCGCGAGCAACGAATGCGGCTCGCGGATGCAGCCCGATCACACGCGCGTCGTCGTGAACAGCGCGCAGACGCCGACCGCCGAATTCATCAAGAACCCGAACTGGAGTTTTCCGGGCGCGAGCGCGGAGGCGGATATTCGCGCGGCCGCGGGCGAGCATGTCGCGCTCGTCGATGCGAACCGCTTCGCCGTCGCGCTGATGGGCGATGCGATCTACACGAATCCGTTCGTACTCGGCTTCGCGTGGCAGAAGGGTTGGGTGCCGCTGCTCCATGAGTCGCTGGTACGCGCCATCGAACTGAATGCGGTGCAGGTCGAGAAGAATCTCGCGGCGTTCGAATGGGGCCGTCGCGCGGCGCACGATCCGGAAGCCGTGCGTCGTCTCGCGGATGCACAGCATGGCGCGCAGGCAGCGCCGGGCAAGGTCATCGCGCTGCATACGCCGAAGGCGCTCGACACGCTCATCGACAAGCGGCTCGACTATCTCGCGAAGTATCAGAACACGGCCTACGCAGCGCGATACGGACGGCTGGTTGCGGAAGTGCGCGCGAAGGAAGCCGGGTTGGGCGCGGGCGACGGGCAATATCCGCTGACCGAGGCCGTCGCTAAGAATCTGCACAAGCTGATGGCGTACAAGGACGAATACGAAGTCGCGCGTCTGTATGCCGATCCGGTGTTCCTCGATAAGATTCGCGCGAGTTTCGAAGGCGATTGGAAGATCAAGATGCATCTCGCGCCGCCGAGTCTTTCGAAGAAGGATGCGCATGGGCATCTTGTGAAGAAGCAGTACGGTCCGTGGATGATGTCCGCGATGCGCGTGCTCGCGAAGCTGAAGTTCCTGCGCGGAACGGCGCTGGATCCGTTCGGCCGCACGGAAGAGCGGAAGATGGAGCGCGCGTTGATCGGCGAGTACGAGGCGTTGGTGCGTGAGCTGATCGGCGGACTCACGGAGCAGAAACTGTCGCTCGCTGTAGAACTCGCGAATCTTCCCGATTCGATGCGCGGCTACGGCCACGTCAAGGAAAACAACGTCAAGGCCGCGAAGATCAAGTGGAATGCCTTGCTCGCGCGCTGGCGGAGTAACGAAGGCGGGGAAAAACGGCAGGTCGCGTAATTCTCGTTGCTTCACGCTCGAAGGCGGTTCGTGAAAACGGACCGCCTTTTTCATCGGCCAAAAAAACGGCGATCCGGTCTCCCGGATCGCCGTTCGTCTTTCTGACGCGACGTCTCGTTACTTCGCTACACGCGCATTCGCGCTCGCCACCGCCGTCATATTGATGATCCGCCGCACGGTCGCGGCCGGCGTCAGGATATGCACAGGCTTCGCAGCACCGAGCAGGATCGGCCCGACGGTCACGCCCTCGCCGCTCACCATCTTGAGCAGGTTGTACGTGATGTTCGCCGCTTCGACGTTCGGCATGATCAGCAGATTCGCTTCGCCGTGCAACGTGGTCCCCGGGAACGAAGCCTTTCGCACGGCTTCGGAAAGCGCCGCATCGCCGTGCATTTCACCATCGATTTCGAGGTCGGGCGCACGCTCGGCGATCAGCTTGCGCGCTTCCGCCATGCGCTTGCTCGACGCGCTCTGCACGCTGCCGAAGTTCGAATTCGACACCAGCGCAACCTTCGGCTGAATCCCGAAACGCTCGATCTCGCGCGCCGCCAGAATCGTCATGTCGGCGAGTTGCTCGGGCGTCGGCGTCTCGTTGACGTACGTGTCGCTGATGAACAGATTGCGCCCTTGCAGCATCAGCAAATTCATCGCCGCGAAGTTGTTCGCGCCTTCCGCCTTGCCGAGCACCTGATCGATGAACTTCAGGTGATCCTGATACGTGTCGATGAGACCGCAGATCATCCCGTCCGCATCGCCCGTGTGAACCAGGATCGCGCCGATCAGCGTGTTGAACTTGCGCAGCGCGGCCTTCGCGCTTTCGGGCGTCACGCCCTGACGCGCGGCGATCTCGTGATACGCCTGCCAGCTCTTCTGATAACGCGGATCGTCTTCCGGATTCACGATCTCGAAATCGACGCCCGGCTTCAGCTTCGAGCCCATCTTCTGCAGACGCATTTCGACGACAGCCGGACGGCCGATGATGATCGGCTTCGCGATCTTCTCCAGCAGCACGAACTGCGCGGCGCGCAGCACGCGCTCGTCCTCGCCTTCCGCGAACGCGATGCGCGCCGGCGCCGCCTTCGCCGCCGTGAACACCGGACGCATCACCATGCCCGTGCGATACACCGTGGCGCCGAGCGTCTCGCGATACGCGTCCATGTCCTTGATCGGACGCGTCGCGACGCCCGAATCCATCGCGGCTTGCGCCACGGCCGGCGCGATCTTGATGATGAGGCGCGGATCGAAAGGCTTCGGAATCAGATATTCCGGACCGAATTCCAGCGAATGGCCTTCATAAGCCTTTGCAACTTCATCGCCCTGATCGGTTTCTTCCGCGAGTTCGGCGATCGCGCGCACGCACGCGAGCTTCATTTCCTCGGTGATCGTCGTCGCGCCCACGTCGAGCGCGCCGCGGAAAATGAACGGGAAGCACAGCACGTTGTTGACCTGATTCGGATAATCCGAACGGCCCGTCGCGACGATGCAGTCCGGACGCACGCGCTTCGCTTCTTCCGGACGGATTTCCGGTTCCGGATTCGCCAGCGCGAGAATCAGCGGCTTGTCGGCCATCGTCTCGACCATTTCCGCCTTCAGCACGCCCGCGCTCGAACAGCCGAGGAACACGTCGCAACCGTGCATGGCGTCGGCGAGCGTGCGCGCGTCGGTGCTCGCCTGATAGCGCTCCTTCGATGCGTCCAGATTGCCGCGGCCTTCGTAGATCACGCCCTTCGAATCGATCACGAGCGTGTTCGACTTCTTCAGGCCGAGGTGAACGAGCAGGTCCAGACATGCGATCGCCGCCGCGCCCGCGCCGGAGCAGACGAGCTTCACTTCGTCCAGCTTCTTGCCGACCACTTTCAGCCCGTTGAGAATCGCCGCCGACGCGATGATCGCCGTGCCGTGCTGATCGTCATGGAAAACGGGAATCTTCATGCGCTCGCGCAGCTTCTTTTCGATATAGAAGCATTCCGGCGCCTTGATGTCTTCGAGGTTGATGCCGCCCAGCGTGGGTTCGAGCATCGCGATCGCATCGACGAGCTTGTCCGGATCGGTTTCCGCCAGCTCGATATCGAACACGTCGATGCCCGCGAACTTCTTGAAAAGGCATCCCTTGCCTTCCATCACCGGCTTGGCCGCGAGCGGGCCGATATTGCCGAGGCCCAAGACGGCCGTGCCGTTCGTCACGACGCCGACGAGGTTCGCACGCGACGTGTACTTCTGCGCGTCGAGCGGCTCATCGTAGATCGCCATGCACGCGGCCGCGACGCCCGGCGAATAGGCGAGCGAGAGGTCGAGCTGGTTGGAAAGCGGCTTGGTCGGAGTAACCGAAATCTTGCCGGGACGGGGATTCTGGTGATACGCGAGGGCACTTTGCTTCAGTTGTTCGTCCATGATTTGACCTGAGACGTTTGAGAATTATTTGAACAGGGTTCACACCGCCGTCGACCGTGCTGCAATGAATGCGGGAATGTGAATCGATGGACCAATTTTCATGGGCTCGGCGCGTCGGATAGACGCGGCGTGCCGCTCGTCGGGATCGAACGAGCGGACAGAACCTTTGGTTTTTTTTGGGACGTTCAGTGTACACCGCGCGCCTGAAATGACGCGATGCAACGTTTCAGCGCAATTTCGTCCGACGACTCCGCGTTCAGTCGAGTTCGGCGCCGCGTTTTTCCGGGATCAGAAAGAGCGTCGCGACGACATCGAACAGATAGATCGATGCGAGAAACGCGAGCGCCACCGCGAACGAATAACGCGCCGCCAGCGCACCGACCGCGACCGGACCGAGTCCACCCACCGCGCGTCCTATATTGAACAGCACGTTTTGCGCGGTTGCGCGCGCTTCCGTCGGATAGATCTCGGAGATCAGCGCGCCGTAGCCGCCGAGCATGCCGTTCACGAACACGCCCATCACCGCGCCGCCGATCAGGAGCGCCGCCGGGCTCGTCAGACTGGAATAGACGAACACCATCGCGACCGCGCCGAACTGATAGACAAGAAACGCCGGTTTGCGTCCGAAGCGATCCGCCGCCAGGCCGAACAGCCAGATGCCGAACGCCATGCCGAGCACGGTGGCCGCGGTCCATAGACCGGATTTCGTCAGCGAGTAGCCGAAGGTCTTCGACAGGTAACTCGGCAGCCAGATCATCAACCCGTAGTAGCCGAAGTTTTGCACCGAGCACAGGATGATCACGCCGAGACTCGCGCGCGCGGTGCGGGCGTCGTCGAAAAGACGCCTGAGCGGCAGCTTGCGGGCAGTGTCGGCTTTGGCGGCCGCGCGGCGTTCGGTGAACAGCGCGGGCTCGTCCACATGTCGCCGCACGAAGAACGAAACGACCGCCGGCAACAGCCCGACTGCGAACATGCCGCGCCAGCCGATCACGGGCAGGAGCATCGGCGTGATGAGCGCGGCGGCGAGCACGCCCATTTGCCAGCCGATCCCCACATACGACGACACGCGCGCCCGCAGCCGCGCGGGCCACGCCTCGGCGACGAGCGCCATGCCGATCCCGAACTCGCCGCCCAGCCCGATTCCGGCGATGGTGCGATAGATCAGCAAATCGCCGTAGCCCTGCGCGAGCGCGCACAAGCCGGTGAAGACGGCGAACACGAGAATCGTCCAGGTCAGCATGCGCACGCGGCCGAAGTAATCGGACAGCATGCCGAACACGACGCCGCCCGCGACCGCACCGGCGAGCGTCCACGTGACGAGCGCGCCGGATTGCGCGGGCGTGAGATGCAGATCGGCGGCGATCGCGGGCAGCATGAAGCCGAGGATCAGCAGGTCGAAACCGTCCATCGCGTAGCCGAGCATCGACGCGACGAGCGCCTGCAATGCGTGGCGGGAAAGCGGCTCGGAGGCAGTGGAAGAGGAAGCGGGCGTCATCGGAGCGTTCTGCGGAAAGTGCCGGGAGTGTAAGCGCGAGCGCCCGAATCGTTCAATCGGTCGAAAAAAGCCCTCTCGCCCGCATTCGTCCGCTCGGGTAAAATGGCGGGCTACGCGCGCAGTGAGTGCGAAAACGTCGTCCAAAAGGCGTGTTCTGCATCGAATCATGCGCCAAAGGCCCTCGCGGCCGCCTCCCGCTTCTTCAAGCGCCACACAAGTCCAAGGATTCGCCCATGACAGGCTTCGATCGCCAGACGATCTCCGACACCACCGCCAAGATGCTGCTCGAAGTGCAGGCGGTGCACTTCAACGCGGAAAAACCGTACATCTTCACGTCCGGCTGGGCGAGCCCGGTGTATATCGACTGCCGCAAGCTGATCTCGTATCCGCGCGTGCGCCGCGGCCTGATGGAGATGGCCGAAGCGACGATTCTGCGCGATGTCGGCTACGAGCAGATCGACGCCGTCGCCGGCGGCGAGACCGCGGGCATCCCGTTCGCCGCCTGGATCGCCGACCGCCTGATGGTGCCGATGCAATACGTCCGCAAGAAGCCGAAGGGTTTCGGCCGCAATGCGCAGATCGAAGGTTTGCTGACCGAAGGCCAGCGCGTGCTGCTGGTAGAAGACCTGACCACGGACAGCCGCAGCAAGATCAACTTCATCAATGCGCTGCGCACGGCGGGCGCGACGGTGAATCACTGCTTCGTGCTCTTCCACTACAACATCTTCAAGGAGAGCGTGTCGGTGTTGAAGGACATCGACGTCGATCTGCACGCGCTCGCCACCTGGTGGGACGTGCTGCGCGTCGCGAAGGAGCAAGGCTACTTCGAGTCGAAGACGCTAGATGAAGTCGAGAAATTCCTGCACGCGCCGGCGGAATGGTCTGCTGCGCACGGCGGCGCGAACGCTGCGCCGCAATAAGTATTAACGTCCGCGAAGCAAGCGATAAACAAAAAGCCGCTGATCGAAATCAGCGGCTTTTTTATTCGGCAAGCAAAATCGCCTATAGCGAATTCGGATTAGGAAGCGAATCGTCGAGCGAACCGTCGCCGGAATATGCCGAAAGATTCATTAGCCCGTTACTTTGCGCGTACTGAAACAATTCGGAATCGCGCTCGATGCCGAGTTTTCGCATTGCGGTGTTCTTTTGCGTGCTGATGGTTTTGATACTGCGCCGCAATTGTCCCGCGATTTCCGTGATCGTCATGCCCGAGACAAACAGGCGCACCACTTCGAGTTCGCGCTTGGACAGGATCACGCTGCGTTGCTGCCCGCTCGAACTGAGCCCCATGCTGTCGAGCGCCGCCTTCACGGACGGCCCGAGGTATTCCTGCCCGCGCATGACATGCTGGATAGCCCAGCCGATGTGGTTCATGTCGTCGGCCTTGTTGATGATCGACATCACGCCCACTTCGCGCAAACGTTTGAGCAAGGCCGGATTCTCGAGCATGGTGAGCACGACAAGCTTCACCCGCGGGAATTGCCGGCCGATATAACCGAGCAGGGGCATGCCGTCGCCGTACGAGCCGCCGGGCATGGCGAGATCGGTGACGAGGACATCGCATGACTCCTTCTGAAGCAACTGGATGAGTTCGGTCGACTGGCGCGCCTGACCAATGACGTCCACTTCCGGAAACTTGTTGAGCGCCTGTGCCGCGCCAAACAGAATGACGGGATGATCGTCGGCGATGATGACTTTTATTCGCTGGCTCATTTAACTTCTCCTGTATTTCGGTCGATTAGTTGCCGCGCGAATCTGCGTCGAATTACTCATTTCTACGTTCAATAGAGTCAGAAGTCATCGCCGTCAAGGCGCTGCGTGCTACGTCCAAACCGCTGGGCGCGCAACGCGCCATCGGTAAAGTCTCAAGGATGTAAAGCTTTAATGCTTTGTTGCAATGTTAAACTGCAAGCTGGTACGAAGCGCATCATGAGACAAAAAACATCGTTGCAGCCGGCGAAACGCTGCTATAACGCGCGACGATACTGACAGGAGTTCAGCCCATGCGCCTCTCCGGGCGACGCGTGAGTTCGACTGGCCTTGCCGCATCAGTGCTCTTAATCGCCATGGCGGCGGCGTTTTTCGCGAATTCGCACGAGGCTGCCGCCGACCCCGCTTTCACCGTGACCAGCACGGATCTCGCGCCGGGCAAGACGATCGGGCGCGATCTGCTTTTCGATCAGTCCGAGTGCAAGGGCGGCAATCGCTCGCCGCAGATTTCCTGGCATGGCGCACCCGCAAATGCCCGCAGCTTCGCCGTGACGATCTTCGATCCCGATGCGCCCGGACGCGGCTGGTGGCACTGGGCGGTCGCGGGCATCCCGATCGGCACGGATCGCCTGGCGAACAACGCGAGCGCGTCGGGGGCGCTGCGCAAGATGGGCGCGATCGAAGCGCGCAACGACTGGGATACGGAAGGCTACGGCGGCCCGTGCCCGCCGCCCGGCAAGCCGCATCGCTATATCGTGACTGTTTACGCGCTCGACAGCGCCGATCTGCGCCTGCGTCAGGGCACGCCCGCGCTCATGTTCGAGCACGAAATCCGCACGATGACGATCGCCAGCGCACAGCTCACGTTCACATACGGCCGCTAATCTGAAGTCGAGAACCGTGCGCTCACGTCGCTCGGTGAAAAATTGTCTTTGCTAGACTGGCCCGGACCGTCCGCAAGGCACGCGTGCGCGGCGCGGCGCAGGAACGACTCGGGGAGACCATGCCGAACATCATCATCGTTTATCACAGCGGCTACGGCCACACGAAGAAGGTCGCGGAGGCGGTGCTCGGCGGCGCGACCGACGCCGGCGCGAACGTGAAACTGATCGCCGTCGCCGAACTCGACGATGCCGCCTGGGCCGAACTGGACGCCGCCGACGCCATCGTGTTCGGCGCGCCGACCTACATGGGCGGGCCGTCCGCCGACTTCAAGAAGTTCGCCGACGCGAGTTCGAAGCCCTGGTTCGCGCAGAAATGGAAGGACAAGATCGCGGCCGGATTCACCAATTCGGCCCACATGAACGGCGACAAATTCCTGACCATCTCCTATTTCGTCACGCTGGCGATGCAGCACGGCATGGTCTGGATCGGCACCGGCATGATGCCTTCGAACACGAAGGCTGCCACGCGCAACGATCTGAACTTCGTCGGCGGCTTTACGGGCCTCCTGACGCAATCGCCCGCTGACGCCTCGCCGGACGAAGCGCCGCCGCCCGGCGATCTCGAAACGGCGAAGGTCTTCGGCGCGCGCATCGCCGCGGTGACGGCGCGCTGGATCGGCAATCGGAGCGGCGTCGAAGACGGTGGACATCAGCCCGTCTCGGAATCGCACTAAAATGTCGGTTTTGCGGCGAGCGCCCGCACGAACCAGCGAGATCGAGATGACCACGAAAGTATTTGTCGACGGACAGGAAGGCACCACCGGCCTGAAGATTTTCGAATATCTGTCGCAGCGCCGTGACATCGAGGTGTTGCGTATCGAAGAAGCGAAGCGCAAGGACATCGAGGAGCGCCGCCGGCTCATCAACGCGTCGGACGTGACGTTCCTGTGCCTGCCGGATGTCGCGTCGCGCGAATCGGTCTCGCTCGTCGATAAGGACAACACGCGCACCGTGATGATCGACGCGAGCACCGCTTTCCGCACGCAGGACGACTGGGCGTACGGCCTGCCCGAGCTCACGCGCGCGCAGCGCGAGCGTCTGCGCACGTCGAAACGCATCGCCGTGCCGGGCTGCCACGCGTCGGCGTTCGTGCTGTCGGTGCAACCGCTCGTCGCGGGCGGCCTCGTTCCCGCCGACTTCGACGCGCATGCCTATTCGATCACCGGCTACAGCGGCGGCGGCAAGAAGATGATCGCGGAGTTCGAAGCGGGCGGCAACGAACGACTCATGAGTCCGCGTGCGTACGCGCTGGGTCTGACGCACAAGCATCTGCCGGAAATGTCGGTGCGCACGGGCCTCGCGCGCGCGCCGATCTTTACGCCGATCGTCGGCCCGTTCCTGAAAGGTCTCGCGGTGACGACGTATTTCTCGCCGGACCAGCTCTCGCGACGTGCGAAACCGCAGGACGTGCGCGACATGCTCGCCGAGTATTACAACAACGAGCCGTTCGTGCGCGTGATGCCGTTCGATGCCGAGAGCAATCTCGACGACGGTTTCTTCGATGTTCAAGCCTGCAACGACACGAATCGCGTCGATATCTTCGTGTTCGGCAACGACGAGCGCTTCGTGACGGTTGCGCGGCTGGACAATCTCGGCAAGGGCGCGTCGGGCGCGGCGATCCAGTGCATGAATCTGGCGATCGGCGCGGACGAAGAGACGGGTCTCGCCCGCTGATCAAGCAGCAGCAAACTAGCAAGGCCGATTCGCTCCACAGCGGATCGGCCTTTTTTGCGTCCGTCGGTGCAGCGCAACATTAAACCGTACGGACGAAAAAAAGCCCGCCAAAGCTGGCGGGCTGAATCCATATCAGTGGAGACATGGAGGAGACAGGAGTAAATATACCAATAATATTGGTGCGTCGCAACATCGCGTGTTGCAGCAGACCGACGCGCCTGATCGATACAAATCAGGGCTGCATCATCGACAGAATGAATTGCAGTTGATCGGCGGATATCGGTTTGACAAGGTGGACATCGAAACCGGCGTCGAGCGTCATTTCCCGATGCTGCGGCTGTCCCCAGCCCGTCAGCGCGACCAGCATTCTCGCGTGGCCGTTCGGCAATGCACGCAGCGCGCGCGCCGCCGCGAGGCCGTCGACGAGCGGCATGCCGAGATCGAGAATCACGACTTCCGGATCGAACTGCGCGGCGACTTCGACGGCTTGCGCGCCGTTCGCCGCGAGCGCCACTTCGTGGCCCATGCCGGTCAGCAGATTCGCGAGGCCGGAAAGCGCATCGTCGTCGTCATCGGCTATGAGGATGCGCTTGCTCACAATGGCCTCACCGGGAACCGTAGATTTCGAGTTTCAACTTGTTCGAACCCGCCTGCGCCGCCGTGATCTCGGTGCGCGCGCCGCGTGCGCCCAGATAGAAATGCTGGCGCGCGGGCGAATTCTGGTCGTGCGTCGCGTCGGGCAGACACGATGCGATGTCCGCCGCGACACCCTGCAGCGCGTCGGCGCTGGCGCCGCCGTGCGGCGTCCACGTGCATCGATAGTTCGTCTGCGATGCGGCGCACTTCGCGTCGTCGCCGTAAGGCAGCGCGACGGCGCGGCCATCGATCGCGGAAAGCGATGAAAAATTTGGCGCGGCAGCCACGATGCGCTTGAGCGCATCGCAGGGGCTCGGGGTGTCGTCGGCGTGCGCGGAGGTCGTCGCCAGTACGCCGAAACAGAGCGCGAGAAGCGCGGCGCAAGCGGGGCGTCGGACAGACAGATGCATGAGGCGCCTCCTTTTTAGGTGTTTTTCTGGGTTCGCCGCGAACCGGGACGAGCGCCACTATGCGCCCGCCCGCCGCGCAAGTCTGTTCGAAAGCGAATGAAGCACTGCAAACGAAAGCAAGCCGTGCACCCGTTCATACAGACGTTTGAATCGTCAATGGCGCACGAGCGCCATCATCGCGCCGAAGCCGACGAAGACGCCGCCCGTCAAACGGTTGAACGCCCGCGCGACGTTCGCGCTTTTCAGCTTGTCGCCGATGCGCGCGCCGAGACCCGCGTACACGGCGTACCAGCTCACTTCGATCACGGCGAAAGTCGAGACGAGCACGGCGAATTGCGGCAAGACCGGCCGGCTCGCGTCGATGAACTGCGGCAGCAGCGCCGCCGCGAAGAGGATCGCCTTCGGATTGCTGCTCGCGACGAGAAAGCCGTTGCGAAAGAGCGTGAAGCGTCGGGAAGAATGCGCGGCGCCGCTGTCATCGCGAACATCGACGGCGCTCGCTTTCGCGCGCCAGCTCTTCACGCCCAGCCAGACGAGATAGGCCGCGCCGATCAGACGCAGCGTATCGAAGAGACGCGGCCACGCTTCGAGAAACACGCCCAGGCCCGCCGCCGATACCGACAACATGATGACGAGCGCCGTGAGACAACCGGCCATGGTGGCCGTCGAACGCTTGAGGCCATGACGCGCGCCGTGCGTCATGACGAGCAGCATGTTGGGACCGGGAATCGCGGAAACGACAAAGACAGTGGCGACGAACAGCCACCAGAGATGCAGGCTCATTGCGGCGTGGCGGAGAAGAGAACGGGACTCGCATTATGCCGTCTGCCCGCGCCGATTCGGGCACAACGCCGCCTTCGCCACACCGCGTGAATGGAATCAGCCTCCGGCGCGACGGGCCGCGACCTGGCCGAGCACGGCGAAATCCTTCTCGCCGTCGCCGTGCGCGAGTGCATCGACGAGGTTGTCGCGTACGACGCTCGCCACGGGCAGCGGCACGTTCACGGCATCGCCGGCGGCGATCGCGAGACGCACGTCCTTCAGCCCGAGCCGCGCCTTGAAGAGCGCGGGCTCGTAACGGCGCTCCGCGATCATCTTCCCGTAGCCCTGATACACCGGACCCGGAAACAGCGAATTCGTGATGACGTCGAGCAGCGTCTGCGCTTCGATGCCGTGGCCGGTCACGAGCGCCGCGGCCTCGCCGAAGCTTTCGATCGCCGATGCGAGCATGAAATTCGCCGCGAGCTTGAGCACGTTCGCGTGCTGCGGTTCGCTGCCGACGCGCCAGGTTTTCTGGCCGATCGCATCGAGCACGGGCTGCACGCGATCGATCGCATCGCTCGCGCCCGCGGCGAGAATGTTGAGCTTGCCCGCCGCCGCGACGTCCGGCCGCCCGAGCACCGGCGCGGCGACATACGCGACGCCATGCTGCGCGTGCAGTTCGGCCAGCTCGACGGCCAGCGCCGCCGAAATCGTCGCCATGTTGACGTGCACGAGGCCCTTCGGCGCGTGCTTGAGCAGACCGCCATCGACGAGCACCGAGCGCAGCGCGTTGTCGTCGGCGAGCATGGAGAACGCGGCGTCGCCGGCGAACGCCTGCTCCGGCGTATCGACTACCGTCGCGCCCTGGTCCGCGAGCGCGCGTGTCTTGTCGCGCGAGCGATTCCAGACGCGCACCGTATGCCCCGCCTTGAGCGCGTTGCTCGCTATCGCGCCGCCCATTTCGCCCAGTCCAATGAATCCGATATCCATGCTCGCGTGCTCCTTTGCCGTGTTCGCCCGCCGCGCACGGGAAGCCGCGCGGCCCGAGCGCCAGTAGAGCATATCGACGCAAAGCGCGCAGAGGCGCGCAATGCGATACTGGCTGCATGGTCAAGGCGCGCTTTCACT
Organism: Caballeronia sp. LZ029; assembly: GCF_031451275.1. Taxonomy (NCBI): domain Bacteria; kingdom Pseudomonadati; phylum Pseudomonadota; class Betaproteobacteria; order Burkholderiales; family Burkholderiaceae; genus Caballeronia; species Caballeronia sp. LZ029. The sequence continues at coordinate 2,891,627 of NZ_JARUXO010000001.1, forward strand.
TCCATGGCGAACTGAACGATTTCCTTGCTCGACCCTTGCGCGGGCACGCGTTCGCTTGCGCGTGCGCGAAGTCTTCGTCGACCAAGCACATGATCGAAGCGCTCGGCGTGCCGCACACGGAAGTCGATCTGATCGTAAGCAACGGCCGCCCGGTCGGGTTCGACGCGCAGATCGAGGCGGACGATGTCATCGAGGTCTATCCCGCGCATCACGCACCCGCGGATACGGCGAACGGCGCGCCGCTGCTCCGGCCACCGCTGCGCGCGGCGGACCTGCGCTTCATCGCCGATGCGCACCTGGGCGGGCTCGCGCAACTATTGCGGCTGGCGGGCTTCGACACCCGTTACGACAACAACTTCCCCGACGATGAAATCGAGCAGCTTGCGCACGACGAATCGCGCATCGTGCTCACGCGCGATCGTGAATTGCTCAAGCGCCGCAACGTGTTGCGCGGCTGCTATGTGCGCGCGCTTCAGGCCGACGAACAGTTCCGCGAAGTCTCGGAGCGCCTCGATCTCGTGCGGCACGTGCGGGCGTTCCGGCTCTGCCTGATGTGCAATGCGCCATTGCGACCGGCCATGCCCGGCGAAATCGATGGCCGCGTGCCCGACGGCGTGCGCGAGCGGCATACGCGCTTCGCCACCTGCGACGTGTGTCGTCGCGTGTTCTGGGAAGGCTCGCACTGGCGGCGCATGCGTGCGCGAATCGACGCGCTGGCGGAAACGGGCCGCTAGCGCGGTCGTCGCGTTCCGTACAATACGGCCCCTGACCTCAATCCTCGCCCCTGGAGCATCGCGTGAACAAATTTCAACTGGAACAGACCAAGGCATTCAAACTGGCCAACGATCTGAAGCAAGGCGGCCGCGCACGCGCGGGCGGCGCGGACGCGCAAAAAGCCGATCGCCGTGAACAGCGCAAGCTCGATCAGGCGAAGGGCCTCGTGCCGTTCGCATGCAAGCTCGATGAAAAGCTCGCGAAGCAACTGAAGGAGCGCGCCGAAGCGCATGAAGGCGGGATGACGGAAGTGCTGGCGGAGTTGCTGGTGAAGGCGGGTCTGGAGCGCTAAGGCCTCACACGCTCCCTTCCTTCTCGATCACCAGAATGCGCGCTTCGCCGACGGGTTCGGCGAAATGCTCATCGCCGGCTTGCGCGTGAAAGATGTCGCCCGCGCGCAGCGTCAGAACGCGCTCGCCTTCGCCGCCGCGCACGTGCATCCGCACTTCGCCCTGCATCACGGCGAACACTTCCTCACCGTCGTTCACGTGCCATTTGTACGGCTTGTCCGTCCAGTGCAGACGGCATGACGTGCCGTTCATCACGCAGATATCGAGCGCGCCCCATGCGCGGTCGGCCGTGAACTTGCCACTTTCGATGACTTTCATTCGATGTCGCCTAGCGGGTGAAATCGCGCGCTTCATCGACGTCCGCGTGACGCGTCGCCGGAATGCACGCCACCGCGATCAACGAGAGCACGATCCCGCCCATCACGTAAAAGGTGGGCGCGAGTTGCGATCCCGTGACGCGAATGAGCCACGTCACGATGAACTGCCCGAAGCCGCCGAAGATCATGACCGCGATGTTGTACGCGAGTGAGAGCCCCGTCGAGCGCACGTGCGCCGGAAACAGCTCGGCGATGAGCGCGCCGAACGGCCCATAGTAGCCCGAGAGCGCGATCGACAGCACCGCCTGCACGATGACGAGCCGCATCACGCTCGGCTCCGCCGCGAGCCACGCGAAGAGCGGATAGATCACGACGAGCGTGATCGCGAGCGACCACAGCGAAAGCCCTTTGCGTCCGATGCGATCCGACCACGCGCCCGCGACCGGCGAAAGCACCGTCAAGAGCAGATTGCCGACGATCAACGCCGTGAACGACTGCCCGAACGGCAGCTTCAGTTGCTTGACGGCGAAGGTCGGCAGATAGGCGATCAGCACATACACGGTCACCGTCAGCGCGATCACCGAGCCGAGCCCGCACAACACTTCGCGGCCATGCGTGCTGAACACTTCGCCGAGCGTGGCGCGGCGCGCGGTCTTCTTCGCGTGCAGGAACGCTTCGGTATCGGCCATGTTCCGGCGGATATACAAACCGATCGGCCCGATCACCAGACCGAAGATGAACGGCACGCGCCATCCCCAGGCATCGAGCGCTTCGGGCGAAAGACCGCGCGAGATCGCCGCGCCGACGATCGCGCCGAGCAGCAGCGATGCGGCCTGGCTCGCCATCTGGAAACTGCCGTAGAAGCCGCGCTTCGAGAACGGCGCCGCTTCGATCAGCAGCGCGGTCGAACTGCCGAACTCGCCGCCCGCGGAGAATCCCTGCAACAGCCGCGCGAACACGATGACGATAGGCGCGCCGATGCCGATCGCGGAATACGTCGGCGCTATCGCGAGCAGCAGGATGCCCAGCGTCATGAGTCCGATCACGAGCGTCAGCGCCGCCTTGCGCCCCGCGCGATCGGCATAGAGACCGAGAACGATGCCGCCGACCGGCCGCATCACGAACGCGACGCCGAAGGTCGCGGTGGTCAGAAGAATCGACGCGTATTCGCTGTCGCCCGGAAAGAACAAGCGGGCGATGACGACCGTCATGAAACCGAACACGGTGAAGTCGTACCACTCCAGCGCGTTGCCGATGACCGCCGCCGTCACGGCGCGCGCGTTCAGTCGTCTTCCTGGCATGCGTTCCCCTGTATGTGCATCGATCGGCGTTAGGCCTGTCCGCGCTCTGTTCGCGTCGTTCTAAAGATGCGCACGCGCGGCTCTTTTTGCCTTGGCGAGTGTAAAGACGGTTTTTATCCCGATCAAGCGAATTGCGAACGAAGAAAAGCGCGCCGGGCCTTTCGGCCGGGCGCGCTTTTCGTGTGATGTCCTTTTGCGCTTATGCCTTCTTCACATACGCGCTGCACCAGCCCTTCGATGCGACCTGCTTGTTGCTGAACATCGGGCACGGCGCGAAGGCGTCCGTCGGCTTGCCCTGATAGAACTGACAGTTGCCGCAGTCCTGCCCGGCGGCGTACTTCGCGAACTTGGCCTTGTCGACCTTGCTCGCGTCTTCCTTGTAGCCGAGCGCCTGCGCGGTGGGATCGCTCTCGGCGACTTTCGGCGCATCGGCGGCGAAGGCTGCCCGGGAGCCGAGCGCGAACGTCGAGGCGACGCCCGCGCTGGTGATGAGAAACGCGCGACGTGATGTCTTCATGGTGACTCGCTCCATGTTGTATTGGGGGAATAGCGCCGTTCTTGGGCGACGGCGAAATCCGAGCATAACAACCTGCGAGCGAGGCGACGACGCCAAATGTTAGAGATAAGAGACGGCGGAAAGTCGCATGTAAGCTAGCGCGCCATGTCCGCGACGCGCTCGGCGATCGCGAGCGATGCGGTCAATCCCGGCGATTCGATGCCGAACAGGTTCACGAGCCCCGGCACGCCGTGCGCCGACTTGCCCTGAATCACGAAATCCGCCGCGGCCTGACCAGGACCGGAGAGCTTCGGCCGGATGCCCGCGTAGGCAGGCTGCAATGCATCGTCGGGCAGACCCGGCCAGTACGCGCGAATCGCGGCGTAGAAGGAATCGGCGCGGCGCGGATTGACATCGTAATTGAGCGCCTGCACCCATTCGACGTCCGGGCCGAACTTCGCCTGCCCGCCGAGATCGATCGTGAGATGCACGCCGAGCCCCGCTTCGTTGGGCATCGGATAGATAAGCCGCTCGAACGGCGCGCGTCCGCTCACGCTGAAGTAATTGCCCTTGGCGAAGTAGAGCGGCGGCACGTGGCGGTCGTCGAGGCCGCGAATGCTGCGCGCGATCGCGTTCGCATGCAGTCCCGCGCTGTTGATCAGATACGACGCCCGGAAACGCGCGGGCGCCTCGCCGCCCGTCTCGACGATGAAGCAGCCCTCGCGCGCATCGATGGAAGCGACCGGCGTATGGAACACGATGTTCGCGCCGTGGTTCTCCGCCTGCCCCTGTAGCGCGAGCATGTACTGATGACTGTCGACAATACCTGTGAGCGGCGACCACACCGCCTCGACGCATTGCAGTTGCGGTTCCATCTCCGCCGCCTGCGCCCCGCTGATGCGCTCGAGTCCCTTGACGCGATTCTCGATGCCCTTCTGCTGCAGCGCCGCCAGTTGCGGCACCTGATTGCGCGCGGTGGCGACGAGCAGCTTGCCGCATTGCCGGTGCGGCACGCCGTGCTCGCGGCAGAACTCGTAGAGCATGTCGCGCCCGCGCAGGCACAACTCGGCCTTCTGCGATCCGCGCGGATAGTAGATGCCAGCGTGAATCACCTCGCTGTTGCGCGAACTCGTACCGATGCCGATGCCTTCGCCCGATTCCAGCACGATGACTTCGCGTCCGCGCATCGCCAGGGCGCGAGCGATCGCCAGTCCGACGACGCCCGCTCCGATTACTACGCACTCGATCCGATCCATGTCTTTTTTCCGCCGCAGATATACCCAACTATTTTACGTTCGGGACTATTGCGGGATACACAACAAACGCACATCGATCCCACCGTTTTCCGGTGTAATTCAGAAAAAGGCAAGAATCTGGCCGCCAGATGTCAAAAATGACAGGTTTTGGCGGCCTTTTTGGCAAATCCGCGTCCGAAGGTTTTTCAAAAACCGATCGCTTTCTTGCGCGAATTGCGGTCGAGCTGGATGTCGCGCGCCTCGATGTGGTGCCTTTGGTCGATGCGCGCGTTGCCGAACGCGTTGAGAATCGCGCGCCGGATGCCGCGCGGCGACGCCTGCGCGAGCGCGTCGAGCGGCGCATCGCCGAGCGTTTCGGGGAAGCGCGCGCCCCACGCGTGGGCATTGCGGATTTCGGCGTAAATCGACTGCGCGATGCGTCGCGCGCCGTCGCGATCCGGCGGCGGAATCTCGTAGACGTTCATGCGGTTCATGAGCGGCTCGGGAATCGCGCGCGCGTCGTTGGCCGTGGCGATCCACACGACATTGCCCGCGTTGATCGGCACTTCGGCGAATTCATCGATGAAAGTCTGCGCCGTGTCGTGTTCGAGCAGCGCGTAGAGCGCGCCGAGCGGATCGTATTGCGCATCGCCGGTGGCCTTGTCGATTTCATCGACGGTGATCACGGGATTCGCATAGCTGCCGTTGACGAGCGCGTCGAAGACCTTGCCGGGCTTGGCGTTGCGCCACTGCGACGACGCGCCCGACAGAATCCAGCCCGCCGTGAGCGAGCTCATCGCCACGTAATGACAGGACGTGCCGAGCAGCCGCGCGAGCTGCTTCGCGAAATGCGTCTTGCCGATGCCCGGCTCGCCGAGCAGCAGCATCGGCATGAGTTCGAGGCGATCCTCGGTTTCGAGGCACAGCGCGATCTGCTTGCGGATATCGGCGAGCGGCTCCTCGAAATTCGGCAGATCGGCGGCGAGATCGTCGACGGACGGCATGCGGTTCGGCTTCACGCAAAAGCGCAGATTGCCCACCTTGAGCATCTTTTCGTAGGTAGCGCGCAAGGCGTCGCTCGCGCCTTCGGACAGATCGTTGAGCGCGGATTCCACATCGTCGAGACTGTAGACCTTGCTGAACGACGCCACCGCCAGTTCCTGTTTGACCACGGCTGTCGTCATGTCACACCCCGTCATTTTTTATGGTCGACGAGTCCAGTGTATCGACGCCAAAACCGCGTGCAAGCGAGCAGTCGCACACGTGTGCTGCTAATCCGCACGCCCGTTTTCTCCGATAAAGCCACGATCGGCGCGCGCTAGTATCATCGTCGGGATCGAGACGCGAGCGGGTTCGAAATCTGCTCTGCCCTCAAACGTGTATTTCAGCGGGCGGCTGAACCCGGCCCGCACCGCCGTGTCACAAGGAAGTCGCCGAGGATCGCCGATCCGGCGGGCGCTTTTCGAAGCGCGCCGCCATCCGAACAGTCCGCGCGCAGGAGTCGCTTTCAATGCATAAAACGATACGCACCGCCCTCTTGAATACCGCGCTCGTGACGGGCGCGTGGTTCGCCACGCTCGGCGCGTATGCGCAAACCACCGCGTCGCAGCCGGTAACGTGGGAATTGCAGGTCGTGCGCGACGGCCAGCAGATCGACTCGTTTTCCGGCACGACGAACGTCGGCCAGGCGCGCACGGATACGCATCACAACAAGGTGCAGAACCGCGTCGGCTGTGCGGATCAGCCCGCGGGCGATATCGACCTGCAACGCACGATCACCGTTTCGCCGACGCACGCCAGCGCCGACGACGTCACGCTCGCCATCGACGCGCAGGAAACCTTGCAGGAGGACAGCACGCGCGTGACGTCGTCCGGCTGCAAGCTGCCGCCGGTGCCGCGTCAGGTGAGCGGGTCGCATCCGGGCCTCGTGCTCAAGCCGGGCGAATGGGGGCAATGGCAGATCATCGACAGCAACCCGTCGCTCGCCTATCGGGTGCGCGCGAGCCTGGGTTCATCGACGGCGGCGCAATGACAACCGCGGTGACATAGCCTTCAAAGGCCGCCGCTCAAGACAAAGAACGCATGCGAAACCCAGAACATCTTCCGCCAGGTCCGTCCGCTCGTTCGGCCACGCCGGATTTCACGGCGGTGAGCTGGAATCTGCACAAGGGACGATCGCCCCTCGGCCTGCGCGCGTGGACCGCCATGCAGCGGTGGGTTCAGACCACCAACGCTGACGTCTATTTCCTCCAGGAAGCAATGGCGCGGCGCATGCCGCAGCCCATGCTCGCAAGCGGCTTCGGCAAGCCGCTCAATGCGCCGCTCGACGATGTCTGGCATTGCCAGGCGACCGAGATCGCCACCGCGCTCGAATTGCAGATCGCGCTCGGCCCGAACGTGTTCAAGCCATCGTGGCGGCACGGCAACGCGATTCTTTCGCCGCATCCGCTCGATCTATCCGGGCGCTGGGACATCTCGGCGCACCGTTTCGAAAAGCGCGGGTTGCTGGTCGCGCGCGCGACCTTCGCCGGTCAGTCGATCACGCTGCTGTGCGCGCATCTCGCGCTGACGCGTCAGGCGCGGCTGCGTCAGATGAACTGGATCGCGCACTGGATCGCGAAGGAAGCGCCGGAAGGTCCGCTCGTGCTCGCGGGCGATTTCAACGACTGGCGCAACGACTCCGTGCCGCTCTTCGGCGAACTCGGCATGCACGAAGTCGCGACGATGCTCGGCGAATCGGGCCGCACGTTTCCGGCGTTTTCGCCCGCGCTCGCGCTCGACAAGATGTTCGTGCGCGGCCTGAAGCCGGTCGAATGGCTCATCCCGACGCAGGATACGGCGTGGCTTTCGGATCACCTGCCGTATATGGCGCGTCTGCGCGTGGAATAGAAAAGCGCTTACGCTCGCGGCCGGGCGAGCAGCGCTTCCAGATCGGTGACGTCGACAGGCTTCGTCAGATGATGATCGAAGCCCGCGTCGAGCGCGCTCTGACGGTCTGCTTCGCTGCCCCAGCCGGTCAACGCGAGCAGCAACACACTTCTTGTCGCCTCGCGCTTTCTCATTTCGCGCGCGACATCGAAGCCACTCATTCCCGGCAAGCCGATATCGAGCACGACCACATCGGGTTTGAAATCGTCGATCGATGCGAGCGCGCGCGGGCCGTCATGCTCGGTGCGCACTTCGTGGCCGAGCGCTTCGAGCAGCATCGACATGGCAAGCGCCGCGTCGTCGCTATCGTCGACGAGCAGAATGCGGCGGCCCGGCGCCGCGCCGCCGCTTGCTTCGGCGGTGATATTCATGTGATTCCCCGTGAGTCGTCGCCGCGCGAAAACCGGTGTTCCGACCCTCGCCCGACTTTTTTGAGATGGTTTCGGGAAATGTAGCACAGCGTGTTTCCATGCCGGAAAATGAACCCGCAATCACGGTGCGCGACTGCTCTGCTATCGTGATTGCTTCATCCGCTGCCGTCCCGCAACACAGCCATGTTCGATCTCTTCGACGACATTCCCAAGCCCGACATCGTGTGGCATCCGGACTGGATCGATGCCGACGACGGCTCCGATCTGATGGGCGCGCTGAGCGCGGAAGTCGGCTGGCAGCAGGACACGATGACGACGCCCGGCGGCCGCGTGCCGCTGCCGCGCCTGACCGCGTGGCAAGGCGAGCCGGACGCGGTCTATGTCTATTCGGGCATCCGCAACGTGCCGCAGCCGTGGACCGCCGCAGTCGCGCTTTTGCGCGAGCGCGCCGAAACCGCGTGCGATGCGCGCTTCAACAGCGTGCTGCTGAACCGCTATCGCGGCGGGCTCGACAGCATGGGCTGGCATGCCGACAAGGAACGCGAACTCGGCCCGGAACCGGTGATCGCATCGGTGAGTCTGGGCGCGACACGCACTTTCGAATTCCGTCACGCGCGCACGCACGCCACGCATACGCTCGCGCTCACGCACGGCAGCCTGCTCGTGATGCGCGGACGCACGCAGCAAGGATGGGTGCATCGCGTGCCGAAGGAGCCGGGCGCGCGCGGCGAACGCATCAATCTCACCTTCCGCTGGGTCGATGCGTCGAAGCGCAAGTGAAGCCGCCTACGGACGTTTGGCGACGAAATCGATCTCGACGAGCGCATCGCGCGCAAGCCCCGTCACGCCGATGCACGTGCGCGCCGGCAGCGGCTTCGGCAGAAAGTACGAGCGATACACCGCGTTCATCGCGTCGTAGTCGCGCTTGAATTCGGTCAGGAAGATGCGCACGCTGACCACGTTGTCGAGCGTCAGTCCCACGCCGTTCAGCACGAGAACCAGGTTGTCCATCACGCGACGCGTCTGCGCCGCGACGCCTTCGGGCAGCGGCGCGGCGTCGTCGTTCGGATCGGTCGGCATCTGGCCGGTGAGGAACACCCAGCCGTCCGCTTCCGCCGCGTGCGAGAAAGGGCCGACGGGCGTCGGCGCGGCATCGACCATCGTGAATTTGGGCAGTTGGCTCACTTCGTCTCCTCGTTTTTGCTCTCGTATCGTCCACGTTAGCGCGCCAAAATTGCGCGCGTGTTTCCGCGCGTGCGAAGATGATGCGGCTTACGGTTACCTTCTCGCACCGATGCTTCCTTACCCGCTTCTCGCCGACGCCGTATTGCGCATGCTCGCCGCGATGCTGATCGGCTGCATCGTCGGCATCGACCGCGATCTGCACGGCAAGCCGACCGGCATGAAGACGCTCGGGCTCGTGTCGCTCGGCGCGTGCATCGCGACGATGTGCGCGCAAGGTTTCTCGATGACGCCCTCCGACGATACGGGCGTCTCCCGCGCCGTGCAGGGCATCGTGACGGGCGTCGGCTTTCTCGGCGCGGGCGTGATCCTGCAGAATCCGCGCGAGAACCGCGTGCGCGGGCTGACCACGGCGGCGTCGATCTGGGTGACGGCGGCCGTCGGCATCGTCTGCGGGCTGGGCGTGTGGAGCGTCGCGTTCATCGCGATGATCCTGATGATCGCGCTGCTGACGATCGGGCGTGTCGTCGAGAAGCGCCTTCTGCGACGCTGGATGAGCAAGCCGGAAGACGAGCGCCAGAAGTACGGCGATATCGAAGAGGTTTAAGCGAGCGCGCCCGCGATGGGCGCCTTCACGCGATTGCGGCCCGCGACCTTCGCGGCATAGAGCAGGCTGTCGGCGCGCGCCATCAGCGACGCGAGCGGCTCGCGCCCGTCCCACATCGCAATGCCCGCGCTGAAGGTGTAATGCAGCACGCCGCCGGGCACATCGCACGGCGTTGCTTCCACCGTCTTGCGCAGACGCTCGACGAGCGCGGTGACATCCTCGATACGCTCCGCCGTGCAGAACAGGCAAAACTCCTCGCCGCCGATGCGCCCGAACGCATCGTCATCGCGAATGCGCGCCCGCACGATCGACGCGAAATGGCGCAACACTTCGTCGCCCGCCGCGTGACCGTAGCGGTCGTTGACGCTCTTGAAATGATCGACATCGACGACCGCGACACACTCGCGGCCACGTTTCTGTCCGCCGCGCGCGAGCCGCTCGGCCGCCGTGGCCAGGAAGGCTTTTCTCGACAGCGCGCCGGTGAGATCGTCGAAGCGCGCGAGCCGTTCGAGCCGCTGCGCGAGCCGGTCGTGCGCCATCATCACGAGACCGATGCACAGCGACGGCAACACGAGAATGCCGAGCGCGAGAAACGTGATCTGCATCGGCCCGGGCTGCAACAGCGCGTCCTGCGCGGGCGGCTTCACGGCGTAGATCGCGCCGCGCACCGTGTGGCCGAGCGCGCCGAGCGCGGCCGCGCCGACGACGAACAGATAGTTGTAGCGCGGCCGCTCTTTCGGGCGCGCCAGCAGCACGCGGCCGGCGATCGCGAGACAGCAGGCGGCATGAAACGCCGACACGATCACCACGCGCACGTGCACATCCGGCACGACATAGGTGAAGTACGCGATGCCCGCCATCACGCCGAGCCACATGATCCAGCCGGTCCAGCGCTGGACGTGACGCATGCGCACATCGAAGAAATCGTTGCAGCCTTCGTAGATGAGCAGGATGGTCGCGGCGAGCAACTGGTTCGCCACGACGATGCCGAGCCACGCGGGCGCGACATTCTGCGCGGCGAAGAGCACGAGCGAAACGATGGCGAGCGCATTCGCGAGAAGCCAGCGCCGCACGCCCGCGATCGCATGCGAAAGCAGCGAAATCAGCACCAGTATCGAGAGGATGCTCGATAGCGCGGTGACGACGAGGATGCTGACGGGACTGAACATCGCTGAAAGTGGACGGATATCGCTCGTGCTGAAGGAAGGCTTTGTTTCGCGCAAAGGGATTCGCGGCGAAAGAAGCACGAGTATCCGATATCGCCCACGTGTTTACGGCACGAACGGGCGCAGCTTGAACGCTCCGGCGTGCGGCATGCGGTCGCGCATCGAACGCAAAAACGCGGCGCAGCCTTTCGGCCCGCCGCGTTCGATTACGCGAGTTTCCCGCGTCTTACCATCCGTGACGATCGCGCCAGCGCTCCTCGCGACGCATCTCGTGATGCCAGCGGCGCTCGCGCCATTCGTGACGGCGCCATTCGCGCTCGCGCCAGTCATCGCGACGGTAGCCGTAACCATCGCCATATCCGTAATAGCCGACCGGCACCGCGGGCTGCGCGTACACCGGCACGCCGACGCCCACCGCGACATCGACATGCGCATTCGCCGATGCCGACATTGCAAGTGCCACGATCCCCGCCAGCCCGATAACCGTTCCAAGAAGTTTCTTCTTCATGTCGCTTTCTCCTTGCACCGAGTGCTCTGTGAGTCAGTGCAGTCTAAAAAGCGATGCCGGATACAGGTGCAACGGGTTTGCCAGAAAGGTAACGTCAGGTAACGGTCAGCCAGAGCGAATGTGCTTTACCGCACGCGCTTGCCGGATGCATCGATGACGACTTCGCCGTCCTCTTTCGTGAACGGTCCTTTCTGCGCCTCGGGCAGGATGTCGAGCACGAGCTCCGACGGACGGCACAGCCGCGCGCCCTTCGGCGTTTCGACGAACGGCCGGTTGATGAGGATCGGATGCGCGAGCATCGCGTCGATGAGCTGATCGTCGGTGAGGCTCGGATCGTCGAGGCCGAGTTCGGCATACGGCGTGCCCTTCTCGCGCAACGCTTCGCGCACGGAAAGCCCCGCGCGCGCGATCAGCGCGACGAGCGCATCGCGGCTCGGCGGATGCGTCAGATATTCGATCACCGTCGGCTCGATTCCCGCGTTGCGTATCAGTTCGAGCGTGTTGCGCGAGGTTCCACACTTCGGATTGTGGTAGATGGTGACGGTCATTGTCGCGATGTCCCTGCGTTCGTGAGTGAGCGTGATGCACGCCTCGCATTCTAGAACCGAAGCCGCGATGACGCGACCGACAGCCTCATGTCACGCGCGCGACCGTGTCGGGGATGCAAGATCAATTGTGCTGTTCATTCGGACATCCACGGCCTATAACGAAGTGTGCAGCGCGGCATGCGTCTTCTGCGGACCTGCGGGTCCCCTTTCGCCGGCAAGCGCACCGGCGCTCCGTCTGCATCGCATCGGCGAGATGCCGTGCGTGAATCGCACATCAAAAAGTTCGGGAACCGGCCAAGGCACACGCAGCCACGCCGTGAACCGGCGCCGATGACCGTTCGGCCGGCGCGCCACGCATGGCGCATGCAGGACACGTGGCACGTTCCGTGCGGTCCAACGTTCCGAATCAGCGAAAAGCGTTACGCGTCAATCACGCGAGCGCGCCTTCCGATCAAGGAGTCGACATGAAATCTCGTATCGCCATGGCGGTGCTCGCCGCCTCGTTACTCGCCACTGCCGGCATCGCTTCGGCCCAGCAGACCTACTATCGCACAGCACAGGTCCCGGGACAGGCCACCGCCGATACCTGGACCGATCCCGGCGCGCCTCAGCAAAGCGCGATGCAACAGGACCAATCGACCGACATGTCCTACGGCGGCGCGCCGATGACGCGCGGCGCGGCGGGCGCAACGACGATGGGCACGATGGACAGCGCAGCGTCCAAACCCTGCACGCGCGGGCCGCAGTGCAACATCTTCTTCGGCAACTGAGCGCGCAACGAAGCCAGTTCAACTGCGTTAGCATGAGTGCATGACCCGGCGCGTCCGTTCGAAACGAGCGGGCGCGCATTCCCTTTTTCGACGGAACGGCCATCATGCACCGCGACGAATTTCTCGCACTTCTTTCCAGCGAAGGCTTTCGCGAAGTCGTCACCGTGACGCGCGAGCCGAACGGTTCGATGGATGTCCACGCGCATCCGTTCGAAGCCAAGGCGCTGATTCTCGAAGGCGATCTCATCATCCGCATCGGCGCCGCCGCGAACACGTATCGCCCGGGCGACATCTTTCATCTCGCGACGAACATCGAGCACTCGGAGCAGTACGGCCCCGAGGGCGTCCGCTATATCGTCGGCCGCAAATAAGCGCATTCATGGCTACATCGAAGAGCAAGACCGCGCGTATCCGCGTGGGCATCGGCGGATGGACGTTCGAGCCGTGGCGCGGCACGTTCTATCCCGAAGGCCTCGTGCAAAAGCGCGAACTCGAACACGCGAGCCGCGCGCTCACGAGCATCGAAGTGAACGGCACGTTCTATGGGGCGCAGAAGCCCGCGACGTTCATCAAGTGGCGCGACGAAACACCCGACGATTTCGTGTTTTCGCTCAAGGCGCCGCGCTACGCGACGAATCGCCGTGTGCTCGCCGAAGCAGGCGATACGATCGAGCGTTTCTTCGGCAGCGGCGTGCTCGAACTGAAGGACAAGCTCGGCCCGATCAACTGGCAATTCGCGGCGACCAAGAAGTTCGATCCCGACGATTTCGAGCGCTTTCTGGAACTGCTGCCCGCGAAAGCCGAGGGGCGCGCGATTCGTCACGCGATCGAAGTCCGGCACGAGAGCTTCTGCGATCCGGCGTTCGTCGCGCTCGCGCGAAAGTATCGCGTCGCGGTGGTGATCGCGGGGGATTCGAAGTATCCGCAGATCGCGGATGTGACCGCGCCTTTCGTCTATGCGCGCATCATGGGCACGACGGAAAAGCAGGCGAAGGGCTATGCGAAAGCGGCGCTCGATCGATGGACCGAGCGCGCGAAAACGTGGGCCGCAGGCGGCTCGCCGGACGACTTGCAGACCTTCGGCAAGGCGGCGCCGAAAGCGGCGTCGCGCGATGTGTTTCTCTACGTCATCAGCGGCTTCAAGGAGCGCAATCCCGCCGCGGCGATCGCGCTCATCGATCGGTTGAAGAAATAGAAGCGCCTCAGCGCACGAGGCAAGGCTTCTTGTTGTCGAACTTCCAGTTCGGGATCAGATACTGCATCGCGACGCCGTCATCGCGCGCGCCGAGGCCGTGCTGCTGATAGAGCGCGTGCGCCTTCTCCACTTCGTCCATATCCAGCTCGACGCCCAGGCCCGGCACTTCCGGCACCTTCACCTTGCCGCCGACGATCTGCAGCGGATCGCGCGTGAGGCGCTGACCGTCCTGCCAGATCCAGTGCGTGTCGATCGCCGTGATCTTGCCGGGCGCGGCAGCGGCGACGTGCGTGAACATCGCGAGCGACACGTCGAAGTGATTGTTCGAGTGCGAGCCCCACGTGAGACCCCAGTCGTTGCACATCTGCGCGACGCGCACCGAGCCCTGCATCGTCCAGAAATGCGGATCGGCGAGCGGAATGTCGACCGATTGCAACTGGATCGCGTGACCCATCTGGCGCCAGTCGGTTGCGATCATGTTGGTCGCCGTCGGCAGGCCGGTCGCGCGGCGGAACTCGGCCATCACTTCGCGGCCCGAATAGCCGTTTTCCGCGCCGCACGGATCTTCCGCGTAGGCCAGCACGTCGTGTTTGTCGCGGCACAGGCGGATCGCTTCGGCGAGCGACCATGCGCCGTTCGGATCGAGCGTCACGCGCGCTTCCGGGAAACGCTCGGCGAGCGCGCTGGCGGCTTCCATTTCAGCGTCGCCGGCGAGCACGCCGCCTTTCAGCTTGAAGTCGTTGAAACCGTAGCGCGCCTTCGCCGCCTCCGCGAGACGCACGACCGCTTCCGGCGTCAGCGCGACTTCGGTGCGCAGGCGCTCCCAGTCGTCGCGGCCATCCGCGCCGGATGCGTATTGCAGGTCCGTCTTGTTGCGATCGCCGATATAGAACAGATAGCCGAGCATTTCGACTTCATCGCGCTGCTGACCTTCTCCGAGCAGCGCCGCGACGGGCACGCCCAGATGCTGGCCGAGCACATCGAGCAGCGCGGCTTCGAGCGCGGTGACCGCGTGAATGGTCGTGCGCAGATCGAAGGTTTGCAGGCCGCGGCCGCCCGCGTCGCGATCGGCGAACGCGGTACGCACCTTGTTGAGCACGGCCTGCATGTTGCCGATCGATTGCCCGACCACGTAGGCGCGCGCATCGTCGATCGTCTTGCGGATGTTTTCGCCGCCCGGCACTTCACCGACGCCCGTGTTACCCGCGCTGTCCTTCAGGATCACGATGTTGCGCGTGAAGAACGGGCCGTGCGCGCCGGAGAGATTCATGAGCATGCTGTCGCGGCCGGCAACCGGCACGACGCGCAGTTCGGTGACTTTCGGAGTGGAATTGGCTTTCGTGGACATGAGCGTGATCCTGTGAGTTGAGCGAGTGATGTCAGTGCGCGCCGCGATGGATCGCGTGCCCGTCCCGCGAGTGGTCGGAGCGACGATTGCGCGTGAGGAAGGCTGCGGCAGCCGCGATCAGCGACGCGAATCCGAGCGCATACAAGCCGCCCGACACCGAACCCGTATGTTGTTGAAGATAGCCGAAAGTCGCGGGAGCGAAGAAGCCGCCGAGATTGCCGACCGAGTTGATGAGCGCGATCACGCCGGCCGCGACGCGCGCATCGAGGTATCCCTGCGGAATCGGCCAGAACAGCGACGCCGCCGCCTTGAAGCCGATCGCCGAGAAGCAGATCGCGACGAACGAGAGCACCGCGTTGCCCGTCGTCGATGCGAACAGGCCGCATGCCGCGATCACGAGCGCCACGGCGAGCCACGCCTGCTGGAAGCGCCAGCGCGCGGAGAGCAGCGCGAAGCAGTACATCGCGACCATCGCGATCATCCACGGCACCGCGTTGAACAGGCCGACCTGGAAATCGGTGAGGCCGCCCATCTTGCGGATGATCGTCGGCAGCCAGAAGGTCGCCGCGTAGATCGTGAGCTGGATCGCGAAGTAAAGGAAACAGAACAGCACGATCTGCGGATCCTTCAGCAGTCTGATCGCGGAGACGTGCGCGCTGCCGCTCGCGGCTTCGCGCTCGGCTTGTTCCGTCGTGATCGCCTGTTGCAGTGCGCGTTGTTCGCCGGCGCTCAGCCAGTGCGCATCGCTGATGCGCGATTTCAGCAGCATCCAGCTTGCGCCGCACAGCAATACGGAGAAGCCGCCTTCGATCAGAAACATCCACTGCCAGCCGTGCAGGCCGAAACCGCTGATCGACAGCAGACTGCCGGTGATCGGACCGGACAGCACCGACGCGAACGCCGAGCCGCCGAGAAAAATGGCGACCGCCTTGCCGCGCTCCTTCTGCGGCAGCCATTGCGTGAAGTAGTAGACGACGCCCGGAAAGAAGCCCGCTTCCGCGATGCCCAGCAGAAAGCGCAGCACGTAGAACGACGTGTCGTTGCAGACGAAGGCCATCGCCGCCGCGACGATGCCCCACGTCCCCATGATCCGCGTGAGCCACGCGCGCGCGCCGTACTTCTGCATCAGCACGTTCGACGGCACTTCGAAAAGCGCATAACCCACGAAGAACAGGCCGCTGCCGAGACCGTACGCCGCCGCGCCGATGCCGAGATCGGCCTGCATGTGCGAGTTCACGAAACCGACGTTCACGCGATCGATGTAGTTCGCGATGAACATGATGAGGAACAAGGGCAACACGTGGCGCTTGACCTTGGAGCTGGCCGATTCGAGCAGGTCGGCGGCTGGTGCGGCAAGAGGTGAATTCAAAAACGTCTCCCGATCGAATCATGTGGTATGTCGTCTGATGACATTCTATGACGACCTTCCTGTCCTGCCAATTGCGCGTTTACCCTTTTCTCTCTTGGCCTTTTAATACGGGCCTGTACCGTCGAACAACGGCGTAAAGCCCATTGCGCATAGATTTGAGCTAAGAGGTCTGATGACTCAAACTAAGCGGTCGTCCGATCACGGTTCCGACTGGTATGGACGCAAGAATGCGCACGCGAACATCGATCTCGCGTGGAGAAAGGAGCGTTATGGGGAAAGTTTGACGGCTTCGCGATCGGGCATGTCGCGCCAATCGGGAAGCGTCGAGACGGTGCTGCCGGCGCAAACCGGCAGCACCAAAGTTGCGGAAGAGCTTACTTCGCTTTTTGGCCGATCTCGTGATTGGCCATGATTTCGAGCGCGCGCACCATGCCCGAGTGATCCCACGCCTTGCCGCCGTGCGCCGCGCACGCGTTGAAAAGCTGCATGCAGTTCGACGTGTTCGGCAGCGCGACACCCAGCGCCTGCGCGGTCGCGAGCGCCAGATTCAAATCCTTCTGATGCAGTTCGATGCGAAAGCCCGGATTGAAGGTGCGCTTCGTCATGCGCTCGCCGTGCACTTCGAGAATGCGCGACGACGCGAAGCCGCCCATCAGCGCGGTGCGGACCTTCTCGGCATCGACGCCCGCTTTCGACGCGAGCAGCAATGCCTCGCCGACCGCCTCGATGGTCGCCGCGACGATCACCTGATTCGCGACCTTGCAGACCTGCCCCGCGCCGACTTCGCCGATCAGCGAGATGTTCTTGCCCATCATGTCGAAGAGCGGCTTGACCTTGTCGAAGGTCGCCTGCGCGCCGCCGACCATGATCGTGAGCGACGCGGCCTTCGCGCCGACTTCGCCGCCGGACACGGGCGCGTCGAGATAATCGGCGCCCTTCTCGCGCACTTTCGCGGCGAACTCGCGCGTGGCGATCGGCGAAATCGAGCTCATGTCGACGACGATCTGACCGCTCTTCAGCTTGCTGGCGACGCCGTTCTCGTCGAACAGCACGCGCTCGACGTCCGGCGTGTCCGGGACCATCACGAAGATCACGTCCGCCTTCTCGGCGACGGCGGCGGGCGAATCGCATGCCGTGGCGCCCGCGCCGGTGAGATCGGCGCTCACGCCGCTACGCGTGAATGCCGCGAGCTGGACGCCGTTCTTGAGAAGATTGGCCGCCATGGGATTGCCCATGATGCCCAGTCCGATGAAGCCTGCCTTTTGCATGTATCGCTCCTTGATGTCGATTTTCGGTATCCGTCCGGTCGAGGATAGCGCTTGTCGCGCTCACGCCGGGATGAAGTGTTTCCGGACGGCCTGTGCCGCGTTCCTGAGCATGCCGAGATCCGCGCACACGGCGACGAGCGTGCAGCCCATCGCGATATAGCGCTCGGCGTCCTCCTGCACGGGCGCGAGGATGCCGCTCGGCTTGCCCGCCGCGTGCGCGCGCTCGAACACGTGTGCGATGGCCGCCTGCACGTCGGGATGATTCGCGTTGCCGAGATGACCGTACGCCGCCGCGAGATCCGACGGACCGACGAACAGCGCATCGACGCCTTCGACCGCGATGATCTCGTCGATTGCTTCGACCGCCGCGCGGCTCTCGATCTGCACCGCGACGCTGATGTTGTCGTTCGCCACCTGGAAGTAGTTCGAAACCGTGCCGTAGCGATTGCCGCGATGCCCGACCGACACGCCGCGGATGCCCTGAGGAGGATAACGCGTCGCGGCGACGGCGCGCTCGGCCTGTTCGGCGTTATCGACGAAGGGGATCAGGAAATTCACGAAGCCCGCGTCGAGCAGCTTCTTGATCGCGATCGGATCGTTCGCCTGCGGGCGCACGACGGGCGCGCTCGGGCTGTCCTTCAGCGCCATCAACTGCGGGATGAGCGTGAGCGCGTCATTGGGCGCGTGCTCCGCGTCGAGCAGCATCCAGTCGAAGCCGACCACGCCGACGAGCTCGGTGACGATCGGGCTCGCAAGCGACATCCAGCAGCCGATCAGCTTCTTGCGTTCGCGCAGCGACGTTCGGAATGAGTTGGGCAGCGGTTGATACGGTGACGAAGACGGCATGATGCCTCCCTGTGAAGACGGCGATCTGATTGGAAAGCGGCACGTCCGAGAGCGTTATGTCATCAGACGTCTTAACACAGAGTACCGCTATTTTCGCACCAGACGACAGCGGCGTTAACCCTTATTTCCTTGTATTTCCGGCTTTTTGCCAAGCATTGGCCTTTCGCGCACTTATACGATGTCTTATTTCTAGGATGAATGCTCGCGTGCAGCTTGCCGAATTGACGGGAACGCCTGCGGGCGGGAAGATGTGTTGTCGGACATCCGTAAGCGCCGTCTCGTCGCGTCAGCCGGAGCTTTTATCCTAGGCGAAGCGAAGACGTCCGACAACGAAGCAGCATCGACCTCCACAAAATCACATTCAGACAGCAGCGAATACCAATGGCCAGTCTCACCGAAAAAGTCGTTGCAAGCTTGTTCGAGGATATCGAACGCGGCGTCCTCCGTCCCGGCGACAAGATCCCGACCGAAGTCGCGCTGATGAAACAGTTATCGGTGAGCCGTTCGGTCGTGCGCGAAGCGGTATCGCGCCTGCAGGCGGCGAATGTGGTCGAGACGCGTCATGGCGTCGGCACGTTCATTCGGGCGTCCGAGGATCGCGAAGCGGTGCGTCTGCCGGACGCGGATCTGTCCAGCCTTCTCGACATCATGGCGATCATCGAATTTCGCATCGATCTGGAAGGCGCGGCCGCCGCGCTCGCCGCCGGACGTCGCACGGATGCGCATCTCAAGCTGATCGCCGCGGCGCTCAAACGCTTCGAAGAGCAACTGACGAGCGGGAGCACGGATGTGCTGGAGCACGACGTGGAGTTTCACTTGCAGATCGCGCGTGCGAGCGGCAATCGCTATTTTTATGATGTGCTGAGCCAGATGGGACGCGGCGTCAGTCCGCGGACGAGACTCGGTAAAGCGGAGATTGCAGAGCTGGATCAGATCGAGCGCTTGCGCAACGTGCTCAGCGAGCACAAGGCGATCTATCAGGCGATCCTGCGTCAGGATCCCGACGATGCGCGTGCCGCGATGCGCATGCATTTGAGCAACAGCCGGGAGCGGTTGAGACAGGTGCATGCGGCGGCGGCTTGAACGCTGCGGTTTTGAGCAGTGCGGCCACGTTGCTTAAGTAAACAAAAGAGTTCGTATGTATACGTGGTAGTAGTTAACAAGGGCATCGCGGATCGGTGGATAACTTCCTATGCGCGTTTTGCGTCAGATGTTTACCGGATCAATAAGTCCGGTATTGCGCATCCGGTTTCGGACTGAACGTTGAACAACTTTCGCGCTCAAGCGACGGGCGGCGAGTTGTTCAGAAACCGCCAACAGTTAACGCGGTGAGGTGCCAACAAGGTTGTCCACAGGCGCCCTTTCACGTCGATGCTTTCATGCGTCGGCCAATCAAACAAAAAGCGCCTCCAAAGAGGCGCTTTCTCAGGCATCAGACTGGGCCTTAGCCCTTCACTCCACCGTAACCGACTTAGCCAAATTCCGCGGCTTATCGACATCCGTCCCACGCGCACACGCCGTGTGATACGCCAGCAACTGCAACGGCACCACATGCAGAATCGGCGACAGCGCCCCATAGTGCTCCGGCATACGGATCACATGGATACCATCCTCGCTGACGATGCGCGTATCCGCATCCGCGAACACGTAAAGCTCGCCGCCGCGGGCACGCACTTCCTGCATGTTCGACTTCAGCTTTTCGAGCAGCGTGTCATTCGGTGCGACCGTCACAACCGGCATCGCTTCGGTCACGAGCGCGAGCGGTCCGTGCTTCAGTTCACCCGCCGGATACGCTTCCGCGTGGATGTACGAGATTTCCTTCAGCTTCAACGCGCCTTCGAGCGCGATCGGATAGTGCAGCCCGCGACCGAGGAACAGCGCATTCTCCTTGCGCGCGAACTCCTCCGACCACGCGATGATCTGCGGCTCCAGCGCGAGCACGCTGTTCAGCGCCGCCGGCAAGTGACGCAGTTGCGTGAAATACGCGGCTTCCTGCTTCGCGTTCACATGACCGCGCATCTTCGCGAGCGTCACCGCGAGCACGAACAAGCCGACGAGCTGCGTCGTGAATGCCTTCGTCGATGCCACGCCGATCTCCGTGCCCGCGTGCGTCAGGAACGAAAACTCGGTCTGCCGCACCATCGCGCTCGTCGCGACGTTGCACACGGCGAGCGTGTGCTTGTGGCCGAGCGACTGCGCGTGCTTGAGCGCGGCGAGCGTGTCGGCGGTTTCGCCCGATTGCGAGATCGTGACGACCAGCGCCTTCGGATTCGGCACCGACTCGCGATAGCGATACTCGCTCGCAATCTCGACCTGCGTCGGAATCTTGGCGATCGATTCGAGCCAGTACTTCGCCGTCAGACCCGAGTAGTAGCTCGTGCCGCACGCGAGGATCAGCAGACTGTCGACGCCCGCGAACGCATCGCGCGCGCCGTCGCCGAAGAGGTTCGGATCGAACTGATCGGCTTGGGGGATCGTGTCGGTGATCGCGCGCGGCTGCTCGAAGATTTCCTTCTGCATGAAGTGGCGATACGGCCCGAGTTCCACCGCGCCGCCATACGCCGTCACCACGCGCACTTCGCGCTCGGCGGGCACGCCTTCACGATCGACGATCTTCACGCCATCGAGGCCGATCTCCACGACATCGCCTTCTTCCAGGAACGCGAAGCGATCCGTGCTGCCGGCAAGCGCGAGCGCGTCCGACGCGAGGAAGTTCTCGCCCTCGCCCACACCGACGACGAGCGGCGAACCCTGGCGCGCGCCCACGACCGTGTGCGGCTGATTCCGGTGCATCACGGCGATCGCATACGCGCCGTGCAGTTGCTTCACGGCCTCGCGCACGGTCTGGAACAGGTCGCCGCGATACATGCTGTGAATCAGATGCGCGATGACTTCCGTATCCGTCTGCGATACGAACTCGTAGCCCTTGCCCCTGAGCATCTCGCGCAGCGACTCGTAATTCTCGATGATGCCGTTGTGCACGAGCGCGACGGTATCGCGCGAGAAGATCGGGTGCGCGTTGTCGGTGACGGGTGCGCCGTGCGTCGCCCAGCGCGTGTGGGCGATGCCGGTCATGCCGCCGAGATTCGTATCGCGCACTTGCGCGTCGAGATCGGACACACGCGCGACGCTGCGCGCGCGGCGCGGCTCGCCGTTGCTCAGAACGGCCACGCCGCACGAGTCGTAGCCGCGATACTCGAGGCGGCGTAGACCTTCTACCAGCACCGAGACAATGTTACGTTGCGCTACCGCGCCGACAATTCCGCACATGGACGTTCATCCTTTGAAACTTGCATTCGAAAGCGCGGTGCTTGAGGCGCCGCGCGCGTTGGGCTGAGTCTTCTCGACAGCCTTACGACTTCTTCTTCACCGGGCGCTTGTAGCCCGCCTTGCTCACCTGCGTCTTCTCGTTCAAGACCAGTTCGCCTTCACCGACATCCTTCCACACCGTCGTGCCCGCCGCGATCGTCACGCCGCGGCCCACGCGCACCGGCGCGACCAGTTGCGTATCCGAGCCGACGAACACGTCGTCGTCGATAACCGTGCGATGCTTGTTCGCGCCGTCGTAGTTGCACGTGATGGTGCC
The DNA here is from genome assembly GCF_031451275.1 of Caballeronia sp. LZ029. NCBI lineage: Bacteria > Pseudomonadati > Pseudomonadota > Betaproteobacteria > Burkholderiales > Burkholderiaceae > Caballeronia > Caballeronia sp. LZ029. Next base: position 2,913,732 of record NZ_JARUXO010000001.1, read on the forward strand.
CGCGCCGATGTTCACGCGCGCACCGATATCCGAATCGCCGATATAGCTGAGATGGTTCGCCTTCGAGCCGTGCCCGAGCACCGCGTTCTTCACCTCGACGAAGTTGCCGACATGCGCTTCGTCAGCGAGCTTCGCGCCCGGACGCAGCCGCGCATACGGCCCGAGCACGACGTTCGCGCCGGTCGTGCCGCCTTCGATATGCGTGTACGCATCCACACGCGTGCCCGCGCCGATCACGGCATCGCGGAGCACGCAGTTCGGGCCGATCGTCACGTTGTCCGCGAGCGTCACGCGCCCTTCGAACACGCAGTTCACGTCGATCGTCACGTCCGCGCCGCATTCGAGCGTGCCGCGCACGTCGATGCGCGCCGGGTCCATCAGCGTCACGCCGGCGTCGAGCAATGCGTTCGCGACGTTGCGCTGATGGATGCGCTCCAGTTCCGCGAGCTGAATCTTGCTGTTCACGCCGAGCGTTTCCCATTCGGCGTCCGGTTGCGCGGTGACGACTTCGACGCCCGCATCGATTGCGCGCTCGACCACGTCCGTCAGATAGAACTCGCCCTGCGCGTTGTTGTTCTTCAGCGACGCGAGCCACGTTTCGAGCGTGCGCGTCGGCGTGATCACGATGCCCGTGTTGATTTCCGCGATGCGCCGTTCTTCCTCGCTCGCATCCTTCTGCTCGACGATCTTTTTCACCTTCCCGGCCGCGTCGCGCACGATGCGCCCGTAGCCGGTTGGATCGTTCACGCTCACCGTCAGGACGCCGTAGCGCTCAGCGCCCGCGGCATCGATCAGGCGCTTGAGCGTGCTTGCGCGCGTGAGCGGCACGTCGCCGTACAGCACGAGCGTCGGCACCGATGGATCGAGCAGCGGCAGCGCCTGCTGCACGGCATGTCCCGTGCCGAGTTGCCTGTCTTGCAGCGCGAACTGGACGTCCGGCGCGCCGACGGCTTCGCGGACCTTATCGGCGCCGTGCCCGACGACGACGACGAGACGCGTCGGCGACAGCGTCCGGGCCGTGTCGATGACGTGCGCGAGCAAGGGCTTGCCCGCCAATGAATGGAGCACTTTCGGCAGGGCTGAGCGCATGCGCTTGCCCATGCCGGCAGCCAGAATCACGATGTTCATCGCAGGAAGCCTTACTGGGTATGACGAGCCGCCAATATATCACCCGGCTCTTTGGCGCAATGCGGCGAAACCCACGCTGCGCCTTATCGGATAAAGGTTACAGGTCGTCGAACTGCACAATTGAAACCGCGCCGGCCGATCCTGACGGTTCGCTTGCACACGGTTCCTCGTCGAACGCGATATCGCCCTGAGGATCGGCCTCGCCCGTCGCGCGCAGTCCCGCGAACGGGAAAAGTTTGCTGTCCATCAGATGCGACGGCACCACGTTCGACAGCGCGTTGAACATATTGTCCACGCGGCCAGGGAAACGCTTGTCCCATTCGCGCACGAGCGCCTTCATTTCCGCGCGCTTCAGGTTCGGCTGGCTGCCGCACAGATTGCACGGGATGATCGGAAATTCGCGCAGTTCTGCGTACTTCTCCAGATCCACTTCCTTCACATAGGCGAGCGGACGGATCACGACGTTCTTGCCGTCGTCGGATTGCAGCTTGGGCGGCATGCCTTTGAGCTTGCCGCCGTAGAACATGTTGAGCAGCAGCGTCTGCAGGATGTCATCGCGATGATGGCCGAGCGCGATCTTGGTCGCGCCGAGCTCGCCCGCCACGCGATACAGAATGCCGCGGCGCAGGCGCGAGCAGAGCGAACACGTGGTCTTGCCTTCCGGCACGAGACGCTTGACGATGCTGTACGTGTCCTGATTCTCGATATGGAACGGAATATCGAGCTTGCTCAGGTATTCCGGCAAAACGTGCTCAGGAAAGCCCGGCTGCTTCTGATCGAGATTCACGGCGACGATCTCGAAGTTGATCGGCGCGCGCTCGCGCAGACGCATCAGGATTTCGAGCATCGCGTAGCTGTCCTTGCCGCCCGACAGGCACACCATCACCTTGTCGCCTTCCTCGATCATGTTGAAGTCGCCGATTGCCTCGCCGACCTGCCGCACGATGCGCTTGTAGAGCTTGTTGTTCTCGTACGCTTCCTTCTGCTGGCGCTTCGTCAGCGCCTCGCGCGCGGGCTTCTGGGCCTCGGCGACTTCGATCGTGTCACGCGCGTTCATGCTCGTTCCTCTTTGATGCGGAAGACTTCGACGCCCACCGCGTCGCAGTCGGGATAGACGTCGGGCTTTTCCGTCGATACGGCCACCGCGCGCACATTCGGATGCGCGAGCAAGGCGGCGGCGACGTCGTCGCAGAGCGTTTCCTGCAAGTGGATGTGGCCCTGCTTCACACGTGCGGCGATGGTCGAGCGCATGAAGTCGTAATCGACGACCTCGGACAATTTGTCCGCGACGGGCGTCGACAATGCGAGCGGCACGTACAGCTCGACGTTGATCACGACGCGTTGCTCGCCGCGCTTCTCGAAGTCATGCACACCGATGTTGATGCGCACTTCGTAGTTGCGCAGAAAAAGCCGCCGGCAATCGGTCAGCCGGGGATGCGAAAGTGCGGCAAGCATGTGAGTTCCAATATTCAATAAGCGCGTTTCAAGGCGTGCGTGAGCCAAACATGTACATCACGTCGCGCGGGCTCGGCACGAGGTGCTGGCCGCCATCGACGACGAGCGTCGTGCCGGTCACGCCGTGCGCGTTCGCGAGATAGCACGCGGCCTGCGCCACGTCTTCAACCGTCGATGCGCGATTCAGCGGCGTCACGCGATGCGCCGCCTCGAACGACGCGGGCGTCTGCCCGGTGGAAATGAGCGTGAGGCCCGGCGCGAGGCCGACGACGCGCAGCTTCGGCCCGAGCGCCTGCGCGAGCGCGACGGTGGCGTTTTCGAGCGCAGCCTTCGTCAGCGTGTACGACAGGTAATCAGGATTCATGTTGTACAGCTTCTGGTCCAGCACGTTGATGACAACGCCGCGTTGCGCGTCGTCACCGGCTGCGGCTTCGGGCGTGATCTCGTGCAGCATGCGCGCGAGCGTCAACGGTGCGGCGACATTGACGGCGGTCATCTCCAGCAGTTTTGCGTAGCCGAAGTCGATGGCCGTGTCTTCGTCGAAACGCGACGCGCAGTTCACGACGCAGTTCAGCCCGCCGAACGTCTCGACGCACGCGGGCACGAGCCGCGCGACTTCGGCCTCGACACCCAAGTCCGCCTTCAGCGCGACCGCGCGCCGCCCGAGCGCCTCGATATCCGCGACGGTTTCCCGCGCTTCGTGCTCCGAGCCGCCATAGTGCACGGCTACGTCCCAGCCCTGCCGCGCGAATTCCAGCGCGACGCCGCGCCCGATGCGCTTTGCCGCGCCGGTCACGAGCGCGACGCGGGAACGCGGAACGGAACCGGAAGACGGTGAGTTGGCGGAAGAAAACGGCGTGGAAGCGCTCATTTACAATACTGGGATGAATCCGAATGCCAGACAAACCGATAGTTTACCTGCTCCGGGCGCCGACGCGCTCGCGCAATCCGAAGCGCTGACCGACCTGCTGCGCGGACGCATCGCCGCGGCGGGCGGCTGGCTGCCGTTCGACCGCTATATGGACCTCGCGCTGTACGCGCCCGGTCTGGGCTATTACAGCGGCGGCGCAATGAAATTCGGCCGCCGCGCGGAAGACGGCAGCGATTTCGTCACCGCGCCGGAACTGTCCCCCCTTTTTGCGACGACGCTCGCGCGGCCGGTCGCGCAGGCGTTGCAGCAGAGCGGCACGCGGCAAGTGATGGAATTCGGCGCGGGCACGGGCAAGCTCGCGGCGGGTTTGCTGACCGCGCTCGCCGATCTCGATGTGCCGTTCGACAGTTACGCGATCGTCGATCTGTCCGGCGAGTTGCGGGCGCGGCAGCGCGAGACCATCGAAAAGCAGGCGCCTGCGCTCGCTGCGAAGGTGACATGGCTCGACGCGCTGCCCGACGCGTTCGAAGGCGTCGTGATCGGCAATGAAGTGCTGGACGCGATGCCCGTGCGCCTCGTGGTGCGCAAGCTCGGCGCGTGGCACGAGCGCGGCGTTGTCGTGCTGAACGATCGCCTGACCTTCGACGACCGGCCGATCGCGCCGGATGCGCAAGTCGAACTGATCGATGCCGCCATCGACGACGCCAACGACGAGCCGTTCGCCGAGTACGTCACCGAAACGCACGAAGCCGCGCTCGCGTTCACGAAGACGGTCTGCACGATGCTCACGCGCGGCGCGGCGTTTTTCATCGACTACGGATTTCCGCGACGCGAGTTCTACCACGCGCAGCGCGCGACGGGCACGCTGATGTGCCACTACCGTCATCGGGCGCACGCGGACCCGTTTCTGTATCCCGGTTTGCAGGACATCACGGCGCACGTGGAGTTTACGGGCATCGCGGAGGCTGGCGTCGAGGCTGGCGCGGATCTGCTTGGATTCACGTCGCAGGCGCGTTTCCTGATGAACGCCGGCATCACCGATGTGCTTGCGGACCTCGATCCCGCCGACGTGAAGCGCTTTCTACCCGCGGCGAATGCGGTGCAGAAGCTGCTGTCGGAAGCGGAGATGGGCGAGTTGTTCAAGGTGATCGCGTTTTCGCGCGGCATTCCCGGTACGCTCGACGCATTCGCGACGGGCGATCGTTCTCACACGCTATGAGTGCGCGATCATGATCCGCTGGCTGCTCACGACGTTCATCGCGCTCGCGATTCTTTCCGGCTCGCTGCCGTGGCTGAAGAAGATCGGCATCGGGCGGCTGCCGGGGGATTTCACGCTGCGGATTTTTGGGCGGGAGTATTCGTTTCCGTTTATGTCGACGTTGTTGTTGTCGGTTTTGTTGTCGTTGATTGCGCGGGCGATTTGAGGGGTTTTTGGTTTTCGTTGGATCCCGTTGGCGTGGTGGTCTATTAGCGTTGCCCCTCCCCGGGGCGGGGGTCACTTTCTTTGCTGCTGTGTATAGACCGGGGACATGGTTGACACTTTCGTCGGGGACATGGTTGACACTTTGATCATCGTGTATCGGGCTGGTTCGGGTCAAACGTCATGAGTCGGTGATGCGCGAAAT
>NZ_JARUXO010000001.1:2918910-2965706 GCF_031451275.1 Caballeronia sp. LZ029
CAGCGCCTTTGATCGAGCATGCCGAAGTGGCCCTTGAAATCGATTTGCCATAGCTCGTTAGGCTCGGCGCGCTCGAAACGGGTCCAGGCGGTGGCCGCCTCCGACGCCTTCTCGCCGATGCATCCATGGCGCTGCAAAATGGCATTGACCGTGCTGTGCGAAGGCACGCCTTGCAGGCCTTGATCCTTCAGGCGCCGGCTGATCTTGTGCGCGCTCCAGGCCGGATGCTGGCTTCGCACCTCGAGCACCCGCGTTTCGAGTTCGTCGCAGGTTCGATTCGGGCTGCGGTGCGGGCGTCTGGAGAGATCGCCCAGCGCCTCGCGGCCCCCCGCCTGATAGCGGTCGACCCACTTGTATCCGGTCTGCCGGCTGATGCCAAAGCGTTGGCACAGCTCGCTGAAAGCAATCTCTTGCTGCATGGCCAGGGTCACGAATTCAAGGCGAAGTTGCATGGTGTCCTGCGGGTTCCAAGGCATGGTCGGGTCCAGGCATCGAGATGCCCAAAAGTGTCAACCATGTCCCCGCGGATCTGTCAGCTATGTCCCCGGTCTATACACTGCTGCAAAGAAAGTAACCAAAGAAAGCAGCTTCTCACCGCCCGCGGTCACACGCAAGTTGGCCATGCTTGCCAGCCCGCGGTGGCCCTCGCCTAAGTGTCGCCCTTGTATCTTTAAGCCTCGGACCAACTCGGGTAGCCCGATAGCCCTCGGGGTGAAGGTTTAAGCCCGTCTTTGAGCGTAGGGTGCCTGGGTTGGACCGTCCTTTCTTGCAGCCCGAACGGTTGTAGGAACTTTGAGTTCGCATATACAAGGATGGGAGCGAGAGGACATGTCCGAGACTGCTTTCGTAGGAATTGACGTATCGAGCCAAACGCTGGAGGTGGCCGTGAGCACGCTGGCGGCGAACTGGCAGGCCTCTAGTGATGCTCCGGGCATTGAGCAGTTGGTCCAGCGACTGCTCCAGCTTGGCCCGACCCTGATCGTGCTGGAGGCCACCGGCGGCTACGAATTCGAGGCCGCGTATACGTTGCAGGCCGCTGGTTTGACCGTGGCCGTGGTCAATGCGCGCATGGCCCGTGATTTTGCCCGTTCGATGGGGGCCTTGGCCAAGACCGACGCGCTGGACGCGCGAATGCTGGCCGCTTTTGCCCGCGTGTTGGACCAGCACCCGCAGCGCGAGCGCTTCATCAAGCCGTTGGCCGATGCTCAACTGCAGCGCTTGCAGGCGCTGGTGCTGCGTCGGCGCCAACTGGTGCAGATGATCACCAGCGAGCGTCAGCGGCTGCGACCGGCGCACGCGGCGGCGCGCCCCAGCATCAAACGCGTCGTCGATTTTCTGCAGCGCGAACTCACGGACAGTGACGCCGAGGTGGCCGCACACGTGCAGCAGCATCACGCCGAACTGGCCCAAGCGTTGCGCACCGTCCCCGGTATCGGCGCGGCGAGTGTGGCCGTGCTGCTGGCCGAGTTGCCCGAGTTGGGCAAGCTCGATCGTAGACGTATCGCCGCGCTGGTGGGCGTCGCGCCACTCAATCGGGATTCTGGGCTCATGCGTGGGCAGCGAACCATCTGGGGTGGGCGCGCCGACGTGCGCAGCACACTCTACATGGCGACGCTGACCGCTGTGCGACATAACCCCGTGTTGCGCGAGTACTACCAGCGCCTGATTCTCGCGGGCAAGCGAAAGAAGGTCGCACTGGTTGCCGCGATGCGCAAGCTGCTTACCATCATCAACGCAATCGCAAAACATGGCGTGAACTGGAATCCGTGCTTTCATATCGCTTGACTTGCAAGACGGTTGCTCGAAGGGCCAATCGGGCTTGGCTCGCGCACGGTCTGCCGCCCCAAATATTTGAGCACGCTGGTTCAGCACGAAAGAGCTTCGGCACAGCGCTACGCGCTGCCGCTGGGTATGCGAGGGAAACCGTCGGAGAAGAAACGTACGCGAACCCGATTGACCCATCGGCCGCGAAGCGGGCCGGAGCTATTTGGTGCTGAACCAGTTTGTTGTGTGGTGCGATGTGGCAGACCGTGCGCGGTCCAAGCCCCGCGAGACCTTCGAGGGCACTCGCTACTGCCGGGCCATTAGGTCAATCGCCTGTGCCGCGGCCGGTGTGAAGCGCTTAGGCTGGGGATAGCTGTTTCTTTGGTTACTTTCTTTGCAGCAGCAAAGAAAGTGACTGCCGCCCCGCACAGGGGCAGTGCTAATAGACCGACACGCCAACGGGATCCAGCGAAAAAAACCAAACCTCATCCCCCCAACGCCCCCTTCACCGCCGCGACCCGCGCATCATGCACGGCATCCTTGATCCTGGAAGGCTGATCGGCGAACGCCTGCGCGACCGCCCCCGCATCCACCGACCGCGCCGCGACCAGCGCCTCCCTCAGCCGCTCCGCCTGCGGATAAGCCTGCTGCTCCAACCCGAGCCGCCCACGCGCATCCGCAAGACATGCTTGCAGCGCTTCAGCAAACCGCGCCGGCTTGCGCAATGCATCCGAGCGTTCAAACAACCTGACAAGCGCCGCCGCGCCCATCTCCATCACGCGATGAATATTGCCGTGCTCACGCGCGACGAGCACCGCCAGATCGCGGCATTCGTTCGGCACGCGCAAGCGCTCGCAAAGCGGCCGCAACAGATCGACGCTGCGCCCCTCATGGCCGATATGACGCGGCAAAATATCCTCCGGCGTCGTCGCCTTGCCAAGATCGTGCGTGAGCGCCGCAAAGCGCACCGGCAACGCGAATCTCTGCGACGCAGCGTAGTCGAGCACCATCATCACATGCACGCCCGTGTCCACTTCCGGGTGATAGTCCGCGCGCTGAGGCACGCCCCACAAGGCATCGACTTCGGGAAGAATCCGCGCGAGCGCGCCGCATTCGCGCAAAACCTCGAACATGCGCGACGGCTTCGTCTCCATCAGTCCGCGCGACACTTCCTGCCATACGCGCTCGGGCACGAGCGCATCGACTTCGCCCGCCGCGACCATCTTCTTCATCAGCTCGGCGGTTTCCGGCGCGACATCGAAATCCGCGAAACGCGCCGCGAAGCGCGCAAGCCGCAGAATGCGCACCGGATCTTCGATGAACGCATCGCCGACATGCCTGAACAGCTTGTCCCTGAGATCGGCCGCGCCGTTGAACGGATCGATGACCGGCCCGGTCAGCTCGCCCACCGGCGTGACCTCGCGCGCCATCGCATTGATCGTGAGATCGCGCCGCGCCAGATCTTCCTCTAGCGTCACATCGGGCGAAAAGTAGAACTGGAAACCGTGATAGCCCGCCGCCGTCTTGCGCTCCGTGCGCGCGAGCGCGTATTCCTCGTGAGTCTCGGGATGCAGAAAAACCGGAAAGTCCTTCCCGACCGGCCGATATCCCTGCGCCACCATCTGCTCGGGCGTCGCACCCACCACGACGTAATCGCGATCCACCACCGGCACGCCCAGCAACGCGTCGCGGATCGCGCCGCCTACTGCGTAGATGTTCATCGCGCTTCCTCGCGCGCGCCCTCGATCCACGCGGCGACCGCCGGCAGCGCCGTGACGCGCTTCGCATATTCGAGCGACGTCGCGCTCAGTTCAGGCGCGTAAGTGTTGAAGCGCATGACGACCGGCGCGAACATCGCGTCCGCGATGCCGAACTCGCCGAACAAGAACGGGCCGCCCGACGTGGCCAGGCATTCCGCCCAGATCGCCTCGATGCGCGCGATATTCGCGAGCGCGCCCGGCGTCGCGCCCGTGCCCGGCGCGTGCGTCGTGATTTCCATCGGCATGTTCTGGCGCAGGTCCGCGAAACCCGCGTGCATCTCCGCGCTGATGCTGCGGGCGCGCGCGCGAGCGGCGGCGTCGCGCGGCCACATCGCGTGCTCGGGGTGCTGCTCGGCAATCGTCTCGACGATCGCGAGCGACTCCCACACCGAATCGCCCGCATCGGTGATGAGGCACGGCACCTTGCCGGACGGCGAAACGTCGAGAATCTTCGATTTCGTGTCGGGCCGGCCGAGACGGATCAGCGTCTCATCGAACGCAATGCCGAAATGTTTGAGCAGCACCCACGGCCGCATCGACCAGGAAGAGTTGAACTTGTCACCGATAACGAGTTTCATGCGATCACAAAAAGAAAATTAACGATGCGCGGTGGCGCGAAATGCGTTGAAGCGCGAACGCGTCGAGTTGCCGGAAAGATAAAGCGGCGCGATGGTCTCGATGCTCGCAGGCTCGTCGATGCCCAGTTCCGGCGCGAGCGGCCCGCTCGCGATGTTCGGCGTTTTCATCGAATCGAGATTGTCGCGCGAGATGATGGGTTGGCCGGGCGCCATTTCCATGGTCATCGCCTGAAGGCGGCCGAGGCTCTCCGGCAGCTTGATGATGCGCGAATGCTTGCCGATGGTCGCGCCAGAGAAGCGCACGAGTTCCGCCAGCGTGTAGACGCCCGGACCCGCGAGCTCGTAGACATGGCCATTGGCGGCGTCGAGATCGAGCACGTTGACCATCGCCTTCGCCACGTCGCCGACGAACACCGGCTGGAACTGCGCATCGGCGCATGCGAGCGGAATCACCGGGAACATGCGTTCGAGGAACGCGAACTGATTGAGCAGATTGTCCTCGGGACCGAACACGACGGAACTGCGGAAAATGGTCCAGTCGAGTCCCGACTCGCGGACGATCTTCTCGCCATCGCCCTTCGAGCGCAGGTACATGCTCGGACCTTCGCTGTCCGCGCCGATCGCGCTCATGTGCAGAAGACGCCGCACGCCCTTCGCCTCGCACGCGGCGGCGATCTTGCGCGGCAGTTCGACATGCGCCTTCGCGAATTCGGGCCCATACGGGTCGTCGCGATGCCCCTGAAGAATGCCGACGAGATTGATCACCGCATCGCTCTGTTCGATGAACGCGGCGAGTTGCACGGGATCGTGCACATCGGTTTCGATGACATCGATGGGCAAAAGCGTGAGATGCGCGGCGTTGATGCGCCGTCGGGTCGCGATCCGCACGGTCTTGCCGAGATCGACGAGCGCATTGACGAGATGACTGCCGATGAAACCCGAACCGCCGATCAGCGCTACATGTTGGTGTCGCATAGTTCGCCTCTTGGGTCGCGGCCTGACGAATGCGGCTTCAGTTCAGAACGGCGGGGCCGAAAATAAAAAACGCCCGCGCGTGCTGCCATGCGACGCGCGGGCGTGAGGTTTCGTGTCCGGACGGTCAGGGTGCGATATAGCCCAGACGCGCCTTCAACGACTGCGGACGGCCTTCGAACAGCGCTGCATAGTAGACGGTGTTCGACAGCACGTTCTTCACGTAATCGCGAGTCTCGGTAAACGGGATCGTTTCAGCAAATACCGCGCCTTCCACCGGTGCACGCAAGCCCTGACGCCACTGGCTCGGGCGGCCCGGTCCGGCGTTGTAGCCTGCGGTGGCGAGTACGGCCGAGTTATCGAATTGATTGTAGATCATCGACAGGTAATTCGTGCCGAGCAGGATATTGGTGTTGATGTCGTTCATCTGCGCGCGCGACACGGGACCGAGACCGATCTTCTTCGCGACGAGTTGCGCCGTGCCGGGCATCAACTGCATGAGGCCGCCCGCGCCGACTTCCGAGCGCGCATTGATGATGAAGCGCGACTCCTGACGGATCAGGCCATATGCCCATTCGATGTCGAGACCGGTGTTCTGCGCATCGCGCTCGACGATATCGCGGAACGGTGACAAATAGCGCAGCGTGAAATCGTGCTCCGCCTTCGTCTTGTCCGCGGTGTTGACGGTCCGGTCGAACAACTCGATGCGCTTCGCGTACTGCGCGGCCGCGATCAGTTGCCGGTCGGTCATGGTGCGCAGCGGCCAGTTCCATTCGCGATTGCCTTCGAGACGCATGTTCAGCGCGTAGAAACGCTGCGACAGCGCGAAACCCGGCACCGATTGCATCTGTGCGATCTCGGCATCCGACACCGTGGTCCGCGGCGGCACGTTGATCTTCTGGCCGAGCTCTTCGAGCGCGAGCTGGCCGTAGAAGTTGTACTGATCCGCGATGCTCTGGAATTCCTGATTCGCCGTCGCCGTGTCGCCGGCCTGCTTCACGGCGCGTGCGTGCCAGTAAACCCACGCGGGCTGCGCGCGCAAGCTCGGCGGCATCTGCTCGATGGACCAGCGCACCATGTTCCAGTCGCCGACGAGCAGTGCACTGCGCGTGCGCCATTCGTACGCCGGGTTCGACAATTGCGCGTTCGCCGACAGCCGATACCAGTCCGCCGCCGACGGCATGCGCTTGAGCGCCGCCTGATAGCCGATCGTGCCCCAGCCGATCGCGCGCTCGGCCGGCGTCAGACTCGGCGCGACGGAGGTAAAGGTGGCGGCGGCCATCGCCGGATCGTTGCGGGCCATGCGCGTGACCGCGAGCAGCGTCAACTGATGCGCGGGCGAGTTGGGCATCACGCCGCGTGCGATATAGAGCGGCGGTTTGTTCACGGCGTCGTCGAGGAGCGAATCCTTCGGCTTTTCCTGGCCGAGCGCCTCGACGATGTTCGAGCCGGTCGTCGTGTAGTTCTGCTCGTAGGCGAGACGGATCTGTTGCCAGATGTCGTCGCTCGTGAACTGGCCGGACTCCGCGAGCGCACCGATCAGGTCGATGCAGCCGTCGCCGTACCATTTCGGCTCGACGAGCAGCGCGCGCGCCGCATCCGCGACGTTTTCGCCGCGCGACATGCGCGCTTCGAGCGCGTAGCACTTGACCTGCGTGTCGTCATTGAGAACGAAACGGGAATATTGCTGCTCGAAGTTTTTCCAGTCGTGACGGCTGCCGAGCACGACGAGATAGTCGTTGCGCATGCGGTCGGCGATCGCCTGGCCGTCGTAGCGCTGCAGGAACGACAGCACCGGCGCGTCGGGCGCGTCGATGCGCGCGTGGCCTTGCGAATCGAAAAGCTGCGGCTTGATCGTGAAGTATTCGATATAACTCGGCGCCGGATAGTCCGGAATCTGCGCGGCGAGCGCGGCAGCCTTGCCGGCATCGTTCGTGCGAGCGGCATCGCGCAATTGCAGGAAGATGCGGTCGTCGGACGTGGGCGAGAGATCGGCATCGGGACGGACGGCGGAAGCAGTTCCGCAGGCGACGAGCGTCGCTGCTGCAAGGGCTGCGCCGACCACGAGATATACTCGGTTGAGGCGTTTTGACATCTTATTTCTGGAGCGCGAGGTGGTCCTGAGATCGGAGGAAAGCATAGCACGCAACGTTTGCGATCAACCCAAGAGCGAACCGAAAAGCGCATTGCGCGCAACGCTTCTCGCGACCCGCGAGGCGCAGAGCGAGCAAGCCGGCCACGCCGCGAAGAACGAGGCGCTCGCGCGGCGCATCGAAGAGGTGCTCGCGCGGCACGACGCGCGGTGCGTCGGCTTCTACTGGCCGGTCGCGGGCGAGTTCGACGCGCGCGACGCGCTTACGCGCTGGCTCGCCGCTGACAATGCACGCGGCGCCGCGCTGCCGGTGGTCGTGAAACCGCACGCGCCGATGGTGTTCCACGCGTGGAGCGCGCACGCGCCGATGAAGGAAGGCCGCTACCGGATTCCGGTGCCCGCTGAAGAGCGGGTGGTCGTGCCGGAACTGCTGCTGATTCCGTGCGTCGGTTTCGATGCGGATCGATATCGGCTGGGGTATGGCGGCGGCTATTACGATCGCACGCTCGCCGCGTGGCCGAATGGCGAGCGGCCGGTGACGATCGGCATCGCGTACGAATCGGGCAGGTGCCGCACGTTGCCGCGCGAGGCGCACGACATGCCGCTCGACGCGATCGTCACCGAATCCGCGATCTACTAAAGCGATGCCGCCGCGCGTGCGGCGGTATCGTAGAGGCCGGATGCATTGCGCATCAATTGCGCGGCCTCGCCGATCTGCTCGTTGGTGAGCCCGCTTTCGCGCAGCGTCTCGATGAGGCACGCCTCACGCACTTCGCGATACTTGCCGCACAATTCGCGTCCCGCCGGCGTCGCGGAGAAGAACACTTCCTTGCCGGATTTCTCGCTTTGCACGTAGCCGCGCGCGACGAGTTTCTTCAGTGCATACGTGGCAACGTGTGTGTCCTCGATGTTCAGCACGAAGCAGATGTCGGCGAGCTTCTTCTTGCGGTCGCGATGGCTCACGTGATGCAGCAGCGACACCTCCACCGCCGTCATGTCCTTCGCGCCCGCCGCGGACATGCAACGCACCATCCAGCGATTGAACGCGTTGCCCGCCATGATGAGGCCGTATTCGAATTCCGACAGTTCCGCGCTGGCTTCGGAGACGAGATGCTCGGACGAGACGATTTTGGTGGGATGACGCGGCATGGCGGTGACCGATTTGCAGTGCGTTGGAGTGTAGCGCAACGTCATTTTCGCGAGCGAAGCGCGCCTCGGCAAAAACGTGAATTGATAATTTCTTGATAATTTATTGACAATGTAACATTCTGCGACGGCGCGAAACGCATCGAACAGACGAATTTCGCGTCCCGCAAAGGCAAATTTGAGGCATGACAAGACCACGTATTCACTCGCTGGGCGACGCCGCGCTCGTATGCGAAGCCGCGCCGCCCGCCACGCTCGACTGCCAGCGCCGCATCTGGGCGCTGGCCGAACGCGCGCGCCTCATGCCGCACGTCGTCGAAGTGGTGCCGGGCATGAACAATCTGACGATCGTGTTCGATCCGCTCGTGGCGGACTATGAAACGCTCGCCGCCGAGTTGGAAAGCGCCTGGGACGCCGCCGAGCCGACCGACATGGACAGCGCCGAGATCGAGATTCCGGTGCACTACGGCGGCGCCGACGGCCCCGATCTCGCCGCGCTCGCGAAGCACACGGGTTTCTCCGTCGACGAAGTGGTGAAGCGTCATACGCAAGCCGAATACGTCGTGTTCTTTCTCGGTTTTCAGCCGGGCTTCGCCTATCTCGGCGGGCTCGATCCCGCACTCGCGATGCCGCGCCACGCCGAGCCGCGTCTCGAAGTGCCGGCGGGATCGGTCGGAATCGGTGGGGCGCAGACGGGCATTTATCCGGCGGCGTCGCCGGGCGGCTGGCAGTTGCTCGGACGCACGGATCTGAAACTTTTCGATCCGGCCAGAAATCCGCCGACGCTGATGCAGCCCGGCGACCGCGTGCGCTTCACGGCGCTGGAGGTGCGCACATGATCGACGTGATTCGCGCGGGCGTGCTCACGTCCGTCCAGGACCTCGGACGACGCGGCTACCGGCATCTCGGCGTGAGTTCCGGTGGCGCGCTCGATGCGCTGTCGCTGGAAATTGGCAATCGCATCGTCGGGAACCGGGCGGACGCGGCGGGCATCGAGGTTACGTTCGGGCCGACGGTGCTGCGCTTCAAGCACGCGACGCGCGTCGCCATCACCGGAACCGATTTCGGCGCGACGCTCGACGACAAGCCCGTCTATTCGTGGTGGAGCCTGCCCGTGCGCGCGGGCCAGGAACTGACGCTGCGCGCGGCGAAGCGCGGCATGCGCTGCTATGTGGCGATCGCGGGCGGCATCGACGTCCTGCCGATGCTCGGCTCGCGCTCGACCGATCTCGCCGCGTGCTTCGGCGGCCTCGGCGGACGTGCGCTGCGCGACGGCGACCGCCTGCCGCTAGGCGTGCCGCAGCCGCACAAGGGCATCGCGTTTTCGCCGGAAGAGCCGGCGTTCGGCGTGAAGGCGCCCGCATGGTGCAAGTTCGTGCTCGTCGATGAACCCGTGCGGCGCGGCCGACATTCGCCGGGACTCGCGTGGGCGGTGCCGATCCGCGTGCTGCGCGGCCCCGAATACGACAGCTTCAGCGACGCGGCGCAGGAGAGCGTCTGGAACGAGGAATGGACGATCACGCCGAACAGCAACCGCATGGGCTTTCGCCTTTCCGGCACGGCGCTCGAACGGCGCGAAAAGATCGAACTGCTGTCGCACGCGGTCTTGCCCGGCACGATCCAGGTGCCGCCGAACGGCCAGCCGATCATCCTGATGGGCGACGCGCAAACCACGGGCGGCTATCCGAAGATCGGCGCGGTGATCCGAGCGGATTTGTGGAAGCTCGCGCAAGTGAAGCTGAACGGCGGCGTGCGCTTCATCGAGACGTCGGTGGAAGAGGCGCGTCACGCGCTCGCCGACGAGCGGCAGTACGTGAGCCAGGTGGAAACGGCCATCGCGATGCACGAGGAGCGCATCGCGCGCGCGGGCTCCTGAATCGAAAGCCGCGCGACAGACGCGGCGCATCACTTCAACATTCAACGGAACGACTGCACAAAACATCATGGAAATCGATCTCAATGCCGATCTCGGCGAAGGCTGCGGCTCCGACGAAGCGCTGCTCGATCTCGTGAGTTCCGCGAACATCGCGTGCGGATGGCATGCGGGCGGCGCCACCGCGATGCGCGATTGCGTGCGCTGGGCCGTCGAGAAGGGCGTCGCCATCGGCGCACATCCGAGCTTCAACGATCCCGAAAACTTCGGCCGCAAGGAAATGGACCTGCCGCCCGAGGAAATCTACGCGGGCGTGCTGTATCAACTCGGCGCGCTCTCGGCGATCGCGCAGGCGGAAGGCGGCCGCATCGCGCACGTGAAGCCGCACGGCGCGCTCTATAACCAGGCGGCGAAAAGCACCGCAATCGCCGATGCGATCGTCTCCGCCGTGCACGACTTCGATCCGTCGCTGCTCGTGTTCGGGCTCGCCAACAGCGGGCTCGTCGAAGCGGCGCGGCGCGCGGGACTGATCGCGATCGAGGAAGTGTTCGCGGATCGCGGCTATCGCGCGGACGGCTCGCTCGTGCCGCGCAAGGAGCCAGGCGCGCTGCTCGACGACGAAAACCTCGTGCTCGACCGCACGCTCGCGATGGTGCGCGAGCAGCGCGTACGTGCCGTGTCGGGCGAATGGGTGCCGCTCAACGCGCAGACGATCTGCCTGCACGGCGACGGCGCGCACGCGCTCGAATTCGCCCGACGCATTCGCGACGCGCTGGCCGATGCGGGCATCGAAGTACGCGCCGCGCACGCCGCCGCATAGAACGCTTTCAGTAGCAGATTGAACGCCCCGTCGAAGCGGGGCGTTTTAGCAAGCGAGCGCCCGGTTCGAGGCGCGATTACTACCTGTCGGTGTGGAGATCTCAATGACAAATGCAGTCAACCTATGGCCGCTCATCGGAGTGGCCGTCATCATCGCGGGCTTCGTGCTGCGCTTCAATCCGATGCTGATCGTCGCGGCCGCGGCGATCATCACCGGCTTCGCGGCGCACTTTCCCGTCGAACATATTCTGACCGCGATCGGCAGCGGCTTTCTGAAGACGCGCAACATTCCGCTCATCATTCTGTTGCCGCTCGCGGTGATCGGCCTGCTCGAACGGCACGGCCTGCGCGAGCGCGCGCAGATGTGGATTTCGAGCATCAAGGCGGCGACGGCCGGCCGTCTTCTGATCGTCTATCTGTTCGTCCGTGAAATCACTGCGGCGGTCGGCCTGACGGGACTCGGCGGTCATCCGCAGATGGTGCGCCCGCTGCTCGCGCCGATGGCCGAAGGTGCCACCGAAGCGCGCTACGGCAAGCTCTCCGACGCGACGCGCCATAAGTTGCGCGCCTATTCGGCCGCGACGGACAACGTCGGCCTGTTCTTCGGCGAGGACATCTTCGTCGCGTTCGGCGCGATCGTGCTGATGGTCACGTTCCTGAAGGAAGCGGGGATCGTCGTTGAGCCGACGCATGTCGCCGTGTGGGGCATCCCGACTGCGATCTGCGCGTTCCTGATCCACGGCTTCAGGCTCTGGCTGCTCGACCGCAGACTCGCCCGCGAGCTCGAAGCGCTTACGCGCAATGGCGTGGGAGAGAAAGCATGACGCTCACGATCAACTATCTCTTCTATCTGGTCGGCATCATCCTGCTGGTCGTCGGCGGGATGATTCTCACTGACAAGGCGCATCCGAAGCGCTTCAGCGCGGGCGTGTTCTGGCTCATCTACGCGCTGATCTTTCTCGTCGGCGACTGGATTCCGGTGCCGGTCGTGGGCGTGCTCGTCGTGGCGATGGCGCTGATCGCGGGTCTCGGCGGCGTCACGGGCGCGAAGCCCAGGATGCTCTCCGAGCAAACGCGCCGCCAGAGCGCCGTGCGGCTCGGCAACAAGCTCTTCGTGCCCGCGTTGACGATTCCGGTCGTCACCGTGATCCTCACGCTCGGCGCGAAGTATCTCGTGTTCGGCGGCGTGCCGCTGATCGAGCTGAAGAACGTGACGCTGATCGGCTTCGGCGTCGGTTGCGTGATCGCGCTTGCGATTGCGTGCGTGATGACGCGCGATACCGTCGGCCAGTCGATGCGCGAGACGCGCCGCCTCATCGATGCGCTGTCGTGGGCCGCCGTGCTGCCGCAGATGCTCGGCATGCTCGGCCTCGTGTTCTCGGATGCGGGCGTCGGCAAGGCAGTCGCGCATGTGACGACCGCTTACGTCAACATGGATTACCGGCTCGTCGCGGTGGCGGTGTATGTGGTCGGCATGGCGCTTTTCACGATGGTCATGGGCAACGGTTTCGCCGCATTCCCGGTGATGACGGGCGGCGTCGGCGTGCCGATTCTCGTCGGCGTGTTCCACGGCAATCCCGCGACGATGGCCGCGATCGGCATGTTCTCCGGCTACTGCGGCACGCTGATGACGCCGATGGCCGCGAACTTCAACATCGTGCCGGCGGCCTTGCTGGAGCTTCCGGACAAGAACGCGGTGATCAAGGTGCAGGTGCCGACCGCGCTCACGCTCATGATCGTCAATATCTTTCTGCTGAACTGGCTGATGTTCATCTGAACGGCAGCCTCTGATCGGCGCGTATCGCGGGATGAGGCCGCGATACGCGCGCGCTGGCAACACATCTCCACCCTCACATCCCGGCCACATTTTTTCTTCG
Source organism: Caballeronia sp. LZ029 (assembly GCF_031451275.1). NCBI lineage: Bacteria > Pseudomonadati > Pseudomonadota > Betaproteobacteria > Burkholderiales > Burkholderiaceae > Caballeronia > Caballeronia sp. LZ029. The sequence continues at coordinate 2,931,792 of NZ_JARUXO010000001.1, forward strand.
TGGCAAACAATTCTCCAATTCTGTGGACGCGTGTCTGCACACCGCTGCCGATCGGCGGCAATTAAGAATGTGCTTATATCTGCTCGCAAGCAGCTTGTCGCAGACTCTGGCGCCCTCATTGCTCTGAAAAGCATCGCTTGCTTCCGGAGCTGATCGAGGGCGTCGGTTCGCCGTTTGCGCCGTGTTGCGCGGACATTGACGAGCCGGGTTTTCCGTCACCGATCCCGTCATGCGCTTGCCGAGTTATTCCCATCTGCTCGCTTTACCCGCGGGGCCTGATCTGCTGCTTCGCCTGCTCGAGACGATCGTCGTCGCGGCCAGCGCATTCACGGCTCAGCGGATCTTCGGGCACAGCGTCACCGCCGGTTACGACAGCGCGGTTGCCGCGTTCGCGATCATCTTCGCGTGGAGCGCGCGGTCCGGGTTCTACGTGAAGAACCCGGCGCGCCGTGCATCGCTGCCGCGCGCCGTGCTCCTTCCGGCGCTCGGCTGGGTGCTCTGCGAGATTGGCGCGGTGTGCATGATCAAATGGACGCTTGGCGATTACCAGCCTTCGCGCGCCTGGCTCGCCGGCCTTTTCCTGCCGACGGCCATCGGCGTGATGCTGTGCCGCGTCGTCGACCGGATCGCCGGTGCGTGGCGTGTGCGTCGTGTGTCGGTGGCGGTGGTCGGGCGCGGCGCGCGTTGCGCGGCCTTCGTGCGACGCATCGCCGACATGCCCGATTCGGCGTGCCGCGTCGAGGCCCTCCTCGACATGGACGCCGATGCCGATGCCGACGCGAAAGTCGGCGGCGTCGCGCTCTTTCACGACATCGACACGTTCGTCGCTCGCGTGCGCGCTCAGCGCGTCGATGAAGTGTGGCTCGCGCTGCCGCTCACGGATGAAGCCACGCTGCTGCGCTTTCTCGACGTCTTCCGCGACGACCTGCTGAACATTCGCTTCGTTCCGGAGATCGGCCAGCTCACCCGTTTCCGAAGCGAAGCCGACGGCCTCGACGCCACGTTCGCGATCAATCTCGTCGCCGCGCCGCTCACCGCGCGTGCGCTCGCGAGCAAGGCGATCTTCGACCGGATCTTCTCGTTTTGCGTGGTCGTCGGGATGTCGCTCGTGTTTGTTGCGATCGCGCTTGCCGTCAAGTTGTCGTCGCCCGGTCCCGTGCTGTTCAGGCAGCGGCGCCACGGCGCGAACGGCACGCCCTTCGACATCTACAAGTTCCGCACGATGCACACGCACCCGACCGACGACGGCCTCGTCGTGCAGGCGACGCGCGACGATCCGCGCATCACGCGCGTCGGTGCGTTTCTGCGTCGCACGAGCCTCGACGAGTTGCCGCAGTTCTTCAACGTGCTGCGCGGCGAGATGTCGGTCGTCGGTCCCCGTCCGCATGCGATCGAGCACGACGCGCTCTATCAGCACGTCGTCGACGGCTATATCCATCGCTACCGCATCAAGCCGGGCATCACCGGCTGGGCCCAGATCAACGGCTTGCGCGGCGAGACCGATTCCGTCCAGAAGATGCAGCGGCGCGTCGAACACGATCTCTATTACCTCAGCAACTGGTCGTTCGCGCTCGACATGCGCATCGTGCTTGCGACCATCGCGCGGGGCTTCGTTCATCGCAATGCGTATTGATTCGCAGGATTCATCCATGAAGCACTCCTTTCCTCGCACCGCAGCGGCCATCGCGCTGGCTGCAATGCTGAGCGCATGTCAGTTCGCGCCCGGCTTTCGCATGCCGGTCGGACCGAACGCGACCGCGAGCGACGGCGATGCCGGCCCGCATATCGAGGCCACCGCCGCGACGCCCGAGATCCCCGTCACGGAACTCGATCTCGCGCTCGTCAAGCGCTACGCCGACCAACGCAAGGCGAACCTGGACGGGCAGGCGAAGCGGCTGTTCGACACGCCGACGGTCTACACGGTCGGCGCGGGCGACGTGCTGCAGATCGTCGTCTGGGATCACCCGGAGTTCGCGGCGGCGCTCGGCTCCAGCCTGAATCAGGGGTCCGCGAAAACGAGCGATCCGGCGGCCGGTTTCGTCGTCGATCAGAAGGGCAATCTGCGCTTTCCTTACGCGGGCACGCTGGCGGTCGCCGGATTGCGCACCGATGAGATTCAGCAAAAGCTCGCTGCCGCGCTGTCGACGTATCTCGTTAAGCCGCAGGTCACCGTGCGGATGGCGTCGTATCGCGCGCGCCAGGTCTATGTCGACGGCCAGGTGCGCGATCCCGGCGCGATTTCGCTGACGGACGTGCCCCTCAGTTTCTACGACGCGATCGCGCGCGCCGGCGGTTTCAACGACAACGCCGATCAAAGCGATGTCGTGCTGGTGCGCGGCGGCGATTCGTATCGGCTCGACGTGCCGCAACTGCTGGCGCAGGGGCTCAACCCGTCGAAGCTGTATCTGAAGGAAGGCGACCTGCTGCGCGTCACGTCGCGCGACGACAACGGCGTCTACGTGATGGGCGAAGTGAACAAGCCGGGCTCGGCCGCCCCGCGCCGCGACGGCCGGCTCACGCTCGCGGATGCGCTCTCGCAGGTGGGCAGCGTCAATTCGAACACGGCGGACACCGCGCAGATGTTCGTGATCCGCCAAGGCGGCGACGCGCCGCGCGTGTATCACCTCGACAGCCGCTCGCCCGTGTCGATGCTCGTGGCGAACGAGTTCGAGCTACAGCCGAAGGATGTCGTTTATGTCGACGGCAGCGGGCTCGTGCGCTTCAACCGCGTGATCAGTTTGCTGATGCCGCTGATCAGCACGGGGCTCACGGCGGGAGTGATCGCGAAATGATTGGGTCCGTGTTGGTGGTGTGCGAGGGGAACATCTGTCGAAGTCCGATGGCGGCCGCGTTGCTCAAGCACGAGTTGCCGCATCTCGATGTCGGATCGGCGGGCACGCACGCGCTGGTCGGCAAGCCCGCCGACGCGGCCGTCGCCGAACTCGCGCGTGAGCACGGCATCACGCTCGATGCGCACGTCGCCACACAACTCGATGCGCCGCTCGCCCGCGCCGCCGACCTGATTCTCACGATGACCACGTCGCAGCGCGAATGGGTCGAGACGGCGTTTCCCTCGACGCGCGGCAAGGTGTTTCGTCTATGCGACGAACACGGCTCGGACATCACCGATCCTTACCGGCGGCACCGCGCGGTGTTCGACCTGGCCTTCGCCCAGATCCGGGAAGGCGTCTCGCAATGGACCCGCACGTTGGCGGAACAACGATGAACGACATTACCCTCAAGCCTTCCTCGTCCGAGCCCGCAACCGGCGACGATGAAATCCGCCTCTCGGAAATTGTCTCCGTGTTGCGCGAGCGTCGCGGGCTGATCGCGGTTGTCGCGGCGTGCACGCTCGCGGCCGGCGCGCTGTATGCGTTTCTCTGGACGCCGACCTATCGCGCCGACGCACTCATTCAGGTCGACGACGACAGCGGCGCAGGCACGCTCAACGACAAGCTCGGCGACCTCGCAGCTCTGTTTCAGAGCAAGTCGAGCGTCGATGCGGAAATCGAACTGATGCGCTCGCGCACGGTGATCGGCGAGGCGGTTTCGCGCCTGCATCTCGATGTCGACGCGCGTCCGCACTATCTGCCGCTCGTCGGCGCGCCTTACGTTCGCTACACCGCCGCCGACGATCTCGCGAGCGCGCCGCTCGGCCTCGCAAGTTATGCGTGGGGCGGCGAGCGCATCGGCGTCTCGACCTTCGAGGTTGCGCCGCGCCAGTTCGACAAGACGTTCACGCTGATTGCCGGTGAAGGCGAGCGCTACGAACTGCAAGACTCCGACGGCACGATCGTCTTGCGCGGCCGCGTCGGTGAAACGGCCACGGCGCAGGGCAGCGACGGACCCGTCAAGCTGCTGGTGACGTCGCTGCTCGCCCGTCCCGGTACGCGCTTCGACGTGAAGCGCGCATCGGCGCAGCAGACCATCGCGGACCTCCAGCAGGCGCTCACGATCGGCGAGAAGGCGAAGCAGTCGGGCATCATCGGCATGTCGCTCGACGGCCCCGACCCGCAACGCATCACGACGACCGTCAATACGATCGCGACGCTTTACGTGCAACGCAACGTCGATCGCAAGTCCGCGCAGGCGCAACAGATGCTCGCGTTCCTCGGCGATCAACTGCCGCAACTGCGCGCCGACCTCGATCGCGCCGAAGCGCGCTACAACGCGTTCCGCGCGAAGCACGGCGCGGTCGATCTGGAAGAGCAAAGCAAGTTGCTGCTGCAGACGGTCGTCGAGAACCGCTCGAAGATCATCGAATTGCAGCAGCAGCGCGCGGAGCTGGTTCAGCGCTACACCGCGAAGCATCCGTCGGTGACGGCGGTCGATGCGCGTATCGGCGAATTGCAGCATCAGTCCGACGAGACCGACAGGCGGATCAACGCGCTGCCCTCGGTGCAGCAGGACGCCGTGCGTCTCTTGCGCGACGTGAAGGTCAGCAACGATCTCTACACGAGCCTGCTCAACAGTACGCAGCAATTGCGCGTACTGAAGGCCGGGCAACTCGGCAACGTCCGCACCGTGGATTACGCGGTCGCGCCCGAGAAGCCCGTCGCACCGAAGAAGGCGCTGGCGCTCGCACTTTCTCTTGCGCTCGGCCTGATGGCCGGCTGCGCGCTCGCGCTCGCGCGGCGCATGTTCAATCGCGGCCTCGAAACCCCGGCGGAAATCGAGCGTGCGCTCGACCTCCCGGTCTACGCGATCATCTCGCACTCCGAGCGGCAGGCGTCGCTCCAGTTGTCGCGCCGTCGCATGCCGACGAAGCCGCAAGTGCTCGCCGACCTCGCGCCGAACGATGTCGCCATCGAAGGCTTGCGCAGCCTGCGCACCGCGCTGCAGTTCGGCGTGGTGAAGCCGCGCAACAACGTGATCATGGTGACGGGGCCGCGTCCGGGCGTCGGCAAGTCGTTCGTGTCGGCGAATTTCGCGACCGTGCTCGCGGCAGGCGGTCAGCGCGTGCTGCTGATCGATGGCGACATGCGCCGCGGCGATCTCCATCGCATGTTCGCGCAGCCCGGAACGCCGGGACTCGCCGAGTTGCTGAACGGCGCCGAACCGGACGCCGTGATTCGTCAGGGCGCGTTGCCGAATCTCGATCTGATCGCCGGCGGCGCCGCTCCCGCTCTGCCCGCCGAGCTATTGATGCGCGAGCGCTTCGCGCGCGTGCTCGACGAACTGCGCGCGCGTTATGACTTCGTGATCATCGATTCGCCGCCGGTGCTGGCTGTGACCGATTCCGGCTTGATAGGCAGACATGCGGGCGCGGCGCTGCTCGTCGCGCGCCATGGATTCCATACCGCGGCGGAGTTGCGTCAGACCGCGCGTCAGCTCGCCAGCGCGGGTGTGCAGGTGGATGGAGTGTTGCTGACCGATACGCCCGCACAAGGAATGGCATACGGGGCGTTTTCTCAGTATGAGAGTCGTGATAGCTGATCCCTTGCGAACTGCCGTGCGTCCGTTCGATCGCCTGAAGCGGAGCCGCTCATGACGCTTGACGACGTGTTCAGCGTCGCGCGCCTGTCGAGGGTTGCGAATGTCTCGCTGCGCGGGCTTACGCTGGTGAGCAAGTTCGTGTTGCTGATCGCCCTCGCGAAATACACGACGCTCGTCGAAGTCGGCCAGTACGGCGTGCTGGCCGCCACGATCGGCTATGCGCTTTTCATTCTCGGGCTGGACTTTTATACCTACAGCACACGGGAGATGTTGAACGTCGACCGGATGCTGTGGCCTGCCTTGTTGCGCAATCAGGCTGTGTTTTACGTCGTCTGTTACGCGACGATGCTGCCGGTCTTCTATCTGGCGCTGAAGTGGTCGGACGCGTTCTCCGATCGGCTGGTCGTCTGGTTCATCGTGCTCGTGATTCTGGAGCATCTCGCGCAGGAGCTCAGTCGCTTGCTGGTCGCGATGTCGCGGCCTGTCTCGGCAACCGTCCTCGGATTCTTGCGAGGCGGCATATGGGTGTTCGCGTGCCTTGCAGTGATGATCGCAATGCCGGCGCTGAGAAGTATCGAGACGGTGCTCGTTTCATGGGCGTGCGGGAGTCTTTGCGCCGTCGCTTTTGGCTTTGCAAGCATTCGCGGATTGCTTGGGCCGAATATGCCTCGAAGCCGTGTCGATTGGCGATGGATATGGCGCGGCGTAAAAATCTGCACCCCGCTGCTCGTTGCGACATTGTCCATTCGCGGACTTTCGGTGTTCGACCGCTACCTGCAGGGCTTTTTTGCGGGCAAGGAAGCGCTCGGCGTCTATATCTTCTATGCGAGTGTGGCCAACGCCATTCAGGCATTCCTCGATGCCGCCGTTTTTTCCTTCCAATATCCCCGCGTGGTCAAAGCCGCGCACAGCAAAGACAGATCCGACTTGGATGCGGCAGTCAGGCAATTGACGCGCGCGACTGTCTTCACGGTGATCGCGCTTTCGCTCGTTGCGTCGATCGGAATCAGGCCGGTGCTGGCGCTGCTGCATCGGCCGATCTACGCCGAACATCTCGGCATGTTCTTCTGGATATTGGCGGGGGTCGTTCTATTTTCGATGAGCATGATTCCGCATTACGTGCTCTACGCGACCCGACGCGATCGGGCCATTCTCGCAGCCAACCTGAGCAGCGTCGCCGTATTCGTCGTCGCGGCTTTTGCTCTCGCGCCGCATCTGCAAACTTTGGCGATTCCAGTTGCCCTCACTGTCGCGTACGGAACCATGTTCGCGTCAAAGCTCGCGCTTTGCCGAAGCTTCGGTGCGTCCAGATAAATCTGCTTCAACCTGAAAGATCGAAACATGTTTAACGATAAGTCCATCCTCATCACCGGCGGCACCGGTTCGTTCGGCAAGAAATACGTCAAGACGATTCTCGCGCGCTACAAGCCGCGCCGTCTGATCATTTTCTCGCGCGACGAACTCAAGCAATTCGAGATGCAGCAGGAATTCAACGATCCGTGCATGCGATATTTCATCGGCGATGTCCGGGACTTCGATCGTCTGCTGCAAGCCATGAACCACGTGGACTTCGTGATTCATGCCGCGGCGCTGAAGCAGGTGCCGGCAGCCGAATACAACCCGATGGAATGCATCAAGACGAATATCCACGGGGCCGAGAACGTCATTCGCGCCGCGCTCGCGAACGACGTGGAAAAGGTCATCGCGCTTTCGACCGACAAGGCAGCGAATCCCATCAATCTGTATGGCGCGACGAAACTCGCGTCCGACAAACTCTTCGTTGCGGCAAACAACATTTCGGGCGGCCACCGGACGCGCTTCGCCGTGGTTCGCTACGGGAATGTGGTCGGGTCCCGTGGCTCCGTCGTGCCGTTCTTCAAGCAGCTCGTGGCATCCGGCGCGACCGCCTTGCCGATCACGCACCCGGAAATGACGCGTTTCTGGATCACGCTGCAGCAGGGCGTCGACTTCGTGCTCACGAATTTCCAGCGCATGCACGGCGGCGAGATCTTCGTGCCGAAGATTCCCTCGATCAGGATTCTCGATCTGGCTCGCGCCATTGCACCGGAAGTCGATACGAAGATCGTCGGTATCCGGCCGGGCGAGAAGCTGCACGAAATCATGTGCCCCGCGGACGATTCGCATCTGACGGTCGAGTTCGCCGATCACTACGTGCTGAGTCCCACGATCATGTTCAACGGACGCGCAGGCGATTTCAGCCGCAACGCGCTCAACGAGCAGGGGCGTCCCGTTAAACAAGGCTTCGAATACAACTCGGGCTCGAACGATCAATTCCTTTCGATCGAGCAGATTCGTGAATTCGACCAACTGGCGCACGCATAAATGATTCCTTACGGCAGACAGGAGATCACGCAGGACGATATCGACGCTGTTGTCGATGTCCTGCGCTCGGATTTCCTCACACAAGGTCCGGCGGTGCCGAACTTCGAGAAAGCGATAGCAACGCGGGTTGGCGCGCGCTTCGGCGTTGCGGTGAATAGCGCGACATCCGCTTTGCATATCGCCTGCCTCAGTCTCGGGCTCGGCGCGGGAGATTGTCTCTGGACGACTCCGATCACGTTCGTCGCGTCAGCGAACTGCGCTCGATATTGCGGCGCGGATGTCGATTTCGTGGATATCGACCCGGCTACGTACAACATCGATATCGAATCGCTCGGGCACAAGCTCGAGGTCGCAAAGAAGGACGGCAAGTTGCCGAAGATTCTGGTGGTCGTTCATCTGTGCGGCCAGCCGTGCGAACTCGAAGCGATTCATGCGTTGAGCCGGCAATATGGATTCCGCGTGATCGAAGACGCTTCCCATGCGATCGGAGCGTCGTACAAAAACGCGCCCATCGGAAACTGCCAATACTCGGATATCACCGTCTTCAGTTTTCATCCCGTGAAAATCATCACGACGGGCGAAGGCGGCATGGCGATGACAAATGACGCGCAACTCGCGAGTCGCATGGAATTGCTGAGGAGTCACGGCATCACACGCGATCCTCTCGCGATGACGCACGCGCCGGACGGCCCTTGGTACTACGAGCAGATCGATCTCGGCTTCAATTACCGGATGACCGACCTGCAGGCCGCGCTCGGATTGACGCAACTGACGCGACTCGATACCTACGTTGCGCGACGCAAGGCCATCGCGGCCCGCTATGACCATCGCCTGAGCGCGTTGCCGGTCCGGACTCCGTTGCAGATCGCGGAAGCGGCATCGGCGTGGCATCTGTATGTGATCCGGCTGCGTCTCGATGAGATCACGCGCTCGCGTGAAGAAGTCGTGCAGGCTTTGCGAACCGCGGGAATCGGCGTCAACGTTCACTACATTCCCGTTCATACGCAGCCGTACTATCAGGCGCTAGGGTTTCGAGGCGGAGATTATCCGCAAGCGGAGCGCTACTACAGCGAGGCGATCAGCCTGCCGGTTTACGCGACGATGAGCGATGCGCAGCAAGACACGGTCGTCGACGCACTCGAGGCGGCGCTGTCATGACGACCGTCGCCATCATTCCCGCTCGCGGCGGCAGCAAGCGGATTCCCGGCAAGAACACGAAGCTGTTCGGTGGCAAGCCGATCATTGCTTGGTCCATCGAGGCCGCGTTGCGCTCGAAGTGCTTCGATCGCGTCGTGGTCTCGACGGACTGCGCGCGAATCGCCGATATCGCACGCGACTTCGGCGCCGAGGTTCCGTTCATGCGTCCGGCCGAACTCGCCGATGACCACGCACCGACCATATCGGTCATGAAGCACGCGCTGTCGTCGCTGGCATGCGAGCCGGAAGACCTGGCCTGCTGCGTCTACGCGACGGCGCCGTTCCTGATGGCCGATGATCTCGCGCGCGGCCTGGACGTGCTGCGAGCATCGAAAGCCGATTTCGCCATCAGCGTCACGACCTTCGCGTTTCCGATTCAGCGCGCGCTGCGCATCACCGCCGAAGATCGCATCGCGATGTTCGATCCACGGAACTATCTCGTGCGGTCGCAGGACTTGGAAGAGGCCTATCACGACGCCGCCCAATTCTATTGGGGCACCGCCGAAGCGTTCCTCGCGGCGCGTCCGATACTCGGCGAAGGCGCCGCGCCCGTGGAAATTCCGCGTTATCGCGTGCAAGACATCGATACGCCTGAAGACTGGATTCAGGCGGAAGCCATGCATGCGGCACTGCGCGATTTGGGAATGACCGATGCGAATCGTTTTCCGGGCTGATTCGTCGCCGGTGATCGGCAGCGGGCACGTGATGCGCTGTCTCGCGCTCGCACAGGCGCTCGCGCAGGCAGGCGCCGAAGTTCACTTCGTGACCACCGCATACGAGGGCCACCTCGGCGCCGTCGTCCGGGCGGCTGGTTTCGCATGCCATGAGCTGATCGCCGTGGACGAGCGCTTATCCATGGACCATCGCGTGTGGACTACGGAATTGATGTCCGCGCATGTTGCCGACGTAGAGCGAACGCTCGCGTCGCTCGGCGCGGTGGACTGGCTCGTCGTCGATCACTATGGGCTGGATGCGCGTTTCGAGACGTCATGCCGCGCCCTTGGGAAGCACATCGTCGTGATCGACGACCTCGCCAATCGCGAGCACGACGCCACCCTGCTAGTCGACCAGAATCTATTCGACGATGCCGACACTCGCTACCGCGATCTGATACCCGCGCACTGTCAGACTCTGCTCGGCCCCGGCTATGCCTTGTTGCGTGAGGAGTTTCGCGCATATCGGCAGGTGCGTCTGAACCGGGCTGCGCATACGGGCTCGCTGCGTGTGCTGGCTTTTTTCGGCGGCGGCGACAGCAGCAACGAGACCGAGAAGTTCCTGTTGGGCTGGCGTACATCGGTCGATGAAGGTCTGTCTGCGGACGTGGTGGTGGGTGGAAGCAATCCGCACATCGGGCGGCTGCGTTCGCTGGCGGAGACGATTCTCAATGTGCGCATTCATCATCAGACACCGGACATGGCGCAGCTCATGGCCGCCAGCGACTATGCATTCGGTGCGTCGGGCAGCGCGAACTGGGAGCGGCTTTGTCTCGGACTGAACGCGAGCGTGGTTTGTGTCGCCGACAACCAGGTTCAAACCGTTAGCGCACTGGTGCGGCAAGGGCTCGTCGATTACATCGGCTGCTCCGACGAAACGAGCCCGTCGACGTATGCGCAAGCATTGCATCGCCTCAAGGCGAATCCAAACGAATACCTTCGCCCCGCAGAGCGCCTGATGAGCGTTGTGGATGGATCGGGCGCGCGACGCGTTGCGCACGCCATCCTCGACATTGCGCGCTGAATGCTGCTTCGGGCTTCTCAACACCATTGACGAATTCGAATGACACAGAAACTCAAGACAACGATGCAGATTGCCGGCAGAGCGATCGGACCGGAGCATCCGCCTTACGTGATCGCCGAGCTTTCTGCCAATCACAACGGCTGTCTGGATACGGCGTTGCGCATCATCGACGTGGCGAAGGAAGCGGGCGCGGCCGCCGTGAAGTTGCAGACGTACCGGCCGGATACGATCACGCTCGATTCGAGAGATCCCGATTTCCTGATTCACGGCGGACTATGGGACGGCAAATCGCTCTATGAGCTCTATCAGTGGGCATATATGCCGTGGGATTGGCACAAGCCGCTGTTCGAGCACGCGCGCCGGCGGGACATAACCATCTTCAGCTCGCCGTTCGACTTTACCGCCGTCGATCTGCTCGAAGATCTGAACGCACCGGCGTACAAGATTGCTTCGTTCGAGGCAGTCGATCTTCCGCTCATCAGGTATGCGGCGAGCACGAAAAAGCCTTTGGTGATTTCGACGGGCATGGCGTTGAAGGATGAAATCAGCGAAGCCATCGACGCTGCGCGCTCGGCCGGCTGTCGCGAACTCGCGATACTTCATTGCGTGAGCGGCTATCCCGCGCTCGCCGAGCATTACAACCTTCACACCATCCGGGACATGATCGACCACTTCGGCGTGGTCGTCGGGCTGTCCGATCACACGCTCGACAACACGACCGCGATCGCGAGCGTGGCGCTCGGTGCATCGATCATCGAAAAGCATGTGACGCTCGACCGCAACGGCGGCGGCCCCGACGACAGCTTCAGCCTCGAGCCCGACGGTCTCCTGGCGCTCACGACCGAAGCGCGGCGTTGCTGGAACGCGATGGGCAAAGTGACCTATCAGGTTCAGGAGAGCGAAGCCCCGAATCAGAAATTCCGGCGCTCTCTGTATATCGTGAAGCCGGTCGCCGCCGGCGATAAGTTCTCGCCTGAAAACGTCCGAAGCATTCGTCCAGGATATGGCCTCGCGCCCAGGCATTACGACGCGCTGATCGGACAGACAGCCCCGCGAGACTTTGCCGCAGGCGAACCGGTGCCGCGCGACATTCTCGCGGCCGACGCGGCCACCCGTTGAGCGCTACTCGCCCGCAAACGTCTTATGTCGACCTTGTTCGTCGTTCAAAACGACACGCATGCTAAGAACTTCAACATCCTTGCCCGCGAGGCAATCGCGCGTGGCGAGGCCGTGTCCATCCTGCTACTGGATGGCGCCACGCACGAATCGACGGAGCGATTCTTCGATGAGAACCTGACTCCATCGATCAACCGTGTCGAACGAACGGCCAGAGCGTTCTATCGATCGGGCGGTTTGCATCGCGCCCGGATCTGCATGCGGTTCCGGTCGTGGGCGCGAGCCGAAATCGGATCGTTCGATCACGTCGTTCTTGGAAACGACGGCGCGTTGCAGAAGATCATCGTCAAGGCTGCGCGAGTCAGAAGGCCGAACTGTCGGGTCACCGTCATGCTCGATGGCTTGCTCACGCGCGAGAAAGGGCGTCGCGCTCTGGCGAAGCGCCGGATGCAACGGCTGGCCGAGCGTCTTAACCTCGACGAGTTCGTTCCGAGCACGGTGGGCGTAAGCCGCATGATCGACGACATAACCGTCATGCACGCATCGGTCGCCGATGTGCTTCGCTTTCACGGTGCAAACGCGCAACGCATCGCGGTTTCGCCATTGCCACGGCACGCTGCGATACGCGCAACCGCGCGCCGCGACGCGTCCGGCAAGAAGCGCATTCTGTTTCTCGGCAGCGCGTACCTCTGGCATGGCGAACAAACCGGTCATGATCGGCAGACAGCGGATTTCGCCGCGTTCAGTCACTTCGCCGCGCGCTCGGCGCATTGCGAATGCCGTCTGCGCATTCATCCGCGCGACGATATCTCCGTCTATCGACAACTCGATCTAACGGGCTTGCAGATCAGCGACGGCAAGACGAGTCTCGAGGAAGATTTGATGTGGTCCGACGTCGTCGTGGCGTCGCGTTCGTCGGGTTTATTCGACGCGACGCTAGCCGGACGACGCGCCGTGGTTTATACGGCGCATTTTCCCGCGCCGGAGGACGACGCGTTCCTGAGTTCGCTCCCCTTTGTCTCGACGTTTGAAGAGCTCGAACAATGAAATCGTCGAGATTGACGGCGCTGGGACTGTATTTCCTGTTCCTTGTGTATCTCCCGTTCACCGGATATTCGTACGTATCCATTCGTGGCGGCTCGCAGATCATCGATAAGGACGTTCGGGCGGCGGTCATTCTTTTGCTGTTCGCGATGATCGCGGCGCTATTCGTGCTAACTCGGAGAGTCGATTCCGTTCCCCGATGCGTCATAGGACTGGGAAGTTTCTTTTTCTACGGACTCGCTATTTCTGCGATGCGCAATTCGCCGCAGGAATACGTCTCTTACTTTTTGCGCATTGCGTCGATCGTGCTCATCTTCTGGATGAGCTATTCGTGGGCGAAGCGCGATCGGGACGAATGGTGGCGCTTCGCACGAAATATCGTTGTCGGAAGCTCGCTGATCTACGTCGCGCAATCCGTGATCGATTTGCTGGCCGGCCGCGCTCTCGCGATGAACGGCGCAATTCGGTTTCCAGGGAGCCTCGGCAGCCCGCCGGGTTATGCGTCCGTCTGCATGATCTTTCTGCTGGCGAACACCTATTTTCTGCTACGCACGAGATCGAAAATTCATCTTGCGCTCTCGTTGCTTCTCGTCGTTTGCTCGTTTCTTACCGGAACGCGCGCGATCGCCGTCGCCGGATTGCTCGTGCTGAGTCTGACAGTGGTTGCGTATCACCGATCGATTTACGTTCGCGCGATCCTGCTGCTCGTCACATTCAGCATCGCGCCATTCGCAATCGGCTGGGTGTTGAACAACACGGAAATAGGTTCGAGAGTCGCGCTTTCACTCGGCGATCAAGGGAATGACACGTCGACCAATTTCCGCTTGATGATTCTCTCCACCTATTTCTCACACATCTCGACTTCGCAGTTCGTGTTCGGCCTCGGCATCGGGGGCTTTCCAAAATGGTTCGAGGCGCAAACGAGCATCCAGGATGTCGGCCCTCATTTCGAGTTCCTGTGGGCGCTGTCCGAGTTGGGCGTCGTCGGCTCCGGTATTTACATCCTCGTGCTTTTCGGCGGAGCGCGATTGGTCCTTTCTCGACGAAGCCAGTCCAGCCGGGCAGAAAGGATTTCGGCGTTGGTTCTGATCCTTTGCCAGCAATTGATATTTCAGTTCACCAATCCGCTCTATTTCTATCAGCTTTGTCTCCCTGCCTTGTTCATGCTGGGCGGAATGCTCGGCAGCGAGCGCGGCAGGAACACGTAATTGTTTTGGGTGGGACGTTTTCGTGCAACACAAGAAGTTCAATCTGGTCAGAATGATATTCGACAGAATCATGTGCAGCGACAGCGACGACTGTTCGGGCCAGTCAGTCATTTTCCTGAACCCTCATTCATACATGATTCTCCGGGACCATCCTGATCTATTCGTGGCGAGCGCCAAGGTAGGAATAGACGGTCAGTTACTCGTGAGAATATTGTCGATATTCTGGTCCAGGCGCATCGATCGCGTGAGTTTCGACATGACGTCTCTCGCACCACGCGTATTTCATGATGCAGCGGCATCGCGAAAAGGCGTGTACATCATCGGATCTACACAAGCCAGTCTCGACCGTGCGATTTCCGTACTGGTCGAAAAATTTCCGGAACTCGATATTTGCGGCAGTCGAAACGGCTACTTTCTGAGCGACGCCGATAGACTTAGTGCTCTGCGTGACGTTATGGACTCCAAAGCGAGTGTGTTAATTTGTGGCATGGGGGCGCCGCATCAGGAACGCTTTCTCCACGAACTCCGGTCTCTCGGCTGGACGGGCACGGGCTACACGTGCGGCGGATTTCTGCACCAGACAGCCCGCAAAGGCGCGCGATATTATCCGGGCTGGATCGATCGCTTCCAGTTGCGCTGGCTCTATCGCATATACGACGAGCCGAAGTTGTTCAAACGCTACTTCTTCGGTTATCCGATAGCCGTGCTTTTCATCGTCAAAGATTGCCTTGGCTATGCGATGAGCAAAGCGTCGAGAACTACCGCATGAATCGCAGACGGCTGATGCTGAAGTCGCTGCTTGCCTTGCAAACGTCCGTAGCGGGTATCGGTCTGCTTGCTCGCGCGGGCAGATCGGTCGCTGCGCGGTTCCCGGAGCCATCGGTGCTCGAAGCGGCGCTGCAGCGGTCCACGGGCGTGCGCTACGGTCCAGGCGATCTCGAGGTTCTCGACTCTTTGTCTGACCTCGTCGCGTACGCGGGACAGGCAAGCCGTGTCTTTCTGCGGAATGCCGGTCTGTCGGTGAAACGGCAAGAGCGTTTCCTTGTCTGCGCTACCAGTGGCAGGCTCGCCGAGGGGCATCTTGCCGATGCATTGGGAAGAACGTGGTTGCCCGATTCCCGGCAACCGGTCGATATCAGACGATTCGGGCCGATGAAAGGCGGCGACTGCACGGCCTCGCTCGAACGCGCACTCGCGCAGCCTGACGTCTACGCGTGGATTCCGCCGGACTTGCGCTGCGCGGCTCTGGATGTGCCGCTTCCTTCTCATGCGACCGTCGTCATCGACGGCGCAATCGAGATGACGACCGGTGCGCCCGTGCGCGCGGCGATGTTCACGAATGCCGATCCCCGGCAGGGCAATTCGCACATCGCGCTCGTCGGCAACGGCAGCATCGACGGTGCCAGGGCGCGCCAGGCATCGGACGCGGAGCACGAACTGATTCACTTCAGCAACTGCTCGTCGATCGCGATACACCTCGCGCGAGCGGGCGGGAACCGTTTTTCCAGGGCCGTCCGCGAGCGTTCGGGTGCGGCAATTCATCTGCTGGGCGGGCGGAATCATTCCATTTCGATCGACTTTCTGGGCGACTACGGCCGGGAGGGCATCTGGCTTTTCGACGTAAGCGACAGCGTCGTCCACGATACGAGCACCCGCGGGGGCGATGAAAGCTGGAGCGGCGTGCAGGTCGGCGGCCCGACGTCGGCGCGCAATAGAATCGCGAGAGTCGCGACGCATCTCGCGGGCGCTTCGGGCATCGGTTGCGACTCGAAGGAGTCGCTGGTGGTGGATTGTTCGAGCCGGGCGAATGCGTACTTCCACGGCTTCAACTTCGGACATGCCGGGCAGCCCGCCGACGATACAACCGGGCTGAGACTCTTTTCCGACTCCGCGGGAACCGAAGGCTCGGCAAGCGCCGACTTCAACGGCTTCAGCATCGTGAACGGCAGTCGACGCGTCAGTCTGATCGACTGCGTGGCCGAGCGGGCGTTCAGAGACGGCTTCAACACCTCGGCGGGCGCCGACGAATCCACGCTGTTTCGCTGCACCGCCTCCGGGTCGGGACGTTACGGCGTCAATGCGTACGGCGCGACAGTCATCGCACGGAACTGCACTTTTCATTCGAATGCAGGCGGATCGATCTCGCCATCGGGCAACGGGCGCGTTCTCGTCGAATAGAGCGGACCTCGGACGATTTCAATGCCGTCTTTAAATCTGGAAATTCATCACATGCTGACTTTGAGAAAAGCGACCGCCCGGGATTCCGATCTGCTCTACAACTGGAGAAGCGATCCGGTTACACGGCGCGCCAGTCACGACACGTCGGAAATTTCCCGCGATCGACACGAAGCGTGGCTGGCCGCGAGCCTCGCCAATCCGCATCGGCTGATATTCATCGCTGAGGAACGCGGACGACCAGTCGGCACGGTGCGCGTCGACCATGGGCCTGACGGCACGGCCGAGCTATCGTGGACCGTTGCGCCGGATGCGCGCGGCGAGGGCGTGGCGACGCGCATGGTCCGTCTGGTGGCGGACGACATCGCTCGCGGATGCCCGGTCCGCGCCGAAATCAAGGCCGGAAACGACGCGTCTGTAAAAGTGGCCGAAGCTGCGGGAATGCGCCTGTTCACGGAGGATCGAGACGTTTTGCATTTCTATCGCGAAGCTTCTTCCGCGTGAATGTATAACCGGCGCTGACGCGTCAGACAGCGTCGATCAACCCGGCACCACCACAAACCCCCGCTTCCTCAACAATTCGAGCACACCGCGCGCCCCCCCGAGATGCAACGCCCCGATCGCCACGAAAACCGGCTTATCCGGCGCCGCCAGCGCAACCATCCTCGCGACAAACCTCCGATTCCGCTCATACACCACGCGATTATCGACCTGTGCCGCCAGCGCCGGATTCCTCGCGAGCTTGTTGGTCTTCGCGTCATCCCAGGCCTTCAAAGCGTCCGCATCGCCGATCCGCCATAACCGATGCAACTCCTTCACATCGACGACATTCTCCGCAGGCGTCTGCACCAGATCCTGCGCAAGCATCTCGCGCTGCTGCGCCGACGTGAGCCGCGTAAATGTGGATATCTGCTCGTTCAACGTCTCCAGCCCGACGATCTTCCCGCGCACCCGCAGATATACATTCTGCAACTGCGCCTCGGTGCCGTACTCGCTCTGAAACCCCGCCTTCAACGTGTCGTACGTTTCGATCAGCATCGACGCGAGCCACGGACGCGTGTGCCGCAACTCCTTCAACGCCTCCGGATTGCTGCGCATACGGGTCTCGACTTTCTTCCACATCGAGTCCGGCAAATAGTCGATCAGACACTCGCTTCGACACATGCCGTAGCGGTTCACATCGTCCTGAGACAGCAGCAGTTCGTCGGGAGAAATTTCGAGCGCCAGTGTCGGCGATGCATCGAGCGCCGCGAGGATCGATTTGCGAAACGGCTGCTCGGGCGGATAGTCGCTCGCGAAACCCACATGGAGCGTGCCGAGCACATAGATGGTCGTCGTGCCCTTCGTCGCGACGTAAAAGGGCATCCGAGGCGGCTGTGCGCGCACCGGACCGCTCGCGGTCGTGCCGTCCGAGCGATCCGCACGCGGCGGCGAAGCGGGATTGGCCGGCGCGGCGGCGGACCCGGCATCGCCCGCGGCCTGCGGCGTGCGCGATCCGACCACGGCAAAGCCCGCCGACGGAACCGAAACTCCCGCCGTAAACAGCACGAACGACAGCACGATGGCTGTCGTTTTGGCGAACGCCGCGCACGAGAAGCGCGGCTTGTCGTATGAATCCGGCACGGCTCACATCTTAAAACATTCGCGTGACGCGCCGAACCCCTGCACGGCGAGATTCAGACTTCGACTTCGCCTACCTCCTCGGCGCGATGACACGACACCTCACGCCCATCGACCGTGCGCAGCTTCGGCTCTTCCGCGCGGCATCGCTCGATCGCATACGGGCAGCGCTGATGGAACGTGCAGCCCGATGGCGGATTGAGCGGCGAAGGCATCTCGCCCTGGAGCTTGATCTTGATGCGGCGGTCTTCCTCGAAGATCGCGGGCGTCGCGGACATCAGCGCGCGCGTGTACGGATGGCGCGGATTCGCGAAGATCGTCTTCTTGTCGCCCACTTCGGCGACGCCGCCGAAGTACATCACCATCACGTCGTCGGCGATATGCTCCACCACCGACAAGTTGTGCGAAATGAACACGTAGCTCGTACCGAACTGCGCCTGCAAATCCATGAACAGATTCAGGATCTGCGCCTGAATCGACACATCGAGCGCGGACACGGGTTCATCCGCGACGAGGATCTGCGGATCGAGAATCATCGCCCGCGCGATGGCCACGCGTTGACGCTGCCCGCCCGAAAACATGTGCGGATAGCGCGTCGCATGTTCGGGCCGCAAGCCGACGGTGCGCATCATCTTCGCGATGCGCTCGGCGCGTTCCGTCGACGAAAGCGACGTGTTGATCGCGAGCGGCTCGCCGAGCGTCTGCTCGACGGTCTTGCGCGGATTCAACGATGCGAACGGGTTCTGGAACACCATCTGCACGCGCTGCCGCAACTCGGCGATCTTCGCCTTGCTCGCGCCCGCGACATCATCGCCGTCGATCAGCAAGCGGCCCGACGTGGGCGCTTCGATCATCGTCAACTGGCGCGCGAGCGTGGACTTGCCGCAGCCCGATTCGCCGACGACCGCGAGCGTGCGCCCGCGCCGCAACTCGAACGACACGCCGTTGAGCGCTTTCACCGTGCCGTGCTGGAACGCGCTGCGCTTCACGTCGTAGTACTTCGTGAGCTGGTCGGCGGCGAGCACGATGTCCTGATTGATTTCCTTCGGTACAGCGTTCATCGCGCGCCTCCTTCCACCACTACATCGATGTTCAACGGCCTGATGCAACGCGCGCGCACGGCCGGATCGTGCTTGTCGAGCTGAAACAGATTCGGCCGGCCCTTCCAGCAATCGTCGACGACGTACTTGCAGCGCGGCGCGAAGAGACAGCCGCTCGGCCGGTCGTCCTTGCCCGGCACCATGCCCGGCAGCGCGGCGAGACGCTCCGCGCCGCGGCTATGTTCCGGAATCGCGGCGAGCAGCGCTTCCGTGTACGGATGATGCGGCTCGCTGAAGATCGTCGGCACGTGATTCGTTTCGATGACCTCGCCCGCGTACATCACCGCGACGCGCTGCGCCACCTCCGACACGACCGCCAGATCGTGCGAGATCAGCACCAGCGCCATGCCGCGTTCCTTCTGCAGCTTGACGAGCAGTTCCATGATCTGCGCCTGGATCGTCACGTCGAGCGCGGTAGTCGGCTCGTCGGCGATCAGGAGCTTCGGATTGCACGCGACGGCCATCGCGATCATCACGCGCTGGTTCATGCCGCCCGACATCTGATGCGGAAACGCGTTGATGCGGCTCTTCGCATCCGGAATGCCAACCTGATCGAGCAGTTCGAGCGCGCGCTTGTTGAGCGCATCGCCGCGCAAGCCTTCGTGCAGCTTCAGCACTTCCTTGATCTGATAGCCGACGGTATAGCTCGGGTTCAGGCTCGTGAGCGCGTCCTGAAACACCATCGCGATGTCCTTGCCGATGATCCTGCGACGCGCACGCGCCGACGCCTTCAGCAAGTCCTTGCCGTCGAACGTGACCTGATCGGCGGTGACCTTGCCGGGCGCGTCGATGAGGCCCATCAGCGCCATCATCGTGACGCTCTTGCCGGAGCCCGATTCGCCCACGACGCCGACCACTTCGCCCGGCTTCACGGAAAGGTCGATGCGATCGACCGCCTGCGTGCCGCCGAACGTCACCTGCAAATTGCGGATAGTCAGAAGATCGTTCATGTCAGCCCATCCGTTTGAGTTTCGGATCGAGCGCGTCACGCAGACCGTCGCCGAGCAGGTTGATGACGAGCACCGAGACCAGAATCGACAGGCCCGGCATCGTCACGATCCACCATGCGCTCTCGATGTAATCGCGCGCCGATGCCAGCATCGCGCCCCACTCCGCCGCGGGCGGTTGCACGCCGAGGCCGAGGAAGCCGAGCGCGGCGGCATCGAGAATCGCGGACGAGAAGCCGAGCGTCGCCTGCACGATCAGCGGCGCGGCGCAGTTCGGCAGCACTTGCGAGAACATCAGCCGCACGGTGCCCGCGCCCGCGACGCGCGATGCCGTCACGTATTCCTTCTGCAATTCACCGAGCGCCGACGCGCGCGTCAGACGCACATAGCCCGGCAGCGCGACGATCGCGATCGCGAGCATCGTGTTGACGAGCCCCGGCCCGATGATCGCGACGACGGCGACCGCGAGCAGCAGCGACGGCAACGCGAGCAGCACGTCCATCACGCGCATGATCGGCGTATCGAGCCAGTTGAAGAACGCGGCCATGAGACCGAGCACGACGCCTGGAATCAGCGCGAGCACCACCGACACGAAGCCGATCCAGAACGACAGCCGCGCGCCGTACATCAGACGCGAGAGGATGTCGCGGCCGGCTTCGTCGGTGCCGAGCGGGAACATGCGGTTGCCGCCTTCGAGCCACGCCGGCGGAATCTTCACGTAGTCGCGGTATTGCTCGATCGGGCTGTGCGGTGCGATCAGCGGCGCCGTAAGCGCGATGAGGATCAGCACGAGCACGATCAGGCCCGCGACCACCGCGCCGCGATTGCGCGAGAAGTTCGCCCAGAACTCGCGCGCGGCGACCATGCGGCCGGAAGGCGGTGTCAGCGCCTGGGGCGGGAGATTGTTTTGAATGTCAGCCATAACTTGTTTGACCTCAGCGAGTATGGCGAATGCGCGGATTCAACACGCCGTAGAGCAGATCGACGACCAGATTCACGACGATCACGAGTGTCGCGATCATCAGAATGCCGCCTTGCACGACCGGATAGTCGCGACGCGAAATGGCGTCGATGAGCCACTTGCCGACGCCCGGCCACGAGAACAGCGTCTCGGTCAGCACCGCGCCCGCGAGCAGCGTGCCGACCTGCAGGCCGATCACCGTCACCACGGGAATCAGCGCATTGCGCAACGCATGTACTACAACCACGCGCAGCGGCGACAAACCCTTCGCGCGCGCCGTGCGGATGTAGTCCTCGCGCAGCACTTCGAGCATCGACGAACGCGTCATGCGCGCGATGACCGCGAGCGGAATCGTGCCGAGCACGATGGTCGGCAGAATCAGATGCGACACCGCCGACGTGAACGCGCCTTCATCGGTGGAGAAGAGCGCATCGATCAGCATGAAGCCCGTGACGTGCGGAATGTCGTATTCCACCGCGATGCGGCCCGACACCGGCGTCCATCCGAGCTTCGCCGAGAAGAACATGATGAGGATCAAGCCCCACCAGAAAATCGGCATCGAATAGCCGGTGAGCGCGGTGCCCATCACGCCGTGATCGACGACGGTGCCGCGTTTCAACGCAGCCGCGACGCCCGCCGGCAGCCCGACGACGAGCGCGAAGATCATCGCGCAGATGGAGAGCTCGACCGTCGCGGGAAAGCGCGCGAGGAACTCGCCCATCACGCTCGTATTCGTGATGATCGAGGTGCCGAGATCGCCTTTCAGCGCATGCCCGACGTAAGTGAGGTATTGAACCGGAAGCGGCTGATCGAGGCCGAGGCGCTTCATGGCTTCGGCGTGCATCGCCGGGTCCACGCCGCGCTCGCCCATCATCACTTCGATGGGGTCGCCAGGGATCAGGTGGATGAGCGCGAACGCGAGAATCGTAATGCCGATGAACGTCGGTATCACCATTCCTATGCGTCGCAAAACGAATCGGAACATGATCGCCCTTTTCGGTATTGGAGGGACTAAAAACGTGTACGGCGGCTTGGATCGTTGTTCGACCCGCGCCG
This sequence comes from Caballeronia sp. LZ029, assembly GCF_031451275.1. Taxonomy (NCBI): domain Bacteria; kingdom Pseudomonadati; phylum Pseudomonadota; class Betaproteobacteria; order Burkholderiales; family Burkholderiaceae; genus Caballeronia; species Caballeronia sp. LZ029. Next base: position 2,953,732 of record NZ_JARUXO010000001.1, read on the forward strand.
CCGGACCTTTTCGATTAGTTATGGTTTAGTGCAAAAAGCGTTCCGCAGCAAAACCTTATTGCATCCCGACGCCATCGAAACGCACGTAGCCAAGCGGCTCGATCTTCATGTTCGTCACCTTCTTGCTGACAGGCTGATACACGGTCGAGTGCGCGATCGGCGAGAACGGCAGTTGCTGCGCGAAGATCTGCTGCGCGTCGGTATAGGCCTTGGTGCGCGCGGCGACATCGGTGGTCGAGCGGCCCTTCACGACGAGATCGTCGAACGGCTTGTAGCACCACTTCGAGAAGTTGCTGCCCTTCACCGCGTCGCAGCCGAGCAGCGTGCCGAGCCAGTTGTCGGGGTCGCCGTTGTCGCCCGTCCAGCCGATCAGGAGCGCATCATGTTCGCCCGCGTGCGCGCGCTTCAGATACTCGCCCCACTCGTACGACACGATGTTCGCCTTCACGCCGATCTTCGCCCAGTCGGCCTGGATCATTTCCGCCATCAGGCGTGCGTTCGGGTTGTACGCGCGTTGCACGGGCATCGCCCACAGCGTGATCTCGAAGCCGTTCGGGAAGCCCGCTTTCGCGAGCAGTTCCTTCGCCTTCGCGGTGTCGTACGTCTGACCCTTCAGGTTCTTGTCGTAGGACCACTGCGTCGGCGGCATCGGTGCGGTGGCCGGCTGGCCCGCGCCCTGATACACGGAATCGATGATCGCCTTCTTGTTGATCGCCATGTCGAGCGCGCGGCGCACGTCGGCGTTGCCGAGGTCCTTCTTCGTCACGTTGTACGCGACATAGCCTTCGTTGAAGCCCGCCTGCGACGGCGTATCGACAGTCGACACCGACTTCAGCGTCGAGATATCGCCCGGACGCGGATAGCTCATCACCTGGCATTCGTTGTTCTTCAGCTTCTGCACGCGCACGGCCGCATCCGGCGTGATCGAGAAGATCAGCTTCGAGATCTGCACCGCGTTCGGCTTCCAGTAATCAGGATTGCCGTCGAAGCGGATGGTCGCGTCCTTCGTGTAGCTGCGGAAAATGAACGGGCCCGTGCCGACCGGCTGCTGATTGATGTCGGCGGCCTTGCCGTCCTTCATCAGCTTGTCCGTGTACTCGGCGGACAGGATCGACGCGTATTCCATCGCCATGTTCTGGATGAACGGCGCGCTCACTTCCTTCAGCGTGAACTTCACGGTGTACGGGTCCACCTTCTCGATCTTCGAGATCAGCTTGTCCATGCCGAGGTCCGTGAAGTACGGAAACTGCACGTTGTACGCCTTACGGAACGGATTGTTCGGATCGAGCATGCGGTTGAACGTGAAGATCACGTCGTCCGCGTTGAATTCGCGCGTCGGCTTGAAGAACGACGTCGTCTGGAATTTCACGCCGTGGCGCAGATGGAACGTGTAGGTGAGTCCGTCGGACGACACGTCCCACTTTTCCGCGAGACCCGGCTCGACCTTCGTGCCGCCGCGCTCGAACTCGACGAGGCGGTTGTACACGGTGAACGTGTTCGCGGTGAAATCGGTGCCGGTCGTGTACTGGGCCGGATCGAAGCCGGCCGGGCTGCCTTCGGAGCAGTACACGAGCGTCTTGTTCGGGATGGCGGCGTTCGCCGCGGTTGCTGCGAAGAGCGTCGCCGTGACCACGGCGCCCGCGAGCGCCGAACTGCGGACGGCTCGCAACAGGTTGTTTTTGTTCATGTTTCCTCCAAGTCAATACCGGCTTCTGGCCGGCGTAGCGCGAGTTTACTTGATCGCACCGCCCGTTTTTCGGCGCGTGTGCGCGAAGTCGGGCGCTACCCTAGCACGAACAAAAGTGACATGCGCGCTTGGTTTTCCCCACTAGAACTTGTCGTCGATGGCGCTTCGATAAGGGTAGGTTATCCGCCATGCATGGAGGTGATAGCCGCACGGCGAAATATTGCGCGCGACAGAGTTTGTCAGCGCAAAAAGGCGAATAACGAAGGGGGAGAGAGAAGAACCGCGCGGCGAGCGCCGCGCGGGTGAAACTTTGATGCAGCTCAGACGTTCTTGAAGCCGAGGCGCTCGCAGACCGTCTTCGACGCCCACGCGCCGTTGAGCGTGTAGAAATGCAGCCCAGGCGCGCCGCCGTCGATGAGGCGGCGGCACAGACCCGTCACCACGTCGACGCCGAATGCGCGAATCGACTCGCGATCGTCGCCGAAGCTTTCGAGCCGGCGCGCGATCCACTTCGGCACTTCCGCGCCGCACATGTCGGAGAAGCGCATCAGTTGCGTGAAGTTCGTGATCGGCATGATGCCCGGCACGATCGGCACGTCGACGCCGAGCTTGCGTGCTTCCTCGACAAACTTGAAGTACGAATCGGCATTGAAGAAGTACTGCGTGATCGCGGAATTCGCGCCCGCCTTCACCTTGCGCGCGAAGTTTTCCAGATCGGCGCGCGGCGACTTCGATTGCGGATGGAACTCCGGATACGCGGCCACTTCGATATTGAACCAGTCGCCATGCTCCTGGCGAATGAACGCCACAAGCTCGGACGCATAGCGCAACTCGCCGACCGCGCCCATGCCAGAAGGCAGATCGCCGCGCAACGCGACGATATGGCGAATGCCGTGCTCACGATACTGCGCGAGAATCGCGCGCAGATTCTCGCGCGACGAACCGATGCACGAAAGATGCGGCGCGGCTTCGAAGCCTTCCGCGGCCATTTCGAGCACGGCGTCGAGCGTGCCTTGCTGCGTGGAGCCGCCCGCGCCGAACGTCACGGAGACGAACTTGGGCGAAAGCGTCTTCAGCTCGGCGCGGGTAGCGCGCAGCTTGTCCACGCCTTCCTGCGTCTTCGGCGGGAAAAACTCGAATGAGAGTTCGATCGGTTTCATGATGTTTTCTGACGAACGGTAGCGTTCGCGCTCCAGCGTCACCCGAAATTACGATTCCCGAACACCAGCGCCGACAGCAGCCACGACACGATGCTGTACAGGATCGAGCCGAAGAACGCGGACCAGAAGCCCGATACTTCGAAGCCCTTCAACAGCGACGAGCACAGCCAGAAACACAGCGCATTCACGACGAGTATGAAGAGCCCGAGCGTGACGATCGTGACCGGCAGCGTGAGGATGATGAGGACGGGTCTGATGACCGCGTTGATGAGCCCCAGCACGATTGCGATGATGAGCGCCGTGCCGAAACTGCGAATGTGGATCGACGGCACCAGATAGGTGATGATCAAGAGCGCGAGCGCGTTGATCAGCCATGTCAGGAGCAGGGTCATCGAGGAATCTCCGGTTGATGCGTGTTGGTTGCGCGGGGCGATCTCCCGCCCCGCGCAACGATTCGCCGCCGCTCGCGATTAGTAGCGGTAGTGGTTGGGCTTGAACGGACCGTTCTTGTCGACGCCGATGTAGCCGGCCTGCTCATCCGACAGCACGGTCAGTTCCGCGCCGATACGGCCGAGGTGCAGACGCGCGACCTTCTCGTCGAGATGCTTCGGCAGCACGTAGACCTTGTTCTCGTACTTCTTGCCCTGCGTGAACAGTTCGATCTGCGCGAGCGTCTGGTTGGTGAACGAGTTCGACATCACGAACGACGGATGGCCCGTCGCGCAGCCCAGGTTCACGAGACGGCCTTCAGCCAGCAGGATGATCTTCTTGCCGTCCGGGAAGACGATGTGATCGACCTGCGGCTTGATGTTGTCCCACGTGTACTGGCGCGTCGAAGCAATATCGATTTCCGAATCGAAGTGACCGATGTTGCAGACGATCGCGTTGTTGCGCATCGCCTTCATGTGGTCGTGGCTGATGACGTGGTAGTTGCCCGTCGCCGTCACGAAGATGTCCGCGCGGCTTGCGGCGTATTCCATCGTCACGACGCGGTAGCCTTCCATCGCGGCTTGCAGCGCGCAGATCGGATCGATTTCCGTGACCCACACCGTCGCGCCCAGACCGCGCAGCGATTGCGCGCAGCCCTTGCCCACGTCGCCGTAACCGGCCACGACCGCGATCTTGCCCGCGATCATCACGTCGGTTGCGCGCTTGATGCCGTCGACGAGCGATTCGCGGCAGCCATAGAGGTTGTCGAACTTCGACTTCGTGACCGAATCGTTCACGTTGATGGCGGGGAACGGCAGGCGGCCTTCCTTCTCCATCTGATACAGACGATGCACGCCCGTCGTGGTTTCTTCCGTCACGCCCTGGATGTGCGCGAGGCGCGTGGAGTACCACGTGGGATCCGCGTCCAGATGCTTGCCGATGGACTTGTACAGCGCGACTTCTTCCTCGTTCGTCGGCTTGGCGATGACCGAACGGTCCTTCTCCGCCTTCGCGCCGAGGATGAGCAACAGCGTCGCGTCGCCGCCGTCATCGAGAATCATGTTGGCGAACTGACCGTTCGGCCATTCGAAGATGCGATGCGAGAACTCCCAGTATTCGTCGAGCGATTCGCCCTTGAACGCGAACACCGGCGTGCCGCCATCGGCGATTGCAGCGGCTGCGTGATCCTGCGTCGAGAAGATGTTGCACGACGCCCAGCGCACGTCCGCGCCCAGCGCCGTCAGCGTTTCGATCAGCACGCCCGTTTGAATCGTCATGTGCAACGAACCGGCGATGCGCGCGCCCTTCAGCGGCTGCTGTGCCTTGTATTCCTCGCGCGTCTGGATGAGGCCCGGCATCTCCGTTTCGGCGATGTCGAGTTCCTTGCGGCCCCATGCGGCGAGCGACATGTCGGCGACGACGTAATCCTTGGTATTGGAATCGAGAACTGCGGCGTTCATCACGCCCTCCTTTCTAAATAGTCTAGAAATGTTGACGTGAGCGCCGTTCGATGCGGTGGCTCAGCGGGCGCCTTGATTGCGTGGCGCTTTCGAACCGTCCGGATTGAATGCTTCCGAGCCTGGCGGCCTGCGTGTTTTCTGGCCGTCGCAACGCTCCTCGGAAGCGAGCGTCGATTGTAGCAAAGTCTCGCAGTGGGCAACGGCGCCCGGACAAGGCCGATTTGATTTTTCGGTGAGATTTCCGCGACGGCGCGCTCGTCTGTCTTCAGTCGCCTTGCCAGACTGACTTCCGGGCATTTTGCAGAAAGCGCTCGGCGGCTTCGCGGAAAGCCCGTTTCTCGTGATCCGGCGTTTCGAGGACGCCCATCCCGCGATAAAAATAACGCGCCACATGGCTCGCGGAATGATAGTGCATACGCACGCGCTGTCGGTCGACCATGCGAAAGCAGCCATAGATTTCCACGATAGCCTGGAACATGGCGCTGTCTTCCCCGCCGAACTGGCGGAAATTCTCGTCGATGGGGAAGCCGCCCAAGGCCAGGAAGACGGCGCGCCGCATGACCAGACTGCTCGTGACCGTGTCGCTCATGTTGGCTGCAAGCTTTTCGAAATCGGAGAACGCATAAATCTCCGATGGGAAGCCGGCGTACTGCACGTCGAGGCGAACCGCCGGCTGCAGCGGATTGGCGTGCAAGAACGACGACGCATCGCTCACCGCGTTCGGCAGATACTCGTCGTCCGCGTCGAGAAAGGCCAGCACTGGAAAAGCTGCGTGCTGCGCTGCGAGGTTGCGGGCTTTCGCGGGACCACCGTTCTCAGGCATCCGAAGCAGTATGACTCTTGCATCTTTCAGCGCGTAATACGCCGCGACTTCCCGGGAACCATCGTCGGAGCAATCGTCCACGACGATAATCTGTCCCGCTTGCGCCTGCGCGAGGCAGCTATCCAGCGCTCGCGCAAGCGTTCTGACCGCGTTGTAGCAGGGAATAATGATGGACACGCGCTGCATGATCGATTGCCGTTTTGAGATGCAGCTTTATCGCATCCGACCGGCACGTGCACACCGTTGAATACTCCGAAATCTGCGATCGATCGCGAAATTGACTAAAACGGCAAAACGCTCAGCAACGGCGCGAGCAGCACCATCGCGACACCCGCGATCATCATCGTGAGGCTCGCGACGACGCCCTCTTCGCTGCCGAGTTCGCGCGCCTTCGCCGTGCCGACGCCGTGCGCCGCCGCGCCGAACAACGCGCCGCGCGCAAGCCGCGTGCGCAACGGCACGAGCGCAAGCACGATTTCGCCGAACAGCATGCCGCAGACGCCCGTCGCGATCACGAAAAGCGCGGTCAGATCCTTCGGCGCGTGAATCTTGTCGGAGACGGCGAGCGCGAACGGCGTCGAAACCGAGCGCGTCGCGAGGCTGCGCTGCAGTTCCGGCGACAGATGCAGCAGCTTCGCGAGCATCAGCGATCCACCGACCGCCACCAGAATCCCGACCGTCACGCCGACCGTCAGCGAAATCCAGTGACGCTTGATGAGCGCGCGGTATTCATAGATCGGCACCGCGAACGCGACGGTCGCCGGACCGAGCAGCCACATGAGCCAGCGCGTGTCGGCGAAATAAACCGAGTACGGAATGCGCGCCATCACGACGACGAGCGCGAGCACGGCCGGCACGGCCAGCAACGGCGTGAGCCACGGCTGCCGGAAGCGCGCGTAAAGATGCTTGGCCGCGAAATACAGCGCGATGGTCAGCACGAAACAACCCGCCGCGATGAGCCGCGCGGCGTCGTCTGCGATGAGAGCGGCGAAGAAGTGGTTCATCTCGGCGTGCTCAGGCCCGCGCGGCATGCCGCGCCACGAGCGCACGGCGCAGCGCGAGGCGGCGTTCGAGGCCTGCCGCACGGTCGACGGCGAACGCCACGGCCACCATCACCATCAACGTTCCCCCGACGACGACGAGCGCGAGGCGCCAGCCGTCTTCCATGAAGAGGCCGCCGTACTGGACCGCCGCGACCGCCGCCGGAATGAAGAACAGCAACATGTCCGAGAGCAGCCAGTCCGCGCCCGCCTTCACCCAGCGCGGCGCGATGCCGCCGCAGAACAGAAGCGCGAGCAGCGCGACCAGACCGACCACGCCGCCCGGCACCGGCAGCGATAGCTTGCGCGCGACGAAATCCGCCGCGACCCAGATCGCCGCGAGCGCGGCGGACTGCACCACGACGCGCAGAAAGCGGCCGAAGGCGGATTGCGGATGAGTCATGACGACAGCGGACATGGCGGGCTCTTGGATTAGGGTTAACCTGTAGCCCGAGTATATGGGCGCACCTAGCATAATAAAAATGAATTAACCTTATCCAAAACATTCCGAAGTGGAATTCTGGAGCCGAAGATGGAATTGCGCGCCTTGCGGTACTTCATCGAAGTCGTGAAGCAGAAGAGCTTCACCGCCGCCGCCGAGCACATGTTCGTGACGCAGCCGACCATCAGCAAAATGGTGAAGGCGCTGGAGGATGAAGTCGGCTCGCCGCTGCTTCTGCGCGAAGGCCGCCAGATGGTGCTGACCGACGCCGGGCAGATCGTCTATCAGCGCGGCGTCGAGGTGTTGGCGGCGCACGCGCGGCTGGAGGCCGAGCTGAACGATCTCGGCACGTTCGGTCGCGGCACGCTGACGATAGGCATTCCGCCGATGGGCGGTTCGCTTTTCACGCCCGCCATCGCGGCGTTTCGGCGTCGCTATCCGAAGGTCGAGCTCAAGTTGTTCGAGCGCGGCTCGAAGGCGATCGAGGCGGCACTGATCGACGGCGAACTGGAGCTGGGCGGCGTCCTGCAGCCCGTCGATACCGCGATGTTCGACGTCCTGCCCGTCAGCCGGCAAGTTCTGTGGCTCGTCGCGCAGAAGGGGTCGCGCTGGGACGATGCCCGCGAAGTCGCGCTCACCGATCTCGCCGCCGAGCCCTTCGTGTTCTACGGCGAGAGCCTCGCGCTCAACGACGTCGTGCTCAACGCGTGCCGTGAGGCGGGTTTCGCGCCGACGATCGTCGGCCGCAGCGGGCACTGGGATTTCATGGCGGCGCTCGTGCAGGCGGGCATCGGCATCGCGCTGCTGCCCGCGCCGTATTGCCGCCGGCTCGACGCGAACGCGTTCACCTGCCGTCGGGTCGTGGCGCCGGAAATTCACTGGGACATGGCGCTCGGCTGGCGGCGCAACGGTTATCTGTCGCACGCGGCGCGCGCGTGGATCGAAGTCGCGCGCGAAATGCTGCCGGCGAATCTCGATCGGGATTTCATGGCCGATGGATTCCCGCGCGCCCGACGCGACAACCCGAATACATGACACGCCGACTCAAAATGCGAAACGCGCCGGCCGCTAAGAGCGGACCGGCGCGTTCTTTTCAGCGAGTTCCGGGCGTTTCCGGGATCAGTTCATTTCCTTGAACTCGATTCGGCGATTTGCCGCGCGGCCCTCGCGCGTCGCGTTGTCCGCGATCGGATGGGCGTCGCCGAAACCTTCCGCCGTGAGCGTGTCCGCCGGCGCGCCGTGCTGGATCAGATAGCTGCGCACGGCTTGCGCACGCTTCTTCGACAAGTGCAGATTCGACGCCGGATTGCCCGAACTGTCCGAATAACCGCCGATCCGCAGTTTGACCGGCTTGCCCGCCGTGCTGCATTCCTTCAGCGATTTCGCGGACTGGGCGAGTTCGTCCAGTGCGGCGTGCGGCAGCGCATTCGATGCGAAACCGAAGGTGATCGGATGCAGATTCAGATTCTTCGCGGCGTCGCCGGCGGCGCAACTCGCTGCGGACTGGGCGTCGGAAGCGGCCAGGGCCTTCGCTGCGGCCTTGGTGTCGGTCGCGGCGATCGTCCAGCCTTCGCCGAAGAACGACTTCAGCTTGTCCAGCCAGCCGAGCTTCGGATCGCCCGCGCGGCCGTCCAGATCGATCTTGTCGCCCGCGATGCGCACTTTCGCGCCCGGCAGCATCATGACCGGCAGCAGGCCGTCGAGCTTGGCGATCCACGCAGCAGGCTTCGTGTCCGGATCGACGGCGACCTTCGCGTGGAATTTGTCCGCGCCGAGCTTCGCCGCGAGTGCGTCGATCAACTGGTGCTTCTCCTCCTCGCTGTTCACCGTGGCGGTCAGCGTGGGAACGCCGGATGCATCGACCGCGACCGACATCGTCGAGTCCTTGCCCGGCAGCGCGACGGGCGCCGACGATTCATCGGGAGTTGCCGATGCCGTTGCCGACGTGTCGGAAGCGGCGGCCGCGCTCGAACCCGAATCGGAGAGCGCGTCCGGCTTCGCCTGGGGCGCGGCGTCCTGCTCCGGCTTTTCCGTCGAGCAACCGCGACCGATCAGAACCGCAAGCAGAGCGAGCGCGGCGGCGAGCGCGACCCACCACCACTTCTTCTTGCGGGCGGTTTCCTTGACGGGCTGATCGATCGCGACAGGCGCTTCCGGCGGCTGCGAGAAGTCCGCCGCTTCCTGCGTCGCCGGATGTTCGAGGTGCGCCGCCACGGCCTTCAGCCGCGATGCGACACCGGCGAGGAACGCGCCGACCGAACCGAGACCGAGCGCGTTGGCGAACGCGTCTGTCAGGTTCGCGCGCACCACGGGCAACTGATGGCCGAGGAGCGTCGGAAGCTGTTCAGGATTGCCGTTGTGCTGCGTGAGATGGCGCTTGAGCACGCCGAAGAGAGTCGCGACGACCACGCCGATCAGCGTGCGCGTGGCGCTCGCCGCAACGCCCGTATATTCGGCGATGCGCTCGGCGAGCACATTGATGCTGTCGTGCGAGGCGACCGCCGAATCGGCCTTCGCGCCGGCATCGACGAGCGTTTTGAAGCCATCGTCCTGAATGGCGAAATGCGGCAGTTCTTCCGCGATCAGCGCGTTCGTGCCCGGCGCCATGATCGACGCGAACAGATTGCGCGCGCCTTCGAGCGACGACGCCTTGTTCATCATTGCGCCGATGAGCGCCGGACCGCACAGCGACACCACGCGCTTGGCCGATTCCGGCGCGCAGCCGATGCGCCCGGAAATGTGTTGCAAGACGCTTTCTGTCAAAGCGCTCTGGACAAGTTGATTGAGGTTGATGCTCATTGAGAATGCTTCCGTGAAAGGCGTTATTGCATCCGCCCGAATAGGCGAGCCGATTATAGGTTCGGGGTCCTGCGCGTCATTGGGGCGGGAGTAACAATCGGATTTATCTCAGTGATCGGCGCTTTAGGAATGCGCATCAGAACGGTGTGCGTGAGTCTGAAAAGAACGATGCCTCTACACGTCCGACCAATGCGCGGCCTATGATTCTTGAATTCGAGATGGCGTCCGGGACAGTGGAATGGCTGTTGCGCCCGCCCGACAGTGACGAATTCCCGCGCCGCCGATCCGCGCGCAAAGAAGGAGGCCGACGATGTCCGATCCCGCCGATCGCCCGTTCGGGCAGACACACGAAGTCACGAATCAGGCGACGCCGCTCGTCGGTTATGACGCTTTCGCCTTCGATCCGGCGCTCGCCGCCGCCGTGGAGCGCGAAGGCGCGCAATGGCACGCGGAAGCGCTTTCGCGCGACGGCATGGCGCTGACGCAGCCGGACGTCGTCGCGCTGGCGGAACTCGCCAACCGGCACGAGCCGGAACTCGCGACGCATAGTCCGCGCGGCGAGCGCATCGACGCCATGGAGTTTCATCCGGCCTGGCATGAATTGCTGCGGCGTCTGCGGCGCGAAGGACTGCACGCGCTGCCGTTCGAGCCGTCGGCGCGGGCCGGATCGATGGCCGCGCGCTGTGCCGGCTACTATCTGCACGGCCAGCTCGAATCGGGCTCGCTATGTCCGATCACGATGACGTTCGCGAGCATTCCGATCCTGCGCAACGAGCCTGATCTGTTCGCGCGAATCACGCGGCCGCTGCTGTCGCGAGAGCACGATCCGCGCGACATTCCGCTCGAAGCCGGCAAGCATTCGATGATGATCGGCATGGGCATGACGGAAAAACAGGGCGGCTCGGATGTGCGCAGCAACCGCACGCGCGCCCATGCGCTGGGCGCGCCGGGACGTGGCGGTGCGTATCGGCTGGTCGGTCACAAATGGTTCTTTTCGGCGCCGCAATGCGACGCGCATCTCGTGCTCGCCCGCACCGCCGACGAAGGCGGCCTGTCCTGCTTCTACGTGCCGCGCTTCACGCCGGACGGCCGCAAGAATGCGGTGCAGGTCCAGCGCCTGAAGGACAAGCTAGGCAACCGTTCGAACGCGAGCAGCGAAGTGGAGTTCTTCGATGCCTACGGCCTGATGATCGGCGATGAGGGGCGCGGGGTGCCGACCATCATCGAGATGGCGAACTTCACGCGGCTCGATTGCGTGATCGGCAGCGCGGCGCTGATGCGCGCGGCGCTCGTGCAGGCGATCCATCACGCGCGGCATCGCAGCGTATTCGGCGCGCGTCTCGTCGATCAACCGTTGATGCGCAACGTCCTCGCCGATCTCGCGCTCGAATCCGAGGCGGCAACGGTCCTGTTCATGCGACTCGCGGGCGCGTTCGAGCAGAGCGCCGCGCCGGGCGGAGCGCTCGCCGAGCGCGCGTGGCGGCGCATCGTGACGCCCGCCGCGAAGTTCTGGGTGTGCAAGCGCGCGCTCGAATTCACCGGCGAGGCGATGGAAGTCTGGGGCGGCAACGGCTATGTCGAGACCGGGCCGATGGCGCGTTTCTATCGCGAGGCGCCGGTCAATTCGATCTGGGAAGGTTCGGGGAATGTGATGTGTCTCGATGTGCTGCGCGCGTTCGAGCGCGCGCAGGACGCCGCGCATGCGCTGCTCGACGACTGGAGGACGACGGCGGGCGCGCATCCGGCGCTGGCGGGGGCGCTGGCGACGCTCGTCGATATGCTGACGGGCGATCCGGGCGCGCGGGAAGCGTCGGCGCGGCGCATCGCGCAGCAAGTGGCGCTTTGCGCGCAAGGGGTGTTGCTGGCGCGGCATGCGCCGCGGGAAGTCGCGGATGCGTTCATTGATACGCGGCTCGGTGATGGGCGTGGTGAAACGGGGCGCGTTTATGGCACGCTGCCGGCGCGTTTCGATCATGGGGGGATTGTTGGGCGGGCGTTTGCTGCTTAGAGCCTTGGGCTTCTATGGATTGCCTGTATTCGTGGTGGTCTATTGGCACTGCCCCTCCCCGGGGCGGGGGTCACTTTCTTTGCTGCTGCAAAGAAAGTAACCAAAGAAACAGCTATCCCCAGCCTAA
>NZ_JARUXO010000001.1:2965806-3172376 GCF_031451275.1 Caballeronia sp. LZ029
CCTGTAGCGAAACTGACGGCTGCTACGACGTGTACTTTGTTCATCATCGCATCGATACCATCGACTTGAAGGAACGCGGCGAAAGGAGCTAAATGTGTTCCCCATGTCCTGACACACCTGTTACCCATGTCTCCGGTCCATACACAGCAGCAAAGAAAGTGACCCCCGCCCCGGGGAGGGGCAGTGCTAATAGACCACCGCGTATTCAGGCCATCCACAAAAGCCCAGCCAACATCACCTCACCCCCCGCCCACTTTCCCGCATCGGCTCCTCGTTCTCCAGCCGATAAACCCACGACAGCAACTCCGCCACCGCCTGATAAAGCGCCGGCGGAATGTGCGCATCGAGATCGACCTGCATCAGCAGCGACACCATCTCCGGCGACTCGTGCACATACAAACCCGCTTCCTTCGCGCGCTGCACGATCATTTCCGCGACCATGCCATAGCCCTTCGCGACGACACGCGGCGTCCCCTCGCGATTGCCCGCCTCGTAGGCGAGCGCGGTCGCCTGCCTGCGCGTGTACAGCGGATGATCCTGTGCGCTCATGCTCCACTCCCCTCGCCCTGCGGCGGACGGAACAGATGTTCGAGCGGCGAGCGCACCGGTTTTTTCGCGGCGGCATTGTCGCCGGACAGCGCAAGATCGGTCGTGCCATCCATCGAGCGAACGGAAAGCGATGCCAGCGCGATGCCCGCCGCCTCCAGTTGACGCGCGAACGCGACGCCATCGGCGGCGAGACGGCGCGCACCCGAATCGCCCGCCTTGATCCGCGCGACGAGCTTTTCGCCCGTCAGCACGAGTTCGGCATCGACGGTGCCGAGCGCGGGCAACGACAGCGTGATGCGCGTGCGCCACGCACGTTCGTCGGCGGCATCGTCGGCGGTGCGCGGATCGTGCGGCTCGCGGGCAACTTCCCACTCGAAGCGCGTGCCGGGCCACGCCTCGCCCTGCCAGCGGAATTGCTGATTCGCGAGCACCTCGAGTTGCTGGCGCACGACATTGAGCGTCGCCGGATGGATGCCCGCCGCGACCGACGCCTGCAACGCCGATTCCTGCTGGCTCGGCTGCGCGCTCTGCGCGTTCATACCGCCGCTGACGTTTCCGCTCTGCGAATTCGAAAGCGCCGACGGCGGCGCATCGCGCACCGACGCCGCGAGCGCGGCCGCCTGCTGCGGCGTCTGCGGCGTCGCGACCGGGCGTCCGTGAAAGTCGGGCAGATCGAGTACGGGCTGCGGCGCGCGGGCGTCGTCCAGCCAGGCGTCGCCGGGCGTCGCGAGGTTCGCGAAATCGAACGGCAAGGACATCGAACGCGCATCGGCGCGCGCCTGCGGCTCGTTGCCGAGCGACGCGGCGCTGCGCTGGCCCGCAAGCCATTGCACCAGATGCGCTTCGTAGAAGAGCCCGCTTTCGTCGACGGTCTTCGCCAGCGCGGTCGCGAGCGCGGCGGCCGGCAGCGGCGGCAGATTCTGCGTCGCGGCGCGCGCTGCGGCAACCGCGGCGGCGTTGGAAGAGAAAGCGGTATCGAAGAGGCCCGTCGTGAGCGCGGCGAAGGCGCTCGCGGGGCGCGGCGGCGTCGGCCAGAGCGGGGCGTCGCCGGTCAGCGCGGGCGCCGCGCCGGGAAAGCGCGAGATCACGTCGAGCGTGCGCGCGACGCTGGAAAACGCGGTTTGCGCCGATGCCGCCGGCGTCGCCGCGCCGGGAGACGTGCCGACGGTCTGCGGCATGTCCGTCTGCGTCGTCGTCTGTCCGACGCTCGCGCCGGTGACGCCGCTGCCGCTCACTCCGTTCGGCGCACGGATCGCGGACAACAGGAGCTCGGTGCGACTGGCGAGCAACGATGCGATCGCGGTATCGAGTCCAGTCATGCCCACATCCTCATATGCGCCGCGATCGGGCGCGGACCAGCGCCTAGCGCAGTCCGATCATTTTTTTCAGTACGCGCGCCGGGCTGTTGACCGTGAACAGCGCCGAAAGACGCGCGAGGCTCGGCGACGTCAGATCGCGGATCGCGGCGTCGTCGGCGAGAATCTTCTTCACGAGGTCCAGCTTGCGCGCCCGGGCGTTTTCGTCGAGCTCCGAGCCGGAATCCACAAGCTTCAGTTGCTCGACCAACTCGCGGTACGTGCCCTGCAACGCCTTCAGCTCGCTCCATTCGCCGCCGCGCGCGGCCGCCAGCATCTGGCCGGAAACCGCGGCGATGGCTTCGTAATGGGCGAAATATTCTTGTGTCGTCTTCATTCTTTCGAGGCAGTCGACGCGCATCCCGTCAAACGGGCGCGGCGGTCATTTGCGCCACTTCCGGTCCAATTCCCACCCAGGCGTCTTCGAGCGTCGCGAGCAGGTTGTCGATCTCCACGAGCATCGTCTCGTCCTGCTTCAGGTTCGCCTCGAGCAACCGGCGCGTCATATACGTGTACAGCGCGTCCAGCCGTTCCGCGATCTCGCCGCCCGCATCCTTGTTGAGCGCCTGCTGCAAGCCGCTCTCGATGATGCTGATGGCCTTGCTGATCGCCGTGCCGCGCGCGCCGATGTTGTTCTGCTGCATGTGCATGCGCGCCTGCGCGATCGCCTGGCGTGCGCCCTGATACAGCATCACGATCAGACGGTGCGGGCTGGCTCCCATCACTCCTGTCTGCACGCCCACGCGTGCGTAGGCATTGGCTCCAGCGTGTCCTGGGGAATACATCTCTCGATTCTCCTTATGCGATGCCGCGGCGTTCCGCTTGCTTCGAACGGACGCCCTGCTTCTCGTCCGGATCCCCGTGCGCCCGGCAAAAACCGGCGCGGGCAAACGAACCATCGTTCGCCGTGCCGTTATCGGGGTTATCGGAGAAACGCGGCAAAGCTTTAGGACTCAGGACTCCAGAGCCGTCACAGCAACGATTGGGGGCTGGATCGCGTACGGGTCGTCAGACGGAGATCTGCATGATGTCGTTGTAGGCCGACACGAGCTTGTTGCGCACCTGCAACCCGAATTGCAGTCCGACGTTCGCCTTCTGCATGTCCACCATCACGTCGTTGAGCGACACGTTCGGCGCGCCGATCTCGAATGCGTGCGCCTCACCGAGCGCCTTGGTCTGGTTGTCGCTGATCTTGTCGATGGACGATTTCAGCGCATCGGAGAAACTGCCGACGCTCGCCGCGCCCGATGTCCCGCTCTGGCCCGTGACGGCACCGGCCGCACTGGTCGGGCCGGACACGCCGCCCGCAGCTTGCGATGCCAGCGACTGAATGGCCGAGAGCGCGGCGGAAAGCGGATTGATCGGAAAGTTCATGTTGACTCCGGGTGACAGGGGGAAAGCCGGCGCCTCGCGTGGCGTGGACCTGGGTGCTCGGGATGCGTTTCGCGGAGGTTCGCCGAGTACGAAAAAGATTAGCAGCCGGCGGTTTTTCAAAGCGCGGGAAGAACGGGGAAAACCCCGCTCTATTCAGCGAATCGAGTTGCAATCTTCTGCGGATAATCCCCATCGTGAAAAGTCCTCCACCGCCGCTTACATGAAAAGCGGGAAGCGGCGGGAGGAGAACCTCAGGATTCGGAGCTTCGACGCTAAATGGATACGCCCAACAACTCACTCATCACGCCCGACGCCAGAATGGGCCTGGCGGGCGCACAACCGGGGGCAGCCGGAACGGCCGCGCCGGGACTCGCGGGTGGCGCCGATTTCGGCGGTTTCGCGCAGCGCGTGCCGATGCTCAACCAGTTCCGCTCGAATCCGCGTGTGCCGCTCATCGTGGCCGTCGCGATTCTGGCGATGGTGATTGCCGGCCTCGTCATGTGGTCGCGCCAGCCGGACTACCGCGTCCTCTTCTCCAATCTCTCCGATCGGGACGGCGGCGCAATCGTTGCCGCGCTCCAGCAGGGCAACATTCCCTACAAGTTGTCCGACGGCGGCGGCGCCATTCTCGTGCCGGCCGAGCAGGTTCACGAAACGCGTCTGCGTCTCGCGAGCCAGGGCTTGCCGAAGAGCGGCTCGGTCGGCTTCGAGCTGATGGACAACCAGAAGTTCGGCATCAGCCAGTTCGCCGAGCAGGTCAACTATCAGCGCGCGCTGGAAGGCGAGCTGGAGCGCACGATCGGCGCGATCTCGTCGGTGAAATCGGCGCGCGTGCATCTCGCGATTCCGAAGCCGAGCGTGTTCGTGCGCGACAAGGAACTGCCGACCGCGTCGGTGATGGTCAATCTGTATCCGGGCCGCGTGCTCGACGAAGGCCAGGTGGTCGCGATCGCGCACATGGTCGCTTCGGGCGTCGCGGACATGCCGGTCAAGAACGTGAATATCGTCGATCAGGACGGCAACCTGCTCACGAGCCAGAGCGCCGCCAGCGGCCTCGACGCGTCGCAACTGAAGTACGTGCAGCAGATCGAGCACAACACGCAAAAGCGCATCGACGCGATTCTCGCGCCGCTCTTCGGCGCCGGCAACGCCCGCTCGCAGGTGAGCGCCGACATCGACTTCTCGAAGCTCGAACAGACCGCCGAAAGCTACGGCCCGAACGGCAACCCGCAAAGCACGGCGATCCGCAGCCAGCAGTCGAGCGAATCGAGCGAAACGACGGGCGGCGGCGCATCGGGCGTGCCGGGCGCGCTCTCGAACCAGCCGCCGCAGCCGGCTTCCGCGCCGATCGACGCGGCAGCGTCGGGCGCTGTCGGTACGAAGGCGACGCCGCAAAACCAGCGCCGCGACACGACGACCAACTACGAAGTCGATCGCACCGTGCGCCATTTCGAGCAGGCGACGGGCGGCATCAAGCGCCTGTCCGTGGCGGTCGTCGTGAACTACGACAAGAAGGTCGACGCGAAGGGCAACGTCACGATGACGCCGCTCGCCGCCGACAAGCTCGCGCAGGTCCAGCAGCTCGTGAAGGACGCGATGGGCTTCGACGAAAAGCGCGGCGACTCGGTGAACGTGGTGAACAGCGCGTTCTCGGCCGATCTGAACGTGACGCCGGACGTGCCGTGGTGGCGCACCCCGCAGATGATCGCGTGGGGCATCCAGGCGGCGAAGTATGTGGGCATCGGCATCGTCGGGCTGTTCCTGTACTTCAGCATGGTGAAGCCGGCGATGCGCCGCGCCTTCCCGCCGCCGCCCGAAGCCGCGCCCGCGCTCGGCGCACCGGATGAACTCTCGCTGCTCGATGGCCCGTCGCTCGACGGCGGCCAGAAGAATGAAGACGAGGACAAGGATGCCGAGGTCAGTCTCCTCGGTCATGAAAGCAAGAAGGCCAAATTCGATCGCAACCTCGACTACGCGCGCATGGTGGCGCGTCAGGACCCGAGAATCGTTGCGACGGTCGTGAAGAACTGGGTGTCCGATGAACGCTGAAGGCCTGAATAAAGCCGCTCTCCTCCTGATGTCGATCGGTGAGGAAGAAGCCGCCGAAGTTTTCAAGTACCTCGCTCCGCGCGAGGTGCAGAAGATCGGCGCGACCATGGCGGCGCTGAAAAACGTGACGCGCGAGCAGCTCGACAACGTGCTGACCGAATTCGTTTCGGAAGCGGAGCAGCACACCGCGCTGTCGCTCGATTCGAGCGAGTACATCCGCTCGGTGCTGACGAAGGCGCTCGGCGAAACCAAGGCCGGCGCGCTGATCGACCGTATCCTGCAAGGCAGCGATACGAGCGGCATCGAAGGCCTGAAGTGGATGGACTCGGGCGCGGTCGCGGAACTGATCAAGAACGAGCATCCGCAGATCATCGCGACGATCCTCGTGCATCTGGACCGCGATCAGGCTTCGGAAATCGTGTCGCTGCTGGCCGACCGTCTGCGCAACGACGTGCTGCTGCGCATCGCGACGCTCGACGGCATTCAGCCCGCCGCGCTGCGCGAACTCGACGACGTGCTGACGACGCTCCTCTCCGGCAGCGACAACCTGAAGCGCGCGCCGATGGGCGGCATCCGCACGGCGGCCGAGATTCTCAACTTCATGTCGAGCAACCACGAGGAAGGCGTGATCGCGAACGTGCGCGAATACGACGCCGAACTCGCGCAGAAGATCATCGACCAGATGTTCGTGTTCGAGAACCTGCTCGACCTGGAAGACCGCGCGATCCAGCTTCTCTTGAAGGAAGTGGAGTCGGAGACGCTGATCGTGTCGCTCAAGGGCGCACAGCCGGCGCTGCGCCAGAAATTCCTGTCGAACATGTCGCAGCGTGCGGCCGAACTGCTCGCCGAAGACCTCGATTCGCGCGGTCCGGTGCGCGTGTCGGAAGTCGAGCAGCAGCAACGCAAGATTCTCCAGATCGTCCGCAATCTCGCGGAAAACGGCCAGATCCAGCTAGGCGGCAAGGCGGAGGATGCATATGTCTGACGCTCGCGTGCAGAAGACTCCGCTCTCGGCGTATCAGCGCTGGGAAATGGCGTCGTTCGATCCTGTCGAAATCAAGGTCGACACCAGCGCGGCGGAACAGGCCGCGCTCGAAGCGCACTTGCGCCGCGTCGAAGAAGACGCGCATCAGCAAGGGCTCGCGAAGGGTCATGTCGCGGGCCAGGCGCTCGGTTATCAGGCGGGTTACGAGCAAGGTCAGGCGAAGGGTTTCGAGGATGGCCGCAAGGAAGCGCTTGCCCAGGCCGCGCGTCTTTCCGAAATCGCCGATACGTTCAGGACCGCGTTGCAGGCCGCCGATGCGGCCATCGCGGAGTCGCTCGCCGAACTCGCGATCGATATCGCGCAGCAGGTCGTGCGTCAGCATCTCGCGCTCGATCCGACCGCGCTCGTCGCCGTGGCGCGCGAAGTGATCGCCGCCGAGCCGGAGCTTTCGGGCGCGCCCACGCTCGTCGTGAATCCGGCCGACATGCCGATCGTCGATGCTTATCTGAAAGACGAACTCGAGTCCGCGGGCTGGACCGTGCGTTCCGATCCGGATGTCGAGCGCGGCGGCTGCAAGGCGCACGCCGCGACCGGCGAAATCGACGCGACCATCGTGTCGCGATGGGAGCGCGTCGTGGCTGCTCTGGGGAGAAACAAGCCGTGGTGAGCCGAATCACTCAGGATGGTTTGAGCGAGCTGGAGCAAGAGCTCGCACGCGCTTCGTTCGGCCCGCTCGCCGTCGATGAATCCGTCGGCGACGAATCCGCCGACGAACTCGCCGCGCGCACCATCGCGGAACTGGCGCATATCGCCGGCAATCCGCACATCGATACGTGGCGTGAGAAGCTCGACGCGCTCAGGTCGCGCAACGCCATCGCGAAGCCGCTGCGTCCGTGCGGGCGTCTCACGCGCGCGGCCGGACTCGTGCTGGAAGCGGTCGGCCTGAAGATGGGCGTCGGTTCCGAATGCATGATCGAACTGCCGCCGGGCAGCGCGATTCCGACCGCGGAAGCCGAAGTCGTCGGCTTCGCGGGCGACAAGCTCTTTCTGATGCCGACCACCGAAGTGGCCGGCCTGTTGCCCGGCGCGCGCGTCTATCCGCTCGAAAGCGCGCCGATCAACGATCCGATGGCGGGCGCGAAGCGTTTGCCCGTGGGCTGGGAAATGCTCGGCCGCGTCGTCGATGCGTCCGGCCGTCCGCTCGACGGGCTTGGCCCGCTCGGCGCGAAGGTCGATGCGCCGCTCTCCTCGCCGGTCATCAATCCGCTGAACCGCGAACCGATCCACAAGGTGCTCGATGTCGGCGTGCGCGCGATCAACACGCTGCTGACGGTCGGGCGCGGCCAGCGCATGGGCCTGTTCGCGGGTTCGGGCGTCGGCAAGTCGGTGCTGCTCGGCACGATGGCGCGCTACACGAGCGCGGAAGTGATCGTGATCGGGCTGATCGGCGAACGTGGCCGCGAAGTGAAGGAATTCATCGAGCAGATTCTCGGCGAGGAAGGTCTCGCGCGCTCGGTCGTCGTCGCGGCGCCGGCGGATGTATCGCCCGTGCTGCGCATGCAGGCCGCCGCGTACACGACCTCGCTCGCCGAATATTTCCGCGATCAGGGCAAGCATGTGCTGATGCTGATGGATTCGCTGACACGCTACGCGATGGCTCAGCGCGAGATCGCGCTCGCGATCGGCGAGCCGCCGGCGACGAAGGGTTATCCGCCTTCGGTGTTCGCGAAGCTGCCGGCGCTCGTCGAGCGCACCGGGAATGGACCGGAAGGCGGCGGCTCGATCACCGCGTTCTACACCGTGCTCACCGAAGGCGACGATCAGCAGGACCCGATCGCCGACTCGGCGCGCGCGATTCTCGACGGCCATATCGTGCTGAACCGCTCGCTCGCGGAGGCGGGGCACTATCCGGCCATCGATATCGAACAATCGATCAGCCGCGCGATGACCGCGCTCATCGACGACAAGCATCTCGAACGCGTGCGCCTCTTCAAACAGATGCTTTCGCGCTATCAGCGCAACAAGGATCTGATCAACGTGGGCGCGTATTCGAGCGGGCGCGATCAGCTCCTCGACCGCGCGATCGCGCTGTATCCGCGCATGGAGTCGTTTTTGCAGCAGGGTTTTCGCGAGCAGGCGCCGTTCGAGCCGAGCATCGCGATGTTGAATCAACTCTTCGAATAGTTTTCGACTAGTATCCGAATCATTCATCACAAGAAAGCCAAAAGACCATACGGGACCGCCACGCCATGTCCAAGAATCTGCCGATCAACACCCTCATCGGCCTTGCCGAAGAGGAACTCGACGCCGCCACGAAGAAGCTAGGCAAGCTGCAGCAGGAACGCAACGAAGTCGAAACGCAATTGAACTCGCTCATCACCTACCGTGACGAGTACCACGCACGATTCACGGCATCGGCGCAGGAGGGCACCACGGCGCAGACGCTGCGCAACTTCCAGGCGTTCGTCGACACGCTCGATTCGGCGATCGCGCAGCAACGCACGGCGCTCGTCATGGCCGATCAGCGCATCGAGGCGGCGAAACCCGACTGGCGTCTCAAGAAACAGAAGCTCGGCAGTTACGAAGTGCTGGCCGCGCGCGGCGAGGCGATGCTCGCGAAGAAGGCCGCGCGCGTCGAGCAGCGCGAATCCGACGAGCACGCCGCGAAGATACTGCGCATGCGCGCCGAGCGTGCCTGAGCCGTTACCCAACCATTGCATTTGAGAGACTCGTATGTCCTCCGTATCACTTCTCGGCGCGATGACCGCCGCCACGTCATCGAGCAAGGCTGCGGCGCAGCGCGCGGCGAGCGCGGGCGCGTCGTTCGGCATGACGCTGCAAGGCATCACCGACCGCGCCAATGCCGACGCGCAGGCGGCGAAGGCGCTGGCGGATTCTTCCGCCGACAAATCGAGCGTGCATGACGCGCCGAAGCCGGATGACAGCGCGTCCGTGGCTGCGTCGAAGAGCGATGACGCATCGGATGCGCAGGCCGCCGCGAAGCCCGATCATGCCGACGCGCCGAAAGAGGCATCGAAGAATACGGGCAAGGCCGATACGGCGGACGCATCGAAGCCGGCGGCGCAGACGCCCGGTTCCGCGTCGGATGCGGCGACGGCTGCGGCGCAGGCGAAGGCACGCGCCGACGCCGCCAACGCCGACGATGCCGACGCGGACACCACGCTCGCCGATCTGACGGACGCGGCCACTGCGGCGACGGCCACCGCTTCGACCGACGACACCAAATCGACCGGCGAGACGCACAAGAGCGCCGATGCAAAACCGGCGCAGGACGCGCTTCAGGCGGCGCTCGCGGCGATGAACAACGTTGCGCCGAACGCAGTGCCGGCGAACGGTTCCGTGGCGACGGCGCGCGAGGGTGCGGACAGCGAGGATCAGGGCGGTTTGTTTGCCAAGGGTGGAAAGGGCGCGAGTCTCGCCGTGCTGGCGAACAACGTGAACGCGGATTCGAAGGCGACCGACGCGACCGCGCTGGCTGTCGCGACGATGCCCGCGGATGCCGCGACTGCCGCGTACAAGCAAGCCGCCGATGCGGCTGCGCACGCGGTGTCGATGCAGGCGGCATCGGCGAATTCGGCGGTGTCGAGTCCGCAAGGCGCGATGGCATCGGCGACGAGCGCGGCGATTGCGCCGCACGTGGGCGCGTCCGGCTGGGACGATGCGTTCAGTCAGAAGGTCGTGTTTCTGTCGAAGGCGGATCAGCAGAGCGCCGAGCTGACTTTGAATCCGAGAGATCTCGGGCCGTTGCAGGTGACGTTGCAGGTTTCCGAAAGCCACGCGCACGCGCTGTTCGTGTCGCAGCATGCGCAGGTGCGCGAGGCGGTCGAGGCCGCCATGCCGAAGCTGCGTGAGGCGATGGAGGCGAATGGCATCAGTCTCGGGAGTGCTTCGGTTTCGGATGGGTCGGCGTTTGGAAGGCAATCGCAGCAGGAGGAGCGCTCGTCGGGCTCGCGCGGGGGTGGGGGCGCTGGTGGGATTGGTGGGGTCGATTCTTCGGCTTCCGCCAGTGTGAGTGTGCCGGTGCGGCGCACCGTGGGGCTTGTTGATACGTTTGCTTGATTTTCGGTTTTTCGCTGGATCCCGTTAGCGTGGTGGTCTATTAGCACTGCCCCTCCCTGGGGCGGGGGTCACTTTCTTTGCTGCTGCAAAGAAAGTAACCAAAGAAAGCAGCTTCTCAGCGCCCGCGGTCACACGCACGTTGGCCATGCTTGCCAGCCCGCGGTGACACTCGCCTAAGTGTCGCCCTCAAAGACCCAACCGGGCTTGGCTCGCGCACGGTCTGCCACCTCGCATCGCTTGCGTCACGGGTTCAGCACGAAATAGCTCCGGCCCGCTTCGCGGCCGATGGGTCAATCGGGTCCGCGTGCGCTTCTTCGACGGTTTCCCCTGCATACCCAACGGCAGCGCGTAGCGCTGTGCCGATGCTCTTTCGTGCTGAACCAGCGCGCTTAATGTTACGGCTCGGCAGACCGTGCGCGAGCCAAGTCCTTGTCTGCTTGTGAGGGCACTCTCTACTGCCGGGCCATTCAGCCAATCGTCTGTGCCGCGGCCGGTGTGAAGTGCTTAGGCTGGGGATAGCTGTTTCTTTGGTTACTTTCTTTGCAGCAGCAAAGAAAGTGACCCCCGCCCCGGGGAGGGGCAGTGCCAATAGACCACCACGAACACAAGTTTCCCGAAAACGCCCCGTTAACCCAACCAAGCCCCCAAAGTCGAAAGACAAAAGCAATCAGATGGAATAACCCCAAATCCCCCCTCTGTTCGACCCATCGCTTTACACGGCGATAGCCAACAATTCAACCTATCGAAAGAGGCACGCATTCATGGCTACCACGACCGCAAACCAGCAACCCATCGTTCCCGCAAAGAGCGGCAAGCTCAAAAAGATCCTGATCATCGCCGTCGGCGCGATCGTGCTCCTCGGCGCGGGAGCCGGCGGCGCTTACTTTTTCCTCGGTAAAAATCACGGCGCGGCGAAACCCGCGCCCGAACCGCCGCCCGTGTTCTTCCCGCTCGAATCGCTCACGGTGAACCTCCAGTCCGACGACGGCACCATGCACTATCTGCGCGCCGGCCTCACGCTCAAGCTCAAGGACGAAAAGGTCCAGTTGCTCGTCACCGAGCACATGCCAGAAGTCCGCAGCCGCGTGCTGCTCCTGCTCTCCGGCAAGCGCCCCGACGATCTCGCGACCGTCGACGGCAAGAAACAGCTCGCGGGCGAGCTGCGCGCAGCGGTCGAAACCGCGGCGAGCTCGGCCGAGAAGCCAGTGCGAGTCGAAGAGGTGCTGTTCACCGAATTCGTCGTCCAGTAACGCCGCATCAGCGAGTAAAAGAGTCATGGGCCACGAAGAGTTCATGTCGCAGGAGGAGGTCGATGCCCTCCTCAAAGGCGTCACCGGCGAAATCGATCAGGAAGCTGACGAGAAAAAGCCAGTCGGTGTACGTCCGTACAACATCGCGACGCAGGAACGCATCGTCCGGGGCCGGATGCCCGGCCTCGAAATCATCAACGATCGCTTCGCGCGCCTGATGCGCGTGGGCATCTTCAACTTCATGCGGCGCTCGGCGGAAATTTCCGTCGGGCCGGTGAAGGTGCAGAAGTACAGCGAATTCACGCGCAACCTGCCGATCCCGACCAACCTCAACCTGGTCCATGTGAAGCCCCTGCGCGGCACGTCGCTGTTCGTGTTCGACCCGAACCTCGTGTTCTTCGTGGTCGACAACCTGTTCGGCGGCGACGGGCGCTTTCACACGCGCGTCGAAGGCCGCGAATTCACGCAGACCGAGCAGCGCATCATCAGCAAGCTGCTGAATCTGGTGTTCGAGCACTACGCGACGTCGTGGCGCAGCGTGAAGCCGCTGCAATTCGAATACATGCGCTCGGAGATGCACACGCAGTTCGCCAACGTGGCGACGCCGAACGAAATCGTCATCGTGACGCAGTTCACGATCGAATTCGGCTCGACAGGCGGCACGCTGCACATCTGCATGCCGTACTCGATGATCGAGCCGATCCGCGACGTGCTCTCATCGCCGATTCAGGGCGAAGCGCTCGAAGTGGACCGCCGCTGGGTGCGCGTGCTGTCGCAGCAGGTGCAATCGGCCGAAGTGGAGTTGACGGTGGATCTCGCCGAGATTCGCTCGTCGTTCGAACAGATTCTCAACATGCGCGCGGGCGACGTGCTGCCGATCGATATACCGGAGCAGGTCGTCGCGAAAGTGGATGGCGTGCCGGTCATGGAATGCGGCTACGGAATGTTCAATGGTCAATACGCGCTGCGCGTGCAAAAGATGATCAGCGCAAGCGACACGATGAAGGAAGGTGGATATGAGTGATCTGATGCAGAACGATGCGCCCGGCGCGCAGGAAAAAGGCGACGAGCTCCTGTTGGACGACTGGGCGAGCGCGCTCGCCGAGCAGAACGGCAACGATGCGCCGGTGGCAGCGAGCGCAGGCGTGTTTCAGCCGCTGTCGAAGGCGGCGGCGCCCTCGACGCGCAACGACATCGACATGATTCTCGACATCCCCGTGCAGATGACGGTGGAGCTCGGGCGCACGAAGATCGCGATCCGCAACCTGCTGCAACTCGCGCAGGGTTCGGTCGTGGAACTCGACGGCCTCGCCGGCGAACCGATGGACGTGCTCGTGAACGGCTGTCTCATCGCGCAGGGCGAAGTGGTCGTGGTGAACGACAAGTTCGGCATCCGCCTGACCGACATCATCACGCCGTCCGAACGTATCCGGAAGCTGAATCGATGAAACGCCTGGCCGTCGCGCTGCTCTGCTCGGCGCCTCTTCTTTCCGTCGCCGCCGACATGAACGCGGTGAACCACGCCGCGCAGATCGCCTCGGGCGTCGGCGCGGGCACGGCGGTGCCGTCGCTCGGTTTCGGCGCGGTGCTGCAGACGCTCGTCGGACTCGTCGTCGTCATCGGCTTCGTATTCGGCTGCGCGTGGCTTGCGCGCAAGTTCGGCGTTCACGGCGGCAAGCGCGGCGGTCTCGTGAAGGTGGTGGGCGGCGCATCGCTCGGCAACAAGGAACGCGTCGCGGTCGTCGAAGTGGGCGATACGTGGCTCGTGCTCGGCGCGGGTCCCGGCAACGTGCGTCTCCTGCACACGATGCCCGCCGGATCGGCCGAAGTGGAAGGCGTGGGCGTTACGGCGCCGTCGTCGGCCGGCAGCTTCGGCGCGAAGTTCCGCGACGCCCTTGCAGGCGAAGCCAACAAGAGGCTCCAGAAGTTCGTCAAGTAAGTTCGTTCGGTTCGACCGATACATCGGGCGTGGTCCGCAAGGATCGACGCCCGATGTTCGTTTACGGCGGGCGCTTCGCAATAGAACGAGTTGGCGCGGGTTTTCCCCTCTGTTCGCGCCATCGTCCGGCATCCGCGTGGCCGACAATCCAGCCTATCGAAAGAGTTCGTCGGCAGGAGCACTTAATGCAGGTCAGTCGTAACATCGCGCGTAGTTTGAAGATCGCGCTTCCGGTCATCCTCGGCTTGATGCCGTATCTCGCGTTCGCGCAGAGCACGGCGGGTCTGCCGGCCTTCAACACGAGCCCCGGCCCGAACGGCGGCACCACGTATTCGCTCAGCGTGCAGACGATGCTGCTGCTGACGATGCTCTCGTTCCTTCCCGCGATGGTCCTGATGATGACGAGCTTCACGCGCATCATCATCGTGCTGTCGCTGTTGCGCCAGGCGCTCGGCACGACGAGCACGCCGCCGAATCAGGTGCTCGTCGGCCTCGCGCTGTTTCTCTCGTTCTTCGTGATGTCGCCCGTGCTCGATCGCGCGTACAACGACGCGTACAAGCCCTTCTCCGAAGGCCAGATCGCGATGGATCAGGCGATGACGCGCGGCGTCGCGCCGTTCAAGCAGTTCATGCTCAAGCAGACGCGCGAAACGGATCTCGCGCTCTTCGCACGCATTTCGAAGGCCGCGCCGATGAACGGTCCGGAGGACGTGCCGCTTTCGCTGCTCGTGCCTTCGTTCATCACGAGCGAGTTGAAGACGGGCTTCCAGATCGGCTTCACGATCTTCATTCCGTTTCTCATCATCGACATGGTGGTGGCGAGCGTGCTGATGTCGATGGGCATGATGATGGTGTCGCCCACGACCATCGCGCTGCCGTTCAAGCTGATGCTGTTCGTGCTCGTCGATGGCTGGCAGTTGCTGATCGGCTCGCTGGCTCAAAGCTTCGTATCCTGAGGAGACGCGCATGACACCCGAATCCGTCATGACGATGGCGCATCAGGCGATGTACGTCGCCTTGTTGCTCGCCGCGCCGTTGTTGCTGGTCGCGCTCGTCGTCGGTCTGGTCGTGAGCCTGTTCCAGGCGGCGACGCAGATCAACGAATCGACGCTGTCGTTCATTCCGAAGCTGATCGCCGTCGCGGTGACGCTGGTGATCGCGGGACCGTGGATGCTGTCGACATTGCTCGATTACATGCGTCACGTTTTCACGATCACGCCTGCGATCACGGGCTGAGTTTCGTTCGATGTTCTCCGTCACCTATGCGCAACTGAACGGCTGGCTCACGGCGTTTCTATGGCCGTTCGTGCGCATCCTCGCGCTGATCGCCACGGCGCCCGTGCTGAGCCATATGGCGATTCCGATGCGCGTGAAGATTGCGGTCGCCGCGTTCATTTCGCTGATCGTCGCGCCGACGCTTCCCGCCATGCCGCAGGCGACGGTGTTTTCCGCGGCGGGCGTGTGGATCATCGTCAATCAGTTTCTGATCGGCGCGGCCATCGGCATGGTGATGCAGATCGCGTTCGCCGCCGTCGATGCGGCCGGCGAGTTCATCGGCCAGCAGATGGGCCTCGGCTTCGCGATGCTTTACGATCCGCGTGCGGGCGGCAATGCGGTGGTCGTTTCGCGCTATCTGAACACGCTCGCGATGCTCGCGTTTCTCGTGTTCGATGGGCATTTGCAGTTGATCAGTGCGCTTATCGCTACGTTTCACAGCGTGCCGATCGAGGCGAACGTCGTTGCGGCGGCGTCGCATGCGCAAGGGTGGCGCGTTCTTGTGGGATATGGCGGCAGTGTTTTTTCGACGGGACTGCTGCTCGCGTTGCCGATCGTGGCGGCGTTGTTGATCGCCAATCTCGCGCTCGGGATTCTCAATCGGGCGGCGCCGCAGATCGGGATTTTTCAGGTTGGGTTTCCGGTGACGATGCTCGTCGGGTTGCTTTTGTTGCAGCTTATGGTGCCGAATTTGATGCCGTTTTTTCAGCGGATTTTCGATGTGGGGATTGGGGAGGTGGGGCGGGTGGTGGGGGGGCTTTAGGGGGGGCTTTTGCTTTCGCCGGATCCCGATTTCGTGTCGGTTTATTAGCACTGCCCCTGTGCGGGGCGGCAGTCACTTTCTTTGCTGCTGCAAAGAAAGTAACCAAAGAAACAGCTATCCCCAGCCTAAGCACTTCACACCGGCCGCGGCACAGGCGATTGGCCTAATGGCCCGGCTGTAGCGAGTGCCCCCACAAGCAGACAAGGGCTTGGCTCGCGCACGGTCTGACACATCGCACCACAGAACAAACTGGTTCAGCACCAAATAGTTCCGGCCCGCTACGCGGCCGATGGGTCAATCGGGTGCGGGTGCGCGTGCGCTTTTTCCTCGACGGTTTCCCTCGCATACCCCACGGCAGCGCGTAGCGCTGTGCCGAAGCTCTTTGGTGCTGAACCAGCGCGCTGAAACGTCTCGGGCGGCAGACCGTGCGCGAGCCAAGCCCGAGTGGGCCTGTGAGGGCGA
Organism: Caballeronia sp. LZ029; assembly: GCF_031451275.1. Lineage (NCBI taxonomy): Bacteria > Pseudomonadati > Pseudomonadota > Betaproteobacteria > Burkholderiales > Burkholderiaceae > Caballeronia > Caballeronia sp. LZ029. The sequence continues at coordinate 2,981,888 of NZ_JARUXO010000001.1, forward strand.
CACTTAGGCGAGTGCCATTGGCGGCTGGCAAGCATGGCCAACGTGCGTGTGACCGCGGGCGATGAGAAGCTGCTTTCTTTGGTTACTTTCTTTGCAGCAGCAAAGAAAGTGACCCCCGCCCCGGGGAGGGGCAGTGCTAATAGACCACCACGATAACGGGATCCAGCGAAAAAAAGAGCACCGCGGTCCCCCCGATACCAAAGGGCAAAAAAACCCCCAATCAACTCCCGATGTAATCAAACAACGACATCTTCTGAATCTGCGAAAAAGCCATCTGCGCAGCCTGCAACGAGTTCTGCGTCAACTCATACCCACTGATCGCCGATACCAGATCGATGCTCGTCAAATTCGCGATATCGCTCGCCGTCTGCGTCTGGCTCGTCTGCATCGCGGTCTGCGTCGACTGCACTTGCTGCTCGCGTCCGCCCACCACCGTCTGCGCCGACAGCACGTTGTTGAACGTGTTGTTGATCTTCGTGCCCGCCGTCGTCAACGCGTTCGTCAACGCTGCCTGGGCGCTCGGCGATCCTGTCGGCTGCTTGAGCGCGCTCACGATCGTGTCGAGCGTCGCGAAGATGTCGTTGTTGTCGGTCGCAGCCGGCTGCACGGTGAACGAGTCCTTGTCCGCGGGCGTGCCGTCGAGCGTCACCTTCTGGCCGCCGAGCGTGATGTCGGTCTTGCCCGTGTAGGCCACGTTAGTCGGCAGCGTGTTGTCCGCCGGGTCCGACGTGATCGAATACGTCGTCGATCCATCCGTCTGCGAAACCGAGAACGAGATCGTGTACTTGCTCGCGTTGCCCGGATTGCTCGTGTCGCTCACGCTTACCGCGCTGATCGTCGCCGTGCCCGTGTTCGTGTCGGCCGCGCGCGACACCGGATCGCTTTCCATCGGCGATACGCTCTGGAAGATCGACTGGCCCGTGTCGCCGACAGGAATCGAACGCCCGTCGCTGATCTGCACCGTGCGCTGGCCCTGGTCGCCGGAATAGCTCGCGCCGGTGCCCGACGCATTGTTCGAGAACGGCGCCGTCCCGCCCTTGAGCCCCGAGAAGATGTAGTTGCCGTTGCTGTCCGTAGTGTTCGCAAGACCGAAGAGCTGATCGCGCAAACCCTTGATCGTGTCCGCGACCGCCGAGCGATCCGAATCGGTGAGCGAACCGTCGCCCGCATGCACGATCTGCGTCTGGATGCTCTGGATCACGTTGCTCACGTTGCTCAACGTGGAGTCTTCCTGCTGCAGCGACGACAGCGCGATCGTCTGGTTCGTGCCGTACTGCGCGAGCGCGCCGCTCTTCAACGTGAGCTGCACGGCCTGCGCCGCGCCGAGCGGATCGTCGGACGCGGTGAGAATGCGCTTGCCCGATGAGATCTGCTGATACATCGACGCGAGCGTGCTCTGCTGGTCGCTCATCGAAGCGACGTTCATGTTGAAGTACTGGGAACTGGAAATACGCATCGCGTTTAACCTCAGTTGAACATGCCGAGCAGCGACTGGAACAGCGTCGCGGCGGTCTGAATCACCTTGCTGTTCGCTTGATAGAGCTGCTGATACTGAATCAGGTTGGCCGCTTCTTCGTTCAGGTTCACGCCCTGCACCGATTGCTGCGCCGAAGTTGCTTGAGTCAGGAGCGCGGTCTGCGCCGTGCTCGTCGCCTTGAGCTGGTTGGTCGTGTTGCCGATCGTGTTGATGTAGCTCGCGTACGAGCTCGTCAGCGTGTCGGTGCCGCCGTTGAGCGACTTCGCCGACACCAGGTTCGCCATCGCGAGCGCGTTGCTGCCGTCGCTCGTGCCGCCCTTGTTCTGCGCGATCTTGAACGCGTCGCCGTCCTTCGGCGTGCCGCTGATGGTCGCGGAAACGCCGTTCGCCGAGACCGTCAGGCCCTTCGTCGCATCGAAGGGAATCGTCTGGCCGACGGCGTAACTCGTCCCGCCGACGGTCACCGCGACGTCCGACGTGAAGCCGTTCGCCGCCGCGCTGTACGTGAGGTTGATGTCCGACGACATCGCGTTGCTCGTCACTGTCGCCGACGAGATCGACGCCGTGCCCGTGTTCGTGCTCGCCGCCGACGTCACCGCGGGCGATGCCGCCGCGATCGCCGCGCCGTTGCTCGTCGTGAGCTTGAAGTTGTCGAGCGAGGCGCGTGTCGGCTGGATCGTGAACGAATCGCCCTTCTGCACGCCGGTCAGCGAAGACACGTCGATGTTCAGGCCGTTGATCGTCTTCTGCGTCTCCGTCGCCGGATCGATCGAGCCGAGCTGCTGGCCGGTCGCCGGGTCGGTCACTGTGTACTTGCTGCCGTCGTAGGTGACGGTGAAATCGTTGGCGGGCGGCTGCGTGCCATCGACGATCGTCGCCGTCGGCGTGCCGGTGCCCTTGTTGCGCGCGTTGGCGATGATGTTCGGATCGCCGGTCGCGAACAGCTTGCCGCCGGGCTGGCCGTTCAGGTCGAGGCCGAGCGCGTTCTGGCCGTTCAACTGGCTGGCGAAGCTCGTCGCGATGGCGCCGAGTTGCGCCTGCGCCGGATCGAGCGTTTGCGTGCGAAAGTCGATGAGCCCGCCGACCACGCCGCCCGTGAGCGCCGAGTTGTCGACGTATTGCGTGTTTGCGGCGGTTTGCGTGGTGCCGTCGCGGCTCTTGAACGCGACCGCGAGTTCGCTCGGATCGGAAGCCGACGGCACCGCTTGCAGCCCGTATTGCGTATTGCCGACGACGAGCGGCTGCCCGTTGCCGATGAACACGTTGTAGTTGCCGTCCTGCTGCACGACTTGCACGCCGATCATCGAGCTCAGGTTCGTGACGAGCTGATCGCGTTGATCGAGCAACTGGTTCGGCTGCTGGCCGCTCGCGCTGGCGATGTTGATCTGCTTGTTGAGATCGGCGATCTGTTGCGAGTAGCTGTTGATCTGCGAGACGGCGCTCGTCAGTTGCGTGTTGACGCTCTGACGCAACTGGTCGTATTGCTGGCCGGCCGAGTTGATCTGATCCGCGAGCGTCTGCGCGCTGCTCATCAGCGACTGGCGCGCGGCGGTGCTGCTCGCGGAATTCGCCACCGACTGCAGGCCGGAAAAGTAATTCGTGATGCCTTGCGCAATGCCTTTGGTCGGATCGCCGACGAGATTGTTGAGCTGCGAGATCAGCGAGTAATACGTGCTCGCCGCGCTGCTCGACGCCTGCGTGTTGTTCACTTGCGTCGTCAGGTACTGGCTGTACTGACGCGTGACGGTGACGGCCTGAACGCCATTGCCGAGATAACCCGAGCCGGTGAACTGACCGGACGACTCCTGATACGAGACCTTCTCGAGCGTATAGCCCGGCGTCGCGGCGTTGCTGATGTTCTGTCCCGTGGTCGTCAGGCCCCACTGGGCCGCATTCAGACCGGAAAGACCAATGCTGAAGATGTTATTGGACATGCGTGAATCCTGGTGAGGCGGCGTTTGAGCGTGCGCTGCCGCATGGCTGTTTTGTATATCGGCCGATTGCCGGGGAAGTTGAGCGTTTGCGCGCTTTGCGGACGGTTGTCGCGATGGGGCCATTATCGGAGGGGGGCGGCAATGGCTATTGCCGGAAGAGCGGCGGTTTTATGGCTTATTTCTTTGGTTTTGGTTTTTTTTCGCCGGATCCCGTGTTCGTGGTGGTCTATTAGCACTGCCCCTGTGCGGGGCGGCAGTCACTTTCTTTGCTGCTGCAAAGAAAGTAACCAAAGAAACAGCTATCCCCAGCCTAAGCACTTCACACCGGCCGCGGCACAGACGATTGGCTGAATGGCCCGGCAGTAGAGAGTGCCCCCACAAGCAGACAAGGGCTTGGATCGCGCACGTTCTGCCGCCCGAGACGATTCAGCGCGCTGGTTCAGCACAAAAGAGCATCGGCACAGCGCTACGCGCTGCCGTGGGGTATGCAGGGGAAACCGTCGAAGAAGCGCACGCCGATCCGCTTGACCCATCGGCCGCGAAGCGGGCCGGAGCCGTTTGGTGCTGAACCAGTGACGCAAGCGATGCGAGGTGGCAGACCGTGCGCGAGCCAAGCCCGGTTGGGTCTTTGAGGGCGACACTTAGGCGAGTGTCACCGCGGGCTGGCAAGCATGGCCAACGTGCGTGTGACCGCGGGCGATGAGAAGCTGCTTTCTTTGGTTACTTTCTTTGCAGCAGCAAAGAAAGTGACCCCCGCCCCGGGGAGGGGCAGTGCTAATAGACCGACGCGATAACGGGATCCAGCGAAAGCAAAACCAAAAACCCTACTTCGCCAACGACCGCCGCTTCATCTCCAACTGAGTAATAAGCCGCTGCAGCGTATTCTCCGCCGACCCCGGCATCGAAACAAACTTGAACCCGATGGTATACCGGCAATCACCCTTCGCCGTAGTCGATTCCCGATGCGAAACAAGCTTCATATCCAGCGTAACCTTCCCATTAGCGCTGAAATGCAGCTCGGCATCCTGAATCACGATGCCCATTTCGAGATTCGCAACGCGCTCATCCGTCGTACGCAAAGCGACACCGCCCAGCGACAAATCATGCACCTCGAAGCGAAACCGCTCCCCTTCTGGCAGCGAGCCCGTGCAGATGTACGGATCGAGCACCGGCGCCTCGACGCGGAAATACTCGCGCCGCTGCATGTAATACAGCACCGTCGGAAACTCGGCCTCGAACGCCGGGCGTCCGTCGAACACCGTCTCACGCGGCGTCGGCGTCGTGAACTCTACCCGCACGCCTTCCGGCGCCGCGTTGAAAATGAGCTTCTGCGATGCGAGCACGCCGCGGTTCTGCTCCGCCACGCCGCCCCAGTCGAAAGTGAATCGATGCGCGGTCACATCGACGTCAAGCAAACGCGTGACGATTTGCCCGTCGCCATATTGCGCCGTCAGAAAGTCGCCGCGATTGGCGAGATTGCGCAGCGCCACGCCGATTTCGAGCGGATTGCGCCGGCCGAAATCCACGTTCGGCGCAATGTCATCGTCGGCAACGTCATGCTTGAGATAGGTGTTCATGGTGCTAGCCGTGTTCATTGTGCTCGCGCCGCCCGAATCGTCGGACGTCGCGCGTCGATCCGAACCAGTATCGGTCCGGCACTTCGATTATTCAGGTTAGCGGCATACGTCTTCAAAAGTTTAGGGTTGGCCACCGAAAAATGTATGTGGTGCGCCGTCCCTACGAACGTAAAACGTTTGCTGCCGTAAAAGATCCGAACAATTGCGCTGTCCGCGCACCGGAATCCGCGCGCGCGACGCCGTCTCCAGCAAAAGGACGGCCGCAAACATCGGCTGATTGCGTCAGACGATCTGGCGCATGATCGAGATGAGCTTCTTCGCGTACTGCGGATCGGTCGCGTAGCCCGCCTTCTGCATGCCGTGCGCGAAGCCTGCGACATCGCGCGAAGCCTGAATCACCGGCGCATAGCGCGGATTGTTCTTGATGACGCTCGCGTAATCGGTCAGCGCTTCCTCGTACGAATCGTAGGCGCGGAACTTCTCGACGACCTTTTGCGGCCGGCCGTTGACGTATTCGGTCGTGACCGAATCGACGGTCTTGCCGGTCCAGTTGCTCGACGCCTTGATGCCGAAGATATTGTGGCTCGTCGAACCGTTCGCGTTCTTGATCTCGCGCTTGCCCCAGCCCGATTCGAGCGCCGCCTGACCGATGATGAAGCGCGCCGGAATGCCCGTCGCCGCGCTCGCGGCCTGCGCCGGCACCGCAAGGCGGTCGACGAACGCGTTGACCTTGTCCGAACCGTTGCCGCGCGCCGGCGCTTCGAGCGAATCCGCCGCCGTGTAGCCCTTGCCCGCGAGCGACGCCTGGCTCTTGTTGGCCTGCGCCGCCGCGTACGCCTTCGCCATCGCGTTCATCGCGGCGATGTTGCCCGCGTTCGCTTCGAGGTCGCCGCCGCCGCCCGACATGCCGCCGAGCGCCTGCATCGCGTTCATCGCGCCGGCGCCGCCCTTGCCGCTCGCGTCGGGCTGGCCGCCCGCGTTGCGCATGAGCTGTTTCAACATCATGTCAGCGACGCCGATTCCCTTCGACGACATCTGCTGCGAGAGCTGCTGATCGAGCATCGACGTGAACGACTTCGTATCGTTCGATTCGAACGGGCTGTCCGAAGGCGTCGCGTCGCGCATGCTCTTGAGCATCATCTGCGTGAAGACCGCGTCGAATTGCTTCGCCGCTTCCTTGAGTCCCTGCTGCGGATTCGCGCCGGCCTGTGCACGCAGCGCGTCGAAGCCCTGCGTGTCGAGCGCGAAACGGTTCGACAGGCTCGAAAAGCCGCTCGTCGTATCGGTCGATGCCAACGCGGTGCTGGCGATGCCGGTCGTGTTCGAGTTCATGCGCTTTCGTTCCTTAGATGATTTCGAGGTCTGCGCGCAGCGCGCCCGCGGCCTTCATCGACTGAAGGATCGAGATGAGATCCGCCGGCGTCGCGCCGAGGGCGTTGAGCGCCTTCACGACATCCGCGAGATTCGCGCCCGCGTTCAGCATCTTGAGCGCGCCGCTGTCCTGCTTCAGTTGAATCGACGATTCCTTCGCCGCCACCGTCTGCCCGTTCGAGAACGCGCCCGGCTGGCTCACCGCCGTCTTCGTGTTGATGACCACCGAAAGGTTGCCGTGCGCGACCGCGCAGTTCTGCAGCGTGACCATCTGGTTCATCACGATCGAGCCGGTGCGCGCGTTCAGAATCACCTTCGCGGCGGCCTGCGCCGGACGCACGTCGATGTTCTGCAACTGCGCCATGAACGACACCTGCTCGCTCGCATCCTGCGGCGCGCGCAACTGGATCGTGCGGCCGTCGAGCGCGAGCGCCGTGCCCATGCCGAACTGATTGTTCACCGCCGCGACGATGCGCTGCGTCGTGTCGAAGTCCATCTCGCGCAGCTCCATCTGCATGACGCCGCCCTGCTGCTGCAACGCCGACGGCACCGCGCGCTCGACGATCGCGCCCGCCGAGATGCGCCCGACCGCGAGCTGGTTCACCTGCACCTTGCTGCCGTTCGCGCTCGCGCCCGCGCCGCCGACGACGAGGTTGCCCTGCGCCATCGCGTACACCTGGCCGTCCGCGCCCTTCAGCGGCGACATCAGCAGCGTGCCGCCGCGCAGGCTTTTCGCGTTGCCGAGCGAGGACACGGTCACGTCGATCGCTTCGCCGGGGCGCGCGAACGGCGGCAGCGTCGCGGTCACCATCACGGCGGCGACGTTCTTCAACTGCATGTTTTGCGTGGTCGCCGAATTCACCGTGATGCCGAGATTGCCGAGCATGTTGGTGAGCGACTGCGTCGTGAACGGGGTCTGCATCGTCTGGTCGCCGGTGCCGTCGAGACCGACGACGAGACCGTAACCGATCAGCGGATTGTCACGCACGCCCTGGAACGAGACGAGGTCTTTCAGACGCTCGGCGTGTGCGTGCGGTGCGGAGCCGATCGCGACGAGCGCGGCCGCGAGCGAGAACGAAACGAAACGAAGAAACGGATTCATGATCAGAACGGCGCGACGTTGAGGAAGAAGCGCTGGAGCCAGCCCATGTTCTGCGCTTCGTCGATGTAACCCTTCGCCGAGTATTCGATCTTCGCGTCGGCGACTTGCGTGGAGAACACGGTGTTGGTGCCCGAAATGGTCGTCGGATTGACGACGCCCGAGAAGCGCACGAATTCGTTGCCCTGGTTGATGAGCATCTGCTTTTCGCCGCTCACCATCAGGTTGCCGTTGGGCAGCACGTCCGTGACGGTAACCGTGAGCGTGCCGCTGAACGTGTTGGCCGCGCTCGCGCCGCCCGTCGCGGCGAACTTGTTGGCGCCGGTGGCCGACAGGTTCGTGTTGTTGAAGAGGCCGCCGAAGAGGGCCGGCGTCGTCGGCACGGCGAAGGAGCCGTTGCCGGCGCGGTTGGTGTTCGCCGCCGACGACTTCGTCGCGTTGACGTTTTCCGAAATCACGATGGTCAGGATGTCGCCCACGTTGCGCGGACGCTGATCTTCGAACAGCGGCCGTCCCGCGTAGCCCGCGTTGTAGATCGCGCCGGGCGAACGCGTGCCGACGGGCGGCTGCGGCGGACGCGCGGTCATCGGCTGCTGGACGATCGGCTCTTTCGGCACGAGGCCGCACGCGCCGAGCGCTGCAATGAGCGCGGCAATCGTTGCACGCGAGAGGATTTGAGTAGGCGACATCGTGGTGACTCTGGTTAAGCGTTACTTCAAACCTGCATCTGCGAGAGCGTCTGCAGCATCTGGTCGGACGTGGTCACGGCCTTGCTGTTGATCTCGTAGGCGCGCTGCGTCTGGATCATGTTGACGAGTTCCTGCACCACGTTCACGTTCGACGCTTCCACGTAACCCTGCTGGAGCGAGCCCGCGCCGTTCAGGCCCGGCTGCGACACGTTCGGCGCGCCCGAGCTGCCCGTCTCGGAGAACAGGTTTTCGCCGCGCGCTTCGAGGCCGGCCGGGTTGATGAAGGTCGCGAGCTGGATCGCGCCGACCGTCGTGTTCGCCGTGCTGCTCGGCTGCGTGATGGACACCGTGCCGTCGGAACCGATGGTGATCGACGTCGCGTTCTGCGGAATCGTGATGGCCGGGTTCAGCTGATAGCCGCTCGACGTGACGAGCTGACCTTGCGCATTGGTCTGGAACGAGCCGTCACGCGTGTAGGCGGTCGTGCCGTCGGGCATCGTCACCTGGAAGAAGCCCTGGCCGTTGATCGCGACGTCCTTCGAATTGCCGGTCTGCTGCAGATTGCCCTGCGTGTAGAGGCGCTCGGTCGCGACCTGTTGCACGCCGGTGCCGAGCTGCACGCCCGATGCGAGTTCGGTTTGCTGCGTCGAGTTCGCGCCCGGCTGGCGCGTGGTCTGATACAGCAGATCCTCGAACACCGCGCGCGAGCCCTTGAAGCCGTTCGTGCCCACGTTGGCGAGGTTGTTCGAGATCACGTCCATTTGCGCCTGTTGCGCATTCATGCCGGTCGCGGCGATGTAGAGAGAGCGATTCATGTTCTTTCGTGTCCTGTTTAGCTTGCGTTCGCCGCTTAGGAGAAGTTGAGCAGCTTGTTGGCCGACTGTTCGTTCTGGTCCGCCGATTCCATCAGCTTGGTCTGCATCTGGAACTGCCGCGCGTTGGTGATCATCGAGACCATCGCGGAGACGGGATTCACGTTGCTGCCTTCGAGCGCGCCGCCCGCGACGACCACGTTCGGGTCCGCATCGGCGGGGTCGCCGGTCGCGGTCCGGAAGAGGCCATCGTCGCCGCGCGTGAGCGTCGCCGGATCGGGATTCACGAGCTTCAGTTGATCCACGACCGCGATCGCCGTCGGCGGGTCGCCCGGAATCAGCGCGGAGATCGTGCCGTCCTTGCCGATCGTCACTTCCGCGCCCGGCGGAATCGACAGCGGACCGCCGCCGCCGAGCACCGGCTGATTGTTCGCCGTGACGAGCTGGCCGTTCTGATCGACGTGCAGATTGCCCGCGCGCGTGTACGCCTCGCTGCCGTCCGCCGCCTGCACGGACAGCCAGCCGGGGCCCTGAACCGCGACATCGAGCGGATTGCCGGTCTGCTGCACCGGCCCCGCCGAGTAGTCCGCGTTCGGCGTGGACGACAGCACGAAGGTGCGCGTCGTGCCATCGGCGGACTGGTTCTCGAACGACATCGGCACCTGGCGGAACGCGGCGAGCTGCGCCTTGAAACCGGTGGTCGACGCGTTCGCGAGGTTGTTCGCCACGACGGCTTGCTGTTCGAGCGCCTGGCTTGCGCCAGTCATCGCGGTGTAGATCAGACGGTCCATGAATCGCTTCCTTCTTCCCTGATGCGTTTATTGCGTGCGACCGATGCTTACAGATTGATCAGCGTCTGATCGACGGTCTGCTGTGTCTTGATCGTTTGCGCGTTCGCCTGATAGTTGCGCTGCGCGGTGATCAGGTTCACGAGCTCGCTCGTCAGGTCCACGTTCGAGTTCTCCACCGCGCCGCCCTGCAGCGTGCCGTGGTTGGTCGAGCCCGGCACGGAAACCTGCGCCGCGCCCGAAGCCGCCGTCTGCGCGTACACGTTGCCGCCGAGGTTCTGGAGGCCGTTCTGGTTGTTGAAGTTGGCGATCGCGATCTGGCCGAGCGCCTTGGTTTCGCCGTTCGAGTAGTTGCCCGTCAGCATGCCGTCGCTGCCGACCGTGAAGCCCGTCAGTTCGCCCGTGCTGTTGCCGTCCTGATGCAGGTTCGTGAGGCCGCTCTTCGCGCCGTACTGTGTCGTGCCGGAGAGATCGAGCGTGAGCGTCTGGGTCGCGCCGGAGGTCGCGCTCGCGCCGTCGGGGATCGTGAACGAGAACGTCTTGCCCGAGGTCAGGTTGCCCGACGAATCGAACGTGACGGGGCCGAGATCCGTCTTCTGCGAGACCGGATCGCCGTAGCCCGCGAATGCTTCCCACGAGTTCGTGCCGGACTTCGTGAAGTACACCGACACCTTCTGCGTGCCGCCGACCGAGTCGTATGCATCGACGGAGGTCGACGCGTTGTAGGTGTTGCCGTTGGTCGGGTCGAAGTCGGCGGCTGCCTTGACGTCGTCCTGCGAGTTCAGGTTGAACGCGGCGGTGATCTTCTTGGTCGCGGTCGGCGCGATGTTCGCCGTCGGCACCGTGAGCGGCACCGTGCTCGCGCTGTTGACGACGCCGCCCGAATCCGCCGCGTAGCCCATCAGTTGCAGGCCCGACGAATTGACGATGTTGCCGGTGTTATCGAGATGGAACACGCCGTTGCGCGAGTACACGACCGAGCCGTTGTTCGACAACTGATAGAAACCGTTGCCGTTGATCGCGACGTCGAGCGCCTGATTGGTCGTGGTGATCGTGCCTTGCGAAAACTGCTGCTGCACTTCGGCGAGACGCGTGCCGATGCCGATCTGGTTGCTGACGGCCGTGGCCATCGAGTTCGCGTACATGTCGGCGAACTGCGCCGCGCCTTGCTTGAAGCCGACCGTGTTCGCGTTCGCGATGTTGTTGCCGATCACGTCGAGATCGCTCGATGCAGCGCCCAGACCGCTCAGTGCTTGTTGGTAACTCATTTGATGTTTCTCCGTGACGAGACCACGCTCGTCCAAAATGAATGTGGAATCAGAGGATCGAAGCGACGCCCGTCAGCGCGACCGTCGAGCCGTTCGAGAGCTTGAGACCCGGCGCACCGCCCGACATCTGCACGACGCTTTGCACCTGCGAAGCCGACAGCGTCGTCGCGGTCGCCTGCTGGCCGTTGATCGTGCCTTGCGCGGTGATCGTGTAGCTGCCGTCGGCGAGCGTGGCGCCCTTCGAATCGACCGGCGTCCAGCCCGTCACCGGCACGACGCCCGCGCCCTGCGCGCCGAGATCGAGCGTGTTGACGATCTGGCCCGACGAGTTCTTCACGACGATCTGCAGGTCGCTCACGTCGCTCGCCAGTTGCACGCCGAAGCTCGACGACGCGCCCTTCGACACGGTCACGCCGTTACCCGCCGCGAGCACGTTCGAGCCGATGAGCAGCGCGGCCTGCGTCTGCTGTCCGGCGGAAAGCTGCGTCGCGAGCGAGGACAGCGACGTGTTCAGCTGGCCGATGCCCGACACCGTGTTGATCTGCGCGAGCTGCGAGGTCATCTGCGAGCTGTCGGCGGGATTGGTCGGGTCCTGGTTCTTCAACTGCGTCACGAGCAGCGTGAGGAAAGTGTTCTGCAGATCCTGCGCCGACGTGCCCGACGTGGATGACGTCGACGAACTCGACGACGACGCGCCGTTCATGGTGTCGAGCAGCGTCTGCGAGACGGTCGTGCCGTTGCTGCCGATAGTGGTGCTGGAGGAGCTCACGTGGTGTTCCTTAAGTTTCTCGATCAGGTTCCGATGGTCAAAGTCTTGAGCATCAATTGCTTGGCGGTATTGAGCGTCTCGACGTTCGCCTGATAGGAACGCGACGCGGAAATCATGTTGACCATCTCCTGCACCGGATCGACGTTGGGCAGCGTCACGTAGCCGTCCGCGTTCGCCGCCGCGTTGCTCGGGTCGTAGCTGGTCTTCATCGGGCTCGGATCGTCGATCACGCCGGTCACCTGCACGCCGCCGACCTGCTGGCCCGACGCGGTGCGCGCGCCGCCGAGCGGATCGACCGCGAACACGACCTGCTTCGCCTTGTACGGCTGGCCGTCCGGGCCGGTCGTGCTGTCCGCGTTCGCGAGGTTCGACGCGGTGACGTTCAGGCGCTGCGCCTGAGCGGACATCGCCGAGCCGGCGACGTTGAAGATGTTCATCAAAGAGGGCATCGCTGTTCCTTAACTGTTCGATGTGATCGCCGAGAGCATCGACTTGATCTGCGACGACAGCACCGTCATGCCCGCCTCGAAGTGCAACGCGTTGTCCGCGAACTGCACGCGCTCGGCGTCGAGGTCGACCGTGTTGCCGTCGAGCGACGGCTGGTTCGGCACGCGGTAGGCGAGCTTGCCGTAGTCGTCGCTCGAACCGCCCGATGCCGAAAGCGTCGACGTGCCGCTCATGTGGCCTTTGGCCGTCGCGGCCAGGCCGCCGCTCATGCTCACGCTGACCGGTTGCGCCATCTTGAGCGTCGTGTTGTTCGTCGCGCCGCCGCCCTGCTTGAGCGCACCCGCGAGCGCGCTCGAGAAATCGACGTCGCGCGCCTTGTAGCCGGGCGTGTCGGCGTTGGCGATATTCGACGACAGCAATTCCTGCCGATACGCGCGCACATCGAGCGCCTCACGGCCAAAAGCGAATTCCTTGTCGAGTCTGTCTAGCATTGCGGTTTCTCCTGTCGGCAGCGCCGAGGCCTTTTTGCATGACACGAATCTTAGGAGCGGCGCGCAAGAACTAATCCGACGAATAACCGGGAAACGGGGCCTCTATTCGACGCTTGCCCGCGCCCGCCGATATCTAGAATTCGTTTCGTTGGAAGTTGCCGCGTGTTTTTCGCGGCTCGATCGGATCAGGTACGGAGAAAGTTGATGAGCAGGTCGGCGAAGCGTGCATCGAACCCCACGGCTCGCGTCGCAGCGACGTTCGCGCGCCGCACGCTGGGCGCATCCCTTTTCATGGGCGTCGCTCTGCTCGCGCATGCCCAGCAGAGCGACGGCCCGATCGTCATTCCGGGCAACGCCGAAACCAATCCGGCCGCAGCTGCCGATATGGCGAAGAGCCTGAATGCGCCCGTTTCGCGCGCATCGGCTCCCGTCGCGGCGATGCCCGCGTCTGAAATCGCGCGTGCGAGCGGCTATCGCGCCGCGACGAAAGCCGCCGACGCCGCGATGCGCAACGCCGCGCTCGAACTAGACGCCCGCGCCGACGCCGCCGATGAATCGATGAACGATGCGAGCGGCATGATCGTAATTCCCGGCCCGAGCGAAGCGAAGCCCGCGCGCGCGGCCGCTGCTCCGGCTCCCGCGCTCGTCAGGGCGCCCGCGCTTTCTCCATCGCGCGATGTGACGCCTGTCGTCGTGACGCGCGACGATGGCATCGCTCGCGGCACGAATGCGAAACCCGTCGCGGCGAGTCCTGCGACGCCCGTCGCCGGCGCCGCTTCGCCGATGAGACGCGTGAGCTTCAATCCATCGGCGGCAGTAGCCGCGCCCGTCGCCGCCGCGTTGCCGCAAGCGCCGGGCGCACCCGCGACGATGCAGGACGGCGAATCGATCCGCGTCGCCGCGCTCGGTTTTCTGCAGCAGCAGGCGGCCGGCTTGCCGGGCAAGGTCGAAATCACCGTCACGCCCGTTTTCCCGCGCGGCCTCGCCGCCTGTTCCGCGCTCGATCCGTTCATGCCGACCGGCGCGCGCCTCTGGGGCCGCATGACCGTCGGCGTGCGCTGCGTCGGCGAGCGCCCGTGGACGCTCTACGTGCAGGCGCGCGTATCGATCAACGCCACTTTCTATACAGCCGCACGCGCCATCGCGCCGGGCGAAGTGCTGAGCAACGCCGATCTGGTCGCCCGCGACGGCGACATCACCGCGATGCCGCAGGCCATCGTCACCGATCCGGCGCAGGCCGTCGGCGCGGTCGCGCTGTCGCGCGTGCCCGCGGGCCTGCCGTTGCGCACCGACATGCTGCGCGCGGCAAGCTCGGTGGCGATCGGCCAGAGCGTGCATGTGGTCGCCGGCGGCTCCGGCTTTTCGATTTCGGCCGAAGGCACCGCGATGAACAACGCGGCGCCCGGCCAGCAAGTACGTGTAAAAACTGCCGGCGGCCAGATCATCACCGGCATATTGAAGGACAGTCAGACGGTGGAAATCGCCCTCTGAAGCGGGCTTATGTTCGGTTCCCCACGCTTGTTTCATTTTGTTTCAAATGCGCTGAAGGCCCGCCCGACAAGGCTTTGAGGGCGATGAGCGCGCCGAACGGCGGTTGCGGTTCCCCCGGCAGGGTAAAGTTTTCAAGCTCCCTCGCCGTTAAAGGACTCAACACGTTCGGGAATGGACATCGTGAAGATCGATACGACTAGCAACACCACACTGGCAGGCCTTCAAGACAACCTGCAACGCGCGTCGCAAAACGACGCGAAGGGCGCCGCGAGCACCGTGCAGCAATCGGGCACGAGCACGGCGAAGAATTCGACGGTGAGCCTGTCGTCGCTGTCGACGGACCTGCGCGCATCGAACAGCTCGGACATCGACACGGCGAAAGTCGAGTCGATCAAGGCCGCGATCCGCGACGGCAGGCTGAAGATGGACACGAGCAAGATCGCCGACGGCATTCTGAGCACCGCCCGCGATCTGCTGCAAACGAGAACCCCGCCGACCGGCGGCTGAACGCAGTGACCCGGCCGCGCCTTGCGAGAAACAGGCGCGCGGCGGCAAGCGGCGTTCATGGCACCGGCGGCTTTTGTGAAACCGCTATTCGAGCGATGCAATGAGAGACGCCCTGCTTGCCACTGTCACCGAAGAAGTCGCCGCTGTTCTGGCCTTCGAATCCCTCCTCGTCGATGAGGAAAAAGCGCTGATCGCGGCGCAACCGCTGCCGGCGCTGCCTGGAATCATCGAGCACAAGACCGCGCTCACCGAGCGCATTTCCGCGCTCGAACAGGCGCGCGACGAGCAGTTGAACGCGCTCGGTTTCCCCGGCGGCTTCGTCGGCATGGAAGCCGCCGCCGCGGACGACGACGCGATCGCCGCGCAATGGGCGCTCTTGACCGCCGCCGCGCGTCGCGCGAAACAAGGCAACAACAACAACGGCGTCCTGATCCGCACGCGCATGGAATACAACCGCAAGGCGCTCGCCGCTTTGCAGGTCGCGCCGTCGAAAAGCGGCTTCTACGGACCGGATGGCCGCGTACCCGGCGCCTGATCACCGTTTTGCGCATTCCGAACGGCGCGTGCTTCCCGCGAGGCACGCGCCGCTTTCGTTTCCCGCGCTTTCATCTACCGAATAACCCCCTTTTCCCCGGCTTTATCCGCCGATGGCCGCTCGACGCCTTCCGCAATAATCGCTTTCATCCAAAAGCGGCTTCGCGCCGCTCGCATGTGCAAACGATGGAAGCAACGGAGTAAGGCCCGGTGGCAGAAGAAAGCGATCTCGAAAAAACCGAATCAGCCACTCCCAAGCGCCTGGAAAAGGCGCGGGAGGAAGGCCAGGTTGCGCGTTCGCGGGAACTCGCGTCGTTCGCGTTGCTGGCGGCGGGATTTTTCGGCGTGTGGGGTTTGTCGGGGCCGATCAGTCAGCATTTGCAGTCGATTCTGCGCGGCGCGTTCACCTTCGATCACGCGACCGTGCTCGACTCGCGCCAGATGATGATCGGCGCGGCGAACGCGGGCAAGGAAGGGATGTTCGCGGTCCTGCCGGTTCTGCTGCTGACGGGTTTCGCCGCGCTCGCCGCGCCGATGGCGCTCGGCGGCTGGCTCATCACGACGAAGCCGCTCGCGCCGAACTTCGGCCGTCTGAATCCGATCAGCGGTCTCGGCAAGATTTTCTCGGTGCAAGGACCGGTTCAGCTCGGCATGTCGATGCTGAAGACGATCGTCGTCGGCGGCATGGCGGGCTCGGCGATCTGGAGCCGCAAGGCCGAAGTGCTCGGCCTTCTGACGAAGCCGCTCGATCTCGCGCTCGCCGATGCGATGCACCTGATCTTCGTGTGCTGCGGCATGGCGATCGGCGGGCTCTTTCTCGTCGCGGCCGTCGACGTGCCGTATCAGCTCTACTCGCACGCGAAGAAGCTGCGCATGACGAAGGAAGAAGTGAAGCGCGAGCACAAGGAAAACGAAGGCGATCCGCACATCAAGGGCAAGATTCGCGCACAGCAGCGCGCGGCCGCCCGCCGCCGCATGATGCAGGCGATTCCGACCGCCGACGTGATCGTCACGAACCCGACGCACTTCGCCGTCGCGCTGAAGTACGCCGATGGCCAGATGCGCGCGCCGAAGGTCGTCGCGAAGGGCGTGAATCTGGTGGCGGGGCGCATCCGCGAATTGGGCCGCGAGCACAACGTGCCGCTGCTCGAAGCGCCGCCGCTGGCGCGCGCGCTGTATCACAACGTCGAGATCAATCGCGAGATTCCGGGCGCGCTCTACGGCGCGGTGGCGCAGGTGCTGGCGTGGGTCTACCAGCTCAAGCGCTACAAGGAAGATGGCGGCGTGAAGCCGGACGAACCGTCCGATCTCGACGTGCCGAAGGAACTCGACAAAGGCGGCGTATCCGACGCCGACGCCGATCAGGAAGCCGCAGAGGCCCTGGCTGGCGACAACACTGACAATGGAGCCGCCGCATGAACGCGCGCGCTGGATTTTTCGCCAAACGGCCCGACGCGCTGGGCACGCAGAACTTGCGAGCCCTCGCCGGCCCGATCCTGATCTGCATGATCTTGGGCATGATGATTCTGCCCTTGCCTGCGTTCCTGCTCGATCTGCTGTTCACCTTCAACATCGCGCTGGCGGTGATGGTGCTGCTCGTCAGCATGTACACGCAAAAGCCGCTCGACTTCGCGGCGTTCCCGAGCGTGCTGCTGTTCTCGACGTTGCTGCGCCTGTCGCTGAACGTCGCGTCGACGCGTATCGTGCTGCTTGAAGGCCACACCGGCCCGGATGCCGCGGGTCAGGTGATCGAATCGTTCGGGCACTTTCTCGTCGGCGGGAACTTCGCGGTCGGGATCGTCGTGTTCGTGATTCTGATGATCATCAACTTCATGGTGATCACGAAGGGCGCGGGACGTATCGCGGAAGTGGGCGCGCGCTTCACCCTCGACGCGATGCCCGGCAAGCAGATGGCCATCGACGCCGATTTGAACGCCGGCCTCATCAACGAAGAAACCGCGAAGAAGCGCCGCCAGAGCGTGGCGCAGGAAGCCGAGTTCTACGGCTCGATGGACGGTGCGAGCAAGTTCGTGCGCGGCGATGCGATCGCCGGCCTTTTGATCATGGTGATCAACGTGGTGGGCGGGCTGATCGTCGGCATGCTCCAGCACGACATGGACTTCGCGCACGCGGCGACCAACTACACGCTGCTTACCATCGGCGATGGTCTCGTCGCGCAGATTCCGTCGCTCATCATCTCGACGGCGGCGGGCGTGATCGTCTCGCGCGTCGCGACCGAAGAGGACATCGGCACGCAGCTTACCGGCCAGTTGTTCCAGAATCCGCGCGTGCTGATGATCACGGGCGTGATCATCGGCATCATGGGTCTGATTCCGGGCATGCCGCACTTCGCGTTCATGCTGCTCGGCGGCGGTCTCATCTACGGCGCGCGCTCGATGAACAAGCGCGCCGAAGCGAAGAAGAAAGCGGGCGCCGTCACCGATGTGACGCCGCTCACGGCAAGCGCGGCGGCCGCGTCGGCGGAGAATGCGGAAGCGAGCTGGGAAGATGTATCGCTCATCGATCCGCTCGGGCTGGAAGTGGGCTATCGGCTGATTCCGCTCGTCGATCGCAACAGCGACGGTGAACTGCTCAAGCGCATCAAGGGCATTCGCAAGAAGTTCGCGCAGGAAATCGGGTTTCTGCCGCCGGTCATTCATATTCGCGACAATCTCGAACTTCGGCCGAATGGCTATCGCATCGCGCTGAAGGGCGTCGAGGTGGGTGTCGGCGAAGCGTTCCCGGGCCAGTGGCTCGCGATCAATCCGGGTCAGGTGTCGGCCGCGCTGCCGGGCACGCAGACGCAGGATCCGGCGTTCGGCCTGCCGGCGGTGTGGATCGACACGAATCTGCGCGAGCAGGCTCAGGTCTATGGCTATACGGTCGTCGATGCGAGCACGGTCGTCGCGACGCATTTGAATCATCTCGTGGTGACTCACGCGGCCGAGTTGCTCGGGCGTCAGGAAGTGCAGGCGCTGCTGGAGCGCATCGGCAAGGACACGCCATCGCTCACGGACGATCTGGTGCCGAAGGTGCTGTCGCTTACGACGCTGCAGAAGGTGTTGCAGAACCTGCTCGACGAAAGCGTGCCGATCCGCGATATGCGCACGATCCTCGACGCGTTGCAGGAGCACGCGCCGCGCATGTCCGATCCGTACGATCTCACGGCGGCGGTGCGTCTCGCGCTGGGCCGCGCGATCACGCAGCAGTGGTATCCCGGCGCCGACGATTTACAGGTGATGGGCCTCGATCCGACGCTGGAGCGTGTGTTGTCGCAGGCTTTGTCGACGGGGACGAATCCCGGGCTCGAACCGGGCCTCGCGCAGACGCTGATGAACTCGACGCAGAACGCGATCATGCGTCAGCAGAATCTGGGCTTGCCGCCGGTGTTGCTCGTGCAGCACTCGCTGCGTGCGATGCTGGCGAGGTTCCTGCGCAGAAGTCTGCCGCAGTTGAAGGTGCTGTCTTATGCGGAAGTGCCGGATACCAGGAATGTGAAGGTGGTGAATTTGATTGGAGCGTGAAGCAACGCGTCAATGAAGCACTGAACCGATCAGACTCCGAAGGTTCTTCGCATCGAAGACGACGGTCTTCCACGTGTAATAGTTCGCACGCTCGAACTCGGTCTTGCCTACTGCCTGCTGATTTTCCGCAATGGCAAGCACATGTCCCGGCATGTGCATGGCGCGATACTGCATGTGTATGAGTTCACCCTGGAGCAACCGGTTCGCGCTGGTCGCGGCGATGATGATCGACGGCGTGGGTGTCTCGATCACGTGGTCCGCAATCAAGCCGCCCGAAATCGGCAGTTCGACTTCGGAGCGGTGTCCGAGACCGAACTCGTCGGCTATCTCGGCGATGATGCGAGTCAGCCGCTCCTTGAAATCGCTGCTCGACTGACGCTCGGGCCGCGAGGTCGCGACCGCGTAAAGCTGCTGGGCTGCCTCGGCCACGCGAAACACGTACGGCACGATAAACCGCTCGTCGGTGGTCGTCGCGCGAATCACCTCGTCGTCACACAGTCGCGCCGGACTGAGTCGCGCGTGTTCTTTAGCCCAATGCTCGACGGTGCCGGATTCGACGTCGCCGCCCGCCATGCTCGCGGAAAAGCAGGCTTCGCCGTTCTCGTCTATGACCCAACCGTCGTCGCGAGGGCGAATGCGGACGATGACGTGATCTCCCGTTCCGGGATACTGCAGAGGCGTGACGATACGCTGCACACCGTTGCTGTCGTCGTGCACCTCGAACAGCGTGCAGATCGTTCGCTTGAGAATGTCCGTCAGCACAACAAGTCGCCTTGCCCGTATTGTTCGTTTGAAATCGATATGCCCGCCGTCTCGCAGAACAGGACGATCAACGCAGCCCGATCTTCGGCCATACGCGGATCGAAACGTCTCGAAGTTTTCAGGTTAAGCTCGGGCGCTCCGGGCAGCAAGCGATTCCGGTAATCGAAGGCAGTCTGACAAGGCATTTTGCAATGCAAGCCCTTGTGACTCGGGTGATAGTGAAATTCGAGCAGCGGGTACAGATCGCCGCGCGGCAACACGCAAACCAGATGCCCATAGAATGAGCGATCTTCGAGCTCGTCTCCATCGCGCCACATGAAAAGCACGGAGTGATCGTCGGAAACGCGAGTAAGCTCAGTAGCGTGAACGCGTGGCCGCGCCATTCTGTTGAACGGCTTCGGCCACTTCGTCTTGTTCATTGGCTTGAATGGCAATGCGCCGCTCAACGTCTTGCGCAGTTTTCTATGCGCAGCAAGTTCCTTCGGTTCCAATGCGATCTCTCAGGTATTTCTACCGAGCGCATGGGTTCGAGATCGCGATCGGTAGAGGCGTTCTTGTTCTACCGATGCTAACTGCTTCATTCCGCGCTTCGAGCGCCATCCAACGAATGTTTCAGTCGTCGAGATGACGCCTGCCCGAAGGCATCGATTTCTCAACACTCCACAATATTCACCGCCAACCCCCCGCGCGACGTTTCCTTATATTTGGTCTTCATATCCGCGCCAGTCTCCCTCATCGTCTTGATGACCGAATCGAGCGAAACGTAGTGAGACCCGTCGCCGCGCATCGCCATCCGCGCGGCGTTGACGGCTTTCACCGAACCCATCGCATTTCGTTCGATGCACGGAATCTGCACCATCCCGCCGACCGGATCGCAAGTCAGCCCGAGGTTATGCTCCATACCGATCTCGGCGGCGTTCTCCACCTGCGCCGGCGTTCCACCGAGCACCGCAGCCAACGCACCCGCCCCCATCGAACAGGCGACGCCGACTTCCCCCTGGCATCCGACTTCCGCACCGGAGATGGACGCATTCATCTTGTACAGAATGCCGATGGCGGCCGCCGTCAGCAGAAAATCGACGACGCCCTGCGTGTTCGATCCCGGCACGAACCGGTCGTAGTAGTGCAGCACTGCCGGAATGATCCCCGCCGCGCCATTGGTCGGCGCCGTGACGACGCGCCCGCCGATTGCGTTCTCTTCATTCACCGCGATCGCGTAGAGATTGATCCAGTCGATCATGGAAAGCGGATCGCGCAGCGCCTGCTCCGGCTTGCCCGTGAGCGCCTTGTACAACTGCGGCGCGCGTCGCTTCACCTGAAACGGCCCCGGCAAGTGTCCTTCCGCCGCCGGATTGCCGATGCCGCACCCGCGCGCGACGCAATCCTGCATCACGTCCCAGATGCGCAGAAGCCCGGCGCGAATCTCGTCTTCGCTGCGCCAGACGCGCTCGTTTTCCCACATCAGTTGCGCGATCGATTTGCCCGATTCCGCGCACATCTTCATCAACTCGTCGCCGGTATGGAACGGATACGGCAAGTGCTCGTGCGCCGTCAGCACCGCCGTGTTCGCCGCGCCCGCCGTCACGACGAAACCGCCGCCAACCGACAGATACGTCGCTTCGCGCAGCAACGCGCCGTTCGCATCGAAAGCGTAGAGCTTCATGCCGTTCGGATGCTCCGGCAACGCCTGCCGATAGAACGCGATGTTCTCCTTGATCGTGAACGGAATCTTGCGCTTGTCCAGGAGCGCGAGCGTCTTCGATGTACGCACGGTTTCGAGCCGGGGAACGATGCCCGATGCATCGACGGTATCGGGCGCGTCGCCCATCAGGCCGAGCATCACGCCGCGGTCCGTGCCGTGGCCCTTGCCCGTCGCGCCGAGCGAGCCGTACAGCTCGCATTTCACGGATGCGGTCGATTCCAGCAGCTCGTCGCGCTCGAGCCCTTGCGCGAACATCAACGCGGCGCGCATCGGTCCCACGGTGTGCGAGCTGGAAGGTCCGATGCCGATCTTGAAGAGGTCGAATACGCTGACTGCCATGACTGCTCCTGCCTGTAAGAGTTAGCGCGCCGGCAGCGGCAGACACACCGCGAGCCACGCGGGCGGTGTCGGCGCGAGCCGCAGCGCGACCGGCGCGTAGCGGCCGTCGAGCCGCGCCGCCAGATGAAAGAGTTCCGCCGCGTTCTTCGGGTCCCATTGACCCGAAAAGCCCGGCAAGCCCGCCTCGCGACGCTTGGCGTCGAACGGCACGGACGACTTCACGAATTCATCGTGCGTCTTCGTGCCGAGCGCGTAAGGCGTGAGCCAGTTGAGCGCTTCGGCGAGCGTCGCGCCCGACTGCGCGCGTTCCGGCAGCCAGTTGCGGTTGTGCCGCCGCGCGGCGAGCGCCGCCGTCACGAGCGGCTGAAGATCGTATGTGACGTAGCGGAGCGCGTCGCGTTCGGCGAAATCGACCGTCGATCCATCCGGCGCGATGTTGTCGCCGATATGCTCGACGAACAGCCGCTGCGCCGCGTTGATGAGCTTGCGGTCGTCGATCGTGAACGCGCCCATCGCCACCAGTTTCACGCGATGGCTCTGCCAGTTGTTCCGGTAATTGCCCGTGAGCGGCCGGGGCTGCTTGTCCATATCGGCGATGTAGCCGGTCACCATTTTCGTGATGAACGCGTTCGCCGTGTTGCGCGTCCTGACCGGCAACGCGCTTGCCGTGAGGTCGTATGCGAGGATCAGCGATTCGAAATTCGTCTCGTCGATCGGATTGAAGCTCGGCTGATAGGTCGTCGTCCATGCGAGCAGGAAGCGGTCGACGAGCCGCAGATAGCGTTCGTCGCCGGTCGCGCGCCACGCGAGCGCGGCATCGCGCATCAGGCCGAGGTCCTTCTCCGCTTCGACGCTCTCGTCGTAGATGCCCTCGTGCGGCAGCGTGCCTTCGGTGTGCAGCTTCGCGCGCGCCTTCGGCTGATCGTTCACGTGCGACTGCACCATCTTCACCAGCGCCTTCACGCCGGGATCGGCATTGGTGCGCTCGCTCGTCTGCATCGCGGGCGCGGCGCAGAAATTCATCGCGGCCTGCGCGGACGACGCGACGATGAGCATCGCCGCCAACATCGCCCGCACCCCGCGCGCGCGGATTGTCCCTTTCACCTCTCGCACCTTGAACGCCATGTGAACTCCCTGGTTTGGCTTTTTGGTCCGGGGTGAGATGTTAGCTGTTCTGGAACGCGCCGCAAAACCGCCCGACAATGCTTTACGCTTTCGGGCGGCGCTTTCTCTCAGGTTCTGCGCGAACCTTACTCGTCCGCATACTCCGATACCGGCACGCACGAGCACATCAGGTTGCGATCGCCATACGCGTTGTCCGCGCGGCCCACCGGCGACCAGTACTTGCGCGCCACCAGCGACTTCACCGGATACGCCGCCGCTTCGCGCGTGTACTTGTGTGTCCAGTCGTCCGCAGTGACGACCGCCGCCGTGTGCGGCGCGTTCTTCAGCACGTTGTCGTCGCGGTCGGCGCGGCCTTCTTCCACCGCGCGAATTTCTTCGCGGATCGCGATCATCGCGTCGATGAAGCGGTCGAGCTCTTCCTTCGATTCCGATTCCGTCGGCTCGACCATCAGCGTGCCGGGCACCGGGAAGCTCATCGTCGGCGCGTGGAAGCCGTAGTCGATCAGACGCTTCGCCACGTCTTCCACCGAGATGCCGCTCGATTCCTTGATCGGCCGCACATCGAGAATGCATTCGTGCGCGACGAGTCCGCCCGAGCCGCTGTACAGCACCGGATAGTGCGGCGCGAGTCGCTTCGCGACATAGTTCGCGGCGAGAATCGCGCTTTCGGTGGCGGCGGTGAGACCTTGTGCGCCCATCATCGCGATGTACATCCACGAGATCGGCAGGATCGCGGCCGAGCCGTAAGGCGCCGACGACACCGCGCCGATGCCCGCGTCATCGCGCTTGTATCCGGTCGATGCCTGATTCGGCAGGAACTTCGCCAGATGCGCGCCGACCGCGACCGGACCGACGCCCGGTCCGCCTCCGCCGTGCGGAATGCAGAACGTCTTGTGCAGGTTCAGGTGCGACACGTCGCCACCGAACTGGCCGGGTGCGCACAGGCCGACCATTGCGTTCATGTTCGCGCCATCGACATACACCTGGCCGCCGTGCGAATGCACGATGTCGCAAATCTCGCGAACGTTGCGCTCGAACACGCCGTGCGTCGACGGATACGTGATCATGATCGCCGCGAGATTCGCGGAATGCTTCCCGGCCTTCGCCTTCAGATCTTCGATATCGACGTTGCCGTTCGCATCGCAAGCGACGACGACGACCTGCATGCCCGCCATCTGCGCCGACGCCGGATTCGTGCCGTGCGCGGACGCCGGAATCAGACACACGTTGCGATGCCCTTCGCCGCGCGATTCGTGATACGCGTGGATGATGAGCAGGCCCGCGTATTCGCCTTGCGAGCCCGCGTTCGGCTGCAGCGAGACGGCCGCGTAACCCGTGCACGCGACGAGCATCTGTTCGAGCTGATCGATCATCGTGCGATAGCCGAGCGTCTGCTCCGCCGGCGCGAACGGGTGAATCTGCGCGAACTCGGGCCACGTGACGGGCAGCATTTCCGATGTCGCGTTGAGCTTCATCGTGCAGGAGCCGAGCGGGATCATCGTGCGGTCGAGCGCGAGGTCCTTGTCGGCGAGGCTGCGCAGATAGCGCAGCATTTCATGTTCGGAATGATGGCGGTTGAAGACCGGATGCGTGAGGTACTCGCTCGTGCGATGCAGTTCGGCAGGCAGCGAATCGGCAGCGGCCTGATCGAGCGCGTCGATATCGAATGTTTCGGTCTTGCCCGCGACTTCGGCGAACAACGCGAAGAGCTTGAGCAGATCGTCGCGCGTGGTGGTTTCATCGAGCGATACGCCGACTTGCGTCGCGCTCACGTGGCGCAGATTGACATGCGCGGCGTAAGCAGCCTGATGCAGCGCGGTCGTGCTCGCGCCGCTGTCGATCGTGATCGTGTCGAAGAACGTGTCGTTGGCGATCGTGTAGCCGAGCTTCTTCACGCCCGCCGCGAAGATGGACGCCACGCGGTTCACGCGCGACGCGATCGTCTTCAGGCCGCGCGGACCGTGATAGACGGCATACATGCTGGCCATGATCGCGAGCAGCGCCTGCGCCGTGCAGACATTCGACGTCGCCTTCTCGCGGCGAATATGCTGTTCGCGCGTTTGCAGCGCGAGGCGCAGCGCGGAGTTGCCTTGAGCATCGACGGTCACGCCGACGAGACGCCCCGGCATCTGGCGCTTGAATTCGTCGCGCACGGCCATGTAGGCCGCGTGCGGGCCGCCGAAGCCGACCGGCACGCCGAAACGCTGCGTATTGCCGATCGCGACATCCGCGCCCCATTCGCCCGGCGGCGTGATGAGCGTCAGCGCGAGCAGATCCGCCGCCGCGACGACATGGCCGCCCGCCGCGTGGATTGCTTCCGCGAGCGCGCGATAGTCGCGCACATCGCCATTCGCGCCGGGATATTGCAGCAGCACGCCGAACGCATTCGCACTCGCGGCATCCGCGGCCGGACCGACCTTCACTTCAATGCCCGCGGGCTTCGCGCGCGTCTGCACCACTTCGATGGTCTGCGGCAGCACGTCGTCGGCGACGTAGAACACGTTCGATTTCGGCTTGCCGACGCGTTGCAGAAGCGTCATCGCTTCGGCTGCGGCGGTGGCTTCGTCGAGCAGCGAGGCGTTCGCCATCGCGAGGCCCGTCAGATCCATCACCATCTGCTGGAAATTGAGCAGCGCTTCGAGACGGCCTTGCGAAATCTCCGGCTGATACGGCGTGTATGCCGTGTACCACGCCGGATTTTCGAGCACGTTGCGCAGGATCACCGCCGGCGTGTGCGTGCCGTAGTAACCCTGTCCGATCCAGGTTCGAAACACCAGATTCTCGTCCGCCAGCTTGCGCAGCGACGCGAGCGCTTCCGCCTCGCTTTTCGGCTGCGTGAACGCGCCGAGCGGCAGCGTTTCCTTGCGGCGGATCGATTCAGGAATCACCGCGTCGATGAAGGCCGCGCGCGACGCGAAACCGAGCGCATCGAGCATTGCGCGCTGGTCCGCGTCATCGGGGCCGATGTGCCGCTCGGCGAATGCGTCGTGGCATTCGAGCGCGGCGAGTGACAGGGAGGTGCGGTTCATCAGGCGATCCGGGTGTTCGAGCTTCATGTTTTGTCCTGCGATTGCGGCTCGCGACCGAGCCGCAATCGTCATTGAGATGAGTTATTCGCCGATCGACTTGCCGTAGCCTTCGGCGTCGAGCAGCTTGTCCAGACCGGCGTCGCCCGCCGGCTTGATCTTGAAGAGCCAGCTTTCGTACGGCGCGCCGTTCACCTGATCGGGCGCCGAGGTGAGCGCGTCGTTCGATTCGACGATCTCGCCCGAAACCGGCGCGTAAATGTCGGATGCCGCCTTCACCGATTCGATGACGGCGATCGCATCGCCCGCCGTAACGGTCTTGCCCGCCGCGGGCAGTTCGACGAACACGATGTCACCGAGCGCTTCCTGCGCGTGATCGGTGATGCCGATGGTCAGCGTGCCATCGGATTCGGTGCGGACCCATTCGTGCGATTCGGTGTATTTCAGATCGGCCGGGATGCTCATTGGATGCTCCTTGCGTGGTTCTTTCGTGAGTTTCTTGATCGGAGGGAACGGGCGCGACGGCGTTACGAAAGCTCGACCAACACTCGGCCGTTGCGCACGAACGGAAGTTTTACCACGCGCGCCGGAAGTTGCTTGTCGCGGATGACGACCTGCACCGTGTCCCCGACGGCAACGCCCGTCGGCACGCGTGCGAACGCGATGGATTCCTGCATCGACGGCGAAAAAGTGCCGCTCGTAATCTCGCCGTCGCCGTGTTGCGTGACGACTTTCTGATGCGCGCGCAGCACGCCGCCCGCCTTGCCGTTTTCCTTGATCAGCACGAGCCCGACGAAATTCGCCTTCGAGCCGTTCGCCTCCAGCGCGCTGCGGCCGACGAAATCGCGTTCCGTTTTCAGATCGACGGTCCACGCGAGGCCGGCGTCGAGCGGCGACACGTTCTCGTCCATGTCCTGGCCGTACAGATTCATGCCGGCTTCGAGGCGCAGCGTGTCGCGCGCGCCGAGGCCTGCGGGCTTCACGCCCGCGGCGGCGAGCGCGTTCCACAACGCCTCGACTTGCGTCGCCGGAACGACGATCTCGAAACCGTCCTCGCCGGTGTAGCCGGTGCGCGCGAGCATCAGTTCGCCGTATTGCGTCGACGGGAAAACGGCCGCGTTGAACGGCTTGATCGATTCGGTTTGCGCGCGCGTGTCCGGCAGCACTTGCCAGGTCTTTTCGCGCGCGTTCGGGCCTTGCACGGCGATGATCGCGAGATCGCGGCGCGGTGTAATCGAAAGATTGAATTTGCCTTCGGCGTTCAACTGCCCGAACCAGGCGATGTCCTTCTCCGCCGTGCCCGCGTTCACGACGACGCGGAAATTCGTTTCGGAGAAGTAGTAGACGATCAGATCGTCGATCACGCCGCCGTTGCCGTTGAGCAGGCACGAGTAGAGCGCTTTGCCCGGCGTCGTGAGTTTGTCGACGTTATTGGCGATCGCGTGCTTGAAGAATTCGCGGACGGCGTCGCCCTCGAAATCGACGACGCGCATATGCGATACGTCGAACATGCCGGCGTCGGTGCGCACCGCGCGATGCTCGTCGATCTGCGAACCGTAGTTGACGGGCATGTCCCAGCCGCCGAAATCGACCATGCGCGCGTTGAGCGCGAGGTGGGCGGCGTGCAGGGGCGTGTGTTGGAGTTCGGTCATCAGGGCCTCGGTTCGCGAAACAAAAAAGGCCACGCAGCGCACATTTCGCCTGGCCGGATGCGCCTTTCGCGCTGCCTGATGCAGCGCGCAAGGCGCATGCCGCGAAGCGGTTGCGATGCGTGACCCCTCTGTCCTCGGTACCTGAGAGATTGCGCGAACCATCAGCGTGACTGATGGTTCATCGCGCGCCCCTTCGGTGGGCAACTGGCTTCATGTTGAAGCCGCTGCCGCTCTCCAGAGTGCGAGGAAACGAATTCCTCGACGCAGTCGGTCCTTTTGCCTGAGAGTTTGCGGGTGTGCCCCTTCGGCGGCGCGATCTTCGCTGCATGAACGAGACCACGCGCTCTCCCGACGCGTGCGGCAGAATTTACGCGACGCCTCGCGCAATGTCAATTTCGTTCGAAATTCCGGGCGACCGCGTCAGGTATTGCTCAGTGCATATATTCGCTTCTCAACGCCGCGTCGGGATCCGGCAGTGTGATCGTTCGTGAAAAAAAGGCGCTGACCAGCCGCGCCAGCCCCGCGGTCGTCAGAAACTGGCCTGTGCGGCCCCCGGATGGCACGACGTTCGGAACCGGTTCGAATACCTCGAGCAGCCTGTTTGACTGCAATCCTTCGGCGATTGCGAAGAAAACCGACTGATTGCCAATAAAGAGCGACGCCTCCGCAATCCGATCGCAGGCGTCCTGTGCGTGGCGCGTCGGCACATGTTCGATCGCCAAGGAAGGAAAGCGTGAACGGAATTCCGTAAATTCATTCTCCAGTCCGATAAATCCGATACGCAAGTCCAATTGCGCGAGCACGCCGTAATCGATCGCCTGATTCAAATAGCGCATCGAACGGCCAATCAGGATGTCATAGGGTTTCGCGTACGAGTGGACTCCGCCGGACCGTTTGGGCCAGCGAGACGGCGACTCGGCGAGCAGCGCGAAAATCTTGAAATAGTAATCCTTAATGTTTCCGGCCAAAACATTAACGCTTCCGCCGCGAAAAGCATCGAAGTTGACGGCGTCGCATGGAATGTCGTTGCCGGGAACGAAATGCACGGCCTCGATATAAGCCTGAGACCGCAGCAATGGCGCGACGAAATCGAACGTCGCGTCATCTATCATCTTGTCGCCGGCGGGGTGACGCCTGTCCGGGCCGTAACCCGAATCGACGTCGTTCGGAATGTAAAGCGTCACGCGGACGCCGCACTGCCGGGCGATCGTCCGCATTGCAGGCAGCGAATAGACGATATCGCCCAGATGACCGGAATGTTTGAATGTGACAGACATGACGAATTCGACCCGTTATTGACTTTACTCTGCCTCACGACAAATGACAGATGAAAATCAGAAATATTGTCCGCCATCTCCAAGAGTCAAAGCGAGTTAATGTTTGTCATATTCCACTCGGTCACACCATGTTGATGCCGCTTCGCGTCAGCGCAATCGGGCGAACTCCACCCGCCTTCCTTCCCTGTCGCTCTGAATCGCCAGCTCGATGATCGTCATCGTATCAACCGCGTCCTGCGGCGAAACCGGAAACGGCTTGCCGTCCTGAATCGACGCCGCCAGCGCGCGATAAAACTCGACATAAGCACCATCTTTCGTGGCGAATTCTTGACGCAGGTCGTGATCGCCATCGACTTCGCGCAGCGCGCCCGGCGGATTCTTCGCGAACTCCGGATTGCCCGGCCGCATGCCGGAACGCAACTGATCTTCCTGCGTGTCGAGCCCGTTCTTCACGTAACTGCCGCGCGTGCCGTGGATCGCGAAACGCGGCGGCTCCAGCGCCGCGAGCGCGCTCGCGTGCAGGATCACTTCCTTGTCCTCGTAACCGAGCACGAGATGCACGTAATCCGGCGCGTGCGCGTGATCGCGATGCGCCTTCACGAACGCCGTGACCGTCTGCGGCGCGCCGAAGAGCGTCAGCGCCTGATCGATCAGATGCGGCCCCAGATCGAACAGCAGGCCGCCGCCGCGCTCCGCTTCCTCGCGCCAGCGCTGCGGCACTTTCGGGCGAAAACGGTCGAAATGCGATTCGTAATGCGTGACTCGCCCGAGCCGCCCGCTTTCGACGAGCGCGCGCACGGTCATGAAATCGCCGTCCCAGCGGCGATTGTGGAACGGCGCGAACACGAGCCCTTTCTGCTGCGCGAGATCGGCGAGCGTGCGGGCGTCGCGCGCGGAAAGCGTGACCGGCTTGTCGACGACCACATGCTTGCCCGCCGACAACGCGCGGTGCGCGAGATCGAAGTGCGTGTCGTTCGGCGTCGCCACGACCACGCATTCGAGGCCGTCGACGGCGAGCAGCGCGTCGAAGTCCGCGACGATCTGCGCGTTCGGATAATCCGCCGACGCGCGTTCGGCCTGGCTCGTCGCGATGGCCGTGACTTCCGCCCGGCCGCAGTGCTCGATGACGGGCGCGTGAAACGTCGCGCCGGCGAGGCCGTAGCCCATTACGCCGACTTTCAGTGCTGTGCTCATGCGGGCATCGTCCTGTCGTGAATTCGATCGGATATTGTGGCACGAACAGGGGCCGGAACCGCGCCGCCGCTATCGTGTTAACATCGCGCTCTCCTCCGCGCGCAGGTTTTCAGCTAAGCGCGCCCGAACTCCAAAAGCCCAAAACGATGTCCGCTGGTCTGAACGCCGCGCAAAGCGAAGCCGTGCGCTATCTCGATGGTCCCTGTCTCGTGCTCGCCGGCGCGGGCAGCGGCAAGACGCGCGTGATCACGCAGAAGATCGCGCATCTGATCGAAGGACGCGGCTTCGAGCCGAAGCACATCGCCGCGCTCACCTTCACGAACAAGGCCGCGCTCGAAATGCGCGAGCGCACCGCGAAGCTGCTCGAGGGCAAGACGCTCACCACGCCCGGCAAGGAAGGCCGCAAGATTCCCGTCAATCAATTGACGATCTGCACCTTCCACTCGCTCGGCGTGCAGATCATGCGGCAGGAAGCGGAACATGTCGGACTGAAGCCGCAGTTCTCGATCATGGATTCGGACGACTGCTTCGGCATGGTGCAGGAACAGCTCGGCACGACCGACAAGGGCCTGATTCGCAAGATCCAGTCGATCATCTCGCTGTGGAAGAACGCGATGGTGTCGCCGGATCAGGCGTCCGTGCTCGCGAATAACGAGGACGAGCATCAGGCGGCGATCGTCTTTCGCAGCTACGCGGCGACGCTGCACGCGTATCAGGCGCTCGATTTCGACGATCTGATCCTACGGCCCGCGCAGCTTTTCGCCGAGAACGAGCAGGTGCGCGACAAGTGGCAGAACCGCTTGCGCTATCTGCTGATCGACGAATATCAGGACACCAACGCCTGTCAGTACGAATTGCTGAAGCAGCTTGCCGGCCCGCGTGCGGCGTTCACGGCCGTCGGCGACGACGATCAGGCCATCTACGGATGGCGCGGCGCGACCCTCGAAAACCTCGCGCAGCTCGGCAAGGATTTTCCGAAGCTGCACGTCGTCAAGCTGGAGCAGAACTATCGCTCGACGGTGCGCATTCTGACGGCGGCGAATAACGTCATCGCGAACAATCCGAAGCTGTTCGAGAAGAAGCTGTGGTCCGAGCACGGCATGGGCGACACGATCACCGTCACCGGCTGCAACGACGAAGAGCACGAGGCCGAGTCCGTGGTGTTCCGGCTCTCGGCGCACAAGTTCGAGCGGCGCACGCAGTTTCGCGACTACGCCATTCTCTATCGCGGCAACTTTCAGGCGCGCATCTTCGAGCAGGTGCTGCGACGCGAGCGCATTCCTTATGTGCTGTCGGGCGGGCAGTCGTTCTTCGACAAGGCGGAGATCAAGGATCTCATCGCGTATCTGCGTCTGATCGCCAATCCCGACGACGATCCCGCGTTCATCCGCGCGATCACGACTCCGCGGCGGGGCGTCGGCAATACGACGCTCGAAGCGCTCGGCGCGTTCGCGGGCGCGGCGAAGGTGTCGCTGTTCGAGGCGGTGTTCATGGGCGGCATCGAGGCGCGTCTGTCGGCGCGGCAGGTCGAGCCGCTACGCACATTCTGCGAATGGATTCGGCGGCTGTCCGACCGCGCGGCGCGCGATCCGGCGACCGAAGTGCTCGACGACATGATGGAAGCCATCCACTACGAGTCGTATCTCTACGATGCGTACGACGAGCGGCAGGCGCAGTCGAAGTGGCAGAACGTGCTCGAGTTTCTCGAATGGTTGAAGCGCAAGGGCACGAAGCCGGAAGCCGCGCCGGGCGCGGAGCAGACAGGCTACGACACCGCCGACGGTTTCGCCGACGAAGGCAAGAACCTGCTCGGCCTGATCCAGACCGTCGCGCTGATGTCCATGCTCGAAGGCAAGGAAGAAGATCCGGACGCGGTGCGGCTCTCGACGGTGCATGCGTCGAAGGGACTGGAGTATCCGCACGTGTTTCTGGTGGGCGTCGAAGAAGGGATCATGCCGCATCGCGGCAGCTCGGATGATGACGCGCCCGTCGACGATTCGCGCATCGAGGAAGAACGCCGGCTGATGTATGTCGCGATCACGCGGGCGCAGCGCAGTCTGCATCTGAACTGGTGCAAGAAGAGAAAACGCGCGCGGGAGACGGTGGTGTGCGAGCCGTCGCGCTTCATACCCGAGATGCTGCTCGACGATGCACCGCCGCCGACGCCCGAGGAAAAACCGCTGTCGCCGAAAGATCGAATGGCGATGCTCAAGGCGATGTTGCAGAAGACCTGACGCTTTCGCTTTCTTCGCGCTTCAAAATGAAAAACCCTGCGCCACTTGAACCGACGCAGGGTTCTTTCATTGCACGCGTGAACGTTACTTCGCCGCGTTCACCATGTAATCGACGGCGGCCTTCACATCCGCATCCGGCGCATTCGATCCGCCCTTCGGCGGCATCGCGCCTTTGCCGTGCAATGCGTAGTTGTAGACGGTGTCCATCGGCTCCTTCAGGCGCGGCGCCCAGGCGGCCTTGTCGCCGAACTTCGGCGCGTTGAGCACGCCGGCCGCGTGACATGCCTGGCAGACTTGCTCGTAGAGCGCCTTGCCGGCTTGAGCCGCGTCCGCGCTTTGGCCGCCCGCCGCCGGCGCCGCAGCCTGCGGCACCGATGCCAGCGCCGCGACGGCTGCCGCCGCCTGTGCGTTCTCATTCGCGCTCGCGCCTGCCGGAGCCGCTGCGCCCGATGCCGCTGCCGCACCCGATGCGCCCGCGCTCGCCGCCGCACCCGACGCAGGTTGCGCCGGTTCCGCCAGTTTGCCGCCGCTGCCGTTGGCCATATAGACGACCGCGCGCGCAATTTCGAAGTCGCTGTAATCGTCGGGGCTGGTGCCGCCGCGCGCGGGCATCGCGCCCTTGCCGTTGAGCGCGTTGTGCAGGAGCGTGTCGTAGCCTTCACCCATGCGCGGTGCCCACGCGCCGGCATCGCCGAACTTGGGTGCGCCGGCGGTGCCCGCTGCGTGACAGGCGGAGCACACGGCTTTGAATACGTCCTCGCCGGTCTTGTAGACGCGCGGCGCGTTGGCGTCGCGGATATCGACCTGCGCGGCGGGCGCGATGCGCTCGTTCACCGACTGCTCGATGTCCGTGCCCGCGCCGGTACGCGTCGAGTTGTTCACATAAACCGCGAGCAGGATGATGATGGCGACCGGGATGCCGAATCCCGCGATGATCGCGGCGATGAGTTGGCCGGGCGTCTTGATCGGGGCTCCGTGGGGTGCTTCGCTCATGCTTGTCTCGTCTCCCGTTTTTTGGTGTGAGTCGGTTCAGTGACAGCGTGACAGCTACCGCATTGCGCTTGGGCGCGCCTGGGGAAAGGCACGGTCGATTATAGACGGAACGCTTAACTGTCGGCGCGAGGTGGCTGTGGCGGCGGTGCGGGCGTTTACCCGAATCGTGTGATGCTTCGCGCGATGCGCCCAGCCCCGTGCGATGGACGAAGTCACGGAAAACAGGTATTCTCTCGGATTCGTTGGGCCTTGCAGCAGCCGTTTGTCTTTTGGCGCTTCCCTCACGCAAGGCCTCTCCCCGATGCGCCCGTAGCTCAATGGATAGAGTACTGCCCTCCGAAGGCAGGGGTTGCTGGTTCGATCCCAGCCGGGCGCGCCATGAAAGCACCACTACGACTTCACCGAGCCCCCGTTTCTCCGCCCTCGCTAGCGACGAAACGAGATCGCGCCTTCGCGCCCGGTCATCACGATACGCCGTTTAAGCAGGCGTTTGCCCAGCGCGATGCCAGGCTGCTCGACGGCCCGATGTAGCAGCCATGACAGCCCGAATGTGATCGTCCCCACGATCAAGGCGACTGCGATGAATCGAACGGCACCGGGAGCGTTCAAATATCTCTCGAACTTTGTCAGAAATCCAGCGACCGGCAGAAGCACCAGCAAGTGAATGAGGTAAAAGCTGTAGGCAAGATCGCCCATCACCTTGCCGAAGCGGATGCCCAGTGCGCGCCGCAAGATTCGCACGACGGGCAGCGCAAGCGCCCCGAACCGCATGGATTCCGCGGAAAAAAGGATAAAGAGCACCGCGACCATCGC
Organism: Caballeronia sp. LZ029; assembly: GCF_031451275.1. Taxonomy (NCBI): domain Bacteria; kingdom Pseudomonadati; phylum Pseudomonadota; class Betaproteobacteria; order Burkholderiales; family Burkholderiaceae; genus Caballeronia; species Caballeronia sp. LZ029. The sequence continues at coordinate 3,015,783 of NZ_JARUXO010000001.1, forward strand.
GATGCGCGCTGCCGAGACAGCGACGGGATGCAGCGCAAACTCGATCGCGGGTAGACTCGCCGCCAGCAGAAAGCCGACGCTTGCCCGAGGCGTACCGCGCGTCAGTGCAGCGGCCATGCCGGTCATGAACATATAAAGCTTCATCGGCAGGAAGGCCGGCATCGGAAATGAGGAAAAGAAGCCCGGTGCAATGATCTGAACGCCGAACATGGCGACGGCGAGCGTCGCGATCACAAGCAAGGCGCCGTATCTCGCGATCAACAGCATGAGCAGCGGAAAGACCGCATAGAACTGCATTTCGAGCCCGATCGACCAGTCCGGCAACGGCGTATTGAACGCGTATCGTGGAATCAGCCCGAAGGTGTAGGTAACGTGCGTCACGACGTTCCACACGCCGTGATCCAGATAGCGCGATGCAGCCGTGGCCGTTTCCGGCCAGACATGCGCGACGGCATTGCGCGCATCGCCCAGATAAGCGCCCGTGAGCAACGAGATCAGCAGCAGCACGTAATACGCCGGCGTGATCCGAAAGAAGCGGCGACACCAGAACCGCAGCCATGTTCGGCCCGCGTTCCACGGTTCCTGCTCACGGCGTTCTAGGTAATGGAACGCCATCAGAAAGCCGGAAACGAACATGAAAAGATCGACCGCGAGTTCGCCATAGGCCAGCAGGGTCGGCACGGGCGTCATTCCAGTCAGAATGCGGACGTGCGAAAGAAAGACCCATAGCGCCGCGAGTCCGCGCAGGCCATCCAGCGCAGGAATCTGACGACCATCTTCCTGTGCGCGTGCGGTACGAAAGTCTTGCTTCATGTTGACAAACCCGATCCACTGACTGGCGATTCATACGGCATATTACGCGAAACGACCTTCGGCTTGGCACAGGCGTGCCGTCGTCTATCGCTCGACATCTTCGCCCGCGCACGTCCCCCACCCAAACCCCATCCCCGCCAGCCATCTGCGGTAAGCCACCGCCATCCGATCACACCGCTGATGCAACTCCGCATCGAGATCGAGCGGCAGACGCCGGGGCCATTGCGACTCGACGATCGGCGTATCCTGCATCAGTATTTCCATATTGAAGTCGTAAAGCGCCTGATCCGAATGCGTCGTCTCGTCCTCGTGAATCGACACGAGCCACGCGCGCGTCTCCGTCTGCGTCACCGGCGACGCCGCCAGCAGGATATGCAGCGCACCCTGCCCACCCGACGCCATCTTCGTGAGACTCGCGATCAACGGCCGCTTCACGCGATACACATAATCGATCATCGCGCCGCCGCCCTGTCCCGGAATCCCCGCGGGTTGCCAGTATCGACACTGCCGCGCCTCCAGCCCGCCATCGGAAGTCTGCACGACTTCGTAATCCGGCACTTCCGTATGCGCGTCCTCGCCCAGAATCCCCACATGCACGAACGAAAAGTGCGCCATATCGAGAAAATTTTCGACGACGCGCGGCGCCGATGACCTCACCGTCTGCGGCGCGAGATTGATGCGCCGGCCACCGGGAATCGCGGCTTCGGGAAAGAAGTCGAGCGCGTCAGCCGGCTCGCCGAAGCACATCCACACGACGCCGTACTTCTCCTCGCTGACGAACGTCGTCGCGCAGGCACGTTTCGGAGGACGCAAAGACGGATTCGATGGAATCCGCAAGCACTGCCCTTCGATGTCGTAACGCCAGCCGTGATACGGGCACACGATCTGATCGCGCATCACATGCCCGAGCGACAACTGCGCGCCGCGATGCGGACAGTAATCGCGCCACACATGCGCCGCGCCGATACTGTCGCGCCACACGACGATGCGCTCATCGGCGACGACAAAGCCGCGCGCGCCGCCTTCGGGAACGTCTTCGCTATTGCAGACCGGCAGCCATTCGCCGGCCAGAGAAATGGATTCGTCGCGCATCACGGTGAATCGGAAATAGAAGTGCGAAAGCCGTTATTACACGAAACACAGCGTCTTCGCAAAACGTTGCAAAATAGCGGATCGCTCGCTCGGCGCAATTCGATACCACTCCATTCAGCCGATGCCACGCGACGGGGCCGCAGTAAAGACAGCAAGATAAAAGAAAGAAATCACCATCCAGGGGTTCAGTATGGAGCAGGCGCATCAACCGGCACGCCGGCCTTATGCCTTCGCATGGTCCGAGCACCGGAATCCCGAACGCGAGCAGGCCACGCTGCGGGTCTGGATGGGAGCGGCGGTTCTTCTGGCCTACGGCATCTTCGCGTGGCTCCGCCCTTCCTACGATGCACTGGCGGTCGCGCGTCTCATCGCGCTCTACGTGTCTTACGGTGCGGCCACGCTGCTGATCGTCAACCGCATGAGCACGCCGTCGGAGAAGCGTCTCACTGTCACGACCATCGCCGATCAAACCCTGCTCGGGCTCGCGCTCGCGGCGGGCGGCGCAATCGCGCTGCCGCTCATCTGGGTGATGTTCTGGTTTCTGATCGGCTCGGGATGCCGTTACGGCAAGCGCACGCTCGCGGTGTCATGCGCGACGGCGCTCGTCGTCGTGATGGCGCTCGGCGTCTGGCAGCCGTGGTGGCGCGCCAATCTTCCCGCCGCGATCGGGCTGGGATTGAGCGTGCTGGGCGCATCGGTGTATTTGAGCGTGCTCGTCGATCGCCTCGGCAATGCGAATCGCGATCTCGCGCGTCAGGCATCGACCGATCCGCTCACGGGCCTGTCCAACCGATACGCGCTCGAACGGATCGTCGATCGTGCGATGACCGCGCGCGAAACCGATGGCGACGATGCCACCGCGCTCCTTCTCATCGATCTCGACGGCTTCAAGGAAGTGAACGATACCTACGGTCACGCCGTCGGCGACATGCTGCTGCAGGCCTTCGCGCAATCGCTCGCGAAGCGCATGCGCAAGTCCGACACCATCGCGCGTCTGGGCGGCGACGAGTTCGTCGTGCTTGCGCATCAGGTGCGCGACCGCGCGGCGGTGCTGTCGGTGGCCGACAGCATTCACTCGATTCTCGGCGCGATGACATCGGTGCAGGAGCGGCCGGTGTCGGTATCGGCGAGCATCGGCGCGTGTCTGCTTTCCAGCGCGACGAGCGCGCAGCAATCCGGCATCACCGCCGTGCTGCGTGCCGCCGATCGTGCGATGTATCGCGCGAAAAGTCTCGGCGAAGGGAAAACGGTCTTCGCCGAAACGCGCGACTTCGAAACGAGCTGAATCAGGCCTCGACGCTCGTCCACGCCTGCTCGCGCAGCTTCGTGCGCAGACGCGCGACCGCCTGGCTGTGCAACTGGCACACGCGCGACTCGCTCACTTCCATCACTGCGCCGATTTCGCGCAGGTTCAGGCCGCGTTCGTAGTAGAGGCTCATCAGCAGCTTCTCGCGCTCGGGCAGCTTGTCGATCGCTTCGATCAGCGCGCCGCGCAGGCTGTCGTCGAGCAGCGCCGAAAGCGGGTCCGAGCGATCGACGCAATAGCGGTCGAGGAACGGCTCGTCGTCGGCGGAACGGTCGAAGTCTTCGTAGTAGATCAATTGGCTGCCGTGCAGATCCTGGAGCATCGACTGATATTCGTCGAGCGGCATCTTCATGTGCTCGGCGATCTCCGTCTCGCTCGCGGAGCGGCCGAGGTTCTGCTCGACCTTATGCACCGCCGATTCCACTTCGCGCGACGTCTTGCGCATGCTGCGCGGCAGCCAGTCGTTGGCGCGCAGCTCGTCGAGCATCGCGCCGCGAATGCGCTGGCTCGCGTAGGTTTCGAATTGCGCGCCTTGATCTTCCTTGTAGCGGCTCGCCGCGTCCAGCAGACCGATCATGCCGGCCTGGATGAGATCGTCGAGATCGACGCTCGCCGGCATCTTGGCGACGAGCTGAAGCCCCAGCCGACGAACGAGCGGCGCATATTTCGTCAGGACGTCCGACTGTGAGAGTTTGCCTTGGGCGTTATACATCATGGTCACCTATCTTGATCACATCGACGCCGTGCTGCTCATTGCAAAGTCGTGAAGCGCGGCCACACGATGCGCCGCCTCCCGCCCGCCCTGTTCAGAGTCGCCAACCGGAATTCGCGCGTCTGGCTGGCCGTTCGCCGCGCGCATGTACGGCGCGGGACGCATCGGCCAGTGGAGGAGCTCCGCCGCGATCGCGCGGTAGTCGCGGGCCGCGGCCGTGGCCGGGAACGCTTCGACTGCGCAGCGTGAGAGTTCCTTTGCCCGAGCGACGCGCGCATCCTCGGACACATACCCTGCCTGCACGAGCGACACGGCCAGATACCGGCTCGCGACGCCCGACAGGTTGTCGAACGCGACCGCCGCGTCAGCCGGGTTCTGCACGTGATTGATAAGCACGCGGAACTGGCCGATCGCATGGGCGTAATGCAGCCGCTTCATGCACGCATACGCCTCGGTGATCGCCGACGCGGCTACCCGCGTCACGATGAGAAAGTCATGCGCCTGAGCCGCGAGCGTCGACAGCGCGCCGTGACGGTCCAGTTGCGCATCGATCAGAACGATGTCGGCCGGACCATCGAGCAATGCGCGGCACTGCGCGGCGTCATGGCTGATGCGCTCGTCGCGCGGTGCGGCGATCTGCGAGAAGCCGAACGGCGTGCGCTCGACGACATCGGCGAGCGCGCGGCGGCCGGACATCACCGCGGCGAGCGCGCCTGCATCGGACAAACCCAGCATGCGGCTCACCGATCCCGCGTCCTGATGCTCGTCGATCACGAGCACATCCTTGCCGTGCACGGACAGCGCCGCGCCGAGATTCACCACCGCCGACGTGCACCCGATGCCCGCCGGCCCGCCCGCAACCGCCACCACGCGCGAACCGGCACGCGTGAGCAGCCGTCGCAGACCTTCCGCCTGGTCGAGCACGAACTTATCCAAAGTGCACCCCATGCAGTTCGGTCGTGGCGCGCGCGGACAGCGCGGAGAGCAGCGCCGGCACTTCTTCGTCCTGCGGCACGAACGGCGAGCCGTCGCGGGGAATGCAGAATGCGCTCTTGATGAGAAAACGCTTGGTCGCGACGTACAGGTTCTCCGGCACCTTCTGGCCGGTCGACACGTAATGCACCGGCAGCTTGTAGCGGATGACCGTATCGAGCACGCCGCCGAGATTCGTCGCTTCGTCGAGCTTGGTCAGGATGCAGCCCGCGAGCGGCGGCTGATCCGCCGCGCTCTTGTATGCCTGCACGACTTCGTTGAGCGTGTCGCCGTGGCTCGTCGCGTTGAGCAGCAGGATGCGCTGCACCGGATGGCCCGCGCCGCACAGCATCGCGATCTGGTCGGAAACCATGCGGTCGCGCTGGCTCATGCCGATCGTGTCGATCAGCACGATATGTTTGTTGCGCAGTTCGGAAAGCGCGAGCTGCAGGTCGGCGGCGTCCTTCACCGCGTGAACCGACACGCCGAGAATCTTGCCGAAGATGCGCAGTTGCTCGTGCGCGCCGATCCGGTAGCTGTCGGTCGTGAGCAGCGCGACCTTGCTCGCGCCGAAGCGCATCACGCAGCGCGCCGCGAGCTTCGCGGTGGTCGTCGTCTTGCCGACGCCCGTCGGGCCCATCAGCGCGAACACGCCGCCGCGTTCCATCAGTGCATCTTCGCTATCCATCACCGGGATGTTCGATTCGAGCACTTCCTGCACCCATTCGAGCGCGCCTTCCACGCTTTCCATCTCCGGCATGTTGTCCACCATCATGCGGACGAGTTGCGCGGAGAAACCGGCGGCGAACAGACGCTTGGTCAGCGCGCCGCCCGTCGGGTTGCGGCGCTGGCGCTCGCCCCAGAGCAGACCGGAGAAGTGCTCTTCCATCATCGAGCGCATCGACGAAAGCTCGTTCATCACCGTTTCGTTGACGACCTGCTCCATGCGTGCGCGAATCGCTTCGGTCACGACCGCCGCCGCGTTCGCCGGCAGACCTTCGAAGGCGCCTTCCTGCGCAGCCGGCGCGGTGCTCGCCGCCGGTGCTTCGGAGTGCGGCGCGCTCGCGTTGATCTTCTGCGCAGCGCGGCGTGCGGCGACCTGCGCGGCTTCGCGTGCCCAGTCGGGCGTTTCGACGGTCGATTGAACGCGCGCCTGAGCGATCGCTTCCGCGCGGTTAGCCTGCGCTTGCGCTTGCTGGCGAATCGCGTACTTGCCTGCTTCTGGGGTCCTCTCGGCGCGGGTCTCTTGCGCAGCGACCGGAACCGGCACGCCCATTCCGCGAGCGATCGCGGCGGACGCCGTCAGCGGACGGTTCGACGGCATCGTCGCCTGCTGCGCGATGCGCTTCGCGTGCTCGATCAGCCACGGATTCGAGTCGGCCATCGTGCGCGGCGCTTCTTCGTCGGAAGCGGCTTCGTGTTCGTGCGCGAAATCGTCTTCATCGTCGGCGTCGGTGTTCGCGCCGAAGACCGACGAAAACACGTCGCCGCTCGTGTAGGGATTCGCGGCGGATTGCTTCGCCGGCAGCGCGGCGGCCGCGGCGGCCAGTGCGGCGCGCGACGAGCCCGCCGAGCGCACGGCCTGTTCCTTCGCGGCCGGCGAGATCGACGCGATATCGCTGTCCGCGACGCCGACGATCTCCACGGAACCATCATCCAGCGTGCGATTGGACAGCACCACGGCATCGGGGCCGAGCGCTTCACGAACCTGGCGCAGTGCGTCGCGGCTGTTCGCGCCGATGAATTTACGAATGTTCAAACTTGCCCCCGATGAGGTGAGACTGCGATCTTTGCGAGGCGGACCCGCTTGGCTCGTTGCCGTGTCCGCTTTTCAGTGAAGCCATTATTGCGAACTCCACCCTTTCTCCATCGCTGGATAAGGGGCGAGAAAAAGGGGTATTTCGGCTGATGGAAATGCCGCGGACGGCGCGAACAGGCCGCGCTCGCCGGGAAAAAATTCCGCTTTGCTTCTGGCCGCGCGCTCGCCCGACGGCGTAAGCTTTAGGGCAATTCGCTCACTGTCCGGCCCGCATCCGCGACGATCCGGACACTCACAGGAGAGTTCTTCGCATGGCGTCCGCTGTCCCCTCCGCGCAATCCGCTTCTCCCGACAATCAAACTACCGGCGCGCGTCTTCTCGTCGATGCGCTCGTGCATCACGGCGTCGAGCGCGTGTTCTGCGTGCCCGGCGAGAGCTTTCTCGCCGTGCTCGATTCCCTGCACGACGAAACCTCGCAGATTCAGACGATCGTCTGCCGCCACGAGGCGGGCGCGGCGAACATGGCCGAAGCGGTCGGCAAGCTGACGGGCAAACCGGGCGTCGCGATCGTCACGCGCGGGCCGGGCGCGACGCACGCGTCGATCGGCGTGCACACCGCGTTTCAGGATTCGACGCCGATGATCCTGCTCATCGGCCAATGCGCGCGGGATCACATGGACCGCGAGGCGTTTCAGGAAATCGACTATCGGCGCATGTTCGGGCAGATGGCGAAATGGGTCGCGCAGATCGACGATCCGCGCCGCGTGCCGGAATACATGAGCCACGCGTTTCACACGGCGACCTCGGGACGTCCGGGTCCGGTCGTGCTCGCGCTGCCGGAAGACATGCTGACCGAAGCCGTCGCCGCCGCGTTGCCCGCGCCGCGTTATCAGCGCGTGGCGGCATCGCCGGCGGCGGCGCAAATCGATCGCTTGCGCGAACTGCTCGCCAACGCGAAGAAGCCGTTCGTGATCGCGGGCGGCAGCGGCTGGACGCTTGATGCGACGCAGGATTTCGCGCGCTTCGTCGAGCAATGGCGCTTGCCGGTGGGCTGCGCATTCCGCTATCAGGACACGCTGTCGAACGAGCATCCGAACTATGCGGGCGATGTCGGGCTCGGCATCAATCCGGCGCTCGCCGCACGCGTGCGCGATGCCGACGTGCTCTTCGTGCTCGGCCCGCGCATGGGCGAATCGACGACGGGCGGCTACACGCTGCTCGACATCCCGAAGACGAAGCAGACGCTCATCCACGTGCATCAGGGCGCGGAAGAACTCGGCCGCGTGTACAGCGCCGATCTGCCGATCGTCTCGGGCATGCCGGAAATCGCGTCGATGCTCGCGGCGCTGACGCCGCCCGCGAATATCGCGTGGCATGGCGAGGCCGAAGCCGCGCACGCCGCGTATCTCGAATGGCGCACGCCGCGTCCGATGCTCGGCGATGTCCAGCTCGGCGACATCATGCGCCAGCTCGCGGAAACGATTCCCGCCGATTCGATCCTCACGAACGGCGCGGGCAATTACGCGACCTGGCTGCATCGGCACTATTCGTATCGGCACTTCCGATCGCAGTGCGCGCCGACGAGCGGGGCGATGGGTTACGGCGTGCCCGCCGCGATCGCCGCGAAGTCGCTTTATCCGGACCGCACGGTGATCGCGTTTGCGGGCGACGGCTGCTTCATGATGTCGAGTCAGGAACTCGCCACGGCGATGCAATATGAATTGCCGGTGATTTTCATCGTCGTGAACAACGCGCAGTACGGAACGATCCGCATGCACCAGGAGCGGCATTACCCGAATCGCGTGCATGGGACGGGGCTGACGAATCCGGATTTCGTCGCGTTTGCGCGCGCGTTCGGCGCGCACGGCGAACTCGTCGAAACGACGGATCAGTTCATGCCTGCATTCGAACGCGCCCGGAAATCCGGCCTGCCCGCGTTGATCGAGATCCGCATTCCGCAGGATCAGAGCACACCGGGCGCGACACTCGAACAAATTCGCCGGCAAGGCACGCGCTAAGGGACAAACTTTCAATCTTCTTGCAGACCGCTCCCGGTGGCAGTAGAGTAGCCAGTTCAAAAACACAGGGAGTTAGCGATGCTTAAGATTCTGGCGTTGTCATTGGCGTTGGGCTTTTCGGGCGCGGCTTTCGCGAAGGCAGACTGCACCGCGCATCCGAAGAGCGAATGGATGAAGGAATCGGATGCCAAGGCTCAACTCGAGTCGCAAGGCTACAAGATTCGCAAGTTCAAGGTCGATGGCAACTGCTATGAGATCTACGGCCACGACAAGAACGGCAAGAAAGTCGAGATCTATTACGACACGAAGACGCTGGCTGTCGTGAAGTCGGAAGTCGAGTAAGCGTGACGGACTTTGCCCGCGTGAAAGTCTGGGACGCGTGGGTGCGGCTCACGCACTGGGCCGTGGCGGGCATCGTCTTGTGGAATCTGTTCGGGCCGACGGATTCCACGCATCGTTTGCTTGGATATGTGGCGGCCGGGCTTGTTACCGCGCGTATCGTTTGGGGTTTCATCGGCTCGCGTCACGCGCGATTTGCCGCGTGGTGGCCGACGCGTTCGCATCTCTCGGATTATCTGAAATCGATTGCGAACGGCAAGCCGATGCATCACGTTTCGCATAATCCGCTCGGCGGATTGATGGCGTTGTTTCTCTGGCTTCTGATTCTCGCGCTCGCGGTGTCCGGTTGGATCATGAGGCTCGACGCGTTCTGGGGCGAGGACTGGCCGCAGGAGGTTCATACGTGGCTGTCGGTCGCGGTCGAGGTTTGCGTGTGCGTGCATGTCGCGGCCGCGGTGTTGATGAGCGTGTGGACGCGGGAGAATTTGATCGGGGCGATGGTGACGGGCCACAAACGCGACGCCGAAAACAAAAAAGCCTCGTGACCTGAATCACGAGGCTCTCTTTTAGCTCAACCCGCAGCCTTACTTCCCGCCCACGCTCTGCAACGTCGTCCACTTGCCGCCGACAACCTTGTACAGCGTGATGCCGCCGTTCTTCAGATCGCCCTTCGAGTCATACGACAGGTGCTTAGCCGTCACGCCCTGCATGTCGGTCTTCGCGAGGAACGGCAGGTACTTCGCCGGGTCCGTCGAGTTGGCCGCCTTCATCGCGTTGAACATCGCCATCGCGCCGTCGTAGGCGTACGGCGAGTAGGTCTGCACGTCTTCGTTGAAGCGCTTTTTGTATTTCGCCGAATAGTCCGCGCCGCCCGGCATTTCGTCCATCGGCAGGCCGGCGAGCGATGCCACCGTACCGTCCGAGGCGTCGCCCGCGATCTTCAGGAACGTGTCCGTCTTCACCATTTCGCCTGCCATCAGCGGCGCGCGGAAGCCGAGCGTCTTCATCTGCTTGACCATCGGGCCGGCTTGCGAATCAGCTCCGCCGTAGTACACGAGGTCCGGGTTCGTCGACTTGATCTTGGTCAGAATCGCCTTGAAGTCGACAGCCTTGTCGTTCGTGAATTCACGGTCGACGATCGTGCCGCCCGCTGCCTTCGCCGCCTTCTCGAACTGATCGGCGAGACCCTGGCCGTATGCCGTGCGGTCATCGACGATCGCGATCTTCTTGACCTTCAGGTTCTTCACCGCGAACTCGCCCGCGACCGAGCCTTGCTGCGTGTCGGAGGTCATCATGCGGAAGGCCGTCTTGAAGCCTTGCGTCGTGTATTCGGGCGCCGTCGCCATCGCGATTTCGGGGATGCCCGCGTTCGCGTAGATGCGCGATGCCGGGATCGTCGTGCCCGAATTGAAGTGGCCGAGCATGCCCTTGATGCCGTCATCGACGAGGCGCTGCGCGACGGTCGTGCCCGTGCGCGGGTCGGCCTGGTCGTCGGCCGAGTTCAGCACGATGCGAACCGGCTTGCCGCCGATCGTCGGCTTCGTGGCGTTGAAATCTTCGACAGCGAGCGTGATGCCGTTCTGCATGTCCTTGCCGTAGTGCGCCTGCGCACCGGTCAGCGGTCCGGCGTAACCGACCTTCACGTCCTCGGCTTGCTGTGCGAATGCGGTCCCCGCGAGCGACAGGCCGGCGAGCGTCATGGCTGCTGCCAGCTTGGTCATCGTGTGCTTCATAGCTTCTCCTGGTTCCAGTGTGGATGGCAGCTTGTGCCGGGATCGCCGTGCCTGCTGCCGCTTGTTTGAATTCGTTTGAATCGAGCGCTCGAGGGGTGTCTCAACCGATCGTCATCAAATTCGCATTGCCGCCCGCCGCCGCCGTGTTCACGCTCACCGAGCGTTCCGTCAGCAGACGTTCGAGCGCGTAGTCTTCGCCATCGTGGCCAGCGTCGGCGAACGCTCCCGCAGCCACGCCCTGCACCGATACGATCGGTCCCGTGCGCTTCGCGACTTCCTTCACGAGCGACAGCAGTTCATCGCTGTCGCCTTCGAACAGCACGGCGTCGAAGTCCTCCGCCGCTCGGCGCACCTGGACATACGGCTTCAGCGATGCCGGCAGCGACGCCGCCAGTTGCTCGCCCGCCGATCCGCTGAACAACGCGCGGTTGCCCGTCGCGAGCGCGGCGGCCAGTTGCGCGCGCGCGCCGCTCGATGTCGCCGCCACGCACAGCACCGTGCCGCGCGCGCCGAGCGTGTACGTGTTGCGCTCGCCCGTCGGGCCGTTCAGCACCGCCGTCGCGCCGGCCATCACATGCTGCAGATAGCCATCGCAGCGCGCGGCCGTCTGCGGATCGCGTTCGCCGATCGCCCAGTCGCGCAACGCGGTGAGCGCCGCCGTGGGCGTGTCCTTCGACGCGGTCTGATCGACGACGAGCGTGCTCGCGAGCGACTTCGGCAAACCGGTCGGGCGTTTCGCCAGCAGACGCTGCAAGTACAGCGCGCCGCCCGCCTTCGGACCCGTGCCCGACAAACCTTCGCCGCCGAACGGCTGCACGCCGACCACCGCGCCGATCACGTTACGGTTCACATAGATGTTGCCCACATGCGCCCGCGCGATCACATGCGCGATGGTTTCGTCGATACGCGTATGGATGCCGAGCGTAAGGCCATAACCCGTCGAGCGAATTTGGTCGAGGAGTTTATCAAGGTTCGAACGGCGGTAACGCACCACATGCAGCACCGGGCCGAACACTTCGCGCTTCAACTCGTCGATGCTGTCGAGCTCGATGAGCGTCGGCGGCACGAACGTGCCTTGCGCACACGCGTCCGGCAGCGGCAGTTGCGTGACGTTGCGGCCCTTGTCGCGCATCCCGGCGATATGCGCGTCGATGCCGCGCTTCGCGTCCGCATCGATCACCGGGCCGACATCCGCCGACAGACGATCCGGATTGCCGACCGCGAGCTGCTTCATCGCGCCCGTCAGCATTTCGAGCGTGCGATCGGCGACATCGTCCTGCAGGCACAGCACGCGCAGCGCCGAGCAGCGCTGGCCGGCCGAATCGAACGACGACTGCAGCACGTCCGCGACCACCTGCTCCGCGAGCGCCGACGAATCGACGATCATCGCGTTCTGGCCGCCGGTTTCCGCGATCAGCGGAATCGGACGGCCGTCCGGGTCGAGGCGCTCGGACAGCGTCTTGTTGATGAGGCGGGCGACTTCCGTCGAGCCGGTGAACATGACGGCGCGCGTGCGCGGATCGGCGACCAAAGCCGCGCCGACCGTTTCGCCATTGCCCGGCAGCAGCTGCACCGCGCCCGCGGGCACGCCCGACTCGCGCAGAATGCGCACGGCTTGCGCGGCGATCAGCGGCGTCTGTTCGGCGGGCTTCGCGAGCACCGGATTGCCGGCCGCGAGCGCGGCGGCGACCTGCCCCATGAAGATCGCGAGCGGGAAGTTCCACGGGCTGATACACACGACCGGACCGAGCGGACGATGCGTATCGTTCGAAAACTCGGCGCGAATCTGCGACGCGTAGTAACGCAGAAAATCGATGGCCTCGCGAATCTCGGCGATCGCGTTCGGCAAGGACTTGCCCGCTTCGCGCACGACGAGGCCCATCAGCGTGTGCATCTGCGCTTCGAGCAGATCGGCGGCGCGCGCGAGGCAATCGGCGCGATCTTCGACGGGCGTCGCCTGCCAGATCGGCGCGGCGGCCACTGCGTTCGCGATCGCCGCGCTCACCTGTTCCGGCGACGCTTCCACGACCGTGCCGACGATATCGCGCAAGTCCGACGGATTGCGCACGTCGCGCGCCGGCATGCCGTTCTCGATAATCGTGCCGCCTTCCAGCATCGGTTCGGCACGCCACGGATGATGCGCGCTCGCCAGCAACGCCGACGACAGCGACGCCAGCCGATGCTCGTTCGAGAGATCGAGGCCCATCGAGTTGAAGCGCTCGTTGCCGTACAACTGACGCGGCAGCGGAATCTTCGCGTGCGGCGCGCCGAGCGGCGTGATCTCCTGCGCTTCGTCGATCGGATCGCGCACGAGCTCCTTCACCGGAATGGATTCATCGGCGATGCGGTTCACGAACGACGTGTTCGCGCCATTCTCCAGCAGGCGGCGCACGAGATACGCGAGCAGCGTTTCGTGCGTGCCGACCGGCGCATACACGCGGCACGGACGGTTCAGCTTGTCGCGGCCGGTCACTTCTTCGTAGAGCGGCTCGCCCATGCCGTGCAGGCACTGGAATTCGTACTGGCCGGGATAGTAGTTCTGTCCCGCGAGGTGATAGATCGCCGACAGCGTGAACGCGTTGTGCGTCGCGAATTGCGGATAGACCGCATCCGGCGCGCCGAGCAGCTTCTTCGCGCACGCGAGATACGAAATGTCCGTGTAGATCTAGCGCGTGTAGACCGGATAGCCTTCGAGACCATCGACTTGCGCACGCTTGATTTCCGTATCCCAGTACGCGCCCTTCACGAGGCGAATCATCAAACGATGACGGCTGCGGCGCGCGAGATCGATCAGATAGTCGATCACGAACGGGCAGCGCTTCTGATAACCCTGCACCACGAAACCGATGCCGTTCCAGCCCGCCAGTTCCGGGTCGAAGCACAGCGCTTCGAGCAGGTCGAGCGAGATTTCGAGGCGATCGGCTTCCTCGGCGTCGATGTTCAAACCGATGTCATAGCGCCGCGCCAGTTGCGCGAGCGAGCGCACGCGCGGCAGCAGTTCGGTCATCGTGCGTTCCTGTTGCGAGCGCGAGTAACGCGGATGCAGCGCGGAAAGCTTGATCGAAATGCCCGGACCTTCGTAGATGCCGCGCCCGCCCGCCGCCTTGCCGATCGCGTGGATCGCCTGCTCGTAGGACGCGTAATAGCGCTGTGCGTCTTCTTCCGTCGTCGCGGCTTCGCCGAGCATGTCGTAGGAATAGCGGAAACCGCGCGCCTCGTACTTGCGGCTGTTCGCGAGCGCTTCGGAGATGGTCTCGCCGGTGACGAACTGCTCGCCCATCAGGCGCATCGCCATGTCGACGCCCTTGCGGATCAGCGGTTCGCCGCCGCGGCCGATCAGACGCGTGAGCGCGGAGGACAGGCCCGCTTCGCTGTTCGTCGTCACGAGCTTGCCGGTGATCATCAGGCCCCACGTCGCCGCGTTCACGAACAGCGACGGCGCCTGGCCCATGTGCGATTTCCAGTCGCCCTTGCTGATCTTGTCGCGGATCAGCGCGTCGCGCGTGGCGCGGTCGGGAATGCGCAGAAGCGCTTCGGCGAGGCACATCAGCGCGACGCCTTCCTGGCTCGACAGCGAGAACTCGTGGATCAACCCTTCGACGCCGCCGCCCGAGCTTTTCGCCCGCAGCGCTTCGACGAGCTTCGTCGCGAGCTTTTCCGTTTCGGCGGCGACGGTTGCAGGCAGGCGCGCCTGACCGATCAGGAACGGCACGCACTCCGGCTCGGGCCGGCGATACGCGGCCGTGATCGCCGCGCGCAGCACGGATTGCGGCTGCACGTTCTGCGCGAAATCGAGGAACGGATGCGGCGCGCCGTCTTCGTCGCCATCGACGGGCGTGGTATCGGCCAATTCGGACGAACCGTTCGCGCCCGACAGCTCGGGCGGGAGCTGACCGTGCTCGATACGCTCCAGATAAGCGAAGATCGCCTGCTTGATCAGCCAGTGTGGAGTGCGCTCGAGGCGCGTCGCGGCATCTTTGAGCCGGGAACGCAGCAGATCGTCGACTTTGACGCCTAGGGTTGTGCTCGCCATATTTCCTTCGTTTGCCGGTCGTGCCCAACCCGGCTCATGACTAAAAAGTTGGCGAATCGTACTCCGCTGATTTAAAAGGTGCAACCGAGATTTTCGCTAGGGTTGCACCACAATGAAACCCTTATGGAACAAGGCTTTGAGCAGCGCACCGCCGGCTATCGGTTGGCGCCTGTCGCCTAGTAGTTTCCCTAGTCGGGAATTTTCGGGACGCGCCCTACGTAAATCCTTTAACGCCGCCGATATAAACGCAATGCGCCGCCCACGGCGCTGCCTTCGCCGTCAGCGCACGGCGACTTCGGGGAGAGCACGAGCATGAGCACTTGGATGGTGGTAACCGGCGTTTGGGCGATGGTCGCGGTCTGCGTCGTGCTGTTCGTTCGGGGCGCGTCGCCGCACGTTCGCCGATCCGATGACGCTTCCGACCGCGGTGGCCGGGCCGCGCGCGATGTAGTCTGAGTCGCTTTTTTATCGACTCAAACGTCCAGCGGATCGACTTCGACGTTCCATCGCAATACGCCCTTGAGCGAGCGCAGCGCCGGCTGCCAGGCGCGCAACGACGCCTGCAACGCCGCCCGCGACGCACTTTCGAGCAGCAGTTGCGCCCGATGGACATTGAATACTTTGACGATGGTGAGCGGCACCGCATCGTAGACGGTCACGCGATCCGCGCCGGGTAAAGGTGCGAACGCCGCCGCCGCATCCTCCAGAAACTTGAGCGCCGCTTCGAGCGTGCGGCCTTCGGCACGCAACATCGCCTGATAGACGAACGGCGGCAGGCGCGCGTCGCGCCGCTCGGCGAGCGTCGAGTTGGCGAAACCCACATAGTCTTGCCGCGACAGCGCCTGATACAACGCGTGACGCGGATAACGCGTCTGAATCATCACTTCGCCGGGCAAGCCCGCCCGTCCCGCGCGGCCGCTCACCTGCGTCAGTTGCGCGAAGAGCCGCTCGCTCGCGCGAAAGTCGTGCGAGAAGAGCGCGGTGTCGGCATTGAGCACGCCGACGAGCGTCACGCGCCGGAAGTCGTGGCCCTTCGCGATCATCTGCGTGCCGACGAGAATATCGACCTCGCCCGCGTGCACGTCGGAGAAAAGCGCCTGCGCACTGCCCTTGCGGCGCGTGCTGTCGGCGTCGATGCGCAGCACCCGAGCGTTCGGGACCACGCTCGCGAGCGTCTCCTCGACACGCTGCGTGCCGCGGCCCATCGGCGCGATATCGATGTTGCCGCAGTCCGGGCACGACTTCGGAATGCGCGATTCCCAGCCGCAGTGATGGCATCGCAGCGCCCGCTCCGGCTTATGCAGCACGGCGTAGGCGCTGCAGCGCGGACAGCCCGCGACCCATCCGCAGGCGTCGCACGACAGGATCGGCGCATAGCCGCGTCGATTCAGAAACACGAGACTCTGCTCGCCACGCTCGACGCGCGTCTTCAGCGCGGCGATGAGCGGACCCGCGAGCCCTTCGACCGACGCGCGGCCGCGCCGTCTCTCCTCTTCCAGATCGATGAGCTTCACGGCCGGCAATGCCGCTTCGGCGACGGCCCGGCGCGTAAGCGTCAATCGCGTGTAGCGGCCCTGCTCCGCTTGCCACCACGTTTCGAGCGACGGCGTCGCCGAGCCGAGGACGACGGGAATATCGAGCTGTTTCGCACGATAGATCGCCAGATCGCGCGCCGAGTAGCGCAGACCTTCCTGCTGCTTGTAGGCAGGATCGTGCTCTTCATCGACGACGATCATCGCGAGTTGCGGCATCGACGCGAGTATCGCGAGACGCGTGCCGAGCACGATGCGCGCGCTGCCCGTGTGCGCCGCCAGCCAGTTGCGCGCGCGCTCGCCTTCGGCGAGACCGCTGTGCATCGTGACGATGGAACCGTCGGCTAGCGCCGAAAAACGCGCGCGGAACGCGGCTTCGAACTGCGGCGTCAGGTTGATTTCGGGAACGAGAACGAGCGCTTGCGCGTCCGGCCGGGCGGCGAGCAAAGCGGCGAGCGCATGCAGATAGACCTCGGTCTTGCCGCTGCCCGTCACGCCGTGGAGCAGGAACGGCGCGAACCCTCGCGCGCCGGAAATCGCATCGACGGCATCGCGTTGTTCGTCCGTCAGAATCGGCAGCGGCGCGGCGCCGGTCGGAAGCACGTGCGCATTCGCATCGGGCTCGACGGTTTGCGTCGTCGCCGTCTCGATCCAGCCGCGCGCGAGCCAGTCGTCGAAAGTCACGCTCGCTTTGGGATGCAGCCCGCGGGCATCGGAAAGAGCGAGCGACGGCTGCTCCGCGAGCGCTTCGGCCAGGCGGCGCAGGGCGCTGGCGCGCGCGGGCAACGCGTCGGGAAGTTGCGCGCGTCCCTCCGGCAAAAGCCGGTAGCGCGGCTCCACGGCGAAAAGTCGATTCCAGCGCGAGGCGTCGCGCAACGCCTGAGGCAGCGCCGGCAGCGCGACTTCGCCGAGACCACGCTGGTAGTAATCGGCGGCGAAAGCGGCAAGCGCGATCCAGGCGTCGGACAGCGGCGCGCAGCCATCGCAGACTGCGGTAACGGCGCGCAGTTTTTCGGCGGGCACGTCGCTTGAATGGGCGATTTCGCAGATCAGCCCGACGACCTCGCGTCGCCCGAACGGCACCTGCACCAGCATGCCGACGGCAGGCGCGTCCGGCAGCGCATAGCGGTAGTCGAATAGCACGGGCATCGGCTGATCGACGGCGACGCGCACGAAAAGGCCAGTCACCGCGCACGACCCCGCGTACAACGGTCCGACACTGGAATCTGCTTGAACGGGGCGAAGTTAAAGTGAAACATCAGAATCGTCTGTAAACCGCCGATTATTTTTGGATTTCCGATGCTTTCCACAGGCCTGTGGATAACTTTGTTGAGAAGTGCGTTCGACGTCGCCGCAAACAATGTCACGAAACCCTTATGTGCGCTGGCCCACATTTCGGGCAAAGCTCTCGAAATTTCTTAAAAATCATAGGGTTAAAGCATACATAGAGACACGTTATGGGTTGCTGGAGGCCATACGTCTGATGGCGCGCCGCAGCGAACAAAATGTGCATAAGTTCAGTCTTGACATCGAGGAACGCCGCCTGAGGTGGGCGATGCGGACGAAATGTTCCAGCCCCTGATTGTCTGCTCCAAAGCATCGACGTTGCGCTGCAACATGCATTCGCAACGCCGGCTTTTGTATATGAGCTATCGCGTGGCTTGTTTCGCGCGCATCGCACGGCTGTGACGATGGACTTCATCGACGAGCTCCGCGACGCTCTCCGGCGGCGTGAACTGCGAGATTCCGTGGCCCAGATTGAAGACGTGGCCCGGAAAATTCCCGAAACTCTCGAGCACGGCGCGCGCTTCTGTGCGGATCGCCGCGGGCGGCGCGAAGAGCACGTTCGGATCGATGTTCCCCTGCAGGGCCACGCGCGCGCCCACTTTTTCCCGCGCCTTGCCCAGATTCATGGTCCAGTCGAGACCGACGGCATCGACACCCGTCGCGGCAATTTCCTCGATCCACAATCCGCCGCCCTTCGTAAAGGTGATGACGGGCACGCGCGCGCCGTCGTGCTCGCGCTTCAGACCCGCGACGACCTTCGCGATGTATTCGAGTGAGAAGCGTTGATACGCGCCATCGGCGAGCGCACCGCCCCACGTGTCGAAGATCATCACGGCCTGCGCGCCGGCTTCGATCTGCGCATTTAGATACGCCGTGACGGCTTGCGCGTTCACATCGAGGATGCGGTGCATCAGGTCCGGACGCGCATAGGCCATCGATTTGACCGTGCGGTGATCGTCCGAGCCGCCGCCTTCGACCATGTAGCACGCGAGCGTCCACGGGCTGCCGGAGAAACCGATCAGCGGCACCTTTTGACGGCCCTGCGCGTCGGTGAGCGCGCGACGGATCTGGCGCACGGCGTCGGTGACATAGGAGAGCGTCGCGCCGATGTCCGGCACGGCAAGGCGCTTAACGTCGTCCTCGGTGCGCACGGTGCGCTCGAAACGCGGACCTTCGCCCTGCACGAAGTTCAGGCCGAGGCCCATCGCGTCGGGGACGGTGAGAATGTCGGAGAAAAGAATCGCGGCGTCGAGCGGAAAGCGTTCGAGCGGCTGAAGCGTCACTTCGGTCGCGTAGTCGGGATTCTTCGCGAGCCCGAGAAAACTGCCCGCGCGGGTGCGCGTCGCGTTGTATTCCGGGAGATAGCGTCCCGCCTGGCGCATCAGCCAGATCGGCGTGTAGTCGGTCGGCTGGCGCAGGAGCGCGCGCAGGAAGGTGTCGTTCAGAAGAGTGTGTGCCACGTCGCTCGATGCTGAAGGCAAAGAATCATTCATTCTACCGGACCGGCCGGGTGTTTTCGTTGACTGAGCCCGGCAATTCGGGAAGTCTCATGCAGCGCGGCCTATGCGTTTCGGACGACTGTCCGGGGACGCGAACGCCTCGGTATCATCGACGGAACCCTACAACTAGAAATAGGAGAATAGATGCAACGCACGTCTGTCAGTCTCGCCGCCTCGGCCCTTGTCATGTCGCTCGCGCTCAATGGCGTCGCGCACGCTCAAACGGTTCAGGCGGGCACCGTAGCCGGCGCGAAACCCGCCGCGCCCGCGCCAGTCGCAGCACCTTCGAGGCTCGACGATATCCTCGCGCGCCACACGCTGCGCGTCTGCACGACGGGCGACTACAAGCCGTACTCCTTCCTGCGTCCGGACGGCCAGTTCGAGGGGATCGACATCGATCTCGCGGAGAGTCTCGCGAAGTCGCTCGGCGCGAAGGCGGAGTACGTGAAGACGTCGTGGTCGAACCTGATGAACGATTTCGTCGCCAAGTGCGATATCGCCGTGGGCGGCGTCTCGACCACGTTAGAGCGGCAAAAGCGCGCCTTCTTCACGGCGCCGTACATGGAAGACGGCAAAACGCCGATCGTCCGTTGCGACGATGTCGACAAGTTCCAGACCGTCGCGCAGATCGATCAGCCGAACGTGCGCACGATCGTCAATCCGGGCGGCACGAACGAGCGCTTCGCGAAGCAGTTTTTCCCGCACTCGCAGTTGATCGAATACCCGGACAACGTGACGATCTTCAAGCAGATCCTCGAAGGCAAAGCCGACGTGATGGTCACGGACGCCTCCGAAACGCTGCTTCAGCAGAAGCTCAATCCCGGACTGTGCTCGGTGCATCCGGACAAGCCGTTCCAGTTCGGCGAAAAGGCGTATCTGCTGCCGCGCGGCGACGTGCCGTTTCAGCAGTATGTCGATCAGTGGCTGCATCTCGCCCGGTCGTCGGGCGAGTTTCAGGCCGTCTATGACAAATGGTTGAAGTAACGCTCAACGCCCGGCGCGCATGAGCTCGCCTGCGCGCGTGCCGATCTTGCGCAGCCAGCCGAGCGCCGCTTCCGACTGCGAATGCATGCGCCCGAATCCGTGTGTCATGTCGTGCGCTTCGATCATCTCGACGCGGCCGCCGTTGGCTTGCAGGAAGCGCTTGAGTTCGAAGGCGTCGTCGTAGAGCGGATCGTAGGCCGCCGCGACGACGAGCGCAGGCGCCGGCGTGCGCTCGAACGGCTCGGACAGCGGGAACGCGCGCACGTCGTGCTCTTCCGGTGCATCGCCGGATAGAAATTGCGTCCAGTACCACTTCATTTCATCGTTCGTGAGTCCCGGACCGTTTGCATTCGCGATGCAACTGGGGCTCTCGAACTGTCGGCGCATCACCGGATAGAGCAGCAATTGCAAGCCGACGAGGCCAGCCACGCGCTCGTTCGCTGCGCGCGCCGCGACGACCGCCAGATGCGCGCCCGCACTGTCACCGCCGACGGCCAGCCGGTCGACCGCGAAACCGAGCCGCGAGCGATGCTCCGCGAGCCAGATCAGCGCGTCGAGCGCGTCCTCGCACGGCGCGGGAAACGGATGCTCCGGCGCGAGCCGGTAATCGACGCTCGCCACGGCGCACTGCGAATCCAACGCGAGCCGTGCGACGAGTCCATCGTGCGTGTCCAGGTCACCGACCACCCAACCGCCGCCGTGAAAGTACACGATGAGCGGCAACGGACCCTGCGCGGCCGTCGGTTTGTAGACCCGCGCGACGAGCGTGCGCCCTTCGAGAGCGATCTCGATGTCTTCCGCGATCACGGCATCGTCACGCTTTCGGGCGTAAGCTTTTGCAATGTTACTGAAGCGGTCTCGCACCGTCCGCGCATCCGCATTGGGCGCCAAAGCCGGGAAGGCCTCGTCGACGGCGCGGTAGTACCGGAGCAAGGCTGCGTCGATCGTCATGCGTGTCTCCATAGCGTTTTCTCGTTAAATGATCATTTGCGGGCAACTTGCGCATCGATTTCATGCGTCCGCACGTTCGATTTTCGCGGAAAATCAAAATTATCGCTCTGGTCCGAAAATCGGCATTTGCTGGCGACGTCGGGCCGATCGAATAAATGATCCGAATAACAGACAATATATCCATGAAAATCGGGTGATTCGCGCGACAAAATTTCCCCTCCGCCTTACCGGACGCGGGTTACAACCTGAAACACTTTGTTACGGCGACTCGGAATCAATTCGCCCACAATCTGTGAAACGGTTTCAACACGGATGTATTGGGCTGCGCTGTGCGAAAGTCGCGTGGTCCGATAGCTGGCTGTGGCCTAAGCGCTCAGATTTTGGGGCATCGGTGCTGGGATCGTTATTCGAATGTAATCCGTTCGAAATATCCCACGTGTGGTCTCCTCGCGCTAACCCCGTAGCGTGTGGTTTTTAGCGGGCTCCAGGCCCGCTTTTTTTTCGCCTGGACAAACGTTTGCGTTCTTTGAGAGTTTCAGGGCTCGAACGTTTCATCCAATGACAGAAGGGAGCGCCGCAGCGCTCCCTTCGTCGTTTCGTGATTTCGAATGCCGTGAGGCTCAGGCCGTCCTGGTTTCGGCGAGCTTCAGTTCGTCGATCATGCGCGCGCGCATCACGAACTTTTGCGCCTTGCCGGTGACGGTCATCGGCAATTCGTCGACGAAGCGGATATAGCGCGGAATCTTGTAATGCGCGATCTGCCCTTTGCAGAAGTCGCGAATCTCGTCCTCGCTCGCTTGTTCGCCGGGACGCACGACGATCCACGCGCACACTTCCTCGCCGTACTTCTGATCCGGCACGCCGAACACCTGCACCGACTGGACCTTCGGATGGCGGAACAGAAATTCCTCGATCTCGCGCGGATAGACGTTCTCGCCGCCGCGAATCAGCATGTCCTTGAGGCGTCCGACGATGTTGCAATAGCCTTCGTCGTCGAGCGTCGCGAGGTCGCCGGTGTGCATCCAGCCGTCGACGATCGCTTCGCGCGTCTTGGATTCGTCGCCCCAGTAGCCCTTCATCACCGAGTAGCCGCGCGTGCAGAGCTCGCCCGTTTCGCCGACGGGCACGATGTTGCCCGATGGATCGACGATCTTCACCTCGAGATGCGGCTGAATGCGTCCGACGGTCGTCGTGCGCTTGTCGAGCGGATCGGTGGTCGAACTCTGGAACGACACCGGGCTCGTCTCGGTCATGCCGTACGCGATCGTGATCTCGCTCAGATGCATCGTCGAAACCACGCGTTTCATCGTTTCGATCGGGCACGGCGACCCTGCCATGATGCCCGTGCGCAGACGGCTCAAGTCGTACTTCGCGAAATCGGGGTGATCGAGTTCCGCGATGAACATCGTCGGTACGCCGTGCAGCGCGGTGCATTTTTCGTCGTGGACCGCGGCGAGCGTCGCGGCGGGGTCGAACGCTTCGCCCGGGAATACCATCGTGCAGCCGGTCGACACGCACGCGAGCACCGCCAGAACCATGCCGAAGCAGTGATAGAGCGGTACCGGAATGCAGAGCGAATCCTGCTCGGTGAGGCGCATCGCCATCGCAATATAGCGCGCGTTGTTGACGATGTTCCGATGCGTGAGCGTCGCGCCCTTCGGGTTGCCCGTCGTGCCGCTCGTGAACTGGATGTTGATCGCGTCGTCCGGACCCAGCGTCGCTTCGAGCGCGTCGAGCTTCGCTGCGTCGAGTTGGCCGGCGCCCGTGCGCATCACATCGTCGAAGTTGAGCATGCCGGGCGTCTTGCCGTCGCCCATGCGGATGACCGCGCGCAGTTCCGGCAGCTTCGCGGCGTCGAGCGCGTTCGGCGCGGCGTGAGCGAGTTCAGGCGCGAGCGACTGCAACATCTCCAAATACTTCGATGACTTGAACTGCTCCGCCGCGATGATCGCCTTGCAGCCGACCTTGTTCAGCGCATATTCGAGTTCGGCCAGCCGGTACGCCGGATTGATGTTGACCAGCACCGCGCCCATGCGCGCGGTGGCGAATTGCGTGAGCAGCCATTCGGCGCGATTCGGCGACCAGATGCCGACGCGATCGCCCGCCTGAACGCCAAGCGCGAGCAGTCCGCTCGCGAGCACATCGACCTGGTTCGCGAACTCGCGCCAGGTCCATCGAACGTTCTGCTCGCGGAAGACCACGGCAGGTCGTTCAGGAAAGCGGTTCACGGTTTCGAGAAGAAAACGCGAGACGGTTGCGTCGCTCAAAGCGATGTCGGTCGCGCCGCGAACATGGGAAATGCCGTCGCGCGGTTTGATCTGCGCGCCGGTCTGCGTCTGTTCAGTTGCCATCGATGGTCTCCGCCAATATGTGTCGCCGCCCGATGAAGGCTAATTGGAGGCTATTGTGCATCGCAAAGAGGCGCGCGGGCATTGAGTGTTTCCCCGCAACGGTGTTCTGAGGCAGTCGACTAAAACGCAACCAAATCAATGCGTTACGCAGACTCTGCCATCGATACACATAACCGATATGCACTAATGCCTGCGCGATTTGCCGATTTGGAGCATAAAAAAAGCAGCCCGAAGGCTGCTTTCTTTGAACTGCTGAACGCCGCTTGGCGCGTCACGCTTAGTGCTTCGCGTGCGCCTTGCGCAGACGCTGGATCGCCGCGAGCTGAGCCGTCGCGTACGCGAGTTCCGCTTGCGCGGTCGCGTACTCGAGTTCCGAGGTGTTGTTTTGAATCGCTTCCTCGGCACGCTTCTTCGCCTGCTCTGCCTTCGCTTCGTCGAGATCGGCGCCACGGATGGCGGTATCGGCGAGTACGGTCACGATGCCCGGCTGGATTTCGAGAATCCCGCCTGCAACGAACACGAACTCTTCCGAGCCGTCTTCCGCCTCGATGCGCACCGCGCCCGGACGAATGCGCGTGATGAGCGGCGTGTGGCCGGGCAGAATGCCCAGTTCACCTGCTTCGCCCGGCAGCGCGACGAACTTCGCCTGGCCCGAGAAGATCTGCTCTTCCGCGCTGACGACGTCTACCTTGATGGTTGCCATTTATGTCGACTCCTGGATTGAGTGTAGTTCGCGGACGTCAGCCGTCAGACCGACGCCCTTGTAGACACCCAATCTTTACTGGATCTTCTTGGCCTTTTCGAAGGCTTCGTCGATCGTGCCGACCATGTAGAACGCTTGCTCCGGCAGATGATCGCATTCACCTTCGACGATCATCTTGAAGCCGCGGATGGTTTCCTTCAGCGGCACGTACTTGCCCGGCGAGCCCGTGAATACTTCCGCAACGTGGAACGGCTGCGACAGGAAACGCTGGATCTTACGCGCGCGCGAGACCGACAGCTTGTCTTCCGGCGACAGTTCGTCCATGCCCAGAATCGCGATGATGTCGCGCAACTCCTTGTAGCGCTGCAGCGTTTGCTGCACGCCGCGCGTGATCGAGTAGTGCTCTTCGCCGATAACGTGCGGGTCGATCTGACGCGAGGTCGAATCGAGCGGGTCCACTGCCGGATAAATACCCAGCGAAGCGATGTCACGCGACAACACGACGGTTGCGTCCAAGTGGCCGAAGGTCGTAGCCGGCGACGGGTCGGTCAAGTCATCCGCAGGGACGTACACGGCCTGAACCGACGTAATCGAGCCGGTCTTGGTCGACGTGATGCGCTCTTGCAGCTTGCCCATTTCTTCAGCCAGCGTCGGCTGATAGCCCACTGCCGAAGGCATACGGCCGAGCAGAGCGGACACTTCCGTACCCGCCAGCGTGAAACGGTAGATGTTGTCGACGAAGAACAGCACGTCGAGGCCTTCGTCACGGAAGTGCTCGGCCATCGTCAGACCGGTCAGCGCGACGCGCAGACGGTTGCCCGGCGGCTCGTTCATCTGGCCGTACACCAGCGCGACCTTGTCGAGAACGTTCGAGTCCTTCATTTCGTGATAGAAGTCGTTCCCTTCACGGGTACGCTCACCCACGCCGGCGAACACGGAATAACCGCCGTGTTCCTTCGCGATGTTGTTGATGAGTTCCATCATGTTCACGGTCTTGCCCACGCCTGCACCGCCGAACAGACCCACCTTGCCGCCCTTCGCGAACGGGCAGATCAGGTCGATAACCTTGATGCCCGTTTCGAGCAGTTCGGTCGACGGCGACAGGTCTTCGAACGCCGGCGCCTTCTGGTGGATCGAGCGCATCGTTGCCGATTCGATCGGACCGGCTTCGTCGATAGGACGGCCAAGCACGTCCATGATGCGGCCGAGCGTCGGCTTGCCGACCGGCACGCTGATGGGCTTGCCCGTATTCTTGACCACCGTGCCGCGGCGCAGACCGTCGGAGGCGCCCAGACAGATGGTGCGCACCACGCCGTCGCCCAGTTGCTGCTGGACTTCGAGCGTCAGTTCGGTGCCTTCCAGAATGAGCGCGTCGTAGATCTTCGGCATGTGCTCACGCGGGAATTCCACGTCGATAACGGCGCCGATGCACTGTACGATCTTGCCTTCTACCAAAGCAGTAGTACTCATCGCATTTCCTTTAGATACTGTGTTCTTTCACGCGGTCAGCAAAATCAGACCGCTGCGGCGCCGCCGACGATTTCCGACAATTCTTTCGTAATCGCGGCCTGGCGGCTCTTGTTGTAGACGAGCTGCAGTTCGTTGATCACGGTCTTCGCGTTGTCCGACGCGGCTTTCATCGCGACCATGCGCGCCGATTGCTCCGACGCCATGTTTTCCGCGACTGCCTGATACACGAGCGCTTCGACGTAGCGCACGAGCAACTCGTCCACCACGGTTTGCGCGTCCGGCTCGTAGATGTAATCCCACGAGGTCTTCGGCGTGTCGCCGTCTTCGTTTTTCGCGTCGAGATCGTCCACCGACAACGGCAGCAGCTGCTCGATCACCGCTTCCTGCTTCATCGTGTTGATGAAGCGCGTGTACGCCAGGTACACCGCGTTGATCTTGCCTTCCGAATACAGGTCGAGCTGCACCTTGATCGCGCCGATCAGCTTTTCCAGATGCGGCGTGTCGCCCAGTTGCGTGACTTGCGACACGACACTGGCCTTCAGGCGATTCAGGAACCCGAGACCCTTGCTGCCGATCGCCGACGCCTCGATCTTGACACCGCTCTGATCGAGTTCCTTGATCTTGTTCAGCGACGCACGCAGGACGTTCGTGTTCATGCCGCCGCACAGACCCTTGTCGGTCGTGACGAGGATCAGGCCGGCCGTCTTCACGCCCTTGTTCTCGACCATGAACGGGTGGCGATACTCAGGGTTCGCCTTGCTCATGTGCGATGCGATTGCGCGGACCTTGTCGGCATACGGACGGGCGGAACGCATACGCTCCTGGGCGCGGCGCATCTTGGATGCGGCGACCATTTCCATCGCTTTCGTGATCTTGCGCGTGTTTTGCACGCTCTTGATCTTGCCGCGAATTTCCTTCATTCCAGCCATTGCTTACTCCTTGATCGAAGCCGCGCGACGTTCAAAGACATCGCGCGTTGCTCCTCAGTCCCGATCAATAAGCGCCCGACTTCTTGAAGTCCTTCAGCGCGGCATGCAGTGCGCCTTCGTCGTCCTTCGACAAGTCTTTGTTGTCTTCGATGCGCTTAATCAGATCGGCGTGGCTGGTCTTCAGGAATTCGCGCATGCCCTTTTCGAACGGCAGAACTTGCGAGACTTCGAGATCGTCCAGATAGCCATTGTTGGCAGCGAACAGCGCGACAGCCAGTTCCCACACCTGCAGCGGCTGATACTGCGGCTGCTTCAGCAGTTCCGTCACGCGGCGGCCGCGTTCGAGCTGCTTGCGGGTGGCTTCGTCGAGGTCCGATGCGAACTGCGCGAACGCAGCCAGCTCACGATACTGCGCGAGGTCGGTACGGATACCGCCCGACAGCTTCTTGATGACCTTGGTCTGAGCCGCACCACCGACGCGCGACACCGACACGCCCGCGTTGATTGCGGGGCGGATACCGGCGTTGAACAGGTCGGTTTCCAGGAAGATCTGGCCGTCGGTAATCGAGATCACGTTCGTCGGAACGAACGCGGTCACGTCGCCGGCTTGCGTTTCGATGACGGGCAATGCCGTCAGCGAGCCGCTCTTGCCCTTGACTTCGCCGTTGGTGAACTTCTCGACGTACTCTTCCGAGACGCGCGCAGCACGCTCGAGCAGACGCGAGTGCAGATAGAACACGTCACCCGGATACGCTTCACGGCCCGGCGGACGGCGCAGCAGCAGCGAAATCTGGCGATACGCCCAGGCTTGCTTGGTCAAATCGTCATAGACGATCAGCGCATCTTGACCGCGATCGCGGAAGTATTCGCCCATCGTGCAGCCGGCGTACGGCGCGAGGTATTGCATCGCGGCCGATTCCGAAGCCGAAGCCGCCACGACGATGGTGTAAGCCATCGCGCCGGTTTCTTCGAGCTTGCGCACCACGTTCATGATCGACGAAGCCTTCTGGCCGATCGCGACGTAGATACAGATGAGGTCCTTGCCCTTCTGGTTGATGATCGCGTCGACGGCCACCGCGGTCTTGCCGCACTGACGGTCGCCGATGATCAGCTCGCGCTGGCCACGGCCGATCGGCACCATCGAGTCGATCGACTTCAGACCCGTTTGCACCGGCTGCGACACCGACTTACGCCAGATCACGCCCGGAGCGATCTTTTCGATTGCGTCCGTAGCTTTCGCGTTGATCGGGCCCTTGCCGTCGATCGGGTTGCCGAGCGCATCGACCACGCGGCCGATGAGTTCCGGACCGACCGGCACTTCGAGAATGCGGCCCGTCGTCTTGACGATGTCGCCTTCCGAGATGTGCTCGTATTCACCGAGAATAACGGCGCCGACCGAGTCACGTTCGAGGTTCAGCGCGAGGCCGAAGGTGTTGCCCGGGAATTCGAGCATTTCGCCCTGCATCACGTCCGACAGGCCGTGGATACGCACGATACCGTCGGTCACGGAGATCACGGTGCCCTGGTTGCGAACATCCGCGCTCGCTTCAAGGCCCTGGATCCGGCTCTTGATCAGCTCGCTGATCTCAGAGGGATTGAGTTGCATTATTCGCTCCTGATAGTCAATTCTGTTGCGTGCCAGCTTTCAGACACGGTCGATCGCTTAAGCGGTCAGAGCCGTCTGCATGCTGGCGAGGCGCGCGCGGACCGAGGTATCGAGCACTTCGTCGCCAACCGTCACGCGAACGCCGCCGATCAGCGACTGATCGATTTCGACGATCGGCTTCAGCTTGCGCTGGAACTTGCGTTCGAGGCTTGCAACGAGGTCGTTCAACTGTTCGCCTTCGAGGGGGAACGCGCTCACGATGTGAGCATCGGCAGCACCTTCACGGGCGTTCTTCAGCTCGTCGAACTGGACGGCGATTTCCGGCAGCAGCGACAGGCGATGGTTCTCGACCAGCATGCCGACGAAGTTCTTCGCCTGAGCATTGCCTTGTGCCAGCGGCGACTTCACTGCGGCGAGCAGGAGATCGGCGATCTGTTGCCGGTTTACCTTCGGGCTCGAAGCGACCGATTCCACTTCGGGCAGACGCGCAACCTGTGCCAGCTCCTCGACGAAGGTGGACCAGCCCGCGAGATCGCCGGTTTCGGCTACGCGGAACAGCGCTTCTGCGTAAGGACGAGCGATGGTTGCAAGTTCGGCCATGATCAGAGCTCGGTTTTGAGTTGATTCAGCAGATCGGCGTGAGCTTTCTGATCGACTTCGCGCTTCAGAATTTGCTCGGCGCCCTTGACGGCCAGAGCCGCGACTTCGGCACGCAGCGTTTCGCGCGCCTTCACGACTTGCTGGTCTGCGTCAGCCTTGGCTTGCGCGACGATGCGCGCGGCTTCGGCCTGAGCGTTGGCCTTGATTTCTTCTGCGACTGCGGCGGCGCGCTTTTCGGCATCGGCGATGCGCTGCTGGCCGTCGTTACGCGCTTGCGCGAGTTCCTGGTCGACGCGCTTGTGCGCCGCTTCGAGTTCCGCTTTGCCCTTGTCGGCGGCGGCGAGGCCGTCGGCAATCTTTTTCGAGCGCTCGTCGAGGGCGTTGATCAACGGCGGCCACACGAACTTCATCGTGAACCACGCGAGGATCAGAAACACGACCATTTGCGCAAACAGGGTTGCGTTGAGATTCACGGTGTTTCCTTAAACGTTGCTTGATCGGAGGTGAAACGGTTAAAAGGCGCTCATCGGCTTGTTGAGCTCGATCAGCGCCTCATCCGTTCCGTTCAGGCGTCTTTAAAAGTCAGACGCACAGTTCCGAGGAACCTCAGCCTGCGAGCTTCGAGAGCAGCGGGTTCGCGAACGCAAACAGCATTGCCACACCAACGCCGATCAGGAACGCCGCGTCGATCAGACCAGCCAGCAGGAACATCTTGGTCTGCAGCGGGTTCATCAGTTCCGGCTGGCGAGCGCACGCTTCAATGTACTTGCCGCCCATCAGACCGATACCGATACAGGCGCCGATTGCACCCAGGCCGATGATGATGCCGATACCGATGGCGGTCAGACCCTGGATGTTGGCGATGAAAGCTTGCATGATCACTCCTTTGATTAAAGACTTTGGAACTGGATTTATAAAAAACGAAAACCTAAAACCTGAACGATTCCGGAACGTGCCGCAACGCGTCAGTGTGAGTCATGCGCCTGGCCGATATACACCAGCGTCAGCATCATGAAAATGAACGCCTGCAACAGCACGATCAGAATGTGGAAGATCGCCCAAACCGTGCCCGCGACCACGTGGCCGATGAAGCCGAGCACAGAAGCGTCCGCACCGAACGTCCACATGCTGCCCAAAAGGGCGATCAGCAGGAACAGCAGTTCGCCGGCGTACATGTTGCCGAAAAGCCGCATGCCGAGCGAAACCGTCTTGGCGACGAACTCGATGATGTTCAGCGCGAGGTTCGGAATCCACAGCAGCGGATGCGCGCCGAACGGAGCGGACAGCAGTTCATGCACGAAGCCGCCGGCGCCCTTGATCTTGAAGTTGTAGTAGATCATCAGCACGAACACGCCGAGCGCGATGCCGATGGTGCCGTTCAGATCGGCCGTCGGCACGATGCGATGATGCGGCAGCGCTTCCGACAGACCCAGCCAGCCGATGACGCGGCCCGGCAAATCAACGGGGATGAAGTCGAGCGAGTTCATCAGGGCGACCCAGACGAACACGGTCAGCGCGAGCGGAGCGATGAAGCGGCGGCTGCCGTGAATCATCGACTTCGACTGATCTTCGACCATTTCGACCAGCATCTCGATAGCGCACTGGAACCGCCCGGGAACACCGGAGGTCGCCTTGCGTGCGGCAAGACCGAGGATGAGGATGGTTGCGAGACCGCACACGATCGACCAGAAAAGCGTGTCGAGATTCCAGACGTGGATGTCGAAAATCGACGTCTGTGCGTGCGTGGAAAGATTCTGCAAGTGGTGCGCAATGTACTCGGACGGATCCAGAGCGTGCGTTCCTTCGCTAGCTGCCATATCGTTAAAGCCACCCAAATTGTCAAAAATCTTTCGCCGCCTGTCGCTTCCGAGCCTCCGCTTCGCTGAGCGGCTCCGGGTCGAGAGGCCTGAGTGCGGAACAGGGTCCGCACGTCTTCATATGTGATGCTACTTACATCCTGTGCTGCAGGCACTTACCTGGGACGTCAAGATTCGTCACCGTAGCGCCATTGCAACCCAGTAAGTCTTCAGAGCGACGATGTACGTGACGAGCAGCGGCAACCACAACGCGCTCTTGTACCAGTACGCGACCGCCACGAACATGGCGATCGTCGCTCCCATCTTGAGCGCCTCGCCGATCATCCAGCTCATGATCGTCTCCGCGCCGCTCTTCGCTCTCAGGCGCGCGGCGAACAAAGCGCTCGGCACCCAGCAGATTGCTCCCCCCAGAAATGCGGACAGCGCAGCATCACCCGGCGGCTTGTAGAACAGCCACCAAAGCAGCGTCGCACCCAGGGACAAAACCATTTGCGCTGCCACCACCTTAAACGGCGTGACACGCGATGGACGACTCACCTCGGGCCCAAACAGCTTCTGTGCCTGATCCCGCGTGAGCGGAACGATATTGTTATCTTGCGCTTCGGCATCCCACGCGTCGGCAGACGAACTGCGCGGCTGATTTCCGGAGGCGTTCGCATCGCCGGTTGCGTGAGCGTTCGGCGCTCGATTTTCCTCTCGCACCGTCTTCAAACCTTCAACCAAGAGTCCGGAAAATCACCTTGCGCTTTCGCTGCGCTTTCGAGGTGGCCTAGCTGATAAATCCGGGCGATTGTAAGCGATTGTTGTCGCGGATTCAATAGTTTAGGTGTGTCAAAAGCCAAGCGGACGAAGCTTAAAAATCAATCTCAAAAGCGAGACTTTTCTTGCAATTGCAAGGAGATTCTCATTCGATGGCAGAGCCTTCAGTGAGCGTCAAACGAGCGCCCAACCGATGACCATTGCCACGATCCAGAATGGTATCGACACCATGTGAAATGGCATCCACATGCCTTTTTCACCCGACAATCGCATGGCAATGAGATTGGCCAGCGAGCCGATCGCCACGCCGAATCCCCCGACGCTGACACCGAATGCGAGCGCGCGCCAGTCCTTCGTGAATTCCGCTAGCACGATGGCCGCGGGCACGTTGCTGATCGCTTGCGAGAGTACGGCGCCGGCCGCATACGCGCGCGCTGGCGTGGCTATTCCAACCTGGGCGATGGCCGCGTGAATCGACGGCAACGCGGCCGCGCTGCGCAGCACGATGAACATCATCACGAAGATGAGCAGCAACAGCCAGTCGATCCTGAACACGATCTCGCGACGCCATAGCAGAAAGACGATCGCGAGCGCGGCAAGCGCCGGACCGACATGATGCGCATCGGCGAGCGCGACGAACACAGCGAATGCAAGCACACCCACACCGCACAACACGCGATCGACACGATGCTCTTCGACATCGCCGGATAGATCGAGCGGTTTCGCGCGGAACATCATGAACGTGACGACGCCTAGCAGCGCCATCAATGCGGCGCACAGCGGCAGCATCGCCCACACGAACGCGGGGAAGCCGACGCCGCCCGCCTGCCATAGAAAGAGGTTCTGCGGGTTGCCGAGGGGCGTGAGAATCGAACCTGCGTTGACCGAGAGCGCGATCACGATGACGAGCCGCTTGATCGGCAGCGGTGCGAGCTTGTGCAGCGACAATGTGAGCGGCACGACGGCAAAGAGCGCGACGTCGTTGGTCAGCACGGTCGAAAGTCCCGCAGCAAGCGCCACGAGCAGCAGCGCCAGGGTCCGCTCGCCATGAATATGATGCACGAGTCGATGCGCCGCCCACATCAGGAATCCTGATAATTCGATCGCCTTCGTCAGGATCAGGAGGCCGGCGAGCGTGAGCACCGTCTGCCAGTCGACGAGACCGGGCAGCGACATCCACGAACGCGGATGCGCGATCTGCAGCGCGACGAGCGCGAAGATGAGAATCGCGAGAACCGGCTCTTTCGAGACGGTCCTCCAGATAAGCGCGAGAAAGTCGGAACGCGTGCGCTTCGCGTTGAATTCGGACAAGATCCGCGCGATCAGTTGGCGGGAGTCGGCGCTTCGATACTGCCGCGCAACTTGGTGAGGATGCCTTCGAGCGAGTCCAGATTGCCGAAATCGATCGTGACTTTGCCGCGCCCTCTTCCGCCCAATTTGATCTTCACGTTCGCGGAAAGCAGATCGGACAACTCTTCTTCGAGACGACGCGTATCACGTCCGCCGTCGTTTGCGGCGCGTGCTTTTGTCGCAGGCGCTTCCTTTGTGGTCGCCGCCACCAGACGTTCGGTTTCGCGAACCGACAAACGGCGATTGACGACGTGATTGGCAAGCTGGATCTGCGTCGCCGCATCGACTGCGAGCAGCGCGCGCGCGTGGCCCATGTCGAGATCGCCGGCGAGGAGCATGGTCTGAACGGGCGACGCCAGGTTCAGCAGACGCAGCAGATTCGACACCGCGCTGCGCGAGCGCCCGACCGCTTCGGCCGCCTGTTCGTGAGTAAAGCGGAACTCGTCGAGCAGACGCTGGATGCCCTGCGCCTCTTCCAGCGGATTCAGATCCTCGCGCTGAATGTTCTCGATCAACGCCATCGCGGCGGCGGCTTGATCTGGCACGTTTTTCACGAGCACTGGAACTTCGTCGAGTCCCGCAAGGCGCGCGGCACGGAAACGTCGCTCGCCCGCGATGATTTCATAGCGATCGTCGCCGATGGAGCGCACGAGAATCGGCTGCATCAGTCCCTGCGCGCGAATGCTCGCCGCGAGTTCCTGGAGCGCGCCCTCGTCCATCCGCGTGCGCGGCTGATACTTGCCGGCCTGCATCTTATCGAGCGACAGCACCGAGGGTGCGCCCTCGCCGCGCACGGCTTCCGTAATGTCGACGCTGCCGCCGAGCAATGCATCCAGGCCTCGGCCTAGACCTTTTTTCTTCATCACAGCGCTCATTTCGGTTCCTCCGTCAGCGTTCTCTGTCGCATCGAATGGGTTTTGCTTAGTTGACGTTGAGCGCACGCACACGCTCGATCATTTCCGTGCCGAACTGGATATACGCCTGCGCACCGCGCGACGACTTGTCGAAGACGACGCCGGGCAGCCCGTAGCTCGGCGCTTCGGCAAGGCGCACATTGCGCGGGATCACAACGTCGAACAACTTGCTGCCAAAGTGTTCCTTCAATTGGTCCGACACTTGTTGCTGCAACGTAATTCGGGGATCGAACATCACGCGCAGCAGGCCGATAACCTTCAGATCGCGATTCAGATTCGCGTGCACCTGCTTGATGGTGTTCACGAGGTCCGACAGCCCCTCCAGTGCGAAATATTCACATTGCATGGGGATCACGACGCCGTGCGCTGCGCACAGCGCGTTGAGGGTCAACAGCGAGAGTGCCGGGGGGCAATCGATCAGCACAAAGTCATAGTCATCGACTACCTCGGCGATCGCGGCCCGAAGGATGCCCTCGCGATTCTCCATCTGCACGAGTTCTACTTCGGCGCCCGCCAGTTCGCGATTTGCGGGCAATACGTCATAGCCGACGGCCTCCGGACGTGTGCGCGCCTCGCGCAGCGTGACGCCATCGACAAGCACCTCATAGACAGTGTTCTCGCACGCTGCCTTGTTGATGCCGCTGCCCATGGTCGCGTTGCCTTGCGGGTCGAGGTCGATCAACAGCACGCGCTGGTCGAGCCCTGCGAGGCTGGCCGCGAGATTGACCGCTGTCGTGGTCTTTCCAACGCCGCCCTTCTGATTTGCGACGCAGAAGATTTTTGCCATCGTTTAGTGTCCTCGTTTTTCGCTGTCAGAAGATCAGCGTGCCTGGCTGGAATGCTGGATGGAACCTGTACGACGGACCGTCAAGCTGGCTCGACGGCAATCTCGACGAGGTGTCGCTCCGCGTCGAGCATAGGAACCTTCAATCGCTCGATGCCGAGCACTTTCGCGCCCTCCGGCACACGCGCGGCCTCGGCTTCGGGCCTGACGCCCTTCATCGCCAGAATTCGCCCATTGTCGGCAACCAGGTGACGCGCAAGTGTAACGAAATCGGAGAGCTCTGCGAATGCACGCGACACGATTAAATCGAATTTTCCCGGGACTTCGACTCCCGGACGTAAACTTTCGACGCGACCAGTCACAACCGATAGATTGTTCAGACCCAATTGCACTTTAGCCTGCGACTGAAACGCGGTTTTCTTATGAACGATGTCGTTGAGCGTGACGCGCAATTCCGGCAGCGTGATCGCCAGTACGATGCCAGGTAAACCGCCGCCCGACCCGACGTCCAGCGCAGTCGCCGGCTTGCGCGCGGACACCGCCCGAACGATCGCGAGCGAATCCAGGATGTGCTGAATCAGCATCTGCTGCGGATCGCGGATCGCCGTCAGGTTGTAGACGGAATTCCACTTGCCGAGCAGCGCGACGTAATCGAGGAGCTTCTGAATTTGCGAGGGCGATAGCGCAAGATCGAGTTCGGCGACGCCCTTCTCGAGCGTCGTCGCCAAGGATGGATTGCGCTCCGTCATTGAACCGCCGTCGGCTTATCGGTGATTGAATCGTCGCCAGCCGCATTGCGACCGCGGCGGCCAGCGCCGCGCTTCAGATGAACCATGAGAAGCGAGATCGCAGCCGGCGTGATGCCCGAGATACGCGAAGCCTGTCCGATCGTCTCCGGGCGATGCTGAATCAGCTTCTGGCGGGCCTCAAAGGACAAACCTCGGACTTCGTTATAGTCGAGCGCTTCCGGCAGGCGCGTATTTTCCTGCGCGCCATTTCGCACGATCTCGTCCGCCTGACGATCGATGTAGCCCTGATACTTCACACCGATTTCGATCTGCTCCTTGATCTGCGCGAGCAGGACCGGATCATCTGAGAGCGATGTTTCGGGACCGCAGGCGCCATCACGGATAGAGCAAATTCCGTCGTATGAAACTCCGGGCCGTCGCAGGAGATCGGCAAGACTGTATTCGTGATCGATCGGCTTACCAAGCAACACGGTCGCCTCTTCCGCCGGGAGAGTCTTCGGATTGACCCACGTAGAACGAAGGCGTTGTGTTTCACGTGAAACAGCATCGCGCTTGCGGCTGAAAGCGTCCCAGCGGGCGTCATCGACGACGCCCAATTCGCGTCCGATCTCTGTCAATCGCATATCCGCGTTATCTTCGCGCAATGACAGGCGGTACTCGGCGCGACTCGTGAACATCCGATACGGCTCTGATACGCCACGCGTGACGAGATCATCGACGAGAACGCCCAGATACGCCTGATCGCGACGCGGCGACCACGCTTCTTTCCCTTGAACTTGAAGCCCAGCGTTGATACCCGCCAGCAGGCCCTGCGCGGCGGCTTCTTCGTAGCCGGTCGTACCGTTGATCTGACCTGCGAAGAACAGCCCGTTGATGGCCTTCGTTTCGAGCGAAGCCTTCAGCGCGCGCGGATCGAAGTAGTCGTATTCGATCGCGTAGCCAGGTCGAAGGATGTGCGCATGTTCAAGGCCGCGCATCGAGCGAACGAGTTCGAGCTGAACGTCAAAGGGGAGACTCGTGGAAATGCCGTTCGGATAGAACTCATTTGTGGTCAACCCCTCGGGCTCCAGGAAGATCTGGTGCGCGTCTTTGGAGGCGAAACGGTGAATCTTGTCCTCGATAGATGGGCAATACCGCGGCCCGACGCCTTCGATCACGCCTGTGTACATCGGCGAACGATCGAGTCCGGAGCGGATGATGTCGTGCGTTTGAGCGTTCGTATGCGTGACCCAGCAAGGCAACTGACGCGGATGCTGCTCCACGCGCCCAAGGAACGAGAACACAGGAATCGGATCGAGATCGCCCGGCTGCTCTTCGAGCTTGGAAAAATCAATCGTCCGGCCATCGATTCGCGGAGGCGTGCCCGTCTTGAGACGGCCTTGGGGGAGCTTCAACTCCTTGAGCCGCGCCGAAAGCGACACCGCAGCAGGATCGCCTGCCCGTCCACCGACGTAGTTATTCAGCCCGACATGAATCTTGCCGTCGAGGAAGGTGCCAGCAGTAAGCACGACAGCGCGGCCTCGAAAACGGAGCCCAACTTGCGTCACGGCGCCGACGACGCGATCGCCTTCGACCATCAAATCGTCGACCGCTTGCTGAAATAGCCACAAGTTGGCCTGATTTTCGAGCCGATGTCGGATCGCCTGCTTGTACAGCAAACGATCCGCCTGTGCCCGCGTGGCCCGCACGGCCGGCCCCTTCGACGAGTTGAGAATCCGGAACTGAATCCCCGATTCGTCCGTCGCCGCGGCCATTGCCCCGCCGAGCGCGTCGACTTCTTTGACGAGATGGCCCTTGCCAATCCCGCCGATCGACGGATTGCA
Organism: Caballeronia sp. LZ029; assembly: GCF_031451275.1. Lineage (NCBI taxonomy): Bacteria > Pseudomonadati > Pseudomonadota > Betaproteobacteria > Burkholderiales > Burkholderiaceae > Caballeronia > Caballeronia sp. LZ029. Next base: position 3,052,668 of record NZ_JARUXO010000001.1, read on the forward strand.
GCTCATCTGACCCAACGTCTCGATGTTGTGGGTCAAAAGTAGCGCCTTACAGCCCATACGTGCAGAGGCGAGCGCCGCCTCTGTGCCTGCGTGACCGCCGCCAACGACGATCACATCAAATTCTGTGGGATAAAGCATTGGGATCTCGTGTGCGAACGACACGAACCTGGGAGAGAGAATAACTTTGAATTATAACGGCTTCTTCTCTGCCTCGAATTCGACCGATCGGCCGAAGACGAAAAAAAGGCGTGTTTCACGTGAAACACGCCTTCTGATGGCACCGCGAGCGTCGCGCTTACGCGACTTTTTTCGTCAAACCGAGATAGGTTTCGATGACTTGCGGATTGTGTTGGAGCGCGTCTGCGTTTCCTTCGAGCGCGAACTCACCCGTCTCAAGCACATAGCCATAGTCGGAAATCTGCAAGGCAGCGCGTGCGTTTTGCTCGATCAACAGCGTCGCGACGCCCGTTTGACGAAGGGCGCTGATGATGTGAAAAATCTCTTTTACGATCAGCGGGGCAAGTCCAAGGCTCGGCTCGTCGAGCATGAGAAGCTGCGGCTTGCCCATCAACGCACGGCCCACCGCCAACATTTGCCTCTCCCCGCCCGACAACGTTCCGGCCGCCTGTTTCCTGCGTTCTTTCAGTCGCGGAAAAAGCTCGAATACGTGATCGAGCTGATCGAGAAAGTTACGCTCGCCGGCCCGCTTGCGCCGATATGCACCAAGCACCAGATTGTCCTCAACCGTCATCGTCGCGAACAACTCGCGCTTTTCCGGCACCAGACACATTCCACGTGAAACACGACGTTCAATCGCCAAGGCTGAGACATCTTCGGCGAGATATCGCACGACGCCCTTGGCATGCCCCGTTTGCGGTAACGCGCCCATGATCGCGTTAAGAAGCGTCGACTTACCTGCGCCGTTCGGCCCGATCACGGAAACGATCTGCCCCGGACCGACGGTAAGCTTGCCATCGTGCAACGCCTCGACCTTGCCATAACGCACCGACAAGCCGTCGACCTGCAAAATCGGATTTCCGACCGCATTCGATTCCTTCGCCATCACTCCACCCCGCCCAGATACGCTTCGAGAACCGCCGGATCTTTTTGGACTTCCGTCGGCAAGCCTTCCGCGATCTTCGTTCCAAATTCCATCACGACAAGCCGATCGGTCAAATTCATCACGAAGTCCATGTCGTGTTCGACCAGAAGAATGCTCATTCCCTCGGCACGCAGCTTTCGCAGCAACTCGGCCAATTGCAACTTTTCTTGATAACGCAGACCCGCCGCGGGTTCGTCGAGCAACAGAAGAGTCGGATCGCAGCACAGCGCCCGGGCGATTTCGAGAATCCGCTGCTGACCGAGTGCCAGACTGCCGGCCTCACTGTAGATATGCTTCTCCAGACCCACGCGCTTGATCTGCTTCGCAGCTTCGGACATCAAGCGAGCTTCTTCGGCCGCATTCAATCGCACGACACTGCGCCAGACTCCGGTGTTGCCGCGCAAATGCGCACCGATTGCGACGTTCTCCAGCACCGTCATCCCCGTAAGCATCTTGACGTGCTGGAACGTCCGCCCAATCCCCCGTTTGACAATTTCACGTGAAGTGAGCTTTTCGATTCGCTCCCCGTGAAAACTGATCGCTCCGCTCGTGGCCTGAAGCACGCCCGTCACGAGATTGAAGGTCGTGGATTTCCCCGCACCATTTGGGCCAATCAGACCGATGATCTCGCCCGCCTTTACCTCGAAGCTCACATCGTTGACCGCGACCAGTCCGCCGAACTGCTTGCGCGCTTTTTCGACAACGAGCAAGGGCTCACCCGCGTTTGGCTTGCTGCGCTGCGGCAAAACATCGCCATGATCCGGGACATGCGCACGCGGCCCGCGCGGGAAAAGGCGAGCCACGAACGGCCAGACGCCCTGTCGCGCGTATTGCAGCAGCAGCACCATCAAGACGCCGAAAACGATAATCTCAAAATTGCCGTTCGCGCCGAGCAGCTTGGGCAGAAGCGTCTGAAGATAGTCCTGCAGAACGGTAAGGATCGTCGCGCCGAGAATCGCACCCCAGACATGCGAGACGCCGCCGACCACCGCCATGAACAGGAACTCGATGCCGTGATTCAGTCCGAACGGCGTCGGATTCACCGCGCGCTGCAAATGGGCGTACAGGAAGCCGGAAATGGCCGCGAGAACCGCTGCATAGACGAAGATGACGACCCGCATCCAGGCGGTGTTGATGCCCATCGCTTCGGCCATCGTGCCGCCGCCTCGCAGCGCGCGGATCGCACGCCCCGGACGGCTATTAAGCAGATTCTGAACAGAAATCACCGCGAGCAATACCACGACCCAGATCAGGTAATAGATGCTGCGGCCCGATTCGAGCTCCCAGCCGAACACGTTGAGCACGGGAATGCCGTTGATACCGTCGTATTTGCCCAGCAGTTCCATGTTGCCGAACAGATAAAACAACGACAGCCCCCACGCGATCGTCCCGAGCGGCAGGAAGTGCCCGGAGAGGCGCATCGTGATGAGGCCGAGCAACAGCGCGATAAACGCCGTCAGCACGACGCCCGCGATCAGCGCGAGCCACGGCGAGACACCGTATCGCGTCGTCAGGAAGGCCGTCGCATACGCGCCTACGCCGACGAACGCAGCCTGCCCGAAGCTCGTCATCCCGCCGATGCCGGTCAGCAGCACGAGTCCGATCGCGACGATCGAATACAGGCCGATGTAGTTCAGCAGCGTGATCCAGTACTCGGGCACGGCGACCGGCCGAGGCAGGATCGGCAGAGCGAAGACGATCAACAAAAAGATCCAAAAAGAACGGAATTTCATCGGCTTACTCCTCGTCCTCATCCGAATGCGGGCTTGCCAGGCTGCGCCACAGCAAAACCGGAATAATCAACGTGAAGACGATCACCTCCTTGTACGCGCTCGCCCAGAACGACGAATACGATTCGAGCAGACCCACCAGCAACGAGCCCGCAGCCGCGAGCGGATAGCTCACCAGACCGCCGACGATGGCGCCGACGAAGCCCTTCAGGCCGATCAGAAAGCCGGAGTCGTAGTAGATGGTCGTGATCGGCGCCACGAGCACGCCGCACAGCGCGCCCAGGCCTGCCGCGAGCGTGAACGCGAGGCGGCCTGCCTGCGTCGTGCCGATGCCCACGAGCCGCGCACCCAGCCGGTTCACCGACGTCGCGCGCAAGGCCTTCCCGGAAATCGACCGATCGAAGTAGAAGTACAACGCAGCGATCAACACCACCGCCGTGCCGACGACCCACAGGCTCTGTCCGGAAATCGACACGCTGCCGAGATTGAACGTGGCGTCCGAAAACGCCGTCGTGCGCGAGCCTTCCGCGCCGAACATCACGAGCCCGAGGCCGACCATCGCGAAGTGCACCGCCACCGCCACGATCAGCAGCAGCAAGGTGCTCGCCTCCGCGATCGGCTCATACGCAAGGCGATAGACGAACGGTCCCATCGGCACGACGATCAGAAGTGTCAGCGCGATCTGCACGATCATCGGCAGAGGCTGTGCGAAGGCCGCCTGCGTGATTCCCCAAACCGCGACGGGAAACAGCAGATACTTGCCCGCCAGCACGGCGAGCAAGCGTCCGATCTGGTGATATCGTGCAGGATGCCGAACGATACCAGCGAGTTCCGCGACGAAGCAGCCGACGCCCATCGCGATGAGCAAATAGCAGGTCGCGGGCAGCTTCTGCGTTTGCAGCGCGGCCAGCGTGAGCGCGCCATACGCGACGAACTCGCCCTGCGGAATGAAAATGACGCGTGTCACTGAGAACACGAGCACCAGAGCGAGCGCGAGCAAGGCGTAGATCGCGCCCGTGGTGATCCCGTCCTGCGCGAGGATCGCCGCAATCGATAAGTCCATACTTCCTCTTCAAAGCTTCTTTTGAAACAGGCGCCTCAATAACAGCCGCCGGGACATGGTCAAAGCGGCGCGCCGTTGCCGGTGCGCCGCTCGTTCATCTCGAAATCAAGAAACAAGAACGCGCGATGAAGCGCGTCCTCTGACGCTCAGTCGTTCAGCAATTTCCACTTGCCGTCGACGATCTGCACCATCACGCGCGCGCGATTGTCGAAGCCGTTGTGATCGGTCGGCGTCATGTTCATGATGCCGTGCGACACCGGCAGATCCTTCAGGTTTTCCAGCGCCGCACGCAGCGCTTCGCGGAATTCCGGCGTGCCCGGCTGGCCCTTCTTCAGCGCCTCGGGAATCGCGCGCTGGAGCATCTGGCCCGCATCCCATGCATGACCGCCGAAGGTCGACAGCGAACCCGCGCCGTACGCCTTCTCATACGCTTCCTTGTAGGCGGCCGACGACTTCTTCACCGGATTGTTGTCCGGCAACTGCTCGGTCACGAGCACCGGACCCGCGGGCAGAATCTCGCCCTCGCAGTCCTTGCCGCAGACGCGCAGGAAGTCGTTGTTGGCGACACCGTGCGTCTGATAGACCTTGCCCTTGTAGCCGCGCTCCTTGAGCGCCTTCGCCGGCAGCGCCGACGGCGTGCCCGCGCCCGCGATCAGCACCGCGTCCGGGTTCGCGCCCATCGTTTTCAGGACCTGGCCGGTCACGGACGTGTCCGTGCGGTTATAGCGCTCGTTCGTGACGATCTTCAGCTTGTGCGCCGCCGCCGCCGTATTGAACACGTTGTACCAGCCGTCGCCGTAGGCATCCGCGAAGCCGATGAAACCCACCGTCTTCACGCCGTGCTTCTCCATGTAGCTCGCGATTGCATCCGCCATCAGCGCGTCGTTTTGCGGCGTCTTGAAGACCCACGACTTCTTCGCATCCATCGGCGCGATGATCGCTGCGGACGCGGCCATCGAGATCATCGGCGTCTTGCCGGCGGCGGCCGCATCGATCATCGCGAGCGAGTTCGGCGTCACCGTCGAGCCGACGATCGCATCGACGTGATCTTCATCGATCAGCTTGCGCGTGTTCTGCACGGCGCGGCTCGTGTCGGAACCGTCATCGAGCACGATGTATTCGACCGATTTCCCGCCGATTTCCTTCGGCAGCAGCGCGACGGTATTTTTCTCGGGAATCCCGAGCGATGCGGCCGGTCCCGTTGCCGAGAGCGTCACGCCGATCTTCACCTGAGCCAACGCCGCGCCCGATGCTGCGAGCACGCTGCCCGCGATGGCGAGCGCGATGCCCGTCCTGATCCATGCCTTCTTCGTTTTCATTGCTTGTCTCCAAACGCGACTTGCGGTTCACGCACCCCTGCGGTGCGCTGCTGCGAGTTGTTATCGATGCTGCTTCCCTAGGCTAACCAAAGAGCCGCCCCAATCTATTTACCGCGTTACTGCGTGCCAAGGCTGGTTTTCCCTGACCGTTGCGCCGTTGCGATCGAGGCTTCGCGCCCTCTTCTTCGCTTCGGGTTCCTACTGCACGGCACAGAAAAAAAGGCGCGTTGTATTGCTAACGCGCCTTTGTTCTCCGAATCGTTTCACATGCGAATGCGTCAGTTGCCCGAGAGCTTCCATTTGCCGCCGACGATCTCCACCATCACGCGCGCGCGCTGGTCCAGTCCGGAGTGATCGTTGGGGCTCATGTTGAAGATGCCGTGCGATGCAGGCAGATTCTTCGTCTCTTCGATAGCCGTGCGCAGCGCTTCGCGGAACGCCGGCGTGCCCGGCTGGCCCTTCTTCAATGCGACGGGAATCGCGCGCTGCAGAATGAGGCCTGCGTCCCACGCGTGACCGCCGAACGTCGACACGGAACCCGCACCGTATGCGCCTTCATAGGCCTTCTTGTACGTGAGCGCGGCCTGCTTCACGGGATTGCTGTCGGGCAACTGCTCCGCGACGAGCAACGGGCCCGCGGGCAGGAACGTGCCTTCGCAGTCCTTGCCGCACACGCGCAGAAAGTCGTTATTGGCGACGCCGTGCGTCTGATAGATCTTGCCCTTGTAGCCGCGCTCCTTGAGCGTTTTCTGCGGCAGCGCGGCCGGCGTGCCCGCGCCCGCGATGAGCACCGCGTCCGCGTTCTGCGACATCATCTTGAGCACCTGGCCCGTCACCGACGCATCGTTGCGCGCAAAGCGCTCGTTCGCGACGATCTTCAGCTTCGCCAGATCGGCCGCCTTCGAGAATTCCTTGAACCAGCTCTCGCCGTAAGCGTCGGAAAAGCCGATGAACGCGACCGTCTTCACGCCGTGATTCGACATGTGTTGCGCAATCGCGGTGGCCATCAGAATGTCGTTCTGCGGCGTCTTGAAGACCCACGCGCGCTTGCTGTCCATCGGTTCGACGATGCTCGCGGCCGCGGCCATCGAAATCATCGGCGTGTGCGTTTCGGAGGCGATGTCGATCATCGCGAGCGAATTCGGGACGACCGTCGAACCGACGAGCGCATCGACGTGATCTTCGCTCGTCAGCTTGCGCGCGTTCTTCACGGCCTGGGTGGAATCGGTGGCGTCGTCGAGAACGATGTATTCCACCTTCTGCCCGGCGATTTCCTTCGGCAACAATGCGACGGTGTTCTTTTCCGGAATGCCGAGCGAAGCCGCCGGGCCCGTCGCCGAGACCGTCACGCCGATTTTCACGTCCGCCAAAACGGGATTGCTGAATGCCGCCGAGAAACTAATGGAAATTGCCGCGACGGCCATTGCGACCGCCTTGCCGCGTAAAGCCAACTTCATTGATTTGCGCCCCGTAAATCAGTTTTCTGCGTGGAGAATTGCCTGCGAATATGCCGCTGATTCGCGTCCGCCGTGAATCACCGACCATCGGGTCGGGAAATGCAGTTTAGCGGACGAAACCACCGCGCAGCAAGCGTTTTGAAGGGTTTAGCGTGCGCTGGAAACCCCGGGAAAACCCGCGTTAAAATCAATCGCGGGATTTTATTCGTATTATCGATGGGGAATAAAAAAAGCGCTGTTGGAATCATCCAACAGCGCTTTTCGGTCGGGCACTTTGTGCCTCATGTCTCCTCGTTCTCCACCTCAAAAAATCTGGGTGCAACAGAACTAGGACGCATATTAAAGAACGCAACAGTATGCGACAACCTAGCATTTACCCTAGTGGTGCATAAAAGCACCTCAAAAGGGCGTATTTCTTGCAATACAGCGGTCTTCTCGCAAGTGCCCGATTCGTTCGTATTTCCAACTAAATCGTGTCAGCCTTGCAGCGGCCGAACCCGCGCGATGATCTCCCCGACGATCCCGCGACGGAACGCCAGCACGCACGCGATGAAGATCAGGCCCGTCACGATCGTCACCGATTCGCCGAGCGAATTGAACCACGACACGCCTGTGATCCGCGCCATGCCGCTGCCGATGTCGCCGAGCTTGTCCTCCAGCGCGACGATGATCGCCGCACCGAGCAACGGCCCGAACATCGTGCTCATGCCGCCGACGAGCGTCATCAGCACGACGAGACCGGACATCGTCCAGTAGGCGTCGCCGAGCGTTTCGAAGCCGAGCACGACCGTCTTCATCGCGCCCGCGAAGCCCGCGAGACCCGCCGACAGCACGAACGCGAGCAGCTTGTAGCGCGACGTGTCGTAGCCGAGCGAAATTGCACGCGGCTCGTTCTCCTTGATCGCGATCAGCACTTGCCCGAACGGCGAATGCACGATGCGCACGATCAGCGCGAACGCGAGCAGCATCACGACGAGCACGACGTAGTAGAGCGTGATGTCGTTGCCCAGATCGAGCACGTTGAAGAGCTTGCCGCGCGGCACGCCTTGCAGACCGTCTTCGCCATGCGTGAAGGGCGCCTGCAGGAACACGAAGTACACCATCTGCGCGAGCGCGAGCGTGACCATCGCGAAGTAGATGCCCTGGCGCCGGATCGCGAGCAGTCCGGCGACGAGCCCGAGCAGCGTCGCCGCCGCCGTGCCCGCGATCACGCCGAGCTCCGGCGTGAAGTTCAGCGACTGGATCGCATAGCCGGCGACGTAGCCGGCGGTCGCGAGGAACATCGCGTGCCCGAACGACAGCAGCCCGGTATAGCCGATCAGCAGATTGAACGCCGCCGCGAACAGCGCGAAGCAGAGCACCTTCATCATGAACAGCGGATACACGCCGACGAACGGCGCCGCAATCAGGCCGATCAGCAACAGGCCATAGAGCGCTTTTCTCTGCATCATTTTTCCTTGCCGAAGAGTCCTGCCGGGCGAATCATCAACACGATCGCCATGATGACGAAGACGACCGTCGCGGACGCTTCCGGATAGAACACGCGCGTGAAGCCCTCGATCACGCCGAGCAGCAGGCCGGTCAGGATCGAGCCCATGATCGAACCCATCCCGCCGATCACGACGACCGCGAACACGGTGATGATCATCGACTGGCCCATCAGCGGCGACACCTGGATCACGGGAGCCGCCAGCACGCCCGCGAACGCCGCGAGCGCGACACCGAAACCGTAGGTGAGCGTGATCATCATCGGCACGTTGACGCCGAACGCCTCGACGAGCTTCGGATTCTCCGTGCCCGCGCGCAGATAAGCGCCGATGCGCGTCTTTTCGATCACGAACCACGTCGCGAAACACACGACGAGCGACGCGACCACCACCCACGCGCGATAGTTCGGCAGGAACATGAAGCCGAGATTGGTCGCGCCCTGAAGCAGCGAAGGCACGTCGTACGGCTGCCCCGACGAGCCGTAAACCGAGCGGAACACGCCTTCGATCACGAGCGTGAGGCCGAACGTGAGCAAAAGCCCGTAGAGATGATCGAGCTTGTAGAGCCAGCGCAGCATCGAGCGCTCGATGACCACGCCGAACAGTCCGACCACGATGGGCGCGAGCAGCAGCATCGCCCAGTACGGGATGTTGAAGTAGGAATAGCCCATCCACGCGAGCATCGCGCCCAGCATGAAGAGGGCGCCGTGCGCGAAATTGATGACGTTGAGCAGGCCGAAGATCACCGCGAGCCCGAGGCTCAGGATCGCGTAGAACGAGCCGTTCACCAGCCCGAGCAGCAGCTGGCTCATCATTGCGGCGAGCGGAATGCCGAAAATTTCCATTGAACCTGCCGTCAGAAACGTGTTGACGCGGTTGCGACGGCGAGGCGACCTTTTGGCCGCCCGCCGCGCGAACGCTTGCGCGCTACCGAACGCTTACTTCCAGAGCTTGCAGCGCGATTCGGCCTTGGTGCCGAACGCCTGATCGCCCGGAATCGTCGCGGTGATCTTGTAGTAATCCCACGGCTCCTTCGATTCCGACGGCTTCTTCACTTCCATCAGGTACATGTCGTGGATCATCGAGCCGTCTTCGCGGATGTAGCCCTTCGCGTAGAAGTCGTCGATCTTCGCCTTCTTGAGCTGCGCCATGACCTTGTCGCTGTCGGTCGTGCCGGCTGCCTTCACCGCATTCAGGTACGTCGTGACGGCCGAGTAATCCGCCGCCTGCAGGCTGCCCGGCATCTTCTTCATCTTGTCGAAGTAGCGCTTCGCCCAGGCGCGCGTCTTGTCGTCCTTGTTCCAGTACCAGCTATCCGTCGCAACGAGACCTTGCGTGGTTTCGAGGCCGAGGCTGTGGATGTCGGCGATAAAGACCAGTAGCGCAGCGATCTTCATCGACTTGGTGATGCCGAATTCCTTCGCGGCCTTGATCGAGTTGATCGTGTCGCCGCCCGCGTTCGCGAGGCCGAGCACCTGCGCCTTCGAGCCCTGCGCCTGCAACAGGAACGACGAGAAGTCCGACGCCGACAGCGGATGGCGCACTTCGCCGAGCACCTGGCCGCCATTCGCCTTCACGACATCAGCCGTGTTCTTTTCCAGCGCCTTGCCGAACGCGTAGTCGGCCGTCAGGAAGTACCACGACTTGCCGCCCTGCTTCGTCACCGCGGAACCGGTGCCCTTCGCGAGCGCCATCGTGTCGTAGGCGTAGTGGACCGTGTAGGGCGAGCATTGCTCGTTGGTCAGGTTGTCCGCGCCCGCGCCGATGTTGATGTACGGCGTCTTCTTCTCCGCCGCCACCTGCGCGCTCGAAAGCGCCGTCGCCGAGTTCGTGCCGCCGATGATCACGTTCACGCCGTCGCGGTCGATCCACTCGCGCGCACGCGACGCCGCGATGTCCGCCTTGTTCTGGTGATCCGCGTACACCAGCTCGATCGGCTTGCCGTTCACCTTGCCGCCGAAGTCCGCGATCGCCATGCGAATCGCTTCGAGTCCGCCTTGTCCGTCGATGTCGGCGTAGAGGCCCGACATGTCGGTGACGAAGCCGATCTTCACCGTGTTGCCGTCGGCGGCATTGGCGCTCGTGCTCATCACCGCCACACTCGCCGCCGCAGCCGCAAAGCACAGAGTAGAGAGGCGCGCGAGGGTCTTCTTTTTCATTCCAGTCTCCATGAGTTTTGATTTGATGCGGTGTTACTGGTGTTGCCCTTTCCGATGTGCCGCGCCCGGGATCGATTACACCCCGAGCAATTCGTGCAGCACCGGCATCTTCGCTTCGAGTTCCCCCGCGCCGAAATGCTCGACGATGTTCCCGTGTTCCATCACGTAAAAGCGATCCGCAAGCGGCGCCGCGAAACGAAAATTCTGTTCGACCATGACGATCGTGTAGCCGCGCGACTTCAGCATGAGGATCATGCGCGCGAGTGTCTGCACGATGACCGGCGCGAGCCCTTCCGAGATTTCATCGAGCAGAAGCAGATTCGCGCCCGTGCGCAGAATGCGCGCGACGGCCAGCATCTGCTGCTCGCCGCCCGAAAGACGCGTGCCCTGGCTCGCGCGGCGCTCTTTCAGGTTCGGGAACATCGAGTAGATCTCGTCGAGCGGCATTGCGTCTTTCGCGTTGCCGATCATCGGCGGCAAAAGAAGGTTTTCCTCGCACGACAAGCTCGAAAAAATGCCGCGCTCCTCCGGACAATAGCCGACCCCGTAATGCGCGATCTTGTGTGTGGCGAGGCCGATGGTTTCATTGCCGCTCACGCGGATCGAACCCGTCCTGCGCCCGGTCAAACCCATGATGGCGCGCAACGTGGTCGTGCGGCCCGCGCCGTTGCGGCCGAGCAGCGTGACCACTTCGCCGCGATTCACCTTGAGGTCCACGCCGTGCAGGATGTGCGATTCCCCGTACCACGCCTGCAGACCCGAGATTTCCAGCGCGGGCACATTGCCCGCCGCGCCGTTCGCCTCGCGCGAGCGGCGCTCCTCCACGATCGTACTCATGCATGCGCTCCGGTGAGCGCCGCATCGGCGCTGCCCATGTAGGCTTCCATCACGAGCGGATTCCTCGACACTTCCGCGTAGCTGCCTTCGGCGAGCACTTCGCCGCGCTGAAGCACGGTGATGGTGTCGGAGATGCCCGCGATCACGTTCATGTTGTGCTCGACCATCAGGATGGTGCGCCCCGCCGACACCTTCTTGATCAGCGCCGTCACGCGATCGACGTCCTCGTGACCCATGCCTTGCGTCGGTTCGTCGAGGAGCATGAGTTCGGGTTCCATCGACAACGTGGTCGCGATCTCCAGCGCGCGCTTGCGGCCGTATGAGAGTTCGACGGTTTTCGTATCGGCGAAATCGGTGAGGCCGACTTGCGTGAGCAGGTCCATCGCGCGGTCATTGAGTGCGTCGAGGGAACGCTCGCTGCGCCAGAAATGAAACGACGTGCCCAGTTGCCGTTGCAAGCCGATGCGCACGTTCTGCAGCACCGTCAGGTGCGGAAACACGGCGGAAATCTGGAACGAGCGGATGATCCCGCGTCGCGCGATGTGCGCCGGACGCTCGCGCGTGATGTCCACGCCGTTGAAAACGATCTGTCCCGCGGTGGGTTCGAGGAACTTGGTGAGAAGGTTGAAGCAGGTCGTCTTGCCTGCACCGTTCGGTCCGATCAGCGCATGGATCGAACCGCGGCGAACGCGCAGGTTCACGCCATTCACGGCCGTGAAGCCTTTGAATTCCTTCGTGAGTCCTCGCGTTTCAAGAATGGTGTCGCCGAGAATCATGTCCCCTTCCATGCGAAGTGAAGCGCTGGGCAAATCCGTATTCGCCTGCGCCTTATTTTTTCTTTCCGCGCGCACCCGAACGTTGTCTCCATCCCGGTACTGCTTTGCTTCATGCATCGCTGTTGCGCCCGCACAAAGTGTGCACGAGGTATGCCGAGCATCACTAATTCCGGGGCCATTGTCGCGCCAATGATGCAGCGCAATCATTGGGATTTGCACTTACTAACGAATTGCTTGGAGTTTCGGCACGTGCACGCAATAGGGGCACGGAGAGTGCTTATTCCCTGCGCATATAAGCAATCGTTTGTGCAACGTCATGCGCGCGCCATTCACGCGTCATCCCGACATGTGAAGCGCGCGCGTCACCGATCTGTCATGCAAGCGCCGTCGCGATCACTTCTTCCGCTTCTATGCCGCGCCTGTCCTCGCGGATCATCTGGCTTGCACGCTCGGCGATCATCAGGGTCGGCGAGTTCGTGTTGCCCGATGTGATCGTCGGCATCACCGATGCATCGACCACGCGCAGGCCGCGCACGCCGATCACGCGCAAACGGCTGTCGACGACCGCGGCCGGATCGTTGTCCGTGCCCATGCGGCAGGTGCCGACCGGATGGAAGATCGTCGTGCCGACCTTGCCTGCCGCTTCGATGAGTTCCTCCTGCGTCTGATACTGGATGCCCGGAAGAATTTCCTCGGGCCGATATTGCGCCAGCGCGGGCGCGCTGACGATGCGCCGCGTGAGACGCACCGAATTCGCGGCCACTTCGCGATCGTGATCGGTCGACAGATAATTCGGCGCGATCAGCGGCGCTGCGTGCGCATCCGGCGATTCGATATGCACGCTGCCGCGCGATGTCGGCCGCAAGTTGCACACGGACGCGGTGAATGCATTGAACGCATGCAGCGGCTCGCCGAAGCGTTCGAGCGACAAAGGCTGCACGTGATATTCGACATCGGCCCGCTTGATCGATGCATCGTCGGGATTGGACTTGGCGAACGCGCCGAGTTGCGACGGCGCCATCGACATCGGTCCGCTTCGCATCAGCGCGTATTGCATGCCGATGAAAAGCTTGCCCCACCAATGCGCCGACAACGTATTGAGCGTGCGCACGCCGTTGACCTTGTACGCCATGCGCAATTGCAAGTGGTCCTGCAGATTTTCGCCGACACCGCGCAGGCTCTTCACGACATCGATACCGAGACGTTGCAGACGTGCGCCGTTGCCGATGCCGGACAGTTCGAGAATCTGCGGCGAATTCACCGCGCCCGCGCTGAGAATCACTTCGAAACGCGCACGCGCGATGTAATCGACATCGCCACCGCGATATTCCACGCCGACGCAGCGCGAGCCTTCGAACACGAGACGTTGCGTATGCGCGCCGGTGATCGTCGTGAGATTGGGACGCTTCATCGCTTCGCGCAGGAATGCTTTCGCCGCGTTCCAGCGTATGCCGCCGCGCTGATTCACTTCGAAATATCCGACGCCGGTGTTGTCGCCGCGATTGAAGTCATCCGTCGCGGGAATGCCGCTTTGCTGCGCGGCTTGCGCGAACGTCTCGAGAACTTTCCACTTCAGGCGCTGCTTCTCGACGCGCCACTCGCCGCCCGCGCCATGCCATGAATTGCCGCCGCCGTGATGATCCTCGCTGCGCATGAAGACGGGCAGCACCGAATCCCAGGACCAGCCCGGATCGCCGCTGATGTGCGCCCAGTCGTCGTAGTCCTCGCGCTGGCCGCGCATATAGATCATGCCGTTGATCGACGAGCATCCGCCGAGCACGCGACCGCGCGGATAAGCGAGCTTGCGGCCGTCGAGGCCCGGTTCGGCCTGCGTCTTGTAGAGCCAGTCCGTGCGCGGATTGCCGATGCAATACAGATACCCGACCGGAATATGAATCCAGTGATAGTCGTCCTTGCCGCCGGCTTCGAGCAGCAGCACGTTCACGTTCGGATCTTCGGTGAGGCGATTCGCAAGCACGCATCCGGCCGTGCCCGCCCCGACGATGATGTAGTCGAATTCGCCTTCCAGCTTGCGCGCGTTCTGCTTCATGACATGTCTCCTGTCGATGCCGTCTTGCGCGGCTTCGATGATTCGATTACTTCGCCACCGGCATCGTGAATTCGGCGCCCTTCGCGATGCTGTCGGGCCAGCGCTGCATCACGCTCTTGTAGCGCGTATAGAAGCGCACGCCTTCTTCGCCGTATGCGTGGTGATCGCCGAACAGCGAACGCTTCCAGCCGCCGAACGAATGCCACGCCATCGGCACCGGAATCGGCACGTTGATGCCGACCATGCCCACCTTGATCTGACGCGAGAACGCGCGCGCGACGCCGCCGTCCGTCGTGTAGCACGACACGCCGTTGGCGAATTCATGCTCGTTGATGAGCTCGACCGCGCTCGCGAAATCCGGCACGCGCACCACGGACAGCACCGGCCCGAAAATCTCTTCCTTGTAGATGGTGCTGTCGGTTTTCACGTTGTCGAACAGCGTGCCGCCGAGGAAGAAGCCGTTCTCGTGGCCTTCGACCTGATGTCCGCGTCCATCGACGACGAGCGTCGCGCCCGACTTCACGCCCGCGTCGATATAGCCTTCCACCTTCGCGCGATGCGCGCCCGTGACGAGCGGACCCATTTCGGCATCGCTTTCCATGCCGTTCTTGATGACGAGCGATTGCACGCGCGGCGTGAGGCGTTCGATCAGCTCATCGGCGATGTGACCCACCGCGACCGCAACCGAAATCGCCATGCAGCGCTCGCCCGCCGAACCGTACGCCGCGCCGATCAGCGCATCGACGGCCTGATCGAGATCGGCATCGGGCATCACGACGAGATGATTCTTGGCGCCGCCCAGCGCCTGCACGCGCTTGCCGTGCTTCGTGCCTTCGGTGTAGATGTATTCGGCGATCGGCGTCGAGCCGACGAACGACAACGCTTCGATATCCCGATGCGCGAGCAACGCATCGACGGCGGTTTTATCGCCATGCACGACGTTGAACACGCCATCGGGCAAGCCCGCTTCCGTCAGCAATTCCGCGAGCCGAACCGATGCCGACGGATCGCGCTCCGATGGCTTCAACACGAACGTATTGCCCGTCGCGATCGCGATGGGAAACATCCAGCACGGCACCATCATCGGGAAGTTGAAGGGCGTGATGCCCGCGACCACGCCGAGCGGCTGACGCAGGTTCCAGTTGTCGATGCCGCCGCCGATCTGATCCGTGAAGTCGGTCTTGAGCAGATTGGGAATGCCGCACGCGAACTCGACGATCTCGATGCCGCGCATCACTTCGCCCTTGGCGTCGCTGAACACCTTGCCGTGCTCGCGCGTGATGATTTCGGCAAGCTCGTCGTGATGCTCGTCGAGCAGTTGCTTGAACTTGAAGAGCACGCGCGCACGCTTGATCGGCGCGGTCTCGCTCCATTCGGGGAAAGCGGCTTTCGCTGCGGCCACGGCTGCATCGACCTCGGATGCGCTCGCGAGCGGCACGCGCGAGGCGACGACGCCCGTCGCCGGATTGAACACGTCGCCGAAGCGCCCGCTCGCGCCTTCGACCCGCTTGCCGCCGATGAAATGCGTCAACGCCGCGACCTGCGCTTCGCTTCGATGTGTCTCGCCCATGATGTCTCTCTTATATATGCGGATAGGCCGAGCGTACTGCCGGATGCATCCCCGAATCCAATGAGATATGTTCAACTGGGATATAAGAAGCTTTAATATCAGCCGATGGACTACATCCTCTTGCGCGCCTTTATCACCGTCGCTCGTGAAGGCAATCTCACGCGCGCCGCGGCGCACCTGCATCTCACGCAGCCGGCCGTCAGCCTTCAGATCAAGAATCTGCAGGAGATGCTGGGCGTCGTGCTGTTCTCGCGGACGTCGCACGGACTTCTGCTGACGCGCGACGGCGAAGCGCTCCTGCCGCACGCCGAACGCGCACTCGCCGCCGCCGCCGATGTGCAGCGCGCCGCTGCCGCGCTGCGTCACGAGGTGAGCGGCACGCTGCGCATCGGCACGATTCTCGATCCCGAGTTCCTGCGGCTCGGCGGCTTCCTGCGACAACTGGTGGAGACGCATCCGCGCATCGAAACATCGTTGCGGCACGGCATGTCGGGCTGGGTTCTGGACCGCGTGAGGGCGCGCGATCTGGATGTCGGCTACTACATAGGCGATCCGGCCATCGACGGCACGCGCGACGGCGAACGCTTTCACGTCGTCAGGCTCACGCCGTTTCTGTATCGCGTGCTCGCGCCGGCGGGCTGGCACAACCGCGTGAACAAGGGCAAACGTAGCTGGGCGGCGCTCGCCAAGCTGCCGTGGATCTGGACGCCGCCCGAGTCCGCGCACAACCGGCTTTTGTCGCGCATCTTCCGCGACGCGGGCGCGATGCCGGTGATCGTCGCGGAAGTGGATCAGGAGCCGTCGATGCTCGATCTCGTGAAATCGGGCGTCGGTCTGTCTCTCGCGCGGGATTCGATCGCGCTGGCGCAGGCGCATGCGCACGCGCTGACGATCGTCGAAGGCGTGACCGTGCCGACGCAGTTGTCTTTCGTCGCGCTTGCGGAACGCCGCGAGGAATCGGCGATCGCCGCGGCGCTGCGGCTGATCGACGCGCAATGGGCGGTTTGAATAGACATCTCAGTGCAAATACCGAGTCCGCCCGTAAGTGCATTCAAGCGAGCTTCATCGATTCTTTGCTAGTCTGAGCCCTCGCTGATCCATCCAACCGTGTTCGAGGAGCCTTCATGGCACGCAACATCGAAATCAAGGCGCGCGCGCATCAGTTCGACCAGCTGCGCGAGCGGGCGGCCTCGCTCGCCACCGACGCGCCGCTGGTTTTCCGCCAGCAGGACTTCTTCTACGACGTGCCGACCGGACGCCTCAAGCTGCGTCAGTTCGACGACGGCACGCCGTCCGAACTGATCTTCTATCAGCGCGACGACCGCGACGGTCCGAAAGTGTCGTATTACTCGCGCAGCCCGGTGACGAATCCGGAAGCGATGCACGCGCTGCTAGCCCAGGCGCTGACGACACGCGGCATCGTCTCGAAGGAGCGGCATGTGTATCTCGTCGGACGCACGCGCATCCATCTGGATCGCGTGGACGGGCTGGGCGATTTCATCGAACTGGAAGTGGTGCTCGGCCAGGATGACGACGAAGCCGGCGGCGAACAGGAAGCGCACGCGATGTTCGCGCGGCTGGGTGTCGGCGAAGCGGATCTCGTGCCGCTGGCTTACGTGGACTTGCTGAGCCCCGAGTCGTCGTCGGCCAGATGAGCGAGCGGCAGCGGGCCGTTGCGCTTGAACGTCGTGAGCACGATGTTCGAGCGCACGCTATCGACGCCCGGCACGCGCATCAGCTTTTTCATCACGAAACCTGACAGCGCGTTCAAATCCGGCGCGACGATACGCAGCAAATAATCGGCGTCGCCCACGGTCGCGTGGCATTCGAGCACTTCGGGCAGCATCTCGATCTGCTGCTGAAACTGCTCGATGATCGAATCGCCGTGATGCTTCAACTTCAGGCTCGTGAACGCCGTCACCCCCAGGCCGAGCTTCTCCGGCCGCAAGACCACGCGATACCCTTCGATTACGCCCGTCGCTTCCAGCCGCTGCAGACGCCGCCCGATCTGCGACGGCGACAGCGGCACCTGCTCGCCCAGTTGCTGATGCGTGGCGCGCCCGAACCGTTGCAGCACGTCGAGCAGGGCGAGATCGAAATGGTCGAGTTCGAGCATGAGGCGGATGTGCGCGGGAGCGATGATAAATGCGACTTTATCGCATCGACGCCGCGTTGCTCACAAACCCCTTGCGCAAAAAGGCCGTTTCACGCGCATTATGACGAATTGCTTACGGCAGCAAACAAGGTAACGCGCGTGTTACCAATCATGACACCGCGAAAGGCGAAAACTGCGCGTCATTCCGCGAAAACGGGATAAATGGAAGCATTCGAACAGGAAAAAGAAAGCTTGAATGTCAGGTAGCTTTCAGTCTCGGCTACCATTCCTGAAGCGCTCGTAAGCTTCCCACGCGGCGCGCGCGTCGACGTCCAGTTGCTCGGGTAGCACGCTGGACTGACGCTGTACAATCAGCAGCGCATAGGGCCTGGACAGCGCGCTCGCCTCCTTGCAGAGGCTGAGCTCGTCGCCGCTAGACGGGGAGCGGCCGCGCCAGTAGTTGATCGCGGCTTCGAGTTCGTTGATCGAGATGACAGCCATGTCCGGGCGGAAATACATTCGGTGTACGGCTGCTCGCGGCTTCCGGGATACGGTCGCGCAACGCCGCATGAGATATGAGTTTTGAACCGGCTCGAGCCCGCGCAGCCCCGTCGTGCATGTGAGCATGTCACCGACCGCCCCGCCCGCTTGAGCTCAACCCATTGTACTTGAGCGACTCCATGCGAATCCTTCTGATCGAAGACGACCGCCCCATCGCGCGCGGCATTCAAAGCAGCCTCGAACAATCCGGCTTCACGGTCGACATGGTGCACGACGGCATCTTCGCCGAGCAGGCGCTCGCGCAGAACCGCCATGAACTCGTCATTCTCGATCTGGGCTTGCCCGGCATCGACGGCATGACGCTGCTCTCGCGTTTTCGCCAGAGCAACCGCCATACGCCGGTGATCATCCTCACCGCGCGCGACGAGCTGCACGACCGCGTGCAAGGCCTGAACAGCGGCGCCGACGACTACATGCTGAAGCCCTTCGAGCCGCAGGAACTCGAAGCGCGCATCCGTGCGGTGATGCGCCGCAGCGGCCCGCACGGCGACGTGCCGCGCCCCGAAGTGACGCTGGGCGGCCTGCGTCTGTCGGGCGTCGATCGCCGCATCTTCAACGACGAACGTCCGCTCGAACTCTCGCCGCGTGAATTCGCCGTGCTCGAAATGCTGCTGCTGCGACACGGCCGCGTCGTGAGCAAGGCGCAGTTGCAGGATCACCTGACGCACTTCGGCGGCGATCTCGGCGATACGGCCATCGAAGTGTATGTGCATCGGGTGCGCAAGAAACTCGAAAACACGCGCGTCGAGATCGTGACGGTGCGGGGCTTCGGCTATCTGCTTCAGGAGATCCGGCAAGCGGCTTGACGCTCCTGCCGTAGACCGCCTTGCGACTTCCCACCCGCCGCGCGGGCGATCAGCGTTTCGCCCGCGAAGACTGGCTCGATCTGGCGCGATCGAAAGCCACCGAGACGCCGGCGCCCCCGAGTCTGCGGCGCACCCTGCTGCGCCGACTCGCCGCGCCGCTGTCCCTGCTCGCGCTGATGAGCGGCCTCATGGCGTACTGGCTCGCCTGGCAGTACACGCAGCACGTCGTCGATCGCTCTCTCGCGGATCTCGCCACCGCCATCTCCAAGCAGATTCAGCTCGCGGGCGTCGATGCGCCCGTCACCGTTCCGCCGCTCGCGCAGGCGATGTTCTCGGACCCCGTCGAGCAACTCATCTACCGTATCAGCACGGGCGACGACGAAATCGCCGGCGAACCCGATCTGCCGCTCACCGGCACCAACGTGCGGCGCATCCACTATGCGTATGTGTTCGAGACGCACTTTCAGGGCGTCTCCGTGCGCGCGGCGCAGGTGCGCGTGCCGCAGCCTACCGGCAATCCGATCGTCGTCGAAGTGGCGCAGCGCGTCGGATCGCGGTATCGGATCGCGGTGGAGTTTCTGATCGCGATCATGATGCCGCTCGCGCTGCTGCTGCTCGCCGGCTGGGTGATCGTGTGGCGCGTCGTGAATCAGCAATTGAATCCGCTCACCGATCTCGCCGACGCGCTCAACCAGCAAACGCACATCTCGCTCGAACCCGTCGACGAGACTTTCGTTCCCGGCGAAATCCGTCCGCTCACGAGCGCGATGAACGCGTTGCTCGTGCGCCTGCAGACCGCGCTCGATGCGCAACGCAAGTTCATCGCCGATGCCGCGCATCAACTGCGCACGCCGCTGACCGCGGTCAAGCTTCACGCGGAGCAGGCGCTCAGTTCGCGTGATCCGAACAAAGCCATCGAGGCGGTGAAGGAGTTGCGCGCGTCGGCGGATCGCGCGGTGCGTCTTTCGAATCAGCTCCTTTCGCTCGCGCGCGCCGAGCCGGGCGAACAGGCGGCGCGTTTCGCCGATTTCGACCTCGCCGCGCTCGCCTTCGAAACCGGCGCGGAATGGGTGCCGCGTGCACTCGCCGCCCAGGTCGATCTCGGCTTCCAGCGTCTCGACGATCCCGAGAACGAGCATCCGCTGATCGTGCGCGGCAATGTCGTGCTTTGCCGCGAAGTGCTCGCGAATCTGATCGACAACGCGCTCAAGTACATTCCGCCGTTCCGCGTCGAGGGCGCGCGCATCACGATGACGGTCACGGAATGGAGCGACGCGAGCGGCCGCCGCTTCGGCGAAGTCGTCGTGGAGGACAACGGCCCGGGCGTGCCGCCGGATCAGCAGCCCGATCTCTTCAAGCGCTTCTTCCGCGGCGACGGGCAGAGCGTCGAAGGCGGCGCGGGACTCGGGCTCGCGATCGTTCACGACATCATGGTGCTGCACGGCGGCACCGTGCACTACGAGGACGCGCCCGAAGGCGGCGCGCGCTTCATCGTGCGGATGCCGCTCAAGGAAGAGAAACCCGTCGCGGAATGAAAAAGAGCCACGCTCGCTCGCGTGGCTCTTTCGAATCGACGAAGCAGGCGCGGCCTACTTTTTCTTCTTCTCCTTCTTCACCGCGAGCATCGTGCCACGGCATTTCCTCGCGCCGCATCGGCACTCGTATTCCTTCTTGAGCTTCTTCGTAATGCGGCCTTCGATAACGAGCCCGTAGTCGTAATTCAGCTCCTCTTCCGGCTCGATATCGCGCAACGCGTGAATGAACACGCGCCCTTCGACTTCCTCGGCCTCGCAATTCGGCGCGCACGAATGGTTGATGTACTTCGCGCTGTTCCCTTCGATCTTGCCGTCGATCACGCGGCCGTCGTCGAGTGCGAAGTAGAACGTGTGGTTCGGCTCTTCGGGGTTGTGCGGATGGCGGCGCAGCGCTTCCTTCCATGAAATGCGCTCGCCTTTGTATTCCATCACCTGCTCGCCCGCGGCAATCCGCTTCACGGCAAACACGCCCTTGCCATGTACGCCGGAGCGGCGAACGGTGACCCTGCGTGAACTCATCGAACGAATCCTTAAATAACGCTTCGCTCCCGCGCGATCGGGATGAACATCGGGATGAAAAAAAACGCGGTGGCCTCGAAGGCGCCGCGTTCACTCGGTTGAACGCACGCGCTCAACACACCGGTATCCTACACTCCCGGCGCGCGAATGCTCAACCGTCCGGATGATGTTCGAGCGTTTTCAACGTTGCCCGATGGTGATCTCGCCGAAGAGATTCTTCTGTTCGCGCGGCTGCGAGCGCCAGTACTGGGGAGGCGCATCGACGGTCGCGCCGAGCTCGGCGGCGGCGTGCCACGGCCAGCGCGGATCGTAGAGCATCGCGCGCGCCATCGCGACGTAATCGGCCTGGCCGCTCGCCACGATCTCTTCCGCTTCCTTCGCCTCGGTGATCAGCCCGACAGCGACGGTGTTCACGCCCGTCGCTTCCTTCACGGCTTTCGCGAACGGCACCTGATAGCCCGACGACAACGGAATCTTCTGCAACGGCGAGACGCCGCCCGACGACACATCGATCCAGTCGACGCCGCGCTTCTTCAGCTCCGCCGCGAACGCGATCGTATCCTCGATGCCCCATCCGCCTTCGACCCAATCGGTGGCGGAAACGCGCACGCCGACCGGCTTGTCGGCGGGAAACGCGGCGCGCACGGCATCGAAGATTTCGAGCGGATAACGCATGCGATTCTCGCGCGAGCCGCCGTATTCGTCGGTGCGCTGATTGGCGATCGGCGACAGGAACTGATGCAGCAGATAGCCATGCGCGCAGTGCACTTCGATGCCATCGATACCGAGCCGCGCCGCACGTTTCGCCGATGCGACGAACGCTTCCTTCACGCGGATCAGACCGGCGGCGTCGAGCGCGAGCGGCGGCGTTTCTTCCGGCTTATGCGGGATGGCCGATGGCGCGTAGGTCATCCAGCCGCCGTCGGCGACGGAGATCAACTGCCCGCCTTCCCACGGCTTGCGGCTCGATGCCTTGCGGCCCGCGTGCGACAACTGCATCGTCACCGCGATCTTCGAATACTGGCGTATCGCGGCGAGCACCGGACGCAGCGCGGCTTCGGTGGCGTCGTCCCAGAGACCGAGATCGCCCGGCGTGATGCGGCCGTCCGGCTCGACGGAGGTCGCCTCGATGAACAGCATGGCCGCGCCCGACAGCGCGAGATGGCCTAGATGGATCATGTGCCATGCCGTCGCCTCGCCGCGCTCGGCGGAGTACTGGCACATCGGCGACACGAAGATGCGGTTGGGGAGCTGGAGGCTGCGGAGGGTCGTGGGAGTGAACAGCGCGCTCATGGCGGTGACTCGTCGCTAGAAAGGAGCGATCGAGAATAGCACCGCGATTTCTTTCGTGCAGGGACGCGCACCGCGCCGGATGCGACGCGATGGTTCATACCATCACACGTTCAGCGCGCGTCCACCACGGCGAAGCGATCGAGCCATTCGCCGAACATCGCGCGGGCAGCGCGTTCGAGTGTCGCGCCATGACGCGCCGTGTCCTCGCGCAGCGCGGCGACCGTCGTGCCGCTCCTCGCGATATCGCCCGGATACGTGACGAGCCAGCTCTCGAAGCGCTCGACCAGCACTTCCGGATGACATTGCAGCGCGAGGACGTGCTCGCCCCAGGAGAATGCCTGATGCGCGCAGGAATCGGTGGATGCGAGCAGGGTCGCGTCCGTGGGGAGATCGAAGGTATCGCCGTGCCAGTGGAAGACCGGCACAGGCGCGCCATCGGCTTCGAGATGCCGCAGCGCGGACGCGCGTCCCGCGTCGGTCAGTTCGAGCGGCGACCAGCCGAGTTCGAGCGTGCCCGACGAATACACGCGCGCACCGAGCGCCCGCGCGATCAGTTGCGAGCCGAGACAGATGCCGATTGTCGGCAAGCCCGCGGCGATGCGTTTTTCGAGCATCGAGAGCAGCGGCGCGAGATGCGGATAATGCGCGTCCTCATAGGCGCCGATCGGGCCGCCGAGCACGACGAGCAAGGAAGGATCGAGCGGATTGGGCGCGTCGATGCGGCCGCGCCCGACGTCCAGATAGCGCACGAGATGGCCGCGATCGCCGAGCACGTGTTCGAGGCTGCCCAGATCTTCGAAATAGACGTGGCGAATCGCCAGGACTTCATGTTTCATCGGCGGCATTCTCGGGACGGAGTAGTGACGAGCCGCGCCTCGCGGCGAGGCGCGACGGGCACAGTCTAACCGACTCGCCGCGGCCTCACAGCGCAGGATGACGCCAGATGGCTTTTACCCGGTCGGCCCGAATCAGGCGATCTGGGCGAAGACCTTCCAGCTTTTCTTCTGCGTAGCGACGTCGGCTTCTTCGTATACCGAACAGTCGAGACGCAGATCCGTGTCCGCCATGTCGATCTGCAGAAGCGCGCAGTGATGCGGCGCCTTCTTCGGATTTTTGCTCGCCTCGAAATGCGAGCAGGAGAGACACATGCGGTGCGCCGGAATCTGCTGCTGCGATTCGAGCTGACGGATGGTCTTGAGCAACGTGCGATAGAACGCCACCTGCTCGTCCTCGCGCAGCGTGCCGACCGCCTTCGCGAGGAAGTCCGGCCATTGCAGCGCCTTCTTCGCAGCCGTGCGGCCACGCGCGGTCAGCCGGACCGCGAGCGCGCGGCCGTCGTCGATCGCGCGTCGCTTCTCGACGAGACCCTTGCCTTCGAGCGTGCTCACCGCATCGCTCGTCGTGGCGGCGGTCAACGCCGTTTCACGCGCGATCTCGCCGAGGCGCATCGGCCCCTTGCGCTGCATCAGCAGAACGAGAATTTCACCCTGGGTCGGCGTCAGCCCCGCGCCTTCCGCCCATTCCCATGCCTGGCTGCGCATCGCGGTGCTCAGCCTCAGCAGGCCGTGGGTCACCCGCCCCGTCGCCTGCTCTCCGTAAACGCCTTCACTCATAGTCTTTCGCTTGTTGTTCCGCTTATGTGTTCTGACGGCACGTTCGCGCCAACCGCCGCGAACACCTCGTTCGAAACGCCGCCCGCAGAAAATACTCCGAACACCTTGCGAACTACGCTTCGTTCTCGGTCCCCGCCGTCTCAAAATTCAGGCGTGCCAAGCCAATTAGCGGTGCCTGAATGGGGACATTTGCAACCCTCTTCCTATGCGCCGTCTTATGGTCCTGCTCGTGGCGCTGTTTTCCTGCCGACTATAACGCTATGCCAGCAAAGTCGCCATTCTAAGCGACATAGAACAAACGTACACCTTAATTATCCACGCAGAACTGTGGATAACCCGTGGAAAAGCGTCTTCTTTTATGTGTGCGTATTCTTGATAACACTGCGCGTCAAGTCGAGCACCTTTCCGTTGTCCGGAATTCCCTGTCGCGACGTCTGCGCATACCGCGTGGTTATCATCGCGCTAGCGCGTTGACTCTGCACCTCTTTTTGACGTTTTCCACAGCGTCGCGCAAGACTTGTTAACTTCTATTACGTCTGTATACGGATTTCTCGAAGAAATCCTTAGGGACGTCGAATCGGTTCTTCTTCAAACGTTGCCGCGAGCGCTTTATTCCCCTTGCTCGTCAAGCACATGTTTCATACGGACCAAAGTTAAAGGCCGCCTCGCGGTGTTTCGCGAAGCGGCCTTTCGTGATCATTCGCTGGCAGGTGTCAGCGTAAGCGTGGTGTTATCGACGCCATTGCAAACATTGCTGCCTGACGGCCTCGTGTAGAGATTTTTCCTTGTCGAACACGCCTCGCAGCCAGGTCGCGTCATTGACGCCGCGCGCGATATCGGCCACCTCCGCGAGCGCGGCTTGCGAACCGAGCGCTTCCGCATGCGGCGCGAGCACATCGAGCGTCGCGAGAATGTCTTCGCCGATGGTCCGCCGTTCGCCCGTCTGCGGATGGATGCACGTGCCTTCCAGCCCGAAGCGGCACGCCTCGAAGCGGTTGAACGTGTAGACGAGATAATCGTCCTCGCGCGGCGTGAGCGGCTTGTCGAGCAGCAGATAACGCGACAGCGTCTGGATGTAGCAGGCGATCGCGGCGGCTTTGTCGACGGAAAGCGGCGTGTCCATCACGCGTACTTCGATCGTTCCGAAGCCGGGCTTCGGCCGGATATCCCAGTAGAAATCCTTCATGCTGTTGACGACGCCCGTATTGACCATCTTCGAGAAGTATTCCTCGAAGCCGTCCCAGGTCAGCACGAAGGGCGCGCGCCCCGACAGCGGAAAAGCGAATACCGAATTCAGTCGCGCCGAATGGAACCCCGTATCGACGCCCTGAATGTACGGCGACGACGCTGAAAGCGCGATGAAATGCGGGATATAGCGCGACATCGAATGCAGCAGGAAGAGGGCGCTGTTCGGATCGGGACAACCGATGTGCACGTGCTGACCGAACACCGTGAACTGCTTGGCGAGGTATCCGTACAGTTCGGAGATGTACTGGAAGCGCGGCGCGTCGTAGATCTGGCGATCGCTCCATTGCTGGAATGCGTGCGTGCCGCCGCCCGCGAGCCCGACGTTCAGTTGATCCGCTGCGGCGACGAGCGTATCGCGGATCTTGCGGAGGTCCGTGACGGCCTGCTCGTGCGTCGTGCAGATGCCGGTCGAAAGCTCGATCATGCTTTCGGTGATTTCCGGCGTGATGTTGCCCGGAATCTTTTCGTCCTTGATGAGACGCATGAGGTCCGACGCGGCGCGCGTCAGATCATAGTCGTGCGTGTTGACGACCTGGATTTCCAGCTCGACGCCGAACGTGAACGGCTCGGAGTTGATGAAAGGTTCGAGTGCCATGACGCCTCTTGAATGATCAATGCCTGGGCAGGGCGGGCGCGATCACTCGCGCCGCTCGCCGACTGCCGACAGGCTACGGTACACCACGAAAGGCGAGACGATCTGCAGCACGACGATCGAGCACATGATGATCGCCCGCAGCGTCGGATCGTAGTCCGGATAGAGCACGTACATGTCGTCGACGAGCACGTACGCGAGCGCCGACATCGGCGTCAGCGCGACGCCGAGCGCCGCGCCTTGCTTCCAGTCGAGTCCGCTCGGCTTCGCGAAAATCAGCACGCCGACGAGCTTGCCGACGAAACGCGCGACGATCAGCCCGAGCGCCGCGACACCGCCGAGCGCGATATCGCGCCAGTGAAACGACGTCAGCGTCAGCGCAAAAAGAATGACGGTCAGCAGCCATCCGGCGGAGCCGAAATGCGACGGCCAGAGTTGCGGCCGCTCGTCGGCATTCTTCACGATGATGCCTGCGGCGAGCAGCGCGAGAATCGTCGATAGCTTGAAGATGTGCGCGACCGCGATCGCCAGCAGCACGAGCCCGAAGAGCGCAACGAACGAATGCTCGTCGTTCGCGGGCAGACGCCGCACCAGCATATTGCAGGCACGCGCGAGCAGGAACGCGAGCACCAGCGAGCCGATCAGAAGATAGAGCGGCTGCAGGATCGTCGCGAGCGCATTGCCGTAGATCTCCTGATGCAGCACGCCGGCCGCGAGCTTTTCCACGATCACCGCGTACATGCTGTTCAGCGCGGTCAGCGTCAAGAGACGTTGCGTGACCTGGCCTTCGGCGCGCAGTTCGGTTTTGAGCTGAATGACCATCGCGGGCGACGTGGCCATCGCGATGGCCGCGACCACGACCGATGGCATCGTCGGCACGTTGAGGAGCGTCAGCGCGATCAGCACGAGGCCGAACGTGAGCGTCGACTCGGCGATGCTCGACAGAATCAGATACGGATTGCGGCGGATCCAGCGCAGATCAAGCCGGCCGCCCAGTTCGAAGAGCAGCAGCCCGAGCGCGACATCGAGCAGCGGCCGCGACAGGCCGCCCGCGCTCGAGTCGATCACGCCGAGGCCCGCGTTGCCGGCGATCAGCCCGATCACCGCGAAACCGGTGATGCGCGGCAGGCGCCACGCACGCCATAAAAGCTCTCCGGCGAGTCCCGCCGTAATGAGCGCGAGACCGGCCCAGAAAATGGCATCGGGTTCGAGCGGCCAGACGGGCAAAAATGAAAATGCCGAATTCATCGTATTGGCTTCTCCTTCGTAGCTGCAGCAGAGCGTGCACGTTCCGTTGCGTGACTCGCATCGACGGCGCGCGCTCGCGGGCGAGGCGCATCCGCCCGGCTATGCGAGCGTTGGTTCATTCAGGCGAAACGAAATGCGAACGAACACGGCGTCACGGTCGGGCCGTGCACGGATTAGACGACGCGTTCGGCTGGCTGCGATGCGCCTTGCACGCTCCCAATGTCGCACCGGAGATCTCGGATCCGTGTGACACGGGCAACACATGCGGCGCCTGCTCGAATGCCGGGCCGAACACAGCAAACGACGGCGCGGCTTCGTTGATCAGATTCTTGGCGCGCAACCATCGTTCCATTGAAGCGGTCGCCGTCCGAACGGCGCGACGCAGGAAGAAGCGCGATTGTGCCATACCTCGGTTCCCCTGACAGAAAGTCCAAGCTCATGATTCTTATGAAGTAAAAGCGACTGCCTGTTCTCGTCCCGGCTGGAAAGGCTGACCGGTTGCTGCTGTCATGACGTTCGGGCTTTTCGTTTACGCCCGACCGATGGCCTCGCCGTCAGGTGTTTACAGGTTTACTGTATATAAACGTAGTAGTAGTTAACAAGAGGCTGCCGCTTCTGTGGATAACCTCGTTTTCGTCTTTTCATTCAATCATTTGGACAAAGCAGAAGCGGGCCGTAAACATGTTGGCGCGGCGCGGTCAACCCGGAACAACTTTTGGGCGCGTAAACGTGAAGGCGTAGTTGTCCCGTTTACGTGCACATCGCGTTCACAAGAGTTTCACCGGCAATTCGACGGGTTATCCACAGCGCGCCGGGAACAACTATGTCGAGCCGATTTCTCCATGACGAAGTGCCCTGAGCAAAAATCGGGCTGGGTCGATGGCGTCGGCGAGTTCGCGTTCGATGAGCCACGGCTCTCCTTCGATCTGCGATGCGATCAGTTCGGCCGCGAGCGTCGCCCAGACGAGTCCGCGCGAGCCGAATGCGAACGCGCCATATAGACCCGCCATGCGCGGCAGATCGAGCGGCCACGCGCCCGAAAGCCGATGCGCATCGCGGCGCGCGGCGCTCTCGTCGGCGAGCTGGCCGATCATCGGCATGCGGTCGCTCGTCACGCAGCGGAACGCGACGCGGCCCGCGCGGATTTCTCCGGGCGCGAGCGCGAGATCCGGCAACATGCCCGCGACGCGCTCGATGTTCTCCCGATGCCCCGCGTCGCGGATGTCGCGGTCGGGATCGTCGATGTCATAGGTCGCACCGATGAGCGCGCCGTCCGCGCCAAGCGGCACCGCGTAACCTTCGCCGACGACCGGCGCGCGCAGGGCATCGAGCGCGGATGAATCGAGCACGGTGAGCTGACCGCGCACGTTGCGTGTCGGCGCACCGTACAGACCGGCGAGACGCGCGGCATCGTGTGCGTTCGCGAGCACCATCACCGGCGCGCTGGCGATCTCGCCGCCGCTCGAATCGAACGCGGTCCAGACGTCGCCATCGTGCGCGATGCGCGTCACTTCGGTTTTCATGTGCGGCGTGATTCGGGCCGCGCCGTCGGCGAGTTGCGCGGCGCAAACGGCCGCGGGCGAGATCGCACCGCCGCGCGGAAAGAACCAGCCGCCGCGTGCGACATCGATGCCAGCGATGCGCGATGCATCGTCGCGCGTCATCGGCTGCACATAGTCGGATGGATACGCGAAGCGCGCGATGGCGGCGGCGAGGGCATCGGCGTCGTCGGGGGTATCGGCGATCTGAAGCAGGCCCGCGTCGCTGCGCATCAGGTCGCGACTGGCATCTTCGAGCGCGTGCCATCGGCGCAAGGCATAGAGAAAGCCTGCACGCGTGAGGCGAGCGGCGACGCTGTCGTCGCGCCAGACGATAGGATGAAACACGCCCGCCGGATTGCCCGATGCATCGCGCGCGGGCAACGCGTGACGATCGATCAGCGTGACCTGCCAGCCGCGCCCGGCGAGCCGCGCGCTCACCGCGCAGCCCGCGAGTCCCGCGCCGATCACGATGGCCTCGCGTGTTCTCGCGTCGCAAGGAAGCGGCGGTTCGTGGCGGCGCACGCGCCAGCGCGGGGCGAAGCGTGCGATGAGCCGCGTGTCCGTCGCCGCCGACAGGCACTCGAAGCCCGACGATTCCAGCGCGCGGCGCAAAGGCACTTGAAGCGGCCCGGATGCGTTCGCACAGACCGTCGCGCCGTCGCCGGCGAAACGCGCGAGCGTTTTGCACAGCTTGCGCGGATCGTCGATTGCTTCGAGATGGAATGCATCGGCGCGCAGCCAGAGTTTCGACAACATCTCGTGCGCGTCATCGCCGATGGCGAGCGTCAACACCACGCGACCCTCGTCGAACTCCAGCCGATGCACGCCCGGCACGCGCATCGGCCACGCACGCGCGAGCTCGGTTGCGAGCGGCGATGCGTCATCGGTCGAAGGTGGATCGTCCAGCGCGTTCAGCGTTGCAGTGGCGACGACATGCAGCCGGTCGCAACGTTCATCGTCGTCGCGCCAGCGCTGCCAAAGGGGAAGGAAGGCGCTGAACGTCGTATCGACGAACGTGAAGACGCGTGTGCGCCGCCAGCGCGCGGGAAGATCGTGCGGCGCGAAAAGCAGGGATTCGGTCATGCGATAGGGAAAGACAAATCAGGCGGAAGACGACTTGGCGATGACGCGCGCGGCGCCATTCACCGCGTCTTCGATCATCAGCGGTTCGAGCGCGTAGCCCGCCGCTCGCCATGCGGCGAGTCCGCCGAGCAGCGGCGCGACATCGGTGAAGCCATGCGCGACCAGATCCTTCGCGGCGAGCGCGGCCGAAACTTCGCTCGGGCAATCGCAGTAGGTCACGAGCTTGCGGTTGCGGGCGATGCCGGCGAGCTGCGTGGCGGCGTCGTCGTGGAGCAGCAGCGCGCCGGGAATCGCGAACGGGTCCATCGCGCGTCGTTCGCGGCGGCGCACGTCGATGACGAGCGGCGGCGGTTCGCCATCGAGCAGCCTGCGCAGCATCGCGATATCGATGCGCGCCATGCGCAGCCTGCGCAACAGCGACACGCGCTGCCACCAGCGCACGGCGAGATAGAGCGCGAGCGCGATGACCGCGAGCACGATCACGCCGCGCCCGAACAGGTCGAGCCATGCGAGCGCGCGATCGACGAGATCGGCGAAGATCGCGCCGAACGCGACGCCGATGCCGGACCACAGCAGCGCGCCGAGCGCATCGTAAAAGAGAAAGCTGCCAAAGCCGATGCCGGTCGCGCCCGCGACGGGGATCGCGAGCGTCGACAAGCCGGGAATGAATTTCGACAAGGCCAGAATGCGCACGCCGAAGCGCCCGAAGAAGTCGAGGCTGCGGTTCACGCAGGTATCGCGCGAGATCGAGACCTTGCACATGAAGGCAAGCACGCGGCTGCCGTAGCGGCGTCCGAGCCAGAACCAGAGCGTATCGCCGATGAGCGCGGCGATGCTCGCCGTGACGACGATCGCCGCGAGCGGCTCCCACGCACCCGACGCGAAGCCCGAAACCGCGCCCGATGCGAAGCTCGCGGAGACCGTGATCGCACCCGTCAAAACCAATGTGGGCAAGGCTGGGAGCGGGAGGCCGAGGCATTCGAGCAGAACGTTGGCAAAAACCAACGGCAGGCCGTATTCGATGATCAGCTCGCGTAGCATGGATCGGACCCAGTTGTTCTGCGCTGAAAAAACCGCCGGGAGCCCAAAAAATATAAGGGTAAATCTTTGAAACCCTTATCCTGATTGGGTTTGCGCTGCGCTATCATACCAAGCGCCGCGTATAGAGGCGGCGTGAAGGCGACGAAGTGGAGCAATGCCGGTGAGATGGCGCGTAACAACGCCGATTCGTCGGGCGGGCGCGCCAGAAGGCCGTCCCTACTCGACTGCACGGTTTGCGCACGTATAATCGGCGCGTTCGCGCTGTTCGTGTCAACCTAAACTGATAAAGGAACCTTAATGAACAAACAGGAATTGATCGACGCCGTAGCCGCTCAGACCGGCGCCAGCAAGGCTCAAACCGGCGAAACGCTGGACACGTTGCTCGAAGTGATCAAGAAGGCTGTCTCGAAAGGTGACGCAGTGCAGTTGATCGGCTTCGGCAGCTTCGGCTCGGGAAAGCGCGCAGCGCGCACCGGCCGCAATCCGAAGACTGGCGAGTCCATCAAGATTCCGGCCGCAAAGACGGTCAAGTTTACGGCTGGCAAGGCATTCAAGGACGCAGTGAACAAGCGGTAAGCTTCTTGCCGATTGTGCGGCTACTCAAAGTAGCCCGATATACATAACCCGCCATCGGCGGGTTTTTTTTCGGCTGTGCGTTTCGCTTTCGAACCGGTCACGCCTTCAGTGCCGATGATCGTCGCAATCGCAATCGGGACCATGATCGTGATCGTGATCGTGGTCATGCTCTTCGACTTCCCACGCGGGGAACGGATCGGCGAAGCGTTGCCAGCCATCGAGGCCGAGCGTCCATTCGTCGTCGGTCAGAAGGCATGCGTCGAACTTGTCCTGCCATGCGGTCCGATCGAGATGCTCGCCGATCAGCACCAGTTCCTGCCGACGGTCACCGATGCTGTTGTCATCCGGATCGCCATACCATTCCGCAACGATCTCCGCTTCGAGTTCGGGGTCGTCGGTCGGCCATTCGCTGCGATCTTGCGCCGCCCACCAAAGCCCCGCCGGACCATGCCGGACCGTGCCGCCCGCTTGCGATAACGAGCCGCCGACATCGCTGCGCGTCGCGAGCCAGAAGAAGCCTTTCGCGCGCAGCACGCCGGGCCATTCCTGATGCAGCAGGTTCCACAGGCGCTCGGGATGAAACGGCCGGCGCGCACGATACACGAAATGGCCGACGCCGGATGCATCGGGTTCGTCGCTCGCCGCATCGTCGCCGTTGAGAATCGCGAGCCAGCCGGGCGCGCTCGCGGTCGCATCGAAATCGAAACGGCCGGTGTTCAGCACATCGCCGGAAGGCACGTTGCCCGATTGCGCCCGCACCTGGAGCGCGCGCGGATTGAGGCCGTGAAGAATGCGCGCGATGCGTTCCACTTCGTCCGCGCTGGCGAGATCGATCTTGTTGATGACGATGACATCGCAGAACTCGATCTGTTCGATGAGCGTTTCGACGACTGTCTGATCGTCTTCGTCGTCGTGGCCTGCTTGCGCAAGACCGCGCTCGGCGAGCGAATCCGAAGAGGCATAGTCGCGCAGGAAGCTCGCGGCATCGATCACGGTGACGAAAGTGTCGAGATGCGCGCGGCCTGCGAGGGTCGCGTCGTCGTCATCGCCGAACGCGAGATGCTCGGCGATCGTCATGGGATGAGCGACGCCCGGCAACTCGACGACGATCGCATCGAAGCGTTGCTGTTCCGCAATCCATGTGATCGCGCTTTCGAGCGCTTCAATCGACCGGTCGCCGAGCGTCAGGACGAGGCAGCCGTTGGGCAGTTCGGTGGTTTCGCGATCCGCGGCGGACGCGGCCTTGCCGCATGTCACGGCGCCGATGCGGATGTCGTCGGCGTTGGCGAGCAGGGCATCGACGAGCGTGGTCTTACCCGCGCCGGTGAATCCCGATAGCACGGTAATGGGCAATGGCGTCTGGTTCATCGCAGTGGAAGCGTGACGGGGAATGGAGCGCGCGAGCGCGAGCCCGCGCTGCCGTCAGGACGACGGCGCGGGCGATCGAATAGGGGATTTTGCATCAAATGCGCGCGGGACGCGGCGCGCATGCGACGAGTGCGCCTGAGCTCAGCGCGTGGCCTGGAGCAGTTTCCAGCGCCGCAGGATCTCGATGATCTGTGCCGAGTACTTGTCGCGCAGCGCGGGTGTTTCGGAATGGTAAGCGCCGACTGCCTGCCACGAATTGCCGTACTTGTTCATTTTCTGGCGCAGATGCCAGGCCGCGACGTACACGCTCTTGCACGGTTCCATGAGCGTGCCGCTCGAAATGCCGTACTGCGCCAGTGTATTGAGATGGATCGAGTTGATCTGCATCAGCCCGTAGTCGGTCGAGCCATTGGCGTTCTTGTTGATGGCGTCGGGCTTGTTGTGCGATTCCTGCCATGCGATCGCGCGCAGGATGAGCGGATTGACCTTCTGATACTTCGCTGCTTCGTCGAAGCAGTCTGCGTGCGCGGAGGCGGCCGCTGTGAGCGGCACGCATATCGCAAGTAATCGCAGTGTTCTCTTCATCTTCCTTCTACTCCATCCGCACATGCGGAACGTCATGCCGCCGTTGCGGCGCCTTGGCGCCAACGCCAACAAATCAACGCCCGCGGCCGGACTGCATGGGGAAAACCCGCCCATTTTGCAACCGCCCGGAATGCGGAACCGACCGTATCATACCGGCTGACGAATCAGACCATAAGTTGGCTATCAGACATACGCCTCGCTGACCGACGGAAGTCCTCATACCCAAGAACGCCCCCGACCTGTCAATCGGACGTGTTCTAAATGTATGAATAATAAGACTTCTGGACGGGGTACAATTCGACTCCCGCGCGCATCGGCCGACCTTTGGAACCGCTCCAAGTACGGTCTATCGGCAAGTTATTCGAAAGCTTGAGAGCGCTGGTTGGTTTCGAACGAAACAGCAAGGGCAACCTGATATGGAACGAATTGGCACAATTTCGTTACATTATGCTGTTATCGTCATATTTTTTAAAATGATCGCGAGGGGATGGAACTATCCGTCCCGCGACGCGGTTGGCAGCGCTCTCGGCTGAGGAGCGGTGCTGCCTTAGCCGGCTCCCCAAGAGACCCGGCTCTGACATCACATTCATGAGAAGACAACCTATGGCACTGCGTCGTAACGCGACGGCACTGCTGGCGGCGGGACTTATCGTCGCGCAAGCCGCGCACGCGCAAGTGACGTTGAATTTCGTCAACGCGGACATCGACCAGGTCGCGAAAGCGATCGGCGCCGCTACCGGCAAAACGATCATCGTCGATCCCCGCGTGAAGGGGCAACTCAACCTGGTCTCGGAGAATTCGGTTCCCGAGGAGCAGGCGCTGAAGACGCTCCAGTCGTCGCTGCGCATGCAGGGCTTCGCGCTCGTGCAGGATCACGGCGTCCTGAAAGTCGTGCCCGAAGCCGACGCCAAGCTGCAGGGCGTGCCCACGTATGTCGGCAATACGCCGGCCGCGCGCGGCGATCAGGTGATCACGCAGGTCTTTCAGTTGCGTAACGAATCGGCGAACAATCTCTTGCCGGTGCTGCGCCCGCTGATCTCGCCGAACAACACCATCGCGGCGTATCCGGCGAACAACACGCTCGTCGTCACGGATTACGCCGACAACGTGCGCCGCATCGCGGGCATCATCGCGGGCGTCGATACGGCGGCGGGCCGTTCCGTCGATGTCGTGACGCTGAAGAATGCGAACGCCATCGACGTCGCCGAGCAGATGAACAAGCTGCTCGATCCCGGCGCGGTCGGCAGCACGGACGCCACGCTCAAAGTCACCGTCACGCCGGACGCGCGCACCAACTCGCTGATGTTCCGCGCATCCAGCGCCTCGCGCCTCGCCGCGGCGAAGCAACTCGCGCAGAAGCTCGATTCGCCCACCTCGCAGCCGGGCAACATGCACGTCGTGGCGCTGCGCAATGCCGACGCCACGCGCCTCGCCAAGACGCTGCGCGGAATGATGGGCAAGGGCAACAGCAATTCGGACAATACGTCGGGTTCCGGCTCGAACTCGAATTCGTTCGGCCAGAGCGGCAACGGACTCGGCAGTTCATCGATGTCCACCGGCACGTCCGGCACGCCGCCTCTGCCGGGCGGTCTCGGCGGCAGCACGGGCAGCAGCAACAATCCGATGTCGGGCGGCACCGGCAATCGCGATTCGAGCTTCTCGTCGAACAAGGACAACGAGTCCGGCAACGACCAGGGCGGCGGCATGATCCAGGCCGATGCCGCGACGAACTCGCTGATCATCACCGCGGCCGACCCGGTTTACCGGAACCTGCGCGCCGTGATCGACCAGCTCGACGCGCGCCGCGCGCAGGTGTATATCGAGGCGCTGATCGTCGAATTGTCCGCGACCTCGGGCGCGAACCTCGGCATTCAGTGGCAGGGCGCGTTGCTTTCCAACAGCGGCAACAACGCGCTTTACGGCAGCACGAGCTTCGGCCAGGGCAACACGAATATCGTCGATCTGACCTTGCAGGGCAACGCGATCGCGCAGAATCCGTCCGCGCTCACATCGGCGACGGGCCTGCTCGCGCAGGGCGTGAACATCGGGCTGCTGCACCGTTTCGGCAACCTGTTCGGTCTGGGCGGCCTGTTGCAGGCGCTGTCGACGTCGGCGGATGCGAACATCCTCTCGACGCCTAACCTGATCACGCTCGACAACGAGGAAGCGAAGATCGTCGTCGGCCAGAACGTGCCGGTCGTGACGGGCTCCTACGCGACGCCGACCGCGAACGCCGCGACCTCGGTCACCGCGTTCAAC
The DNA here is from genome assembly GCF_031451275.1 of Caballeronia sp. LZ029. NCBI lineage: Bacteria > Pseudomonadati > Pseudomonadota > Betaproteobacteria > Burkholderiales > Burkholderiaceae > Caballeronia > Caballeronia sp. LZ029. Next base: position 3,088,181 of record NZ_JARUXO010000001.1, read on the forward strand.
ACCTTCGACCGGCGCGACGTCGGCGTGACGCTGCACGTGAAGCCGCAGATCACCGACGGCGGCGTGCTCAAGATGCAGATCTATCAGGAAGATTCGAGCGTCGATACCACGACGAAGAACGATCCGGGCGGCGTGACCATCAACACGCGCTCGGTGCAGTCGACCATCCTCGCGGATGACGGCGAGATCGTCGTGCTCGGCGGCCTGATGCAGGATCAGTACAACAATAACAACAGCAAGATTCCGCTGCTCGGCGACATTCCGTTCATCGGCAGCCTGTTCAGAAGCGAAAGCAAGACGCGCACGAAGACCAACCTCATGGTGTTTCTGCGCCCGGTGATCGTGCGCGATCAGGCGACCTCCACGCAGATCGCCAACACGCGCTACGACTATCTGCGTCAGCAGCAGTACGGCTCGACGACGGACAACCGTCTCATCAAGGATCAGAATGTGCCGGTGATGCCGCCGAAGCCGCTCGGTCCGAGCGAGGGCGGCGGCGCGCCGGCCCAGAATCTGCTGGACTGGAGCAACACGACGCGCGGCCCCGGACCGAGCACGACGCTGCCGCAGAATCCGGACGCAGGTCCGGCGCCGCAGCCGATGCAGTCCGCGCCGCAATCGACGATGCCGCCGCAGAGCTATCCGCTTCCCGCGAACGGCGCGACCAACGTGATGCCGGGCAACGCGGCGACCAACACCCTGCCGGGTAACGCCGCGACGAACGGCCAACAGGGAGTCCGGCCGTGAGCACGGTCAACGGTGCAGTCGAGAGCGCGAGCAGCGCGGCGTCGCCGCTGGCGGCTCGGCTCGTGCCCTACGGCTTCGCGCGCAGCGGGCAGATTCTGCTCGCGCACCAGCACGCGGACAGCATCGAGGTATGGATCAGCGAGCGCACCACCGACGCGGCGCTCGCCGAAGTCGCGCGCAATTTCGGCGCGCTGTCGATCGTGCGCAAGCCCGCCGCCGAACTCGCCGCGGCGATCAATTCGGCCTACGCGCGCAACGACGGCAGCGCGGCGCAAGTGGTCGGCGAAGTGGAAGGCGAAGTCGATCTGTCGCGCCTGATGCAGGACATTCCCGAAGTCGAGGATCTGCTCGAATCGGAAGATGACGCGCCGATCATCCGCATGATCAACGCGCTGCTCACGCAGGCGGCGCGCGAGCAGGCATCGGATATTCATATCGAGCCGTTCGAGAACGCGTCGGTCGTGCGCTTTCGCGTCGATGGCACGTTGCGCGATGTCGTGCGCCCGAAGAAAGCGCTGCACGGCGCGCTGATCTCGCGTATCAAGATCATGGCGCAGCTCGACATCGCCGAAAAACGCCTGCCGCAGGATGGCCGTATCACGTTGCGCGTGGGCGGACGTCCGGTCGACGTGCGCGTTTCCACGCTGCCGACCGGCCACGGCGAGCGCGCGGTGCTGCGTCTCCTGGAAAAGGACGCGCAGCGTCTGAATCTCGAAACGCTCGGCATGGCGCGCGACACGCTCGTCCACTTCGACAAGCTGATCGGCCGTCCGCACGGCATCGTGCTCGTGACGGGTCCGACCGGCTCTGGCAAGACGACCACGCTCTATGCGTCGATGTCGCGTCTGGAAACCACGACCACCAACATCATGACGGTGGAAGACCCGATCGAATACGACTTGTCGGGGATCGGGCAGACGCAGGTGAACGAGCGCATCGGCATGACGTTCGCGCGCGCGTTGCGCTCGATTCTTCGTCAGGATCCGGACATCATCATGATCGGTGAAATCCGCGATCTCGAAACCGCGCAGATCGCGGTGCAGGCATCGCTCACAGGTCACCTGGTGCTCGCGACGCTGCACACGAACGATGCTGCATCCGCCGTCACGCGTCTCACCGACATGGGCGTGGAGCCGTATCTGCTCGCGTCGTCGCTGCTCGGCGTGCTCGCGCAGCGTCTCCTGCGCCAGCTCTGCCCGGTGTGCAAGGAAGAGCGCGTCGAGGAAGACGGCACGAAGCGTTACCATCCGGTCGGCTGCGAGCGATGCGGCCAGTCGGGTTATGTCGGCCGTCGCGGTGTCTATGAACTGCTTCTGATCGACGACGCGATCCGCCCGCTCATCCATCGCAACGCGGCGGATGCCGAGATTCTCGACGCGGGCCGCAAGCAAGGCATGCGCACGCTGCGCGAGGACGGCGAGCGCTGGCTCGCGGCGGGCGTGACGTCGCTGGAAGAAGTGCTGCGCGTGACGGGCGGAGAGTAAACGTATGCCGGCTTTTCGTTTCGAAGCGATCGACCACGCGGGCAAGACGCAAAAAGGCGTGCTCGATGCCGACAGCGCCCGCGCCGCGCGCAGCCAGTTGCGCACGCAAGGGCTGACACCGCTCGTCGTCGAGGCGGCGGGCACGCGCACGCGCGGCGAGCGTCAGCAGCGGCTGTCGCTCGGGCGGCGTCTGTCGCAGCGCGAGCAGGCGATTCTCACGCGCCAGCTCGCGAGTCTTTTGATCGCGGGTCTGCCGCTCGGCGAAACGCTCGCGGTGCTGACGGAGCAGTCCGAACGCGATTACATCCGCGAACTGATGGCCGCGATCCGCGCCGAAGTGCTCGGCGGCCATTCCTTCGCCAACGCGCTCGCGCAGCATCCGAAGGACTTTCCGGAGATCTATCGCGCGCTCGTCGCGGCGGGCGAGCATACCGGCAAGCTCGGCCTCGTGCTGTCGCGTCTCGCCGATTACATCGAACAACGTAACGCGCTGAAGCAGAAGATCATTCTGGCGTTCACGTATCCGGGCATCGTGACGCTCATCGCGTTCGGTATCGTCACGTTCCTGCTGAGCTATGTCGTGCCGCAGGTCGTGAACGTGTTCGCGAGCACGAAGCAGGCGCTGCCTTTCCTGACCGTCATGATGATGGCGCTGTCTTCCTTCGTCCGGAGTTACTGGTGGGCGATGCTGATCGGCGTCGTGATTTTCGCGTGGCTCGTGAAGACCATTCTCGCGCGGCCCGGACCGCGCATGTCGTTCGACCGGTGGCTGCTCGGCGCGCCGCTCATCGGCAAGCTGGTGCGCGGCTACAACACGGTGCGCTTCGCCAGCACGCTCGCGATCCTGACCGCCGCCGGCGTGCCGATCCTGCGCGCGCTTCAGGCTGCCGGCGAAACTCTCAGCAACACGGCGATGCGCGAGAACGTCGACGACGCGATCGTGCGCGTGCGCGAAGGTTCGTCGCTGTCGCGCGCGCTCGGCAACACGAAGACGTTTCCGCCCGTGCTGGTTCACCTGATCCGCTCGGGCGAAGCGACCGGCGACGTCACCACGATGCTCGACCGTGCCTCCGAAGGCGAAGCGCGCGAACTCGAACGGCGCACGATGTTCCTCACGAGCCTGCTCGAACCGCTGCTGATTCTCGCGATGGGCGGCGTGGTGCTGGTGATCGTGCTCGCGGTGATGTTGCCGATCATCGAACTGAATAATCTGGTGCAGTGATGAACGCCCTTCAAACTCGTTTACTGACGCTCGCCGCGCTCGCGCTCTTTTGCGTGACGGTGACGTACTGGGTCGTCACGCTGACCGCGCGGCAGACCGCGCCGCTGCCCGCCGCGGCCGCGACGCGCACGCCGTCGGTGGAACAGGCCGCGACCATTTTCGGCGGACGGCTGGAGCGTCAGGCCAATTCGGACGTGCATCTGTTCGGCATTCTCGCGTTGCAGGGCGGCGCGGCGGCCATCGTGAGCTACGGCGGCGAAGCGGCGAAGGCCGTGTCGCTGGGCGGGCCGCTCACGCAGGGCGTGAAGCTCTCGGAAGTGCGCGCGCGTTCGATCATCATCGAGCGCAACGGCGTGAAGTCGGAGATCTTCCTGCCGCAGAATCCGCCCGGACCGACGATCTGGGTGCGCTGAACGTGACGCGATGCCTCGCTCGTGCATGAAGCACGCGACGAAAGCGGATCGATAGAATGACCGGCGGCTTCCGAAAGACAGGAAGCCGCGCGATTTTTCCAATCATCACCGGGCATAAGGCCCGGAAACGATATTTTCAATTCAAGAGGTAGCAGTCATGCAATTGTGGACACAACGCCGCATGCGAATTCAACAGGCTCAGGCGCAGGGACGCCGTCAGCGCGGTTTCACGCTGATCGAAATCATGGTCGTGATCGCGATTCTCGGCATTCTCGCCGCGCTGATCGTGCCGAAGATCATGAGCCGCCCGGACGAGGCGCGTCGCGTCGCCGCGAAGCAGGACATCGGCACCATCATGCAGGCGATGAAGCTGTATCGCCTCGATAACGGCCGCTATCCGACGCAGGAGCAGGGTCTGCGCGCGCTGGTCGAAAAGCCGACGACCGAGCCGGTGCCGAACAACTGGAAGGACGGCGGCTATCTCGAACGCCTGCCGGCGGATCCGTGGGGCGCGCAGTATCAATATCTGAATCCGGGCGTGCACGGCGAAGTCGACGTGTTCAGCTACGGCGCGGACAACAAGGCGGGCGGCGAAGGCAACGATGCCGATGTCGGCTCGTGGCAATGATCGTCGCACGATAGACGAAGGACAGCGGCGTGAACAGGCACCGACATACGCGACGCAACGCGGGCTTCACGCTGCTCGAAATGCTCGTCGTGCTGGTGATCGCGGGTTTGCTGGTGTCGCTCGCGTCGCTGCAACTGACGCGCAACCCGCGCACCGATCTCAACGAGGAAGCGCAACGTCTCGCGCTGCTGTTCGAATCGGCGGGCGACGAGGCGCAGGTGCGCGCGCGGCCGATCGCGTGGCAGCCGCTCGACGGCGGCTTTCGCTTCGACATCCGCACGGAAGACGGCTGGCGGCCGCTGCGCGACGATCTCCTGCGCCAGCGCCGCTGGGAAGGCGGCGTGACCGGCGTGTCGATCCAGTTCCTCGACTCGGACAAAACGGTGAGCCGGCTCGTGTTCGGCACCGAAGCCATCGACGCGCCGATGGAAATCACGCTGTTTTCGGCCGTGGGGCGCGTGACCATCGTCGGGAGCGGCAACGGCCGCTATCAGGTGCGGTGATGCGTGATCGTCGACATCAGCGCGGCTTCACGATGATCGAAGTGCTCGTCGCACTGGCGATCATCGCGGTGGCGCTCGCCGCATCGGTGCGCGCGGTCGGCTCGCTCGCGACGGGCGAAGCGGACCTGCATCGGCGGCTGCTCGCGGGTTGGAGCGCGGACAACGAACTCGCGCAACTGCGGCTCTCGCATCAGTTTCCGCCGATCGGCTCGCGCACCTTCGACTGCTCGCAGGGCAATCTGAAGCTCGTCTGCACGCAGCGCGTGAGTCAGACGCCGAACCCGATTTTCCGGCGCGTCGAGATGTTCGTCTCGACGCCGGGCCGTTCCGGCAATCTGGCGCAAATGGTCACGGTGGTGGCGAATGAAACGAACCGCTCGCTCTGACCGCCGCGCTAGGCAGCGCGGCTTCACGCTGCTGGAGATGCTGATCGCCATCGCGATTCTCGCGGTGCTCGCGGTGTTGTCGTGGCGCGGGCTCGACTCGGTGATCCGCGGCCGCGCGACCATCGAGAACGCGATGCAAGACGAGCGCGTCGTCGCGCAGTTGTTCGACCAGATGCGCATCGACGCGCGCCAGGCCGCCACCGACGACGAGGCCGGCCAGCCCGCCGTGCAGGTCGGCAACGGCTCGCTGCAGATCGTGCGCGGCGTGTTCGCGCCGGGCACGCCGCCGCGGCTTCAGGTGGTGCGCTATCGGCTGTCGAACGGGCGCATCGTGCGCTTTGCGTCGCCGCCGCTTTCGAATGTCGGCGAAGTGCGGCGCGCGTTGTCGTCGGGCGATACCGGCGACGGCTGGAGCTCGATTCCGCTGATGGGCGGCGTGGCCTCGCTCGCGACGCGCGTCTATATCCCGGAAAAAGGCTGGTCCACGCGCATGAGCGACGTGCTCGCGCAGATCAACCAGAACGACAACAACCTGAAGGTGCCGCAACTCGGCAACGCGCCGCTCGCGCGTGCGGTGTCGGGCATTCAGATCGCGGTCGGCGCGCGCACGCTCGCGACGCCGCTCACGCGCGTGTTTCTGGTCGGAGAATGAGCATGCGCGCTCCGAACCCGAAGAGGCAACGCGGCGTCGCGATCATCAGCGCGCTTCTCGTGGTATCGCTCGCGGCGATTCTCGTGTCGGGCATGCTGTGGCGTCAGCAGGTGCAGATTCGCCGTATCGAGAATCAGCGGCTGCTCGCGCAGGCGCAGTGGATTTCGCGCAGCGCGCTCGACTGGACGCGCCTCATCCTGCGCTCGGAAGCCGATACCTCGCCGACGGTCACGTATCTCGGCGGCGTGTGGGGCGTGCCGATCGCGAAGACGAAGCTGTCGGATTTCCTCGGGCAGATCGGCGAAGTGCGGGCGCAGCAAGGCGCATCGACGTATCTGTCCGGCTCGATCGAGGACGCGCAGGCGAAGTTCAACCTGCGCAATCTGGTCTCGACGCCGACGCCCGGCGTGCTGACCATCAACGTCGCGCAGATTCAGGCGTTCCAGCGGCTGCTCACGATGCTCGGCATCAACGGCTCGCTCGCGAAGACCGTCGCATTGCAGATGCGCGCGGGCCTCGCGCGTTCCGCGACGCGCTTTCAGACGCAGACGGGCGCGAGCGCGACCATGGCGACCGGCGCGAACAACGAAGCGACGACGCTCGCGGCGATCGCGCAGGGCGGCGGCACGGGTGGCGGCAATTTCACCGACGATCCCGGCCTGAAGGACGCGGACAGCAACGCGCCCGTCGCGCCCTTGCAGATGATCACCGTCGATTCGCTGCTCGATGTGCCGGGCTTTTCGCCCGAAGCGGTCACGAAGTTGCGCCCGTTCGTCACCGTCCTGCCGACGACGACCGCCGTGAACATGAACACCGCGCCCGCCGAAGTGATCGCGGCCGTCGTGCCGGGGATGAATCTGTCGCAGGCGCAGGCGTTCGTCGCGCGCCGGGAGACGGTGTTCTTCCACGATGTCGGCAACGTGCAGCTCGCGCTGACCGGCGCGGGCGTCAAAACGGTGACGATCGATCCGAACGAGATGGACGTCACCACGAAGTATTTCGTGATCCGCGGAAGCGTCGAACATGAGCGCGCGCAACTGGAGCGCACGACGCTCGTGTATCGCGATCCGACGACGCATACGACGCGCATCGTCTACACGCGCGACGCGCAGTGAAGACGTGCCGCAGTCATTGATGAGAGGAAGTGGCCATTGAGCACACTGATCGTTTTATTACCACCGCGTGATCCCGCGGTGCGCTCGGAAGAGTGGCATCTGCCGGATATGCCGTTTCTGCTGCTCGACAAGCGCGGCGAGCCGCAACGCATCGGCCGTTCGGCGCTCGGACTCCTGCCGCGTGCGAGCGCGACGGTGCTGATCGTCGCGGCGCGCGATACGCTGCTGCTCGCCGCTTCCTTGCCACCGCTCAAGGGTCCGCGCTTGCGGCAGGCGCTGCCGAACGTCGTCGAGGATCAGCTGATTCAGGATCCGCAGACGTGCCATATCGCGGTCGATCCGGTCGCACTCGCCGATGGCAAGCGCGTGGTCGCCGTGATCGATCGCGGCTGGTTCCGCTTCGTGCTGGGCGCGTTTTCGGGCGCGGGGCATCGCAATGTGAAGGCCGTGCCCGCGATGCGTTGCCTCCCGGCTCCGGTTTCGGCGCCCATCGAGGAAGGCAAGGAAGCCGAGGAAACGGAAGCGCCGCCGACGCCGTTCATCGCGGGTCTGCTCGGTCAGGTCGTATCGACCGCGCCCGCGCTGATCGGCGAGCTCGCCGCGCCGTCGCCCGCCACATTCGGCGCGCCGCGCATCGAAATCGCGATCGCACGCGGTGAGCGCGCGGCGCTTGGGGAAGGCCTCGCGCTGCCCGCCGACTCGATTCCCGCGACGCTCGCGGCGCTCGCGGGCGATCATCCCGCGACGCTCTATTCGCTCTCCGATCTTCCCCGCGACGAGCCGCGTCTGTCGGGTTCGCGCAATGCCGCGGCAGCGGTCGCCGGCGCGCTGCCGCTCACGTTCGAGGCGCTCGCGCGCAACGCCGTCGCGAGCCGCTTCGACCTGTGCCAGTTCGAATTCGCCGCGCAGCCGTGGCGCCTCGACCGCGCGACGATGCGTCGTCTGCGCGTGCCGATCGCGCTCGTGGCGGCGTCGATCGTCGTGTCGATCATCGGCGTCAACGTGCAGTGGCTGCAACTCTCGCGTCAGCGCGATGCGATCAGCGCGCAGGAAACCGAACTGCTGCTCAACGCGTTTCCGAAGACGACCGTCGTGCTCGACGCGCCCGATCAGATGTCGCGCAATCTCGACCGGCTGCGGGTGGCGTCGGGCGAACTGTCGCCGTCGGACTTTCTATCGCTCGCGGACGGGCTCGCGCGCTCGCTCGGTCCCGTGCCGGTGAACGGCGTCGCGGGGCTCGACTATCGCGACCGTCGTCTGGAAGTGACCTTCAAGCCGGAAACGAAGGTCGATCCCGACCTCACGAAGCGCCTCGCGGCGAACGGCCTGAACGGTTCGATCGATAGCAACACCGGCAAATGGACGATCAGGAGCGGCCAATGAAAGCGGAAATCGCACGTTCACTGTCGGAATTCTGGGAAGTGCGCACGCCGCGCGAGAAGACGCTGCTGATGTGGGGCGGCCTCGCGCTCGGGCTCGTGCTCGTGTATCTCGTGCTGTGGGCGCCTGCCTACGAAGGCCGCGCGCGCTTGCGCGAAAGTCTGCCCGCGATGCAACGCCAGCTCGCGACGATGACCGCGCAGGCCAACGACGCGCGCTCGCTCGCGCCTGCCGCCGAGGGCGTGATGCCGACGGGCGGCGCGTTGCGCGACGCGCTCTCGAAGTCGCTCGCCGACAACGGCATGCAGCCGACGCAGGTTCAGGTGATCGGTGCGGCGGTTCAGATCCAGTTGAAGAACGCGTCGTTCCCGAACTGGACGATGTGGCTCGACGACGCGCGCAAGCAGTTCAAGGTGCAGGTGTCGGAGGCGCACGTCACGGCGCTGAAGCCCGATGGCCAAGTGGATCTGACCGCGTCGCTGCAACCGGCCGGCGCGAAATGAGCTACTGGACGCGACGTTTCCGGCTCGCATTGCCGGCGCTTTTCGTGATGGTGATATCGGTCGCCGGCACGCTGCTCACGATGATGCCCGCCGCGTGGATCGTGCCGCAGTTCTCGAAAGCGACTGGCGGCCACGTGAATCTGGTCGATCCGGCGGGATCGCTGTGGAGCGGCTCGGCCACGCTGATGCTCGCCGCTGGCACCGATGGCGCCGGCGCGACGCTGCTGCCGGGGCGCATCGAATGGACGACGGCCTTCCTGCCGCTCTTTACCGGCCGCGTGCACATGACGATGCGTCAGACCGACGCGATGCCCGATGCCGTGACCGTCGACGCCACCACGCGCGGCGCGACTGTCACGTCGGGCCAGATCGCCGTGCCCGCGACGCTGCTCGCGGGGCTGGGCGCGCCGTTCAACACGCTGGACTTCGATGGCAGCGTGCGGCTTTCGTGGACGGAATTCCGCCTGCTGAACCGCAACACTTACGGACAGGTGGTCGTCACGCTCGACGATATGGCTTCGCGCGTCTCGCGTGTTAAGCCGCTCGGTTCGTATCGCGTCGCGCTGCAGGCGCAGGGCGCATCCGCGACGATCGATCTTTCGACGAGCAAAGGGCCGCTCATGCTGACCGGCAACGGCGCGATCTCGCAGGAATCGACTTCGTTTCAGGGCACCGCGACGGCCGCGCCGGATCAGCGTGAAAACCTCGCAGGTCTGCTGAACCTGCTCGGCCGCCATACCGATCCGGACACGGTCGCGCTGACCTTCATGCGCTAAGAATCAGCGATTGGCGGTTTGCGTCGCGCTCGCAGCGGACGCAGCCGCGGCGGGCGCTTCGACGCCGCCCGTCTCGCGATCCATCTGCGCGACATCCCAGCCGCCGCCGAGCGCCTTCACCAGTCCCACCGACGACACCATCCGCTGCCCCGCGATATTCGCGAGCTTCTGCTGCGCGGTGAACGCGGTGGTCTGCGCGGTCAGCACGCTGATGAATGCGACCGTTCCCGCCTTGTATTGATTGTTGATGATCGCGAGCGCCTGCTGCGCCGACTCGACGGCCTGCTGCTGCACGACGATTTCCTTTTCCAGAATGCGCAGCGACGCGAGATTGTCTTCGACGTCCTGAAACGCGGTCAGCACCGTCTGCCGATAGGTCGCGACGTTCTGATCGTAGGCGGCGCGCGCGGCTTCGGTGCGCGCGGAACGCAGGCCGCCGTCGAAAATGGTCGCGGCGATGTCCGGTCCGAGCGTCCAGAAACGCGACGGCGCGCGCAGCAATTGCGACAGCACCGAGCTTTCGAAGCCGCCTTGCGCGGAGAGCGTGACCGTCGGGAAATAGGCGGCCATCTCGATGCCGATCTGCTCGTTCGCCGCGGCCGCCTTGCGCTCCGCCGACGCGATATCCGGCCGACGCTCGAGAATCGCGGACGGCATCTGCACGGGCACGGTGGGCGGCGTTGCGTCGAGCGGAATCGGCGGAACGGAGAAGGTCGAAGCCGGCTCACCGACGAGCACCGCGATCGCATGCTCGAACTGTGCGCGCGCGACGCCGTTATCGATGGCGGATGCCTGCGCGGATTGCAGTTGCGTCTGCGCCTGAATCACGTCGGAACGCGCGACGATGCCCTGCGCGTACTGATTCTGCGTGAGCTTGAGCGATTGCTCGTAGGCAGCGACGGTTTCGTCGAGCAGCTTCTGCTGCGCGTCGAGCGAGCGCAACTGGAAATAGCTTTGCGCGAGCGTGGCCTGCGCGGACAGCCGCGCGTTGGCGAGATCGGCGGCGGCGCCCTGTTGACCCGCTTTCTGTGCGGTGACGGTGCGTGACACGCTGCCCCACAGGTCCGGTTCCCAGGATGCATCGAGCGACAGGCTGAACTGGTTGTTCACCGAGCCTTGCTGGCCGAAGCTGGAACTGTTGGTCGACCGGTTGCCCGCGCCGGTTCCGGAGCGCGCAGCCGATGCCGCCGCGCCGATCGTCGGGAAATACGCCGCGCGTGCTTCGCTGACGAGCGCCCGCGCTTGCCGGTACGCGGCCGCGAACTGCGCGATGCTCTGATTCGATTGATTCAGGCGCGTTTCGAGCTCGTTGAGGCGCTCGTCGTTGTAGACGGTCCACCAGGTGCCGCGATCGGTCTGATCGGCGGGCTGCGCGACTTTCCAGCCTTCGGGCGCTTCCTTGTAGCTGGCCGGGACCGTCGTCGTGGGGCGCTGATAATCGGGGCCGACCGCGCAACCGGCGATGAACATCGCAAGCGCGGCGGCGAGCGCCGTGGCGGTCAGCGGGCGCGTGACGGTGAAAGCGGGAAAGGCGGGGCGATGCGGCATCTGCTTGTCGGGATTCCTGTCGGCGCCGCGCAGTCCGAAGCGACGGACGCGGCAAGCCGAAATGGTAACGGAACGCGACGGGCGCTTGTCATGCGCGCTCGTCAGGCAGACGTTAGCGTAACGGGTTCGCCGTAAGGCGGGTGTTACGCCGCAGCAGGAATCGGTTACGACGCGTTACGGGGGCGTCACGCGCCGCCGGCGCCGCCGCCGTGGCAGGGCGCGGCGAGCAGAGGCCGCGAGGGCGGCTTCTTCGGTGCGGAAGCTGCCGTCTTGCGCCGGTTCCGATTCTCGAACCATCCCATGCCCAGCACCACGAACGAACCGCCCGGCAGCAGGAACACGATCAGATACAACGCAAGTTTCCACGAACTCAGCTTCGGCGGGACGAAGTGACGGGAAGCGTTGGCGATCAGGCTGCTGATGGGGCCGAAGCGTCGGCGAGCGGTGCGAACAAAGCGGGTCATTGGAAGGTCCTTCGGGCGTCGCAAACGACGGCAGGCGGTCAGAACATGGTCTCGGGCGGCGCATCGAAGCGCATAACTCGTTGCATAGAATAATATTGACTGTGCAACTACTTTTCAAGATACTGCTGATTGCTTTTTCGGTATTGTTGCCTTATCGAGACGCGACGTGGTGTCGCACTTCCGCATCAGCCGTTTGACCGATGTCGCATGAACAGCGAACCGCTTTACGATCCAGCCACGATTCAACTCGAAACGAGCCTCGGCTATTACCTCGCCAAGGCGCGTAACGTGCTCGTCATGCGCACCGATCAGGCGCTGAAGCCGCTCGACCTCACGTCGCCGCAAATCGGCGTGATGCTGCTGCTGGCGTCCGGGCGCGCACGCACGCCGCTTGAGTTGTCGCGGGAAATGTCTTACGACAGCGGCTCGATGACGCGTATGCTCGACAGGCTCGAAAAGAAGGGCTTCGTGAGCCGTGCGCGCAGCGAGGCGGACCGACGAATCGTCGAGCTCAGTCTGACGGAGCGCGGACGCGACGCGGCCGGGCGTTTGCCTGTCATCGGCGCGGCGGTGCTCAACGAGCAGTTGCGCGGTTTCAGCCGCGCGGAGTTGGATCTATTGATCGCGATGCTCGCGCGCATCATCGGCAATACGCCGGCGGGAGATTGCGCGCCATGTTCGTTCGATGAAGCATTACCCTGAATAATCCGACGAAAACGGTGTTTTCTTGCACGGATTTCACTGTCTGGGCAGAGAATGCCGCGACAAGAAATAGTTTGCGTGCAATGCGCGCTTTGGGCGCCGTTCACGCGCCGGAGAACCAACGATGTCCTCATCCGCGACCAGCACGCCCGCCGCGCCGCCCGCGCCCATGCCGCTCAAAGGCGGCATCCTCGCCCTGTTGACGCTGGGCCTCGCGCTCGGCACCTTCATGGAAGTGCTCGACACGTCGATCGCGAACGTCGCGGTGCCGACCATCTCCGGGAATCTCGGCGTGGCGACGAGCGAAGGCACGTGGGTGATCTCGTCGTATTCCGTCGCGTCCGCGATTGCGGTGCCGCTGACCGGCTGGCTCGCGCGGCGCGTGGGCGAGGTGAAGCTGTTCACCATTTCCGTGCTGCTGTTTTCGATCGCGTCGGCACTCTGCGGCCTCGCGCACAACTTCGAATCGCTGATCGCGTTCCGGCTGCTGCAAGGTCTCGTCTCCGGCCCGATGGTCCCGCTGTCGCAAACCATCCTCATGCGCAGCTATCCGCCGGAGAAGCGCGGCCTCGCGCTCGGTCTCTGGGCGATGACCGTGATCGTCGCGCCGATCTTCGGCCCGGTGATGGGCGGTTACATCACCGATAACTACACCTGGCCGTGGATTTTCTATATCAACGTGCCGATCGGCGTGTTTTCGGCGGCCATCGCGTACTTCCTGTTGCGCGGCCACGAGACCAAGACGACGCAGCAGCGCATCGACGGCGTCGGGCTCGCGCTGCTCGTGATCGGCGTCGCGAGCCTGCAGATGATGCTCGACCTCGGCAAGGACCGCGACTGGTTCAGTTCCAGCTTCATCGTGACGCTGGCGATCGTGTCGGCGGTGTCGCTCGCCTTCATGTTCGCGTGGGAGCTGACCGAGAAGGAGCCGGTCATCGACCTTTCGCTGTTCCGCGACCGCAATTTCGCGATGGGCGTGCTCATCACGTCGCTCGGCTTTCTTGCTTTCTTCGGCTCGGTCGTGGTGTTGCCGCTGTGGCTGCAAACGGTGCTCGGCTACACGCCGTGGCTCGCGGGCCTCGCCACCGCGCCGGTCGGCATTCTCGCGCTGGTGCTGTCGCCGATGATCGGGCAGAACATGCATCGGATGAATCTGCGCGTGGTCGCGAGTTTCGCGTTTCTCACGTTTGCGTTCGTGTCGCACTGGAACTCGACCTTCACGCTCGACACGCCGTTCCATCAGATCATCTATCCGCGACTGATTCAGGGCATCGGCGTCGCGTGCTTTTTCGTGCCGATGACGACGATCACGCTGTCCAGCGTCTCCGACGAACGGCTAGCGGGAGCGGCGGGTTTGTCGAACTTCCTGCGGACCTTGTCGGGCGCGATCGGCACGGCGGTCAGCACGACCTTCTGGGAAAACGACATGATCCGCCATCACGCGCGGCTCACCGAGTCGGTCACGCCGTATTCGGCGGGCACGACGGCATACTCGGATCTGCTTTCGGGACTCGGATTGTCGGGGCAGGCGCTGACGGCGCAACTGGATCGCGTCGTGTCGGCGCAGGCGTACATGATGTCGACCAACGACTTTTTCCGCATCTCGTTTTATGCGTTTCTGGTGCTGGCCGCGATGGTCTGGCTGACGCGGCCGAAGAAGGGCGCGTCAGCCTCGATGGGACACTAGATTACTGAGGCGTGAGCGGCGTCGCCGACTGGCCCGGCTCGTCCAGCGGGATGACCTGCACGCCGCCGGGCGCGGCGGGCGGCATTGCGCCGGCCTGCGGCGTCGCCGATTTCCGCAGCCCCGGACCGTTTCGGATGAACTGCTTGAAGTCGGCGCCCGCTTCCCACGGATTCGGCTGACAGCCGAGCGGATTGTCGCAATGCGCGGCGAAACCGATGGTCGCGGTGCCCTCGTTGGTCGGCGTCTTGGTGATTTGATACGCGAGCGCGCGCTTGCCGCTCGACGGTCCGGCGGTCTGAATGATCGAATCCGTCACGGTCTGCAGCTTGTACTCCGAATGATTCGTGACCCAGACTTGCGCGCGCGCCCACCACGCGTCGCATTCGGCCTTGCTCATGCAAGTGAGCGGTTGGGTGGCCTGTTCCATGACGGTGCTGCTGACCTGATCCTGCACCGCGCAGCCGCCCAGGAGCGCGAGCGACGTCGCCCCCAGCGCGAGCGCGCCGAAGAACTTCTTTTTCATTGCTCCCTCGATCGTCGAAAAGTCGGCCATATTTTGCCCCGCCAAACCCGATGACGTTGTGACGCGTTTCCCTCTGTTGCATAAGCCGGTAAGCATTGCCAGCGGCCAAAGGCGACTGTCCGGAAAAACCTGCCAGATGCAGCAAAAGCGATCACGCGCTCGCGGGGTTCAGCGTGTAGACCTGATATGCCGCGATGAATGCATCGAAAGATTCGGTGTCGCTGCTTTCCACCACGGTCTGTTCCACCAGGGATTTCGCTGCCAGCTCTTCCATCGCTCGTTCTTCATCGACGGACAGCGGGCGCGCGCGAAAACCTTCCGCATGACGCGCGCTGAGTTCGAGCGCGAACTCGTCGAAGGTCTGCTGCTTGTCGCGCATCGTCTGCAGCACGCGGGCGGACGGCGTGAGCGATGCATCGGCGATACGCGGCCGCAGCGCCACGAGCGCGCGCGTGTGCTCGTCATTGCCGTTGAGCGCGTCGAGCGTCTTCGCGACGGGTTCGATCGCATCGAACAGTTCTTCGGCCCATTGCTGCATCGGCACGTTCACGCCGTCGCGTTGTAGCGTGAGGCCAGGCTTGCGTCCTTCCTTCGCCACCGTGCTGAAATTGCCGTTCGCCTCGATGTTCGCGTCGAACGGCAGCAACGGGCTGTCCTCCAGCGCGCAGTAGAGGAGATAGGCGTCGAGAAAGCGCGCGGTTTCGAGCGAGATGCCGGTCGGCACGAACGGATCGATATCGAGGCAACGTACTTCGATGTACTGCACGCCGCGCTCCGCCAACGCGTGCAGCGGACGCTCTCCCGAGTGCGCGACGCGTTTCGGGCGGATCGTCGAGTAGAACTCGTTTTCGATCTGCAGGACGTTCGCGTTGATCTGCACCCATTCGCCGTCGCGCCGCGTGCCGATGGCTTCATACGGCGCATACGGCTGACTCACGGCTTTGGCGAGCACGTCGAGATAGGCGTCGAGGTTGTCGTAGCTCGGCAGCAGATCCGCCTGCGCGGGATTGTTCGCGTAGCCGAGATCGCTCATGCGCAGGCTGGTCGCGTGCGGCAGATGGAACGTGTCGGCATCGAATTGTTCGAGATGATGCGTCTTGCCTTCGACGAAGCGCTTGTTCAGCGCCGGCGACGCGCCGAACAGATACATCAACAGCCAGTTCGTGCGGCGGAAGTTGCGGATCAGCGCGAAATAGCGTTCGGACTGAAAATCTTTCGCGGACAGCGTGCTCGTCTTGTCGAGCGCCTGCCACGCGCGCCAGACATTTTCGTTGAGCGAATAGTTGTAGTGAATGCCCGCGATGCATTGCATCGTGCGGCCATAGCGCAGCGCGAGCCCGCGCCGGTAGACGGTCTTCAGCCTGCCGATATTCGACGTCCCGTAGTAGCCGAACGGAATCTCGTCCTCGGGCGGCAGCGAGTTCGGCATCGAGTCGTTCCACAGCAGCTCCTCGCCCATATGCGCGTAGGCGAATCGATGCAGCGCGTCGAGGCGATCGAGCGTGATCGAGATATCGGATTCGGCGGGCGTGATGAGCTCGACCAGTGCTTCAGAGTAATCGGTCGTGATGAGCGGATGCGTCAGCGCCGAGCCGAACGCACGCGGATGCGGCGTCATCGCGAGCTTGCCTTGCGGCGTCACGCGCAGGCTCTCCTTCTCGATGCCGCGCAAGCCTTGGCGCAACGCATCGGCATGCGGGCCGGACGCGAGCGCGGCAAGCCTGCGCTCGTAAGCGCCGGCCTTGGAGTGAGCGGAATTCTTGTTTGTCATTGAAGCAATCTGCGAGGAGCGCGAGCGCGAGCGGCATTCGCCCGGTCGTATTTTTAGGGTAGCGGGCACTTTAACATCTCGGTGTCAGGCGTGCTTGAACCCAGACCAGGCAAGGGATTGCGGGGTTTTCGGGCGTTTCGCGGGGTGCGTTCCGGAGCCGGTTCGCGAGGGAAATCGAAGCGCTCGCGCGTCATGTCGACGGCGAGCGCCCGTGCTTCATGCAACCTTGTTGGTTTGGTTGCGCGTGCGCTCGGTTTCGAGCAACGCTTCCTTGCGCGGCTTGCCCCAGCGATAGCCCGAGATCGCCCCGTCCTTGCCGATCACGCGATGGCACGGAATCGCGAGCGCCACCGGATTCGATCCGCACGCATTCGCCACGGCCCGCACCGCGCGCGGCGAACCGAGCGATTCGGCGATATCGCTGTAACTGCGCGTCTGCCCGTACGGGATGGAGCGCAGCGCGTCCCACACGCGCCGCTGAAACGCGGTCGCGCCGATGTCGAGCGGCAAGTCGAAACGCTCGCGCGTGCCTTGCAGATAAGCGCGAATCTGCGCGATGAACGGCTCCATCTTCGCGGCATCCTCGACGCGTTCGGCCTGCGCAAAGTCGGCGGCGAGTTGCTCGGCGAGCGTATTCGCATCGTCGCCGAAAGCGATCTTGCAGACGCCCTTGTCGGTGGCGGCGACGAGCACCGTGCCGAGCGGCGTCGTGGCGGTCGCGTAACGCACGGTCAGTCCCGCGCCCTTGCGCTTGTAAGCCGACGGCGTCATCCCCAGTTCGGTAGGCACGGCTTCATACATACGCGATGGCGATCCGAAGCCGGCGTCGTGCGTCGCGCGCGTGACGTCGCGGCCGCGCTGCAACGCGTCGCGCAGCACGCCCGCGCGTTGCGCCGCCTGATACTGCCGCGGCGAAATGCCGACAATCCGCGAAAACAGACGCTGCAGATGGAACGGGCTCACGTGCACGGCGTCGCTCAGTTGCGCGAGCGTGACGCGCTGCTGCGGATCGGCGTCGAGCACCTTGCACGCGCGCTCGACGATCGCCAGTTCGCGCGGCAGGCTCGTCGGCTGGCAGCGCTTGCACGCGCGGTATCCGGCCGCTTCGGCTGCGTCTGTGGTCGGGAAGAATTCGACGTTCTCGCGACGCGGCGCACGCGAAGCGCACGACGGCCGGCAAAACACGCCGGTCGTGCGCACGGCGAAGAAGAAGGCGCCGTCGGCGCGCTCGTCCCGATCGACGACCGCTTGCCAGCGGCATTGATCGGACGAAAAGACAGAATCTGCTACGGTTTTCATGACGACCTCGATGGCTCTTGGGTACGGGACCACTGTAGAGCCGCGCAGATGAGGTTACGCGCCGTTTCTTGCTGTGTCATCGGCGGGCGGAATCCGAAAAATGACGCGCAGATACCACAAATGGAAGCTATAGGGGTTTTTACCGAAATTTCTATTGCGTCGCATCAAGTGCCTGTGTATTATTGGAACTGTCTCCTCCATGTCTCCTCCTGATATGGATTCAGCCCGCCAACTAGGCGGGCTTTTTTTCGTCCGGTGCATTTGCGTCAGACGAAAAAAACCGGGCCCTGCAACCCGGTTCTTTACTGGACAACGCCGCCGTCGTTACAGCACGTAGCGCGACAAGTCCTCGTCCTGCGCCACATCGCCGAGCGCGCGGTCCACGTAAGCCGCGTCGATCCGCACCGGCTGGCCCGCATGATTGCCCGCCGCGAACGAGACTTCCTCCAGCAGCTTTTCGATGACGGTATAAAGCCGCCGCGCGCCGATGTTCTCGGTCTTTTCGTTCACCGAGTACGCAATTTCCGCGAGACGCCGGATGCCTTCGTCGGTGAAATCGAGTTCGACGTCTTCGGTTGCGAGCAGCGCCTTGTACTGCTTGACGAGGCTCGCGTCGGTCGAATTCAGGATCGATTCGAAGTCGCCGACGGAGAGCGAATCCAGCTCGACGCGAATCGGGAAACGCCCTTGCAGCTCGGGAATCAGATCGCTCGGCTTGGCCAGATGGAACGCACCGCTCGCGATGAACAGGATGTGATCCGTCTTGATCATCCCGTACTTCGTGTTGATGGTCGTGCCTTCGACGAGCGGCAGCAGGTCGCGCTGCACGCCCGCGCGCGACACCTCGGCGCCGCCCGCCTCGCTGCGCGACGCGATCTTGTCGATTTCGTCGAGAAACACGATACCGTTCTGCTCGACGTTCTGCACCGCCTTGCTCTTGACCTCTTCGTCGTTGAGCATCTTGCCGGCTTCTTCATCGGTGAGGAGCTTGAGCGCTTCCTTCACCTTCACCTTGCGCCGCGTCTTCTTGCCGCCGCCGATGTTCGCGAACATCGAGCGGATCTGCTCGGTCATGTCTTCCATGCCCGGCGGCCCCATGATGTCCATGCCGACTTGCGGCATTTCCACATCGAGCTCGATTTCCTTGTCGTCGAGCGCGCCTTCGCGCAGGCGCTTGCGGAAAGTCTGACGCGTGGCGTTGTCGCCCTCGCTGCTCGACGACTCGGCCGCGCCGAAGCCGACCGGGCGCGCGCTCGGCAAGAGAATGTCGAGAATGCGGTCCTCGGCGCGATCTTCCGCCTTGGTGCGCACCTTCTTCATCTCGGATTCACGCGTCTGCTTGACGGAAATCTCGATCAGATCGCGCACGATGCTGTCCACATCGCGCCCGACGTAGCCCACCTCGGTGAACTTGGTCGCTTCGATCTTGATGAACGGCGCGTCCGCGAGCTTCGCGAGACGGCGCGCGATCTCGGTCTTGCCGACGCCCGTCGGCCCGATCATCAGGATGTTCTTCGGCGTGATTTCCTGGCGCAGCGGCTCGGCGACCTGCTGGCGGCGCCAGCGGTTGCGCAACGCGACGGCAACCGCCTTCTTCGCGCGTCCTTGGCCGATGATGTGCTTGTCGAGTTCGGAGACGATTTCGGAGGGAGTCATGGTGGTCATCGCTTGGGTCCTTTATTCGATCGTCTCGATGACGCGGTTGTGGTTGGTGTAGATGCACATGTCGCCGGCGATGGTGAGCGCCTTCTCGACGATCTCGCGCGGCGCGAGATCCGTATTCTCGATCAGCGCCTGCGCCGCGGCTTGCGCGTAGGCGCCGCCCGAGCCGATCGCGGCGATGCCGTGTTCGGGATCGAGCACGTCGCCGTTGCCGGTGATGACGAGCGTCGTGTC
This sequence comes from Caballeronia sp. LZ029, assembly GCF_031451275.1. Classification (NCBI taxonomy): domain Bacteria; kingdom Pseudomonadati; phylum Pseudomonadota; class Betaproteobacteria; order Burkholderiales; family Burkholderiaceae; genus Caballeronia; species Caballeronia sp. LZ029. The sequence goes on from NZ_JARUXO010000001.1 coordinate 3,107,880, forward strand.
CTTGTCGGCCGTGATCAGCATCGCTTCGAGCCGGCGCAGCATGCGGTCGGTGCGCCAGTCCTTCGCCAGTTCGACGGCGGCGCGCGTCAGATTGCCCTGATGTTTCTCGAGCTTCGCTTCGAATCGATCGAGCAGCGAGAACGCGTCGGCGGTGCCGCCGGCGAAGCCGACCAGCACCTTGCCGCCATAGATGCGGCGCACTTTCTTCGCGCCCCCTTTCATGACGATGTTGCCGAGCGTCACCTGACCATCGCCGCCCAGCGCGACCTTGCCGTCGCGGCGCACGGAGACGATGGTCGTGCCGTGAAATTGTTCCATGTGCGTTCCTTGTGAAAACCAGAGGGACGCGGGGCGGTTTCGTCGTCGAGCGACCGGCCGCCACGCAGTCGAGAATTCGATGGAGTGCACGGCGCGGGGTTCCGTCCAGGCTCGAGGCCTCGGGCGGACGGCGCCGCGCACGCGCCCGTCGCGATGATGCTTTTGCGGGGCGCGTCGAAAGCATTTTAGGGCGGCGCGAGATTTATCAAGACGTACGGTGCCGGCGCTCGCCGTTTTTACCTGTCGGAAAGCAAAAAAGGCACCCGTTCGATGGGTGCCCTTTTCCTGATGCGAATGCTTGTGTGCAGCTTTTTGCGGCGGCGTCTTCCCCGTGGCGGGCCGGTCCCGCGACGCTCGCCTGCCAACGGCGATTTCAGTCGCCGAAAAGCTTCTGGCGCAGTTCGCGGCGTTCCTGAGCTTCGAGCGAGAGGGTGGCCGTCGGACGCGCGAGCAGGCGCGGAATGCCGATCGGTTCGCCGGTCTCTTCGCACCAGCCGTAATCGCCCGAATCGATGCGCGCGAGCGACTGCTGCACCTTTTTCAGGAGCTTGCGTTCGCGATCACGCGTGCGCAGTTCCAGTGCATGTTCTTCCTCGATGGTCGCGCGATCCGCCGGGTCCGGCACGATCACCGTTTCCCGCAGATTTTCGGTCGTTTGGCCGGCATTCTTCAGAATGTCCGCTTGCAACTGCTCGAGCCGGTTCTTGAAGAAGGCGAGTTGATCCTCGTTCATGTAGTCCTTCTCGCTCATCTTCAGGATTTCGGCTTCGGTCAAGAGTTTCGTTGTCATCTGCTTGCTTCTTCAATGTAAGGCGATGTCTTCGCAACGCCCGCACTTGCGTTGCCCGCATGCAGCGCATCAGTGCGCTTGGGCTGCGCGATGCGCCGATGCGGGGCCGAACTCCTCTGGAAACCGATCTTGGATGATGCTCCGGATGACCGGGCGCATTCGCATGGCCCGGGATTTCCGGCCCCGGTGCTTTGTCTTGATTTGCCTTCCCCCGGCAAATCGAGGCATCGTCCCGACGGGACATCCCTTCTCCTGACTTCCGCCGAGCGAGCGTCTGATCGACACACATCCGGCGAGACTGCCCTTCTCCAGTGGGGCTGTATTGTAACTGAACCGCAAATTCCGACGATAACGAGGAAAACCCTGTCAATTCGCGACGGAATTTCAAAAATATAACGCCTGGACGTGCAAAAAGCGATGTCGGTTCGTGGCCGCGATTACATACGCGCATCGAAAGTCAATCGTGAAAAACGCCGCACGCGAGGCATTCGCGTGCGGCGTTTTAATCTGATGCCCGTTCTCGCCCCGCGTGAATGGCACGATCCAAGCGAGATACGTGCCGGATTACTTCACGAGACAGGCGTCGAGACCGTCGGTGATCAGATCCTGCGGCAGCTCGATGCCGATGAACACCATCTTGCTGTTCTTCTTTTCGATCGGCATCCACTTGCCGGCGAGGTCGCTGCCCATCATCTGATGCACGCCCTGGAACACGACCTTGCGATCGACGCCCTTCATGTACAGCACGCCCTTGTAGCGCAGCAAACGCTCGCCATAAATCTGCAGAATGCCGCCGAGGAAGTCTTCGAGGCGGTTCGGATCGAACGGCTTGTCGCTGCGATACACGAACGACTTGATCTTGTCATCGTGGTGCGCGTGATGGTGATGATGATGCCCGTGCTCGTGATCGTGGCTGTGATCGTGGCCGCAGGTCGAATGATCGTGATCGTCGTCATGCGCGTGGTCGTGCGCGTGATCGTGATCGTGATCGTCTTCCGCGAGGAAGTCCGGATCGATTTCGAGCTTCGAGTTCAGATTGAAGCCGCGCAGGTCGAAGATTTCCTTGATGTCGGCATCGCCGAAATTCACGACCTTGATCGCCGCGCGCGGGTTCATGTGCACCAGGCGATGCTTCAGCGCGTCGAGCTCGTCTGCCGACACGAGATCGGACTTCGTGACGAACAGGCGATCCGCGAAACCGACCTGACGCTGCACCACTTCGTGCTGATCGAGCTGCGAATTCGCGTGCTTCGCGTCGACAAGCGTGATGATCGCGTCGAGCAGGAATTCGTCGGCGACGGTGTTGTCCATGAAGAACGTCTGCGCGACCGGACCCGGATTCGCGAGGCCGGTGGTCTCGATCACGACGCGGTCGAAATCGAGCGTGCCCGCCTTCTTGCGGTTGGCGAGATCTTCGAGCGCGCGCGCCAGATCGCCGCGAATCGTGCAGCAGATGCAGCCGTTGCTCATCTGGATGATCTGCTCGTTCGTTTCCTGCACGAGAATTTCGTTGTCGATGTTCTCTTCGCCGAATTCGTTCTCGATCACGGCGATCTTCATGCCGTGCTTCTCGTTCAGGATGCGTTTGAGCAGCGTGGTTTTGCCGCTGCCCAGAAAGCCGGTCAGGATGGTTACGGGGATCATGGTGTCGCCTGTGTCCTTGTCTGTAATACGTAGATCGCACTGAATCGGCTATTGAAACATATTTGTCAAGCCGATGCTTCCGTGCTCCGCGCGTCAGTGCATCGCGCGCAGATTAGGCCGATCAGGCGATTTGCAACAGCAGCCCTTTCAGGTATTCGCCTTCCGGGAACGCCGTCAGCAGCGGATGATCGACGCCCGCGCCCAGACGTTTCAGGATCCGCGCATCGACGCGCGCGTCGGCGGCCGCGCCCGCGACGATCTTCTGGAACAGTTCCGAATCGATCGCGCCGGAGCATGAATACGTGAAGAGCAGTCCGCCCGGACGCAGCAACTTGAAGCCGCTCAGGTTGATGTCCTTGTACGCGCGCGCGGCGCGATCGACGGTTTCCTTCGACGGCGCGAACTTCGGCGGATCGAGCACGATCAGGTCGAAGCGCTGGCCTTCGTCGTAGAGACGGCGCAGCGTCTTGAACGCGTCGGCGTCGAGCCATTCGGCTTTTTCCGCGTCGAAGCCGTTCGCCGTGACGTTTGCGCGTGCGAGCGCAAGCGCTTCGCCGGACGAGTCGACGGAAACCACGCGCGTCGCCCCGCCTTTCAGCGCGGCAAGCGAAAAGCCGCCGGTGTAGCAAAAGCAGTTCAGCACTTCGCGGCCTTGCGCGTTCTGCGCGACGAGCACGCGGTTGTCGCGCTGATCGACGTAGAAGCCCGTCTTGTGGCCGTTACGCACGTCGACGTGATGGCGCACGCCGCATTCGTTCGTGATGAGCGTCTCGGGCGGCGCGTCGCCGGCGAGCACGCCCGTCGTCTGTTCGAGGCCTTCCTTCTGGCGGATCGACACGTCCGAGCGCTCGTAGACATTCGGGCAGCCGGTTGCCGCGATCAGCGCCTGCACGATCGCTTCCTTCCACGACTCGACGCCCGTCGCCATGAACTGGCAGACGAGCTGCGCGTGCGAGCCGACGTCCGCGACGTAATAATCGACGATCAATCCCGGCAAGCCGTCCGCTTCGCCGAAGATGAGGCGCGTGGCGCCGGTGTCCTTCACCATCGTCTCGCGATGCCCGACGGCGCGCTGCACGCGGCGCTTGAAGAACGCGTGATCGACAGGCTCGCTTTCGTCGAACGTCCAGACGCGCGCGCGAATCTGCGAGTGCGGGCTGTACGACGCGCGCGCGAGAAAGCGCCCGTCGGCGGCGCGCACGGTGACGGTGGCGCCGGGCGCGGGATTGCCGTCGATGCGCGCGATGGCGTTCGCGTAGATCCACGGATGGCGGCGGACGAGCGATCTGTCCTTCGCCGGTTTGAGCGTGATGGTGTTCATTGCAGTGACAAGTGCAGCGCGCGGGGCGCTGTCGGGATCAATCGCGCTTCTTTGCGCGCGGGTGCGCCGCATCGTAGACGCGGGCGAGATGCTGAAAATCGAGCGACGTATAAATCTGCGTGGCGGTGATGCTCGCGTGGCCGAGCAGTTCCTGCACCGCGCGCAGATCGCCGCTCGATTGCAGGACATGCGTGGCGAAGGAATGCCGCAGCACGTGCGGATGCACGTTCGACGGAATGCCGGCCTGCAACGCGAGCCGCTTCACGCGCTCGCGCACCACGCCGGGCGACATGCGATTGCCGCGCACCGAGACAAAGAGCGCGTGCGGATCGAGCTTGACGAACTCGTCGCGCACGGCGATCCACGCGCGCAATGCGTCGATCGCCTTGCTGCCGACGGGCACTTTGCGCATACGCTTGCCCTTGCCCAGAACCGTGACTTCCGCGCTGTCCAGATCGATCCAGCCCTCGGACGTGTGTTCCTTGGTATCGACGTGACGCACGTCCAGCCCGACGAGCTCGGCGAGCCGCAAGCCCGACGAGTAGAAGAGTTCGAGAATGGCGTGATCGCGCAGCGCTTCGGTCGTGCCGGCCTGCGGCGCGTCCATGAGCCTCATGGCGTCATCGACGGAAAGTGCTTTCGGCAGCGTCTTGTCGCGTTTCGGGGCGCGCACTGTCGCGACGGGATTCGCGGGCATCTCGACGCGCTCGGCGAGCCATCGATAAAACGCGCGCCACGCCGACAGCCGATGCGCGATCGAACGCGACGACAGCCCGCCCGAGTGCGCCCGCACGACCGCGCCGCGAATATCGGCGGTGGTCAGCGATTCCAGCGGACGGCCTTTGGCGAGGGCGCGCAGTTCGCTCAACTCGTGCGTGTAGCCGCGCAGCGTGTGCTCGGACAGATGCCGCTGATGCTCGAGCATCGCGAGATAGTCGGCGATCGCACCGTCCAGCGGGACTTCCTTCGGGGCGGCGGCGTCGGCGGCGGCGTTCATGTTCAGTACGGCAGCAAGCGAGACAGCGCGGCGCTCGCCAAGGCGCCGATGTGCGTGAGGAAGTCCGTCGCCATCCCGTCGTGGAAGCGTCGCGGATCGGGCGAGCCCATCACGAGCAGACCGAAGCTCGGTGCATCCGGTCCGGCTTGCGGATCGCGCAGCGCGATCAGCGACACGGATTCGATCTTGCGGTCGGTGTCGGGCGGGCCGTCGCTGGGCGGGACCGTCGCCGATGCCGAGTTCGCCGCGCCGAGCCACTGCGCCGCCGCGAATCCCGTGTTCGCGCCGCAATACGGCGCGGCGAGACTGCTCGTGAAAATGCGCACTTCCTCGCCGACCTGACGCGCGAAATCCGCTTGCCGATACGCTTCGTCGATATCCCACACGCGCAGCGCGGCGTGCGGCACGTCGAAGACTTCGCACAGGCCCTTGCTGATCGTCGCGGGCAACGCGTACGGATCGCGCTGCGAAATCACGCGCACGGTCCAGCGGTTGAACTTGGTCGAGATGCTGTCGTTCTCGTGGCCGTAGCGCAGCAGCTCGGCGAGACGCCGTTCGAGTTGCTTGTTCTTGTCGCGCAGCATTTCCATCTGGCGTTCCTGAAGCGACACGGCGGCTTTGCCGTGCGGATTCGAAAGCCGGATGGTGCCGAGCAGTTCCGCGTGCTCGGCGAAGAAATCGGGGTTGTCGAGCAGGTAGTCGGCGACTTCGCGTGGATTCATGGTGACGTGTGTGCGTTAGACGATGCGATCGAGCTCGATTTCGCCCTCGAAAACGGTCGCTGCGGGGCCCGCCATGAAGAGCGCGGAGGATTCGTCGCGCGCGCCGTTCCAGCTTATCGTGAGCGTGCCGCCATGCGTTTCGACGCGCACCGGCGTATCGAGGGCGCCGCGGCGGATGCCGGCAGCCACGGCGGCGCACGCGCCCGTGCCGCACGCGAGCGTTTCGCCCGCGCCGCGTTCGTAGACGCGCAGCTTCACCGAATGGCGATCGACGATCTCCATGAAGCCCGCGTTGACGCGCTTCGGAAAGCGCGCGTGACGTTCGACGAGCGGGCCTTCGATCAGCACCGGATATGCCTCGACATCGTCGACGATCTGAACCGCGTGCGGATTGCCCATCGATACGACGGAGATCAGGCGCGTTGCACCGTTCACGTCGAGCGGCCAGAGAATGTCGTTGCCTTCCTTGCGGCCTTCGAGCCCTTGCGCGTCGAACGGCACACGAGGCGGATCGAATACCGGCGTGCTCATGTCGACGACGACTTCGCCGTTTTCCTGCATCGTCAGCGTGATGATGCCGTTCTGCACCTGCACGCGCACGGTGGACGCGTCGGTCAGCCGGCGATCGCGCACGAACTTCACGAAGCAGCGCGCGCCGTTGCCGCAGTGCTCGACCTCGCCGCCATCGCAATTGAAGATGCGATATTTGAAATCGACGCCGTCGATCGTCGGCTTTTCGACGAGCAGCAACTGATCCGCGCCCACGCCGAAATGGCGGTTCGCGAGCGCGCGCACTTGCTGCGCGGTCAGATCGAGCGCCTGCGTGTAGCCGTCGAGCACGACAAAGTCGTTACCCGCGCCTTGCATCTTGGTGAATTTCAGTTTCATCGCGCTATTGTATGTGACCCGCAAGTGCGGCGTTTCGCGCCGCGCACGCTTCAGTAAAAGCCCGGCTCGCCCGGCGGCCGCGTCTTGAAGCGCTTGTGCACCCAGTAATACTGTTCGGGCATGTGCGGAATCTGCTCTTCCAGGAACGCATTCATGCGGCGCGCGTCGGCTTCGTCGTCGCCGGTCGGGTAGTTGTCCCACGGCTCGAAGATCTTCAGCCGATAACCCTTGTAGTCCGGCAGCACCTCGCCGATGAACGGCACGACCTGCGCCTTGCCCGTCTTGGCGAGCCGGCCGACAGCCGTCAGCGTGCAGGTCGGGACGCCGAAGAACGGCACGAACGTGGAGTTGCGCATGCCGTAGTCCATGTCCGCGCCGAGCATCACGGGCTTGCGGTCGCGCAGCCAGCGCAGCACGATGCGCGCGCTGTCGGCGCGGCTCGCCATGTCGGCGCCGAAGCGGGCGCGCTGCGCCTTCGCGAGTTCCTCGATCTGCGGATTCGAAAACGGCTGATACAGCGATCCGCATCGCCGATGCAGCGAATAGTTCAGGAAGATCGACCCCGCTTCGATGCCGACGAAATGCAGGCCCAGAAAGAGCGTGGGCGGCAGATCGGGATCGGTGAGATCGACGGCGCTATCTACCTGAATCAGCTTTTCGAGCTTTTTCGCCGAGCCGAACCACTGCACGCTGCGCTCGACATAACTGCGGATCGCATGCCGGAAATGTTTCTGCGCGATGTCCTCGCGCTTTTCGTCGGACCACTCCGGAAAGCACAGCTTCAGGTTCGTGTGGACGATGCGCTTGCGCCGGCTCGGAATCTGATAAAGCAGCCAGCCGAGGCCGTCGCCGAAACGCGCGGTGATGCCGTAAGGGATGAGCGCCAGAAACTTGAGAAAGCCGATGGCGAGCGCCACGCCGATACGCCCTAGCATGAGCGGCTCCAGCGAGCGGACGGACGACCGCGACGTGCGGATGATTGATGCGTGGCGGGTAGCGACAAAAGCGTTCGGCTCTGTGAAAACAAGGGAAACCGGTATAATAGAACCTTCGCCGAGTTAATGGACAACTTGCGGGGCGAAGCGGGCTGGAGACTTCTGAACTTCTGGAAGTCGCCGGCCTGGAAAGACATCCGCTAAAGCGTCGCCGCTTCAGACTCCAAACGAAGACGGCTACGTGAATATCAACCGTACTCAAATGGAGTCTGAAGCGTGTCAAACGACTATCTCTTTACTTCCGAATCCGTTTCCGAAGGCCACCCGGACAAGGTCGCCGATCAAATCTCCGACGCCATCCTCGACGCCATCTTGTCGCAGGACAAATATTCGCGCGTCGCGGCGGAAACGCTCTGCAACACCGGTCTCGTCGTCCTCGCGGGCGAAATCACGACCACCGCCAATGTCGATTACATCCAGGTCGCGCGCGACACCATCAAGCGCATCGGTTACGACAACACCGACTTCGGTATCGACTATCGCGGCTGCGCGGTGCTCGTCGCGTATGACAAGCAATCGCCGGATATCGCGCAAGGCGTGAACAAGGCGCACGACGACAACCTCGATCAGGGCGCCGGCGACCAGGGTCTGATGTTCGGCTACGCGTGCGACGAAACGCCCGAACTGATGCCGCTGCCGATCCACCTCTCGCACCGCCTCGTCGAGCGTCAGGCCGATCTGCGCCGCGATGGCCGTCTGCCCTGGCTGCGTCCGGACGCGAAGTCGCAAGTCACCGTGCGTTACGTCGACGGCAAGGCGCACTCCATCGACACCGTCGTGCTCTCCACGCAGCACTCGCCGGACATCGACCTGTCGCAACTGCGCGAAGCGGTCATCGAGGAAGTCATCAAGCCGACGCTGCCGAAGGAACTCATCAAGGGCGACATCAAGTTCCTGGTGAACCCGACGGGCCGTTTCGTCATCGGCGGTCCGCAAGGCGACTGCGGTCTGACGGGCCGCAAGATCATCGTCGATACGTACGGCGGCGCAGCTCCGCACGGCGGCGGCGCGTTCTCGGGCAAGGATCCGTCGAAGGTCGACCGCTCGGCGGCTTACGCAGGCCGCTATGTCGCGAAGAACATCGTCGCGGCCGGGCTCGCATCGCGCGCGCTGATTCAGGTGTCGTACGCAATCGGCGTCGCGCGTCCGACTTCCGTGATGGTGAACACGTTCGGCACGGGCCGCGTGTCGGATGCCGAAATCACGAAGCTCGTTCAGGAGCACTTCGATCTGCGTCCGAAGGGCATCATCCAGATGCTCGACCTGCTGCGCCCGATCTACGAAAAGACGGCGGCATACGGCCACTTCGGCCGCGAAGAGCCGGAATTCTCGTGGGAAGCCGCGGACAAGGCGCTCATCCTGGCGGAAGCGGCAGGCACGGAACCGGTAGTGAGCGTGGCGTAAAGCCATCCGCTGAACGGGCGGGACAAGGACCGGCGAGCATTGCGCTCGCCGGTTTTTTTTGCGCTTTCGCGGCGCGATTTTTGCGTGATCCTCGGGCAATATCACCGCCGCCGATGGAACCGCCATGCCGTACGACACGCTTCTCTCACCTGTCTCCATCGGCAATCTTCAACTGCCGAATCGCGTCGTGATGGCGCCGCTCACGCGCAACCGCGCGTCGCAGCCCGGCGACGTGCCGTCCGAAATGAACGCGCACTATTACGCGCAGCGCGCGAGTGCGGGACTCATCGTCACCGAGGCGACGCAGGTTTCGCGGCAAGGTCAGGGTTATTTCGCGACGCCGGGCATCTATTCGGATGCGCAGGAAGCCGGATGGAAGTCCGTCGTGGGCGCGGTTCACGCGCGGCACGGACGCATCGCGTCGCAGTTCTGGCATGTGGGGCGCGTGTCGCATCGATCGCTTCAGGAAGGCGGCGCACCGCCTGTCGCGCCGTCCGCAATCCGCGCGCGCAATACGCAGGTGTTCGTGAAAAACGATGACGGCTCATACGCGATGACCGACGCCGACGACCCGCGCGCGCTCGAAACCGACGAGTTGCCGGGCATCGTGCTCCAGTTCGTCGATGCCGCGCATCGTGCGCAACGTGCCGGTTTCGACATGATCGAGGTGCACGCGGCCAACGGCTATCTGCTGCATCAGTTCATGGCGACGGGCACCAACCGGCGCACGGACGACTACGGCGGCGGCATCGAAAATCGCGTGCGGCTGGTCGTCGATCTGCTGGAGGCGGTGGCCGGCGTGATGGGCGCGAATCGCGTGGGCATTCGCATTTCGCCGAACTTCACGGGATTCGATCTTCAGGACGATGAAGGCGACGCTTCATCGTTGTATCTGGCGCAGGAGTTGAAGCGCATCGGCATCGCGTACCTGCATCTGGCGGAAGGCGACTGGACCGGCGGCGCGCCGCTTTCGGAAGACTATCGCCGCGCGCTGCGCAAGGCGTATGACGGCGCGATCATCGTGTGCGGCGAGTACACGGCGGAGGAGGCGAACGCGCGCATCGAACGAGGCGATGCCGATGCCGTGGCTTTCGGTCGCGCGTATATCGCCAATCCGGATCTGGTCGAGCGCTTCGCCGCAAACGCGCCGCTCAACACGCCCGACGAAGCGACGTTCTACGGCGGCGGCGAAAAAGGCTACACAGACTATCCGTCACTCGACGACGCCAAATCCGGTTGAGCGCTTCAGCGCGCAGCGAACGCGTACCAGCCGGCGCTACTCGCCGACACGCGACGCGGACGGCGGCTCGTCAGCGCGGCGGCCTTCGGTTTGGGCGATGGGGCGCGCAACTGCACCGGACGGCGCAGCAACGCACGCAACGACACCCGGCGCGATGCAGCGCGCACGCGCAAATTGAAGAAGAACCCACGGACCCACGACCGGATGCCGTCGACCGGATGCACGTTTTTCAATTGCTCGGCAAGCACCTGCGTGCGTGCGGAGTGATGGCGCAACGCGCGGATCATGCCGCGGCGGGCAGGGCGCGCCGCTCGCGAGGCAACGCGAGTCAGGCCAATAGCGATTCGGTGGTTCATGTCAGCGGAAGGTCGGTTGCGTGGAAGCAAACTCGACGATAGTCGTCTCAAAATTAGCGTTCAAGGCTTCGATTCAACGGCGTTTGCTTAGTTGCACCGAAATGACGCGCCCAATGTACAAGACCTTTATTACCCGGGTAAGTCCGCGTTTTCCCTGCCGTTTTATGAAGCGTTTGCTGATAAAAATCAGCCGATGCATTGCCGCACGGGCCTTCCCGCGCTGCCGGATTTACAATCGTCGTATTCGCCCCAATTCTAGGTATAGCGTCGACGGCATGAATAAAATCGAAAGCCGTTGGAGGCAAAAACTGAAATGTCAGATCAAAACGCATTGAAATCGAAAAAGGAACAAGTGCGCGAGTTGCGCGAAAAAGGCTACGTGATCGTGAAGGGGCTCGTCACGAAAGAACGTTGCGACGCGATGCGCGAGGTGGCGCGTCAGCAGCTCGCCGACGCTGCCGCGCCACTGGAGTTCGAGGCCGATCTGAAATATCCCGGTGCGCCCGATTCGAAGGACGCGCCGGGCGGCCATACGGTGCGGCGTCTTCTGGACGCGTATGTGCGGCATCCGCTCTTCGCGGAATTCGCGACATCGCCCGACGTGCGCGGCTGGATGGAGCTGTATTTCGGCGAGACGCCGTATCTATCGCGCGCGCATCACAACTGCATGATGACGAAGCATCCGGCGTACGGCAGTCTGACCGGCTGGCATCGCGACGTGCGCTACTGGGCGTTCGAGCGCGACGATCTCGTGTCCGCGTGGGTCGCGCTCGGCGACGAAACGGTGGATAACGGCGCGCTGTGGTTCGTGCCGACATCGCACAAGCTGCCGTTCACGTCCGATCGTTTCGACGAAGCCAAGTTCTTCCGCTCCGATCTGCCCGAGAACGCCGCGCTGATCCGCACGGCGGTGTCGCCTGAACTGGAACCGGGCGATGTCGTCTTCTTTCACTGCAACACGCTGCACTCGGCGGGTAAGAACCTGACCGATCAGGTGAAGTTCTCGCTCGTGTTCACGTATCGCGGCGCGAGCAACGTGGCGCTGCCCGGCACGCGCTCGGCATCGAAACCGGAAGTGCCGCTGGTCTGAAGGTCAGCGCTTCGAAGGAATCGCGAGGCCGATCAGCCCCGCGAGCGACGCGACGATCCCGCCCGCGATCAGCCAGATGGTCTTGTTCGTGGGCGAGCCGGTGAAGAAGCGTGCGACGTCGTTGGAGAGCGAATGAAACGACTGGCCGCCGAAATACAGCAGCACGACGCCGCCGACAAGCAGCGCAACGGAAATCGCTCGGGTCATATCGTGTTCTCGTAACTTGAGGGCGCGTCAGGTTAGCGGGTCTGCGCGGGCGCGTCCACTGCGCTCAGGCAGCTTGCGCTTCCTCGCGCGTGTAGGGCTGGATCTTGCGGAGCAGATCGGCCATCACGTACTGATGATCGCTCCTGTTCGTCCACGCGCCGAGGTTGTACTTGACGCCGGTATCCGTGTAATCGGTGACCGCGACCCACGGCGCCGACGGCCCGTCCTGCACGATGCGCGAATCTTCGCTCATCAGGCTGCGCAATTCCGCGAGCACGTGCTCGACCTTCAGCCCATGCTGCGCCTGAAAATTGATGACGACGCGACGGCGATCGTTCGCGCTGTAGTTCGTGATGGCATTCGCCTAGATGAGGCTGTTCGGCACGAACATGACGATGCCGTCGGCTTTCGTGAGGCGCGTCGTGAAGAGTCCGATCTCGTTGACCGTGCCCGCCGTCGTGCCGACGCCTTCGATGTAATCGCCCACACGGAACGGCCGCAGCAGCAGGAGCATCAGACCGGCCGCGATATTCTGCAGCGTGCCTTGCAGCGCGAGGCCGATGGCGAGGCCGGCGGCGCCGAGCACGGTCAGGATGCTGGCCGCGGCGATGCCGAACTTGCCGAGCGCCGCGACGATGGCCACGACGCGAATCGCCCACATCGCCAGGCTGGCCAGCACGGGCGTGAGCGTGGCGTCGACATTGGTGCGGGCGAGCGCGCGGCGCATGGCGTTCGCGACCGTGTTCGAAATCCACCATCCCACCGCGAGAATCAGCAGCGCCAACAAGATGTCGATGCCATAAGTCACGGCGATGGCGGTGAAGGAATCGTAGGCGGGGCGCAGTCGGTCGATCGAATCCATGGGTCATGCTCCTTGCAAAAGAATCTGCATTGGTCCGGATTCGCGTTGGATCGTTCCCCTTACTGACCATCCGGCCGATGCCGAATTGGGAGGCCGCGGCGCGTGTCGTGCGCGCTCAGCCCCGATTGGCTTACCATTGACGCCCTTGCAGGGCGCGGGCGAGTGCTCGTTTCCTGTTGGTCGCCGTCCGATCAATTAGCAATCCGCAGAGGAAATCCGTCATGGCCTACGAAGCAGCGTCCGAGCGATACACGCAGATGCAATACCGCACCTGCGGCAGGAGCGGTTTGAAGTTGCCCGCGTTGTCGCTCGGTTTGTGGCATAACTTCGGCGATACCACGCCGATCTCCACGCAACGCGACATCCTTCGCGCCGCGTTCGATCTCGGCGTCACCCATTTCGATCTCGCGAACAACTACGGCCCGCCGTACGGCAGCGCAGAGGCGAACTTCGGGCGCATTTTCAAGGACGACTTTCGGCCGTATCGCGACGAATTGCTGATTTCGTCGAAGGCTGGCTGGGATATGTGGCCCGGTCCATATGGTCAGGGCGGCGGCTCGCGCAAATACGTGCTGGCGAGCCTCGACCAGAGCCTGAAGCGCATGGGCCTCGATTACGTCGATATTTTCTACTCGCACCGCTTCGACGCCGACACGCCGCTCGAAGAAACCGCCGGCGCGCTCGCGACCGCCGTGCATTCGGGCAAGGCGCTGTACGTCGGCATCTCGTCGTATTCGGCGACGAAAACGCGTGAAATGGCGAAGTTGCTGGCCGAGCACAAGGTGCCGCTCCTGATCCATCAGCCGTCGTACAACATGCTGAATCGGTGGATCGAGGAGGAACTGCTCGATACGCTCGACGATGTCGGCGCAGGCAGCATCGCGTTCACGCCGCTCGCGCAAGGTCTGCTGACGAGCAAATACCTGAACGGCGTGCCGCAGGACGCGCGCGTGAACAAGCCGGGCGGCGGCTCGCTAAAGCAGGAGCATCTGAGCGACGCGAACCTCGCGCACGTGCGCAAGCTCAACGACCTCGCCCAGAAGCGCGGCCAGAGCCTCGCCCAAATGGCGCTCGCGTGGGCGCTGCGAGGCGGGCGCGTGACCTCGGTGCTGATCGGCGCGAGCCGGCCGGAACAGGTCGCGGAGAACGTCGGCGCGCTGAAGAACCTCGAGTTCACGAAGGAAGAGCTCGCGGAGATCGACCAGCACGCGCAGGAAGGCGGCATCAACCTGTGGGAAAAGCCGTCGACGGATCAACGCGTCTGACGCGCCGAGCCTTTCGGCAGAAGGGTATTTCGGGATAGGACGGCATCCGTTGCTATCATGCGGGCTCGGCGGCTTTTCGGCAGCGATTGCGATCGCCGCCGGTTCAGGCCGCCGTCCGTGCAGCCAGCCGAAAGCGCATTTCTTCAGCACGCACGTTCGCCCACGAGGCGCACGTGCGCGCCTTTGCCGGCGAAACGACGTTCGGACCGCGAAACGACTATCGGGTTAAAATAGCCGATTGCGCCGGGCTGTCTGGTTTTTTGCGCGACCTTCACGCATGGCGCGGCGTGAGACGCTGTCTTCGAATCTCGGGTTTCGGGTCAAATCGGCAACCTTCACCATTCGATCGTCTGTTCGGCAGCGCAGCGCCCTCGTAGCGCCCTTTATGTTCGACGCCGGCCCGGCGTGGCATCGGCTGCAATCAGCCGCGAGCGTCAGAGCGTCACCGCTTTCGCACAGTTAGAGCACAGTTCAAGAAGCCATGAGCAACCTTAATTCTCAAACCGTTCTGAGCGTCCATCACTGGACCGACACGCTTTTCAGTTTCACCTGCACCCGCGACAGCTCGTTCCGCTTTGAGAACGGCCAGTTCACGATGGTGGGTCTCGAAGTCGAGGGCAAGCCGCTTCTGCGCGCCTACAGCCTCGCGAGCGCGAACTACGAAGAGCATCTCGAATTTCTGAGCATCAAGGTTCCGGACGGCCCGCTCACTTCGCGCCTGCAACATTTGAAGGTCGGCGATTCGGTGCTGATCGGCAAGAAGCCGACGGGCACGCTCGTCGCCGACAACCTGCTGCCCGGCAAGACGCTGTGGCTCCTGTCGACCGGCACCGGCCTCGCGCCGTTCATGTCGATCATCAAGGATCCGGACGTCTACGATCGCTACGAAAAGATCGTGCTGACGCACACCTGCCGTTTCGTCGATGAACTCGCGTACAAGGATTTCATCACCGAGCACCTTCCGGCGCACGAGCATATCGGCGAAATCGTCTCCGAGAAGCTCGTGTATTACCCGACGGTCACGCGCGAAGAATTCGCGAACCGCGGCCGCATCACCGATCTGATCGAGACGAAGAAGCTGTTCGCGGATCTCGCGCTCGAACCGTTCTCGATCGAAAACGATCGCGTGATGCTCTGCGGCAGCCCGCACATGCTGCGCGACACCCGCGAGTTGCTCGACTCGATGGGCTTCCAGGAAGGCAGCAACAACCATCCTGGCCACTATGTCGTGGAAAAGGCGTTCGTCGGCTGAGTCGGGACGAACGCAGTTTTGCAAAGACCGGAGCCTCGCGCTCCGGTTTTTTTTCGCCTGCGCCAACTCCGCCTTGTTACAAATTGGCGGTCGTCAGTAAGTGTTTTTCCTACGCATTAGATGCAGCGAACTTGGTAAACGACATGAAGTTCGTCCGTCGAAGCCTTGTCGGACATGGATTTATAATATTTTTGAGATATGATCCGTTTACGCTGAGACGGCGCGCACGACCGTGTAGTCCGTCATCGATGTTACAGAGTGTAAATTCAGTTACGCCTCTCGTGAGTTGGCCGAGGACGTAGCTCCAGTTGCGCTCAACGCGAGGATAGTGAATGAATCCGTCGGCCACGATCACGCTCGATGAGAGCCCGATTCGCCGCGCCCCGCTGCGCGGGGTTCCGTCACCGTTGCCGGAACGCTCCGGCGCGTCGTTTGCCTCTCCGTATTCCGCGCTGATCGACGCCAAGCTCAAGGGCGATCGCCAGATTCAGCGACTCGCCGCCCGCGTCCAGGAACTCGCCGCGCTGCTCGCCGTCACTGAAGAGCGCGCGCGTCAGGCGCTTGCGCAGGATTTCCACGACGGAACCGGCGCCGCGCTCACCGTCGCCAGTCTCGCGCTCGCGCGCGCCGAGCACCGCTTGCCCGCCGACGCGCCCGCCGCGTTCGGCGACGCGCTGCTTCAGGCGCGCGCGGCGCTTGCGGAAGTCTGCGAGACGAGCCATCGCATCGTCGAGGGGCTGCAGACGCCGGCCTTCGAAGCGAACTTCGCCGCCACGCTTAACGACTGGATCGCGAGCTTCGGCGCCCGCACGGCGATTTCCGTCGAATTCTCCTGTCCGGACGATGCGCGGCTGGATCGCATGTCGCACGACATGTCGCTCGCGCTCTTTCGCGTGATGCAGGAAGCGCTCGGCAACGTCGCGCGCCACGCGCAGGCCGCGCACACGAGCGTGACCGTTTCGCTCGACGGCCAGGGCGTGACGCTCACCGTCACCGACGACGGCGTCGGCATCAGCGCGGCCGCGCGGCGCAAGAGCGGGCGCTTCGGTCTCTCGGGGATGCGCGCGCGTTGCGAGGCGCTCGGCGGCACTCTGCGCGTCGCGGCGGCGAAGCCCGTCGGCGCATGCGTGCGCGCGCGTCTGCCGTGGTCCGCGGCGCGTCCCGGTCTTTTCACGCTCGGCTCGCTGCACATGTTCAGCGCCTGAGGCCGCCCGCGATGCTCCGAATTCTGCTCGCCGACGACCACGCCATCGTGCGCCGCGGCGTCGCGCAATTGCTGCTGGAACGCGGCGTTGCATCCGAAGTGTCCGAGGCCGAGACCGGCATGCAGGCGCTCGCGCTGGCCGCGCGCCGACCGCTCGACATCGCGATGCTCGATATCTCGCTGCCGGACGTCAACGGTATCGACGTGCTCAAGCGTCTCAAGCGCGAAAACCCGCGCTTGCCCGTGCTGATGTTCTCGATGTACCGGGAGGATCAATACGCGGTCCGCGCGCTGAAGGCGGGCGCGTCGGGATATTTGTCGAAGACGGCGGACCCCGCGCTGATGATCGGCGCGATCCAGCAGGTCGCGGCGGGCCGAAAGTACGTGAGCCCGGAAATGGCCGAAGCGCTCGCGACCTACGTTTCTCTCGACACCGACCGCCTTCCGCACGAAAAGCTGTCGGACCGCGAATACCAGACGCTCTGCATGCTCGCGTCGGGCAAGCGGCTGACCGATATCGCCCTCGCTTTATCGCTTTCGGTTAAAACGGTGAGCGTTTATCGCGCGCGGTTGCTGGAAAAGATGAAGCTCGCCAATAACGCCGAGCTTACGTTCTACGTGATGAGCAACCGCCTCGTCGATATGAACCCGGCGATCGCCGGATAATTTTTATCTTAATCGAGATAAATTTGTAGCAAATCACCGCAACATTGCGTCGCGTGCCCAATAAGCGGGCAATCTTCGAGTCTCCGATAAAATGTCGGGTTTTCCCGCAGCCGGGCGCCCGCGCGCGCCAGAAGGAGACTCATCGCAATGTCGTTGTTCCGCAAGAAAAATATCGAGCACATGCTGGCCGGCGCGCACAGCACGTCGCTCAAGAAGACGCTCGGCGCCCTCGATCTGACGTTTCTCGGGATCGGGGCCATCATCGGCACGGGGATTTTCGTGCTGACCGGTACCGGCGCAGTGCAAGCCGGTCCGGCGCTCATGATTTCGTTCCTCGTCGCGGCGATCGCGTGCTGTTTCGCCGCCCTCGCATACGCCGAGTTTTCCTCGACGATTCCCGTCGCCGGCTCCATCTACACCTATTCGTACGCGACGCTCGGCGAACTCGCGGCGTGGATCATCGGCTGGGATTTGATGCTCGAATACGGGCTCGCGACGTCGGCGGTGTCGGTCGGATGGTCGGGCTATCTGCAGTCGCTGCTGTCGGGCTTCGGCATTTCGCTGCCGTCGGCGCTGTCCGCCGCGCCCGGCGCGCTGCCCGGCCACGCGACGCTCTTCAACCTGCCCGCGTTTCTCGTGATGATGGCGATCACGGCGCTGCTGTCAGTCGGCGTGAAGGAATCCACGCGCATCAACAACATCATGGTCGCGATCAAGGTGACGGTCGTGCTACTCGTGATCGCCGTGGGCGTGTTCCACGTCAAGCCGGCGAACTGGCATCCGTTCATGCCGAACGGCTGGTCCGGCGTGTTCGGCGCGGCGGCGGTGATGTTCTTCGCGTTCATCGGCTTCGATTCGGTGTCGTCGGCGGCGGAGGAAGTGAAGAATCCGAAGCGCGATCTGCCGATCGGCATCATCTCGTCGCTCGCCGTGTGCGCCGTGCTGTACGTGGCGGTCGCGGCGGTCGTGACGGGTATCGTGCCGGCGGCGCAGTTCGCGAACAATCCGCATCCGGTCTCGTTCGCGCTTCAAATGGCGGGACAGAACTGGGTCGCGGGCTTCATCGATCTCGGCGCTGTGCTCGGCATGCTCACCGTGATTCTCGTGATGAGCTACGGCCAGACGCGCGTGATCTACGCGATGTCGCGCGACGGCCTTTTACCTGCGCGGCTGTCGAAGGTGCATCCGCGCTTCGCGACGCCGTTCTTCACGACATGGATCGTCGGCATCTTCTTCGGGCTCATCGGCGCGCTCGTGCCGCTCAACGTGCTCGCCGAGCTGATCAACATCGGCACGCTCGCCGCGTTCTCGATGGTCTCCATCGCCGTGCTGATCCTGCGCCGCACGCATCCGGAACTGCCGCGTGCGTTTCGCTGCCCGGGCGTGCCGGTGGTGCCCGTTCTCGCCGTGGCGTCGTGCCTGTTCCTGATGGCGAATCTTCAGGCGATGACGTGGATCGCGTTCGCGGTGTGGCTGGTGATCGGCCTCGCGATCTACTTCGCGTACTCGCGCCGCCACTCCGTGCTCGGACGCGCGTCGCTCGAAGCGCCGCCCGCCGCCACCGCCGCCGCCATGCAGAAGAAGCGTGAAACCGTGACGCACTGAGCATCGTCGTTGCTTGCGAAAGCGCCGCCCGAGAGGCGGCGCTTTGCTTTTGCGGCCGAGTCTGCGTGAATATGGGACGGACGTTCGCGCCGATAGCGAGGCCCGCCGATTTGTGTTTTACTCGATGTCACAAACACATAACACCAAATCCGGCTGAACGCTCACGGCGGCAGTAGGCGGTGCGTGGCGTGAAGCTGGTCATCCCCTAGGAGACAGTGAAAATGGCGCTCAGCATCAGCCTGACGGTCAACGGGAAATCCGTGACCGCCACCGTCGAACCGCATCTGCTTCTCGTCCAGTTTCTCCGCGATCAACTCAGGCTCACCGGCACGCATATCGGCTGCGACACCGCGCAGTGCGGCGCGTGCACCGTTCATCTCGACGGCCGCGCGATCAAGTCGTGCAACATCCTCGCCGCGCAGGCGGACGGCATGAGCGTGACGACCATCGAAGGCATGGCGAAAGACGGCCAGCTTCATCCGATGCAGGCGGCCTTCAAGGAGTGTCACGGTCTGCAGTGCGGCTTCTGTACACCCGGCATGGTGATGAGCGCGAGCGCGCTTGCGACGCAATCGCCCGATCTTTCCGAAGAAGACGTGCGCGAACAGCTCGACGGCAATCTGTGTCGCTGCACGGGGTATCACAACATCGTGAAAGCGGTTCTTCAGGGCGCGCAGGCGATGAAATCCAGCGCCTGACGCCACCCAGACTCCCTCCCGAAAACGATGAATCGCGCCTTGAACAGGAGACCGCGATGAATGCCCCTGAGCAACAGAAATTGATCGGCGCCGGCGTCAAACGCAAGGAAGACTACCGCTTCCTGACGGGCGCGGGCCAGTACACCGACGATGTCGTCATGCCGCAGCAAAGCTACGGCGTATTCCTGCGCTCGCCACATGCGCACGCGAGGATCAAGCGCATCGATATCGATGCGGCGATGAAGTCGCCGGGCGTGATCGGCATTTTCACCGGCAAGGATATGGCGGGCGAGAACGTCGGCGGCCTGCCGTGCGGATGGCTCATCCACAGCACCGACGGCTCGCCGATGCACGAGCCGCCGCATCCCGTCATCGCGCACGACAAGGTGCTGCATGTGGGCGATCAGGTGGCGCTCGTCGTCGCGGAATCGGTGAAGGAGGCGAAGGACGCGCTCGAACTGATCGAAGTCGACTACGAAGAACTGCCCGCGACCGTCGATACCGGAAGCGCATCGGATGCCGGCCGGCCGCTCGTGCACGACAGCGTGCCGAACAACGTCTGCTACAACTGGGGCCACGGCGACAAGGCGAAAACCGACGCCGCGTTCGCGCAGGCCGCGCACGTGACGACGCTCGATATCGTGAACCAGCGCCTCGTGCCGAACGCGATCGAGCCGCGCGCCGTCAACGCGAGCTATTCGAGGCACGACGACAGCTACACGGTCTATGTCGCGAATCAGAACCCGCACGTCGAGCGCTTGCTGATGGCGGCGTTCGTGCTGCAACTGCCGGAATCGAAACTGCGCGTGATCGCGCCGGATGTGGGCGGCGGCTTCGGCTCGAAGATTTTCCTGTATCCGGAAGATGTCGCGCTGACGTGGGCATCGAAGAAAGTCGGGCGGCCGATCAAGTGGACCGCCGAGCGTTCCGAAGCATTCCTCTCCGACGCGCACGGCCGCGATCACG
Source organism: Caballeronia sp. LZ029 (assembly GCF_031451275.1). Taxonomy (NCBI): domain Bacteria; kingdom Pseudomonadati; phylum Pseudomonadota; class Betaproteobacteria; order Burkholderiales; family Burkholderiaceae; genus Caballeronia; species Caballeronia sp. LZ029. Next base: position 3,128,370 of record NZ_JARUXO010000001.1, read on the forward strand.
TGACCAAGGCCGAGCTCGCGCTGGACAAGGACGGCAAGTTCATCGGCATGCGCGTGCATACGACGGCGAACATGGGCGCGTATCTGTCGACATTCGCATCGTCGATTCCGACCGTGCTCTATGCGACGCTGCTCGCCGGTCAATACACGACGCCCGCGATCTACGCCGAAGTCAAAGCCGTATTCACGAACACGGTGCCCGTCGACGCATATCGCGGCGCGGGCCGTCCGGAAGCGACGTATGTCGTCGAGCGCCTCGTGGAAACGGCGGCGCGCGAGCTGAACATCGATCCGGTCGAATTGCGCCGCCGCAACTTCATCCGCGAGTTTCCGTACGCGACGCCGGTCGGTCTCACCTACGACACCGGCGATTACGACGCGTGTCTCGATCGCGCGCTCGAACTCGCCGATGTCAAAGGCTTCGCGGCGCGCAAGGAGGAATCGAAGAAGAGCGGCAAGCTGCGCGGCATCGGCTACTCGTGTTACATCGAGGCTTGCGGGCTCGCGCCGTCGAACGTGGCGGGCGCGCTCGGCGCGCGTGCGGGCCTCTTCGAAGCGGGCGAAGTGCGCGTTCACCCGACCGGCTCGGTCACGGTCTTCACCGGCTCGCATAGTCACGGGCAAGGGCACGAAACGACTTTCGCGCAGGTCGTCGCGGACCGGCTCGGCGTCTCGATCGATAACGTCGAGATCATTCACGGCGACACCGGCCGCATTCCGTTCGGCATGGGCACGTACGGCTCGCGCTCGATCTCCGTCGGCGGCTCGGCGATCATGAAGGCGCTCGACAAGGTCGAAGCGAAGGCGAAGAAAATCGCCGCGCATCTGCTCGAAGCAGCGGCGGAGGACATCGAGTTCAAGAACGGCATATTCAGCGTCGCGGGCACGGACCGCACGAAGACGTTCGTCGATGTATCGCTCGCCGCTTACGTGCCGCACAACTTCCCACTCGAAACCATGGAGCCGGGCCTCAACGAAAACGCGTTCTACGATCCGACCAACTTCACCTATCCGTCCGGCGCGTATGTGTGCGAAGTCGAAGTCGATCAGGACACGGGCGAAACGCGCATCCAAAAATTCACGGCGGTCGATGATTTCGGCAACGTGATCAACCCGATGATCGTCGAAGGACAGGTGCACGGCGGGCTGGGGCAGGGCATCGGCCAGGCGATGCTGGAACGCTGCGTCTACGACGACAGCACCGGCCAGTTGCTCTCCGGCTCGTTCATGGATTACGCGATGCCGCACGCGATCGATCTGCCGAGTTTCACCGTCGAGACCGCGAAAGGCACGCCCTGCACGCATAACCCGCTCGGTGTGAAGGGCTGCGGCGAGGCGGGCGCGATCGGCTCGCCGCCGGCGGTGATCAACGCGATTCTCGATGCGCTCGCGCCGCTCGGCGTGAAGGATTTGCAGATGCCCGCGACGCCGCACCGCGTCTGGACCGCGATGCAGAACGTTTGAGGAGACCGACAAAATGTACTCATTCGACTACCAGAAGGCCGACGAAGCAAAAGCAGCCGTCGCGGCGCTGAGCGCGAACGACGACGCCAAGTTTCTCGCCGGCGGCCAGAGCCTTCTTCCGACGATGCGCCTGCGCCTCGCGCAGCCATCGGCGCTGATCGACGTGACGCGCATCGCGTCGATGAAAAGCGTCACGCTCGATGGCGACAAACTCACCATCGGCGGCGCGGTGTGTCATGCGGACGTCGCGTCGAACGCCGACGTGAAAAAGGCGCTGCCCGGCCTCGCGGACCTCGCGAGCCGCATCGGCGATCGACAGGTGCGCGAGCGCGGCACGATCGGCGGCTCGCTCGCGAATGACGATCCGGCGGCGTGCTATCCGAGCGCCGTGCTCGCGCTCAACGCGACCGTCGTGACGGACAGGCGGCGCATCGGCGCGGACGATTTTTTTATCGACATGTACACGACCGCGCTCGAACCCGATGAGCTGATCACGGCCGTCGAGTTTCCGCTCGCCGAGCGCGCGGGCTACGAGAAGTTTCGCAATCCCGCGTCGCACTTCGCGCTCGTCGGCGTGTTCGTCGCGAAGTTCAAGGATGGCGTGCGCGTCGGCGTGACGGGCGCGGCGTCGTCGGTGTTTCGGCCGGCCGAGCTGGAAGCGGCGTTGTCGAAGGACTTTTCGGTGGCATCGGCGCGCGGCATCAAGATCCTGCCCGACGAACTGAACTCGGACATGCACGCGAGCGCCGAATATCGCGCGCATCTGATTCCTGTGCTCGCGGGCCGCGCGATCGAGCGCGCGATGTCCTTCTGATCGCGATGCAGGGCGAGCCCGCTTCCATCGACGATACGCTCGCGCGTTTGCGCGAGCATCAGTACTTCGCGAACCGCGAACTCGCGACGGCGCTCTTTCTCGCGTTCAGGATGCAGCGTCCGCTGTTTCTCGAAGGCGAGCCGGGCGTCGGCAAGACCGAGCTCGCGAAAGCGGCGGCGGGCCTGTGCGGCACCACGTTGCTGCGCCTGCAATGTTACGAAGGACTCGATACGGCGAGCGCGCTCTACGAGTGGGACTATCCGCGGCAGATCATGGCGCTGCGGCTCGCGGAAGCATCGGGTGAAACGCCGTCGAACGATTCGCTGTATCGCGGCGAGTTTTTGCTGAAGCGTCCGTTGCTTCAGGCGTTGCTGCCCGACCCCGTGAATCCCGACGCGCGCCGCGTGTTGCTGATCGACGAAATCGATCGCGCCGACGAGCCGTTCGAAGCGTTTCTGCTCGAATTGCTGTCGGATTTTCAGGTATCGATTCCGGAGTACGGCACGGTGCGCGCGGCGCGGCCGCCGCTCGTCGTGATGACGTCGAACCGCACGCGCGAAGTCCACGACGCGTTGAAGCGCCGCTGTCTCTATCAGTGGATTGGGTATCCCGAGCGGGACGTGGAACTCGCGATCGTCGCGGCGCGCGCGCCGGAAGCGGGGCAGGCTTTGCAGAAGCGCGCCGTCGAGTTCGTGCACGCGTTGCGCACGCTGGATCTGTTCAAGGCGCCGGGCGTCGCGGAGACGATCGACTGGTGCCGCGCGCTCGCGGCGCTGTCGGTGTCGGAGCTCGATCCGCAGTCGGTGCAGGACACGCTCGGCGTGCTGCTGAAGTATCAGGACGACCTCGCGCGCATGGACGCCGACACGCTCGCGCACTGCCTCTCCGCCACGCCATGACGATGCAACCGTTCGCCCGCAACGTCGTGCATTTCGTGAGGCTCCTGCGGGGCGCGGGTCTCGGCATGTCGCCCGCCCACGCGGTGGACGCGCTCGATGCGCTGCGCTTCGTCGATCTGAACCGCCGCGACGACGTGCGCGCGACGCTCGCGTGCCTGCTCGTTCACGCGAGCGACGAGCGCGATATCTTCGACGCCGCATTCGATCTCTTCTGGCGCGATCCCGATTGGGAAGGCAAGCTGCGCGCGCTGTTGCTGCCGAAGGTGAAGGGCGGCGTGCCGCCGCCGAAGCGCAACAACCGTCTCGCCGATGCGCTGGCGGCGCGCGCCGCGGCATCGAAGGCGCAGGCGTCGGAATCGAAGCCGGAAGAGGCGCACGCGCGCATCACGTTCAGTTCGCAGGAACGGCTGAGCCACCGCGATTTCGATACGCTCAGCGCCGACGAATGGCGCACGCTGCGGCATCAGATTCGCGCGCATCGCATGCCGCTCGCGACCGAGCCGACGCGCAGGCTGAAGGCCGCATCGCGCGGCACGCACGCCGATCTCAAGGCGAGCGCGCGTCATGCCGTGCGTTCGGGCGGCGACTGGACCGTGTGGAAGTATCGCGCGGCGGTCGAGCGCAGGCCGCCGCTCGTCTTGCTGCTCGACATATCCGGTTCGATGAGCGCTTACTCGCGCGCCGTGCTCTATTTCTGCCATGCGCTTTTGCAGTCGCGCGAGCGTCTGCAGGTATTCTTGTTCGGCACGCGCCTGACCAACGCGACGCGCGCATTGCGTGAACGCGATCCCGATGTCGCCATCGCGGCGCTCGGGCAGAACGTGGCGGACTGGTCGGGCGGCACGCGCATCGGCGCGACGCTCGCGGAGTTCAATCGACGCTGGGCGCGCCGCGTGCTGGCAGGTCGGGCGACGGTGCTGCTCGTCACCGATGGACTCGACCACGAAGCCATCGACGTGCTCGACGCCGAGATGCAGCGACTTAGGCGCTTCGCGCATCGGCTCGTGTGGCTCAATCCGCTGTTGCGTTTCGCCGATTTCACGCCGCGCGCGCGAGGCGTGCGCGCGATCTTGCCGCACGTCGATGCGATGCTCGCGGCCCATAACCTCGACAGCCTCGGCGCCGTGGGCCGCGAACTCGCCGTCCTGTCGCAACACAAGCCTCTGGGAGGCCCGCGATGGAACTGACCGAAACACACACGTTGCCGGTGCCGCAGGCGCGCGCGTGGGAAGCGCTCAACGACACGTCGATCCTGAAGGCCTGCATTCCGGGCTGCGACAGCATCGACGCCGACGGCGAGAATGCCTACAACGTCGCGATGACGGCGGCGGTCGGACCGGTGAAGGCGCGCTTCAAGGGCAGAATGGAGCTGACGAATATCGATGCTCCGCGTACTTACACGATCGTGTTCGAAGGGCAGGGCGGCGCGGCCGGCTTCAGCAAGGGCAGCGCGACCGTGAACCTCGAACCCGGCGACGAAGCCGACACGACGAAGCTCAGCTACAGCGCGAACGCGCAGGTCGGCGGCAAGCTGGCGCAAATCGGCTCTCGGCTCGTCGACGGCGCGGCGCGTAAGATTGCGGGTGAATTTTTCAAGCGGTTCGGTGCGCAGTTGCAGGGCGCGCCGGAATCACAGGATGCAGCCGCCGCCGATGAAAACGGCGCAGAAGTGCAGGAAGGGCAGGAGAAAGGAAAGAAATCATGGACAGCGTGGATCTCGAAGTCCTGAAGAACAGCGCGCGATGGCTCGAAGAGGGGCATCGCGTGTTGCTCGTGACGGTGGTGAAGACGTGGGGCTCGTCGCCGCGGCCGGAAGGCGCGATGCTCGCCGTGCGAGGCGATGGTCACGTCGTCGGCTCGGTGTCGGGCGGATGTATCGAGGACGATCTCATCGATCGCGTGCGGCAGCGGGGCATCGAGCAGACGAAGCCGGAAGCGGTGAAGTACGGCATCAGCGCGGAAGAAGCGCATCGCTTCGGCCTGCCGTGCGGCGGCACGATCCAGCTCGTGCTGGAACCCTTGACGATGTCGAGCGGCATCGCCGAACTGTGCGCGACGGTCGAGAGCGGCAGGCTCGTCGCGCGCATTCTCGACATGGCGACGGGCGGCGTGCGCCTCGAACCCGCGCAAGCCACCGATGGCGTCCTGTTCGACGACGAGCGGCTCCTGACGATTCACGGTCCGCGCTATCGCATGCTGGTGATCGGCGCGGGGCAGTTGTCGCGCTATCTGTGCAGCATCGCGGTCGGGCTGGACTATCAGGTCACCGTTTGCGATCCGCGCGAGGAATACACGGAAGAGTGGAACGTGCCGGGCACGACGATCGTCCGCTCCATGCCCGACGACACCGTCATGGACATGAAGCTCGACGAGCGCTGCGCGGTAATCGCGCTCACGCACGATCCCAAACTCGACGATCTCGCGCTGATGGAAGCGTTGAAGACGCCCGCGTTCTATGTCGGCGCGCTCGGTTCGCGGCGCAATAACGCGGCGCGTCGCGAGCGTCTGAAGGAGTTCGATCTGAGCGAAGCCGAGCTCGCGCGGCTGCATGGGCCGGTGGGAATCTATATCGGCAGCAGGACGCCGCCGGAGATCGCCGTGTCGATCCTCGCGGAGGTGACGGCGGCGAAGAACGGCGTGTCGTTGCCCGAGCTGCTTCAGGTCGAAGGCGCGAAGGCGGCGCGTGAGGTCGCGGGGAAAGGCGAGGTGTGCGGCGTCTGAGTGCGCGTCGCACGGCTATATAATAGTCGTTCTCATTTGCTCGGCCGGATCGGCCGACGCGAAGCCTTTTCCTCTCAGTTCAACGTCTTCATCGAATGCCCGGCAAGGTTTTGACCGGCGACGACCGGCGCGCTGTCGCGCCGGCCGCATCGCCTCGCGTCGCCGAGGAACACACGGCGAAGCGCCACATGAGCCAGCGCGCGCTGCGCATATGGTCGATCGTGCATCGCTGGACGAGTCTCGTCTGCACGGCGTTCATGTTGCTGCTGTGTCTGACCGGGCTGCCGCTCGTGTTCGGCCACGAACTCGACATCCTCACCGGCGATGCGATCGAAGCGCCCGAGCTGCCCGCATCGCAGGCCAATGCGCGCGCCAGCTACGACGCCGTGCTGCGCGCCGCGCTCGCGGAGCATCCCGGCCATGTGCCGCAATACATGATCTGGGAGCCGGACGATCCGCTCTTGCCAATTGTCGTCACGGCGCCGCACGCCGACACGCCGCCCGACGATACGTTGAGCACGACCGTCGACGCACGCACCGCGCGGCCGCTCGGCATGCCGCCGGGCAAAGGCTCGCTCAAGTTCGTTCTGCTGAAGTTGCACATCGACATGTTCGCCGGGCTGTTCGGCAAGCTCTTTCTCGGCGCGATGGGCGTCGTGTTTCTTGCGGCGATCGTATCGGGCGTCGTCGTGTATCTGCCGTTCTGGCGCAAGGTCGGGCTGGGCCGCGTGCGCCTGAAGAAGAAGCGGCGAGTCGTCTGGCTCGACTGGCATAACGCGATCGGCATGTTGACGCTCGCGTGGGCGTTGCTCGTCGGCGCGACCGGATCGATCAACACGCTCGCCGATCTGATGCTCGAAGCGTGGCGCAACGATCAGCTCGCGCAGATGGTCGCGCCGTATCGCGGACAGCCGCCGGTGACCGTGCGCGCTTCCGTCGACGATGCCGTGAAGACCGCGCGGCAGGTCGCGCCCGACATGATTCCGTCGTTCGTCGCGTTTCCGGGGACGCGTTTTGCCAGCCCGCATCACTATGCCGTGTGGATGCGCGGCGATGGCATCCTCACGACGCGCATGCTGCGGCCGGTGCTCGTCGACGCATCGACGGGCGCGCTCACCGACGCACGTGAGTTGCCGTGGTATCTGAAGGTGCTGCTCGGCTCGCAGCCGCTGCATTTCGGCGATTTCGGCGGGATGCCGCTCAAGGTCTTCTGGGCGGTGTTCGATGTGCTGACGGTTGTCGTGCTGGGGAGCGGGCTTTATTTGTGGCTTACGCGGCATAACCGGGGAAAGAAGGCGCAACGCCGATGATGTTCTGCTGAGCTGCAGGCTCGGAGAGACCACCAAAGTCTCATATCGAACATTCGGAATTCCCGTGGAGATCTGCCTCTCGTCGACGCTTAGAGTCATGCCCGACTGCCATCGCGCAGTACGGCTCGAACTCGGGCCGCAATCATCGGGAGACAGGGCATGGCTGACAGAGAGACCATTGCAGCAGATCATCACGGGACATTCGAAAGCATCAAGCAAACCAGCGCGGATGACAGTGAATTCTGGTTCGCGCGCGACCCTTTCACCGTTGCTGGACTATCAGGACTGGCGAAACTTCGCTCAGGTGATCGAGAAGGCCAGGATCGCGTGCGAGCGATCCGGGCATCGAGTAGCGGACCATTTTGGTGACGTCACCAAAATGGTCCGGCTAGGGTCCGGCGCGAAGCGGCCGGTGTCCGATGTCACCCTGTCGAGGTACGCGTGTTATTTGATCGTTCAGAACGGTGATCCATCGAAGCCGGTGATCGCGAACGGCCAGACGTACTTTGCGCTTCAGACGCGCCGTCAGGAACTTGGCGACGAGAAAGCATTTTCGGGCATGTCCGAGGATCAGCGTCGCTTGATGCTTCGCGGAGAGCTGGCTCATCACAACAAGGCGCTTGGTGCGGCGGCGCGCGCGGCCGGAGTGGAGACGACACTCGACTACGCAATATTTCAGGACCACGGCTACAAGGGGCTCTACGGTGGCCTCGGCGCCAGAGACCTTCACGGGAGAAAAGGGCTCAAGAAAAGCCAGAAGATCTTGGACCATATGGGCAGCACTGAACTTGCCGCCAATCTGTTCCGTGCCACCCAGACAGAAGACAAGTTGCGGCGCGACGGGGTCAGCGGCAAGCAGAACGCCAATGACACGCACACTCAAGTCGGCTCGAAGGTGCGTCAGACTATTCGTGAGCTCGGCGGAACAATGCCCGAGGCACTGCCCACGCCACAGTCGAGCATTCAGCAGGTCGAGCGGGCACAGAAGAGATCCCTGGATCAACAGAGGCAGGACGTAGACGACAATCCGGCGCCATGAATCCAGGCCGCGCCGACCATTTCGGTGACGTCACCGAAATGGTCGGCGCGAAAAGCCGGATCGCTCACATCAACCCGCAAACAATCGCCGCAATCAGCGATGCCGCCACGATCACCACGCCCGCCGTGCGTTTCTTGTTCAGCTCGGTCCACAGCAGCACGCCCGTCAGCGACAGCAAAATGATGCTGCCCGCGAACGTATCGATGAGCAGCACCCAGCCCACGCTAAGCCCCACGCCCTTGTGCAGGTTGGTCATCATCGCGAGGAAGGTGTTTTCGGTGCGTTTCACCGACACGAAGTTATTGGCAACCCAGTACTCCGCCATCACGCTGCCGCCTGGCGATGCGACCATCACCGACCATTGCTCCGGCTGCATCGTGGTCTTGTCGCCCCAGCCGACCGGATGCGCCGGCTCGCGGCGCGCACGCCCGAGATTGCCTTCGATCTTCAATTCCTTCTTCAGCCACGCGCCCATGTCGCGCGGTGTCTTGAAGCCTTCGGCAGGCAGCGGCATCTGCATCTGCGAAACCTGCGGCTCGCCGGTGGAAATGCGCAGCGGCGGCGCGCGATGATTCAGCAGAAAGCCCGTCGTCCCGAACAGCAGACCAAGCAGCGCGCCCCACAAGCCGATCCAGCCGTGCACCTTGCGCAGCCACTTCAGAAACGTCGAGCGGCGCGAGCGGTTTTTGCGCACGAATTGCTCGGCATCGTCGATGAGGCGCCCATGCGGACGATAGTGCGTCGGGCCGCTCGTCGCGGACGGCTGCGGATTGAGGGTTTCAGGCGCGTTCACGCGTCTCTCCAGAATTCGGGCGTTGGCAGGCAAAGCCGCGCCCCGATCGGCTAGTCGCGAATGAACGCGCAGCGATCGACGAAAGGCGGGCAAATGAGAATTGTTATCATTACATGCGCAAAAGCACTTTTCAATGCTTTGCGATTGCCTGACAGTTTGTGAATGTCACGAAAAATTTCAGACGGGCCAGAGCGGCCCTTCCTGCATCGCGCCGACTTGCTCGCGCAATTCGAGAATGCGGTCTTCCCAATAGCGCTGCGTGTTGAACCACGGGAAGGCGGCGGGAAACGCCGGATCGTTCCAGCGGCGCGCGAGCCACGCGGAGTAGTGGATCAGCCGCAGCGTGCGCAAGGCTTCGACGAGATGCAGCTCGCGCGGATCGAACTCGCAGAAGTCTTCGTAGCCGGCGAGCAAATCCGTGAGCGCGCGCGATGCGTCCGCCCGTCCCGCTGGAAGCAGCAGCCATAAATCCTGGATCGCCGGGGCCATGCGGCTATCGTCGAAATCGACGAAATGCGGACCCGCGTCGGTCCACAGCACATTGCTCGGATGACAGTCGCCGTGCACACGCAAATGCCGCACGTCGCCCGCACGGTCGAAGCAATGCGCGACGCCTTCCAGCGCCATCGACACGACGGTTTCCCAGGCTTCGCGCACATCGTCGGGGACAAAGGCGTGCGTCAGCAGAAAGTCGCGCGGCTCGTGGCCGAACGTGTCGATATCGAGCGTCGGCCGCTCGCGATAAGGCTCTATCCCGCCCACCGCATGAATGCGCCCGATGAAGCGCCCGAGCCATTCGAGCGTGTCGCTGCGGTCGAGATCGGGCGCGCGTCCGCCGCGCCGCTCGAAGATCGAAAACCGGAAACCCTCGAATTCGTGCAGCGTCGCGCCTTCGAGCACGCGCGCCGGAACGGCCGGAATTTCGCGCGCGACGAGCTCGGCGACGAACGCGTGTTCTTCGAGAATGGCCGCATTCGACCAGCGTTTCGGACGATAAAACTTGGCGACCACCGGCGCGCCGTCTTCGACGCCCACCTGATACACGCGGTTTTCGTAGCTGTTGAGGGGCAGCAGGCGGCCATCGGTGCGCGTGCCCGCGGGAAGCAGCACGCTGTCGAGCGCATCGAGCACGCGCTCGGGCGTAAGGCCGGAGAAGGGCGGCGCGTCGTCGGCGGGCGCGCCCTGGGAATCGGGATGGATCGAGTTCATCCCGGCATTGTGCCCGGCCTTCGCGCGGGCGGCATCATTACATCAATGCGGCGCGGCGCCGTTCAATGCACGACCGTGTTCGACGGCCGCACGACATCGCCCGTATCGATCAGGTCTTCGAGGAAGAACGGCTCCGTATTGAGCAACTGGGTCACGCCGGGCTCGCCCGCGTACCAGGCGACCATCGCCATGTCACCGAGAATGCGCATCACGATGCCGCGCGCCCCTTGAGGCACGGCAATATGCACAGAGCGGACAATCGAACCGATTTGCACGATGAATCCCCGTTTCAACGCCGGCTGAGGATAAAACGCCGGTCATATATTTCACCAAGCACAGGCTTTTAACGGCTCGTGCACCAGACAATCGCCGCGTCTTTGTGGCGGGAAGCGCGACAGGCGCGGCTTTCATGAACGATTGTGCTCTTACTTTAGCGCATCGCGACGCGTCGGCGCGACGCCATTCGCCCCGTTATGTTGCCGATCGCAGACGGCTAGCACTAATTACTGGTGATCGTCGGCGAAATGGGTGTGTCGCATTAGGCAAAACCCTTAGGATCGGCGTATCGTTGAAGGTTTTTCAGCGGAGACTTCATTCGTGAACGCTTCACCGGCGCCGCAGCGCCCGAACGCCGACCACAACGCAGACCGGACCGCCGACGCCGCGCCGTATCTCGAACGCGGTTCGCGCGCCTACTGGCGTGCATCGCTCGCGCTGCTGTTCGCCGGCTATGCGACGTTCTCGCTGCTGTATTGCGTGCAGCCGCTGCTTCCCGAGTTCACGAAGGCGTTCGGCGTCAGTCCGGCGGTCAGCGCGCTCACGGTGTCGGTGAGCACGGCGGCGCTCGCGATCGCGATCTTCATCGCGGGATTCGTTTCGGAAAGCTGGAGCCGACATCGTTTGATGACGCTTTCGCTGCTTGCGTCGTCGGTGCTGACGGTCGTCGCGGCCGTGTTGCCCGACTGGCACGCGCTGCTCGTCGTGCGCGCGCTCGCAGGCTTCGCGCTCGGCGGCGTGCCCGCCGTCGCGATGGCGTATCTCGCGGAGGAAGTGCATCCGGAAGGCCTCGGTCTCGCGATGGGTCTCTATGTCGGCGGGACGGCCATCGGCGGAATGGCGGGGCGTGTGATCAGCGGCATCCTCGCTGATCTCTTCGGCTGGCGCGTCGCGATCGGCGGCATCGGGCTGCTCGGTTTGCTCGCCACGTTCGCGTTCCGCTCGCTCCTGCCGCCGTCGCGACGATTCAAGCCCCGGCGCGGCGTCGGGTTTGCGCATCATCGGCGCTCGCTTGCCGGTCATCTGCGACACGGCGGTTTGCCGTTCCTGTTTCTCATCGGCTTCGTGCTGATGGGCAGCTTCGTCACGCTCTATAACTACGTCGGCTACCGGCTGCTCGGCGCGCCGTTTCAGTTGAATCAGACGCAGATCGGCGCGATCTTCACGGTGTATCTGACGGGCGTCGTCGCGTCGCCGTGGTCCGGCAAAATGGCCGATGTCTTCGGACGCGGCCGCGTGCTGATCGCGAGTCTCGTGCTGATGATGCTCGGCATTGCGCTGACGCTGTCGAGTGCGTTGGCGGTGATCATCGCCGGGATTGCGTGTTTGACGTTCGGATTCTTCGCGGGACACGCGGTCGCGAGCGGCTGGGTCGGGCGTCTCGCCGCGCAGGCCAAAGGGCAGGCGGCGGCGCTTTATCTGCTCGCTTATTACGTCGGGTCGAGTGTGATCGGATCGTATGGCGGCCACTTCTGGACCGCGTTCGGATGGACGGGCGTGGCCGGGCTGATCGGCGCTTTGCTGCTGGTCGGGCTGGCGGGCGCTGCGTACCTGAATCGGCGCGAGCGCGCGACCTTCTTCCGAAAATCGAAAGCCGGTTGAAATAGAACGCAGCTAAGGGTTTTTCGCGTCCGCTTAAAAATATCCGCGTCTAAAGCCTTGTTACGCAAGGCTTTCGTATAACCGGCAGGTTTCCCATCGCACGAAGATCGGCCGACGTCTTCGACAGAGACGCCTATACTCGAATCGTCGATGCAGGTTTCAACGCGCGACGCTCGAAGCCAGAAAGCAGGACGATGGGAGACGCACTATGACGTACTTCACGATCGGCGACTTCATCCTGATCATCCCGATGGCGCTCGCTGGCGCGCTCTTCCTCGGGGCCATTCCATGTGCGACGCATTTCAAGAACAACGCGCTGCGTGTGTTCGGCGCGCTGCTCGGCGTGCTCGCGGCATTTCTCCTCGTCGAAGGCTTGCCTGCACTGATATAGCGAGCGCCCCGTGCGGGCGCGCTCGCCATAGTGGTCGATTACAGGTGCTCGCCGAGAAAGCTCAGCGTGCGCCCGTGCGCAAGCGCTGAAGCCTTGGCGTTGTACGACGCGCGATCGCCGCAGTTGAAACCGTGATCGGCCTGCGCATAAACGTAGAGTTCCGAATTCTCACGGCCAGCGAATTTCTGACGCACGGCGTCCACCGCATCGGCGGGAATGTGCGCATCGAGTTCGCCGTAGTGAAACTGCATCGGAACGTTCACCTGATCGGCTTTATCCAGCGCGTTCTGGATGCCGCCGCCGTAGTAGGCCACCGCCACATCCACCGAACCCTCCGCCGCCGCGAGATACGCGAGCCGGCCGCCGAAGCAATAGCCGATCGCCGCGATCTTGCCCGTCACCTCGGGTAGCGCGCGCAGTGCCTTCGCGGCCGCGCCGACATCGGCGACCGCGGTGTCGAGCTTGGTCTTTTGCAGCAGTTCCATCGCCTTTTCGCGATCCGCGCCTTCGTAACCCAACTCGACGCGCGGCTGCGTGCGCCAGAAGACATCGGGCGCGAGCGCGACATAGCCATCGGCGGCATATTGATCGGCGACGCTGCGAATGTGCGCATTCACGCCGAAGATCTCCTGCAGGATGATCACGGCGGGTCCGGTGCCTGTCTTGGGCAGCGCGAGATAGCCCTGGAAGCTGTCGCCATCGGCCGGAATGTCGATCCAGCGGGAAGTCACGGATACGGTCACGTCGATACTCCTTGCGTTTGTGAATAGGTTGGCCGGGTGAGTTTGCCAGCTTTCCCTTTCAGTCGCCCTGAACGCCCGCGCGCGCTTGGCACGCGGTTTGACGCGTGGCCGGTTTTTAGAGGCATCGATCTAAACGCAAGCTGAAAGAAGCCTTAATAAACAGGCTAATGATGCAGGCGGGCCGGGATTATCGGCGCGCGCCTGTCAAACTTGAATGACGGTCAAACCTTTGCCCGCCGATGTCGCGGAAACCCGCATGTACAGGGCGTCTTCGCGGGAACACCACCACAAATGGCGGCGCATCACAACTAGCCGTTAATTGGTAGTGACACCAGTATCTTAAAAAACTTCCCTAAATTAATTTGACAACCCTACACTTGCGCGCAGTGCGGATGGCGGCTGCCACGAACGGCCTGCCGGAAGGACTTGCCAAGTGCATGACGATGCATCCGGCGTGGTCGTCCACGGGACTGAGCGATCGTGATGAAAGACGGGGCACAGGGCGATTACGTTGTTTTTGGGACCGAAACTGGAGACTTACATGAACACCAAGCTTCACAAACTGTTGCCGATCAGCGCTGCAGCCGTGCTGTTCGCTACGTTGGCAACGTCCGCAGCAGCCGACCAGGTCGTCAAGATCGGTCACGTCGCTCCGCTGACCGGCGGCATTGCTCACCTGGGCAAGGATAACGAAAACGGCGCGCGGCTCGCAGTCGAAGAGATCAACGCCAAGGGTCTGACGATCGGCGGCCAGAAGATCACGCTGGAACTCGACGCGCAGGACGACGCAGCCGACCCGCGTACCGCTACTCAGGTCGCTCAGAAGCTCGTGGATGACAAGGTCGTTGGCGTTGTCGGTCACCTGAACTCCGGTACGTCCATTCCGGCTTCGAAGATTTACAGCGACGCGGGCATCGTGCAGATTTCCCCGTCGGCGACGAACCCGACCTACACGCAGCAAGGCTTCAAGACGACGTATCGCGTCGTCGCGACCGATGCGCAGCAAGGCCCGGCGCTCGCCAACTACGCGGCCAAGCAACTGAAGGTGAAGACGGTCGCCGTCGTCGACGATTCGACCGCGTACGGCCAGGGTCTCGCGAACGAATTCGAGAAGACCGCCAAGTCGCTCGGCCTGAAGGTGATCTCGCATGACGCGACCAACGACAAGGCTGTCGACTTCCGCGCCATTCTGACCAAGATCAAGGGCGAAAACCCCGACGCGGTGATGTACGGCGGCATGGACGCGACCGGCGGCCCGTTCGCCAAGCAGGCGAAGCAGCTCGGCCTGCGCGCGAAGGTGCTCGCGGGTGACGGCGTCTGTACCGAAAAGCTGTCGGATCTGGCCGGCGACGCAACCGACAACGTCGTGTGCTCGGAAGCGGGCATGGCGCTCGAAAAGATGGACGGCGGCAAGGCGTTCGCGGACAAGTTCCAGAAGCGCTTCGGCCAGCCGATCCAGATCTACGCGCCGTTCACGTATGACGCGGTGTACATCATCGTCGACGCGATGAAGCGCGCGAACTCGACCGATCCGGCCAAGATCGTCGCCGCAATGCCGAACACGGACTACAAGGGCGTGATCGGCCAGACGACCTTCGATTCGAAGGGCGATCTGAAGCACGGCGTGATCTCGCTGTACAACTACAAGGGCGGCAAGAAGACGCTGCTCGACGTCGTGAAGATGTAATCGACTCGGGACTTCGGTCTTGAGAAGCGCGCGGAGCCGAAAGGCCCGCGCGCTTTATATTTTCCAGCGCTTCAGAATGCGCGGCCCGATTACCGTGATGACGAGGCAGCAGGCCGCCACGACGCACAGGCCGATCGGCAGCGTGCTGATCTGCGCGACGCCGCCGATCAGCACCGGCCCGAGCAGCAGGCCGAAGTACGCGAGGCCCGCGACCTGCGCGAGTCCTTCGGCCGCCGTGACCCCTTCGACGCGCGCCGCCGCCGCGAAGAGCACCGGCATCATGTTCGCGAGACCGAGGCCCATCAGCGTGAAGCCGGTCATCGTGACGATGGTGTTCGGCAACACGAGCGCCATCACCATGCCGATGAACGCGAGTCCCGCGCTGCCGAAGATCAATTGCGGCGCGCCGAAACGCGCGCGCACCGCGTCGCCGCCGAAGCGGCCGGCCGCCATGCCGCCGGAGAACGCCGCGTAGGCCGCGCTCGACACCGACGGCGTGGCCTCGACGATATCGCGCATATAGACGGTGGCCCAGTCGTACATCGCGCCTTCCGCGATCAGCGCAATCAGCGCGAGACCGCCGAGCGCCCACAGCGCGCCGGAACGCCAGCGATTCGACGACGACGCCTTCGCGTGCTCGTCGTGATGAGGAACGTGCGGCAGCACCGCGGGCATCGAAACCAGCAGGACGATCAGACTGATGCCCGATGCCAGCGCGAGATGCGCGGCGGCCGAGAGACCGTGCGCGAGCAGCGCGCCGCCCACGGCCGCGCCCGCCATCCCGCCGATGCTGAACATGCCGTGCAGCGACGACATGATCGGACGACTCAATGCCTGTTCGACCGCGCTGGCCTCGGCGTTCATCGCGACGTCGAGCGTCGCCATGCCGAAGCCGAAGATCGCAAGGACGATCAGCAGCAGCCAGAACGCGGGCGTCACCAGAATCAGCGAGCCGCAGATCATCATCGTGATGCCGCCCGCCAGGCACGCGGTGCGCGTGCCGGCGCGCGCGATCCACGGTCCAGCCGTGAGCATCGCGAAGATCGAACCGCCCGCGACGGCGAGCAGCGCGAACGAGAGCATGCCCGGGCTGAGCGCGAACTTGTCGCGCACGGTCGGCACGTGCACGCCCCACGACGCGTACATCATGCCCGCGATGAAGAAGACGGCCATCGTCGAGTAACGTGCGCGCACGCGCGTGCCGTGGGGAAGGCTGCGATGCAGCGCGAGCGTCGGATTGGATTCGCAGGCGGCGGAGGCGGTAGTCGAGTCGGACACGAGAGAAGCCGTTTGAAGATTGCGTGAAACGAGAAAGCGACCGGACATCATGCCATCGGACGCGAAGGCTTTCGATTCTATCGAACGGCCAGGCGACACGCTCGCACGCGCTGCATTACCATCGTTCGACGATCGACCAACGAACGAGAACCGGATGAACATTCCGTCGCAAGCGCCGCTTCATCTGCTGCATCGCGTGTCCGAAGGCACGCTCGCCACGCATTCGCGCGAGCCGCGCGGCTTTCCCTACCCGACCGCGCTGCCGTTTGCGCCGACCGCTCGCCACGTGCCGATGTTGCTCATCAGCCATCTTGCCGAGCACACGCGCAATCTTCACGCCGATGCGCGCGCCGGTTTTCTGGTCGCGCACGCTGCGGAGGGCGGCGTGCTGGACGGCCAGCGCCTGACCATGCTCGGCAGCTTTGCGCCGGCGCGGCCGGAGGAAAGCGCGGAACTTGCGCAGCGTTATCTGCGCTATCACCCGGATGCTGCGCGATATCTGGAACTCGGCGATTTCTCTTTCTGGGTGATGTCGCTGGAACGCATGCGGTATATCGGCGGATTCGGTGCAATGGGCTGGCTCGCCGGCGAAGAGCTCGATTCGCTGCCACCGCTTTGTGCGGCGGACGAATCGTCGCTCTGCGAATATTTCGATGCTTACACGAGCCAGCCGGAGAATCTCCGTTTATTGGGGGTAGACCGGTACGGCTGCGATTTGCTGCTTACCGGGACGCGCAATCGTTTTACGTTCGATTACCCGAAACTGACGAACGAGGATTTGAAGGCTGCGCTTATCGATTGCTTCGAGCGGCAAGGCGACTTTTCCGTGCGATAAATCCGAATCTGTTGCGACCCGATTTCGCTTCGAGTGACCGGATGTCTCAATGATTCGCGGCAAGTTGCCATCTCATGAAATTTTCCGGCCGAATTTATTGGCCTTGTTTTCATTCGATGCCATGACGCCATCGGGGGATCGTTTCATCAACTCGTTTTAGATCGTATCAACAACCGCTCCAAACTCGGAATTTTCGGCAAATGTTACGAAGAAAGTTGCTAAACTTTTTATTAAGTGGCAATGCGCACATGCCGCGTTAATGGGAACTGTGTTAATCTGCGTCCCAGTCCGAGGCTTTACAGATACTGATAACTGAAAGCGAGCGCGTTGATTCGCAAAGTCAGCAAACCACTTAGGGAATTGCCATGCCGTCATACAAGGAACTCCTCGCACAACGCGAGTCTCTCGAACGTCAGATTGAAGAAGCGAAGTCGCGCGAATACGCCGAAGTGCTTAATGAGATCAAGCAGAAGATGGCGGATTATGGCATCACGCTTCAGGAACTTGCTGGCGGTCGGAGCGCGAAAGGCGCGAAGGCCGCGCGTAGCCGTTCGGGCGTGGCGCCGAAATATCGTGACCCGGAAAGCGGCAGCACCTGGTCGGGCCGCGGCAAGCCGCCGAAGTGGATCGCCGGACAAGATCGGGACAGCTTCCTGATCGGCAAGTAAATTCTGAGCCGAATCATGCGAAAAATAGGCCGCGTTACATGACGCGGCCTTTTTTATTTCGCAGGCTGATAAATTTGCATCGCCGGTCGCTCGACGGCTGATCCTGAACCAAAATACCGCGCGCGCCCAGACGCTCCGAGACTCACCCGCTGATAAAATTCGAAGGTGAAAGGCTCGAGTTCAATTACATGTCGCTTTCGACGACGCGCACCGCGGAAAAACAGGAGGTCGCCCGAAGAACCACCTGGCGGAGCATTGCGCTAAATAGCGTGCTAACCACGGCGCAACTCGTCGTAGGCTTTCTTGCTCACTCTCAGGCACTGATTGCGGACGGCGTTCATTCGCTGGCGGACATTGTGTCTGATTTTATCGTGCTGATTGCGAACGAGCACGCGGGCGCGGCACCGGACGTCGACCATAACTACGGCCATAACCGTTATGAGACGGTGGCTTCATTGTTCCTCGGCGGATTACTGGTCGCGGTGGGCGTCGGAATGCTGTGGCGTGCCGGGTCGCGAATCGTCAACCTTCAGGATATTCCGCCGGTAAAGGTCGGCGCGCTGGCGGTCGCGATAATCGTGCTCGTTTCCAAGGAAGCGCTTTTTCGCTATATGTTGCGCGCCGCTGAACGGGTGCGCTCCGCGATGCTTGTCGCAAATGCGTGGCATGCGCGCTCGGATGCCGCTTCTTCGCTGGTTGTCGCTCTCGGGATAATCGGCAGTTTGGCGGGATTCCGGATTTTGGACCCGATCGCCGCCGCGCTTGTCGGCTTCCTGATCGGCAAAATGGGATGGACGTTCGCGTGGGACGCATTACAAGATCTTTCAGATCGCGCACTCGATCAGGCGACCACCGGCGATTTGCGAGCCATTTTGCTGACGACGCCCGGCGTGCGCGAAGTCCACGAATTCCGGACGCGCAAAATGGGCGATCTCGCGATCGTCGATGCCCACATACTCGTCGATCCGCTCATTTCGGTTTCGGAAGGCCATTACATCGCCGAATCGGCGCGCGCGAACATGCTGGCCGACACGCGGGTCATCGACGCGCTCATTCATGTCGATCCCGAACTCGATGAACTCAATCCGTTGCCGGGCAATTTCCCGTTGCGTTCAACCGTCAGCGACGCTGTGCGCGCGGCTTTCGCGCGACAGGGTTTAGCAGTGGAGACTTTGAATCTGCACTATCTGAGCAGCGGCTTCAATGTGGATGTCATGCTGCCCGCGCCAGGCGCAGAGGACACCGCCGAAAAGCTGAAGTCGATCGATCTCGATGCGCTCGAACGCAAGATCGGCGCGCGTGAGATTCACGTGGCGCAGGCGCTCGATCTCGCGCCTGCCTCGACGACGAAGCGCGCGATCGATACGCCACGCTGAACGCCGCTCAGAGCGGCAATTGCGTGTCGAACTTGATTTCGCGAAGCACGACGCTCGTTCGCACCTGCGCGACGGCAGGAATCTTGAAGATGCGATCGTGCAGGAACGCGTCGTACGCCTTGATATCCGGCGCAACGATCTTGAGGATGTAATCGGACTCGCCGGTCGTGCTGTAGCACTCGGTCACTTCCGGGCAGGTCGCGATCTCGCGCTCGAACTGCTCGACGCCGCCCTCGGTGTGACGCGTCAGATGGATATGCGCGAGCGCGCAGACGTGCAGGCCGAGCTTCTCGCGGTCGAGCAGCGCCGTGTAGCGCTGAATGACGCCCGATTGCTCCATGTCCTTGATGCGCCGCCAGCACGGCGTGCTCGACAAGCCGACCTGGTCGGAGATTTCCTGAACGGAGCGCCGTGCGTCGAGCTGCAGAAGACGCAGGATTTTTTGTGAGAATGTATCGAGAGTCAACTGCGCCTCCGTTCGGTCGCGATTTGACTCTCATGGTAGAGGCGCCGGAAAAGAAACGCAATGCAAAGCGCCTGCACTGAGGGAGTTTCCCTAACTCATTGGCCTGACTGCGCGGTTTTACCTTCGCCGATCTCGTCCGATTCGGCCGATGTCCGCGCCAGCGCGGCCTGCGACGCCCGCAGCTCCGCGAGCATGTTGCAAAAGAGCGCGCCTTGCTCGATCGCGTCGTCGAGCGCGACATGCGTATGCGGCAACTCGTCGAACCAATGCTTCGGCAGGCGCGGCTTGATCGCCTTGCGGTATGGCAGGCCGGTCATCGCGAAGGCGAGCGTCTTGATGTCGAGCGCCGACCACGAGAAAGGACAGCGCTCGGCAAAGCGCATCATGTACCAGAACATGTAGGTGAAGTCGAAGCCCGCCGGATACGCGACAAACACCGGTTTGCCAGGCAGCGCCTCCACCCAGTCGACATAAGCCGGCAGTGCGATCTCCGGCTTCTGCAAATCCTTGCGGCACGCGGCCCACGCGTCGGGCTGCGTTTTCCACCATGCGGCCTGAACCGGATGCGGCGCCGCGCCTTCCAGCGTTTCTAGATTCGCGGAGAAGGTGCCGATGAGCTGCTTGTCGGCCGTGAAGGCTGCCGAGGCGAAGCTCAGCATCGAATGCGGGCCGGGAATCGGGCCATCGGCCTCGACGTCGGTGCTGACGTAGATTTCGGGAATCGCGTTCACGCTGTCACTCCGTCGCGCACGAACGGGTTGGTGCGCCGCTCTTCGCCAAATGTCGATGCCGGGCCGTGACCGGGAACGAAGGTGACGTCGTCGCCGAGCGGCCAGAGCTTTTCGCGGATCGAACGGATGAGTTCCGCGTGATTGCCGCGCGGAAAATCGGTGCGGCCGATGGAGCCGGCGAATAGCACATCGCCGACGAACGCGAGTTGGTGCGCGCGGCTGAAAAACACGACGTGGCCCGGCGTGTGACCCGGACAGAAATAGACTTCCATCGATTCGTCGCCGAACTGCACGGTGTCGCCGTCGGCCAGCCAGCGTTCGGGCGTGAACGCCCCGGCGTTCGAAAAGCCGAAGCGCTGAGTCTGCGCGGGCAGTTGATCGATCCAGAACGCATCCTCACGATGCGGTCCTTCTATTTGTATGCCGTAATGGTCGGCGAGCGCCTTCGCGCCACCGCAGTGATCGAGGTGACCATGCGTCAGAAGAATCTTTTCGACGGTCACGCCCTGCCGCTCCACTTCCACGATGATGCGTTCGATGTCGCCGCCCGGGTCCACGATGGCGGCGAGTCTGGTCGCCTCGCAGATCACGATGGAACAGTTTTGCTGGAAGGGCGTCACGGGAACGAGAATGACTTTCATATGACTGTCGTCGGTACGCGCAGGCCTGTAAAAACGTTCATTGTACCGGTGCCATAACGCGCGCAAGGGTGACGGTTCGAGCGCTGGAAAACCCGTAAATATCGGCAATTCTTACGCTCATAGCGAAAATCAATGACTGATCGTTGGGTTTGGCGAGACGAACCGCTGTTTTTTTGTATAATGGCACTACTTGTGCATGGATCCAACCATGCCGTCAATAAGCGAAGGTTGAAACGCTAGTGCGTTTTTACAATCGCTGTCAGTACGCTGTTCGGGGCCAAAAGCCTCGCAATTGCAACTCAAGCACCTCCAGTAGGTGCACACGTCTTGTCCGGCCAGACGCCGCGCGTCTGTCAGATGGCTTTGCAGCCGTTACGCCGGATGGGGCCTACGCCGCCGTTCCTGCGCTTTGATGAATTTTTCAGCGCACGAATGTGATGCCACGTTCGATGGCGGCTTGTGGGGTCTGGTCAGGCTGCCGGGGACAGGTTGCGCCAGACGTGAACAATAACCGGGCGTTTGCGGCACGAGTGCGCCGCATCCGAGCACAGTTCGCCGTTCGCTTGACCGAGCGGCGTGCTGCTTTGCACGGCAAAGCCTCGAGCAGCCATGCGCGCGCCGACCAGCGCAGCGCGGCCGCTCCTTTTATCGTAAACACGTCTATGAATGCTCGATTTATTCGACATGTCGGAAGCCTGCTAGCAGTTGGTGTGCTGGCGGGTTGCGCCGCGCCGGGTTCGGGCGATGTCGCAGCCAATCCTCAGAAGACAGACTCTCTGAGCACGAGCAGTGCCCGCTCGACGGCGCCGCTCGCGTTCGATTCGCACCTTTCCGCACTTCCGGCCGACAAGCCGAACCAGGCTCAGTCGCTTTCGAGCGCCGAGCCGATCACGACCGGTCCCGACGCCGGCAGCTTCGAACAGAAGGGTAAGGCGTCGTGGTACGGCCGCATGTTCCATGGCCGCAAGACCGCGAGCGGCGAAAAGTTCAACATGAACGCGATGACCGCTGCTCACCGCACGCTGCCGCTCGCGTCGTGGGTGCGCGTGACGAACGAGTCCAACCACAAGACGGTGGTCGTGAAGATCAACGACCGTGGACCGTATGTGCGCGGACGCGTGATCGACTTGTCGTACGCCGCCGCGGCGGTGCTCGGCATGCGCGGCGCAGGCACGCAGAAGGTGAAGATCGAAGGTCTCACGCAGCAGGAAGCGCGTGCGGCGCGCGAAGAGCAGGCGCAAGCGCTTGCCGACGACAGCGTCAACTGATCCGACATCGCACTTTGCAGTACCCGAACGGGCCGTCTCGCGACGGCCCGTTTTCTATTCCGCTTCGTTTTCGTCGCGCTTCGAGAGCTTGAGCGCGCGTTCGTACAACGCGTTGCGCGATGCCCCCGTCAACGTCGCGGCGATGCGCGCCGCACTCTTCACCGACAACTCTTCCAGCAGCGTCGCGAGCAGCGCATCGTGCGCGTCGTCGGCATCCTGCGTTTCGGGCGCGCCTTCCACCACCAGAACGAATTCCCCGCGCTGACGATTCGCGTCCGCTTCGAGCCACGCTGGCCCTTCGGCCAGGGTGCATCGATGCAGGCTCTCATGTAACTTCGTCAGCTCACGAGCGATCAACAACTGCCGTTCGCCGCCGAACGCCTCGCCGAGCGCGCGCGTCGTTTCCACGATGCGATGCGGCGCTTCGTAGAACACCAGCGCCATCGGATGGTTGACGAGCGTGCGCAGTTGCGTGGCGCGCTGCTTCGACTTCGTCGGCAGGAAGCCGATGAACGAGAAGCCGCGCACCCACGCGCCCGCTGCCGAGAGCGCCGTCGTCAGCGCGCTCGCGCCTGGCAGCGGAATGACGGGCAGTCCGGCCTCGCGCACGGCATCGACGAGACGCGCGCCGGGATCGGAAATGCCGGGCGTGCCGGCGTCGGATACGCACGCGATGCGCTCGCCGTTCCTGAGATGCTCGATCACCCGTTCGGCGGCGCTGCGCTCGTTGTGCTCGTGCACGGCGATCGATGGCTTCGAGATGCCGTAGCGCGAGAGCAGTTGCGCGGTGTTGCGCGTGTCCTCGGCGGCGATGCGATCCGCGAGTTGCAACACGTGCAGCGCGCGCACGGTGATGTCGGCCGCGTTGCCGATCGGCGTTGCGACGATGTAGAGCGCGCTCGTCGGATAGTGCTGCCCGGCGGCGAGTTCGGAGATCTGAAGCATGGGCGCGGGCGTCGAAGGAAAGGACGTCATTTTGCCACGGGCGATCCGCATGGCTCGTCGACAACTTTTATGGAGGAGCCTTGTCCAAAGCGCTCGGCGATGTTTTCGAGTCGCATGCGCTCGAGTTTCTGCAGCGGCAGCGCATGCGCCTCGTCGCGCGCAACGTGACATGCCGGGGCGGCGAGATCGATCTCGTCATGCTCGATGAACGCGGCGCGCTCGTGTTCGTCGAAGTTCGGGCGAGGAAGAGCAGGCGTTACGCGAACGCCGTTGCGAGCGTGGACGCGAGAAAGCGTGCGCGCCTCGTGCATGCCGCGCAGCATTTTCTCGCGAGCTGGCGCGGTGCGTTGCCGGCGTGCCGCTTCGATGTCGTCGCGTTCGATGCGGGCCGCGTGCACTGGCTGCCCGATGCGTTTCGCGCCGACGAAGCATGAGCGAGCTTCGCTGCATGATGCATGCGGTAAACTGCGCA
The DNA here is from genome assembly GCF_031451275.1 of Caballeronia sp. LZ029. Lineage (NCBI taxonomy): Bacteria > Pseudomonadati > Pseudomonadota > Betaproteobacteria > Burkholderiales > Burkholderiaceae > Caballeronia > Caballeronia sp. LZ029. The sequence continues at coordinate 3,151,997 of NZ_JARUXO010000001.1, forward strand.
ACTACCGACGCTTTGAGCGTTCAAGCCACATATTGCCGCGCGCCGCGGCCGATGATCGAGAGTCGATGTCAGTCGAACGTATTCAACAGCAATTCCGCGACAGCGCGGCACTCAAACTCGAAGCACTCGATGCGCTGGCGGTTCCGATCGCGGCCGCCATCGACACGCTGTTCGGCGCACTCGCCAACGGCAACAAGATTCTGGTCTGCGGCAATGGCGGTTCCGCTGCCGATGCGCAGCGCTTCGCCGCGCAACTGATCGGCCGTTTCGAGCGCGAGCGTCCGGGTTTGCCGGCCATCGCGTTGACGACGGATACATCGATTCTCACGGCCATCGGCAACGATTATGCGTTCGAACAGATCTTTTCGAACCAGGTCCGCGCGCTCGGTCAGTCGGGCGATGTGCTGCTCGCGCTCAGCACGTCGGGGAATTCGGTCAACGTGCTCGCGGCGATTCAGGAAGCGCACGAGCGCGAGATGATCGTGATCGCGCTGTCGGGCAAGGGCGGCGGCGCGATGACCGACGTACTCGCCGAAACCGACATCCACATCTGTGTGCCGTCCGATCGAACGGCGCGCATCCAGGAAGTCCATCTGCTGACCATTCACTGTCTGTGCGACGGCATCGATTCGATGCTGCTCGGAGACGACTGAAACTGAAAAGGGGAACGGAGTTGACGAACAAGACACGCGTCAAGGCGACGCTGGCCCAGGCCACGCTCGTGGTGAGCATGTTGTCCGGAGTCGCATTGACGTTGCAGGGCTGCGCCCTCGCGGTCGTCGGCGCGGCGGCCGGCGGCACGTTGATCGCCACGGATCGCCGCACGCTCGGTGCGCAGACCGAAGACCGCGAGATTCAGGTGAAGGCGCTTTCGCGGATCAACGAGAACCTGCCCGATACGGCGCATGTCAACGTGACCGTGTTCAACCGGCGCGTGCTGCTGACTGGCGAGGTGCCTGACGAGGCCTCGAAGCAGAAGGCCGAGGCCGTCGTGCGCGACATCAATAACGTGGGCAGCATCGTCAACGAACTGTCGATTCAGGGCGCGAGTTCGATCTCCTCGCGCGCGAACGACTCCTATCTCGAGACTCGCGTGAAGACCGCGATGGTCGGCGAGAAGGACTTGCGCGCGAACTACTACAAGGTGGTGTGCGAGCGCAGCGTCGTCTATCTGATGGGACTCGTCACGACGGACGAAGGCGCGCATGGCGCGGATGTCGCCGCGCGTGTGCCGGGCGTGGAGCAAGTCGTGAAGGTGTTCCAGTACATCAAGCCTGAAGAGGCGCAGGCGCTGGAAGCGGCGGCCGCATCCGATGCGAGCGCGGTCTCCGCGTCGAACCCGCCCGCGCCTGCTGACGCGACGGTCGGCACGGTGCCCGATTCGGGCGTGACGTCGCGTCCGCTCGATTCGCAGTCGCCCGCGCCCGTGAAGAACTCGGATGTGCATCCGGGCAATCCTAGTCCAGTTCCAGCGGCGAAATGAGCATGGCGCGTTTGATTTGCGGCGCGGTGTTGATCGCTGCGTCTTTCGGTGTGGTCGCGGCAGAGCAGCCCGTGTCATCCGCGAATGCGATGACGATCGCGCGAAGCAATGCGTGCATGGGCTGTCACGCGATCGATCGCAAGCTCGTGGGACCTTCGTTTCAGCAGGTCGCCGAGAAGTACAAGGGCGATGTGCAAGCGAGCGCGAAGCTTGAAAAGAAGGTGAAGAGCGGTGGCGCGGGCGTGTGGGGTTCCATTCCGATGCCTTCCCATCCCAAGATGAACGATGCGGATATCAAGGTCGTTGTCGCATGGATTTTGGCGGGGGCGCCGTTGAAGTAGTGCTGCGCTGAATCGTCCGAGGGCTTGCCTGCGGGCGATTTCGCTGTGATACAATTTTGGTTCGTTGGGGGGGTAGCTCAGCTGGGAGAGCGTCGCGTTCGCAATGCGAAGGTCGGGAGTTCGATCCTCCTCCTCTCCACCAACAGATTCAATCATCATTGATGGGCAAGGCAATCTTGCCCAGATGTCGCCGGTCTTGGCTTGGGTGTCCCGAACAGGTGTCCCAAACCGAGCCGGCCCATGTCCTTCAGACTCCCCGCCTATCTGCACCGCAACCGCCACGGCATGCTCTATTTCCGGCTGACCGTGCCACCAGACCTGCGTCCTATTGTGGGGCAGGCCGAGATCTATCGCAGTCTGGGGAGTGCCAGTGTTCGGCTCGCTGCCGACAGGGCGCAGACCCTCAGGATCACGCTGCAGCGTCTATTTTCGGATCTCAGAGAAGGCGGTAAGCAAGACATGAACGGGGAAGCATACAAGGCGCTGCGGGCGTTGCTCGATCAGCGAAAGATTACTGCGCGCCACATGGAGCAGCGGGAGGATCTGGAATCCCGGATCTCCGCAATGAAATCCGAGCAGTTCCGGATGACAGCCGAGCACGGCCGCATGCTGGAAGCGGTGCAGAAGGCCCAGGCCGCCGCCGGCGGCGAGGTGGTTAAGGCGGGCGACTCACCGGCACCTGTCAACATGCCTCCCATGAAGACAGGCGCCACAGGCGTGCCCTTTTCGCAGTTGTTCGAGGCGTTCTGCCGCTTCAAGGAGGGCGCCGGGGAATGGCGTGACCCTGAGTCTGACCGACTCTATCGTTACGGTCCCATCGTCAGGGAGTTCATCGCGTGTGTCGGGGACGTCGCCGACGTGTCGCTTGATGCCGGAGTCATCCGGACTTTCAAGCAGACGACACTCGGACGGGCCGATTTCAGCCAGGCGAAGAAGGCGAAGTATTTCGAGCATATCGGCTCGATCCTGCGATGGGCGCGAATCGAGCAATACGTTCGGGACGATCTGGCAGGCATTCTCAAGATGCCGGCGAAGAAGTCGACCGGAGGCTATGAACCGTTCTCCGACGACGATCTCACGCGTCTTTTTGAATCCGAGGACTACCAGCACGGAACCTTCGTCAAGGCGTCGCAGTTCTGGATTCCGCTGATCGGCCTCTACACCGGCGCGCGGATCACCGAGATCGCGCAATTACACCTGAGCGACATCCGGGAGCAGGATGGCGTTTGGCTCATCGATATCAACGATGACGACCTGAGAAAGCATCTAAAGTCCGAAAGCGCCACGCGCGCAGTGCCGATCCACCCGGTGCTGATAGGAGTCGGGCTGCTTCGTTACCATGCCGAGGTCAAGGCGGAGGGCTACGACCGGCTATTTCCCGACCTGACACGCACGAATAAAGCGAAGGATAGCTTCGGCGCCGACCCGTCGGAGTTCTTCACGGGCTACCGCCGTCGGCTGGGAGTGACCTCGAAGTCCGAAACGTTCGATGCGACCACCAACAAATGGACGGGGCGCGGCACGAAGGTTTTCCACTCGCTACGCGACACCGCCAACAGCAAGCTCCGGCACGCCGGTGTGACGCAGGAGCGAAGGGAGCGACTGGTCGGTCACGCGTCGCGCGACGTCAACAATAAGCATTACCGGCCGGCGGACATCAATGAGATGTTTCCGCTGTCGAGCCTTCGTGAAGACATCACGAAGCTGGACTATGGTCTGACGCATGCGTCCTACATAGGCACGGCGCGCCATCGCCGCGAACGCGTCAAGGGCGCGCAGCGTCAAGCGAGGATTGACGCCGAAGCCGTGACGTGACCTGCCGTAATTGACCACGCTTTCCCCGACCGCGTCTCGTCGAGAGCTGTAGGCCTCTATTGGCTAGTGATCTGGGGCTTCAGTGCTTTGTTTCGTAAAGTAGGGGCTGCGCGTAGGCGTATCGGAGGTCTGCGCCGTCTTCCCAAGGAAACTTTCCAAAGGGATCTGGCCAGATAATCTGAAGCGCACTGACATCCTCCCTAAGAACGTGCGCAATCCGGAGGTGTTTTCCGATCACCGAAGCCGGCACAGCACGGAAAAACACTCGGTTTCCGCGCAAGGTTTGATCATCGCTGTCGCCATCCTTGGGCGCGAAGCCATCATTTTTGATCCTCGCCGCAATATCATTCAGCACACCATGCGCAACGTCATAGGGCAGACCAAAGATTATTAGTTCCGGCTGCCCGTAGGTCGTCTCAAGGCCAACTGTATATGCGAACCCCGGAGTTGGCGGTTTCGCTTTTGCATCCGCTGCGATACCAATGACAGCATGACCATGTATAGCGACTGTGCGCTCGGTCTGGTCCAACACACTTTTCAACGGGTTCTTCGATTTGCTCAATGGGTTTTCTCCGCGCGTTGCGATGACTGTATCCCGGGTAGCCCTAGACTCCTTCGCAGGGACTCTACGAAGCAAGTGGCGAGCGGCTTCGATGCAGACCAGGTGCTATAGAGCCGAACGTCGGCGTGGTCGCAGTTCCGGACCGCCACTGCTCAGTGACTCATCGTTGAGCCAGCGGCGAGATTTTGCCGTGTTGCCCTTGAGAAATAGCAATTGTAACCCCGTCGGAGCTGGTGCCGACGAAGCGCCGGCCCGCTGCTTCGAGATCGAGTGCTATGAGAGACGCGCGTGAAGGGGCGTTGAGCGAGGTCGTTCTTGTGCGCAATACCACGGCCGATAGGCGAGCTAGGACCACAGTCGGGACGATGGTGGTTGCCAAGCCCGTCAACAGCTTCGCGAAGCTCGCTTGTCGGGCGATCAATCGGACGATAGACTAAAGGGTTTGCCGGAAAATACCGTAGTTTCGAAGACGGCGGCCCACTGCTTGTATTGAAATGTCCAAACACAAACCGATCCCAATCATTGACCTATTTGCTGGCCCCGGTGGCTTAGGCGAAGGGTTTGCCTCCGTGGAAGGAGCGCAATCAGATCGTCGTTTCGCGTTGCGTGTTTCAATCGAAAAGGATCCCATCGCTCACGGCACTCTTTCGCTGCGAGCGCTTTTCCGATCGTTCGGGAAAGACGCGGCCCCGGACTGCTACTACGACTACTTAAGAGGCAAGATTTCGAGGCAACAACTGCTGACGCATCCGCGAGTCACTGAGGATTCCATCCATTCAATGCGTGAGGCCCAGAATGCCGAACTCGGCGTTACGCCGCACGCAGAGGTCGACGACTGGATCTCTAAGGCTATTTCAGATGCTTCTGATTGGGTGTTGATTGGCGGTCCGCCATGCCAAGCATATTCGCTCGCGGGACGATCACGGATGAGGGGCGCTGATCCGGAAAAGTTTGAGAGAGACAAACGACATTTTCTTTACACTGAGTATCTCCGGATAATTCGACGTTTCAAGCCGTCGATCTTCGTCATGGAGAATGTAAAGGGCATGCTGTCTTCGACGCACGGCGGAGCACCGATTTTTGAGCGTATCATCGAAGACTTCACTGCGCCAATCGATGGAGTGAGATACGAGATTCGTTCGCTTGTTGTGAAGGGCACAGCAGAACACCTCCGGCCTCAAGATTTCGTGATTGAAGCGGAGCGTTATGGAATTCCTCAAAAACGCCATCGGGTGATCTTGCTGGGAGTTCGTTCTGATTACTCTCACATTCCTCACAAACTTCTCGAACTTTCGCGCGAGCCGGTGACCGTTGAGCAGACAATAAACGATCTGCCGCACCTGCGGAGCCGCCTCTCGAGTAGAGATTCCGACGAAGACTGGCTCAACGCAATCAGAGGGACGAAGAGTCTGCTCGATGATTGGCACCATCCTTATAGTTCGGCAGTTCGACGAGCAGCGTCTGAAGCAGGCAAAGCGGCAAGTCGTAACAGTTCCGTTGGACGCTCGTTTTTCCCCAGAGAGAAAGGAACATTGTCTTTGATGTCTCGTCATAGGACGTGGTATCAAGACAAGAGGCTAAAAGGTTGGGTTCAACATGAGAGCCGAGGACATATGGCATCTGATCTTCAGCGTTATATGTTTGCCTCATGCTTCGCACAGGAGACCAAGGCGTCTCCAAAATTGGCTGACTTTCCTGACATATTGCTGCCCGCCCACGTTAATGCGCGTGATGTCGGGGCGCCCTTCGCCGACCGATTCCGCGTGCAATTGGCCAAAAGCCCTGCGTCTACAATCGTTTCACATATTGCGAAGGACGGACACTACTACATTCACCATGACCCGGCTCAATGTCGGAGTCTGACCGTGCGCGAGGCAGCTCGTATTCAAACGTTTCCCGACAACTATTTTTTTGAAGGTAATAGGACCCAACAGTATCATCAAGTGGGGAACGCGGTGCCCCCATTGTTGGCCCGTAAGATCGCGAAGATTGTGTCAGACTTCATTAGCCTGGCAGAGCTAGAGCGATCTCGCCGATAGGTTGAGATCCCTGTATCCAAGAGGTTAAGACGCTCGGCAGGTCCGCTACCAGCGCTCGATCGCGCGTCGCACACTCCCAGATTGTCAGAACACGCCAGCCACTTGCGTTGAGTTCTGCGCTGGCTCGCCGGTCCCGCTCGATATTTCCGGCAAGCTTCTTCATCCAGAACTCTGGACGCGAGGCAGGAACCTTCGCAAGCTTGCAGTTCGGATGCTGGTGCCAGAAGCACCCGTGCACGAAAATCGCCACTTTCCATTTCGGGAGGACGATGTCGGGTGCTCCTGGAAGATCCTTACGATGGAGCCGAAACCGGAAACCCGCAGCGAATAGGGCGCGTCGCACCAGAAGCTCCGGCTTCGTGTGCTTTCCTCGTATGCCCGCCATCATCCTGCTTCGGGTTTCCGGTGAGACTATGTCAACCATCGATTAGCACTATGCACATTCGGGAATGGTTGCTGCAGCCGGTGAATAACTGGCTCCAAGTATGGCCGATTTACATTCGGGGCGCTTGGCCCACTCTGAGACCATTTTTCCGCCCGCGCTACGATGAAGCTCGTCGTTTACTTCGCGCGCCCACGTAGCAAGCTGTGCCAACATTTCTGGTGAAACAGCCTGCCGTGTCCAGATCCGGTCCAGATTGGTCCGCTCTCCAAGTAGGTGAGAAAATACCGAGATGACATAGGCAGTCACGTTGGCCTGAAATGCTTGAAACATTGGCCGAACAAGCTTCTGTGTTGCCTTGAAAATGATGCCCTTGGCTACCATGGCTTTGTATGTGTTGACATCGGGTAGTGGTGTCGAAGCTTCTTCGTCAGAAACCGTCAGTGTGGCCATGAAGCGATCAAAGTTTTTTTGCGAACCCAGACTTACCAAGTCCGGATTCTGTCCCCATGCATTGATGAACTTGGCAAGATCAGTTTTTGTAATCTTCCGCGCCGGCGGAATAGCTTCTTTAAGCTGCCTTAATTTGGCCGCGGTGACGCCTTCGCGCATTAGTAAAGTGTTATAACTTCCCGCTGCGCGTTCGTAGAACCAGCGGCTGACTCCGTCAGGGCAATATACGGCAAGCGACAGTTTCTCCACTTCAACATGAAAAGGTTTGTTCGCAGAAAGATCTGATTGCTTGACCGAATTTTGACTGTTTGCGAAACGCGAAATGTCGGAAACAAGGGCTTCTTCGCGCGCGGCATCCTCCGTTTTCATGACGATGATTTTCGCGGCGACTCGCACATGAGATAAGTCAGTGTCCGGATATTTTTTCTTGGAAAAGTAAATGGAAGCCGTGGTTTGCCCTCCATTGACGATCTGCAAACCCTTCAGCCACGCAATGCCAGGCGTTCCGTCGGAATTCCGTTCCAGACGCATCTCGTCGGCAACCACCACAATCCCGTTGTTGTAGGCAATAAAGTGCGAGGGTGACGTGCGCAACGTGTTCTGAATTCCTGCGTTCACTCCTAGTCTCTTGACACTGAGGAACGAGCGCACGTTGGCTTCAAGGAGTCGTGCCCCAAACCGCTCGTAGATGAAGCGAAGTGCCTCTCCAGGCACAGCGGTCAGAGCGTAGTCGTAGTCGCCACTATCTCCGGGAACAAAGACGCAGGGTATGGGCGCGCCCGAGACTTCCTTGAAGTCCACCACTATCTCATCTCGCGGCTTGCCTTCCGACCAATGCCGAAAGAGGCGCTCGATGTCCATAACTTCAAGCCGAACTGCCTTGCCCGCGATTTCAAGTGTCTTGAAGCTCTTCGATCTTGCTAGCTTGTCGGTAAGGACAAAAACGCGAACTTGCTCGAGTTCGTTATAGATTGACTGAATTGTGTAGGCGAGCGACTTCACATCTGAGGAGTCGTCAAGTTCGGCAGCCATTTTTCCTTCCGCGCAGCGCGCAAGAAATCGGAGGCATTGCTCAACGGCCGTCTGTGTTTCCTTATCCGCGACGGGGGTGACTTCGTCTACGCCGTCATACAGACTCACAAATAAATCGAGTTGCTCGGCGTCGTCGGATATTGAATAACCGCTTAGCCTGAGCACCGCGTTGCGAACTCGACCTTGATAGTGACAGACGACCGGCTCAAAAGTCATTCCGATGTCTGAGAGGTGTTGCATCACGATGTCCGAGAACACCATCTCGTCAAATAGGCCGCCTTCGCCGAGCTGAGCTCTCACTTCGCGCTGCGTTTCTGCCAAAAACTCCTGAAGATCCATTTTTACAGTGCTCCAAGTCTTCGAAGAACATCGACCGGAGCGACATTTTCTAATGTGGCCTGATCGACATCTATTTCATACGATGCATTCATCACGCCTGCGGGAACATTGCCGTGCGTGATACGTGGGAAATCTTTGCCTACATGCAAAATGCGAATCTCTGATAGGGAGAAGCGCCTTGTGTAGCGCGTCGCATGCGCGTCAAGGTATCCCGCCGCGAGAAGCCGGTTGGCGAACGAATTGCCTGCAAACGGATCCTGAGCGATAGCCTGCTTGACATCATCAATGTATTGATGGAGCGCCCTGCCGGATTGATGCTCATAAAAACGCGCCGCGACGAAAAAAATCGGATGCCTAACTCCGTCGTCAAGTTGATCGAGAGAGCCGATTTTTGCGCGGAAGCCTTTACGCGCTAGCGTTGATTTCACCTCGATCGCACCTGCGCCGATGGAAAAATCTTGGGGAGCATCCAGTGGACCAACCCAAGACTCGATCACCGAGGCAAGGTCGATCCCTGCTTCGATCAGGATCTGGATGAAGCATAGTTCGCCAATCAGGCCGAGCTCGGCTTCAGGGCTTAAAACATTCGAACCAGCCTTCATGAAGTCCTGCCAAGCACGAACTCGTCCGAGAAAAATCCGTAAAAGTTCCTGCTCATCTAGCTTGGAATTCGCGTCCAATGCCCCAGCAACGTCGACCACCATCATCGAAAACAGCTCACCGCTGCCTTGCGGTTGGCGTGAGAGCGCAAGCCAGCCCGCGTTCGCGTCTGAACCGCCAAGTCTATCGACCGAAAACCCTTTCCCTCGGGGCAGGCTTTGTGAGGTCGGGATTGGAGCCGGAGCAAAGCACGCCAGCAAAGCTTCTTCATTGCCCGGGAAATGTCGTCCTGCACGCAGCAAGCATGATCCGGCAGGTGCCACCGGCACGGTTTGCCATCCGTCGGCAGAACTGAAGGCAGAAAGTGCCCTCCAGGCGTCCACAAACTCTTTAATCTGCCGCGCCATATTCCTGTTCCCAGATCAGGTGATCGACCTTGTATTCCACCTTCTGGCCAGAATCGCTACTTGGGAAGCTGACTCCGAACGCGATCACCGGCTTTTTCCAGCCATTGAATAAGTGCGCTTGTTCAGCCGCTTCTTCCACCGCTTTCTCCGGATCGAGCGGGTAAATAAGGAGCAGTCCTCGATTGCGAGCGGGAGCCAGCTGCCCCGGCACGCCAAACCCTCTCACATGGCGGATCTGTGGGCCACTAGGTGATTCAGGCGCCTTCGGAAGAGAGCCGTCTGTCTCTCTTGTCGGATCGGGTTTCCAAGCCTCTATGGTCGCTGCCAGGGCCGCGCTCCAAGCAACTTCATTCAAATCGATCGCCTCGTCGCGTGGCGAGAGCAAGCGACCGATGCTATATCGGTCAGAGATTTGTTTGTCCATAGATCGCTTGAGCATGTTTTCCACTCTCAGACCGTTCTGAAAGGTGTGGTCGTTGCCGGATCCTCCACCGATCAAAACTACCGTCCAGGCATCAAGCTCGCCCACTGCGTTCATCGCACGAACGAAATCGGAAAGCATCATGCTGTTGACCTTGCGTGCTTTGGGATGTGTCACATATCCCGCAAAAAAGTCCGCAATGAGATCTCCCGGCACCTTCGTCCAGACGTGGCTGTCATCCCATATCTGCGCCTTGCCGTTGCGGATCTGGCTCGGCCGCTCAGGACAAGGTGAGCCCATTTGACTCAAAAGAGTCTCTGTTGCCGCAAGATTGCTCTCGAGTCGGTCGTGCTCCTTGTAAAGGGAGACGGTCTCCAACAGTTGCCCACTAAAAGAGAGCTGCAAGCTTTTTGCGGTTCTCATCTTTAGCGGCGATGTGACCATTAACACCGGATGAGACTGGACCTTTAGGCCATATTCTCTCGGCGTTGCTCCGCTTGCTGCCATCACATCGAACTCTTCACGCAACTCCTCCGAGGCATCTGCAATGTGCCCAAACCATTCGATGAGATCCGACGTGGTATAGAGACGGCAAAGATCAACATATCCGGGCCGATATCCAAACCAACGCCCCATCTGCATGAGAGTGTCATACATTCGGGTCGTCCGGACGAAATAGCTCGTGCAGAGACCTTCGAGCGTCAGCCCCCGAGCAAGCTTGTCGCCGCCGATTGCGATCACCTTTAGTCCAAGGCCCTCATTCTCGATGTAGTCAACAACGTCTTTTGCCTTTCCGTTGACCATTCGAACCTGAATATCAGCAAGAGCGTTCGGGATTTCTTCGACGACCTGTTGCCATGTCAACACGTCGAACGCGCCGAAGAGGTCCGGAGCGCGCTCCTTTATTTCTTCGCTCTTCGGCTTGAAATCTGTTTCCCAAAGCAGCTGCATTTCACCAAGCAGCTCCTGATGATCAACCTGCCGCGAGATGCGCTGCTTCATGCGCGTGACCAACTCATCAACCTGTCGATGAACCTCTTTCTGAACGTCTGTGAAACGAGTCACATGAACGAGCATCGAACTATGTTCGTTTCTTTGCCCGCGGCATGCACGGGCAGCACACGTGAGCACGAAGGCGTGCACAGCCTTGACAAGCGATGCTGGGACGCTGTCTGAACCCTGATATAGGGGAATATGCGCTTTGTTGTGTTTGAGCGGCATCCATCCGGTCGTTCCATCATCACTTGCATGGTCATCGATCAGTCCGGTCAGAGGCAATCCGCCGGTGCGACCTTCTGTCGTCCGAAGGCCGAACAGGCGTGCCGGACCGATGTAGTTGGATGGCGCAGCGAGGTTGGTGATAAACGCGGATGGGAAAATGTCCGGACCCTCTTCCAGCGTCTCTGCTCGACGGTGGATAAAGATATTTGCGAACGGTGTCGCCGTGTATCCGACATATGCCGATTTTGCAAACGAATGAAGGATTTTGCGGATGCGGCTGTTTATCGCCTTTGGCTGATGCTCATCGTCAGGGGCGCCGTCGGCGTCAAATAGCTGCTCGCCCGTGTCGACGGACGCATGGTCTGCCTCGTCGTCGATGAGGAGCAGCGGAAGGTTCGATACATATTTTCGACCGGATGAGTCTGTGGCATCAGCGACGCGCCCGACGATCCATTTGAGCAATCTCTCTAAGACGGTCTTGTTCTTCTTCACCACGAATAGCCAAGGTCTTTCTTCGGGTGAAATTGCAAGATGCTTGGCGACCTTTGAATTGAAATCGCCAGCGTCGGACCGAAGAGTGGCGCAATTTGGCCGAATCTTGGAGTCGGCATCAATACCTCCGACCCCGATGATTTTGCCCATCTCGCGAATAGCTGCAGTCTCGTTTCCCAGAAATCCTTCCTCCAATCGAATCTGAGTCTGAGACCGAAGATTGTTGTGCATCCCCGCCAGAACGATGATGATCTTGTAGCCGGCATCGGCAGCTTTGCAAACCAGCCCTGTGTAGTTGCCTGTCTTGCCGGATTGCACATGTCCTACGACAAGGCCTCTTCGATCCCACGCACCTTCGCGCCGCGGATCCTCGAGGTTTCCGAGGACGCGATCGGTTGATGCATCAAGGGCGTCGACCGCATCGGCCGACATCTTGCGTTCCGACCACTCTCTATAGCGCTGCCAGTAACGCCAGTCCTTCTTTCGTGCTGAATCGAGCCACGCGACGTGTCCCTCAGAATTTTCGAGTGTCGAGTCCTGGCCGATCCATGAGCTGAATCGCCGAACGAGTTCGTCGATAGCGGCTCGCTCGTCAGCCTCGTCGAGCCCATCAGGCGCGAAGAGCATTCCCGCTGTTGAAACATTATCCGCGATCATGGCCGCAGTGATCTGGGACTTATCAGAAATACGCGACAGCAGATTCTGCGCGATCGTAATAACGCTTTGCAGGTTTTCTTTCGAGAGAGGCACTCGATATCCTTACGGCTTGACTAAGCCTGTCAAGCCTCGGTCGCGCCAAGCTGCGCGACGAGGTCAGGGTAGTTGTGAAAGGGTTCCATGTTGGCAAGCATCCGCTTTGCATTCTCGGGTGACGTGCCCTTACGCGTAACCATTTCGTCGTAGATCACGCGAAGAACGGAGATAACGTTGCTTGGCGGTTCATCGGCAAACTGAGTTCTGGGGGTGTCTTTGTTATCGGCCGTGTCAAGCCAGATGCGCTGAACGGGGACTGTCTCTTCGATCATTTTTAGCGTCGCCTGCACGAGAGGCTGCAGGGACCCGGCGGCATCGAGAAGTGCGCGGATTGCCGGATTGTTCGGATCTATCCGATAGCGAATACCTGACTTTGTTTTTTCCACTCGCCAAGCTAGCTCAACCGGCTCCTTGCCTGATTGAGCAACCGGTGATGCGCGAAACGCGAACACCTTGCGAGCGCGATCCCGAGTGTCCTCAGCAAGGCGAGTGAGCCACGGCCGAAGCGCAACCGGAGGTCGAGCACTTGACTTGCGAATGTCAATTTTCCATGCGGCGTCGGCCAGATTCGGGATGTCCAGGCGAATTCGAGCAAGCCTTTGCGACTCCTCCTTGTTCCACCCTCGTCCGCTTCCCAACCCTAGCCAGCTCCCCGCCACGAGCAAGCGTTCATTGCGGTAAACGTAGAAACCCTGCTGAAACGTCCATCCTTCGGGACCGGCAGCCCCATCAAATTCTGCCTGCGTCAGGCGGTCTTTATGTGGAAGAACATGGCACTCAACTTCGACGAGGCCATCCGGAGTTGGTTTGCGGGCGACCGGGGAGTTCCAGGGCTTGGCCGGATGTCCGACCATGAACGGATCCCACGGTAGAACTTTTCGACCATTGATTGTCAGGTTTAAGCGAGGGCGTGAGCCCTCAAGAAATCGATGAAAAACCATGGATAGATGGCATTCGACCCGATCGATCAGATCGAGATAGTCTTCTGCCCTGTATCCACTTGTCACAATTCGATCGAGTCTCTCCCAGAGAACAAGCGTGCCGGACTGGCGCTCGTCTAATGGTGTGAGAAACGCGTCTGAACCAGGCGCCGCTCCCTCGAAGAGCAGCCAGTCATCATCTCGACGGGCTTCCAGCGCATCAAGATCCCATCGCAGACAGTGTCGGTCGCTGGCACACTTGGACGCAACGGTCAGTCTTCTGCATTGAGAAAGCGAGGCTGTTTTCAGGCCCATTCCAAATCGACCAAGGTCGTGACTGGAGCGAACTTGGAGGGGGTTTTTGTCGCCGAGCCGCATCGCGCTTTCCAGCTCTCCGTCGGTCATCCCACGACCGTCATCGAGAACATGGATGCGACTGAGCTCTCCGTCCCAACTAAACGCGACGTCAACGCTTGTTGCTAGGGCGGAGACGCTGTTATCAATAATGTCTGCGAGCGCCGTTGCCGTGGAGTATCCGAGTCCTCGCAGGGACTCGAGCATTGCTCCCGCTCTTGGTGGCGCTTTTCTTACGTTGCCGGTCATCGCCAAAACCCTTTCCCAGGTGCGTATTCGAAGCCAAGGGAGATAAGCATGCGCGCAAGTTTCCTCTGCTCTGCTCCCTCGATTTTTCCGGCTTGAATCCAGACTTTGCCCAACCCTAGGACACGTTCATCGGATATAGAAAAATTGTTCGCGCGTGCCAGCTTTATTCCGTAGTCGAGATTGAGATCAACGCGCGCTTCTTCGTCACAAGGCTGGTCCCCCCGCAGCGCGTCGTAAGAGGCGATCGTGGGTTGCGAGCATTGGACCAAAATTGAAGAGCGCCCCTGTGCCATGCTTTCGGAACTGCGGTCTTCACCTCCCGAGGCGTCAGCTGACGTCGGCTGTGCCGACGAGACGACGCGACTCTCCACTTCGTCTTCTGTGCAGGGCTGGTTGATCGAGTGCGAGGGCGTTTCCGGCCGTTCAATCTCGCTCACACCTGAAAAATCGCTCTCGAGTGATGCCTCAAGCGACCGGAATAGATCATGGAGGCGAAGCGGATTGTCCATGAACTGAATCGCTTTAAGTGCCTTGACTTCGATTTGACGAATCCGTTCTCTCGTCACGCCAAGGAGCTGCCCAACCTCTTCTAGCGTTTTTGGGCCAGAACCGTCCCACCCGAAGCGAAGCTTTAGAATTTCGCGCTGCTTCTCTGGCAGGCGGTCCAGAAGCCCATCGAGAGTTTTGTGTAGTCGTGTCAACTCGACGCCTGCCAACCGTCCTTCGGCGCGGCTGTCGATCAACAGGGAGGACTCGCGGCCATGAGCAAAAGCCATGAGCTCTTCTAAGCTCACAAGGGGTTTCTCGATCTCTAGAAGTTCGCTGGCCGTTGATTCTGCGGTGCCGAGCAATCGCGCGAGTTCGTCCAACGACATGGCACGTCCGTTCTGCTGGAGAAATTCGTTGGCGAGCCGCTTGGCTTTTGCAAGGGATTCTTTCCTATGCACCGGAATTCGAATCAGATGACCGGTGTCCGCGATGGCTCGAGTGATGTTTTGACGAATCCACCACGTCGCATACGTCGAGAATCGAAATCCAAGGCGCCAGTCAAATCGCTCGACGGCTTTCATCAGACCGATGTTACCTTCCTGAATGAGATCTTCGAAATCGAGTCCCCGGCCGTTGTATTTTTTTGCAATTGAGGTCACCAGACGAAGATTGAAGGCAACCATCTTTTCCCTCAGCTGAAAGTATCGCGTAATGTTCGCGCGAAACTCGGAGCGTGCGGAAGAGACGTCAGAGGCTCGTGCCTCATGTCGCAGTGTTTCAAGAATGCTTGGGGGAATGCGAACCCCGGCGAGGAGGCTTCGCACCTTTGCCGCGTCCGAAATAAAGGTGGCGATCGACGGCAGCGAATCGGAAAACCGGCTCGAACTTTGATCCAGTGCTTCACTGCGAAGCGAATCCTCTGCATCGCTTGCGCTGCTTTTTGGGGAATCCGGTGTCGGAGTTGTGGTTGATTGAGCGTCCGACGATGACGTCGGGGCGCACATGTTGTCAGCGTCGGCGTTGCCCTCGTCCTCTTGAAACGCGTCGCGGCCATCACGTTTGGTTTCGGTTGCTGCTTCGAGCAGAATTTTCAGTCCTTGTGGCCAAGCCGCAAGCGCATCCAATGCATCGTCCATCGATGCTTCAAGCTCCTTTCCGATGTCAATTTCTTCGGCGGCGGTAAGCAGTCGTTGGCTACCAAGCCGAGGACTGGACATCTCCTTCAAGTAAGGCCTGATCGCAAGATTTCTCGGGCTTGAGATTTCCTTCAGATAGAGGAGAGCTTCCTCAACGTCGGATTCGTTGAAGCGCTCATCGAAGACCGAATCTTCGAACAGGTCGGAGGACAACCTATCGTCGACGTCAGCCCCCATTGCTTCGAGCGTGGTTCGTATGCTTTGCTCGAGATCAGCTTCGTCGACGCCAAACCTTTTGTCTTCGAAGAGATCGATTATGGCTGTGTTCGGAATGCTCGCGTCTTGCTGCGCCGCCCAGAAAAGTCGACGAAGTGGGCCCGCAAGCTCATGCTCTTCAAGCGCCGAAAACGCAGGCGCTTGCTCAGGCAGATCGACATCAAAATCTGCCCAATCTTCCGAGCTGTCGATAGCTTGGTGCAACCCGATGCGGTCTTGAAGATCTGCTGCGGCCTCAACAATCGAAGCGTCGGTGACAGGGGGTGGGGGAACGTCGTCTTCAGGCACCCACACCAGGTGGTCGAATTCGTCCTCCAAGATCTCCTGCGTCTGCTCTGCTCCAGGCGCGTCTTCTTGCGCGACAGCGGCCTTTTCGATGGCTTCCTGCGCGCGCGCCTTTGCTTCGGAAAGAACGGCGATGGTGTCAGCGCCGGCCCCATTCGCTTCAGCGAGCGCCAAGGCGTCCCTCCCAAAAGAATCAAGCAAAGCCAACTTGGCGCCGGATGACAAAAGAAGTTGGCAAAGAGACGCGCGGCCCAAGCTGGCTGCCAACATGAGCGGGGTCAGCCCATGCTCGTCCCTTGCGTCAAGCGGGTCGCCGCGATCGATGTGTAATTTGACAGCGTCTTCGACTCCCTTTGTCACCGCGATCCTGAAAAGCCTGCTTAGCTTGTGTTCTTCGTGTTCGCCGGCGTTCACTATCTTCCCCGTTGCTCTGGACCTCGAGTGCCTGTCGTAGACAGGTCAATATTTGACCCTTGGCTGCGGACTATTTACTCGGGGGCAAAACCTTTCACTTTGTAATAAATCGTATGACGAATTCAATCAGATGATAATTTACCTGCAACTGTTAACGACCAGAAATCGCACTTGTTTATGGGTTTCCCGACAAGATGTTGCTGAATTCTTACAGGGCGCTTGTGCACCTCGCGTTTGAGCGGATTTCTTGTGGCTACTGTCGTCCCGACTACATTCTTGGATTGCGAAACGTCGTAAAGGCGGTAACCGTCCATCCATGACCGTATAGATTCAAAAGAAGCGATGGTGCTCTGCCAAAAGCACAAAGACAGAAGAAACTGTGGCTTTCTCTGTCGTATTCGCTTCCGACAGATCCGCAGCGTCCTCAGACTCATCGGCGCAGCGTCTCTACGCTAGGGAATCTTATGTCCGATCAGGTTTCACGCTGAACCTCCGCATTGCCGCAAATCGGCTTTGAGCCCGTTGAGCAGATTGACCCACTGCGCGACGGTTGGGCTCTTGTCGGGGTCGACGCCAAAAAGCCGCCTCGAGCGCGGAGACCATGGGCGGCGGGAAGTCTTGAAGCCGGGTTGATTTCAGAGGCGGCATAGGCCGTGTCTGCGCTCGCCGCGCAAGGCGAAGCGATTTTGGGCGATCGACTCGCCGAGGCTCGGTTCTGCGTCCTAGAATCGCCCGGTAGGGACGTCGGAACATCGCGAGCAGTTGGAAGATCGCGACCGCGAGCCCGAAATGATCGTGCATCTGGGGCCGCTCGACCTCTCCGAGGCGCGCCCCTTGGAGCTCGTGCGGCAAGTCTTCGGTGCCGACGATGCAACGATACAACCGGCCTTGCGTTCGGGATCGGGAGCCGTCAGCGTCGATCTCCGCCACGGTGGCGGTCGGGCTGACTAGCACGCGGCAAGATTGAAATCGCCGATCATGCATTCCATGTCATGGACCGCGGAAACTGCGCGACATTGGCCGCGTCTCACGCCGGAAATCAATAGTCCGCGCTCGGGAATTGGATCTTGCAGGAGTTTGGACCACGGCTCGTGAATCGGCCGTGGCTCGGCCATCAAACGCATGACGAAGCCGACGAAGCGCCTCGACACGTTGGCGGTGATTCCTAGCGGGAAGGCGACGAGGTTGGTTCGTCTAGACAGCCGGTTTCCAACCATCGCGACGACTTTGTCTTCGCGCCGGGCGCAGATCGCTCTTGTAGAGCTCGACGGCCTCGCCCCGGCGGCCTTCTGTGAAATAGACGTCGCCCTCTCCGCCGCGGGCGGCCCAAGAGGTCGCCGAGCCGAGATCTCTTTCCCGAGATCAAGGCAGATTGCCGGCTCATCGGCTTGAAAGTAGGACGAGGGTCTTGTCGTGGTCGCTCCGATCGCAGATCGCTCTGCCGTCGAGGTAGCGGCCCAGTGCGCCCGACAGGGCGGCGAGGCGGCCTTGCTCGCTCGCGTGGTCAATCAGCCGCAGCATCGGCTCAAAGAAGCGAGGCGAGGTCGCCAGCGTCGACTGCTCCAACGCCAGCGACTCGATGCCGTCGGAAAACAGCGTGAAAGCGTCGTGTCCCGCGTCCGTTCGACGGGCCCACGCCGCACTTGGGGCTTGTCCGCCACGAAGAATGTGGTCGACGCGAGCTCGCCGCTCACTGGGGCCGACAAGGTCTCCCGTTCGCTATCTCTTCGGGCGACAACAGCGCCGTCGCCAATCTGCCGGCACAACGCCTTGTCGCCGCGGATCGCCAAAACAACGAACGTCGCGGCAAATTGCCTGCCCTCGATGTTTCTGTTGGAGGCTGCGCGCCCCAAGCGGTCGCGTAGTCGTCGACCCTGGACATGGCTTGGCCGTCGCTCGGCAGGCGGTCGTTTCTCTCGAACAACTCGCGAAAGCGGCTGGATAAGACGCGAGAAACCAGCGAAGCGTCTTCTCCTCTCATGGCTTGCGCTGCCCGTCCCATCAGAAACGACAGCGCAAAGAGAGTCGTGCACAGTTAAGGAGACTTTGACGGCGTCGTGCTTGCGGGTTCCTTGTCGAAGATGCGACGTCCCAGGCGCGGCTCGGCTGCACAGCGCCAGCGTTTGTCAGCCCGCAACTGCCCACCCGTCCGGGGCGGGCGGATTAACTAGCCGCACCGACTCGCCCGGGCGTGACGGAGAGGCGTGCGTCGAAGCGACAAATTGCAACGGGCACTATTACAGACAGGGGCTGTGGAACGGCAAAGCTCATGGCCAGGGGGCCACTGCCTCAATCGTCGATTCCCGATCCTGTGTTTGGTCGATCCAAAAGCCCTGAGACCTCCAAGAGGGTTTCGACAGCTTAGCGCGATCGCCGCGCCCCATATTCGGACGGTTTCCCAATGCGTGATGCGCTCCTTTGGTGGTAAAGCAACTCCGAGCGCGGCCAGAGCGTTGCAAGGGGGCGCGGAGGTAAGGAAATCATCTGTTGCCAGAAAGCAGGTCGATTGCTTTCAGAAGAAGTTCAACGCAAGCGTCAACGTCGCGCTCGGCCCCGTCGGCTCGTCCCGCCATGATCAAACAAGCGGCGTGCACGGCGTTCGAATGCCGTGCGAGGGCGAGAAGATGCTCGCCTTTCGGGCCGCGAGTCGCATTCAACCAGTTTTGAGCGGTGCGCTGACTAACCCCGGTCCAACGCGCCGCGACTTTAACGGCGTTCGCGGAATCTTTGAGATCCGACTTCAGAGCCATCGCGATAGCGAGGGGGTATTCAGCGCCGACGGGCTGATCGTCGCGCAAGTTCTTGCGGTTTCTCGGCAACATCTTTCTCGCCTCCAAACGTATAGTTTCCGGACGGATGGATCAACGGATGGCTATGCGCGTGACCTTATTGCAGCGCTGGCGGATTCCGAGCGAAGGAGGAGTAGCGTGATTTGGCCCTCGCGCGAACGAAAGACAAACAACGAAGCCGCCGGGCGACCGCGCGCGGCCGCGTATGTGCGCATGTCAACGGAGCATCAGCAATACTCCACCGAGAATCAACGCGAAGTCATTGACGCGTTCGCCGACCTGCGCAATCTCGACATCGTGAGAATCTACGCCGACGAGGGCAAAAGCGGGCTGCGGCTCGACGGGCGCGAGGGCTTGAAAGCGCTACTTCAGGACGTGGAATGCGGGCGTGCCGACTACGATTTCGTTTTGGTCTATGACGTGAGCCGCTGGGGACGTTTCCAAGATCCGGACGAAAGCGCGAGCTACGAGATTCGATGCAAGCAGCGAGGCGTTCGCGTCCTTTATTGCGCGGAGCAATTTGAAAATGACGGCTCGCCGGTTAGCAGCATCATCAAGAGCCTCAAGCGCTCGATGGCCGGCGAATACAGCCGCGAGCTCAGTGTAAAGGTCCACGCGGGGCAAACGCGCTTGATCAAAAACGGCTACCGCCAAGGGGGGCAGGCTGGATACGGGCTCCGCAGAGCGATTGTCGATCAAGCCGGAGAAGTGACGGAACTCGCTGCCGGCAAGCACAAGTCCATTCAAACCGATCGAGTGATTCTGCGCCCCGGTCCAGCGCAAGAGGTGGCTACAGTGCGAGAGATCTACCGCGCATTCGTCGAGGACGGCCGCGTCGAGAGCGAGATTGCGCATACTCTGAACGCCTCAGGGGTGCTCACGGACAGAGGGGCTATGTGGACACGCGGCACAGTGCATCAGATCTTGATTAATGAAAAGTATGCAGGGCACAACGTTTGGAATCGCGTTTCCTATAAGCTCAAACAAGAGCGAGTGAAGAACCCGCCTGCCGAATGGGTGAGAAAGGACTAGACAGCGTCAAGCGGCACGGCCGGTCAGCGACAACTATTCTGGCCGGTCGACGGGTGTAATTGTCGCTGGCTAGTTCATAGTTGTCGCTTCTCCATC
>NZ_JARUXO010000002.1:0-62591 GCF_031451275.1 Caballeronia sp. LZ029
TTTTTTCACCCTGACGGGGCTCGAAGCCGGACTCGCGCGCATTGACGGGGACGAGGCCGAGATCATCGTGCTGCTGGACCGCGCCACGAGTGAACTGTCGCCGCACGTGGATGCCTCGACGTTCGCCCTGTTCTGCGTTCCGGTGGTGAATCTGTTCAAGGTCCGCACCGCACCCGCGAAGCTGAAACAGGGCGACGGCCAAGCGCGGCTCGTGCCGGTCGAGAACAAGCCGCTGGACTACGAAGTTCATTCGGTGGAACGGGCCATTGGTCAGACTGATATCGAAGGGGACTCGGAGGAACTGCCTTTCTATCCGCTTCACGAGGCGCAGTTGCGCGACGAGGCAGAGCATGGACGCTATTTCACGGTGCGTCGAGAGCAGCACCTCAGCACGACCAAAGGACGTTCCTACGATACGCGCACGCCGTACATCAGCACCGATTCGTACTTGTCTCTGGTCGGCCGTGACGGACGGCCCTACGCGCCGGATGCATCCAGCCATAACGGCGAGGATGGCCGGATCAACTATCTGTCGCTCGATGCGTGGCTGACCAACCGGGATCTTCCGGGGCGCCTGCAGTGCAACGGCGTGAACGATCTGAGTCTGCCGGAATCGGCGCCGTTCTCCAGCGTGGGGTTGGTGCGTGCGCCCAGTCGCTCGATGCCGCCGCTCGCCGCGGGGCGCAAGGCGTGGCAGATGTATGCCCAGTTGAACATCGAATATGCGCACTTCGACGATCCCTACGACGAGCCGAATCCGGGCGAGGGCTTGCGCAGCTTGCTGCGGCTTTACGCGCCCGAGGATCGGGCTGGCCTCGCGCGTCAGGTCGAGAGCCTGACGGCTGCCACGCTTACGCCGGTCAATTGCGTGATGGCAGGCAGCGTGCCGCCCGTGGTACGCGCGCTCGAATGCGCGCTCACCTTCGACGAAGACGGTTTCGACGGCATGAGTCCTTACGCGCTGGGGCTGGTACTGGAGCACTACCTGGCCCGGCATGTGTCCGGCCACTCGTACACCAGGACGCTGCTGCGGTCGACCCGGCGTGGGCGTATCGCCAGTTGGCCGCCTCGAGCGGGCACGCGTGGAGCGATTTGACGCGACGGCTCAAATGCCCGCCCACATCGTGAATTCAAACAAAAAATCAGGAAGAAGCATCAGATGTTCAATCCGCTACAAAGCCGCACACTGAACGTGGCGTGCAAGGCGCTGCCCACCTGGGGCGGCGCGGATGTGCTCATCGCGCAGCGTGTGAGCGGCGTCGAGGCGCTCGGCAACCTGTGGCTCTTCAACGATGTGCTGCCTTGGTTCTATGCTTATGCCGCTGACTCGTTCGAGGCATGTGCGGCGTCGCGCAACAGCGAGAATTTCGTCGATCAGGTCAAGACCAATTTCATGCGGCAGAAGGGACATGCCGAATCGATCGACAAGATTCCCTATGTGGTTGATGGCAAGACGGGAGAGAAGAAGGCGAAGCTGGGCTACTTGAAACAGACGCCGATCGTGAAAGATGGATTTGATGCCGTTTCCGGGTGGGAATCAGCCGGAGATTCGAAGTCAAAGGCTAAATACTCCTTCGCCCATTTGATAGCAATTGCGCAGCATGAACAAGGTGAAGTGCTTCAAGGCCTGATCTACGACGATCCGAAGTTCCAATGGTGGTTGAAGGGACAGCGAGGGGCGCTGGCAGTATCGGACGATTCCGCAATCAGGAATTCGATTGAGACTTCTGCGGAAATGATGAATTACGGCCTATCCGCTGATGGCGCAGACAAGGCATTGATACCCGTTATCCGCGCACTGGTGCCAAATCTTCAACTCGTGTTAACTTCAGAGTACAAGACCGATGACATTGAATTTCGATCCGATGCGCCGGATAGAATGGTGCTTGAAGATTATCAGCAGCGTATGAGTTGGATTGTAGGAGCTGCCACGAAATATCATGGGCTTATGCAGAATCAGACTGAAAAAATGATCACGTATCTTTCTGCGATCAAATCTTGGGGGGGCGAAACAGATACTCCATGAAGAAAATTTCTACTCTCGTCCTGCTGACTATTGCAATCCTCCTGGGTACCTGGGCCGCCGTTCAGTCCTCGAACGGTCAGCGTATATCTAAACACAGCGAATATATGCTTTCACCACGCAAACTAATTCGACTCGGCAATCCGCAGCTTTCAGATCTGAATGGCCCGGGTTCGAGTGTCGAAAATCACCCATCGGGTACAACTTTCTACCAACACAACTGGACAAGGGGTAACCTTGGTACCGTGGAGTTTGCCCACGTACCATATAACTTTGTCGTAGACAATGTCTTGTCTGTGCTTGGTTTCGCGGACAAAGACGTGCCAGAGGGGATTTATGATTGGAGCATCAGCTTTGGCGTAAGCCCTGAACAGGCCGATACACATGAAGCCGCCCGTGATCGGGTTATGAGTCTCCTCGCTCAACTACGCGCAGCGGGATGGAAGCGTTACATTCCTGTGACTTTACCTCGTCTAAAAGGTAAGGAAGCTTGGCAATTTGGCTCATCCCCGAAGGGACGAACCATTTACTCGCTTGACTCGACCTACACGCCAACAATGGAAGAATGGAAGTCGGTCCTAGGAAGTCGCCCAACATGGTTGTTCCAGGCAGATGGCGTGTATCTCGAAGTCGTCGTCGACGAAAGTAACATGGGCGGCTTCGTTGGAAAAAGCACCTATTTGCTTGGTATAAAGGCCGAGAGTGAATATGCTTTCTTTGGCATCGGGTATTTCGGTGGGTTCGGTGGTGATCCGGAGAGAATCGACAACTGGAAGGCGCTAATTCCCGCCGAACTTGCAAAGTATCACAAGTATCGTCTCAAGACTGAGGCCGAATTGCGAACGGCGGGCTATACGATCGACACCACTTATCAGGATCCACCGATCAAAGCATTGCAAGTCACTTCGGATAGAACGAAATAAGGATATCTGAATGGAACGGGCAACAATGAACGGCAGCGCGCAAATCGTGGTCGGTGACACGACCAGCCACGGTGGCCGCGTTATTTCAGGCAGCCCTTCGTCGACCTGGAGCCGTGCGGAAATTCCGATTGCGCGTAAGGGCGATAAGGTGACCTGTCCCAAATGCGCGCCTCACTTATTCGAAATTGCGCAGGGACATGAGGGTAGCCTGGATTTCGGTGCGCCTGTTGCACTTGAGGGTCATGTGACGACATGTGGTGCGGTGTTGATCGCACGACTTGCTGACGCAGGTTAGTAGAGCCCGGGCGAAGAACCTGCCGTCCAAACCGATGGGCGTGAGCCCGCAGGGGGTTCCGGACGTGCAGGCGAACGACCACATGTTCCGCGTGCTTTCGCCCGGTGGCAAGCCACTTCCGGGCGTGGACTATGCTATCCAAACGGCATCAGGCGACGGCTGTCTGGGATGACATTGCCCGCAACCACGAAAAGCTCCTCGCGGTAACGACCGGATGAAACGTACAACCAATCCACAATGGAATTCGATATGCCCCTGCAAATAATTGTAGTCGGTGACGTCACTTCTCACGGAGGCAAGGTCATTACCGGCTCGGAGACGCATACGATCGGCGATAAACCAATTGGCCGCCTGCATGATCTCGTCGATTGCCCGGAAAAGTATCCGGACGGTCGCCCGCATGGACTCAACAAGATCATTGAAGCGGATCCAACCTTCATTGTCGGTGATCGGCCCGTTGCTTTGCACGGGCATCGTACAGAATGTGGGTGCACGCTTATCGGAAGTGTGTCGGCAGCCGTGGGCGACTGACGCGCTACGACAACGATCGATTCTTCAACTTCTACGTCGATCTGCTGACGCGCCCCGTCCCCGTGAAATTCCAGTAACGCCAAAATTTCAGCCCCGGCGGTGCAACCCGCCGGGCCTGAAAAGAAAGCATCAAACCTCAAGCTGCTCCAGCACCTTCCCCTTCGTCTCGATGCCCATGTAATGCACCGCGACGGCCGCAACCAGCGGCACCACAGCCAGCGCATAAAACGCGACATTCATATTCCCGCCCATCAACGTCTTGCCGACGAGCGCCGGCGCGAAGATCGCCGCGATCTTGAGCCATGCGCCGCCGAGGCCGCATCCGAACGCGCGGATGCTCGTCGGATAAAGCTCGGGCGTATAGACATAAGCGGTGATGAAGCCGCATGCCATGAAGCCGAGCGCGAGCGCGCAGAACGTCGCGACCACATACACCGACTGCATGACGAACACGCCCGCACACACCAGCGACACCGCGCACAACACGAACGACCAGTTGATGACCGGCTTGCGCCCGACCTTGTCGACGATCAGCGCGCACGTCAGCGAGCCGATCACGCCGAGCACGGACGCCGCCACCGCCAGATTCAGCGCGAGTTGCAACGGCGCGTGATAGACGGTCTTGTAGATCGTCTGCAGCCACGTCGAGAGGCCGTACTGAATCACGCCGCACGTCATCCACAGAAGCGCGACCGCGATCGTGCGCTTCAGATACGCCGGGCCGATCAGATCGAGGCGGCGGCGCTTCGGGTGACGGTTCGCCATCGCTTCGAACTCGGCGAGATTGCCGATCGGCGGCAGCGGCTGCTTCACGGTGGCTTCGAACGCGTTGAGCGCGTCGCCGGCTTCGCTCATGCGACCGCGCTCGCCGAGCCAGCGCGGCGATTCCGGCACCAGCGTGCGCAGCAGGAAGAACAGCAGGAGCGGCACGCCGCCGATGAAGTACATCACTTCCCAGCCGAAGCGCGGCACGATCCACGCGCCGAGCGCGTTCGATGCGAGCAGGCCGATCGGAAACACGATCTCATAGAGCAGCACGAAACGGCCGCGTCCATGCGCACGCGTGATCTCGTTGATGTACGTCGCCGCGACCGGCAACTCGCCGCCCAGCCCGAGCCCCTGCACGATGCGCAACGCGACGAACACCGCGAACGAAGGCGCGAAACCGCACGCGATGCTCGTCAGGCCGATGATGCCCGAGCTCCACGCGATGGACCGCACGCGCCCATAGCGTTCCGCGAGCGACGGGAACAGGAACGCGCCGATCAGTTGCCCGATCGAGCCCGACGCGATCAGAAAGCCGACCTGCCCCGGCGTAAGCCCCCATTTCTGGATGAGCAGCGGCAGCGTCGCCGCGATGACGATGACATCGAAGCCATCGAAGAAGGTCGCCGCGCCGATCAGAATACGCGCGCGCACCTGCATCGCGTTGGCGGGCAGCCGCTCGATGCGCGCGATGATCGATCCCTTCGTGACCGCGTGAGCGGCAGTGGCCGCGTCGGCGACTGTCGTGGCGGTGCCGCCGTGTTGAACGGCCGTATTGCCCATGCTCCTCATGCCTGCTCCCGTCTGTGTGTTATGCGAGTGCTTTCGCGGTGTCCGCGAGCGCTGCAATATCGACCGCGCGCCCCTGACTCATCCATTTCTTCGCGACCTTGAGATCGCGCGTCGCGTTGATCGCGATGACGCCGCGCAATGCATCGCCCTCGAAGAAGAACAGCGACGCGCGACGCGCGTCCAGATCGCCGCGCACGACCGGCACCGCGCCCGCCGGAATGTCGCCGAGAATCTGTAGGTTCACGTCGTACTGATCCGACCAGAACCACGGAATCTCGGCATACGGCGTGCGCACGCCGAGCACCGCGCGCGCCGTCGCGATCGCCTGGTTCTGCGCGTTCGCCCACGATTCGAGGCGCACGCGGCGCTTGAGCCACGCGTTCGGATGATTGGCGACGTCGCCGCACGCGAACACATGCGCATCGTTCGTCGCGCCGAATTCATCGACGACGATGCCATCGTTCACGTCGATGCCCGCGCGCTCGGCAATCGCCGTATGCGGCGTCAATCCGATGCCCGCGACCGCGAAATCGGCATCGACCGTCGTGCCGTCTGCGAGTTGCGCGCGCACGCCGTTGCCGAAGTCATCGAGCGACACGAGCGAAGCATTGAGCCGCACATCGACGCCGTTGTCGCGATGCAGCTTCAACAGAAAATCGGACACGCTCTCAGGCACCGAACGTCCGCACAGACGCGGCGCGCCTTCGATCACCGTCACGTCGACGCCGAGCTTCTTCGCGGTCGCCGCGACTTCGAGGCCGATCCATCCGCCGCCGATCACGACGAGCCGCTTGCTATGGCTTTCGCGCAGACGCTTGCCGATGAGCATCGCGTCGTCGAGCGTGCGCAGATAGGCGAGATGCGAAGTCTTCACGAGCGACGCCGGCAGACGCCGCGCCGCGCCGCCCGTCGCGATGACGAGGCGGTCGTAGCGCACTTCGCGTCCGCTCGCGGTGCGCACGATGCGCGCGTCGCGATCGATCGATGCCGCGCATTCCGGCTGCCACGCTTCGACGTTCAGCTCGGCGAACGCGTCGTGATCGACGAGCCGCACGGTGTCGATATCCGCATCGCCCGCGAGCACGGCCTTCGACAGCGGCGGGCGCTCATAAGGGAGATGAATCTCGTCGGCGATCATCACGAGGCGGCCGTCGAAGCCTTCCTTGCGCAGCGTTTTCACGATCCAGCCCGCCGCCTGTCCGCCACCGATCACCACGACCGTTTGAAGATCAGCCATTTTTGCGCTCCGTCATGAACTTGCCTTCCGGCGCCTTCGCGTCTTTCTGGCGGCGCGTGTTGCCGTCGAGACCGCCATCGACGGCCCATTCCGCGAACACGGTCGGGCCGGGCTCGAAATCGCGCGGCTGCCATTCGGGCGTGAGCACGTCTTCATCGGCGTAATACTCGATGAGTCCGCCCGCCGGATTCTTGAAGTACCAGAAGTACGCCGACGAAACCGGATGACGTCCCGGCCCGAGTTGTGTCGTCCAGCCGCAGCGGCTGATGTGCAGGCCGCCGCCGAATACTTCGTGGATATCGCGCACGGTGAACGCGACGTGATTCAGGCCGCGCTTGCCATCGGGCAATTGCAAAAGAAACAGGTCGTGATGACCGCCGTGCGGCGCGCAGCGCATGAACGCGCCGCGGCCCGGATATCGATCCGATGTCTCGAAGCCGAGCAGCTCGTGATAGAACTTCTCCTGCTCCGCGACACAGTTCGTGAAGAACACGACGTGTCCCACTTCCACCGGCTCCGCGCGTTCGTACACGGGACTCGGCGTATCGACGCGCAGGGTTTGGCCCCACACGTTCGAAGGCGAGCCCTTCACGTCGATGTCGCGCTTCTTCGTGACTTCGACGCGAATCGCCATGCCGTTCGGGTCGATGCAGCCGACCGCGTCATCCGTTTCGACGTGGCCGGGCTGGCCCGCGAAGCGTCCGCGCAATGCGTCGAGTTCTTCGCGCGTCGCGACGGCCCACGTGACTTCGCGCAGCGTCGGACCGCCTTCGAAGGCGGGCGGAAGCGCGGGGTCATCGGACAGCGCGAGCAGCACTTCGCAGCCGTTCAGGGTTTCGAAACGCGCGCGCGTTTCGTCGTGCGCGACTTCTTTCAGGCCCCAGTCGGCGAAAAAGCGCCGGCAGGTGTCGAGGTCCGTCACGCCGTAGGTGATTCGTTCAATGCCGAGAATCGTCATGGCAACTCCTTCAGTTCGCCCACGGCAGCGGGGCATCGTTCAAGCCCCAGTACAGGCTCTTCTGCTGCATGTATTCGCGCAGGCCCAGACGGCCTTTCTCGCGTCCCATGCCGCTGTCTTTCCAGCCGCCGAAAGGCGTCGAAATCGAAAACTGCTTGTAGGTGTTGATCCAGACCGTGCCGGTGTTCAATGCACGCGACATCTTCCACGCGCGCTTGTAGTCCCGCGTCCAGATGCCTGCCGCGAGGCCGAACACGCTGTCGTTCGCCTGGTCGAGCAGCGCGGCTTCGTCGTCGAAGGGCAGGGCGGCGAGCACCGGTCCGAAGATCTCTTCCTGACACATGCGCGCATCGTTGCTAAGACCTTCGATGATCGTCGGCAGATAGAAGAAGCCTTTCTCGCGGCCGTCGCCCGTGGGACGTTCGCCGCCGCACAGGAGCGTGCCGCCTTCTTCGAGACCGAGCGCGACGAAGCGCTCGATGCTTTCGCGATGCTGTCCCGTGATGAGCGGGCCCATCTGCGTGTTCTCGCGCGTCGGGTCGCCGACGCGCAGCTTCCTCGCGCCATCGACGAGCCGCGCCATGAACTCGCCGTACACCTTGCGCTCGACAAAGAGCCGCGAACCCGCGATGCACGATTCACCCGACGAACTGAAGATGCCGTAAAGCACGCCGTTCACCGCGTGATCGAGATCGGCATCGGCGTACACGATGGTCGGCGACTTGCCGCCGAGTTCGAGCGACACCGGCATCAGCTTCTCGGCGGCCAGCCGCGCGATGCCGCGACCGACTTC
The DNA here is from genome assembly GCF_031451275.1 of Caballeronia sp. LZ029. Lineage (NCBI taxonomy): Bacteria > Pseudomonadati > Pseudomonadota > Betaproteobacteria > Burkholderiales > Burkholderiaceae > Caballeronia > Caballeronia sp. LZ029. The sequence continues at coordinate 8,318 of NZ_JARUXO010000002.1, forward strand.
CGTGCCGCCCGTGAACGCGACCTTCTTCACGAGCGGATGCCGCACGAGCGCATCGCCGATCACGGAACCTTTGCCCGGCAACACGCTGACGACGCCCTTCGGCACGCCCGCTTCCTCGCAGATGCGCGCAAGTGCGAGCGATGCGAGCGGCGTTACTTCGGCGGGCTTCAGCACGACGGCGTTGCCGGCGGCGAGCGCGGGCGCGAGCTTCTGCGCGTCGGAAGCGATCGGCGAATTCCACGGCGTGATCGCCGCGATGACGCCGAGCGGCTCGTGCACGCTCATCGTCAGATAGTCGCCGCGCGAGGGCGTGAGTTCTTCTTCGAGCGTTTCGAGGCACGACGCGAAGTAGCGGAACGTGCTCGCCGCACTCGTGACGAGCGCGCGCGTTTCGCTGATCGGCTTGCCGTTGTCGCGGCGCTGCAATTGCGCGAGCGCTTCGTGGCGCGCTTCGATCAGACCTGCGATGCGATGCAGAACGGCGGCCCGTTGATGCGGCTTCAATCCGGCCCAGTCGGCCTTTCTATAAGCGCGATCCGCGATCTCGACGGCTTCGCGCGCATCGTCGGCGTTCGCCGTGCTGATTTCCGCGTTGACGCTCTGATCGGCGGGATAGATGCTCGCGTACTGATTGCCACGCCCCTGGCGCCATTCGCCGCCGATAAAGATATCGCCGGACGTCACGAGCGAAGTGTCGGGATGATTCATCGTTCAAAAACTCCTTCAGATGACGCAGCGCGCGGCGCGATTGCGCAACGCACGGATCGCGCTGAACGCGGTGAGCGCGGATGTCTTGGGATTCGACGGCAGCGGCTTGCCGCACATTTCGAGCGACATCTCGCCGAACGCGCCGCGCGCGACGATGCGATGCACGTTGCGCTCGACGGCCGGATCGGCGATCAGCCGCACGCGCGTGCCGTCGAGCCCGAGCCCGGCCAGCGCGATGGTCGCCGCGACGTTCGCGTTCTTCGGATAGAGCCGCGCGGCATCGCGTGCGGTCCCTTCGAAGATGACCTTCTCGGCCGTCAGCGACCTCAGATCGCACACGCTTTCGGCGGGCGTGCCGAGCCAGCCGAGCGGCGGCTTGCGGCCCGTGTATTGCACGTCGTCGAGACCGCCTTCCTTCGCCGCGGCGAGCGCATCGACGCCGCCGATCGCGCCCGACAACAGCGTGATCGTGGCCGCGCCTTCATCGGCGGCGCGGGAGAGCGCATCGAGAAGGCCGGCTTCGGACAGCGCGCCGATCGATGCGACCGCGCAATCCGTGCCCGACTTCAACAGCGGCACGACGTGATCGACGAGCGCCGCGTGTCCCGCGCATTCGAGCGCGAACTCGGGATGGCTCGCGAGCGCATCGACGTGCGACACGACATCGACGTGATCGCCGAGCACCGAGCGCACGTGATCGCGATCGTGCTCCGGCACGATGACATGCGAGATGCGCACGAGCGGATCGTTATCGAGCGCCTGGAACACCGCCCTGCCGATCGCGCCGAAGCCGATCATCGCGATGTCGATCGCGTGCTGTGCGCGACGGGGATCACGCATATTCCGGCTCCTTCGGCTCTTCCTTCTTCACCGGCGGGCCTGCGAACGCGGTCGCGAACGAGCCGACCGACAGCATGTCCACTTCGACGAGCACCGGACCGTCGATGGCGAGGCCTTCGCGCACGATGTCATCGGTCTGATCGAGCGACGTGATGCGGCGATGCGCGAGGCCGAGGCTCGCGCAGAACTGCGCGAAATCCGGCTGATGCAGATCGACGAACATGCGGCGTCCGCCGTACTGCGCGTCCTGAATGTTGCGGATGACGCCATAGCATTGATCGTTCATCAGCACGATCATCACGTTCGCCTTCTCCTGCACGGCCGTGGCGAGTTCGCCGACATTGACCATCAGGCCACCATCGCCGACGAGCGCGACGGTCTTCTTCGCCGCGCCCGAAAGCGCCGCGCCGATCGCCATCTGCATGCCCTGGCCGATGCCGCCGCCGAGCGCATGAACGCCCGCACGCGGATTGAAGATCTTCAGCAGGCGATTGCCCCACGTGCTGTTCGAGATCGTCACGTCGCGGACCCAGTTGTAATCGCGGCCGACCGCGCGTTGCAGCGAATCGACGAGACGCTTGTACGGCCCCAGTCCCTTCGATACTTCCGCGACCGCCGTTTCGCGCGCGGCGGCGAGATCGCCCGCGAACGCCGGATCGATACGGATGCGGCCTTCGAGCAGCGTCGCGAGTTCGTCGAGCACGCGCGATGCGTCGCCATGCACGAACAGTTCGTTGCGATAGCCACGGCTGTCGGCGAGCGCATCGGCGTCGATGCGATAGAGCGGTTGCGGCAGCGCGAGCTTGTACTTCAGCGTTTCGTTGCCGCGCAGACGCGAGCCGACGACGACGAGCGCATCGCACGTCTTGTAGAACGCTTCGACCGACGGATGCACGTTGAACGCGCCGAGCGTCGCCGGATGATCTTCCGGCAGCACGCCGCGTCCCTGCACGCTCGTCACCACGCCGAAGCCGAGCTTCACCAGCCGCTCGACTGCGCCGCGCGCATGACGCGTGCCGCCGCCGAGCCACAGCAGCGGGCGCTTCGCGTTCGTGAGCGCATCGGCGAGTTGCTTCACGCGCAGGCTGTCGTGCGTGAGGGCGCCGACGTGCGGAGCGGCCAGATCGGCGGGCCATTCGATTTCGGCGGCCTGGATGTCGATCGGAATCTCGACGCTCACCGGACCCGCAGGCGCGGTCAGCGCGACGCGCACGGCTTCGCGGATCGTCGGCAATGCGGTTTCGACCGTGCGCACCCGGAACGCGGCCTTCGAGATCGATTGCAGCATCGACAACTGATCGGGCGCTTCGTGGATATACGCGAGGTCCTGATCGAGATATTCGGTTTCGATCTGCCCCGTGACATGCAGCAGCGCCGTGCCCGCGGTCAGGGCTTCGACCATCGCGCCCGCCGCGTTGCCGGCGGCGGTGCCCGTCGACGTGAACGCGACGCCCAGTTCGCCCGAGACACGCGCGAGGCCATCGGCCATGTTCAGCGCGCCCGCTTCGCCGCGTGCGCCGACATAGCGGATATTGCCGCGACGGCCGATCGCATCGAGGATCGGCATGTTGTGAATCGAGATCACGCCGAACGCCGTGCGCACACCGCATTGTTCGAGGAACGCGGCGATCAGTTCGCCGACCGTGGTTTTCTTAGACATGACGAGCAAAGCCTCCGGAAACATCGATATGGCTGCCGGTCGTGTACGACGACAGCGTTGTTGCGAGATAAAAGAGCGCCTGCGCCGCTTCTTCGGGAAGCCCGAAGCGGCCGAGCGGAATGTTCTTCTTGCGCGCGAGTTCGCCGGTCCATTCCTGCCAGCTTTGACGCGGCTCTTGCGCCTGTTGGAAATAGTCCTGGTAACGCCGCTTCCACTGCCCCGATTCGACGATGCCGATCAGAATCGAATTCACGCGGATGCGTTGCGGCGCGAGTTCCGTCGCGAGCGATTTCACGAGGCTCAGCACGCCCGCTCTCGCCGATGAAGTCGCCACCATGTGCGGCTCCGGCTGCAACGCGAGCAGTGAGTTCACGCAGACGATCGCGGGCGAGGGCGCGTCTTTCAGCATCGGCAGAAAGGCGCGCGTCGGACGGATGATGCTGAAGTACTTCAGCTCCAGTTCGTCGCGCCAGGCGTCGTCGGTCGTATCGGCGAAGGTGGACACGCGGCCTTGTCCCGCGTTGTTCACCAGCATGTCGACGCGGCCGAAGCGTTCCTCGATGCGTGACGCGAAGGCATTCACCTGGTTTTCGTCGAGCACATCGCAACGTGACGCGAGCAATTGCGCTTGCGGAAATTCCTTGGCGAGCGCGGCTTGTGCGGCTTCGAGCCGTTCGCCGTCTCGTCCGCAGATGGCGACTGACGCGCCCGCTTGCAAAAACAAACGCGCCGTCGCGTAGCCGATGCCCGACGATCCGCCGGTCACGACCGCGACCTGCCCTGAAAGATCGATCTGAATCATTGCAACCCCAGAGACTTCATGTATCGGCTCGACGCTGAAGCGCGCGCGGCCGGACGATAGTTGAGACGCATCGAGAGCGCATCGGCGGCTTCGCGAACCTTGTCGATGAGGCCGCTGCCGAGCAATGCGGCATCGATTTCCGGACGCGGGATCGTCGTCGTGATGACGGCGACGATGCGCCCCGTGTCGTTGCGAACCGGCGCGGTGACGACCGAAATGCCGCGCTCGAACGACGATTGACTCGTCGCGTAGCCGCGTTCGGCGTCCTCTTTCACGCGCTCGAAGAGTTCTTCCACGGTCTCAGGCGTCGACTTCGTGAAGCGCTCCAGATGCTGTTCCGGATAGAGCGCGCGCAATTCATCGAGCGAGAGATCGCCCATCAGAACGTGACCGTGCGTGGTGGCATGCGCGGGCAGGCGCGTGCCGACGTTCACCTTCACCGAGCTGAAGATCGGCGCATGACTCTGCGCTTTCGCCACGAACACGACATCGCGGCCATCGCGAATCAGGATGTGACTCGTGAGGCCGGTCGCATCGCGCAACGCTTCGATGATCGGCAGGCCGAGATCGGTCAGTTCGAGCGAGCTCAGGTATTCGAAGCCGAGACGCAGGACGGCCACTCCCAGGCGATAGTTGCGGTCCTTGTCGGCGCGCTCCAGAAAGCCGAGCGATTCGAGCGTTTGCAGCAGCCGGAAAACCGTCGTGCGCGGAATGCCGAGGCGTCGCGACAGTTCCGGCGCGCCGAGCACGGGTTCGCGCGGCGAGAACTCGGTGAGGATCTTCAGTCCGCGTTCGAGGCCCGGCACGATGTAAGTCGGTTCGCCCTTGTCGGCGTCTTCGGTGGCGATGGATGTCATTGCGGTACTCCGTCTTTCATGTGACATTCGATGCCCTGGCAAAACGAATCGATCAGCGCCGTATAGGCGGCGGGTGATTCGACATAACCCGCGTGTCCGGCACGCGGCATGACTTGCAGGCTGACATGCGCGGCCTGCGCGATGGGCGCGCACGCGGCGGGCGGCGTGATCGCGTCTTCCGCGCCGACCGCCACCGCGATGCGTCCATGAAAGCGCGCGACATCCGCTGCGAGGTCCGCGTTCGCGAGCAGATGCGTCGCTTGTGCGTAACCTTCGGGGACGATGCGCGCCATGTTCCAGCGGACCCATTCGCGCGCGGTGTCATCGGCGTATTGCGAAACCATGTTCGCGCTGCGCTCGCGTGCGAGTCCTTGCGGACCGAGCTCGTTCAGCATCTTCAAACGCGCATCGCGTTTCGATTCGCGCAGTTGCTTCGATGCAGCGCCGTAACCCGCAGCGGGCGATATCAGCAGCAAGCCCGCGACACGCTCCGGCGCATTTGCGGCAAACGAGCCCGCGACGATCGCGCCGAGCGAATGACCGACGAGCACGCAACGCGTGATATTCAGCGCATCGAGCCACGCGCGCAGTGCATTCGCATAGTCGGAAGCAAGCGGCGATTCATGCGCCACGCGAGCGGACGCGCCATAGCCCGGCGCATCCCACGCGAGCACGCGACGCTTCGCGCCGAGCACGTCGAGTTGCCGAACCCACGACGCCGCGCCCGACCCGATCCCGTGCAGCAACACGACGGGCACGGTGTGCAGATGCGACGCACCTGCTTCGCGATAAGCCGTGATGCCGTGCGCGGTATCGATGTGCATGTCCGGAAAGCGCGCAAGCGTCTCGATGTTCATCGCAGCCTCAGCGTTTGAGCTTCGCCAAGGGCGAATCGGGCGGATATGTCGGCGTGATCGGCTTCGATGCGCCGAGCATCACGCACATCAGCGCGTCTTCCTCGCCGATGTTGATCTCCGTGCGATACACGCCGGGCGGCACCGAGATGAGATCGCGCTCGCCGAGCACGGCTTCCCACGTCTGTCCGTCCTTCTCGCAGACCACCTTCATCTTTCCGCGCAGCACGAAGAAAATCTCTTCGACGTCGATATGAATATGGCTCGGCCCGATGTTGCCTGCGGGAATGACCATCGTCGAAAACGTGAAGCTGCCCGAGGGGACCGTGTTCATGTCCTTCGCGACGCCCGTGCCGCCCGTGCCCACATAGCGCATCTGCGCGCGGCGATACTTCGGGTCGTAATCGGCCTGGAACTTGAGCGCGTCCCAGTCGTAGCGGCGCGTTTCGAGGCGCGCGACGCGCGAGTCCATCCATTGCTCGAAGCTCGCGTCGGCGGGCTGATCCCACGATTTGCGTTCGATGTCTGCATCGGCCATTGCTTTCTCCAGGTTCTAGGTAGAGCGAATCAATTCATCACGAAGCCGCCGTTCACCGGCAGCAACTGGCCCGTCACGAAGCGCGCCGCATCCGAGAGCAGGAACAGCACGGGGCCGTTCACGTCGTCGGGTGTTTGCGCGCGCGTCAGTGCGCGGCCTTTGAGGTAGTACTCGTGGCGCTCGGCGGGCACGTAAGCGGTGGCTTCCACTTCCGTGAGGCCGGGCGCGATTGCGTTGACGGTCACGTTGCTCGCGCCGAACTCGCGGGCGAGCGAACGCGTCATCGCGATCACGGCGCCCTTGCTCGCGACGTAGGCGAGCAGCTTCGGCGCGCCCCACAACGCCGTATCCGATGCGATATTCACGATCGCGCCGCGCCCCGATTCCTTCAGATGCGGCAGGCACGCGACGCTCATGAGCCACGAGCCGCGCACGTTGACGTTCATCACGGCGTCCCACGTTTGCGGCGTAAGTTCATCGGCGGACTTCCCGCCCGAGTTCGTGATCGCGGCGTTGTTGATGAGGGCGTCGAGTCCGCCCAGCGCCTTCACGCTTGCTTCGACGAATGCGGCGATGCTCTGCGGCTCGTTCAGATCGAGCGGGAAGAAGTGCGCATTCGGCAGATCACGTGCGAGCGCCTCGCCTTCCGCATGCAGCACATCGCCGAACGCGACACGCGCGCCGCTCTCGACGAGCGCTTTGACGAACGCCGCGCCGAGTCCGCGAGCGCCGCCTGTCACGAGCACGCGGCGGCCATCGAGCGCATCACGCATGAGCGTGCTCCGGGTTCTTCGGCAGCGCGTCGAGCGCGGCGAGATGCTGCTGCGCGCGTTGCTTGAGCATGCGGCGCACACGCGTCATGCCGACATCGTGCTGATAGAGGAATTCGTGATTGCGCGCGTCCGGCGCGAGGCTTTCGAGCACGTAGCGGTCTTGTTCCAGCACGGCCCAATGCAGCCCTTCGAGACGATTGCGATACAGGAAACGCCATGCATCGCGCTGCCATCCCGACACCTTCCGGGTGCGCCAGAAATAGACCTGGCAGTTGTCGTCATCGACGGGCGTAGCGAAGCCGATGATCCCGAAGTTGCCGCCCGGACCGAACTTCTTCTTGTACGGAATCGCGAGACGCATCCACAGGCAGCCGGTTTCGCCGAGCTCGACCCAGTCGAAGTTCACGTCGCGCTGATTCACCTTCTCGAACATGAGGCCGGTTTCGGTCTTGCGCACGCGCATGTCGGCCTGCTTGTCGCCTTCGGCCATCGAGTGCGACGTCGCGTGCAGATACGCACCGTGCATCGGGTCCATCACGTTGTCGATCGCGTACTGGTAATTGCACTTCCAGTGCGACATGCACAGGAAGCTCGCGTATTCGTCGCCGACGAGTTCTTCCGGCAGCACGAGCGGCGCGGGTTCCTTATTGGCGTCGTCGCCGAACCAGAGAAAGATCGCGCCCGCATGTTCTTCGACGGGATACGACTTCACGCACTTCTGACCTTCGAGCGGGCACGCCGACACGGCGGGCACTTTCTGCACGGTGCCGCTGCCATCGATTTCGATGCCGTGATACCAGCATGCGACGCTGCCGCCGAGATTCCAGCCGAGCGACAGACGCGCGCCGCGATGCGGGCAGCGGTCTTCGAGCGCGTGCACTTTGCCTTCGTTGTCGCGCCAGAGCACGATCTGATCGCCGAGGCGCGTGAGGCCGATGGGCGCGTTCGCCACTTGCCAGCTCGGCGCGACGGGATACCAGTAGTTACGCAAGCCGCGATCGAGATAAGCCTGAACGGGATCGGCGGCGGCGGATGTTTGCTGAGGGGACGTCATGGGGAAAAGCTCCTTCTTTAGTCAGCGAGCGTGCGCAACTCGGCGGCGAGGCGTTCGGCGGTCCACGTGGTGCCTTCCGGCGTACGGAAACCGTCCTTGTTCAAGCCCGCGACCACTTGCTCCAGTTCCAGCGCGCCCGCTTCGAAGACGCGTTCGAGCGCATCGCCGAAGTCGTTTTCGTATTGCGTGGGCTCGGCCTTGCGCGTTTGCCAGATGAAGTTCTCGGTCTGACCCGGCTTCTCGATCACGCCCTTGCCGGCGACGTTGTTCGGCTGCGGCGCGAGCCACGGCTTGAGATTCGGGTTGAAGTTCACGACTTTTTCCATGTCACGCCACCTTGATCTGGATTTCCTCGCCGGCGAGGCGCACCGAATACGTCTTCAGGTCGCGGCCGCCGGGCTCTTTCAGGCATTTGCCCGTGGGGATGTGAAACACCGCTTCGTGCAGCGGGCATTCGACGGTGTCGCCATCGACGAAACCCTGCGTCAACAGTGCATATGCGTGCGGGCAGACGTTCTCGAGCGCATACAGCTCGTCGCCCACTTTGTAGATACCGATCTCCGCGCCGTCATCGAGCTTGAATTCGATCGGTGCGTCTTCCGACAGATCGCCGGCATGTCCGGCGCAGCGCCATTGTTCAGACATCTTTCACCCTTTCCTCTGGTTCGTCCGTGTTCCACTAAAGGAACATCAGTTCGTGTATGGGCATTATAGGAGTGGTCTCAGCCTCAGAAAATAAAAAAATGAATCTCTAGGTGAAAACACTGAATCGAGCCCGTTTAAAAGATCGCCCGTGCATTTGCTCACAAGTAAGAACGCCCGTTCGACATTGATTCGTAAGCTCTTTTTCCCACGATCGACACGCATCGGACGTGCCTCAGGGTCTACCCGATGTCATCTCAAATTTATTGTTTTGGCGCTGGAAACCTCACTATACTTTCCATAGGCAGTACGTTGATCCATAGGTGGAACATAAAACGAGATCGACGGAATGCCTTCCGGACGGCGCGAATCGCGGCCAATCGGAGCTGGGATAAAGCGCAATAACGGCTACAAGCGGGAACGGGAGAGGGGGCACGGCCCGTCCTTGAACCACACGGTTAGGAGAACGAAGGGTGAAGCACATCATTGCAGCGGGGCTCATCGGAGCCGGGGTCGCTACGGGCGCGGCCGCGCAAAGCACAGTCACGCTTTACGGCAGCCTCGATGCCGGCATCGCATATATCAACAACGTCGGCGGCCATCCGAAATGGATGGAGGAGCAGGGCAACATGCAGCCGGACCGTTGGGGCTTTCGCATCGTCGAGGATCTGGGCGGCGGCCTGAAGACGGTTGCGCAACTGGAGAACGGCTTCTATACGAACACGGGCAACTTCGCGAAGGCGGGCACGCTCTGGAATCGCCAGGCGTATCTCGGGCTGAGTCAGGAAAACGTAGGTACGCTGACGCTCGGTCATCAGACGCCGTTCAGTTTCGACATGCTCGGGCCGCTCTCTACCGCCTATCTCGCGGCGAGCTGGTATGCGTTCCATCCGGGCAATATCGACCAACTCGCGGACACCGGCGTCGTGCCGTACGACAACTCGGTGAAATTCCGCTCGGCGAACTTTTATGGCTTTTCCGCAGGCGCGATGATGGGCCTCGGCAACACGACGAACTTCTCGACGGGCCGCAACTACGGCTTCGGCATCACGTATGCGAACGGTCCGTTCAGCGCGGCGGCCACGTATTCGAACGAGCACAACCGGACACCCGCGATTGCGACGACCGGTCTTACGACGTTCCAGGGTCAGCCTGCCGCGACGTATATGGCGGACAAGCAGGAAGTGATGGGCGCGGGCGCTTCATATGAAATCGGCAAGTTCGTCGTGCACGGTCTTTATACGCGCGTGAAGCTGCAATCGAATGGTCAGTCCGATACGTTTCAGTCGTACGATGCGGGTCTTACGTTCAAGCCTGTGGCCTGGAACTGGATTGCTGGCGGCGCGGCTACCACGACCTTCGCGGGCGGGCGGTGGACGCAGTTCGAAATCGGCGATATCTATATGTTGTCGAAATCGACGCAGCTTTATGTGAATGCGCTTTATGAGCACGCGACTGGTGGTGCTAAGGCGGCGTTCTTTACTGCGGGTGTTTCGAGTACGGCGAATCAGGTTATTGTGCTGGCGGGGATTCATCACTCGTTTTGATGGGGGCTTTTTCGGGGGATCTCGTTGGCGTGGAATCCCGTTATCGTGGTGGTCTATTAGCACTGCCCCTCCCCGGGGCGGGGGTCACTTTCTTTGCTGCTGCAAAGAAAGTAACCAAAGAAAGCAGCTTCTCACCGCCCGCGGTCACACGCAGGTTGGCCATGCTTGCCAGCCGCCAATGGCACTCGCCTAAGTGTCGCCCCCAAAGGCCCAATCGGGCTTGGCTCGCGCACGGTCTGACAAGCTAGTTGTTTTAGGGCGCTGGTTCAGCACCAAATAGCTTCGGCACAGCGCTACGCGCTGCCGTTGGGTATATGAGGGAAACCTTCGAGAAGAAGCGCGCGCACACCCGATTGACCCATCGGCCGCGAAGCGGGCTGGAGCTATTTGGTGCTGAACCAGTTTGTTGTGTGGTGCGATGTGTCAGACCGTGCGCGGTCCAAGCCCTTGTCTGCTTGCGGGGGCACTCGCTACAGCCGGGCCATTCAGCCAATCGTCTGTGCCGCGGCCGGTGTGAAGTGCTTAGGCTGGGGATAGCTGTTTCTTTGGTTACTTTCTTTGCAGCAGCAAAGAAAGTGACTGCCGCCCCGCACAGGGGCAGTGCTAATAGACCGCCACGAAAACGGGATCCGGCGAAAAAAAAACCTCAACCCAGCGCAGCAGTACGATCACCCGCCGAAGGCCGATAATTGAGCCGCATCGAAAGCTCAACCGCAGCACCACAGATCGTCTCGACGAGCCGAGACTTCTCATCATCCGCCCCGATATCCGACCGCGGCACGGTCGCCGCCACCGCCGCAACGATCCCTCCGGAATGATCCCGCACCGGCGCGGTGACCACCGATATCCCGCGTTCAAACGACGCTTCGCTCAATCCATAACCGAGCGCCACGCACTCCTGCACGCGTTCGAAGAGTTCATCGACGGTCGCGGGCGTACGCTCCGTGTACTTTTCCAGTTGAACCTCAGGATAGAGCGCCTTGAGCGCCGCGAGCGAAAGATCGCCCATCAGCACATGTCCATGCACCGTCGCATGAGCGGGCAGCCGCGTGCCGACATGCACCTTCACCGAACTGAACAGCGGCTCATGACTTTGCGCCTTCGCGACGAACACGACATCGCGCTGATCGCGGATCAGCAGATGCGTCGACAGACCGGTTGCATCGCGCAGACGCTCCAGAACCGGCGTGCCGAGATCGGTCAGTTCGAGCGAGTTCACGTATTCGAAGCCCAGCCGCAACACAGCGACGCCCAGCCTGAAATTGCGGTCGCCATTCACACGTTCGAGAAAGCCGAGCGATTCGAGCGTTTGCAGCAGACGAAACGTCGTCGTGCGCGGAATGCCGATGCGCCGCGACAACTCGGGCGCGCCCAGCACCGGCTCCCGCGCGGAGAATTCCGCCAGGATCCGCAAGCCGCGTTCGAGGCCCGGCACGAGATAGCTCGAACCGCCGCCGGACGATGCGTCATCGTCCGTGGTGTCGAGGGTTTGCGCCTGAGTGTCTTCCTGTTTGCTTCGTCGGGCCATGGTTGGCTTTAGTTGTCGTCGTGCAATGGCCAAATCATAGCGCGAGACGATCGGACCTCATCCGTCTGTGGCTTTTGCTGCTTGTTATGACATGTTATATTAATGCCCTGACGATACTTCTCCGAGGCAGATTCAATGAGCTTCGAAGCAACCCTCTGGCTCTTCTGCGCGGGCGTCGGTGCGAGCGCGTTGGGCGGCATGCTGGGCATGGCGAGCGGCCTGTTCATCGTGCCCATTCTCACGATGTTCTTCCATATTGACATGCACGCGGCCATCGGCACGAGCATCGTGTCCGTGATCGCGTGTTCATGTGGTGGCGCGGCGGCCTTTCTGCGCGGCGGCCTCACGAACGTGCGGCTCGCCCTCGTGCTCGAAACCGGCACCACGCTCGGCGCGCTGACGGGCGTGCTGCTTGCGGGCATCGTCCCCGTGGCGGCGCTGGATTTTCTGTTCGCGGGCGTGCTGGTCGTGTCGGCATGGCAGATGTTCATTCGCCGCGAAGATACGGCGGGCATGTCGAGGCCGATTCCGTCGCGAGGACTCGCAGCCGCGCTCGATCTCCATTCGAGCTATCCAGACACCACGCTGCGCCGCGATGTCGCGTATGAAGTGCGGCGCGTGCCCGCCGGTCTCTCGTTGATGGTCGCGGCGGGACTCGTGTCCGCGCTGCTCGGCATCGGCAGCGGCATCCTCAAGATTCCGGCGATGGACAACGCCCTGCGCCTGCCGATCAAGGTATCGACCGCGACATCGAACTTCATGATCGGCGTGACGGCCGCCGCGAGCGCGAGCGCCTATTTTCTGCGCGGCGAGATCGTCAGCGCCATTGCGGGACCAGTCGCGCTCGGCTCAGTGATCGGCGCGATCGTGGGCGCGCGCGTGCTGATGAAAATGCGCAGCGAACGTCTGCGCGTGCTGTTCCTGTCGATGCTGCTGCTCGTCGCGTGTCAGATGCTCATGCAGGGTCTCGGCATCGATCTTATGGAGTACATCGGTCGATGAAATGCGCCACGTCAGCTTCGATGGATCGTCTGCTCGCCCGCTTTCTCCAGTGCGGCACATGGGTCGCGTGCGCGCTGATCGGCGCGGGACTGCTCTTCGACACGAAGGCGTTGACCGCGGGCGTCGCGCTCTTCATTCTGCTGCCGGTGCTACGCGTCGTCGTGATGCTCGCCGTGTTCGCGCGGCATCGAAACTACCTCTATGTGACGATCGCCGCGACGGTGCTCGCCGTGATCGCGGCGGGCTGCGTGATCGGCTTGCGTCTCGGGCCGCTCGCGGGCTGACGCGCCCGCCACAAGCACACACGTAACGGTTATTCTCTCTGACGACCGCCGGCGAAGACGTCGCGCGCGAAGGCATTCGCCGGTTTCCTCAGGAGATATCGCACCATGTTCGATACGACCGATGTGCTGATTGCCGGCGCGGGCCCCGTCGGCCTGATGCTTGCCGCCGAACTGCGCCGCGATGGCGTGAAAGCGCGTGTGATCGATGCGCACGACGAGCGCGTCTTCTTCGTGAAGGCGCTCGGCGTCACGGCGCGCACGCTGGAAATTTTCGAGGATCTGGGCATCGCGCGCGACGCGATCGATGCCGGTGTATGGCTCACGGGCGCGGACACGTTTCAGGACGGCGCGCCCGCGTTCAGCGCCGAGGTTCCGCGCGCCGGCTTGCCGTATGGCGCGCTCTCGCTCGCGCAGTTCGAGACCGAGCGCATTCTGGAAGCGGCGCTCGCACGCAACGGCGGGCACGTCGAATACGGCGCGACGCTCGTCGATTTCAGCGATGCAGGCGATGCCATCGACGTGCGCATACAGGACGCATGCGGCAAGAACCGCACGATTCGGTGCCGCTGGCTCGTCGGCTGCGACGGCGCGCGCAGCACGGTGCGCCGGCAATCGAACATCGCCTACGAAGGCGATCAGTATCCGCAAACCTTCATGCTCGCCGATGTCGATGTCGAGTGGGGTTTGCCGCGCGGCCGCATGTATCGCTTCAACGTGTCGGGCGAGGGCGGGGCGGGCTCGACCACGCTCGCCGCGCTGCCGGTACGCGGCTCCGCGCGCCGCTATCGGCTCTCGATGGTCCTGCTCCCCGACGATGCCGCCCGCCACACGCTGAACTCCACGCCCGATTTCGCGGAGATCGAACGCATCATGCTGCCGATTCTGCCGAAGGGCACGCGGCTCTCGTCGATGCGCTGGTCGTCGGTGTATCGCGTGAGTCATCGGATCGCGCAGAACTATGCGCGTGGGCGCGTCTTTCTCGCGGGCGATGCCGCGCATATCCATCCGCCCGTCGGCGGGCAGGGCATGAACACCGGCTTGCAGGATGCGCACAATCTCGCGTGGAAGCTCACGCTCGCCGCGCGCGGCATCGCGAATCAGGCGCTGCTCGATAGCTACGAAGCGGAGCGGCGGCCGGTCGGGCTCGATGTCGTCGAATCGACGAGCCGCGCGTTGAACACGGTTCTCGCGCACGGCGAAATCAAGCCCGCGATGCGCGAGACGCAATTGCTCGTGGGTTATCGCGGCGGCAGTCCTATCGTCGCGGACGAATGCGCCGACATGGCCGCGGAGTTGCCCGCGCCCGGCGATCGCGCGCCGCAGGCCGGTGGTCTCGTGGAGGCTTTCATCGGCCATGCGCAGCGTTTGCACGATCATCTCGGGCGCGGACGTCACACGCTCGTCGCTTATATCGATGACGCCGACAGCGCGCGCATCGCCGCCTTCGATGCGGCCGTCGATGCATGGCGCACCGCGCTCGGCGCAGCGGCGAACGCCGTGTTGATCGTGTCGCCGAAGGTGGCGAACGCGGCGTCGTTCGAGCCTGCGCGCGAGGCGTATCGAACGCTCTGCGACAACGCGGGCGAGTTCGCCGATGCGTTCGGTGCGAAGCACGGCATGGTGTGGGCCATACGGCCGGATGGGCATATCGGCTTTCGAAGTGCGTCATGCTCATCCGACACGCTGATCGCATGGCTCGATCGCGTGCTCGGCCGCGACCTCACGCGTTAGCGCTGTACGACGATCACATGCGCCTGAATCCTGCCATCGACGGCGCCTGATCCGAAGCGCGTCGCGATGGCTTTCGCACATGCCGACGTCGCTTCATCCAGACTCGCGCCGCCGCGCGCTTCGATCTCGTTGCGCAAGGGCGTGCCCTGGCAATAGGCGATAGCGGCCACTTCCGCCGATGACGCGCGGCTGCGTTGCGCGAGCGTATCGAAGCGCGGCTTCTTATCGAAGCCCGCCGCTGCGAGATCGCGCGCGATCACGTCCCGATCGAAATAGCCGTGCGGCGTGCGTTTCATGAAAAGCGGCGGATCGGCGGGAAAGACGCGGGCGAGCGCATCGGTTACGGTGTCCGCAAACTCGTTCTCTTCGATGCGGTCCCACACGTTGAACAGGAGCGCGCCACCGGGCCGCAGCACGCGACGCGCTTGCGCGAACGCCGCTGTCTTGTCGGGAAAGAACATCGCGCCGAACTGGCAGACGACGATATCGAAGCTCGCATCGTCGAAAGGCAGTTGCAAAGCATTGGCCTGCTGCCACGTCACCGATCCGCCGGTATCCAACGTTGCGGCGCGATCGAGCATCGCCTGATTGAGATCCGTCGCGACGATATCGACATGGGCGGGAAACGCGTGCGCCATCGCGCGCGTGACGGCGCCGGTGCCCGCAGCCGTCTCCAGTACGCGCGATGGTTCGAGCGCCGCCGCGCGTTGCGCGATATCGGCCGCATAGGATGCGAAGAGCATCGGCACGAGATAGCGGTCGTAAAGCTCAGGAATCCGGCCGGCGAAATTGGCGTCGTGCCGTGGCGTGTTCGTGTCCATGCCGCCTCCCGCGTTCGATTATTCGTCTGATCCCGCAAGTCTTTTCACTCTACGCCGCTTTATCGCGCTCGAAGAGATGTCTACATTGAACGCTGTCAAGACGGTTGTGCAACGGGCACAACCGGTCAGTCCCGGCATTAAATAATCTCTTCAAGGATTCGATCATGAGCAAACTCGCAGGCAAGGTGGCGGTCGTCACGGGCGCGTCGAAAGGTATCGGAGCGGCGATTGCAAAGGCGCTCGCCGCGGAAGGCGCGTCGGTCGTCGTCAACTATGCGAGCAGCAAGGCGGGCGCGGATGCGGTCGTCGCGGACATCACCGCATCGAAGGGCAAGGCGATCGCAGTTGGCGGCGATGTCTCGAAGGCCGCGGATGCGCAAGGCATCGTGAATGCAGCGGTCGAAACATATGGACGGCTCGATATTCTCGTGAACAACTCGGGCGTGTATGAGTTCGCGGCACTCGAAGAGATCACCGAAGAGCACTTTCATAAGCAGTTCAATATCAACGTGCTAGGCACGCTGCTGACCACGCAGGCCGCCGCGAAGCATTTCGGCGAAGGTGCGAGCATCATCAACATCAGTTCGGTCGTGACCCGCATCACGCCGGCGACGAGCGCGGTGTATAGCGGCACGAAGGGCGCCGTCGATGCGATCACCGGCGCGCTCGCACGCGAACTCGGCCCGAGAAAGATCCGCGTGAACTCGATCAATCCGGGCGTCGTGGTGACCGAAGGCACGCACAGCGCGGGCATCATCGGTTCCGAGTTCGATGCGGCCGCGCTCGCGCAAACGCCGCTCGGACGTCTCGGCCAGCCGGACGATATCGCATCGATCGCCGTGTTCCTCGCCTCCGACGATGCGCGCTGGATGACCGGCGAAAGCCTCATCGCGAGCGGCGGCATGCGTTGATGCGAATCGCGCCGCGTTGAGTGTCGTGCAAGATGGTCTTGCAGATACTTCGCGGCGGCGCGGCTTTTCGCCGTGTCATCATGGGGCAACCTGTCATTGCGCACTTGCCCCATGATCGATCGTCACGCTCATCCCGATGCTTTAGTCGTCGATGCAACCATCCGTTCGCGCCGCGCGATCCGGCGCTTCACGCCTGATCCGGTTTCGCGCCGCGTAGTCGAAGAAATACTCGATGTCGCGCGATCCGCGCCGAGCAATTCGAACACGCAGCCGTGGCGCGTCTATGTGCTGACGGGCGAACGCAAGGCCGCGATGAGCGAAGCATTGCGGCGCGCCCATGCCGACAATGGACATCCGCCATTGCGGCATATGCCCGATGCGTTGCCGCACGATATGCGGTCGCGTCAGGAGGCGTTCGGCATGCGCTATTACGGTGCGCTCGGCGTACCGAAGTCCGATCTTCAGGAGCGTGCGCGCGTCACAGCGAAGAACTTCGATTTCTTCGGCGCGCCGGTCGGACTGATCTTCGCGATCGATTCCACGCTCACGAAATATAGCTGGCTCGATTACGGCATCTTCATTCAAACGGTGATGCTGGCTGCGCGCGCTGTCGGCCTCGCGACTTGCGCGCAGGTGTCGTTCGCGCGCTTTCAGGACGTCATCGCGGATCAGCTCGACTTTCCTTCCGATCATGAAGTCGTCTGCGGCATGAGCCTCGGATTCTCCGATGAAGCATCGCCCGTCAATCGCATCGATATGACGCGCGAGCCCGTGCGGAATTTCTCGACCTTTCTCGGCTTCGATTGACTGTATCGACGGGCGTCTTCGAATTTGTATCTGGCTACGCGGCCAGACGCGCGAGAAACTGCATCGACCTCTTTAACCGGAGCACGTCCGATGCCTCACACGCCGCAACTCTTCGCATTCGCCCTCGTCGCGCTCGGCATGGCGCTTACGCCGGGACCGAACATGGTCTATCTGATTTCCCGCTCGATCTGCCAGGGCCGCACGGCGGGGCTCATTTCGCTCGGCGGCGTCGCGCTCGGCTTCGTGTTCTACATGCTGTGCGCGGCGTTCGGCATCACCGCGCTCTTGATCGCGATCCCGTTCGCCTACGACGCGTTGCGCTTCGGCGGCGCGCTTTATCTGCTCTATCTCGCGTGGCAGGCGGTCAAGCCGGGCGGGCGTTCGCCGTTTCAGGTGCGCGATTTGCCCGTCGACAGCCCGCGCAAGCTCTTCACGATGGGTTTCGTCACGAACCTGCTCAATCCGAAGATCGCCGTGCTGTATCTCTCGCTGCTGCCGCAGTTCATCGATCCGGCGCACGGCGGCGTGCTCGGCCAGTCGCTCGCTCTTGGCGTCGTGCAGATCATGCTGAGCATCAGCGTCAATTCGATCGTCGCGATGACCGCCGGATCGATCGCGGTTTTCCTGGCGCGCAGGCCCGCATGGCTTCTGGTTCAACGCTGGCTGATGGGCACCGTGCTCGCGGGTCTCGCCGTGAGAATGGCGACCGAAGCGCGCCGCTGATCCATCCGCGAAAATCTCGGGCTGAAATGTATTCGATTTCAGCGATAGCTATCCCGTCGCTTTTTCTGGTTTTCCCTAATCGTCGGCTGATTGCGTCACTGGACAATCTGACTCACAGCCTTGCGGCGGCGCGCACCGCCGGAAAAGAGCGAAGACAGCTATCAAATGAGAGAGAGGGTGCCATGCATCAATCCAGCCTCGCGTATCGCGGTTTCGTCATTACGCCGATGGCCGCGGTCGACGGTGGTCTATATGCCGCGATGACGATCGTCTGCGATGGCGACGGAATTCAGCGCGCGAGCGGCGTCCTGGGCCATTTCGCTTGCGCCGAAGACGCTCGCGCATTCGCGTTGAGCGCCGGAAAGAAGGACATCGATCAGCGGCTGCACACGCCGCTCGCCGCCTGACCTAGATGATCGGCTTGCCGCCCGTCACGGCGATGGTCGCACCGGACATATAGCTCGCCTCGTCCGATGCGAGCATCACGTAAGCGGCGGCGAGTTCCACGGGCTGGCCGGGGCGCTTCATGGGCGTCTGCGTTCGGATTTCGGAATTTAGTTAGGATGAGCAACGAAAATGGCGTTGACGCGTTTCAGCGGCAACGGCATCGCTCATGGGCTCAAGCTTATGCGCCGGGTATTTTCGCGCAAGCAAACCGTGGTCCAAACGAAAGCCTTACGACGTTTGTTCAGTCTAATCAGCGTAATCGAATCGATTGGTATTTTTATCGATGAGCCGTCGGCGCTTGAATATGCCGAGGCGGACGATATGATGTGCTAACGTATTAGTGACATGCATGACGATTGCATGTTCGCGTCATCTACAAAACTCCGATCCTTCTTCGCGCGCTTCTGTTCGATCGAAGCGCGAAGACCCCTTGTGGCATTCGGTGGGCACCATGCCCGGGCCATCGCGTAACTTGCGCATCGGCCATCGGGGTGCTCCTTTATCTCTTTTATCGAAGCGCGGCTGCGTTCGTCATTCCGGACGCGGCTTGCACCCGTTCGCGATGATGTCGCCGCGCGAGGCGGGTGTTTCACTGCCGGCAATGAACCGGCCGCTCGATATCGTTTTCAACATTCCGAGTTGTCATGACAAGAAACATTTATATCTCCTCCATTGCACGCCTCTTCAGGTCGCGTCGAACTGCTTCGCCGGGACAACTATCGACGTTGCTGAGTTTAACGGTCGTTTTCATACTGGCGGCATGCGGAGGCGGTAGCGGCGACGGCGGTGGCGGCGCGACCACAACGGGTGGTTCGCAGTCGAGTCCTTCGGCTGCATCGAGTCCGGCGGAGAGCGGCGCATCGGCGCCTTCGGCGGCATCGAGCCCTGCGCCGGCGAGCGGCGAAACCAGCACCGCGCTGTCCGTGATCGCGCCTTCGGGCAGCGTGTTCTATGGCATGAATGGCCATGTCAACGCGGCGGGTCCGTACATGACATCGACGCCCGAACAGCAACTCGCGCAACTGAAGGATCTCGGTGTCACGCTGTATCGCAGCGATGTCTCCAACGTGGCCGGAGCGCAAAAACTGGCGGGCGTCGCGCAGATGATGGCGCAATCCGGCGTGACGGTTTATCCGGTGATCCTGCAGCAGCTAGACTTTCCCGACGAGAACTCGGCCTATCAGGCGAGCTATACGCTTGCTCAACAGATCGTCAATGTGCAGCACTATGCTTATTACGAAGTGACCAACGAGCTTGCGCCGGAGTGTCTCGTCGGCTGGGTCGACGGCGTGAACAGCACCGACTACAAGAACGATTGCTTCCAGATTGCACGTGGCGTCATACGCGGCTTGATCGCGGGCATCAAGTCGGTGGATCCCGCCGGGAAGATCGTGATCGGCGGCAATACGTGGATGCATCTGGGCCTGGACGTGATGCTGGCGAACGGCATGCAGCCCGACGGCACGAGCGGGCATCCGGTCGTCACGTGGGACATCACCGCGTGGCACTGGTACTCGGAGCAGGGCGACATTACCCACGCATGCGGAACGCTTTGCTACAACGTGATCGGCACGTTGCAATCGTTCGGCAAGCCGATCTGGATCAATGAAGTAGGCATGCGGCCGAGCTTTCCCGGCACGGCCGATCAGGCGGCGACGTTCATGGCCAACAACATGATGGGCGCGCTGCTCGCCATCGCGCCGCAATACAACATTCAGTCGCTTCAGGTCTATGAGCTCTACGACGATCCGCCGACAGGACAAGGCCCCTACGGCATCATGTTGAACGATGGCGTAACGAAGAAGCCGACTTATACGGCGGTCAAAAACTTCATCGCAACGAATCCGCGATAAAGCTATAGGTCGATGACCAGGCTCGACGCTTGCTGACGCATTTAAGGATTTAGTGGATACGGTGCTAATGCGATACGTATAAAGAGCAATTGGCTGTCCGCTTTTTTTGACATATAAATGAGTTACTTCTCACTCATATTCGGGAGTAAAGATGCTGATCCGCTGTGTAGCATGCAACAAGCTCATTTACTCGGACGATGCTCTCGAAGAAGATACCTGTCCCGCATGCGGCTCCACGAACACCGAGCATATCGCGATGGGCTTTATCTTCGATCAGACCGTCACGACGCCGGATCGGCCGGGCGGCGCGACACAACAACGCGACGCGCCGGACACGATCCGCGGCAAGGCTTGATTGCATCTTGGATGTGCGCCTCGATCCCCTCTCGTTGAGCGCATCATTGCCCGCCTGAACAGGCGGGTTTTTCTTTCCGGGCGTCCAAACGAACGCAGCAAGCGAATGCGTAGTTATTGCGACATCACGACTTGCGCAATAACCCCCGACGCGACCGCGACCAGCAGATAATCCGCGCCTACGCCGACCCATTGATACCCGCGCGGCGGCTGATGCAAGCCGTGGCCGTGCCAGTCGTCGACGACGTACTGATGATTCCGGTAATCGGACGAGAGGCGTTCGCCCTTGCGCCAGTCCGGATGACGCGGCTCGTCGTTCGCATGTTCGGGCGGACGTGGCGCATTGTGATCGTACCCGTTGTGACCGTTCATATCGGGTCCGTGACCGGGCGCGCCGGGTCCTCCGGGTCCGCGATTCATGTCGCGATAGCCGTCCGGGCCGTTCGGTGCGGGCTGCGCGAATACGGCACCCGTTGTCAGTCCGATGGTCGCGCAAAGCAGCGCGGCGACGATTCGATTCTTCTTCATGTTCTTCCTCTTGAAAGTTGCGAAGGGATGATCTCGATGCCGGGACTTTACGCAATGAACTGGAAGAATGACGTGAGCATGTGTAAGCAACGCTTACCTTTGATTACGCGCGAATGCGCATTTAATACTTAATGCTATTGAAAGAAAGCACCGATTAGCTGCGCGGAATGCGGATTGCTATGTCATCGGCACGGCATACCGGAGACCCACGCGTCGGATGACATCGACTTCGAACAACGTCCACGCGCCTGAGAAAGCGCTCTCGGGCCTCATGCTCGGCGCGCTTGGCGTCGTGTTCGGCGACATCGGCACGAGCCCGATCTATGCGCTGAGGCAAGGCGTGAGCGACGCAGGCGTCGTTGATGCATCGATCGTGATGGGCATTCTGTCGATGATCGTGTGGGCGGTTGTCATCGTGGTGATGGGCAAGTACGTGTGCTATGTGATGCGCGCGGACAATGAAGGCGAAGGCGGCATCGTCGCATTGACGGCGCTCGCGCGTTCAGGCTACGAACAGCAAGGGCGGCGCGTGCCGCATCTTCTGCTGATGGCGGGCCTGTTCGGCGCAGCGATGTTCTACGGCGATTCGATGATCACGCCCGCGGTTTCGGTGCTGTCCGCGGTCGAGGGATTGAGTCAGGTGAGCGCCAGGTTCGAGCCGTTTATCGTGCCGATCGCGGTAGCGATCCTCATCGCGCTCTTTCTGTTTCAATCGCGCGGCACGGCGGTCGTCGGCAAGTCGTTCGGGCCGGTCATGCTGCTCTGGTTCGTTTATCTTGCGGCGGTAGGCGTGTATCGGATCGTGCAGCATCCGGACGTGCTGCGTGCGCTTTCGCCAGCGTATGCGTGGTCGCTCGTGCTCGCGCACTCCGCGCTCGCATTCACGATTCTCGGCGCCGTGATTCTCGCGTTGACGGGCGCCGAAGCGCTCTATGCCGACATCGGTCACTTCGGCAGGCGTGCGATACGGCTTGCGTGGATGATCGTCGTGTTTCCGGCCATCGTCATCGGTTACTTCGGGCAAGCCGCGACGATTCTGTATCAGCCAGGCGCGGCCAAACAACCCTTCTTCTTCGCCGCGCCTTCGTGGGCGCTGGTGCCGACCGTGCTGATAGCATTGCTCGCCACGGTGATCGCATCGCAAGCCGTCATTTCAGGGGCTTTTTCGATGACGAGTCAGGCAATCGAACTCGGCTTCCTGCCAAGGCTTCGCGTGATCGAAACGTCCGCATCGCAGCGCGGGCAAGTGTATGTGCCTGCGGTGAACGCAGTCTTGTTTATCGCGGTGATGTTCCTCGTGATCGCGTTTCGCAGTTCGGACCGGTTGACGTCGGCATATGGCATCGCCGTCGGCCTCACGATGCTGATCACCACCGTGCAGATGGTGAGCGTCACGCGCAACATATGGCGCTGGCCGTGGCTCGCGGTCGCCGCGCTCAGCGTTCCGCTCATCGCAATCGATGCGCTGCTCGTCGCGGCCAACATCCACAAGATTCCGCAAGGCGGCTGGTTTCCGGTCGCGATCGGCATCGTGCTGTTCGCGCTGATGGCGACATGGCATCGCGGGCTCCAGCTCGCGCATTTACATGCATCGCACGCGCCGCCGCTCGCGGAATTCCTGCGCGATGTGCTGAGCAAGCCCGAGCCGCCCGCACGTGTGCCGGGCACCGCCATTTATCCGGGCAGCATGCCGGGCGCTACGCCTTCCGCCCTCACGAGCAATGTGCGCCATAACCGCGTGCTGCACGAGACGACGGTGATCTTCGCGAACCGCGCCGAATCGGCGCCGCGTGTGGACGAGCACACGCGCATCGAAGTGCGCGATCTGGGCGCGGGCTGCTATGAAGTGATCTCGCGTCATGGTTTCGTGGAGCGGCCGAATCTGCCGCGCCTGCTGTCATCGCTCGACGGACAACTCGGCGACTGGCGCTTCGATCCGAAACACACGACGTTCTTCCTGCCACGCGACGAAGCGACGCCCGGCTGCTCGCACGGGCAGATGCCGCGCTGGCGCGAACGCCTCTTCGGCGAGATGGCGTTCCATTCGGCAACGAGCGCGGAATATTACGGACTTCGAAGTGAAGATGTCGTCGAACTCGGCGTTCAGGTCGTCTTGTAACGCGCGTGATTCATGCAATCACTGCGCGGTGCCGGCGGGCAGCATGTCCGCCTTGGCATTTGCGTGATTCTTTGCCGCTTCCAACGCCGCATCGGCTGTGTCCAGCGGACGATCGCGCATTTCGGTGTAGCCGTCTGCATCGACGGTGTAAGACCATGTGCACTGTCCCGTCGGATCCTGATCGATGGTGATCTCGACATGGTGCCCGTTGCGAACGTAAGTCTCGGTAGACATGATGTGACCTTCATTGAGTGGAATCCGCGTCGCGTCCGCTTGGTGCGAGGTCACGGCTTACGGGAGTCGGGCGGAACGGGATTCTTGTCCTGAGACGATGGCAACTCGTTTTCCGACGCCTCGTGCATGTGCTTTTCGCGTTCGTCGAGCTGGCGCTGCGTCGTATCTTCAGAGCGCGTCGGCGTGGAATCGTCGCGGCCCACGGGTTCGTCCATGTCATCGGCGGTGGCGTGCGGCACAGGCTTGCCTGGCTCCATGATGGCCTCCGGAAATCGTGAGATGGCGCGCCGATGCGCGCCTTCTGCCGGTGCAGCAAATGCCGGACCCGCACGGCGATTTGCCGCACGTCACGAGGCACAGATCATTCGAGTCCCTCGTGCTCGAATGCGAGCTTTACGGCCGGCCGCTCGCGCATGCGCTTGTAAAACGCCTGAAGTTCGGCGGGCATATCGACGCTCATCTTTCGCGCCCACGTCAGCATCGTGAATAGATAGGCATCCGCGACGCTCACCTTGTCGCCGAACAGATAATCGCCACGCATCGTCTTCGCGATGAGCGCGAAACGCTGGCCGATTTTCTCGCGCGCGGCCGCGGCTTCGGCATCCGAAGACGGGCGGAATACGCGGCCGAACTGCTTGTGGATCTCGGTCGAAATGAACGCGAGCATTTCCACCAGACGCAGACTTCCGTCGTCGCCGGAAGGCGTTAGCGATGGCGCCTTTTGCGCGACCCAATAGAGAATGGCGATGTTCTCGGTGAGCCGCTTGCCATCGTCGAATTCGACGACGGGAACGTAACTCTTCGGATTGATTTCGTTGAACGGCGTGCCGTCCTCGGTGGTCTTGGTCTTGAGATCGACTTTCACGCGATCGAAGTTCAGGCCTGCTTCATGCATCGCAATGTGATCGGCGAGACTGCATGCGCCGGGTGCGTAATACAGTTTCATGATGCGCGTCTCCTTTCCATGATGGCTGTGCGGGAACCCTATTCGGCGAGCAAGGCTCATGCCGCAAATAGGTGAACGGCACTAAAGTTTTGCCGCGTGCGTGCCGTTGACCCGAAAGTGCCGTTTCCGCAGCGCCCGGAGGCGAAAGGTAAGATACGGCCGTTTTGTCGCGATGCGCGGTCGGCCATCGATGACGGTCGATGTCCCGGCCACCGCACGTGGCGGGCTTTTCCATGTTCCACACACCTGACACTGAAACACTACGCCTTTGCAGCGTGCTCGCGAGCACGGCGTTCGGGCTCGTCTTCGCGCTGGTGCGCTTCGGCCGCAAGATCGAGCCGCAGTTCGTGCACTGGTCGGCGAGCGCGTTCCTCTACGCGGCCGTGCTGACCGGTTTCGAGCCGGCGCGCGGCAATCCGGTCCTGATCGGCCTGCTGCTCGGCGCGCTCGCGGCCACCAACATGTTGATCGTTTCGGGCTTGCGCGCGTTCGACGGCAAGCCCCCGTTCCGTTCGTGGATGCTCGCGCCGATTCTGGGTTGTGCGGTGGCGCATGTGCTGCCGGGATGGATCGGCGGCCCTGGTCCGGCAGCGGCGATGTTGACGCACGCGGGCGACACGATCGGTGTCGCGATCTCGGCCGCGATTACCGGCATCATCCTCTGGTCGAGCGGGCGGCGCGAGAGGAGCCGCGCGCGGCGCATTGCCGGTTTCGCGATGCTGGGCTATCTGCCCGGTTATGCCGTGACGCTCGCAGCTTATGCATGGTCGGGCACGCACATCAACTACCTCGCGCTGATTCCGATGCTCTCGGACCAGTTGCTATTGGGCGTGCTCAATCTCGGTCTGCTGGCGATTCCCGCCGAACGAGCGCAACGCCGTTTGCGCGATGCTGCGCTGCGCGACCCGCTCACGGGTGTCTGGAATCGCGCCGGATTCGAGCTTTACGCGCAGCGCCTCGCCGCGCCGGGCGCGGCCGTGCTCGCCATCGACCTCGATCATTTCAAGCAGATCAACGACCGGCACGGTCACCTCGCGGGCGACAACGTGCTGATCGAACTCGCGCGGCTCGCGGGTGCGGAAGTCGCGTCGCTGGGCGGCGAGTTCGGGCGGCTCGGCGGCGACGAGTTCGTCGCGATCGTTCCGGCGTCGCGCGCATCGGATGCGCAGGCCTGCGCGAACCAGATTCACGCTGCGTGCCGCAAATACACCGAAGGCATGCCGGAATGGACCACGAGCATCGGCGTATCGCAGATCGGTGCGCACGATGCGAGTTTCCACGAAGCACTGCAACGCGCGGACGTCGCGCTGTATCGTGCGAAGCTCGCGGGCCGCAACACGCTGACGGTCTGATCAAGGTAGAGTCGTCGGTATCGATATAACCCGGAGACGCGGATGAACGGCAAACGCATCGCAACGGCGTTGCTGCTGCTGCTGACGTGGACGGTCTGTGCGAACGCGCAGGAACGCCCCCTCTCCGATGAGCAAATGCTCGGCGTGATTTTCGTCGCGAATCAGGCGGAGATCGCCACGGCCAATCTGGCCTTGCGCAAGACGCGCTCCTATAGCCTGCAGGTCTTCGCGAAGCGGATCGTGTCGGAACACGCGCAAGTCAATCAGGAGATCGCCACGTTGATGCAGCGATACGGCACGCAGCCGCAACGCAGCGCGACGAGCGAAGCATTGACGAAGCAAAGCAGCGACGATATAGCCGATCTCGACCAGACCAGCATTTACGATTTCGACGAAGCGTATCTGGATCGCGAAGTCGCTTATTTACAGAAGCTGGTCAATACCGTCGATGGCTATATTCGAACGGCGCGCAGCGCGGAGGTGCGGACCTTGCTGATCCGCTCGCGACCGTCGTTCATCTTTCATCTCGATCAGGCTCAACGGCTGCAAATCACGATCGGCAGTCCCGGTCTGATACGCTGACGCCGCTGTCGTCGAGCGAGGCATAAACAAAACGCAAAAGCACGGAGATATGCATGAATCCATCGGAACGAATCGACGAGTTGATTGCCGGCATCACGGACTGGCGCGGCGAGACATTCGCCAATGTGCGCAAGATCATTCTCGCGGCGGATAGCGGGATCGTCGAGGAGTGGAAATACATGGGTAGCCCGGTGTGGTATCGCGACGGCATGATCGCGGTGGCTAACGCGCATAAGGGAAAGGTGAAGCTCACCTTCGCCAACGGCGCGAGCCTTGCCGATCCCGAAAAGCTCTTCAACGCGGGTCTCGAAGGCAACGCGCGGCGCGCGATCGATTTTTTCGAAGGCGACAAGATCGACGCGCGTGCGCTGAAGAATCTCGTGCGCGCGGCGATCGAGTTCAATCAGTCGAAATCGAAGAAGAAAGCGGCTGGCTAGGGCACACGTGCCCACGCACCGATGAAGGCCGGCGGCTGTATGACGCCATCGAGCGCGACGATTTCATCGCGCAGACGTGCGGCCAGCGTATCGATGCCGACCGCATCCGCGCTTGCAACGCCGAAGCGCTCGGCAAGCGGCAACAGCGTGCGCAACACCTCGGCCAGATACTGATACGCGAACGAGTCGGGGCCGCCTTCGATGCGCGCCGATAGCAGCATCTGCGGGCCGGGCAGGCCGGCGCGGCGAAACGTCGAAAAGAGCTTCGATCCCATGTCGGTCTCGACGCCCGCCCGCTTGAAAGTCTCCCTGATCCAGCGCGTGCCCTGCGCGCATAGCGGTGACTCGGGCACCGAACGCGCGGTGCTCATGTCCATCTCGTGAAAGACGAAGAGCGTGCCCGCGCCCGCACGGTCGGCGAGACGGCGCAGGGTCGCGGCGGGATCGGGCAGATGTAGCAGGATGAGACGGCCGATGATGGCGTCGAAGGGTTCCGCGAGCTCGAAATCCGCCACGCTCGCAACGTCGAAGCGCACGTTGCCGAGGCCCGCTTGCCGCGCTCGTTCGCGCGCCTTGTCGATCACGCCGGGCGCCTGATCGATGCCGGAGACCGACCCGTCCGGTCCCACGAGCGATGCGGCCAGAAACGAGACATCGCCCGTGCCGCAGCCCAGATCGAGCACGCGCATACCGGACGCGAGCCCTGCGCGGCGCAGGATCTCTTCAGTCAGATCGCCGATGAAGCGCGCCTGATTCTCGAGGCGCTGCACTTCCGGATCGGAATGACCGAGCACGTAGCCGCCGGTGGAACTAAGGGAAGGATGCATGGCTGTGACCTCGCTTGTGCGTGCCCCTTTCATGTTAGTAGCTGCGCGACAAAAGCCACTTCCCGCCCCAAATATTTCAGATAACTTTCGATGAAAAAGAGCGCCGGCCCCGCGCTTATCGCGGACGAAGCTATCCGTATCGGGATTTCTTCGTTCGCGTGTGAGTAAGCGGCGAGTACATTTATCGTTCGCCGCTCTCCCACGATATCCCGCATGACGACATTTTCATTGCAGCGTTTATTCGCCGTGTTCGCGTCGATGGCGTTGCTCGCGTTGCCGATTCATCGCGCGCACGCCGAAGGGAAGGTGACGATCGTCGATCAATACGGCATCGGCTCGTTGCTGCTGAAAGTGGCGAAGGATCAGAAGCTCATCGAGAAAGCGGGCGCGCGCGAGGGACTTGCCATCGACGTGCAATGGAGCACGCTATCGGGCGGCGCGGCCGTGAACGAGGCGTTGCTATCGGGCGCGGCGGATATCGCGACCATCGGCATCGGGCCTTTGATGACGATCTGGGATCGCACGCGCGGGCGTCAGGACTTTCGCGCGATGGCGGCGCAAAGTGCGGTGCCGGTGTATCTCGTGACGAACGATCCGCGCATTCGCAGCATCCGGGATATCGGCGAGAAGGATCGGATCGCGGTGGTGTCCGTCGCCGTGTCGCAACAGGGACGTCTTCTGCAGATGGCATCGGCCAGAGCTTTCGGCGACGCCGACTATGCGCGTCTGGATCGCTTCGAAGTCAGCATGCCGCACGCCGATGCGACGACCGCGATGTTATCGGGCAACGCTGTCGTCAACCTGCATTTCTCGAATGCGCCGTATCAGTATCAGGAACTCGAAGACCCGAAGATTCACAAGGTGACCAGTTCCACCGACATTCTCGGCGGTCCATCGACGGGGAGCGTCGTCGTGACTTCCGGCGCATGGCGCAAGGACAATCCGAAGACTTATGCCGCCGTGCGCGCCGCGCTCGACGATGCTGCGAAGCTCGTCAGCAAGGACAAGGCGCAAGCGGCGGCCATCTATATACGTCAGGACGGGTCGAAGCTTTCACCGGCGTTCGTCGAACGCATTTTGAGCGACAAGGAAGCAAGCTTCGCGACGACGCCGCAAAACACGCTGCAACTCGGTGCGTTCCTGCATAAAGTCGGCGTGATTCGTCATGAACCGAAGTCGTGGCGCGATTACTTTTTCGCCGATGACGCGAACGCGCAAGGCAGTTGAGCGCATCGTCCATTTATCCCATATATAAAGGAATCCGAAATGAATGCCGCTGCCATCCAGAAAGAAGCAGAATTGACCGTCAGTCCGCTTTCGGCGCATATCGGCGCGGAGATCGGCGGCGTCGATCTTACGCGTGCGATGTCTCCCGGACAGGTCGAAGCGATCCGCGCAGCGCTTCTCATATGGCGCGTGATCTTCTTTCGCGAACAGTTTCTGAGTCACGAGCAGCACATCGCGTTTTCGGCCCAATTCGGCGAGCTCACGGTGGGACATCCGGTGTTTGGACATGTCGAGGGCCATCCCGAGATTTACTCGATCTCGAAGTTTCGCAAGGCGACGCGCTTCGAAGGGCCTTCGCTGCTGCGTCCCTGGACCGGCTGGCACACGGACGTCACGGCGGCGGTGAATCCGCCGTTCGCATCGATCCTGCGTGGCGTGACGATCCCGCCTTATGGCGGCGATACGCAATGGACCAATCTCGTGATCGCGTATGAGAAGCTCTCCGCGCCGCTGCGTGCATTCGTCGATGGCTTGCGTGGCGTGCATCGCTTCGCGCCGCCGCAAGGCGCGAGCGGCACCGATGCGTTCACGAAGGCCGTGACGGAGCACACGCTCGTGAGCGAACATCCGCTCGTGCGCGTGCATCCCGAAACCGGGGAACGCGCGCTGTATGTGAGTCCGGGTTTCCTCAAGCACATCGCGGGACTGGCGCCGCGTGAAAGCCAGGTGTTGCTCGAACTCCTGTGGGAGCATGTGACGCGGCCGGAATTCACGGTGCGCTTCAAGTGGGAACCGGGCAGCATTGCGTTCTGGGACAATCGCGCGACGGCACATCTCGCGCCCACGGATATCTTCGATCTCGACTTCGATCGCCAGTTGTATCGCACGACGCTCGTCGGCGATGTGCCGGTCGGGCCGGATGGGAAGAGGTCGCTGGCGATCGAGGGGTCGCCGGTGGGCGCCGCGGCTGCGGTGGCGTTGAATTGACGGTTCTTCATCAGGGAAGAAGAAATGGTTTTCTTTTGATGCCCGGCACGGGCGTCTCCGGTATATTCCTCGCTACTTCGCGCATGAGACTCGCGAAATACCGGTAGAGAACGAAAGGAAACCGTAGTCATGGTGTCTGTGAATCGCCGCCGCTTTCTCGGGCGGCTGCTGGCTTCGGCCGGTGCGGCAAGTTCCATGGGCGCGCTGCCCGAATCGATCCGCAAGGCGCTCGCGATCCCCGCGGCAACGCGCACCGGCACGATAGCCGACGTGAAGCACATTGTCGTCCTGATGCAGGAGAACCGCTCGTTCGACCATTACTTCGGGCATTTGCGCGGCGTGCGCGGCTACAACGATCGCTTCCCCGTGCCGCTCCCGAACGGGCAGTCCGTGTGGTGCCAGCCGTCGAAGTCCGATCCGGGCAGACCCGTTGTTCCGTTTCACCTCGACACGTCGACGACGAGCGCGCAATGCATCGGCGACCTGGATCACACGTGGTATCCGACGCATCGCGCGATCAACAACGGACGCAACGATCGCTGGCCGGCCAACAAGACCGACATGTCGATGGGCTATCACCTGCGCGGCGATATCCCGTTCCACTACGCACTCGCCGATGCATTCACCGTCTGTGACGCGTACTTTTGTTCGATGCCCGGTCCGACGCATCCGAATCGCACATACCTGATGACGGGCACCGTCGACCCGACCGGGACGAAGGGTGGCCCGCTGCTCGACAACAACGACTACGTCGCGAACCGCAAACCGCCGGAGTATCAACTGCTTTCGTGGACGACCTATCCGGAGCGTCTGCAGGACGCGGGCATTTCGTGGCGAATCTATCAGCAGGGCACGAGCGGCCGCGACCTTTATCACGGCAACTTCGGCACGAACGTCCTGCAGAACTTCGAGAACTACATCAACGCCAAGCGCGGTACACCGCTGCACGATCGCGCGTTGACCGCACGCACGATGTCCGAGTTGCGCGCGGACGTGACGGCGGACGCGCTCCCCCAGGTGTCGTGGCTCTTGCCTTCCGCTATCTACTCGGAGCATCCCAACTTCATGCCGGCGTTCGGCGCGGCGTATATCGAACAAGTGATCGATGCACTCACGGCTAATCCGGATGTCTGGAGCAAGACGGTTCTCTTCGTGATGTACGACGAGAATGACGGCTTTTTCGATCACGTGCCTCCGCCGCAACCGCCCGCGAACAATGCACAGGGGCGTTCAACGGTCAGCGTCGAGGGCGAGTTGCATACCGTCGTGAATCCCGGGCGCGGCAAGGGCTATACCGCCGACGGCCTGCCGTACGGCCTCGGTCCGCGCGTTCCGATGACGGTCGTATCGCCCTGGACCAAGGGCGGGTTCGTCTGCTCGCAGGTGTTCGATCACACATCGGTCATTCGCTTCATCGAGGCGCGCTTCGGCGTACACGAGCCGAACATCACCCCGTGGCGTCGCGCCGTCACGGGCGATCTGACCTCGGCGTTCGATTTCAGCGCGCCCGACGCGCGGATGCCGACCTTGCCCGATGCGACAGCGCATGCCTCCGCAGCCACGCAGCAGTGCATGGTCAATCCAAAGCCTGTCGTGCCGGCGGTGCCCGGGACGATCGATGCTCAGGAGCCCGGCGTGCGCCCTGCGCGAGCGCTGCCCTACGAACTGCACGCAAGCGGCGCGATGAGCCGCGATGGCGGTTCATTCGAACTCGTGTTCAATAACACTGGCCGGCAAGGCGCGCATTTCTATGTCTATCCGATCGGCCGCGAGGACGGTCCGTGGCGTTATACCGTCGAGGCGGGCAAATCCCTCACGGCGAGTCTTCCACTTGTCGCGCCCGAGAGCGAGTACGCGTACGAAGTCCATGGTCCGAACGGGTT
Source organism: Caballeronia sp. LZ029 (assembly GCF_031451275.1). NCBI lineage: Bacteria > Pseudomonadati > Pseudomonadota > Betaproteobacteria > Burkholderiales > Burkholderiaceae > Caballeronia > Caballeronia sp. LZ029. Next base: position 40,176 of record NZ_JARUXO010000002.1, read on the forward strand.
CGTGAGGCGCTTGCGCGGGAAGGGCAACGGGCGCGGTATCGACGTGACGGTCGAATACGATGTGATGGCGACGAAACTGCGCGTGAAGTTGTCGAGTGCTGGCAGCGCGGCCGCGCGTGTCACGATCACGGACAACGCCTATGGCGCGGAGGCACGCACGATAAGCCTCGCGGCGCACGGCGAGCGCGTCGAAACGTGGCGACTCGAGCGTAGGTCGCGCTGGTATGACCTCAGTGTGACCGTGGCTGAAGACGATGCTTTCTTGCGCCGCTTCGCGGGGCACCTCGAGAACGGCGAGCCGGGCGTCAGCGATCCCGCAGCGGTTGCACCGGTTATGGCTTGGCGCTGATCAGAGCGCGTGCAGCGCGTAGGTCAGCCACGCCACGGATTTCTGCACGAAAGAAGGCGCTTCGCCCGAGCCGAACAGCAGCATCGCCGCGCCGGCGCCCGCGAAGCGCATCAGCACACCGGGTCCGAACTCACGTCGCGGCGCGCGCAGGCTGGAGGTGACATAGAACGAAGCGTTGATCTGCGTCGTATGCATCATGTAGCGATAGAACCGCGTGAAGTACTTGCGGTTCGGCTCGACGTGCTCCTGCCAGAAGTCGTCCATCCCGACATCCTCGACGATGCCCGGCCGTGCATAGAACGCGGAGCCCGTTACGCACACAGGCACGCCATGATAGAGCGCCTGCAGTCCGACGGTCGAATTGATCGTCACCACGCCCTTGCTGCGCTTGAGTAGTGAGGGAACGTGTCCGTCATGAATGTAGAGCACGCGCCCGGCGACGCCGCAATGTTCCGCGCTGGCGTTGATCGCGGTTGCATAGTCGGCATGGCCGCGTTCGAGCGGATGATGCTTGAAGACCAGCAGATCCGATTCGCATGCGTGTGCCGCGAAGGACCGGATCGTGGCTTTGATGAACGCATCGTTGTCTTTCCAGTTGCTTGCATGCGTGATCTGGCTGTCTGTGCTGATCTGCAGCGGCACGAAAAAGAAATCTGGACCGTAAGTATCGAGCAAGGACGCGATGATCTCCCGTTCCGTGGATCGGTACAGATGCTTGCGATAAGCAGATCGCAACCACCGGAACATCTCTGTCGATCCGAACGGCTTATGGTGCTCGTAACGCGGATAAAGCCGATGCGCGAATAAACCCGCGGCGAAATAGAGAAACGAGTACCACGCCATTCGCGTGAATCCCCAGCGAAATGAACGCGGACGTTGAACCTGCGGATAGATCGGCAGCGTCGCCGGCACGACAGAAGCGAGTTGCGAAGCGTGATTGACCCCGCCTATCTCCATCGTGATCCACCACGGTCTGACATAGCCTTCCTCGAACACCGCGACACTGACGCCCGTCTCACGCGCTAGCGAAAGCGCGATCTGATGCATCGGACGGCATTGCCCGAAAAGCACAATTGCGCGGATATTTCGTTCTTCGATGAGAAAACGCAGGAAAGCGGGCCAAGCCTCGAAGGAATCGCGGTAGCGGATTGCTGAGGAATCCCGATAGAAAAACGAATCACCGCCATTGAAGTTGATCTTCGTGACGCTCGCACCGAGCTCGCGCAGGCGATCGGCGAGCAGCTTGAAAAACGGTCCGTTGGGGCCCTGAAGCAGCAGAAGGTTTTGGTGGCGACTCAGTTCATCAAGCCTTGAACCGGCAAAGGCACGCGCGGGCATATCAAACTTTCTTGAGTAATTTTGACCAGTTTTTCGCAATTATTCGGCGAACCGGTTCTTCTTTCTGTTTGTAAAGAATAGAGCTTTTATGCTTTTCAGTAAGTGTTGTAGATATGTCGCAAAACCCTGAAGGATGCGATTTTCCGTATTTCTTACTTGGCAACGTCAAAGAATGTAACGCATAATTCATTTTTTTACCAATTTCTGTAACGTTAATGTAACAGAAACATGGCAAGGAGTACGCGGTGAGGGTTGGTGCATGGCGGGGCGCCGGTAATCTTGGCAACCCTGGCTTTCTGAATGCTTGGAAGAAGTTTTGGCTTGCTTTCGACGGCGGATTCGCCGTCGGTTCTTCCGCGCACGTGAGCACGGCGGTCGGCGATGCATAACCAATTGACTGCCGTCGGGCCGCGCTCGTCATGGACCGTGATGCGCTCGGTTATCCACGCGCTCTTCCTTCGTGAAGCCGTGACGCGTCTTTCGCTCGGGCGTGGCGGGTGGGTGTGGATCATCATCGAGCAGGGCGAGCACATCGTTCTGTTGGTCGTCTGGCATGGAATCATTCAGCACCACATGATTCCTGGCGTGAACGTGCCGCTTTTCATCGGGCTCGGTCTACTGCCGTATTACATGATGAAGAGCACGGCATTGCGCGGGCTCGATGCTATCCCGGCTAATCGTGCACTCTTCGTCTACCGACAAATCAAGCCGATCGACGCGGTCATCGCACGCGCGATCCTCGAGGCTCTCATTTATCTCGTGGTTGGAACCGTTCTCATTCTGGCCTTCGCGCTGTGCAGGGTGGACGTCTCCATTGGACATCCGTTGCAGGTCATCGGCATGTTTGTCCTCTTCTGGTTGTTCGGCCTGGGCTTGGCACTGACTCTTTCCGTCGCTGCGGAGTTGGTTCACGAAGTTGCTTCGATTGCGCGAATGACGTTCGGTATCGTGTACTACGCGTCGAGCGCGCTCTATCCGTCTTCGTGGATTCCAGTGTCGTGGCAACCCGTCTACTTCCTGAATCCCGTCGTACATGCCATCGAGTTGATGCGCGCGGGCTATCTCGGCTCTTATCGGCCGAATAGTCTCGCTAGCTTTACGTACCTTATGACGTGGATCGGCGCCTGGTTGATTACCGGTCTCTTCCTTCACGTCCGCTTCGGTAAACGGTTGGTCGAGCGATGATCGTAGTCAGCAACATGAGCAAGCGTTATCGCGGCAGTAACGACGAACAGTACGTGCTCAAAGACGTCAGCCTGAATATTCCGCGCTCGGCCAAGCTCGCGGTGATCGGCCGCAACGGCGCCGGCAAGTCGACTCTGTTGAATCTGCTCGGAGGCATGGACCGGCCCACGCGCGGAACGGTGTCGCGGCAGTGTCGCGTGTCGTGGCCGCTCGGGCTCTCGGGCGGATTTCAGGGTTCGCTCAGCGGCGCGCAGAACGCCAAGTTCATCGCGCGCGTACACGGTGTGGAGGACGAAGCCTTGCACCAGCGCATCGGCTTCATCCGCGAATTCTCGGAACTCGGCGATGCGCTCGAACGGCCCGTCAAGAACTACTCGTCGGGCATGCGCTCGCGGCTCGCGTTCGCCATCTCCCTCGCATTCGATTTCGACCTCTATCTGGTCGACGAACTGACCTCCGTCGGCGATGCGGCGTTTCGCAAGAAGTCGCGCGAAGCGTTCCGCAACATCGCCGCGCGCGCCGGACTGATCATGGTCTCGCACGACGAGGCGACGCTGAAGACCTTCTGCGACACGGCGCTCTGGTTGCACGAAGGGCAGGCGCTCTGGTTCGACGATCTGAACGAAGGCCTCGCCCGCTACAAAAAGAGTCTGGCAGCATGAACCGAGATCTACCGATGGATGTCATCGCGCCGCGCAAGCGCACGCTGCGCGAGCGTATGCGTACGATCCGCTGGCGGCGCCACTGGCTTCGCGTGCTGCTCGTCGTCGCGATCGGCCTCGCGTCGCTCTACTGGGGGGCCATCGAGTCGGATCAGTACGTATCCGAAGCGCACATCGTCGTCACGCGCACGAGCGTGGAAGCCAACGAGGCGGCGAGCGGTCTGTTGTCGCTGATCTCCGGATCGAGCAGCTCGCGCGACATGATGCTGTTCCGGGACCGGCTGCTCTCGCTGGACATGATCCGCAAGCTCGATCATCGGCTCGGCATGCGCGCGCACTACAGCGACCGCAAGCACGACTGGCTGTCGATTCTTTGGGATCGCAAGGCGGCGGACGAGGAGTTTCAGCGCTACTTGCTCGGCCGTGTTTCAGTCACCTACGACGACTACAGCCAGAATCTCGTCGTGACCGCGCAAGCCTATACGCCGCAGATGGCGCAGGCGATCGTTCGCATGATGGTCGACGAAGGCGAATCCGATCTGAACCGCATGGATAACGCGGTGGCCGAGCAGCAGGTGTCGTTCATCGAGAACGAACTCGTGTCGATCCGTGACCGGATGTTTGCCGCGCAGAAGCGGCTGCTCGCGTTCCAGAACGAGAACGGTCTCGCATCGCCGCTCGCGACGGCGCAGGGCGTATCGGAAGTGGTGGAGCGGCTCGAATCCGAGCGCAGCCAGCTTGAAGCGAAGAAGCTGGCGATGCTCGGCTATCTGACTCCGCAGGCACCGGACATCGTGCAGATCGAAGGACAGATCGCAGCGCTGCAGCAGCAGATCAATGTCGAGCGCAATCGGGTTGCATCGAAGAATGGCACCGCGCTCAATCATCTCGCCGAAGAGCAACATCGCCTTCAGGTCGAGGCGACATTCGCCGAAGACGTCTACAAGACCGGACTCGCAGCGCTCGAAAAGGCGCGCGTCGATGCGACGCGCAAGATCAAGAGCGTTCAGGTGCTGCAGTCGCCAAGCCTGCCGCAGGCTTCGATGCAGCCGCGGCGTCTCTACAACATCATCGTGTTCATCATCGTTTCCTTGCTCGTAGCCGGTGTCATCCACCTGATCGGCGCGATCATTCGCGATCACCGGGATTGACTGATTCATGTTTCGTTCTCTTGTCCTGACCAGTTTTCTTTGCGGTGCCCTCGGCATTGGCTCCGCGCAAGCCGCATCGTCCGCGCACGGCGGTGCGGACGTGGCAAGCGATGCGTCGAATATCAGCCGCTTGAGGACGAGCGAGTTCAGCAACATGTCGTCGATGGCGCGCGGCAATGCCTTGAACGTCGCCGCGCTCAGTGCGGGCATGTCCGAGCCAGCCGAGCCGCACAAGGAAACATCGGGCGATACGCACGCGAAACTCGCCGCGCTCACGCCGTCGCAGCGCGCCGACTATCAAGCGAACAGCGCGAGCCACGTGTTCGGCGCGACGCTCTTCACGGGCGCGTTCGCGTACGGATCGTCGGTCGACTTCAATCCGGGCTATGGGATTTCCGTGGGCGATCAGTTGCGCGTGCGCATGTGGGGCGGCTACGAGTTCGACTCGGTACTGACGGTCGACCAGCAAGGCAACATCTTCCTGCCGCATGTCGGGCCGCTGCACGTGGCGGGCGTTACGAACTCCGAGCTTCAGCCGACGGTCACGGGCGCGCTGCGCAAGGTGTTCAGCAGCCGCGTTTCGGTGTACTGCAATCTGCAGATGGCGCAACCGGTTCGCGTCTATGTCGCGGGCTTCGTGCGTCATCCGGGCATGTATAACGGCACGTCGAACGACAGCGTGCTGCGCTATCTGGATCAGGCGGGTGGCATCGATCCGAGCCGCGGCTCGTTCCTCGACGTGCAGGTCAAGCGCGGCGAGCAGGTACGCGGCACGATCGACCTGTACGACTTCCTGTTGCGCGGCACGCTGCCGTCGGTGCCGCTTGCCGATGGCGACGTGATCTTCGTCGGTCCGCGCCACAGCACGGTAACGGTCACGGGTCTCGCGGAGAACGCGAAGCAGATCGAGTTCCTCGGTGAGACCACGCCGCTCGAAAACATCATCGCGGCGGCACATCCGCAGCCATCGGCGACGCATGTACGCATCACACGCAACACGGGGCCGACGCTGAACGTCGAGTACGTTGCGCTCGTCGACTCATCCAATGTGAGGCTGCAGAACGGCGACGTGATCAGCTTCACCGCCGACAAGCAGCCCGGCACGATCACCGTACGCGTCGAAGGGGAGCATCTCGGTCCGCAGGAATATGTGCTGCCATACGGTAGTCGCTTGGGCAGTCTGCTGCAGCAGGTTTCGATGACCGAACGTTCCGACGTCGCCGACATGCAACTGTTCCGGCCCAGTGTGAAGCTGCGCCAGAAGCAGATGCTCGAATCCGAGCTCAATCATCTCGCCGAGGCAGTGCTGACCGCGCGCTCGGGCACGCAAGAAGAAGCCGCGCTACGCAAGGACGAGGCGAGCCTCGTGCTGCAGTGGGTCGAGCGTGCAAAACACATTCAGCCGCTCGGCCAGACGGTGGTGGGCAGGCCCGAGATTCGCGACCAGTTGTTGCTCGAAAACGGCGACGTGCTTTTCGTGCCGGTCAAGGACGGTCTCGTGCTGGTGGGCGGAGAGGTGCTGTTCCCGACTGCAATTGCAGCCGACTCGAGCTATTCGGTCGGGGACTATATCGCCAAGGCGGGCGGCTTCTCGCAGGATGCGGATACATCACGCGTCGTGGTTGCGCACCTCGACGGCACGTTCAGCGATGGCAAGCGCGACAAGACGGTCGTCGCAGGCGATCAGATCATGGTGCTGCCGAAGGTCGACTTCAAGACGCGCCAGTTCGCGAAGGACGTCTTTCAGATTCTGTATCAGATCGCGATCAGCGCGAAAGTGGCGCTCGGAATCTGAACGCGCGGGTTAGCAGTGGACAACGAAGGAAAGTGGCCAGCAGCCGGCCTCATGACCGGCAAACATTCTCGGGGATAGCGATGAGAACAGTCATTACATATGGAACGTTCGACCTGCTGCACGTGGGTCATCTGAACCTGCTGCGGCGCGCAAGGGCTCTGGGAGACCGGCTCGTGGTCGCGCTGTCGACCGACGAGTTCAATCTCGACATGAAGAACAAGCGCACCGTGATTCCCTATGAAGACCGGCGTCACATGCTGGAAGCGTTGCGCTGCGTCGACCTCGTGATCCCGGAGGAGAACTGGGAGCAGAAGGTGCTCGACGTGGGCCGCCATCAGATCGACACCTTCGTGATGGGCGACGACTGGGTCGGCAAATTCGATTTCCTGAGCGAGCACTGTGAAGTCGTCTATCTGCCGCGCACCGAGGCGATCTCGTCGACCGAACTGAAGCGCCATATTCGCGACGGCGCGTCGGGCCCGCTCGCGGCCGGCGGCTTCGGCAAGGAGCACGCGAAAAACGGCGACGCCCGCTGGCTCGCTGCCTGAATGCGCTTCATCGACAAAATGATCGCGCGGCGTCGCACCCGGCTCTGGCTGGCGCGGCTGCTGGATCGTTTGCTTCCGGTTCGCTCGCATCGGGTGGTGTTCGTCACACGGCCGAACGTTGCGATCGCAGGCAATCTGCGCATCGTGCTCGACGCTCTGGCCGATGCGGCCGGCGGCATGCCGCGCCGGGAACTCGCGGTGTTCAAGGACGGTCCGATCGCTCCCGAAACCGCGACTGCCCTCGCGGAAAAGGGTGTGAAGGTGTTCGAGCGCTTCAGCCTCGGAGCGCTGTGCTTCGTCTTGTCGAGCGCGACGGTGGTGCTGAGCCATTCGGCGCGCGATGCGTTTCTGCCGGGCCGCCGGCGCGGGCGTCGCGTGATCAATGTGTGGCATGGCGTGGCGCTGAAGCGCATCGAACTGCTGATGGAGCCGCGTGACGACGCGCAATCGCGCGCGCGGCGTTCGCTCATGGCTCGCAATGCGCGCCTCTACGATGCGCTCATTGCGAGCAGCCCGGTCGATCGCGTGGTGAACGCGCAGGCGTTCGGCCTGCCTTTCGAGAAAGTGCACGTGACCGGCCTGCCGCGTTTCGATTATCTGCGCACGGATTGGCCGCTGCCGCGCGATCTGCGGCGTCAGGCGGACGCGCTCGATTCGATCGTCGGTGGGCGCAGGCTCGTGCTGTATGCACCGACGTTCCGCGAAACCGGGAACTCGCCGCTCGACTGGATGAACGACGCCTGCATCGCCTCGATCCGCGCGCTGTGCCGGCGCATGGGCCTCGTGTTCGGGCTGCGGCCGCATCCCTACGAGAAGCGGCCGCTCGATACCCTGTGCGACGGCGTCGACATCATCGACGCATCGGCCATGCGCTTTGCCGAGGCCGCGCTGCTGCTGCGTCGCGCCGACGCGCTGATCGTCGACTATTCGAGCATCTGGGTCGACTTCCTTGCGACGCGCAAGCCGATTCTCGGTCTCGTGCCCGATTACGACCGGTATTGCAGCGAGGAACGCGGCTTCGTCTATACACAGGAATCGATATTTCCCGGGCCGCTGCATCATGACTGGCAAGCCGTGTTCGCGGACCTCGAGCGCCTCGCTCGTGTGAATTTCGAGCCCTCGGATGCGCATCGTCTCGACGCGGCCGCCGGCCTCTTTCTGCCGCCGGACCGGCTCGCGGGCTCCTGCACGCAGCGCTGCATCAGCGTGTTCTTCGACGAACCGGATCCGCGTGCCGCGCATGCATCCGTACGGTTAGGAGGCGCACGACAATGACACGCGCGATCGGCATCGTTTCGGCGGGCATCTGGCGCATTCCGCATCTCGACAGCCTGCTCGCGGGAACGCCCGTGCGGGTGCGCGGAAGCTTCGGCGCGCGCAAAGGGAAACTCACTGCGATCGCGGGATGGGGCGCGAAGCCGGGCGCCGAGCGCGCGCGGCGCCTCGCGCGTGCGCACGGCGTCCCGTATCTCGCGCTCGAAGACGGCTTCCTGCGCTCGCTCGGTTTGGGCGTGAACGGTGCGCCGCCGCTATCAATTGTCGAGGACGATCTCGGCATCTACTACGATGCGCGTCACGCCTCGAGGCTCGAACGTCTGATCGCCGAATGCGGGGACGACGCGTACGCGCTTCAGCATGCGCGACGGGGCATCGATGCGATCTTGCGGCATCGTCTTTCGAAATACAACGATGCGCCGGCGTTGCGCCTGCCCCTCGCGACGACCGTCTCGCGCGTGCTGGTCGTCGATCAGACTGCGGGCGACGTATCCGTGTCGCTCGGCGGCGCGAACGCCGATACCTTCGCGCGGATGCTCGCTGCGGCGCAAACGGAACATCCCGATGCTGAAATCTGGGTCAAGACACATCCGGACGTATCGAGCGGGCGCAAACGCGGCTATCTCGGAGGCGTGCAGGCGCAGGGACGCGTGCGCGTGCTTGCGGACGCATGTTGCCCGCTTTCGCTCATCGAGCAATTCGACCACGTCTACGTGGTGACCTCGCAACTCGGTTTTGAGGCGCTGATGCTTGGCAAGCCCGTGACGTGCTTCGGCATGCCGTGGTACGCGGGCTGGCGGCTGACCGACGACCGCCATCCCGGCATCGACGCGGTGCGCCGCCGCCGCGCCGTGCCGAGGAGCATCGAGCAGCTCTTCGCCGCGGCGTATCTGCAGTACGCGCGCTATCTCGACCCGGTGAGCGGGCAGCCCGGCACGCTATTCGATGTGATCGACTGGCTCGCGCGCAATCGCGAAATCAACGAAGCGAGCCGGGGCACGCTCTATTGCGTCGGCATGAGCATGTGGAAGCGCGCGGTTATCCGACCGTTCCTGAGCACGCCTTCGAACCGGCTGCGCTTCGTGCCCCGGCTCGAAGCGGCGCAACTCGACGTGCTCGAAGACGACGCGAGGCTCGTCGTCTGGGGCGGCCGTCACGCGGAACTGTGTCGCGTGGCGAAATCGCGCGGCGTCGGCGTGACGCGCGTCGAGGATGGCTTCGTGCGCTCGGTCGGCCTCGGATCGGATCTGCGCGGACCGCTTTCGCTTGCCGTCGACGATGAGGGAATTTATTACGACCCTGCGTCAGGAAGCCGGCTCGAGCGCCTTGCCCACGACATGAATCTCGAAGTGCACGATCGCCTGCGCGCCGCCCGGTTGCGCGAGGCGCTCGTGCGCATGCGCATCAGCAAGTACAACGTGGGCGTCGCTTATCGCTGCGCGAGCGCGGCGGGCGACAAGCGGCGCATTCTCGTGCCCGGTCAGGTGGAGGACGATCAGTCGATCCTCGCCGGCTCGCCGCACACCCGGCGCAATCTCGACCTGCTCGCGGCAGTGCGCGAAACCAACCCCGATGCCTGGATCGTCTACAAGCCGCATCCCGATGTCGTGGCGCGCAACCGAAGCGGTGGCGTCGACGTGGCACTCTCCGCGTCGCTTGCGGACGAATGCGTCATCGACGCCAACATTTCCGATTGCATCGCCGAAGTGGACGAGGTGCACACGATGACCTCGCTCGCAGGCTTCGAAGCGCTGCTGCGCGGCAAGGTCGTGCACTGCTACGGCGGACCGTTTTACGCGGGCTGGGGTTTGACCGTCGATCACATGGCGCTGCCCCACCGCACCCGCGAGCTCACGCTGGATGAGCTCGTGTACGTTGCGCTGTGCGCCTATCCGCGCTATCGCCTGCCAGGCGTTCGAGGCTTTTGCTCGATCGAGGACGCGATCGGCTTCCTGGTCGAACAGGGCGCGGGCGGGCAGGTTCCGACCGGCAGCCACAGGCTCGCGAGGCAGTGGCGCAAAGGCGTGCAGGTGCTGCGTGCGTTCGTTGCGTCTCTATCAGCCTAGCCGATTCTTACCGACGTTCGAAGACGTCAACTTGCATAAACCATGAATCTCGTCGCGACATACAAGAAAGCCAAGAAGCGCTACGGCGTGTTTCTGCTCAATCAATCGGCTGCGAATCTGCAGCGCGTCTCGCAGTGGTTTCCCGAGTGGGACTACCCGCGCTATTTGCGTGGACTGTGCCTGCTGACGCTCGGCAAGACGGTGGCCGCGGATCAGGTGCTGCGCGAGGCGATCGCGCTCAACCCGCGCCGCGCGCACGCTCAATACTTGCTGGGACTTGCGCTCAGCAAAAAGAGCAAATGGTGGCAGGCCGTCGCGGCCTTCGAGGCAGCGGTGGAGAGCTCGGGGAAGCATGCGCGCTGGCATTACGAACTGGGCAAGGCACGCGAGCGCATGAAGCGCTTCGATCGTGCAGCCGAAGCGTTCGGCGATGCGGTGAAGTTGAAGCCGAAGCGATCGGTCTGGCAGTACCGGTTCGGGCGGGCGCTGGAGCGCGCCGGGGATCTGGAGGGCGCGGAGAAGGCCTATGCGGCGGCGACGAGGCTCGATACGAGCGGTCAGTTGCGCAGACTCGGCGTGGGCGCGTGGCATCAGAAGGATGGTCTGTGGCCCTTGGCGCTCTCGTCTTATCTGAAGCGCGTGAGTGGTGCGCCTGAGAGCGCAGAATTGCGTTACCGAATGGGGCTTGCGAACGAACGGTGCTACCGATGGGATGCAGCCGAAGCATGCTATCGCCGGGCACTGCTGCTGCTGCGCAAATCCAGGGCGGACTGGAGCTACCGTCTCGCGTTCGTGCTCGAGCGCCAGCAAAAGTGGCACGAAGCCGCACAAGCGTACAACGCGTCTGTGATTGCCGACGCGACGCATCGACCCTATCGAAACTACCGGCTTGGCTTTGTGCTTTCGAAAGCCGGCGATCATCGTGCCGCCTGCGCCGCCTTCCTCAACACGCGGAAGAACGTCGCTTACGTAGTGCAAAATCCCGCGACTCTCGGGCTGCGCGACCGCGACATGTGGCGCGTGAAAATCGCACAACTCGAACTTAGGATCGCGACGGACGCCACCGATCAAAACCTCTATATGCAACTCGCGCGCGCTCACGAAGCAACGGGTGACTGGGAGGCCGCGGCGCGTGCTTATGGTGCGGCGCTTCTGCGTTGCAGCGACTTCAAGGCTGACTGGTACTACCGCCTGGGACGCGCGCTGATGCAGGCCGGGCGATACGACGAAGCCTGCGATGCGTTCGTCGAAACCGTACTGTTCAAGTTGCCGCACGGCGTCGATCAAAAGGACTACACGTCGGCAGAGGTGATCAAGGCGCTGCAATACACCGAATACTACGAGACCCTCGCTGTCACCGAGAACGTCATTCTCTACGAGAGCTTCAACGGCAACTCGATGAACTGCAATCCGTACGCGATGTTCAAACGGATAGTCGACAATCCCGAGTATCGAACGTGGCTGCACGTCTGGGTCTTGAACGACCGCAGCCGTATTCCCCCCGAATACCGGACGCGGGGCAATGTCGTTTTCGTCGCCAGGGAGTCGGACCGTTACCGTCGCTATCTTGCGAGCGCTCAGTATCTCGTCAACAACTCGACATTTCCTCCGTACTTCATCCGCAAGCCCTCTCAGCGTTACCTGAATACGTGGCATGGCACGCCGTTGAAGGCAATGGGGCTCGATATCGGCAACAACTTCATGGAGCACCGAAACTCGGCGCGCAATCTGCTTCAGGCAAGCCATCTGCTGAGTCCGAACGCGCATACGTCGCGTATTCTGCTTGAGAAGTTCGACGTGGCCCACGTCTTTTCCGGAAAGATGCTGGAGGCAGGTTACCCCCGTGTCGACGTGACGCTGAACCTCGCGCCGTCCGCGCGAGCCGCCTTGCGCGAACGCCTCGGGCTATCTGCCAATCGGCCGGTCGTGCTTTATGCGCCGACATGGCGCGGAGTGCTCGGCAAGGAACAAGTCGAGTTTGAGCGACTTGCGTCCGATCTGAAGCGACTCGGTTCTTTGCCGTGTCAGGTGTTGTTCAAAGGGCACAACTTCGTCGAGAAAAAACTGGCGGGACAAAAGAAAGCTGGTGTATCGATCGTGCCCGGCGATATCGACGCGAATGAGTTGTTGTCGATCGTCGATATCCTGATCACGGATTATTCGAGCATCTTCTTCGACTTCATTCCAACGCGGCGCCCCATCCTTTACTACACATACGACTACGAGCAGTATGCGGCGGAACGCGGTCTGTACTTCGACTTCGCGGAACTGCCAGGCACTCAGTGCTTCGACATTGAGAAGCTGTGCGGCAAGATTGCTACCCTGGCCGACTCCTGGCCCGTATTCGACGAGCAATACGATGACGAGATCGCGCGTTTCTGTCCATACGACGACGGCAACGCTACGGACAGGGCCGTCGATTTCTTTCTGCGCGACGCAAACGCCGGCAAGGTGATCACGGCGCGCCATGACCGTCCACGATTGCTGTTCTTCGGTGGTCACTTCGCTCCGAACGGCATCACGTCTTCATTCGTCAGCCTCGTCAACGGCCTGCGTGACGCCGGTCGTCATGACATGGTGGTGTTGATCGATTCCGGGCTGGTCGGAGGCAATCCGGCTCACCGGGAGAAATTCGGGGGCCTCGCCGGACGCGTTCCCGTCGTGGCACGCACGGGGGCGATGACCGTGACGCTCGAGGAAAGGCGCATCGTCGACAAGTTCGAAGATGCACCGGACGGATACATGACTGCGGAGCGCAAAGCGGTTCATGCCCGGGCATTCCGTCGCGAGTATCGCCGAATGTTCGGTGAATCGACGTTCGATCTCTACGTTCAATTCGACGGCTATAGCCAGTTCTGGACGTCGCTGCTTGCCGAAGCGGGCGTGCCGGACAGCCGACGACTGATCTACCTGCATAACAATATGATGGAAGAGTGCAGAGTCAAATTTCCAAAGCTGGAAGCACTGTTCGATCTCTACGCTCGATTCGACAATCTCATCTCAGTCTCAGCGAGCGTGCACGAGCAAAATGTCGAGGCTCTCGCGCGCCGATTCTCGCTCGAACCGGACCGCTTCGAGTACATCAACAACACGATAGACGCGGATCGAATCCTGCACCTTGCGCAGGAGGACGTCGAGCCGGGCATGCTCGACTGGATCGGCGCGTCGCGCGTTGTCGTGACCGTAGGCAGGCTATCGCCGGAAAAGGGCCAGCAAAAGCTCATCCGCGCGTTCTCCAGAGTGCGTGCGCAGATTCCAGACGTGAAGTTGCTCATCGTTGGTGAAGGACCTCAGCGAGCCCATCTCGAAGGTGTCGTAGCCGAACTAGGGGCATCCGCTTATGTCCGCCTGGCAGGCGGATATGCCAATCCGTTTCCGATCATTCGTCGCGCCGACGCCTTCATCCTCTCCTCCGACCACGAAGGCCAGGGCCTTGTCCTGCTTGAAGCGCTCACGCTCGGAAAGCAGGTCGTCTCGACCGACATCCCCGGACCGCACAGCGTGCTCGAAGACGGCCTAGGCTTGCTCGTCGAGAACACGGAAAGCGGTGTCGTGCATGGCCTGACGGAACTGCTCAATGGCTGGACCGCGCCGAGGCGTTTCGATGCGCATCAGTATCAGGCCGACGCGTTACGCGACTTTCTGGCACTGATCGAGCGTCACGCGCCCGCGCGTCCGCGCCTGCCGGCACTGATCGAAGAGCAAGTCGAACTCGCCTGAACCAAACGACTGATACCGCCGATGTTCAACACCCTGAAAGAACGCATAGCCGGCGTCGTGCTGATGACGGTCATCGTGCCGCTCGCCGTGCTCGGCTATCTGCTGATCGTCTACGTCGGCGTGTTCGGCAAAACGGAGCGCGGCCGCGCGGGCGTGCGCGCGCTCGATCATTTCGTCAACGCCACCGTGTTCAACGGTTACGCGTGGGAGTCAGTTTCCTCTCACGCGTGGCGCGAGCGTGATCGTCGCTGGGCGAAGTTCATCATTGCCGTGACCGACCGTTTCCAGACCGATCATTGCCGTCGCGCGAACAAGCGCGAGCAGCCCGTCGTCGATCTGGTGCTGCGCAAGCGGCTGCACGACCGGACCTTATGATGATGCAAGCGTCGATCACGGACACCGGCGCGCGGGTGAAGACACGCCGCGTCTATTACGTGAGCGGGTTCGATCCGCGCGGTCCCGGCTACTATCACCGGCTCTATCGGCAAGAGGCGGACAAGCAGGCAGCGATGCTGGGCGTCGAGATCACGACCGGTCCGCGGACTCGTCGAAGCGAGCATGCGAGTGCATGGCGCGTCGACGCCAACTGGAAAGGCCGCACGGTGTCGACCGAATATCAGTTCCTGCACTGGGACGATATCGTGCGCGGCAACTGGGAGCGCAATCTCGCCAGGCTCGCGTGGGCCGGCCTTGTGAGCATCGTGCAATATGCGCGCTCGGGTGCGTGGGCGCAATTGCGCCGCGATTTCCGCGGGCCGTTCCTCAGTTCCATCTATCCCCACGCGTGCCTGTGCTTCATCATGCTGCTCGCACTTATGGGCGGACTCGCCGTGACGGGCCTCGTCGCGCACGCGAGCGGTCATGGCGCAGCGGGCGTCGTGGCCGGCGGCATCACGGCGGCGGCGTTGTGCATGATGGGCGTACGCCTCGCGAATCGCTCGGCCGTGTTCTGGCTGCTGAGGATCTACGAGTTCGTCGGCGCATGGAACGACGCCAAGCAGCGGCAAGTCGAGGCGCGCGCCGATGAACTCGCGAGGCACATTCTCGACGAACAAGATCGCGCGCCATGCGACGAAGTGCTGCTCATCGGTCACAGCGTCGGGTCGATCGTCGCGGTGATGATCGGCGCGCGTTTCGCCTCGCTCTCGCGCGCCAACGAGCACGGGAATCTGTCGCTGCTCACGCTCGGACAGTGCATTCCGCTGCTCGGCATGCAACCCGCGGCCGAAGCGTTTCGCACCAGTCTGCGCACACTGGCCGAGCATCGCGATCTGCCATGGCTCGACATGAATGCCCGCGCCGATGCGCTCGCTTTCTCGCAGGTCAATCCGCTCGAAGCGTCCGGTGTCGCGGGCGCGGCGCTCGGGCGCCCCGTCGCGCAAGTCGTGCGGCCGTTCCGCATGTTCGACGACGCGGCGTGGGCGAAGATCCGGCGCGACAAGATGCGCCTGCATTTCCAATATCTGATGGCAAGCGACCTGCCCAATCAGTACGACTATTTCCGCATGACCGCAGGCCCGTATCGCCTGACGCCCTACTGACATCGATGAACTTCACGCCTCCCTATCCCAAACCGCACAGCAACAAGAGCTCGCTGCTGCTGCGCTTTCTGCGCGGCTGGAACTCGTGGATCGACGTGCTCTTCGAGCGCAGCTATTCCATGAAGATGGGCAGCATCTCACAGTTCGGGATGAAGATCTTCATGCTCAACGACACGAAATGGGTGCCCGGCATTCTCGCCGATGCGAAGCGCTATCCGAAGCATGCGCTGATGCACAGGATGCTGGAGCCGCTGCTCGGCGAAAGCATCTTCACGACGAACGGCGAAGTGTGGGAGCGTCAGCGCCGTCTCATGGAGCCGGCGTTTTCGGCGGCGCGTCTGAAGCTCGTGTTCTCGCTGATGCGTGAATCGACGGGCAACATGCTCGGCCGTCTCGACACCGTCGCTGATGGCAGCTCGTACGAGGTCGATGAGGAGATGACCTATGTGACCGCCGACATCATCTTCCGCACGATCCTCTCGCAAGACCTGAGCGAAGGCGAAGCGAAGGAAATCTATACGGCGTTCACGGAGTTTCAGGGACATGCGCAGCGCGCAGCGATCCTGATGATCTATCGTCTGCCGCCTTTCTTGTGGACGCGCGCGAGCCGGCGTTCGGCCAGGCGCATTCGCGCGATTCTGTCGGGCATCATCGAGCGGCGCTGCGCCGAACGGGATCGCGGCAGGCCGGGCGCATACCGCGACATTCTCGGCGGCATGATGGACGTGAGCGATCCGCACAGTGGCGACCGCTTCAGCTTTGCCGAACTCGTCGATCAGGTCTGCATGCTCTTTCTCGCCGGACATGAGACATCGGCGAGCGCGCTGACCTGGGCGCTCTATCTGCTGTCGAATTGCCCGCACTTGCAGGAGCGGATCTGTCAGGAGATCCGCGAGAACGTCGGAGAACGCGAGTTCGAGATGAGCGACATGAAGGCGCTGCCGACGATCAGCAACGTGTGCCGCGCTCTGCTCCGGCGATATCCCCCGGTGGGCGGGTTCGTGCGCGAAGCAATGCAATCGCAGTGCATAAGGGACAAGGACGTGGCGGCCGGATCGCCGATCCTCATCTCGCCGTGGCTGCTGCATCGGCATCGGCAGATCTGGGAGCGGCCCGACGAGTTTGATCCTGACCGCTTCGACACCGAAGCCGGAAAGGAAGCGGCGCGCTGCGCATACATTCCGTTCAGCAAAGGGCCGCGCGTATGCATCGGCGCTGCGTTCGCGACGCAGGAAGCAGTGCTGATTCTCGCGAGCATCGTGCGGCGCTATCGCATCGAGCCCGACACGAGCCATGTGCCGCGTGTCGTTGGTCGCGTGACGATCCGCTCGGGCAACGGCGTGCGCGTCAAGCTGAAGCGTCGCGAGACGGGCAACGTCAATCGATGAGCCGCCGCGCCCGCATCCATTCGAGCACGATGCCCGCGATGTCATCGCTGTTGTCATCGGCCATCAGCGCGTGACTGTTTCCCTCGATGCCGCGCGCGGGAAGATCGATCCATTCCGTATCGACGCCGGCCGCGGCGAGCTCATCGTGCCAGCGTCGCACTTTCGGCACGGACTCGACCCAGAACGGATGCCGCTCCAGATAGTCGCCCCAGACGAACAGATGCGGCACGCCGCGCAGGCTATGCGGATCATATTGCGCGGGGTCGGGCGCGCCTGAAGGCTCGAGCGAGATGACCGCCTTCACCCGCTCTGGCGCATTCAGCGCAGCGCGCAGACCGAAGTTGCCGCCCTGACTGTGCGTGAGCACGATGCTGCCCGGCAGGTGTTCGATCAACGCGTCGTATGCATGTTGCGTAAGCGTGTCGTTCGTCGACCAGCGCGGCACGAACTGATTCATGAAGGCTTCCATCTTCGATACATCGAAGCGCATGCCCGCATGAGGCCGACGCGATTGCTCCTGCGCGTGCCACGAACCGGCCGGTCCGAAGCGAAACGTTTCTTCCCATGCCTCGCGCGCAGTGCGGAAGTAAGGTGCCTCGGGATACACGTCGGGATAGGGCGCCCACGATGCGCGGCCACGTTCGACGGCATCGGACACATAGACATCGAAGCCCGCGCGCAGGAAGTACATCTGCCAGCCGGGGCGTCCATCGGGCGTCGTCTCCCAGTTCACGCCGCTCATGCCGCCGCCATGCCAGAGCAAAAGCGGATGAGGGGAGCGCGCCGATGCGAGCCTCACGTACTGCACATACATCTGACCGACGATCACTTCGCCATTGGGATCGACCGGATGAACGGCGCCGTGCGCCGTGCTCACGCGCGAGCGCGGACTCATGCCCGACAGCGTGACCATCTTTCCGCCGACGTGAAAGCTGCCGATATCGCGCACCTGAATCGCGCTGGTTGCATCGTTCGTATTCATGCGGTTGTTCTCAAAGAGGGTGGATGCGTTTCGGCGCGCGTCACGAAGATCAATATCACGAGGAAGGTCATGAAGAAGCGAAACGCGCTCTCCGTGCCATTCCATTGCTGCGACTGCCACATGCCGAACCATTCGCCGCCGATCGTCATGAAGCAGACCTGCCAGGTGAGATAGCCGAGCGTGAGTCCCGCGATCGCCCAGCGCTTGGCTCGCGCGAACACGGCATTCTCCTGCCGTATCGCGCGACACATCGCGATGACACCCGCCCAGCAGAGCAGCGCGGTCACGGTCTCGAGAAAGATGATCAGGTCATAGCCGAGATGCTGAAGCATTGGTGACGTGATCGCGCGATACATGTTGGCATTGCCGGGGAACGTCGTGTCCATCCGCAAGACGTGCTCGACGAATTGGAGGTTGCTGCCATAGTCCGTCAGATTGCCGAAGCTGACGAGCGATGCGAGCAGGGCCATCGAGGCCACGGCGAAAAGTTTCGCGAGTCGTTCGGTCATCCCGTTCTCCTGACACGTTGTGCACCCGATTGTGCGAGAAAAGAATTAGATAAGCATGACGACGCGCCGCAACTAACTGTCCCGCGCGATCGCGCCGCTTCTTCGGCTTCGCCAATAGCCATCAACAGAGAGAGGTTGATCGCTGGCCTTATAATCGCTGCCTCAAAAGATTACGTGCCCACGCAGGCACGTCGGCCAGCTTCGAACGAGGCTGGTTCATCAACATTTGGAACGCCTCGCGTGGAAAGTCTCTTTCAATCCGTGAATGCATTGTTTGCCTTCATTGCACCCGTATCGGATTTCTTGTGGGATTTCCCCACTAATTTCAAGGCATATTCGAGCATTCCCGTGCTCGGGCAATTTCCGTTCGCGATTCTGCTGCTCGTCGGCGTGGGCATCCATTTCACGATTCGCACGCGCTTCATCCAGACGATGAACGTCGGCAAGATCGTGCGCATCATGTTGCGCAGACAGTCGTCGAAGACCGGCGTCAGCGCGCTCGCATCGTTCATGCTCGGGCTCGCGATGCGCGCGGGGCCGGGCAATATCGTCGGCATCACGGGCGCGATTTCCGTCGGCGGGCCGGGCGCATTGTTCTGGATGTGGGTGGCCGCATTCTTTGGCATGGCCACCGCGTTCATGGAATCGACGCTCGCGCAACTCTTCAAGGAGAAGAAGCACGACGAGTTCGTCGGCGGCCTGCCGTTCTATGGGCGGCGCATTCTCGGCGACAAGCGCATCGTCGGCACGTTCTTGTCGCTCGTGTTCATCGTCTATGCGCTTTTCAACGTGCCGCCGCAAACGTTCAACGTGTTCACCGCGATCGGCACTATTGCGGATACCGTGACCGGTACGCATCTCGCACGTCAGTCGACGGTGTATTACGTCATCGCGGCCGTGTTGATCGCGGCGTGCTCGTTCATCATCATGGGCGGCATTCGCCGCGTGACCGCCTATACCGATGTCCTCGTGCCGATCAAGGCGACGCTGTTCTGCCTGATGTCCCTGGTCATCATCCTCATCAATCTGCCGCTGATTCCGTACTTCTTTCATGAGGTGATCGTCGGCGCATTCGCACCGCATGCGCTCTTCGGCGGCGCAATCGGCACCGCGCTCGCGCAGGGCGTCAAGCGCGGGCTGATGTCGAACGAGGCGGGGCAGGGCACCATCACGATGGCCGCCGCGATCGCCGACAACGATCACCCCTGCGAACAGGGCTTCGTGCAAAGCCTCGGCGTGTTCTTCGACACGATGGTCATTTGCACGATGACCGGCTTCATCGTCGTGATGGCGCATGTCTGGACCGGCACCGTCGACGGGCAAGCGTGGGAATCGGTGAGGGCATCGAAGATCACGGTCTATCTCGCATCGGTCGAAACGCTCGTGCCCGTTGGGCTCGCGCACATCGTCAAGATCGTGATGTGCGTATGTTATGGCCTCTTCGCGTTCACCACGTTGCTCGGCATGATCTCGTTCGCGGAGATATCGGCGAACTTCATCTCGCGCAGTCGCGGCTTCATTACCGGTATTCGCGTCGTCGGCTCGCTCGTGTTCGTGCCGTTCGGCGCGCTCACGGTGCTCGCCGGCCTCGAGTTGCCGAACCTCTGGGCGCTGTCCGATCTGATGAATATCGTGATGGTGCTGCTCAACGTGCCGATTCTGCTGATCGGGCAACGTCTCGTGTACAAGGCACTGGCGAACTACCGGTCGACGCGCCGCGGGCCGTTCGTTTCCGACGATATCGGCGTGCGCACGGAGTATTGGACGGCGAAGCGCGGCGTCGCGAAGCAAGAGGATGGCGTTCGCGAGCGCGCCGAAGCTTAAGAGCCGAAAAACTCCACCGCGCCCGTGCTCAGGTTGTACATCGAGCCGGCAATCTTGATGCCGTGCTGGCTTTCCATCTCGCTCAGCACGGCGCTGTCGCGGCGAATCTGCGCGATGGTCAGTTCGACATTCTTGCGCGCCACTTTATCGACGAACGTGTAGTTGGTCGCCGTCCGTTCACCGTCATACTGCGTTGCATCGACGGCGGGCTTGATGCGCGCGAGCAGGCCGGTGAGATGGCCGAGTTCGGCGTTCGCTATCGCGCCCTTGATCGCGCCGCACGACGTGTGCCCCATCACGAGCACCACTTTCGCGCCCATCAGCTTGCACGCGAATTCCATGCTGCCGAGAATGTCGTCGTTTTCGATATTGCCCGCGATGCGGCAATTGAAGATATCCCCGATGCCCAGATCCATGATGACTTCCGCAGGCGCGCGCGAGTCGATGCAACTGAGCAGCACGGCCGCGGGATACTGGCCCTTCGCGCTCGCCTTCTGTTCGCGCAGATAATTGCGCGGCTTGCGCTCGCCTTTCTGGAATCGCTCGTTGCCGCGCTTCATCACGTCGATGATCTGCTCGGGCGTCATGCTGTCGCGCTGCGCGTGGGTCAACGCATCGGCATGAGCAGAGGTCATGAGAAGCGACGGACCCGCAAGCCCGACGATACCTGCGGATGCAACTGATCTGAGGAAACCCCGGCGGCACTCGGGCGTGCATTGCAGCGGATGCTTCATTTCTTCGCGCATGACCTTGCTCCTCGATCCAAGGATTGGGCCTTCTTGACGCTCTTCTTGCGAACTGAAGTGTTGGACGAAAATGCGTCGAATGCAATGCGCGCTTGTTCTGATGACAATGTCACGCCGATGACGTAACGATCTGCCGCGCGATGTCGAGGAAGTTGGCGGTCTTGGCGGCTGTCGCGTCGATGCGCGAGGCCAGTGCGAGACGAATCGTGATCGCGCTGCCGAGGGCGTCGGTGTAGGCGACGCCATCGACCTGAATCTGACACACGGACGCCGGCACCAGCGACACACCGAATTCCGCCGCGACCAGATTCACGACTGATGAAAGCTGCGGCGCCTGCTGCCCGGCGACTGGCTCGAATCCCGCTTCACGGCACGCGCCGATGATGACGTCGTGCAATGTAGGGCTCGCCTCGCGGGGCAGCATCACGAAGGGATCTTCCGCCAGCGACGCGAGCGGCACCTTGCGTTTCTTCGCGAGCTTGTGCGTGGCGGGCAGCACGATTTTCATCGGCTCGATCGCGATGTGATTGATCTGCACGCCCGCCGGCGACTGGCTGCCGAGCCGAACGAACGCGACATCGACACGGCCGGCGTCGAGATGGGCGAGCAGCTGCGCGGTGTTGCCCTCGGTCAATGTGAGCGTGACGTTCGGATAAGCCTGCCGATACGAGCGGATGAGTTTCGACACGACCGGATTGAACGCCGCCGACCCCGTGAAGCCGATATTGAGCTGCCCGATCTCGCCGCGCCCCGCGCTCTGCGCCTTTTCGACGGCGAGACGCGCATCGTTCATGAGGCGCTTGGCATCGACGGCGAACGCCTCTCCCGCTTCGGTCAGCACGACGCCGTGCCCGGTGCGCCGGAAGAGCCGCACGCCGAGTTCGTCCTCCAGCGCGTGAATCTGCTGGCTGAGCGGCGGCTGGCCGATGCCGAGCCGTTCCGCCGCGCGCGTTACGTTGCGCTCCTCGGCGACCGCCAGAAAGTAACGGATGTGGCGCAGTTCCATGCGATATCTGTCAAAGATATTTCAGAAAGACGAGATAGATATTGGACAGTATATCAATCGCGCGACAAAATACCGCTATCGCGCAGTGCGCGGGCAAAAAACTTATCCCCAACGACATCGCCGGGCGCTTTTCGAGGCGGATCAGGCTGGACGAGTCGCGCCCGTGTCGTGCATCGACGACGCGCGAATCGTCAATCAGATTGGGAAGGGGTCTAACGTGGCTGAAGCATTGAAAAAACCAAGGCCGGAATACCGGAACATCGGAATCGGCCAGCTCGCGAAGTATCGCTTGCCGCTGGCAGGGAAGGTTTCGATCCTGCATCGTGTGAGC
>NZ_JARUXO010000002.1:62691-145444 GCF_031451275.1 Caballeronia sp. LZ029
CGAGATGAAGTTGCGTCATTGCGATGCCTCCAAGTCGTTACCATCTAATAGTACTCCTTATCCTCCATGCAAGAACGAGTTTTGCAGAGCTTCCTTAACTGATTTCACCTTCGTGCACAAGCCGTATCGTCTGGCTGATCTTGCCAAGGCGCTGAGAGCCTGAGCTTAGAACCGGCTCAATTGAGACGCGACGATCGCAGCGCGTTCACCGCTGAAGCTGCCGCGCTCCGGCATTCAATGTCCAGAATGGCCACGCGGGGAACTCACGATTTCGGAATCTCGGAGACAGCGAATTCGATAGCTGCGACGAGAACGCGACACTCCTAATTGCTCGCTGAGGGTAGATCTTCGCGGCGGCGCGTGGGGATCGGGCCGCCACACGAACTGGCGACCACCGCTAAATATCGACGCGCGGACCGCTAATCCAGGCTTCAGGTGACCAGCGTCGTCGCTTCAATGACCACCAAGCCGACAAGGGCGCCGACTGTCGCGCCTACGATTCTCGGATGCTATCGTTCAACGTGCAGCGCAGCAACATTGAGTCGCGACAAATTTGAACGCCTTGCATGCGTATGCCATCGTTCCGGTTGTCGCGGTTACTGGCCGCCCCATCGCCCATGAGGAGCAACGCGCACGTGATTCCGGCTGCGATTCGTGTCTCGGCAAACCTTTCAGTCTTGAGTCCCTCGCTGACATCCTTTGGCGGAAAAGATCCGAAGACGAGTCATAGCAAGTCAACGACGAGGGCAGGCGCATGGTTGCGCGGTGATCCGTCCGCTAGAAGCAAACTTAACGTCATATCTGCGAGCAGTTGCGTTGGTCGGCCGCGTCTTCAACTTCATTATTTGAAATGCAAGAAAGTCACGGCGAAGAGCTTTCCGCAGCACAAGTTTTGAGGAGCGTTGTTTGGATGTGGACCAGTTGATATTCCGATTCCCGAGGATATCGAGAGGAGCGTCAGAGTCGTCGTTGGCAGTGAATCGCAACGGCCCCGACGCTAGCAACACATGCACGGACAAAGTACCTGGCAACTTCGCTTGTAAGAAGAAGTCGTAAAAAACTCGTGCCGTGGACGCGGTCAATACGCGTACGAGGACGGCTCAAGATATTGCAAGGGCGTGCCGATAACCTTATCGTCAAGCTAACTTTCGGCTCCGAATTCGCGAAAATGATCGAGTTTAACCAACGAGGGCGGGTGCAGCAATCTGACGACGCATCGCGTCGTTGCGCGGGATGTCGCATCGCTCCAGAAAAGACCGTCGACATGGCGTTCGCTTTCCAGCCGATCGTTGATACAAGTCTAGGCGAAACCTTCGCCCACGAAGCTCTGGTTCGGGGTTTGAACGGAGAGCGTGCCGGTTCCGTACTTGCACAGGTTGACGAGGAAAATCGTTACCACTTTGACCAGCGTTGTCGAACGCTCGCAATCGCCCAAGCTGCTGCACTAAATATGAGCAGCTTTCTGTCGATCAACTTCATGCCTAACGCGGTCTACCAACCGGAGGCTTGCATACGAAGCACCCTTGAGGCAGCGGAGAAGCACAGCTTCCCCACCGACCGTATTATCTTCGAGACGGTAGAAGGCGAAAATATAATCAGCCGAAGTCATTTGGTGAATATATTCCGCGCGTATCGGCGGTTCGGATTCAAAACGGCCATCGACGATTTTGGAGCAGGCTATTCTGGACTGACCCTGCTCGTTGATTTTCAGCCAGATTTCATCAAGCTCGACATGGAGTTGGTTCGAGGGGTCGACAGTGACAGCGTTCGCCAGAGTATTGTGCGAGGCGTGCTTACGATGTGTCGGGATCTCGGAGTGCAGGTTATTGCGGAAGGAGTCGAGACAAGGGGGGAACGTGACTTCTTTGCCTCCAACGGCATCATCCTGATGCAGGGGTATTTTTTTGCCAAGCCCGCGTTGAGAGAGATGCCAAAGAGAACAGCTGACTGGCTGGCGTCAACAGCGTAGTTACCAGTCGAGGTGGCCGAATGTCACGTCTCGCCTAATCGCACTATTTGTTTCAAAGATCGAGAGCATCAGACATCCACGGAGCGCATCATGCTCGAACTTTCCGGGACCGCCGAACTGGTGGTCGTTGACGTAGAAACGCGACAAGAAGAGCGCTTCGTTGTGACGGCCAAAGACTTCGACATCGAAAGACGTTCAATGTTGGACGACGACGCGCTGCGCGAAGATGAAGACGGCGAATACGTCGCCTACTTGAGCGCCTTGGGTTTTGACTTCCGGCTCGTCGCGTCGCCGCCTAATCACTTGGAAATCGAGGACGATCCGGAAGACATACAGATTGAAATTGTCGAAAATAACATCGAATTCGTCGAGGCCCCGGGAGAGGACGACGAACTCACGTGACGTATCATCCAAGTTCAGATGGTCCACAACCGAATGACCGGTCGGCACCCTGCGCTCCGACCGCTTGCTTGGTTCGGCGGACCGCTTGTTTCAGCGCGTTATTGCAAAGGGGGCGTCGCGCCGAGCTTCTCGGCAAGCATGCGTTCATAGATTCCAAAGTGAAGATCGACCTCTTCCTGCGTGACTATTTGCACAAACACGTTCACTTGCTCAGGCGGAAGCCCCATTACAGTCGCTATGGCTGCCTCGAGCTGGGGCGCGCATATGCGGTCTTCCGGCAAAGTCGAGCCAACGCTAATGTCGTACGTTTTCGCCCGCCTTGCCGCGATCTCCACAATCCGGGCCCTAGCGCTCATGTTGTTATCAATTGCCAGACGAGCGACCTCAGCGAGTTGATACATCGTCTCCGTCGGAAATCCCTTTAACGAGCGCAGGCGAACCCGATGTCTGCCGAGCGTGCGCCACTCAGTATCAAAGTTCATCTTTACTTACTCCGGAAACCTTTCCGCCGACGGAGATAAGGTCGCACCCAGGGAATTTCAAGGCAAAAAAATGTGAGGCGGCGCCCTTGAAAAGCTCTTGATGGACACTATCTGGGACTTCGCTAGGCAGCGTTCGCTGGATTCCGGCGGCGCTGCGTGTTTCAACCTTGTTTGTCGCGATTAGGCAGGCGAGACTGGAGCGCGTTAGCCCGTTCGCCTCCTCCCGCGAGAGGAGATTCGATCATGAGTGACGTCTACTTCGGAACAGATTTCTTTGCCGACCTCGAGCGCATGCAAAGGCAGCTCTCGGGCCTGTTCGATGGTCTGCCCTCAAGCCTGCGGTCGACCAGCGTCGGCACCTTTCCGCGCATCAATATCGGCTCGACCGACGACTCCATCGAGATCGTTGCGTTCGCGCCGGGCATCAATCCCTCGCAACTGGACATCACGGTCGACAAAGGGATGCTTTCAATCGCTGGTCGCCGCGACCTGCCAGACGGTCACGAAGAAGCACCGGATGCCGCGCCAGGCTCAACGTCGTCGTCGTCCTCCGGAGGGACACGGCAGTACGCGCGCGAACGCTTTAGCGGTGCGTTCAGGCGCGTCATTGAATTGCCGCAACAGGCTGATCCTGACAAGGTGAATGCGCGTTACGTCGACGGCTGCCTCCTTATTTCGGTGGGCAAACGCGAAACGTCCAGGCCCCGTGCAATTCAGATCCAGTAGATGAGGTGCATCATGAGCGAGAACAAACAGATTGCAGATCGGCGCCCTGACTCCGCTGCCGAGCACGAGCTTGACGCCGTGCGTCGTGCAACGGTGATGCCAGCGGTCGACATCGTCGAAAACGCCCATGCTATTACGCTATGGGCGGACCTACCCGGGGTATCGCGGGAGCGGCTGGAGATCAAAGTCCACGACGGTGCGCTTTCCATAGAGGGCGAGGCGATACTTCCGGTATCGCAAGAGCTTCGTCTATCGCACGCAGAGGTCCGCGTACCCTATTTTTCCCGTCGGTTCTCTGTGAGCGACGACTTTGATACAACTAAAATCGATGCGCTGCTGAAAGACGGCGTTCTGAAACTAGCGATTCCGCGTCGCGAAGAGGCGAAGCCGCGAAAGATCGAGGTTCGAGTAGGTTAGCGCACGATCGCGGAGCCGCACACCCGGCTCCGCCGCCCGTGATGGCACAGGGATGCCGCAGCGTGCGGATCAGGAGTCGCTCGCATCCTCAGAAAAGAAACTCTGAACCGTCGCACGACTTATTCGGGGTTCGACCTTACCTGGTTTGCTGATTCTAAGCCAGATCCAGAGCACATTGGCGCGTCCCTCAGGACCACCTGCTTCGTCCCAGGGCCAATATGTCGGATTTTCGCTTTGCTGCCCGCAGGCGGTACATTTATATTTTCTTCCTATGAAAGCTTCGACGCTTGTACCAGGGTTACCAGATGACACTAGGCACGGCACAGGCCAGACGCCCGGACGCGGCGCGTAGTGTGGCACCAAATCCCCATGGCGTTCGCGAATCGAGGCGTGCGCTTGTCGAAACTCTGGCTTTGTTACTCCAGCTGATGGACGCGCCCGTCGCAATCAGAGCATCGACGAGTGCCACGTCTTCGTTGAACGAAAGCGGCTGGAAACCGCCGGCTTTTCGATAGGCCGCAGCCGAGCAACCCAGATTTGCTCCATGGATATGACGATGGCCTTCCTCATCTCGGTATGTCTTGTAGAACTCTTCCTTGACGTTGAGTGGGTGGCCGGTCCAGTCGGTGATGCCGATGACGCCGCACACAGCGTCTGTTTGACACGCGAGCTGGCTGCTCAACCAGTCGGGGGCAACCTGCGTATCGGCGTCGGTGAAGGCTAGCCAACGCGCACCGTGAGCGATAGCCAAGTCAGCGCCCTGTGCCCGTGCTTTGCCAACGTTCCGCTTGCAAACGCTCAAAACGACGGCACCTGCGGCCATTGCGAAAGCCTCGGTGTGGTCAGAGCAGTCGTCTGCTACAACGATCACGATGGTTTTTTCGTCACGCAAAAGTGGATGTAGTGCGGCGACGCCCACGGAACGCACGCATGCGCCGATGAGCTCAGATTCGTTGTGAGCAGGAATAATGACGGCGAGCATGGTCGTCCTGGTGTCGAGAATTTGGCATTGGTCAGGTGCTTGGAGTACTGTTGTCTCCTAGCCCGGCGAAGCTGTCGGGGCAGCGTGCAAACCGCGTGCCAGGCACGCCGTCGCAGTCCCTCGCGTAGTAGGAACGGCCTTCGATTTACGCGGCCGTTACTCGCCATTCCGGCTCTCGACTGGCATCGTCAGCAGCGACGAAAAACGCTTGGTCAGCAAAAATGTGGCCCAGGTGGCTCGCATAGGCAGCTTGACGGTTCGCGTCGGCGCTCCGAATCGGGGTCTCGCCAACCTGCTGCTCGAGCAGCCTGGCGGTCCTCAACGCGAGCTCGCCGCCGCTTGCCGTTACTTCGCTCAGGCAGTTACCGAAGCCGATCCCGGTCGCAAGGATCAGCTTTTCGACATTGCCACGGAAGAGTTAAGCACTTTGAAGTGATCGGCTCCATTGTCGCGATGCTCAATAAGGGCGCCAAAGGACAACTCGCCGAAGGGGTGGAAAAGAAAGCCGAGTTATATCGGTCGTTGACCGGTGCGGAAACGACGCCCATATAACTTCGAGCCTGTATGGCGGTGGCGCACCCCTGACTAACTCCGCCGGAGTGCCGTGGGCGGCGGCGTACATCGACACGATGACGAGCTAACGGCTGACATGTGCTCAAACATCGCCGCTGAAGCGCGAGCAAAGATCGTTTATGAGCGTCTCATCAATGTCACCTATGATCCTGGCATCAAGGAAGCGCTCGGCTTTTTCATGACCCGTGAGTTCACGAGCGTGTATTTCAACATGTCGAAGGGCGACGACATGCGAGGGCCGTGGAACGAGGGCGGCGACTGGCGCTTCATCGAAGGTGCGCAGCCGGCAGTGGATGGCGGCGATGGCCTTGCCACGGTCAACGTGTCCGAAGCAGATGTGAAGACACTTGAATCCATGGCAGCGCGCACCGCCTCAGATCCGATGGCCCGACCGCTCACATGTGGCCGAAGGCGAGACCGCCATCCTCGACGCCAACGGCAATGTCGTGCCACGCGCCGCTCACTAAACGGAAGAGTCACGATGAGCATCTTCTCGACCATTCTCGGCAAGATTTCCGCACGATCATCCAGCCGTGTCGACTTCGCGCAGCTCCACGCCGCCGACGTCAGACACGCCGGCGCGAGCAGCGCTGGGTTGAAGTGCATGAGCAGCGCCCGCCGCGCCCACTGCGTCTGGCGTCGAGCCGGCGCGGACGGCTACGACGCCGGTTCCGGAGGTTGATATTGAAGCGATCCTCTCGAAGAAGCAAAGGGAAAGCGGCCAAGATCTGAACTGACAGACCTCGATCATTGATCTGTTTAAGCTCTCAGCCTGATAGCGGTCTCAAGGCTAGGAACTTGCTGAAGCACTCATCTGCAGCCGCTTCTGTGACGGGTGCGGGAGGGTCTGAGAGCTTGAAACTTCGGCACGTACATTGCTTCAACATCAACAGAAGAGTTCATCGCGCGGATCATGAGAGCGACTATTTGGGGTCATACCGTGCTTCCTGAAGGGCATGAGGAGATCCATCGTTTCGCATTTGACTTGCATGACGGAAGTACAGCCCCGCCTGTCCGAGAGTCTGTCTCGTTGCGTACTGCTCGAGTTGTCGTCGCCCACCTGCAAGACGGAAACGCATTGATTCAGATGTTCCGAGCCATCGTCAGCAGCGAGCCGACGAAATACGACGAACTAATCGGCTGCAGCTTCGAGGACGATTTCATCGAGGATGGACCTAGCGATCGTGTGAATGACTTACCGGGCTGGCAAAACGCTGAGCGTTGACCTAGCAGCAACAGCTTGCAGCAGTTTCGACAGTCGGCCGGTCCTCGTGAGCTCTCGCGCGCCGGGGCGCCGGCAGATTCGAGCGTGATAACGGGCGCGCCCGGTGCCGATGCAGCCAAGCAGATTGCTATTCCCGGGTCTGCGGTCGTGTAATCGCAACCCGCTGCCTTTTTGCCCGTCCGCGGCAGGTGCGAAGTCTCGTCAAAGCTATTCGGTTCGCCGACGCCTGCCTCGACGTTACCGGTGAGCTAGAACAACGCCTGTGGGCAGGTGGGAAGACCTTGGGGAAGGAAACCATACGAGACGGTGCCCCCGGGAAGCTATATTGGATAGTGCGCGGCCATTTGCCATCGTGCAACGCCGGTATAGCCGCGGCGTTGTACTCGTGCGGCGGCCACGGCCTCTTACATCGCGACGGCCAGCGCGCCGGCGAGGAGAAGCAGGCGCAGTGCGCAGTGTGCGTTGTACGGCACAGCGGTTGCTGATCACCAAGCCCGACATGACATTCCAAGGAGCATCCCGTGGAGACAAGTATGGCTATCCGCGCACCGTTGTTTGTCGCGCTATTTGGCGTTTTAACGCCAGTGTGTGCTCAAACGCAAGCTGCTAGTACGACGCAAGGAAATGACCTCTCTCCCGTCGATAAGGCGTTCGTTCAGGCTGCATCAGAATCAAGTTCGACTGAAATTGACACGGCGAAACTTGCCACGAAGCAGTCGCAAGACAAAGACGTTAAAGAATTCGCCCATCGCATGATGGTGGATCACACCAAGCTGACAGTTCAACTCAAGATGGCGGCCCCGCGCGGCGTTGCGGTCCCTAAAGATAATTCGGACCCCGCCGTGCTCGATGCGCTTAAACCGTTGAAGGGGAAGGCGTTTGACGCTGCCTACATCAAGACCGTTGGGGTCGACGGACATCAGAAGGCGGTCGCGGCTTTCCAAAAGGAAGCCCAAGAGGGACAGAATTCTGAGCTAAAAAAAGCTGCAACTAAGGCGCTGCCGACGATTCAGCATCATCTTGAAATGGCACGAGCGCTGGCCGCAAAAAAGGGCGTGGAGTAACGACCGGGTGATCGGTGTGTTCCCAAAAGTCCCAGTGGCGCTCGCATGCTGGGACATCGGGAGACTATGCCGTTATGGCGCACAGGCTTCTTCGAGGTCGTCAGCCATGTCAGCGGACCATGCACACACCGTAGCTGCGTTATTGACGGCGGTTTCGCGCCGCTTGTCTACCGGTGGACGCAACGTCACATCATGCTGATCTACTCATCCGAATCTACGCCCGCGGACGATTCAACGCGCACGGTGTAATCCTGTGTGCCTGGTCAACGACAATGAGGGGGATCCTCGGCCGGGAGGAGCGCGGCGAGGCCGTTGCAGACAGTATTTTTTGCATGCGCGGTGCTCTCGTCACAGAGTTGTGTTTATAAGTCGTGACGCCTCGTTCCGACTGACGCTTGCTGGAGAAGCACGATGACAATCCAGAGAAAATTCGCCAATTAGCGCAGGGTCGGTCACTTCTGCACGAGACGCCTCGTCGTTATGGCGAGCTGATTCCTATCGAACTCGCCGAGACCACGAAGCGCGTGCCGCACGAGATGTTTGCGCTCGTCGCATTTCTAGTGCTAACGGCCTAATGCGTGGCGGGGCATGGTTCGCCGTCGCGGTCATCGCCGTCACCGTGATGATGTCGCGCAAGGCGGCGCAACCGTTTCAGATGCTGCGCCAGGAACTGCAACGCGATATGGATGCCATCAACGAGGCCGCGCAATGAAGCATGCCGACGCTCAGGGAGCGGTGCTCGCTCGCAGGGCGGAATCGCGCGCGGAGCTAATTGCCGCACACGTCGCCGATGATCCATCGCGTGTCACACGCGCTGCGCGCGTGCCATCGCGCACGCTGCTAGCGGGCACCCCGTCGTGGCTTCTGCGCACGCCGAATGCCGAGTTGATTGCGCTCACGCTTGTCAGCGTCGCCATTCTTCGAATGCGGCGCACGGTTCAGACAGCGGTCGGCGCGGGATTGAGCGCGTCAACCCACCGGGCATTTGCCAATGTGTTCGACGCGCTGCGAGGGTGACTCACGGAGGAGTAAGGATCAATGCAGGCGCTCTGTGTTATCGCCCGCATCCTTTGGGATCTTCGATTCGAGTTCTTCCTTGCGCTGCAACAGTTTCTTGCCGAGCGCGTCCAGATCGGTGCCGGACTCTCGCAGCTTGGGGAAGAGATCCGCCTCTTCCTCTTCGATGTGATGTCGCACCATCTCGCTCATCACTTTGAAGGTTGCATCGAAACCAGCTTCGCCCGCCTTCAGCGTCATGAACTTGTCGATCAGCACCTTCACGAGATAGTGCTCGACATACGCTTCTTCGACGTCGGGCCGGTCGCGCTGGTGTAACGCTTTCTGCGCAGCCGGATAAAGTAGCTGTTCTTCGATCATTGCGTGAACAGTGAGTTCTTCGCACGCGCGTCGAACGAGTGCGGACTTCGCATCGAGATCGTCGTCCTTCGCTTTCTGGAACGCCTCGAAGAGCTTCTCGATGGCGCGATGATCGTCTTTCAGCAATTCGATGGCGTCTTGAGTTTGCGCGGGGCGGGAAGCGGCGGTATTAGCTTGTGCCGGGGTCGTAGGCATTGCGTTCTCCGTTCGAATAATGTGATCGTCGCCATTCAAAGCAAAGTGCGGGCCTGGCCGTTTTTTGTCGCGCATATCAAGGGCGGGAGCGAATGCGAATCTACGGGCGTTGTATGGCACCCTGAAGCATGGCGGCGAACTCGGCGTCGAGGCGCATCGCGCGCGGCCGGAGCGCGTCTGCATGATCGATCCCGGCCATGTAACGGAAGCATCGAGCACGCGCAAGGGGCCGGCCTCGCACTCGTTGCGCCCAGCGAGATCAACGCAAATGCGAAGGACACGAAAAAGCATCCGCACGGAGTCTGTCCTTCGAAAGGTGCGATTGATAAATTCGCGGTCGACCTACTTTTACGCCGCGAAATGAATCAACAAAACGCAGTTCCCGATGCAGAGCCGATGGACACCGTGCCCACGACGTCGAGTCCGGGATACGCCAAGGCGCATCCGATCGCACGAGCGTTCGACGCGTTTGCGAGCGCCGTCACCCGATGGGCGGGCTCGCCAGTCGCATTCGGCCTTGCAGTGATCTCGGTTGAAGGTGCTGGCGTCGCATCGTCTGGCGAGCAACCAGTTGATCGGCGTCGAAGACGCAACCGAGGACGAGTTGCGCAAGCTCGCCGCGGCCTATTTGAAGCTCGCATCGGAAAGCGGGTCCGTGAGCTCGACGGATGACGTCGGTGCGGCAGCTGAGATTGCGCGGCGGCTCGCAAAAGCACAAGACAAGAGCGCGGCCTCGCGCACTGCTTGAATCCCCTAGGATCTTCTTTTCGAAAGACGGGCGCCGATAACGCACGCGGCACGATGGTTGCGTTAGTAGCGTGCAAGCTCCGATCCGGCGGCGACGTTGCCGCATTACTGGGAGATGGTCATGGATGAACAGAAAGAGCAAGACCGCATTCGCCGCCGTGCCTATGAGATATGGGAGCGGGAGGGCTCCCCTGAGGGACGCGCGGAGGAGTTTTGGGAGCAGGCAATAGCGTCGATCAGCGCAGAAGACGCGCAAGGCGTCACTACGAGCAATGCTGCCGCGGACGGGCCTGAACGACCGGAAAGCACCAGCAAGTAAATCATTCATCGCAAGATCCGACTTCCGCTGCCTGTATAGAGCGCGGAATGCGTCTGTTCGTCTGGCGCGCGCCCAATTCAACCTCAAACGATCGACTCATATGAATCCGACAATGAAGCCCGTGCGCAAGCCGCTCGACCGGGAAATGGAAAATGCATTGCGCCGGGTTTTCGGATTTCCGAATCTGCGAGCAGGGCAGGAGGACGTCATCCGCAGCGTGATGGACGGGCACGATACCTTGGCGGTCATGCCGACCGGTGCGGGCAAGTCGCTATGTTATCAACTGCCCGCGCTGCAATTCGAAGGCATGACGCTCATCGTATCGCCGCTCATATCGCTCATGCGCGATCAGGCGACGAAGTTGACCGAAGCCGGCATTGCGAATGCCGTGCTCAACAGCGCGCTGTCCGCGAGCGAGTTGCATGATGCAATGGACGCGCTCGCCAGGAACGCGCTGCGCATGCTGTTCGTTACACCGGAACGTCTTGTCGACCCGGAGTTCGTCGCGCAGCTCAAGTCGCTGGATGTACCCGAGATCGCGCTCGTCGTCATCGACGAGGCGCATTGCATTTCGCAGTGGGGGCACGACTTTCGTCCCGCGTATGTCGAACTGATCCAGGCGATAAAGTTGTTGGGCCGCCCGCCAATACTCGCACTTACCGCAACCGCGACGCCTGCGGTCATGACCGATATCACGCGCGAGCTTCAGATGCGGGCGGCCAATGTCATTCATACAGGCGTCTATCGCGAAAATTTGCGTTTCGGCGTCGAACAAATGACGAACCTCGAGGATAAGCGCAAGCGGGTCGTAGAGTTGACGTGCAGCGAGAAGGGCAGCGGCATCGTCTATTGTGCGACTGTCGGGGAATGCGAGGCGCTTCATGCGGCCCTGATCGAAGCGGGCGTTGCAGCGGAGCGCTATGATGGCAAGCTCGCGGCGGGCGCGCGATCGGCGTCCCAGGACGCCTTCATGGAAGAACGCGCGCGGGTGATGGTCGCGACCAATGCGTTCGGCATGGGCATCGACAAGCCCGATATCCGCTTCGTGATCCATGCACAGATGCCCGGCAGTCTCGACGCGTACTATCAGGAAGCGGGCCGCGGCGGACGCGACGGCGAGCCGGCGCGCTGCACGTTGCTCTTCGAACTGAAGGACAAGCAGGTGCAGCAGTTTTTCCTGAGCGGCCGCTATCCGAGTGCGCAGACCATCGAACGCGTTGCGCGGACGGTGCGTGAACTCGCGAACGAAACGAGCAGCAAGACGCTGGAGAAGCCGCTCGAGCGCCTGCGTGACGCATTGCCCGACGTGGGCGCGAACAAGCTGCGCGTCGCGGCAACCCTCCTCCACGATATCGGCATGACGCGCCGCACGCGCCACGGTGGTATGAAGCTAATCGATGAGGACGGCAGCAAGGCGGACGCGAAACTCGGCGATGCATCGCACGCCTATGTAGCGCGCGCCGAGCAAGACCGGGCCGTGCTGGAACGCATGATCAGTTATGCGCAAAGCGCTCAATGTCGCTGGCGCATTTTGCTCGATTACTTCGCGCACAACGCGGACTCATCATCGGACGTACATTACGCCCCGCCCGATGACGAACTCGGCGGAAAGACATGTGGCGTATGCGATAACTGCCTGCATCCACCGGAAGTGATCGAGAGCCCGCGCGAGCTTCTCGAACACGCCCGTAAGAAAGAAGAGACGAAGCCCAAGCGCGCGGTGCCAACATTCGAACGAGGCGAACGAGTCGTCGTGCGTCGCTATGGCGAAGGTATCGTCGAAATGGTCAGCGGCGAAAGCGTGGCCGTGCGTTTCGCTCGCGACGAAACGCGCACGTTCATCGCGCGATATCTTAAACGAAGCCGCGCCATGTCATCGTGAAGCCCGCCAATGGGATAACGCATTCTGGCGCGCGCATGACTGTTGACGACTAGAATATCGAAGCACTCGCGCAAACGGAAGGGCCAGATGAATCGCAATCTTCGACTTCGAACGATCGTCGCATTCGCGTGCGCCTGCATGACATGTGCGACAAGCGCATGGGCGCAGGAGACTGGCGCGCCGCCGGGCAATACGTCATCCCAAGGCAATACGGGCAAATCCGCCGGCGTCGCGGGCGCTGCGGGCGCTGCCGGACAATCCGGAACGGACCCTGCGACGTTAAGCCGCATCGAGGAACAGCGCGTTCAGAAAAAGAACGGCGCCCAGGGCGCATCGTCAACACATGACGCCCGTAAGCGCAAGGACCGGAAGGAGTGACGCCGGGCGTGTCCTCCGATGCCGAGCGCACGCGCGTGCGCCGCCGCATCGTTGCCGACCTGTGGCGCGCGGTGTGGGCGTGGCGTTATCAGACCGCCGCCGCCATTGTCCTGATGATCAGCGCGCGGCTCGCGGTCGTGTCGGTTCCGTTGATGCTTAAGCGCGTCATCGACGAGTTCAGTCATCCCGCAACGACCGTCGTCTTTCCCGTCTTCCTGGTTCTCGCCTACGTCTTGTTGCGCTATCTCGGCGATGTGCTGAACGAAGCACGCGACGTAGTCTTCAGCATCGTCACTCAGCGGACCGTGGCGTCGTTTGCAGAGCGAACGTTCGCGCATCTTCATGCATTGGGCGCGCGCTTTCATGCGCAGCGCGAAACCGGCGCGGTCGTGCGAGACGTGCAAAAAGGTGCGGACGGTGTCGGTTGTTTACTCGGCACTGCGTTCTTCACCATCGTGCCGGTGATGATCGAAATCAGCACGGTCGTTGCCGTGATGATGAGCAGTTACGCGATCGAATTCATGGTGATCATTACGGTGACGTTTGTGCTGTATTCGGTGTGGACGCTCATCTCCACGCGTTATCGCATGCGCTTTCAACGCGCGGTCAACAGGCTTGAGGCCCAGTCCGATAGTCGTCTCGTCGATAGCCTGCTCAACTATGAAACCGTCAAGTTCTTCGCGAGCGAGCGCATCGAAACGAACCGGCTCACGAGCGTGCTAAACGAATGGGTGCATGCGCGGGTCGCCAATCAACGCGCGCTCACCCTGCTGCACGTGGGACAGAGCACGATCATCGCCGTCGGCATTGCGGCCGTGATGCTGCGCGCGGCGCAACAGGTCGTTGCGGGCACGATGAGCGTCGGCGATCTCGTGCTGGTGAACGCCTATATCGTGCAGGTATGCAACCCGCTCAACACGCTGGGCTTCGTATTTCGCGAGACCAACGACGCGATCGTGAACGTCGAACGCATGTTCATGATTCTTCTCTCGCGCGGCCGCGTGCGTGAAGATGTGGACGAGACCGGCGCGCAACCGCTCAGCGTGACAGCAGGCGAAATCGAGTTCGACCACGTCGAGTTCGGTTACGATCCGGCGCGGCAAATTGTGCGCGATGTCGATTTTCGCGCGCATCCGGGCAAGAAGCTCGCGGTGGTTGGGGGCAGCGGCTCGGGCAAGTCGACGCTCGTGAAGCTGCTCTTCAGGCTCTACGAGCCGAGCGCGGGCGCGATACGGATCGACGGACAAGACCTCGCGCACGTCACGCAGAACAGCCTGCGCGCGACCATCGGCATCGTGCCACAGGACACGGTCCTCTTCAACGATACGATCGCCTACAACATCGCTTATGGCCGCCCCGATGCCACGCGCGCGGAGATCGTACAGGCCGCGCGCGCCGCACAGCTCGATGGCTTCATCGAGCACTTGCCGGATCACTACGACACGCGCGTCGGCGAGCGCGGCGTGCGGCTCTCGGGTGGCGAACGGCAACGCATCGCGATCGCGCGCGCGATTTTGAAGGACCCGCGCATCATAGTGTTCGACGAAGCCACCTCCGCGCTCGATACGCGTTCTGAACGCGCGATCCAGACCGAGCTGGATCGTCTCGCGAAGGGACGCACGTCGATCGTCATCGCGCATCGCCTCTCGACGGTTGTGGATGCCGACTGGACGCTCGTGATGGAGCATGGGCGTATCGTCGAGCAGGGACAGCATGACGAACTGCTCGCTCGCGAGGGCGTGTATGCGCGCATGTGGTCGCTGCAATGGCAGCAGGGTGAGCTCGAGCATGCGCAGCGCAAGGTCTCCGCGCAGGCGGTCGGGCTCGATGCACTCGTCGCGGGCGTCATCGATGCGCTGCATGAAGAGATCGCGGCGCGCGGCGTGAACCTTTATACCGTTATCGCCGAGCCGGGCTTGCGCGTGTCCGGCGATGCGAGCGTGTTGCAGCAGGTCGTCGCCGATCTGTGCCGCGCGCAGATGAGCGCGGCGATGCGCAGCGAGCGTATCGAGTTGCGCGTGTTCCGCGAGGGCAATCACGCCAGTCTCACGGTGATGGGGCAGCGACCCGATCCCGCCGATCTTTCGCAGCAGCAAGTGCGGCGTCTCGAGAACGCATTGACCGAGACGGGCGGAAGCCTTGCGGTGCGCTACATCGACAAGCACGTCGCCTATGTCGCAACGATGCCCTTACGCCCGGTGCTCGACGAAACGGCCGCTCCCGAAGCTTCGCACGACGACGCGCTCAAGGGCGTCACGGTGATGGTGCTCGACGATCAGGAAGAAGCGCGCGACGCGCTTGAAGGTCTGCTCGAGTCAGTCGGCGCGCATGTGGTCCTGTGCGCATCGGGCGATGATGCGTTAGCCAGGCTTCGCGCATTGCCGAGCGCGCAATGGCCCGACGTGTTGCTCTGCGATATCGTTTTGGGCGGCGAGCAGGACGGCTATGAAGTTTTGCGACTCGTTCGTGAGGAAGAGGCGAGTCGCGGCGCATCGCTTGGCGAACGCATGCCCGCTATCGCGCTGACGGGGCATACACAGGCCGAAGCGCGCTCGCGCGCGCAGGCGGCGGGCTTTCAGGCCCATCTGACGAAACCGGTGCCCGCGCCGAAGCTGATAACGTCGATAAGCGCGGTGACAGCGCGGACTATCTAAACGCGCTGGGCCTCGCGCGATTCCGAGGCTTCGATAACCTGCCGAAAATGCTGCGCCGTGCGACGTAGCCCTTCATCGAGCGGCGTCGTCGGGGACCAGCCGAGCTTGTCGCGCGCCAGCGCAATGTCCGGCTGACGATGCCACGGATCATCCAGCGGCAAAGGCTTGAACACGATGTCCGACGACGATCCCGTCAACTCGATGATGCGCCGCGCGACATCGAGCATCGTCAGCTCGTGCGGATTGCCGAGGTTCATCGGACCCGTGAACTCGTCGGGCGTATTCATGAGGCGGATGAACGCCTCGACCATGTCGTCGACATAACAGAACGAGCGCGTCTGCATGCCTTCGCCATACACTGTGATCGGCTGGCCCGATAGCGCCTGCATCATGAAGTTCGAAATCACGCGGCCATCCGACGGATGCATGCGCGGCCCGTACGTATTGAAGATGCGCGCGATCTTGATCGAGAGTCCATGTTGCCGCCGATAATCCATGAAGAGCGTTTCTGCGCAACGCTTGCCTTCGTCGTAACACGAACGTGGCCCGATAGGATTCACATTGCCCCAATACGCTTCCTGTTGCGGATGCACGTGTGCGTCGCCGTAGACTTCGCTCGTCGAAGCCTGAAAGATTTTCGCGTGAACGCGCTTGCCAAGACCGAGCATGTTGATCGCGCCGTGCACGCTCGTCTTCGTCGTCTGTACCGGGTCGTGTTGATAATGGATAGGTGAAGCAGGGCACGCGAGGTTGTAGATTTCATCGACTTCCACGTAGAGCGGAAAGGTCACGTCGTGACGCATCAGTTCGAAGTTGGGGCTATCGAATAGATGCGCGATGTTGTCCTTGGTGCCGGTGTAAAAGTTATCGACGCATAACACGTCATGGCCTTGCGCCACCAGCCGCTCGCACAGATGCGAGCCGAGAAAGCCCGCGCCACCGGTCACCAGAATGCGCTTTCTATAAGCTTCTTTCATGTCGAGATGTTCCAGTAATGATGCGTGCTAGCTGCATACGTAGCGCAACGCTTCGCCCCAGTCGTGGGCGAAGCGGGCGATGTGAAAGCGTTCGAGCGCAGTCCGTTGTGCGCCTTCGCCAAGACGTCGCGCCTCAACGGGATCGCGCAGCAGATGCTGCATTGCGTCGATGAGCGTATTCGTGTCTGTATGGACGAAACCGTTCTCGCCGTTGTGAATCACGGTGGCGAGTTCGGTCGTCGCAAGTCCGATGATCGGCATGCCGATCGTCATCGCCTCGACGATGGCAAGCCCGAGACTCGTCCAGCGAATCGGGTTGAAGAAGAAACGATAGCGCGCGCTGAACGCCGCGAGTTGCAGATTGCCGATCTCGCCGATGCCGCCGGCTGACTGCGCATCCATGCCGACGAGATCGAGCGGCACGGACGCGGCGGCCTGCGCATAGACATCATTGCCGAGCCGCCTTCCTCGTTGATGCAGATGATTGATCACCGCGATGCCGCGCGCTAGCTCGCCGGTGTAGCGCACGTCCTTAGGCACCACGACGCCATGCTCGATAACGCGCGTCGGCGTGTCGCCGCTATCCCACATCAGTCGGTTGAAGTGCGTGACATGCACGAGCAGCGTGCCGTGCTCCTGCACCCAATGCTTCTGCTCGAACGGATTTTCCTGCGGTGGATCATGCTCGATATAAACCCGCGGCAAGCGCCGTTGCGCATCGGTGAGAAGGTTGAGGCGGTCATCGTCCCATTGCTGTTTGTGCTGAAACAGGATCACATCGAATGACTGCGACGGCACTTCGCTCGCCGGCATTTCATGCACGTTCGCCCCGAAAGGCAACGCGCCCGCCTTGCCCGCGTATCCGGGCGGATAGCCGGGGCGCGTCACCAAATAGAAGTCGTGCGGCGTTTGGCTCAAGTAGTAAAGATAATTGCCGTGGATATGCCAGGTAAGCACGCGCAGGCGTCGGGAACTAGTCTTGGGCATGAATAAGCGCCTCCTCGAGGTGTCCGAATGCGACATCGAGCACGCTCTGTACACTCACGTTCAGCGCACATTCGTGTTGATAGGGACATTCGCGGAATGCACAAGGCCGGCACGCAGGCCAGTCTGCGAGGACTGAATGACGCGCGTGGTCGAGCGGCGCCCAGCGTTGCGTATCGCTTCCCGAAGCGATCACGACACTCGGCGTGCGCATCGCAGCGGCCACATGCGAAAGCCCCGTGTCGTTGCAGACGATGAGCCTCGCCTTCGCGACGAGCGCAGCGAGCGCGCCAAGCGACGTACGTCCAGCGAGGTCGATGGCATTCGTGCCTGCACCGCGTGTCACGCGTGCGGTCAGCGGCGCTTCCGCCGCGCTGCCTGTGACGGCGACTTGCCAGCCCGCATCCGATAGCGCGCGCGCCACTTCACCGAAGCGTTCGACGGGCCATCTACGCGAGGGCAACTGCGCACCCGGATGAACGAGGATGAGCTTGTTCAACTCTATCGCGAAGGCATCGACAAGCGCATCGCATTCGCGTTCGTCTTCCTTGGTCAGGGGAATCTCGAGATCGAGCGTGCGGACCTCGATGCCGAGACGTTCCATCAAGGCGGTGTATCGTGCGGGTTCGGGCAGGTCATCGGGCCACGGCATGAAAACGCCTTCGCGCAAGGCTTCATCGGGCTTCAGAAAGCCTGCGTTCAAACGCGCACCCATGCGTTCGACGATGTCGTTCGCGACACCGCCGCTGCCATGCAACTGAATGGCAAGATCGAAGCGACGCTCGCGCAACGCGCCTAGAAACGCGGGCAGATGCGCATCGGTCTCCTTTTGCTCTGGAAAGCCGATCGCACCAGGAAACACAATCAATCTATCGAGCAGATGCGTGTATCGCTCGACGAAATGCGCGGCCCACGGCAAGCCAATCAATGCGATGTGCGCTTTCGGATACGCCTGGCGCAATGCGCGCAATGCGGGCACGGCGCACAGCATGTCGCCGAGTTGCAGCGCGCGAAAGATGACGATGCGCTCGACCGGCTCGGCGTTCATAGGAAGAACACCTTGAACTTGAACGCGCCGCGAATCCGCCAGTAGATCGACAGATACGGAATGATCGCCGACGTGCACAACATCTCCGCGATATGCGCGGGCGTGCGCGCGGTCGTCTTGAGTCGTTGCATGCAGAACCAGATCGTCATCGCAATCCATGCAACGGCTGCGGCCATTGCGATATGCGTTGCGCCCGCCATTAGCGACACGAACAGCACCACGAGCGCCGCGAGCATCGCATAGTAGAGCAGCGGAGGATGGCGCCGGATGCGTTCGCGAAACAGCGTGCGATGCTTCTTGTAGAGCAACGCATCGAACTGGCTCTTCTTCTGTTGCGAAATGCTCACGCCCCAGCGTGCGGGCCGCACCGGATGAAGGATCGCGGCATCGTCGGCGCGTGCGATCACGAGGCCCGCCTGCATCAACGCGAATTGCAGATCCGAGTCTTCACGCCATGCCGACGTATAACGCGCATCGAATCCGCCCGTGCGTTCGAGCGCGGCGCGTGTCGCGAACGCGTTGGCGGTCGCGAATTCCGCATTTGCGAGTCCGGCCGCGTCGAGTTCGTAATCGGTGGGGCGCTTTGGCAGCGGCACGACGATACGCCCGGATACCGCGTCCGCGCCAGCATCGAGCGCGCGCAGGCCGTTCGCGAGCCATTGCGGATCGGGGATGGTGTCGTCGTCGGTGAATGCGATGCGTCTTGCAAGCGATGCACGCCAGCCCGCGTTGCGCGCGCCCGCCGGGCCTTGCGTCGCCGTCACCGG
This sequence comes from Caballeronia sp. LZ029, assembly GCF_031451275.1. Taxonomy (NCBI): domain Bacteria; kingdom Pseudomonadati; phylum Pseudomonadota; class Betaproteobacteria; order Burkholderiales; family Burkholderiaceae; genus Caballeronia; species Caballeronia sp. LZ029. The sequence goes on from NZ_JARUXO010000002.1 coordinate 81,860, forward strand.
CACATAGCGGATCTTCGGTCCGCTCGACGCATGCGCTGCGGCAAGACACTGCACGCATGCCTTCGTTGCTTCGTCGGGTCCGTCGTCGCATACGATGATCTCGTAGCGCGTCGGATCGTACGTCTGCGCGGCAATGGCGGACACGCAGCGTTCGAGCATCGCGGGACGGCGATAGGTCGGCACGATCACGGACACGTCGGGAATGAAATCGCCACGTGACGCAACGGCCGCAGCCGTCGCACCCGTCTCCGCGTTTTCGAAAAGACCGGCATACGTGCTCATGCGCGCGTCCCCGGCTTTTCGATGAGGAAAGAACCGATCACGAGCGCATCGAGCGGCGATGTCCAGAACGATTCGAGCGCGTCGCGCGGCGTGTTGACCATCGGCTCGCCGCGCGTATTGAACGATGTATTGACGAGAATCGGGACACCTGTGCGTGCCTTGAACGCGGCGATCAGATCGTAATAGAGCGCATGCTGCGCGCGATTGACGGTCTGCACGCGCGCAGTGCCGTCGATATGCGTGACGGCCGGTATGCGCGCTTTCATCTCTTCACGCACGTCGAACACGAACAGCATGAACGGTGCGACGCGCGCGTCGACGAACCACTCGGATGCATGCTCCTCCATCACGACGGGCGCAACCGGACGAAAGTCCTCGCGGTCCTTGATTTCGTTGAGCCGTGCCTGCATCGACGCATCGATGGGCGACGCGAGAATCGAGCGTGCTCCAAGCGCACGCGGCCCGAATTCCGTACGTCCCTGATACCAGCCGATCACGCGGTTCTGCGCGAGAAGGTCGGCGGTTTCTTCAGCGATATTCGTGAGCTTGCGATAAGGCGCGCGTGTCCATTTCAGAAACGCTTCGATCTCTTCATCGCCGAATTCGGGGCCGAGATAGGCGTGGTCCATCCGCCACTTGCGGCTGCGATCGCCCCCTTTTGCGCGCTCGCGATAGTCCGTCCACAACGCGGCGCCAAGCGCGGTGCCTGCATCGCCGGCGGCGGGCTGCACCCACATTTCGTCGAACGGTCCGCGATCGCGCAGGCGCGCGTTCATCACGCAGTTGAGCGCGACGCCGCCCGCCATCGCGAGATTCGGCAAGCCGGTGCGTTCGTGGAGCCACTTCGCAAGTTCGAGGGCGGTCTCCTCGAGCACCTCTTGCAGCGAATGCGCGATATCGAAATGATGCTGCTTGAGCGGTCCGCCACGTTCGCGCGGCGGACCGAAACGTTCGACGAGGCGCGGCGCATCCACGGTATAGCTGCCGTCGTGCCGATATTTCACGATCTCGCGAAACTGGTCGACATACGCGGGCTTGCCGAACGATGCCAGCGCCATGACCTTATACTCGTCCGACGAATGCAGGAAGCCGAGATAGCCCGTCACGGCTTCGTATAGCAAGCCGAGCGAATGCGGCAGTTCGACTTGCTTGAGCCGCTGGTACTCGCCGTTCACGAATTGCCCGAGACTCGTCGTGACGCCTTCGCCTCGTCCGTCCACCGTGAGGACGGCGGTGTCTTCAAAAGGTGCCGCGAGAAAAGCGCTCGCTTCATGGCAGAGATGATGATCGACGTGATGCCAGGCAAAGCGGGGCGCGCGTCCTCCGCTTGCGAAGCGCCGCTTCAGATGATGCGGCGCGCCGTCGAGCAGTTGCGCTTTCGCGTTGACGATATAGCTCAGAAACAACGGATCCCACGGCGATTCGGAAGGATTGCCGCCGGGCTGCGCGGACGGCATCATCGGCAACGCGATACTCGCCTTCACGTCCTTCGGCATGCCCGAAAAGAGCTGCGGATCGTACGAATACGCGACGTGATCGATATGGGCCAGTTCGATGCCCGCTTCCTTCAGGCAATAGTCGATCGCATCGAACGGAAGCTGCCATGTCGAGAACGGCACCGGGCGCTTGGCATGCTTGACGTGCGTGAAGCGTTCGTCCTCGGCCGCCGCAAGGACGACGCCATCTTTCACGATCGCAGCCGCGCTGTCGTGATAAACCGCATTGATTCCCAAGGTGTACATGCTCAGCGGCCCTGTATTGAAGAGTTGAGGTGCGATGGATGTTCTTCGATCAGTTCCAGCACCGCCGACACGACCTGATCCACGCCGACGCCGACGAGGCACTGGTGGTGTCCCTCGGGGCACACGCTGCGGTAGCACCAGCGGCAAGGCACGTCGTGGTAGAGCACGCGATGCGGCGTTCGCCACGGCATGTGCTGTGGATTCGTGAGGGCATAGAGATCGACGACGGGCGTGCCGAGCGCCGATGCGAGATGCACGGGCCCGCTGTTATTCGATACGAGCACGCGCGCGCGCTCGATCAATGCAGCGAGTTCACCGAGTTCGAGCGCGCCGGACATATCTATCCCGCCGGAATCTGCAGCGCATGCAGTGCGACATAGCGCACCTTCGCCGCCTGAACCGGTGACAAGCATCGGCCAGTGAAGTTGCGTATGCAACCGCTTCATTACGTCGGTGAAACGCTCGACCGGATATCGTCGCGATGCGGCGCTCGCGCCCGGATGCACGACAATGAAGGGCGCATGCATATCGACATCGTGCGCGCGCAGCTTTTCATCGAGAGAAGCCGCATCTTCGGGTCGCACGTTAAAGCGCATACGCGTATCCGCCGTACGCGCGCCGACTTGCGCGACGAGCGCGAGCTGACGTTCCACTTCATGCCGGGTGCCTTGCTGCGGCTCGGGTTCCTGCACCCAGTCCGTCAAGAGGCCATAAGGGTTCTCGCGACAATGCGCGAGCCGCAGCGGAATGCCCGCGAGATGACACAGCATCGCGGCGGGCAGCGGGTTCTGGCTATAGACGCTGAAGATGACGGCCGCATCAAAATCCGCCGCATTGAGGCGCGCGCGCATCGCGAGGTCCGCGAGAGCATCGATCGGCGCATCCTGTTTGACCCACGGCGCGTCGTATTCGATTACGTCGTCGATCGCATCGATGAAGGGCGCCGCCGCCTTGCCAGCGCGCGATGCGAGCAAGGTCAGATGCCGTCCCGGTTGAGTCGCGCGCAATGCGTGCAGCGCGGGCGTGGTCATCAATACATCTCCAAGATTGTCAAGACGGATGCAAAGAATCCGCTTTACGTCCGCGCCCCATTCGCGCGCCCGATTCACCGCGCTCTTACGCGCATGCGCCTCGACGACCGGCGGTAACGCCGATGGACTCAACGGATCGCGCTTCATGCCGGGTGCTCCTCGCTGACGATGGCTATCGCGGCCTCGTGCATGTCCTTTACGACGATATCCGGCTCGCGTCCCTCGCCGCGCAACCATTCGGTCTCGTTGCCGTTATCGATGAGCACGCTGCGGCAACCGGCGCGCGTGCCCGCTTCGACATCGTTGAGTATGTCGCCGATGAACCAGCTCCGCGACAGATCGATGCGATGCTCGCGCGCCGCGCACAGCAACATGCCGGGCGCGGGCTTGCGGCATTCGCAGGTCCGCGTGAATTCGGGCACGATGCCCTGCGGATGATGCGGGCACCAATAGATGCCCTCGAACTCGGCGCCCGCTTGCGCTGCGAGTTCATGCAGACGCATCTCGACGCGATCGAGCGCCTCACGTTCGAACTTGCCCAGTGCCACGCCGCTCTGATTGCTGACGACGAAAAGCGGCACGCCGCGCGATGCGAACAGACGTAGCGCTTCGAATGCACCCGGCGCGAGACGCATCATGTGCGGATCGACGTTCCAGGGCACGTCTTCCAGCAGAGTGCCGTCCTTGTCGATGAAGATGGCGGCACGCGGGGTCGGTGACAACGGCCTCATCGCGATGCCCCGCCCATCGCGACAGGCACGGCGGCCTGCGCTTCCTCGCCGCTGACGCGCGCGTAGACGTCCGCCAGCGCGTGCGCGACGCTCGACCAGGTGAACATCGCGTTGGCGCGCGCGAGGCCCGCTTCGCCCATGCGGCGCCCGAGCATCGGATTGCGTTTGAGCATGGCAATGGCATGCCCGAGCGCAGCCGGATCTTTCGGCGGCACGAGCAGACCTGTCTCACCGTGGGCGACCGAATAGCGGATGCCGCCTACGTCCGCGCCGATGACCGGCCTGCCGCACGCCATCGCTTCCAGCGGCGTGATGCCGAAGGGCTCGTACCACGGGGTCGTCACGAATACATCGGCCGCGTTATAGAAGTGCTTGAGTTCGGCGCGTCCATGACGGCCGGCGAAATGCACATGATCCTCGACGCCGACTTCGCGCGCGATGCCACGCAGTCGCACGATCTCCGGCGTCGCGATCTCGTTGGCTTCGTCGGAGTTGCCGCCGACCACGTAAAGTTCGGCACTTTCGCCGTGTTCGGCACGGCATACGCTTAGCGCGCGCACCACGTTATCGACGCCCTTGCGCGGCACCATGCGCCCAAGCTGCAGCACGATGAAGCGGTCTTGCGGCCAGCCGAGGCGTTCTCTCGCTATTGCTTTCTCCATCGGATGAAACTCGACGCGATCGAAACCGCATGGCACCAGATCGATGCGCGCGGGATCGGCGCTATAGAGATGAAGTAGGTCGCTCTCATCCTGCGGGCATTCGGCAATCACCGAATCGGAACGTCTTACGAGTTCGTCCTCGATGTCGAAGCGCGCATCAGGAAAGCCGTCCGATTCGCCCTGATGCAGTCGCCGGACGCGGCCGAGCGCATGAAACGTGGTGACGAGCGGGATACCTAACGCATCTTTGATACGCAAGCCAACCACGCCGGACATGAAGAAGTTCGCATGCGCGATCGTATAGGGCTGCGCTTCCTTCTCCACGAAGTCGATCATGAAGCTTGCGAACTCATCCATGTACGGCAGGAGCGACTCCTTGGGCAACTGCACGGGTGGCCCTGCCGGTACGTTTATCACCCGGGTGTTGTCGAAGCGGGAGACGAGCGGCAATAAGGAACGATCACGGCGCGTGAAGACATCGACTTCGTGACCGATACGCACCAATTGACGCGCGACGTTCGCGACATAAATGTTTTGTCCGCCACTATCCACACCGCCCGCTACTGCGAGCGGCGAAGCATGTTCACTTATCAGCGCGATTTTCACGGGAGCCCCCTGTAACGATCCGGAGTGCCGCGTGTGTGGCGCGCATGGCAAGGACCGGTCAGCGAGCGTTCAGCATTCAACGTGCCAATCGTTGCGACCGTCGCAAGGACCACGAAACGATATTTGGTTCGATGCGAGACGAACCAACTATCGTCTAATGCGAAGGGGCCACATGCGCACTTTTTTACTCGATGTGTGTAGAAGGGAAACGGGGTGGTTCGCCTAGATCTCTCGAGGCGTGGCGGGCGTCGTCGTCGCGAACGCGCTGAAGCATATGCTTCACGCGTTCCCCGATTACCCGCCGCCTACTGAGGGCCCATGCGATGCCTGCCAACAAGACACGCCAATCGGAGGACGTTGAGTGTTCCATGCGGATGATGCGAAAGGCGTTGCGCGTTTCCCGCAGCGCTTCGACCAGCGGAAGACGCATCCATGCCACCCACGCTGCATTGCGCGCAAGGAGTCTGCGGCGCTGCGCGCTGTCGCGCATTGGAGAAGGGTGATGGTGAACGATCAATTCGTCTATGTATATGATCTCATGGCCCGCCGATAGCACATCAAGAGCAACGAGCGTTTCCTCTCCGCCGATGAAAAGCCTCGCCTCGTAACCGCCCACTTGGCGGAAGACGTTCGTGCGAAATACGCACGCGCACGCGATATAACCGATCAGTGCAGGTGCCGGCAGCACCTCGCTGCGTAGCGGGCTTTCGCGCATGCGTTCGCAGGTCTCGTCGGGCGTGCCCAGTGCGCCGACCAGGATGCGGGCATTCAACACCGCAACGCACGGCGCGGCATCGAGTATCTTGACCGCGCGCGAGAGCGAGCCCGGGGCCCACCAGGTGTCGTCGTCGCAGAATGCGACGTATTCGGTGCTGACATGCGCGACGCCGAGATTGCGCCCGGCTGCGCCGAGATTAGCCGGCGCGATGACGAGCGTAATGAAGGGAAAAGCGGCAGCGATCCGCGCGGCCGTCCCGTCCGTGGAGGCATTGTCTACCACCACGATGTCGAAGCGATCGGGCAGCGCGGCAAGTTTTGCGAGGGTGTCGTGAACCTCGTCGGAACGGTTATAAGTCAGTACGACGACCGTGAGTCGCGCGGGCTTTTCGTCGGAATGGACGTCTCGTTCAGCGGTCATGGCGTGAGGGCTCAAGTGTCCAGAAACGCTCGGGTGCGAAGACGTCGTCATAGCCCGTTCGGTCAGAACGCCCGAAGCTGGCTCGCATAACGACTTACCGCCCGTTGCTTCGCAGCGAGGTTGCGTACGAGCGCGTCCGTGCCGATGGGGCTCCGATACGGGCGTCGCGGTCATGCCGTCCTGTGCCAACTCGTCAAGGCGTGCTTGAACGAGCCCGCTCATGCGCCGATAGAGCGCATCTTCGTCAGCGATGCACGTCAGCATGGGGTTCGGCGCGCCACACACTTTGGCACGCGGCATGCACGAGACGATGATCGGAATGGAGTAGACCCAGCGGAATCAGAAGTATCGGGAACGCGTTCGTGCGGGTCACGCCGAACAACACCGAGGCGACTCCATCGGATGTTGTGCTGACATCGCCCGCGTACTGGGAATCGAGAAGGTCGAGATGAAGGGGCTGCGCGTCGAGGGTGCCCCAACGCGGCGGCATCTTCGGCGCGGCGCGCATGCATCTCCTGGTGCGCGTTTGCGAAGCCGCATTGCGTGTCCCAGTCGGTCCCAAGCGCCTCGCGCGGCGCGCCTGCAGAGATCGGGCAGACGACCGCGCCGGGCGATGCCGCGAGCGCCGCAGCGCAGCTGAAGACGGCGTCGTCGAGATGAGGTGAAATCACCAGCATGAGAGTCGCGTCGGTGGTTTGCTAAGCAGCGTTGCGCAATGGCGTGCCTCGCTGGTACGCGACCTTCATGGCTTGAGCACGACCTTGATGCAGCCATCCTCCTTGTCACGGAATGTCTTATACATTTCAGGCCCATCGGCGAGCGAAACACGGTGGGTGATGACGAAGGACGGATCGATCTGGCCTTCCTGGATGCGGCGCAGCAGGTCGTCGGTCCAGCGATTCACGTGCGTCTGGCCCATCCGCCACGTAAGCCCCTTGTTCATGGCCGCGCCAAACGGGATCTTGTCGATCAGCCCGCCGTAGACGCCGGGCACTGAGAGCGTGCCCGCCGGACGGCACACATAGATCATCTCGCGCAACACATGTGGTCGGTCGGTCTCAAGCATCACAGCCTGCTTCGCGCGATCGTAAAGCGCATCGAAGGAACGCGTCGCATGCGACTCCATGCCAACGGCATCGATGCACTTTTCGGGGCCCTTGCCCTGTGTAAGTTCCTTGAGGCGATCGAGCACACTTTCTTCCTTGAAGTCGATCGCGATAGCGCCAGCGGCGCGCGCCATCGCCAATCGTTCAGGCACACGATCGATCACGACGACCTGCTTCGCCCCGAGCAGAAGGGCGCTGCGCACGGCCATCTGTCCGACAGGGCCTGCGCCCCAGATTGCGACCGTGTCGGTCGGTTCGATCTCGCATTGCACGGCCGCCTGCCAGCCGGTCGGAAAGATGTCGCCGAGAAAGAGCACCTGCTCGTCGCTTAGGCCCTCGGGGATCTTGACGTGGGTCTTGTCCGCAAACGGCACGCGCACATATTCCGCCTGTCCGCCAGGGTAACCGCCCGTAAGGTGCGTATAGCCGAAAAGGCCCGCCGTCGTGTGGCCGAAGAGCTTCTCTGCATCGTCCTTGTTGCGGTTGCTGCGCTCGCACACAGAAAAATTACCACGCCTGCACTGATCGCACTCGCCGCAGATGATGGTGAACGGCACGACTACGCGCTCGCCAATTCTGAGCGCCGAATTCTCGCCGCCGACCTCCACGACTTCGCCCATAAATTCGTGCCCCATCACGTCGCCAGACTTCATGCCAGGCATGAAGCCGTCGAATAGGTGTAGGTCCGAACCGCAAATCGCGCACGTGGAGACCTTGATAATGGCGTCGCGCGGATGCTCGATGCGCGGGTCGGGCACCGACTCGTAGCGAATGTCCTTCTTGCCTTGCCAGATGAGCGCTTTCATGGTCTGCATCCCTTGAGCGTGAGCGGTGCTTCGACTCAGCAAAGCACATACCGCTCACCCCCACCATGACGCCTGAGCCACCTAGTCGAATGCAGCAAGCGGATTGTCAACTGAGGAAGAAATTCCAGTTCGACGTTGTCAGCCGACGGGCCCGGCCAAGAAGTGACGCAGCAATGGCGCAAAGGTCGTTGCATCCATCGGCTTCACGCAAAACGCGTCGAATCCCGCGCGCTTCGCCCGCTGCATATCCGACTCGCTCGCCGCCGCGGAATGCGCGATCAGGATGATCCCCGATGTGTTCTCGTCCGCACGGAGGCGGGCCGCAACTTCCAGCCCGGACTTATCGGGCATCCAGATATCCAATAGAACGACGTCGGGCTCCCATCGCGCGGTCGCGTCGATCGCCGGGCGACCGCCGTAGACCGCATGAGCATCGAAGCCGCAGATGGCCAGCACCATGCTGATGGCGTCGGCCGTATCCGCGTAGTCGTCAACGACGAGCACGCGCGGCGTGTCAGACACTGGCTTTTTTCTGCGCGTCCAGATCGCGCATTTTGGTATCAGGTGGACGCTCGCGGCACTCATGATGATTGTGACGCTCCGCAAAACGGTTATCGCGCCAGGGGTTCCGAGCGTGGCTCGTTTCGGCTGAGGCGCATTTCATTAATCTTCAATCGAGTATCCGCCGGATTAAGATAGCGACTCGGCCGGCGCTGCCCCGATTTGCAACAGCGCCGGTCAGTCTTACACTTCGTTGGCTTTTCCTGCGCCCAGATCGGCTCCGGTGGTCGGCTCGGCCGATGGATCCGAAGCCGTGCGCGATGCCATCGCCTGCAGCACCTCCACGTCCCGTTCAGTCACAGTCACGGTGGCCGTGCCGTCTCCGCCGTCGACGGCCGGTTGCGGGTCGTCGACGAACTCCCAGTCGCCGCCCTCGTTCCAGGGACCGCGCGCGTCGTTACCTTTCGACATGTTGAAGTAGACGCTCGTGAACTCCGGTTTCCCCGGCAGCTTGCCTTGCGGGAAGTTTGGCTGAATCGAGTGCAGCGCCTTTTCGAACGACTTCTGATGCGCGATTTCGCGCGTCATGAGGAAGCCCAGCGCTTCCTTGATGCCCGGATCGTCCGTTACGTTAATGAGGCGTTCGTAGACGATCTTCGCGCGTGCCTCCGCGGCGATGTTGGAGCGCAGGTCGGCAGTCGGCTCTCCTATGGTGTCGATATAAGCAGCGGTCCAGGGCACGCCTGCAGAGTTCGTGAGCGCAGGGCCGCCGCCATAGAGCAGCGCGGTGGTGTGCGAATCGTTGCCGCCGCCGGTGAGTGAACGATACAACTCGGCTTCCGACTCCACCGCTTCCGCGAGCTGGCCTTTTGCACCCTTGTTTAGCATCGCGACGATCGAGCCGATTACTTCGAGATGACTGAGTTCCTCGGTGGCGATATCAAACAACAGGTCTTTGCGGCCCGGATCATCTTCGCCGACGGCTTGCGTGAAGTACCGGCATGCGGCTGCCAGTTCGCCCTGCGGACCGCCGAACTGCTCGAGCAGCAGATTGGCAAGACCCGGATTGGGAGCGCTCACGCGCACGGTGTATTGCAGACGCTTGTTATGAACGAACATTTGGACGACTCCTCTTCGAGCGCATGAAACCCGTCACGGGCTCAGCGCAAATCATCAAGTTGAACGGTTTAGCTCGCAGCGACCAAGAGGAGCCCGAAAAGCGTCGCTTACGGTCACCTGCTACGAGCCTCAGTGCGAAGACTTCGCACTGGCGTATCGCGGAGGGAAGCCGCGTCGTGGAATGAAAGGGCCGCTGTTGCAATCGAATCCGTCACATCGGCCTGAATGCGAATCAGCAACGCGTGTGCCATGCGATTGCGCTGTTTTCTGTGGCGGGCATCGTCGATGCTTAACCTCAGCGCACGGATCACCGGGGAAAGTCATGAACGTCAAATCGCTTATGGGCCGAACCTTCGCATGGCCGGCACGCACATTCAAACGTTTTGGCGCTGATCGCGCCGCACCGATGGCGGCGAGCATCGCGTTTTATTCCGCCTTTTCGCTCGCGCCGACGCTCGTCATGGTGATCGCGGTCGCCGGCCTCGTTTTCGGTGCGGAGGCCGCGCGCGGCCAGCTTTTTCATCAGATTAGCGGCATGCTCGGAAAAGACGCCGCCGAAAGCGTGCAGGCAATCGTCTCCCATGCGCATCGCAGTGGGGGCAGCGGCATCGCGGCCGTGATTTCGTTCGTGGTGCTGGCGGTGGGCGCATCCGCGACATTTTCGTCATTGAACACTGCGCTTTCCATCATCTGGCCGACGCCCAACGCACGGAAGTCGGGGGTCGCCACACTCGTCAAGGTGCGGCTGATCTCGTTCGGCCTCGTCATGGGCGTCGCCTTTCTGCTGATCGTGTCGCTCGTGCTGGACACCGCCGTGCAGGCCGCGGGAAAGTGGGTGTTCGGTGATTCGCCGCTCGTCGTCATCGGCGATATCGTGCAACTCTTGCTCGGCCTCGTGATTCTTTCGGGCGCATTCGCCGCGCTGTTGAAGTATCTTCCGGATGGTCACGTACCGTGGCGCGATGCGCTCGTGGGCGGTGTCATCTCCGCGGTGCTGTTCTCCGTCGGCAAAAAACTGTTCGCGCTGTACCTCGCGCACGCCGGCACGGCGAGCGCGTTCGGCGCGGCCGGCTCGCTCGCTGTGCTGTTGATGTGGCTGTATTTCGCCGCCGCCGTCGTGCTGCTCGGCGCCGAAGCCGCTGCAACAAGAGTTGAAGCCCGTGAAGGCGATGTGCGGGATGGAGAAACGCAGGCATCGCGCGAGGAGCGCGCGCCTCGTGCAGCGCCAATCAACGCGCCCGCGAACGCGCATACGCAAGGCGCGCCCGCTGCCGAACATGCGATCGCGCCCGCGCGGGCGGTGCAAGACACCCGGCGCATTGGCCCGATCGGGTCGCCAGTGATCACAAAGGTACTGGATGCAGTGAGGGAGAATCCCCGCCGCTTCGCAATCGCAGCGGCGGGCGCGAGCCTCTTCGTGTTCACGAAGGGTGCACATCGCCATCACACCGGAAGAAGGTCTTAATCGCGCCTTTTTCGCACGGCTATGCAGCAAAGCTGCTGAAGCGAAGAAAAGCAGCGTCTCCCAGCGCGATGGGGGTGACCCGGGCAAGCGGCAACCTTCTGGCGATTCGATGAACGGGACGCTCAGGGACGGAAGGTTAGACGCTCAATAAGAGCAAGGCCGGTTCGGCAAAGGAAGGCATCAAGGAACGCATCAAAGGTCGGACCGACACGGAAGACAAATCCACCGACGAAAAGTTGACCCAGTTCCCAAGCCGCCGTCTGCGGCGCAAGGGCCGCCCTCTGTGAAACGGGAAAACGGTGCGTCAGATCAAGGTGGTCGTTGTGCGGCTACCGTTTCGAGGAGAAGCGTCCCACGAGCTCCCCAATTCGAAGCCGAATAAGACGAGAGAGCTTCGGATGACGAGGCCTTTCCCACTGTTCTGTCGGACAACGACGAAGGACGTCGGCTCGTCATACAGAGGTGCAGACGCATGCCCTTTCGGCGGTGGCGCCGCTCGACGGTACCGGCGATCTGAAGTGGACGCGTCCGGCCGCTTACATGAGTCTGGTCACCGTGCCGTAGCGCGCGCTATTTGTGAATGTTCGCGCGAAACGAGGCGACATCATTCGTCGTGACGGGGCGAGCGTCGTTGCCCCACGACGCGCGCACGTAAGTGAGCACCTGCGCGATCTGTGCGTCGGTGAGGCGTCCGGCGAACGACGGCATCGACTGGCGGTCCGGACCGTGGATCGTTGCAGGACTGTTGCCGCCTTCGACGACGAGCCGGATCAATGACGTCGTGTCCTCGCTGATGACGGACGGGTTTCCCGCGAGCGACGGAAACGCATTGGGCATACCCTTCCCATCGCTTCGATGGCACTGCGCGCAGAAGCCCGCGTATACCGCCGCGCCGTGTTCGGGCGCGACGTCGGGCGCGTGTGTTTTCAGACGTCCCGGTTGTGCGAGAGACGGGTCGAAGACGCCGTCAGCGGCGCCGCTGGCGGGCAGTGTCTTCAGATAGACGGCGATTGCGCGCAGATCATCGTCGCTCAGATATTGCGTACTGTCCTCGATCGTTTCGACCATGCTGCCGTATGCGACCATGCCGGCGCCGTGTCCGGTCTTGAGAAACGCAGCGATATCGTCCTGCGCGATGCGGCCGAGCCCCGAACCAGGATCCCCGCGCAAGTTCGGCGCGAACCAGTCATCGTTGACTCCGCCGGAGAGAAACTCCTTCGATGACTCGTCGTAGCCGCGTTCCTGATATCCGATGCCGCGCGGCGTGTGGCAGGAGCCACAATGCCCGAGCGACTGTACGAGATACGCCCCGCGATTCCAGCTGGCGTCGCGGCTGGCGTTCGACTCGAACAGTTTCTTAGGCGCAAACACCGCCCGCCAAATGCGCAGTGCCCAACGCTGATTGAATGGAAACGGCACCTTCGTTTCCGGCGGGCGATGCTTTACCGGCGGCACGCCGTGCATCATGTACGCGTAGAGCGCGCCCATGTCGTCATCCCTGATTTTCACGAAGGCGGGATAGGGCATCGCGGGATACAAGCCTTTTCCATCGCGTCCGACGCCTTCGCGCAGCGCCTTCGCGAAATCGTCATAGCTATATGCGCCAATGCCTGTCTCTCGATCCGGCGTGATGTTGCTGCTGACGATGGTTCCGAAGGGCGACGTCATCTCGAGGCCGCCCGCATACGGTGCGCCGTTCGAAGGCGCAGTGTGGCATCCCGCGCAGTCGGCCGCTTTCGCAAGGTATGCGCCGCGCGCGATCAGTTGTGCGGCCGGCGATTCATCATCGGCCATGACCGCGAAGGGCCATAGCAGCAGGCACAAAACGAGACGCGAAAGATGGTTCATTGATGGTAAAGGTAGGCGGCGATATCGCGCGCGTCGATTTCACTCACGTCGAGATCGGGCATCGCATTTTCGGGCGCGATGCGTTGCGGGAAACGAATCCATTGCTGAAGGTTCTCGGGCGAATTCGACAGCTTCCCCGCGATGTAGGCGCGCTCGCCGATCCGCTGAAGCGTCGGTCCGACCGTGCCGTATGCGCCCGGCACGCCGTCGATGCGATGACATGCGCCGCAGCCATAGCGCTGAATGGCTTCGAGGCCGTGCCGCGGACTACCGCCGGTGATCGCGTCAAATGAAGGCGGCTCACCGGTGCACGCCGTCAGCGCGACGAGCGTCGAAAGCGCGAATTGGAGGGCGCGCATGAGATCAGCCTTCGCGCGGCATGCCGACGCCGGCGCGCGGCGGTGCACGACGCATCAGCCAGCGCGCACCGACCATCAGTCCACCAATCAGATACGCGAGCCCACCGGGCACCCACATCACGAGCCCGCCGAGTTGCTGATCCTGGAGCGGATCGAAGCCGAGCGCACGCGTCGTCTCCATGCACGACGGATACCAGACGCCCGGAGCGAGCGTCAGGAGCGCGCCGAGCGCGCCGGTATGGACCATCGTCGTGAAGAGCGACAGCATCGCGTGCGCATTGGCTGCGCCGTGCCCCTCCGACGCGCGACCGAATACCGTCCACCAGAACAGCAGCGCGCTCCCGAGAAAGCTCGTATGTTGCAGCGTATGGATACCGGGGCGCGCGAGCGCCGTCTCGAAGAAGCGCGGCGCATGCCAGCACCAGAGCGCGGCGGCGTGCAGCGTCCACGCGACGATGGGCAAGGAAAGAAAACGCCATGGACGTTTGATCCAGCGCGACCGCGTCGCCGCGCCGATTCGCATGCGCGCGACGGCGGGAAACGCCCAGAGCCACATGGCGAGCGGGCGGCCGATCACGAGCAGCGGCGCGGCCACCAGCATCAAAAGCTCGTGCTGCAACATGTGCGCGGAAAAGAGCCATTCGCTCAACGCGTGCAGCGGCGACACCAGCGCGACGACGAGCGTAAGCCAGCCCGTGACGAATGCGACGAGCCGTGCCGTACGTCCTGCGCGGCGTTGCGCACCGCGCGCGCGCAATCGCACGTAGCCCGTGATGTAGAGCGCGAGACTCACGGCGAGCGCTATCACCACCCACGGTTCGAACGTCCACGCGAGCGGCGATGCTTCCGGCGTGGCGACGTGTGCATGCGCTTCGGCACAAGCGACGAGCGCGCATAGCAGCGCGCATTTCAACAGGCGGACAGTAGCCATTGCGGTATCGATATGGCGATCACGGACAGAACCGACAACGCGCCGACTCCGGCCGCCACCGCTGCGATGAAGCCGGCGCGTGCGGGCCGACCGGTTGCAGCCGGCGTCGACGGCGTGGACGCACGGCGCGTCTCGCGCCAGCGCTGCCACGCGAGCAGCGTCGCAGCCGTGCAGACGACGAGGCTTGCGCCGCTCACACCGTCGAGCAGCGCGTGGCCGCCGAGCCGGCACGCGGGCGTCACCAGCGCGTAGTTGACGCTGAGGCATCCCAGCACGATCGACGGTGCGCCGAGCAGCGCGAGCCAGGTTTTCATGTTCGAGTCAATATCGCGACACCCAGTAGATGACGCCGTAGATCGGCAGCCAGCTCAACACGACGAAATACCAGTAGATCGCGTTCTCGCTGACATCGACAAGCCGCTTCCCTTCGAATGGCCCGGTGAACAGCAGCAGAGCGAGCACGGCGGTATCGACGGTATCGGTGATCAGGTGCGTCGTGTGCAGACCGAGCAGCAGCCAGACGACGGACCCGTACGCGTTCGCGTACCAGCTCACGTTCAGCGCCACGAACTCGAATCCCCGAATGATAAGGAACGCGACCGATGCCACCAGACAAACGGCGAGCCAGAGCGCGGCTTTTGCGCGGTCTCCGCGTTCCGCTGCGTTCTTTGCGAGCTGGTTCGGCCACAGGCTGACGAGCAGCACAACTGTGTTGAGCGTGCCCCAGAGAAGACGCGGAGGATCAGCGGCCATCGGCCAGGTGGGCGCGCGCGTGCGCAGATAGAAGACCATCATCACCGCGATGGCGAACACCGTGCCTTCGATCAGCATCAGCCCCATCGTGCTCCACCACATCACGCTGCGGTGACCAAAGGCGAAGCTCGGCAGCGCGCGCACATCGAGCACGAGATCGTGCGCATCGCCATCGTCAGGGCGGGTGCGGGGTGCGCGCGTATCGGCGTTCATGGCCGGCGCTCCCGCGCGACGGCCAGCCGGTTCTCGCCGCGATTTGGCCAGAACCAGCCGATCATCGCCACGGCGACGGGCAGGGACGCCCAGACGATCGCCCACGGCGTGTAGATCGAGCCGATGAACAGAATCGTCGTCGCGACGGCGCTCGCCAACGGCCAGATGGAGGGCGTCGGGAATATCGGGCGATGGTCCGGTTGCGCATCGAGCACGCTCGTCACGAGCACTTCCCGTGCATCGGCGGCGAGCCCCGCGACGTAGGCCGGCCGCGCGGGCGGCTCCCATAGCGGATCGCGGCCATGCACGACCGGAATCGCATCAAAGTTATGCGGTGGAGGCGGGGACGGCACGCTCCATTCGAGCGTACCCGCGCCCCATGGATCGGCGGCGGCGCGTTCGTCACTGCGCAGACTTTTCACGACGTTGACAATGAAAAGTAGCACGCTCAGCGCGATCGTATAAGCGCCGATCGTCGCCGTGAGATTCATGCCGTCCCAGCCGAGTCCGTGCGGATAGGTCCACACCCGCCGTGGCATGCCTTCGAGACCGAGCAGGTGCATCGGGAAGAAGGTGACGTTGAAGGCGATGAAGAACAGCCAGAACTGCCACTTGCCGAGCCGCTCATCGAGCATGCGCCCCGCGAACTTCGGAAACCAGTAGAAAAACGCGCCGAAGAGCGGAAACACGGCGCCGCCGAGCAGCACGTAATGCAGATGCGCGACGACGAAGTAGGTGTCGTGAACCTGCAGATCAAGCGGAACCGACGCCACCATGATGCCGGTCATGCCGCCCATCACGAGGATGAAAAAGAACGCGAGCACGAAGAGCAGCGGGACGCGCAGATTGAGCTTGCCGGTCCACAGCGTGCCGATCCAGCAGAAGATCTGAATGGCAGATGGAATCGCAATCATCAGGCTCGCGGCGGTGAAGAAGCTCTTGCCGAGTTCGGGAATGTTCGTCGCGAACATGTGATGCACCCACAGTCCGAACGACAGAAACGCGGTGGCGATGAGCGACAGCACCATCGCCGGATAGCCAAACACCGGGCGGCGCGCGAAGGTCGGAATGATCGACGAAATGAACCCGAGCGGTGGAATGAAGATCAGATATACCTCAGGATGGCCGAAGAACCAGAAGAGGTGTTGCCACAACAATACGTCGCCGCCCTTGACCGGGTTATAAAAATGCGTGCCGACGAGGCGGTCGAGAATCAACGCGGTGCTGCACAACATGATGGAGGGCATCGCGAAGATCACCATGAACTGGGTGACGAGCGTGGCCCACACGAAAAGCGGCATGCGGTTGAGCGACATGCCGGGCGCGCGCAGTTTGAAGATGGTCGTGATGAGGACCACGGCTTCGAGCAGGCCGGAAAGCTCGGTGAAGGTGATCATCTGCGCCCAGATGTCCGCGCCCTTGTTGGGCGAATAATCGGGACCGGCGAGCGGCACATAGCTGAACCAGCCCGCATTCGGCGCGGTGTTCACCGCAAGCGATGCGAACAGCAACAGTCCGCCGAACAGGAACACCCAATACGCGTAAGCGTTCATGCGCGCAAACGCGATGCTGCGCGCACCGATCATCAGTGGCACGAGGTACACGGCGACCGCCTGCATCACCGGTACGGCGAAGAGGAACATCATCGTCGTGCCGTGCATCGTGAAGAGTTCGTTGTAGAGATTCGGTCCTATAACGCGCTGGTCGGGCCGCGCGAGCTGGGTGCGCATCGCGAGCGCGAAGAGGCCTGCGAGAAGAAAGAAAACGAATGTCGTCACCATGAAGCGGCGTGCAATCGTCTTGTGATTGACCGCGCACAACATGCCGATGAAGCCAGGCGGATCGCTCCATGTCGCGGCGAGCGCGTCACGTACGGCGGGTTCTGCATGGGGACCGTCGACCGGATAGCTGGCGTTGCGCTCGTCGCTCATTTGAGCGTCTCCATCCAGGTGAGCAGTGCCTGCAGATCTGAGGGCGGAAGGCGGGTCGGCGGCATGACCGTGCCCGGCTTGAGCGTGCGCGGATCGACGATCCAACCGGCAAGATTGCCGCGATTGTTCGCCAGCGTGCCGGCGGCGATAAATTGCCTGCTGGCGACATGGGTGAGATCGGGACCGATCGTGCCTTGCGCACCGGTGCCACGCACGGTGTGACAGCGCGCGCAGTCTTGGCCCACGAATACATCACGGCCGCGTTTAGCGATTTCGTCCGGTGGGGTGACGGCCGGTTGGCGCTGACGAGCGGCCCACTCCTCGTACTGCGCGGGCGCATCGGCAATGACCTGGAACGCCATCAGCGCATGTTCGTAGCCGCAAAATTCGGCGCATTGCCCGCGATATACCCCTGCCTTGTCGGCGCGAAACTCGATTGTCGCGTCGCGGCCTGGAATCATGTCTTTCTTCCCATGCAGATTCGGCACCCAAAACGTATGGATGACATCGGCGGCTTTCAGCGACACCACCACCGGTCGTCCCACCGGCACGTGTAGTTCGTTGGCCAGGGTGAAGCCGCCCGCGTCGCCATCGGTCGGATAGCGCACCCGCCACCACCATTGATAACCCGTCATCTCGATGCGCAGCGCATTGTCAACTGGCAGGCGCGAGAGCGCGCGGTCGGTGAGAACGTCAGCAAGAACGAGGCCGAAGAGCAGAAAGGTTGACACGCCCGCCGCGGCGGCGACCCAAAAGCTCGTTCGCGGCTCGCGACGTCCGGCGACGATGAGATCCGCAGGCGTCGCACGATTGGCACGGGGCGCGCGCATCATCGCGATGAGACATGCAAGCAGGATCGCCGCGAACACGACGCAGCACACGGCCAGCGTCAGGTGCCAGAGATCGAGAATGCGGCTGGCCTGAATGCCTGCCGGACTCAATGCGCTTTGCATGGTCGCTCATCAAAGGGCTGGAAAACTCTTGTCATCAGGCACGTCGCGCTGGACAGAACCCGGACGTGCGTACTAAAGCAATTCGCGTGCCTGCCAATCCGCTCACTTGCGATTGAAGTACCGTCTGAGCAGCGTCGTGGCGCTCGCGCCATGCAGGACTACCGACAGCACGATACTCGCGAGCACGATGGGCGCGATCGGGTCTAGCTAATCTTTGCCTGCCCGCTCGAGGCTGAAAAGAAGGTAGTAGAAGGCGCCGACGCCGCGAATGCCGAGCCAGCCCACGAGCCAGCGCTGGTGCGTGTCGAGTGAGGACCCAACGAGCGAAATGGTCGTGGCAAGCGGTCGCGCCACGAGCAACAGGAACAGGACCGGCCAAATCACACGCCAGTCCATGAGCGGTCGCCAGTGCGCCGATACAATGCTGCCGATGAGTAGCATCAGCGCGAACTCGACCAGGCGCTCGAACTCGACCGCGAAGGCCATCATCGTCTCGGCCATGTAAGCATGCGCGAGGTCAGGATCCTTTGCAGCTTCCTCGCGCTCGCCACGTTCCACCGTTTCGAGCGCTTCAGTTGGCGACTTGTCTCCCGTCGCCTTCAGTTCTTCGCGCCTTAATGCTACGCCTGCGGCAAATACAGCGATGAACGCATAGCCGTGCGCAAGCAGCGCGCAGCCGTAACTGAGCGCCATCAACCCGAGCGCGAAGAAGCCCTCCAGCCCGAGCGCCTGCTCGTAGCGCGTGCGGAGCCTAGTCGCGAGAATTACGACGCCCGCACCGAACACCCAACCGATGCCGAGCGCACTGACGATGCCCCACACGACGGACACCGCGAAGGTCCACGACAGACCGGCGTCGAAAGTCGGGCTTGTACATAGTGCGAGCCCTAGCAACACGACGGGATAGGCGGCACCATCGTTGGAGCCGCCTTCGGACGAAAGCGCGAAGCGCAGCGGCTCATCGTCACCCGCTTCCGTTACCCGTAACTCGTTCGCAAGCACGGGATCGGTTGGTGCGAGGATCGCCGCGAGCAAGAGCGCCTGGCTCGACGGAAACCCGAGACCGAAGTGCGCGGCGGCATAGAGCAGTGCAATCGTCACGATCATCGCCGGGCCGACGAGCCGCAGCGTGAGCAGCCAGAGTCGGTCCGAGAGCGGCACGCGCAGATACATGCCGATCGCGAAGAGCGAAATGACGAGTCCGGTCTCCGTGAGTATCCGCAAGAGTCGCAGATTGCCTTCAATGTCGGGGTTCAGCATGTCGACGCCCGCCGGACCGAGTGCGAAGCCGGCGAACAGGTAGACCATCGCGCCCGTCAGTGGCAGGCGCGCGATCAGGCCGCGTGCGACGGCCATCAACACGAGCAGCCCTCCGATAACGAGGAACCAGAATGCCTCTTCGAACACATCCCTCTCCTTAGCCGGAGTTGACCGGCGCAGCGATGGAAGCGCATCAGCGATTTTCGTGCGCGATACCGTAGAAGAGCCGACATGGTCGGACAGCGAAGTATCCTCGCCCCTTCGCGCGATATCCACGCCATCCGGGCCGAGTCGACGAACCGAACTGGTCGCGCGAATACCGCGCCGGTGAGCTGCTATTGAAAGCGATGCTCGAGGGTATGCGCCTTGCTTGCGCGTTAGGCAAATTCATCGAAAGCGCGCGAGGCAAAGACATGGCCGAATCAGACAATGCCGTTCGGAAGAACGCCGCATACCCGTATTCATCGGGTGGATGGGGATCGCTAAGAGCCGTCACGGGCGCGCTTATCCACGAGAAGGTGCCGCTCAAGGTCAGCACGGTGCTGCTCAAGCAAAACAAGCCGGAAGGCTTCGCCTGCGTGAGCTGCTCGTGGGCGAAGCCCGCCGATCCGCACATCTTCGAGTTCTGCGAAAGCGGCGCGAAGGCGACCGCCTGGGATCTCACCGCTAAGCGCATGACGCCGCAGTTCTTCGAGCTTCACACGGTGACGGAACTCTGTGCGTGGCACGACCACGATCTCGAAGACGCCGGGCGTCTCACCGCGCCGTTGCGCTACGACGCAGCCACCGACAAGTACGTGAGCGTTAGCTGGGAAGAAGCCTTCGACGACATCGGCCGCGAGTTGCGCACGTTGCATCCGAAGCGCGTGGTGTTTTATGCATCTGGTCGCGCATCGCTGGAAACGTCGTACATGTACCAGCTTTTCGCACGCATGTACGGCACCAACAATCTGCCCGACAGCTCGAACATGTGTCACGAGAGCACGAGCGTCGGACTGAAGGAAGCAATCGGTGTGGGCGTTGGTACCGTGAGACTCGAAGACTTCGAGAAAACCGATCTCGTGTTCTTCTTCGGCCAGAACGTCGGCACCAATAGTCCGCGTATGCTGCATCCGCTACAGGAAGCCAGAAAGCGCGGCGTGCCGATCATCACGTTCAATCCATTGCGCGAGCCGGGCTTGTTGAAGTTCAGCAATCCGCAATCGCCGGTCGAGATGATGACGCCTGCGCATACGCTGATCAGCACGCAATATCATCAGGTGAAGACGGGCGGCGACACGGCGGCGTTGCTCGGCATCTGCAAGATCGTCATCGACGCCGACGATCGCGCCCGGGAGCGCGGCGAGCCGCGCGTGCTCGATGTCGATTTCATCGAAACACACACCGTGGGATTCGAAGCCTTCGCGAACTATGTGCGCGCCGCGTCGTGGAGCGAGATCGAGCGCGTCTCAGGACTGCCGCGCGCGGACCTCGAAGCCGCCGCTGCGGAATACATGCGCGCGAACGCGGTGATGGCGCATTACGGCATGGGCATCACGCAGCACAGGCAAGGCGTGCAGAACGTGCGCATGCTATGCAATCTGCTCTTTCTGCGCGGCAATGTCGGTAAGCCGGGCGCGGGGCCGTCGCCGGTGCGCGGGCATTCGAACGTGCAGGGTCAACGCACGGTGGGCATCACCGAGAAGCCGGAACTCGCGCCGCTCGACAAGCTCGCAAGCCAGTTCGGATTCGAGCCGCCTCGCGAGAAGGGCATGAACATCGTCGAGACCTTCGAGGCGATGCTCGACGGCAAGGTCAGCGCGGTCATCAATCTCGGCGGCAATCTCGTGCGTTCTGTGCCAGACCGTATGCGCATCGAGCCGGCGTGGCGCAATCTGAAACTCACGGTCAATATTGCGACGAAACTCAATCGCAGTCATATTGTGCATGGAGAGAAGTCGTACATTCTGCCGTGCCTGAGCCGCATCGAAATCGATACGCAGGCAAGCGGCGCGCAGGCGGTATCGATGGAAGACAGCACCGGCTGCATTCACGGTTCGCGCGGCGTGGCAGAGCCCGCTTCGCAGCACGCGCGCTCGGAGCCGCGTATCGTTGCGGAACTGGCGAAGCACACGCTCGGCGCGGGCTCGACCGTGGACTGGGATAGCTGGCGCAACGACTATGCGCTGGTGCGTGACGAGATTGCGAAAACCTATCCCGACACCTTCCACGACTTCAACAAAAGAATGTGGACGCCGGGCGGCTTCCCGCGCAATCTGCCCGCGCGTGAACGCAAGTGGCAGACTAAGAGCGGCAAGGCGGAGTTCTCCGTGCCCGAAACCCTCGGCGAAGATCCCGATATGTCCGAGCGCGAGCCGCAGTCATTGCGCCTCATGACGCTGCGCAGCGACAGCCAGTTCAACACGACAATCTATAGTCTCGACGACCGCTTTCGCGGCATCAAGGGCGATCGCATGGTGATCTTGATGTGCGAGGCAGACATGACGCGCCACCGTCTCCAGAAGAACGACCGCATCACGTTGCGCACGATCGCCGGCGATGGCTTCGAGCGACGCGTCGCCGGCCTGCGCGTACAGCCCTACGACATACCGCAGGGATGCATCGCCGGTTATTACCCGGAGTGCAATCCGCTGCTGCCGTTATGGCATTACGCCAAAGAAAGCAAGGTGCCGGGCGCGAAGTCGATTCCGGTGCTGATCGTCGAGGTGAATGGCACGTCACGTGAGCCTTGAGCTCAAATACGTCCGCGATCTGCGGTGCGCGGAACTGGGCCGCAGACAGCGTGCGAGCGCGAGCGCGCCGATCGACGCTAAGGTCAACGATGCGAACGGAAACGTACCGACCGTGTTCGCCGCGATCGCGCCGGGCCGGTGTTGCGCGACGAGCTGAATGCGGCGCTTCGTCATGCGCATGCCGAGTTCGGACAACTGCGATGCGAGCGCGCGCTCCGCCGTAGGAAGCAGCACGGTCTCCTCGTCTGCCACGTGATGCATGACCTCGCGCATGAGCTGCATGAAACGCGCGTCATATGCGGCATCCTCAGGACCCATAGACCGCAGTTTCGCGATGTCCTCACGCATCTTGTCGTGCTCGGGCTTGCTCTTCGTCAGGCGTTCGTCTCCAGCCATCGCCTCGCCGAGCGCGGGATAGAAGATTTCTTCTTCGAGCTGCGCGTGTATTTCCAACGCCGTGCAAACGAGCTCGACGATAGCACGCTTTCTCGGCCACGATGTTGTTGCATGGTAACGATGAAAGGCCGCCATCACATGAGTGTGATCCAAGCGGATCATTGACGTGATAAGCGGAAATGACGATATGTTCATGATTAACTCCTTCACGCTGGGCCGAGTCAAGTGCTTGTTTCGGTAGAGGATAGAAGCGCCTGAGCAAGCACTATTCCGTCTCCGCCATCGGCGTGGGATATAAATCTGACACGCCGGTGCATAGGAGGCCACACATGCCAACCTTGTGGCGCTCCTCCAGCGATAAGCCGATCTTGGTTGAGATCGATCAGCAGGCGGCTCGTACCGTCACGCGAGGCGACAAATTGTCAGCCGGACGATGAGATAGCCCTCCCTTTCTATCGACGACTTGACGCTCCTCGTGGGTGTGGCTTGGCACGACGCTTGCACAGCACCTTTGGCTCGATCGCATTTGTCATTCAGTCAAAAACTTCAATCATCCGGGAGGCATCATGAAACTTTTAACTACTCGGGATGGCCTGCCGCGGCTTTCATGGGGGTCCATTATTGCCGGGGTGATCCTCTCGATGACCGTCTACTTGATCATGACCTTGCTTGGAACGGCCATTGGTGCGTCACTGTTATCTCCGCTGTCTAAACCCAACCCGTTGCATGGCTTCAGTTTCGGATCGGGCGTGTGGGTGATCGTCACTACCGTACTCGCTGTCTTTGTGGGTTCATACTACGCGGGGCGATGCGCGCCCGTACTCGGCTGGCTGCACGGCCTGCTTTCGTGGGCCGTCATGACGCTTTTCGTTGTCTACGGGATGACGTCACTGGTCACGAGCGCGGTGAGCACTGCGGGCAGTGCTGTCGCGACAAGCGCGCAAGTTGGTGCGGCGAGGGCGAATCAGCCAGGTGGTAACAGTCAGCTCATCGATACCGCGAAGCAGCAAGTGCAGGCCGCTGTTGCTTCAGCGGCTTCCGAGGCATCTAGCCCGCAGGCTGAACAGGACGTGCGACAAGCGGCCGATGCGGCGGCGCGCAGCGTGGCCCGGGCAAGCTGGTTTTCGTTTGCTGCGCTCGTCGTCGGCGCCATCATCGCGATCGTCTCGGGTGCTGCAGGCTTCCGACATCAACCGCCATTCGAAGAAGGCGGCGGTTCTTCGTCGGAGCGCAATGCTGTGCCGGTTCGCGCCCGCGCGGTCTCGGATGGCGGCGGCGTTTAGCCTCTATGCGTAATGGACGCCGTCGCTAAAGATGTGCGCACGTCGCCCCACGGCTTTACGGCGGCCGGTCGCCGCTGTCGGCGGAAAATCGTGAGGTTAGCTTAAACTTTTTACCAAGTCACCGGGCTGGGCCGTCCTTGAGGGATCGACCATGCTGTTCTTGTTCGCGGAAGACGATGAAAACGTCGCTGCGGCGTTCGCCGAACTGGCTGCCTCGCTAGGACACCGTGCAGACATTGCGGGAACAGGGGATGAAGCGCTACGCATGACAGGCCAGACCCGCTGCGGCCTCCGTTTTAATGGATATTGGGTTGCCCGATATCGACGGACGCAAGCTTTGCGAGTACGTTCGTTGCGCGGGGGCCTCGACCGATGCGTGCATAATTGCGGTGACCGGCATTCGCGAGTTCAACGCAGGAACGTTAGGGGAGTTCGACGGTTATCTTCGTAAGCCCGTCACTGCATCGGAACTAACCGAATTCATCGAGAGCTGTGAGGATCGAAGCCCGGGCAACATTCGACTTCGGAATTCCAGGGTTCGAAGGCCATAAATTATTCAACTATCGGACTGCAACGAACATTCATCTAAGCCTCGCTGCGGTCGCAGCAGGCCAGTGCGCATGGGCTCGAACCCATCATTCACCAAGGGGCGTTTTCAGCCCTCAGCCTGAAAAATCGGGCAGAGGCGTAATCCGATCTCGCGAAGCCCCGCTTGTCGACTTGGCCTTTACCAGCTAGCCCGTTCGGACTGAAGCTGACGTCAACGACGAGGCTGACTGTTGGCGCTTCGGCTAGCGGTCCGCGAGCGGAATCGCGGACGCTTGCGAAATGGCATGTCATCTACGCGATCAATCCGTGAGAAACGCGATCCGTGTCGATTCCGCCTTCACTGCTGCGTGTCGTAACATGGGCACACGTATGTATCAACGCGACGCGAGCATTCCCACGACTAGCCCCGCCAACGCGGCCATCGTAATTGCTTTCCATGGATTGTCGTGCACGAAGTCGTCAGTCGTGTCAGCGGCAAATCGGTACCTTCTGATGACCGTATCTTGTACGTCGGGCAACTTGTTTTTCGCGATCGCACGCAGCTCGCCAGACGGCGAAGCGTTGCCCTTTGCGTCCCAAAACTGAGATGACTCGCGGAAATTTTGGCCTCAGCCTTTCGCGGATCGGTCATTGTCTCCCGATGAGACAGCGACGGTTGCGCTCGTCGGAAATTCGTAGGCATTGCCGGCTCTTTTGATCGTGGGAGAGTCGACGGATTCGAGAGAACGATCGTTGTCAGCCATGCCGGCCTCCAATAAGGATCAAGAATGTGATTCGGCGCGGATCGCGCGAAGAAGTAGTAGGGCGGACATCAAATGGGCTCCGCGAATTCGACATGCGCAATGCCGCAATCGGCATGCCGAGATCTCCGTAATCTCAGCCGGTGATACGCCTTTCCGAGTTCAATGCGTGAGCGGGTCAGCGGCGAACTGTCGTCTGCATGCACGATCTCCTGGCCGCTTATGACAGCGAGCGATACGATCGCTTATTCGTCGCCGCCAAGAGCCTCTGATCCGTAAGCGCCCCCGTGAAACGCGTATCGCGGCGTTGACCATCTCGACCGCGTGCGACAGCGGGCCTTAAGTCTGTCAGCTGTCCTAGTTGCAACGCTCCACATATTCCGTCGCCACGCGTGTGACGCCGAGATTGCGCCACGCCGCGCTGAATTTGCACCGAGCATTGATCGATTTGGCGCGCGGAAAGCGCGCGGGCGATGCGCTTCGTGGTGTCGTCGCACAAGGCGTTGTCGACCACCAGGATACTGATACGCTCGGGCAGAGCAATCACTCCCCCGAGCGTCTCGAGCACTTGATCGGCGAGTCTGTGCGTCAGTACGACGCCCGCAAGCCCCCGTTCCTCCAACCGGCAAGGGCAATCCGCAATCACGCTGCAAAGTGGGGCGCGCAAAGTGTCCAGACCTCAGCCGGTGGGCTGCTACGCAAATCAGTTCTCGGCATTCGGCCGGTACGGCCGCGACGATACGATATCTTCAGACTGATCAGGGTTTTTCTTCGAGAAGCCGACAGTGTAGGAATGCATCGAGGAAATCCTCACAGGCTCGCGGCGATGCGCCGACCCACCCTCTGAGCCTTTCCTGGACGAACAGACGCGAGCGGCGGAAGAAGCACGAAAGCCAGCGAACGGGGCCTTGCGATCTGGTGCGCCAATTGCTCTGCCGGTCATGTGACGAAGACTAAACGCCCGCGATAAGAGCGAGGGAGGAAGAGTGGACATTCCGAGACAGGTCGTTTCATTTCTGAGTTCGCGCGGCTTGATGCTCGCCACGGCCGAATCGTGCACGGCGGGTTATATCGCGTCGCTGATCTCGTCGGTGCCGGGAAGCGGGAGCTGTCTCGACGTCGGCTTCGTCACCTATTCGCCGACAGGTAAGGTAGGTTTCCTCGGCGTGCGAGAGGACACGATGGAGCGATTTGGCTTGACGAGTGAGGAAGTCGCGCGAGAGATGTCGGAGGGCGCACTTGCGCAGGAAGCGTGTTGCGCAGATGTCGCAGTGTCGAATACCGGCGTTGCCGATGCGTCACCCGGCGACGGGCCCCCGCCAGGCACGCAGTGCTTTGCGTGGTCCTACAAGCGGCGCGACGGGCGCATCGAGACCTTCAGCGAGACGCGCGTCTTCGAGGGCGAGCGCAATGACGTGCGGCGCGCTGCCGCGCTGCATGCGTTGTCACGGGTCGAGCATTACTTCAACTGCTTGGCGGCACGTTGAGCGAAAGGAAAGGGAGGCGAGCATGCAAGAAAGCAGGAGCCAAGATCAGCAGTGGCAGAACGAAGTCATCCGCGAGCTAGGCGTACGCCCGGACTTCGACGCGGCCGTGGAGCGAGAGCGACGCGTTTCCTTTCTCTCTGACTACCTGTCTTCTCAGGGCCTTCGGACCTATGTGCTCGGCATCAGCGGCGGTGTGGATTCGTCTACGGCCGGACGCCTTGCGCAGCTGAGTGTCGAGCGTCTCCGGGGGCGCGGCTACGATGCACGTTTCGTCGCGGTCAGGCTGCCATACGGTAGTCAGCGCGACGAAGAAGACGCGCAGCTTGCGCTGCAATTCGTGCGTCCGGACGAAGTCCTGAGCGTCAACGTGAAGAGGGCGTCGGACGAAATGCTCGCGGCGCTTAAGCAGGGGGGCGCGCAGTATGTCGACGACTTCCAGGAAGATTTCGTGCTCGGCAACATCAAGGCGCGCGAGCGCATGATCGCGCAATACGCAATCGCGGGCGCGCGGCGCGGCGTGGTGATCGGCACCGACCATGCCGCCGAGTCGCTGATGGGCTTCTTTACCAAGTTCGGCGACGGTGGCGCGGACATTCTGCCGCTCTCCGGTCTGACCAAGCGGCGCGTGCGCGCGCTCGCCACTTATATGGGGGCGCAAGAGCGGCTCGTCATGAAGGTGCCCACCGCGGATCTAGAGACGCTCACACCGCAGCGCCCCGACGAGGACAGTTATGGCATCACGTACGAGGACATCGACGATTTCCTGGAGGGAAAGGAAGTCGGCGACGAAGTGCTTACGACGATACGCCGCTTCCACACGCTGACCCGGCACAAACGGTCGCTTCCCGTCGAATTGCCGCGTGGCTGACGCGGGAATACTGATTGCGCTCAGTGTGAAGCGTGTGCGCCCGAGGCGGCCGCGCGAATCTCGCATCTGTGCACGCTGCAACTGAAACGGAGGCATCATGGCATCGAAGACCTTGCAGGACCTGTTTATTCATTCGCTTTCCGACGTCTATAGCGCCGAGAAGCAATTGACGAAGGCGCTGCCGAAGCTCGCCCGGGCAAGCTCTCATAGCGAACTCAAGCAAGCCTTTCAGACGCATCTCGAAGAAACCAACGGACAGATCGAGCGCATCGATCAGGTGGTCGAATTGTGCGGCATCAAGCTCAAGCGCATCAAGTGCGTCGCGATGGAAGGGCTCGTCGAGGAAGGGCAGGAGCAGATCGAGGACTTCGAAGAAGGTCCGATCCGCGATGCGGCGCTGATCGGCGCGGCGCAGAAGGTCGAGCACTACGAGATTGCGACGTACGGCACGCTCGCGACCGTCGCGAAGCAGCTCGGCTACACGGACGCCATGAAGCTGCTGCTCGAAACGCTCGAGGAGGAAAAGTCCACAGACGAAAAGCTCACGCAGCTGGCAAAGGCGCAGGCAGCCGAACAAACGCATGCCACCGCTAAGTAAGCGGCCGCCCGTTGTGCCACCACGCGCCGCACTCGCGGCGCGTTTCATCTCCTCCCGCGAATGAACCGGCGTGATGGCAATGAAGCAGCGGCGGGTGCAGTGATTGCTGTGGCGCGTAAGGTCCCGGCGAACGAAAAGGAGGACACGATGAAAGCGGTCGTATTTCATGGAATCGGGGACATCTCGCTCGACAACGTATCCGATCCGACACTTCAGCATGATCAGGATGCCATTGTTCGACTGACCGCGAGCGCGATCTGCGGCACGGACCTGCACATGGTGCGTGGAACCCTTCCTGGCATGATGCCGGGCACGATTCTCGGCCATGAAGGCGTCGGTGTGATCGAGCAGATTGGCCGAGGCGTCCGCAATTTCAAGGCAGGCGACCGGGTGCTGATCCCATCGACAATATCCTGCGGCGCATGCTCTTATTGCCGCAAGGGCTACACCGCTCAGTGCGATTCGGCCAATCCCAACGGCGCATCGGCCGGGACAGCTTTTTTTGGCGGACCGCAGTCGACCGGGCCGATCAACGGTCTGCAGGCGCAGTACGCGCGTACGCCGCTTGCGCACGCGAGCCTCATCAAGCTGCCCGAGAGCATCGACGATGAACGCGCCATCCTGCTGTCCGATATCTTTCCGACAGGCTTTTTTGGCGCGCAGATCGCGGAAGTCTCCGCAGGCGACACGGTCGCCGTGTTCGGTGCGGGGCCGGTTGGCCAGTTCGCGGTGGCGAGCGCCTTCATGCTCGGTGCGGGGCGCGTCATCGTCGTCGATCGACTGGAGGACCGACTTGCGATGGCCCGTGCACAGGGCGGCGAAGCCGTCAATTTCGACGACGAAGATCCCGTTCAGACAATTCTCGCGCTGACGGGCGGCATCGGCGTGGATAGAGTGATCGATGCGGTGGGCGTCGATGCCGTGCACGCGCAGCGCGGACCAGCGGCGCAGGAGGAGACGCTCAGGCAGGGTGAGCGGGAAAGCCGCACCGTGACGCCCGAGCGCAACATAAAGGACGGCAGCTGGATTCCCGGCGACGCGCCGACACAAGTGCTCGACTGGGGTATCGCGGCGCTTGCGAAGGCGGGCACGCTCGGCGTCATCGGTGTCTATCCGCCGGGCGACCGCTTCTTTCCGATCGGCGCCGCCATGAACAAGAACGTCACCATCAGAATGGGCAACTGCAATCATCGTGCGGTGACACCGCAGCTCGTCGAACGCGTGCGCAACGGTTCGTTCGATCCGCTTTGCGTCCTGACCACGCGCGAGCCGCTCACACACGTGATCGACGCGTATAAAACGTTTGATCAGCGCCAGCCTGGCTGGATCAAGGTCGCGCTGGAGCCGTAGGCATAAGCGGGCGATTCGCCACGCGATACGCACGCGCCCGCGGCTCCTGTCTTATCCGGCGGCATCGCGATTGCTGGCGGTGGATGTTCCTCTTCGACGAAGTATGGAGATGCAGACACCGGTGCGTCATCGATTAAAGCCTTGCGCTGTGTACCCGGGAACCCTTCGCACAGAAACGGCAGCGAGCCGGGACCCGCTCGACTCTGGGTGATCCGCGGCCGGTGACATGAACAGAGCGTGCTGCGTTGAACTGCCTCTGGCGACCGGGTGCAGGCCGTCCCCAAGCAAGGCGCACGCTGGACGCTCTCCGGTTAACATCGCGTGCTTGACACGAGTCAGGCTTGTGGCTTGACAGTGACGCAGAGCACGGACGCTTTAACGTCGCCGTCGAACCCGAACCGTCGGCCGTTGCGGGTAAAGCGCATGAATCGTCTCCTTCCGATGCAATCCCGACGGGAAGAGGGCACAGCCTCTTTTTGGCGGAAATATCCCCACAATGACCGTGTCGCCCAAGAAATTGGCCGATCGTCCAGATAGGATGCTCGCGTGAATCGCAAAACTTCTCAGAACACTTCCATTTGCGGATCGAAGCCACGCGTCGGGACTGCGGGCGCCGCGAGTCTGATTGCACGGCCGGTGCGCGCGGACTCGTATATCGCCTCGATGATGCGCTGATCCTGTAAGCCTTCTTCGCCCGGTGTGTGCGGCACGATGTCATCTTTCACGCACACCGACATGTGGTCGATCTCGCGAGCGAACTGGTTTTGCGGATCGATCTGCACTTCGGTGATCGCGCTCTTGCCGTCCTGCAATGTGCCGTGCCGCAGGCGCAATCCGTTGTAGCCGAACGCTGGGTCCATCTCCGGCCAGCCCTGCGCGCCTTGCAGCCTGAAGAAACGCGACTCGTGACTCGCATAGCTCGACACACACGTCGCCGTCAGTCTGCTTGGAAATCGCAGGATGAAGTGCACGGACGCTCCACTTCGACAAAGCGCGGGTCGGACTCCGGCCGATACACCGTCGCGATGACTTCCTGCGGCTCCTCGCCGGACAGAAAGCGCACTGCATTCAGGCAGTAAAGCCCGATATCGGGCAATGCGCCGCCGCCCGCCAGCGCTTTGTTCAATCGCCATTGGGACGGATCGCCGACGTTCTGTGAATTGCCCGCGATGAATTCGCGCAGCGGCCCAAGTTGCCTGTCCTTCACCATCTTCACGATCATGCGATCCATCGGCTCATATTGGCTACGATACGCGATCATGAGCTTGCGGTCCGCGCGCCTCATTGCGTCGACCATTGCCTGACAATCGGCGACGCTGTTCGCCATCGGCTTTTCGCAAAGCACGTGCTTGCCGATCTTCGCGGCGCGCAACGAAAGTTCCTTGTGCATGCCGTTGGGTAATACGATGAGACGACCTGCACGCGCGGGTTGTCAGCGAGACGTTCGAAAATTTGATAGTCGTGGATGTCAGCCTCCGGCACGCCATACTGGCGTGCGACGCGCAGCGCCTTCGTGCGATCGCCCGAAACCAGCGCGGCGACCTTCGAGTACTTACACTGCGCGGGCGCTGGCAGGATCTGATTGAGCGACAGGCGACCGACTCCGACGATCGCATAACCGATGCGGTCGTCGGGCGGCAAGTTGGCGTCCGGTGTCTCTTCCTCCTGCTCAGTGTTCGGATCCTAAATCAGCGGGAGCTTGACTTGATTGGCGTCGGCGCCCGTCGGACCGGCAGCCCACGCGTTGTCAGCCGAAGCGGCGG
This sequence comes from Caballeronia sp. LZ029, assembly GCF_031451275.1. Classification (NCBI taxonomy): domain Bacteria; kingdom Pseudomonadati; phylum Pseudomonadota; class Betaproteobacteria; order Burkholderiales; family Burkholderiaceae; genus Caballeronia; species Caballeronia sp. LZ029. The sequence goes on from NZ_JARUXO010000002.1 coordinate 113,063, forward strand.
TGAACGCGACCGCGATGCCCGCGCTTCCGCGTAATAAGACGCGCGCCGCCCGATTCCTGGCGGCGTGGAAGTCGATTCGGGTTCAAGGCGCGTGGGGTCGTTGCGGGCAGGCATCGGAAGCTCCAGAGTTTGGCGTGATGCGGCAGCGCCGTCTGGTGGGTGTCCGCAGTCGCGGCGCTTGCACAGTTTTAGCATTGACCGTGCCGTCGGCTCGTCGGCTGCGGCGAGTTAGAACCGAACGTTTCCCTGTCGTCGAGGCCCGGCGAAATCACTGATTGGTCGGCTCTCCGGGGTCCTCGACGCCTTCCTCGATGTTGTCCTTCTGATCGCCGTAATCCTTGCGATTCGCACCATTCGTGATCTCGACATCTCCCCTGACCTTGCGTTCTTCGTTTCCGGTGACGGTTCCGATCGCCGTGTCTGTCCAACCTTTAATCTGTTCCTTGATACCTTCCTTCTGATCGTGGTTCATCTTATGCTCCGTGGCTCGTAAGTGGATCGACGGTGTTTCCTTCGATGTGAAACGTGCCCGGCGTTAGCTTAGGCTTCATTGTCGGACTTGCCTGATCTGCCGCTGCGGCTCGCAGGTTCGAGATCCGGATCGATGTGATCGTGTTCAGGTGCGTATGGTCCCTCTTCGGGATGTTCCTTGCCCTTCGGCACGAGGCTCGGGTCGATGTCGCCGTGCTCACGCTGCTCGATCGTGCCGTCGCGTTTCTCTTTTACGTCGCCTTCGCCGAGCGTTTTCCGACGTTCGTCCGCGCGCTCGACGGGATCGGAGGGTTCGTTTTGCATCGTCTGCTCCTTTAGGACGGCTGGCGCCGTATTTTCGAGCAACGCTTATGCCCACGCCGCAGGCGTATTGCAATGCGGAAGCGGCTTTGTCAGGCGCAGGCATTCAGAGGCCGCACGCCATGCTGAAACGAGGCATCCTCAGCGCGAAGCGGGCCTGCCATGCAAATCAAACTTATACCACTCGACGAACAGGTCATCGTTATTACAGGAACGACGATCGGGATAGGGCTCGTCGCCGCGCGCCTCGCCGCTGCACTCGCCTAATGCTCGTCTCGCGTGAAGAGACAGCGCTCACTGAACTCGTTCGAGAGTTGTCGCGAGAGGCGAAGGACTGCGTCGCGCATACCGTGGCAGACGTCGGCGATCGGAAGCAACTGCAGGCGGCGGCGGATGCCGCGATCCAGCGGTTTGGCGGATTCGACACCTGGATTAACAACGTGGGCCTGTCGATTTACGGACGTTGCGCCGACGTGCCGCTCGACGAGCAACGCAAGCTCTTCGACACTAACTTCTGAGGCACCGATAACGGGCCGCTGATTGCCGTGCAACATCTGCGTAAGAAAAGCGGCGCGCTCCATCAATCTGGGCAGTGGATTGTCGGACGCCGCCATTCCGCTGCAGGGCGCGTATGTGGCCTCGAAGCACGCGGTAAAAGGCTATACGGATGCGCTGCGCGTCGAACTCGCCCAATGAAGGCGCGCCCGTATCGGTGACGCTCGTCAAGCCCGCTGGCGCCGACACGCTCTTCGTCGAGCACGCCAAAGATCATCTCGACCAGCAGCCGAAGCTGCCGCAACCCGTCTACGCGCCGAATGTCGTCGCGCGAGCGATTTTGCACGCGACGGTGCGTCCCCCCACGCGATCTCTATGCAGGCGGCGCATCGCGCGGCATGGCATTGTTCGGACGCTCGGTGCCGCGCGTCTACGATGCCATATTGAGCAAGCTCGGCGTGAAGGCGCAACTCACCGGCGAGCCACGGCGGAACGGCGACCCACTCGATCGCGGCGGCGCAAATTTGCGCAAACGTTCGGGGCGTCATGGCCGGGTGCGCGAACGCAGTTTTTATACCGATGCCTACACGCTCGCCGCCGGCCCACGCACAGCGCTCATCGGGATTGCGGGATCATGTTGGTCGCGGCAGCGGGGCGCTACCTGCGCGAAACCAAAGGGCGCCGCGCAGCGACGTCTTGGAGCGGCGTCAGGAAAGCCGATGCGATGGCGTCACGGCACTAAGCCAGTCGAGAGACGTGGAGGTATGTCATGAAGGCACATGTTCACAAGTTGCTTACCCGAGCGATAGGATCGGGCACCGCGACAGGGCTGGCGTCGGCGGCGGTCGCATCCGCCGGCGCGTTGCACTGGGGGCACGGACCGTGCCGTGCGATGAACGCCGTCACGCACTGTCTCTGGCGCGACGCATCGTGGCGAAGGAGACCGAGCGCGAAGTACACAGCCCTCGGCACGACGATTCATATGGGCAGTGCGGTCTTCTGGGGCGTGCTGTTCGAAGCGCTGTGTGAACGCGGATACCGTCGATCCGGGGCGATAAACATTGCGAACGCGGCCGCGACGACTGCGCTTGCGACCTACGTCGTCGATTATCACGTCGTGCCCAAACGCATCACCCCTGGATTCGAGAGCCACCTGTCGAAGGACTCGTTGGGGCTGACGTATGTCGCGCTTGGTGCGGGCTTCGCGCTCGCGGCGGTGCTGCGGCTCGTGCATGACGCTGACAGGGTCGCTGCGCTTGAGCTTCCCTCGACAGGCCGGAACAGTTCCTTTGCCGGCTTGTCGTGCGCCGATACAAGTGGTCGCTAGTGCCTTGCGCGGCCTTAGACAGGGACGCGAGTTCGTTGATCAGTTGACTCGCGGCGTACTGGGTTTAGGTGTTATTGGCTGGCGCCCGAAGGCGTGTCGCTGGCCGCGGTAGCAGGGAAGCTCGCCGCAGTCGGAACCGAGGCGCCCGATGCTGGCGCGGCAGCCGCGGTGTCGCTGGCCGCATTCCCCGTGGTAACGGTGGTGCGGTTGCGGTTGCAGCCCGCCATAAAGCAACTGCACGTTGTCAGTGCGATGATCAGCGAGATTTTGATGCGGTTGGAAGCTTTCACGGTGTGCTCCTGGTCAGACGGCATTGATCAAAATGAGCCCGTTGGGGCTGGTGTTTTGCCCGTACATTGCGTAGCACGGCGGTACCCCCCTGTAAAGTTAAGCTGTGCCATGCATTCGGTCGACGCCGGAACGCGGAAGCCGCTATGTATGCTCCACGATATCGCGCTAAATGGTCGAGGTCGACGAACACGACATGACTCGTTTGGTCTTTTAGATCAGGAAGCACCGCGCGTACCTGACTTATGAGACGGCGGACGCGCCGGACGCAGGCGGTTGACCGCGCCGGCGCTCGACGAATGTTCGTGGACTTCGTCAGCGAGTCGCTCGCGGCAGTGTCGGACGCTTCGATGTCCTATTGCGCCGCAGCCTCCAACACGCCCGAAAGATGTCGCCTAAATTTACCAAACATGAGCACGACGGGCGTGCTTGGGTAAAAAGATCCAACTTGACGGCAGCGACCACGACGGTACTGGCGGATTGGAGTGATGCATCAATCGGTGCTTCATTTGTGAATGGACGTGCATGCCTGCGCTGACACCGGAAAGCAGCCGGTCGGGATGGTCGCGTTAAAGCGACGTCGCGACAGGGTCGACGGCGAAGTATCCTCGACCTCGGCGCGAAATCGACGACCTCCGTGCGTGGGTCGGGATGAATGAAAGTCGCCGCGTTTGCAGGTCCGTCCCAAAGGTACGGGATTTGCTCAGGTTGCTTGGGCACGCGCGCCCTTCCAAAGACATGGGGGCTGGCCGCAATCGGCCAGTATCGACAATGCTGTTTCTGTTCGTCGAAGATGATGAAAACGTCGCGGCGGCGTTCGCCGAACTGGCCGCATCGCTCGGCCATCATGCGGACGTTGCGCGCAACGGCGGCGAGGCGCTACGCATGACAGGCCAGACGCGCTACGACTCCGTTTTCATGGATATCGGCTTGCCCGATATCGACGGACGCAAGCTCTGCGAATACGTTCGCTGCGCGGGTGCATCAACCGAAGCGTGTATCGTCGCGGTGACCGGTAAGAGTGGATTCGACATGGAATCATCGCGTCAATTCGACGGTTATCTGCGCAAGCCCGTTACCGCGTTGGAAGTCGCGGAAATCATCCGGCGCTGTTGAGGCGTCAACTCGCGCAGGATTGCGTGGATCGAGTGGAAAGGTATTCAACATAACATTCACTTAAGGCAAGCCGCGCTACGATCGCAGCACGACAACGCACGCGCGCCCTTCATGAATAGATACTTCACCAACAAGCAGGGCGCCATCCGCCGCATCATCGACCTCAAGCGCAATGGGCCTGAGGCGTGCGGCGCGACGGTCGTCGGCGAGCATAAGGACGGCAGGGAAGTCCACGGGCTCGAACAAGTGCTGTTTCATTTGCGAATCGGGCGGATCGCTCATTTCACTTGCAGCAGTACCTTCGTCCAAGAGATCGTCTTCGTCAGCTAGCCGACGAAGACGACGACCTTTAACGTCCCCTAATCGCATAGAGCCGCGTCGGTAACGCGGTTGGGCTTTGCGGGTTGAACCAACTCATGTCGGGAATCCGTGAGTCGGTGATATAGATCGTGCCATCCACGCCTTCCGAGAACGTATCGGGCCAGACCAGGCGCTTATCGCGCAGGAGTGTGGTGAAGCGCTCGCCATCGCGCACGCTTATCGCGTGATGTTCGACCGACGACACATAAAGCCGCCCGCGTTCGTCGAACCATAGACCGTCAGCGGGACCATCGATGCCGGCGGCCTCGACCCGCGCCGACACCTGCTGCGCGCTCAACTGCGCGTTTTGAAGGGCGTCGGTCGCGATGCGATAGAGCGTTCTTCCCTTCACCGCCTGCCAGTACAGATAGCGCCCATCGGGCGTCAGCGCGATCCCGTCAGCCGAGAAACTTACGCGTCGTCCATCTGTCTGCTGTAGCGGCTTGCCGTCGACTTTGACGGTCACGCTCTTGTCGGCCTGCGTGCTCGGATCGCCGTCGAGCACGCGGCGCGCCGAGCCGGACGCCGTATCGACCACGACGATCGCTCCGCGCACGCCGGAGTCGGTGATGTAGACGAAGCGGCCGTCCGGGCTGATGCGCACATCGTTGAGATAACTGCCTTGCGGCGCGATCGTTTCGTCAAACGAGTAGGCATGCGCGACGCGGTTCGACGTCAAGTCGATCTGCACGAGCTTCGGCGCCCCCGGCACGACGAGCGACTGGGCCGGCGCACCGGCATCGATGACCCAGAGATTGCCGCGCTTATCCGCAACGACGGATTGAACGCAGACCCAATGGTCCTGCGGGGTGACCTCGTCGCGTCGGGAATTGCGCCAGCTATTCCATTCGACATCGGGATACGGTCGAAGATCGCCGGTGCTGCCGAGCTCGGCGACGGAGATCGGCGCATCTTCCGTCCAGCGCGGGAAGTTGACGAAAATGCGGCCATCGGGCGTCACGGTGACGCCGGTCACTTGACGCTCGAACGTCGCCAGGAGCTGCAGCCGGGCATCGCCGCTTTGCCGATCGTGTCTGTTGGCGGATTCCTGTGCGCTGCCCAACGGCGCGAGGGCGGCGAGGCAAAGGACGAGAAGGGTTTTGACGAGCGGTCTCATAATCGGCTCCGACGCGAGGATCCGCCAACCCAGCAATCGCGATGCCGTGGCATGCGCACAGGCGATGCTCGTGATCGGCGCGGTGATCGGCACCGCGGTCGGTCTCGCGACGCTGCATTATTTCCCCGATGTCGCCGATGCCTTGTCACGATTCGCTCTCGCGACGCTCGTCGCACGCATTGCATCAACGCGCCTTCGGACCACGAATTACAGCATCGTCGTGGCTGCGGCGCTCGCGCTCGAGTCTTCCGCGAGCATCGCGGGCGCAGTGTCGCGTGCAAGCAATCGCGCTGGCGCGGCCATCGGCATCGGCGTGTCGTTGAGCGTGTGGCCGCAATTGTCCCGTTCGCGCGCCTTCGAGATCATGGGCGAGCTTCTGAAGGTGCTGGCGTCGCGCATCGAGCGGGTGCGCGATTGCGCGAGCGACTATCTGCAAGCACTGGCTGCGTGGATGCGCGGCGGCGGACCGCTGCCAACGGCCGTACGTTTTTTCGCGCCACTGAACGATATGTCCGCGGCCATCCGGTCCGACATCGCGGCCGCTATTTCCGGCATCGAGGCAGATTTACGTCAGTTGCAGCCGTTGTCGAGGCTGTCGTTCGCACTGGAACAGGTCGGGGGAAATCTGGACAGCATCGCCGGGCACTTTGCCGACCGCGTAAGCCGTTTGGAAGACGACGGCACAGCTCCTGCTCTGCTGATCAGCCACCACGGCAAACAACATGACCAAGAACAGCGAAGCGAACAAGCGGATGCCCGCGCCCGATGACTGACAGGCGCTTCTCAACGAACCGCGCCGTTGCAAGATGGCGCGCTCGCCGCACGCATACGTCAGGGGCAATACAGAACGATTTTACGAGTGGGTGATCGAGGCGAACGGAGACTCGCTGCCTCACGGCCCGGCGATCTGGATTTGCGGCGACTGCCACACCGGCAATCTCGGGCCGATCGGCAATGCGAAAGGCAAAGTGGAGATCCAGATTCGCGACCTCGATCAGACGGTGATCGGCAATCCCGTGCATGACGTCGTCCGCCTGGGATTGTCGCTCGCGACGGCTGCGCGCGGGTCCTCATTGTCCGGCCTGAACGTCGTGCGAATGATCGAGGCGCTGGCTGCCGGATATGAATCCGCGTTCGCAGGTGAGGCCATTGACATCAAACGTCCTGAACCCGTTCACGTAACGATGAAGGAAGCCGTGCGCCGGTCGTGGCAGCATGTCGCGCGTGAGCGCATCGACGATCTGCAATCCGGCGATTCCCTGGGAAAGCGATTCTGGCCTCTTGCCAGAGACGAGCGAAACGCGATCGAAGCGCTTTTCACCGACGAAGACATTGCGAGTCTGCCGACCAGCCTGAAGGGTCGCAAAGACTCGAGCGAGGTTGTCGTGCTGGACGCGGTGTATTGGGTGAAGGGTTGCAGTTCCCTCGACCGTCTGCGCTATGCGATCCTGCTCGATGTCGATGGTGGCGTCGTGGAAGGCGACGACCTGTGTCTGATGGACATCAAGGAAGGCGTGAAGCCCACGGCACCCCGTTATGATGATGTGGCGATGCCGCGCGACAACGCGTTGCGTGTCCTTGAAGGTGCCCGAAACCTCTCACCGTATCTCGGTGAGCGAATGCGCGCAGCGCGCCTGCTCGATCGCGGCGTCGTTATCCGCGAGTTGTTGCCGCAGGACATGAAGCTCGAGATCGAGGCGCTCGGCAAGGATGACGCGATGCACGTCGCGCACTATCTCGCGGCTGTCGTAGGTAAGGCACATGCGCGGCAGATGGACGACGCAACGAAGCGGGCGTGGCGAGCGGAACTCGGTCGCAATCGATCGAAGACGATCGACGCGCCGCTATGGCTTTGGAACAGCATCGTCCAATTGGTGAGCAACCATGAAGCGGGGTTTCTCGAGCATTGTCGGCGTAACGCGACCGGAACGTGAGTGTACGTATTTAATCCGGCAACTCGATGCAGTCGCGCCTGCTCTGCATGCTCGGAGGCGTGCCCGGCTTTTGGGATTGGGCAGAGCTGCACTGCGGTTATGGATCGGGCATCAACCGCATTCCGCGTCGCGCCAACGAGCTCTCGCGAGTCCTCGCGAATGCGAGTGACTTAGAGTCGTTGTAACGTAGTGATCGGCTGCGGGCAGAGATCCCATGGCGAATGTTCCCTGCAGGATGCCGTCCGTTCAGCAAGCTCGATGACACTTATTCGACCTGCTTGCAAAACGTTCATTCCATTCCCGATGGTCGCGTTTGCGGCTGCGCAACGCGAAACCTTTTGATCGAGTATGACACGGGGTTGAGAAGCGCAGGCCGAACCATATGCCTCAGATAATCGGCTTTCCGCCCGTCACGGCGATGGTTGCGCCAGAGATGTAGCTCGCCTCGTCAGTTGCCAGCATCACGTACGCGGCGGCCAGTTCGGCCGGCTGGCCAGGACGTTTCATCGGCGTTTGCTTGCCGAAGTTCTCGACGCTCGAAGGCGGCATCGTCGATGGAATGAGCGGCGTCCATATCGGCCCCGGCGCCACGCAATTCGCACGGATACCGCGCTCGGCCAGCAGTTGCGCCAGTCCGCCCGTGAAGTTCTGGATCGCGCCCTTCGTGCTCGCATACGCGATCAGACCGGGATTCGGCGCATCGGCGTTGACCGACGTCGTGTTGATGATCGTGCCGCCCGATTGCATATGCGCGAGCGCCGCCTTGGTAATACGGAACATGGCGCCGATGTTGGTCGAATAGGTCTTGTCCCATTCGTCGTCGCTGATGTCTTCGAGCTTGTCGTAGGTGGCCTGATAGGCGGCGTTGTTCACCAGCACGTCGATACGCCCGAAAACCTCGGCAGTCTTTGCGACGAGCGCTTTGCAATGCTCGCGATCGGTAATGTCGCCGGGCAGCAGCAACGCACGCCGCCCGGCCTGCTCGACCCATCGCGCGGTGTCGCGGGCGTCGTCGTGCTCGTCAAGGTACGCGATGGCGACGTCCGCTCCCTCGCGCGCGAATGCGATCGCGACCGCCCGGCCAATGCCGCTGTCCGCACCAGTGATCAGCGCAACCTTGCCCGCAAGCCGGTTGCTGCCCTGATAGCTCGATTCGCCGTGATCGGGCGCCGGGTCCATCGGCGCGGTGAGTCCAGGGCGGCGCTCCTGCTGTTGGGGCGGCATGGGCGAGCGAGGATATTCGGAGGCGGTCATGGTTTTGCTCCTAGTTGCGGGTTTGCGCCCAATGCGGCGATCCTCAGCACGAACATAATCCTCGGTACCCGCGTCAGGCACTTCCTCGACAACGACTCTGCGCGGTCTTCCTAGACGAGTGCGTTGACGAAAGTTCCGGGGTTGACTCGACGGACGCCCGTTTGTGCAGGCGCTTGATCGTCTCCCAGCACTGACCGTTCCTGGCACGCAGGCGCGTTACTAACGTAGTATAAGCCTGAGCACGAACGCATCTGCTTACGATGCCCGTCACCGGGACATGACCTTCGCAGCCCAGATAGCTGCGCATTGCTCGCTTGTTGTGAGGTCTCCAGCACTACGTTTAATTCTCGTTATGCGGGCGCGCTCAGCGCCGAGCGTACCACGCGTGAAAGCTCGTCGAGTTGAAATGGCTTGCGCAGCGCCGTAAAGCGCTTTTCAGCGATCGTCGAAATATCGACATCTGCGTAACCTGTGGCCAAAATTATCGGCAGATTTTCGCGAAATTCACGGGCCTTCTCTATGACCTGCAGTCCGTTCATACCGGGCATGGCATAGTCGACCATTAGCAGGTCGGGGTTGTCGATGCGAAGGCGCTCGAGACCGCTAACGCCGTCACGAGCTTGAGAAACGGTATGCCCGAGAGCCTGCAGGCATTCGACAAGCATGCTTCGGACGTCCTCGTCATCCTCAATTACAAGAATGTGGCGCCCCTCTACCGCGCGGTTATCTAAATTCGAACCGGCGACGATTTCCTGCATTTCCTCTTTTACGAGCGGCAACCACATCTCTACAGTGGTGCCTTTTCCCAGTTCGCTCTCAATGCGCGCAACACCGCCCGCCTGCCGTGCGATTCCGTACACTTGACTTAACCCAAGTCCGGTACCCTTGCCAACCGGCTTCGTCGTAAAGAACGGGTCAAATACGCGAGATAGCACACCTGGCTCGATGCCCGCCCCGGAATCGCTCACACTGACGACAACATAGCGTCCGACAGCAAGGGTTTCATCCGGCGCAGGGCGCTCGCCTGCGTGGATGGAAATGCGTCCGCCGCCCGGCATGGCATCACGCGCGTTAATGGCGAGGTTGAGCACGGCGAGCTCTAGCTGGTTCGCGTCCGCCCGCGTCCAAAGATCTTCCGCGTCCGCATGGGTCGAGAATGCGATGGCCGGTCCCAGCGAGATCGAGATGATGTCACGCATGCCGCGAAGCAGCGAAGTAACGTTCACAGCCTTCAGGTCGAGATTGCTCGTGCGTGAGAACGTGAGCAATTGGGCGGTGAGCTTGCCTCCACGTTCAGTGGCGCGTTTGATCGTTGCAGCCATCTTGCGCACCCGCTCATCATCGCTTAGACGAGCAAGCAGCTCGGCGTTGGCCATGATGACATTAAGAAGATTGTTGAAATCGTGCGAAATGCCGCCGGTCAGCTGGCCCAGCGCTTCCATCTTTTGCGATTGCACAAGCACGGCCTGCACTTTGGCGCGCTCATGGATCTCTTTCATAAGCCGATCATTCGCCGATGCAAGCTCAAGCGTGCGTTCGCTGATACGACTTTCGAGCGATTCATTTAGGTGCTCGAGCGCCTCTTGCGCTTTCACGCGTTCGATCAGATGCTGCTCGGATTCCGCCAGATGCTTGCGCGACTCATACTGCCGAGCGCGGGCGCGTAGGGACGATGTCACCGCACGACGCAAGGTCTCGGAGTTCAAGGGCCGCTCAAGAACCAGTACGTTTCCAAGCCGTTCGAGCAGGTCGAGGCTCGCCACGGGACGGCGGCCGGCGAAACGCCCTGAGAGCAGGATGATGGGAAGATCGGACCAGGCAGCTTGATGCTCGAGCCATTCTCCGAGCGAGCGAGCGCTATCGTCCTGAATGGATTCTTCAGTAACGATCGCAACGCCCGCGCCCCTTTCGAGTTCCTTCAAGAGACATTCCGAGTCAAGACAAGAGAAGCAGCTTCGACCGTCGCTCGCGAGAACGTCGGCGATGACATCGGCGTCGCGGCCGAAGGGCGCCATGATGAGAACGCGAAATTCCATTGCGCTAGTCGGAGGAGGGGTTCTTCTTGCCGTTCGAAGGGGGCAGCATAGCCGTCTCCCCCTGGTACCTTGGAAGACCGCCCAGAATTCCTTCAAAATCACGCAACGCTTCGCCGACGATTAGGCCGCGGCTGCCGAGCTGGAACTGGCGGATCGAGCGCTCGTGCCCGCTCGCGCGACTTTTGACCGCGGTCACCGCGGTGAGCACTTCACCCCGACGCTCGAAGTAGCGGAAGAGTACGACCACATCGCTGAGATAGCTAATATCAATGTCGCTCTGAATCTCGCCGATGACACCATGCTGGCCCAAGACCAGCATGGTGATGACGCCGCGCTGATTAAGATAGGTGAGCAACTCATGCATCTGCAGCAGCAGATAGCGTTCTCCAGGCATGGCTTGCAAGAACGCGTTAAGGCTATCAATGGCGACAAACCGCGCGTTTTCCTGCTCAACGCTGCGATGCACCTCGCTTGCAAACTCGCCCGGCGACATTTCCGCAGGGTCGACCTGTCGCAAGGTCAGCAACCCCGTTTCCAGGTGATTCCGCAGATCGATGCCGAGGCTAGTTAGCCGTCGTAGCAACGTGGTTCTTGTCTCGTCAAAGAGGTAATAAACGCAGGCTTGTTCGCGCTCGAGTGCAGCCAGCAGACATGAGGCGACGGTGGTCGTTTTACCGACGCCCGATGGCCCGACGAACAGCGTGTTTGTGCCTGGGACAAGGCCGCCGCCGAGGAGTGCATCGAGCCCAGATGTCCCAGTGCTCAATGCTTTCGCGGAATAGTCGCTGTGATGCTCCGCGGCGACGAGGCGAGGGTAGACCTTGATGCCCCCCGTTTCGAGCGTCATGTCGTGGTAACCCTCGCGAAACTTGATGCCACGCATCTTGGCAATGCGCAGCCGCCTGCGTTCGCCGCCATAATCGTGCACCAAATTGTCAAGGCTGATCACGCCATGCGCAATGCTATGCAACTGGAGATCCCCGGGTTCCGAGGTGTTGTCGTCAAGCAGCATCACTGTGCAGGCGCGGGTTGCGAAATAGCGCTTCAGGGCGAGGATCTGACGCCGGTATCGCAGCGGGTTCTGCGACAACATCCGGAGTTCGGACAGGCTGTCAAAGACGAGGCGGACCGGCTTCAAATCGTCAACCCGCGCGATAACGTCACGGACAGTTTCGCCCAATTCGACTTCCGCGGGATGTAAGATCGTTTGTTCGTAACGAGGATCGAGGCCCTCATCGGTAAGCAGTTCAATGATCGTGACGCGGGTGGTGTCCCAGCCGTGACTTTCAGCGACGGCCACGAGTTCGGCCTTTGTCTCCGATAAAGTTACGTACAAGCCTGGCTCTCCGACTTCAGCACCCTTGAGTAAGAACTGCATGGCCAAAGTGGTTTTGCCTGCACCCGGGGCGCCTTCGAGAAGATACATGCGGTGCGGCGTCAACCCGCCGCCCAGGATATCGTCCAGGCCGTCGACGCCCGATGAAATACGGCCCGGATTTGGCTGATCGATTGTCGCTGACATATGTCTCAAGTGTGGTTGGCTGTTCCAACAGCCGTTAGTGCATGCAAAAAGCAGTCCACGCTCGCGTCAGCGTGCAAGGCTCTTAGCGACCGGGTTTCGGTGTGTTGGTTTTTCGCGGCACCCTCGTCACGTGCGCGGGCAGCACTGGCAAGCGAATAAACGCCGGTCCGGCTGGTTGGTAAATTGTCCTTGATGCGGCGGGCAAGCAGAGTAGGATTTCCTCGTTCGACGTCATTGCCCGGGGTTGGGGCCCATGCGACCAGGCCTCCAGCGTCGTCATACCAGCGGAATTTCCGAACCCGCACGCCGAGTGAGCCGGATCCTATTTTCGCGATCGGGCGCGGCTAATACGGCCGCCAGAGCCGGCTAGGCGTGCAGGGCGCGTGAATAAAACTTCGCAGCGAGCTTAGACGATCGTACGGCGCGCGACGACACGCCGTGTGCATAAGCTCATACACCCCAAAGTGTGGGTCGACCTCTTCCTGGGCCACGATCGGGACAATTAAATTGATCTGATCGGGCATAAGGTCCGTCGCCGCTGCGAGAGCGGGCTCCCGTTGCGGCGCGCAGATCCGGTCCTCCGCACAGTAGAGCCGACAGCTATGTGGTATGTCTTCTCTTGCCGGAAGACGATGTCGACGACGCGCGCCCGCGCACTCATATTGTTGTCGACGGTGGTCCGCGTCACTTCAGCGAGTTGGTGCATGACCTCCGTAAGGAAGCCTTTGGCCGAACGCAGCCGGATGCGGTGCTTGCCAAGCGCCCGCCAATCAGTATCGAATTTCATGATGTCCTCCCAATCGATCCCTTTGCGCGGGCGATATGGGCAAAGCGACGATTGTCAAGCCTAAAGTTTGACCGGAAGACCGAGCAGCAACGGTCATCGATGTTATGAGCGACGACATCGATCACCGGAACGGGACCATGGCGCTATGAACCCGTCACGACAGCGTCGGCGCCCGTCGCCGAGGCTTGTTGCAACCGGGGGCCACGCCTTCAGGTGCCTGACCCGCAGTGACTGAGGGCCGCGTAAGGAATGCGTCTGTGGCGGCGCACTGCGTTCGACCCCAGCGCCGTTCGTGACCTCCGAAGTGAGACGGAATTCGCGTTGTCACGCGCGGCCGCGCTGCTGCCCCGTCCGTCCTCCGCGGCGACTTGAATTTTTCCGGGAGTTTTACTACGTTATTTTTAGCTCAGGCAGTGTGTCCGCCGCCCGATCGGTCGCACGCTGCGTGTTTCGATTTGTTTGCTGGCAGCATGGCAGGCGAACTGGAGCGCGCAAGCTCGTTCTCTTCCTTGCTGCGTCGAAGGAGAAGACGATGAGCCACGTCTATCTGCGCTCGGACTGCACCGATGGCACTGAGCGTCGCTCTCAAACTTCGGCGCTTTTTTCTGCATGTCGCTGCTTCCGCATTGCGACCGACGCTTGTTTCGGGCGTTCCCTCGCGCCATTGATTCGCCAGCCTCCTTCTCGCATCCACGGGCCAGGGGGCAACGCCGAACGTCGGCGACGGCGCGAATATCCTCGTGCGCGCTCCGTAGCGCTTAAGCTGGCCGTGCCGCGTCAGGATGGCCTCTAAACCGGGGACGCAGGGCGACGCGGAACAGTCCGGACGTCGCATCCTCGCGCCGGGGGGCGGGCGGCTTCCCATCGCAGTGGCCGATGAGAAAGAAACTTCTGCGGAGTGCGCGCCGAGAATTGTCGATCAGCAGCGAAACAATCCGTGGACAGGCTTGAGATGAAAACGGTCATTCGTTACCGGAACGTAGCGAAGCTTTCACGTCCGGATCTTCATCAGATGATCGAGCGGCTCGCTGAACGGGTGCTCGCCCCGCATTTGTCGCACTTTCCGACCGAACTGCTCCGTTTGCACGCAACCCTGGACAGGAGCCGCCAACATGGTCTCTATCGCGTTCGTTTGCAGATCACTGTCCGGCGCGACGCTGGCGTGCGCAGAGGAATCGTCGCGATTGGAAAAGGCAATCGAACACGCCTTTACAGAGCTGGATCGGCAGGTTGAACGCCACGTTGCACATCTGCGTCACGAGGACGCCTGGCGTCGCAAGGAGCGGCGCGTCGGCCTGCGGCAACTCAAGACGGCACTGAACGAAGAGAGCGACGCAGAAACGGCGTCCTTCAGCAGCCTCGTTCGCCCGCTGCTCGCATCACTGCATCGCTTTGTGCAGCGGGAGCTTTCGGACCTGCAGGCGCGAGGCGAACTCGACCCGGGTGAGCCATCCGTCGACGAGATCGTCGATGAGGCGTTGGCCCGTGCGTGTGAGCAGTCGGCAACGCGCTCACGTAAGCTCAACCCGCTGCAGTGGTTGTACCAAATAACGCTGAGCGTTCTCGCCGACGAAGTGAGCCGTCGCCAGGACGAGGCGGGCCGCTGCATTTCGCTCGAGGGCAGACTGCCGATCGAGCTGCGCGAGCCGCGAGAGGACGAGGAAATACTGTTTGCCTACTGGCAGCCCGATGAAGTCCTGCGTCTTGAAGACGTCATGCCTGCAGCGGACGCGACGCCCGAGGAGGCCGTGAGCGAGCAAGAAATCCGCGCGCTGCTCGCGACGCTCCTTTCGGAACTGCCGGCACCCTGGCGCCGCGCAGTTGTCCTTTGCCGGCTGGAGGGGCTTGCAGTAGGCGCTGCCGCCCAGGTAGCCGGTGTGACGGAGCAGGCACTTGAGCAGGGGCTGGCGCATGCCGACGCGTTCCTTCGGGCGAGACTTGGAGCGCTACGGTTGATCCCGCAAGCGTCGGACGAGCCCGCTGGCTACGAATGCCAGGCGTGCTGCCGCCAGCGTCGAGCCTTTCGCAAAAATTCGAGCAGGCAACGCGGCGCGACGTTCGAGAGCCAGAGAAGCAACGACGATGATGTTCGCGCAATTGCGAGGGCGCAAGAAGTGTCCTAGAGACCGGCTGACCAGCGGCGACAAGCGATCAGTAATTGAAGTGTTTTGATACCGGTGAAGACATCATGAGCAAGATCATTGGCATCGATCTCGGCACGACGAACTCCTGTGTGGCGTCAATGGAAGGCAAGCAGGTTAAGGTGATTGAGAATTCAGAAGGCGCCCGCACGACGCCATCGGTTGTCGCGTATCTCGACGGTAGTGAGCTGCTTGGTGGGCGCGTCCGCGAAGCGGCAGTCGGTCGCCAACCCGAAAAACACGCTGTTTGCGGTCAAGCGCCTGATCGGCCGCCGCTTCGAGGAGAAGGAGGTGCAGAAGGATATTCGGCTCATGCCCTACAAGATCGTCAAGGCGGAGAACGGCGACGCGTGGGTCGAAGCGCGCGAGAGCAAGCTCGCACCGTCACAGGTCTCGGCCGAAGTCCTGCGCAAGATGAAGCAGACCGCCGAAGACTACCTCGGCGAGTCGGTCACTGAAGCCGTCATCACGGTGCCCGCCTACTTCAACGATAGCCAGCGCCAGGCGACAAAGGACGCCGGCCGCATTGCGGGTCTCGAGGTCAAGCGGATCATCAACGAGCCCACAGCCGCTGCGCTCGCCTTCGGCCTCGATAAGCGCGAAAGCCGTGACCGCAAGATTGCCGTCTTTGATCTTGGCGGAGGCACCTTTGACATTTCGCTGATTGAGATCTCCGATGTTCACGGAGAAAAGCAGTTCGAAGTGCTGTCGACCAACGGCGATACCTTGCTGGGCGGCGAAGATTTTGACCAACGCATCATCGACTATCTGGTTGGCGAGTTCAAAAAGGAGCAGGGCGTTGACCTCTCGACGGACGTGCTCGCATTACAGCGTCTCAAGGAGGCGGCCGAGAAGGCCAAGATCGAACTGTCGTCGAGTCAGCAGACTGAGATCAACCTGCCGTACATCACAGCGAACGCATCGGGACCCAAACATCTGAACGTGAAACTCACGCGCGCGAAACTCGAATCGCTGGTGGAGGACCTGATTGAGCGGACGATGGAGCCTTGCCGCGTTGCGCTTAAAGATGCGCGTCTGACGGCAGAACAGGTCGATGACGTCATTCTTGTCGGTGGCATGACGCGTATGCCCAAGGTGCAGGAGACGGTCAGAGCGCTTTTTGGGCGGGAACCGCGAAAGGATGTCAACCCCGATGAGGCGGTGGCCGTCGGGGCGGCCATCCAGGCGGCGGTGCTGTCCGGGGAGCGCAAGGACGTCTTGCTACTCGACGTGACGCCGCTCTCGCTTGGCATCGAAACGCTCGGTGGCGTCATGACAAAGATGATCGAGAAAAACACCACCATTCCGACCCGGTTATCGGAAGTTTTCTCGACCGCCGACGACAACCAGGCCGCGGTCACTATCAAGGTGTATCAGGGCGAACGCGAGATGGCGAGCGGCAACAAGCTGCTGGGCGACTTCACTTTGGAGGGGATCCCGCCAGCCCCCCGTGGCGTGCCGCAGATCGAAGTGACTTTTGATATCGACGCGAACGGCATCCTGCACGTATCGGCCAAAGACAAGGCCAGCGGCAAGGAAAACCGGATCACCATCAAGGCGAATTCAGGATTGTCCGAAGGCGAAATTGAAAAGATGGTCCGGGAGGCGCAGGCGCATGCGGCAGAAGATCACCGGCTGCGCGAGCTGGTCGATGCGCGTAATCAGGGCGATGCGTTGGTCCACACTACGCGCAAGGCACTGATTGAATATGGTGAGAAGCTTGACGCCGCCGAGAAGCGCGAGATTGAGGCTGCAATCAGGGACCTTGAAGATGCATTGAGACGGTCCCACAGGGAAGAAATACAGGCCCGGATCGGCGCGCTGGCGACGGCGTCACAAAAGCTCGGGGAACGCATGTACGCGGACAAACCATCGCAAGGAAGCGGTCCGAGCGAAACGGCGGGGCAACACGAATCCCAGAGGCGAGGCCAGGATGATGGTGTGATTGACGCAGACTTCAAGGAGGTGAATCGGAAGCGGTGACGCCGGGACGCTCACTCGGCCGTCAAGGATCGGATGCAGGCGTGACCCCTGAGAGAGCGCTCGTATCGATCGGACCGGCGGTGCGCCAGGCGCAGCGCCGCGGTGTTCGTCAGCTTGGCGCTCATGGGTAAGAGGTTTGGCTATGAACATGCAACATATACTTGTCGTGACCGCGGCGGCGTTGGCTATGTGCTGGTCCGGCGACGCAAAGCCGACGAGTGCGCCGGTGCGCACCTTGCCGCTACAAGACGATATCTGGATTACCGGTACCATCCAGCGTGGCAGCGGCCAGTACGCGCCCGGCGACTACACGACGATTTTGCTGGATCGACCGGTGACCTCGCCCTGTAGTGACAAGGTGGTCACCGATATCCTTCTCGGTATCGG
The DNA here is from genome assembly GCF_031451275.1 of Caballeronia sp. LZ029. Taxonomy (NCBI): domain Bacteria; kingdom Pseudomonadati; phylum Pseudomonadota; class Betaproteobacteria; order Burkholderiales; family Burkholderiaceae; genus Caballeronia; species Caballeronia sp. LZ029. Next base: position 130,602 of record NZ_JARUXO010000002.1, read on the forward strand.
TGGCAACCCGGGTCCCACACTGCTGCTTCCCTTTCTCGACCAGCGGGTGGCCGTCAAGGGGCGCGTGAGCTGTCCTCGCTCGGGCACACAGTTCTCACCGCAGCCGGACGTGGTGTTTCCGGTCTGGTAAAGGTCGACAGGTGCAAAGACGGTGCACCGAGTGCCGCGACCTGGGCTCGACTAACTGGGCGTTGTGGTGCAGGGCGGCGGCTTGATCAAGATCAAGCGTGCGCGCGCTAAGGCTAAGTCCCCAGCATCAAGCGGTGTCGCGCCCGGGGCCCTTACGCCCCGAACTGGGTGAGCGATGCGCTATTGAAGTGGTGGCACCACGCCTAGCTTTTCGGCGAGCATCCTCTCGTAGACACCGAAATGCAGATCGACCTCTTCCTGCGTCACCACTGTTACGAGGATATTGATCTGCGCGGGTTGCAGGCCAAGGACGGTCGCGATCGCCGCTTCGAGTTGGGGCGCGCATAAGCGGTCGTCGGCGAACGTGCTGCCAACCGAGACCTCGTAAGTGGCTTCCTTTCGCGCCACGACTTCGACTATGCGCGCACGCGCGCTCATGTTGTTGTCGATCGCAAGCCGAATGACCTGGACCGCCGTACGCATCGTCTCAGTCGGGAAGCCCTTCGTCGAGCGCAGCCGGATACGGTGCCGGCCGAGGGTCAGCCAATCGTATTCGAATTCCATAATGTCCTCGCAAGGGCTGTCAGGAACGTCGAGAAAAGATAGGATGCGCCCGTCCGATTTCAAGAGCAGAAAACTCGCAACATCCCCTTGAAATTTCGGCGCGAGATCCTATCTTGAATTTCGCTCAGGCAGTCGCGCAGCAGTTCGGCGCGCTGCGTGTTTCGATTTGTTTGCCCGCAGCACGGCAGATGGACTGGAGCGCGTAGGCCCGTTCGTCTTCCTGCTGGTTCAAAGGAGGAAATGATCATGAGCGATCTCTATTCCGGGACCGACCTGTTCAGCGAACTCGATCGCCTGCAACGGCAGATGGCGAGCATGTTCGGTGGTTTCCCTTCCAGCATCCGTTCTGGGCGTTTCGGCGCCTTCCCGCAAATCAATATCGGCTCGACCGACGACTCGATCGAGGTCGTTGCGTTTGCGCCCGGAGTCGATCCGAAGAGTCTGGACGTGTCAATTGACAAGGGCCTATTGAGCATCAGCGGAGAGCGCGCGGCGGCGCAACCCGCGACCAACGGTGAAGAAATGCGCACCTATGCGCAGGAACGATTCGTAGGTTCTTTTCGACGCGTCATTGAGCTACCGGAGCATGCGGACCCCGACAAAGTTACTGCGCAATACACCAATGGCTGCCTGACGGTGAGCATTGGCAAGCGGGAGGCATCCAAGCCACGAGCTATTACCGTTCAATGAAACGTCAGAGTCGAAGGAGGACATCATGAACGCCACAACAGAGCTTGCCAGGAGAGGCGAAAGCGCGGTCGTCGGCAGGGAGGGGGAGCCGTCCGAGCGTCGGATCACCATCACGCCGCCGGTCGATATCTTTGAAAATAGCCAGGGCGTCGTCTTGTGGGCGGATTTGCCCGGCGTAACGAAGGATCGGCTCGACGTGAAGGTCCACGACGGTAATCTGTTTATCGAGGCAGAGGCGGTGGTTCCGAGCCCGGCCGGGCTGCGCCTGCAGCACGCCGAGATCCGCCAGCCCCACTTCGCGCGAGCGTTCTCGCTCGGGTCCGACCTGGATGCTTCGAAGATCGATGCTAATCTGAGGGACGGCGTGCTGCAGCTGACAATACCGCGTCGGGACGAAGCCCGCCCCCGCCGGATCGAAGTGCGTACAGGCTGAGTCGGCAAGCGGGTAAAGCCGCGGGAGACCTTGAAGTAGCGGTCCAAGAGGCCGCCACCCGCGGTTTAGTCGTTTGCTGATGAAATCCGCAGGAGCAAACCATGAATACCGATCCAAGGAAATGGAACCCGTTCAAGTTCCTGCGCGGGTCGACGCGCAAGTCCGATGCGGACGCGGAGCATTCGCCGGGCGGTGAACAGTCGCGCTCGACGTGGCCTGACATGCCTCGATTCTTCTCGCGCGATCCGTGGCGCGCCGTCGAGGAATTTTTTCAGGATCCCTTTGCCGGACGCGGGGCGCTGGAAAGATGGTTTGGCGACTTCAGCTCATCGCGCTTCCAGCCGCGTATCGACGTGGTCGACGAAGGAAAGATACTGCGCGTGACGGCTGAGTTGCCCGGAATGGAGCGCGAGGACGTGAGCGTAAGCGTCGAGGATGGCGCGCTCGTCTTGCGCGGCGAGAAGAAACAGGATGTCCGTAGCGAAGAGGACGGCTGCTACCGGCTGGAGCGAGCGTATGGGCGCTTTACACGGACCATACCGATGCCAGAAAACGCCGAGCCCGATCGCGCCCTGGCCAAATTCGACCAGGGGATACTTACGTTGACCGTGCCGAAGTCGGAGTCGGCGCGTTCCGCGAGTCGCACGATCGATATTGGCTAGAGTGACCGGGTAGTGCGATGCCCGCAGCATGTTCATCGGCAAGATGGGGGCCGTTAGCTCAGCTGGTAGAGCAGCGGACTTTTAATCCGTTGGTCACTGGTTCGAACCCAGTACGGCCCATGAGATATCCTGACGCAATGCCGCCGCCGCAGGTGTCGCACTGTCTGATTTCTTGGTAGCGCGCCGACCGATTGGCTGAGTCGATGGAGGCGATCAGCTCGCTGAAATGGGCGCGTTATGACACGTACGGCTGCCGCCCGTAATCCTCGACGCGTACTGGACAGCATCGTTGCTCGTGCCGGCTTGAATGTCACACCAAAACTCCTGGTGACAGGCGCCGAGAAGGCGGGCGGCCTGATAGCGGTGAACATGACTGGCCAGCCAAAACCGGCAACCATCAAAGAATACTTTCATTGCCGGCCGCGCGGCGCGCATTGTACCTAAGCGAATCAAAGCCAATGCGTCTTCGACGGCCGGGCTGCCAATCGCTTCCCGCATGAGGAATTCGTCGCTCACCGACAGTTGCGAAAACTTGAGGTAGTCCAGGCCGAGCACGCCGGACGGGAGCTTGGGCGACGGCGCGCCTGGCGCTCGAGAATCTCTGGGCATATCACTCAGATCAGGCACGCATCGAGCAATGCATTACGTTATAAAACATGTCCACCTGGAGCGGCTCCTCGCATGTCCATGCTTATCGCGCAGCGTTGGCCCCGTCATCCGTTGGGTGGATCGATCTCGCTTGCCGCGGGTTCATGGGTCTCGTGAGCGCAGAAAAGCCGAGCCGGCGCAGGGCGGTGTTCGCCTGTGCCATAAAGGCCTCGGGCCAAGTTCCGCAGAGAAACTCGAAGGCGGGTCGGGCCTCTTCTAGCAGCGAGGAGAGCACATCATTGCATGCAGCTCTCGATGGCACGGAATTCATTGAGTCGCCGAAGAGAACTTGCTGGACGAGGGCGACGCCGCCGCGCTCAGCCACAAAAGAAATCGCGGGATAAAAGCGCGGATCTTCGACGATGGCTTGGCCGTACGTCTCGGCCAAGGCAATTAAAATCGCCATGTCCATGCGCGACGGCGTCGCGGGAATATAGATGTGACTTGACACATAACCGCGTTGCATCGAGGTTTGACGCATAAGCGTCACGACATTCTCAAGTTCCGAAACGATGCGCGCGACGGTGCCATCGGGCATTGCCTCGCTAGCGCGAGCGCCCGAGCTCGCGTGGTTCGTCGAGTCGTTCGGTTTGTAGGTCCCTTTCATCATGTCATGCTCCGGGGCGAGTCATTGACCGGTCATCAGGTGTCGAATGATCAAGGCCGGGTCGGCGATGTCGAGGATCAGGCGACGGAAAATACGCCTACGCATATGCTCCTCGTCAAGCACCCACGGCGCACCTTTTTCGCTTAGATAACGAGCGAGGGCATCTTCGAGATTCGCGTCGTCGGGTAGATCGAGCCGGCGCGCCAGGAGCGCCGCAATGACATCGTCGAGCTCGACCTCGAGCGGCTTGGAATCAATGCGAAGTTCGAGTTTCATGTCAGCTTGCTAAAAAGCAGCGCCGCACGACGGAGTAAAATGCGGCGCCCGCAAATGAACCAATTGCACCTATCATCAACGACAGGCACGTCGAGCAACCCGCTGCCGGTTAATACTCGAATTCCCGTGCGGGCGTCTGCGTCGGCTTATCGTCTTTCGGCGCTTCGGCGACGGTGGCATCGGTTGTGAGAATCAACCCCGCAATCGATGCGGCGTTCTGCAGCGCGGTACGTGTGACCTTGGTCGGATCGACGACGCCCGCTTCAACAAGATCGCCGTATTCGCCGAGGGCTGCGTTGTAGCCAAAGTTGCCGTGGCCTTCGACTACTTTTGCGATGACCACCGAAGGCTCGTCGCCCGCATTCGCGGCGATGATGCGCAGCGGCGCCTCGAGCGCGTGCAGTACGATCTGGATGCCCGCGTCCTGATCGGTGTTGGCGCCTTTCAGTCCCGTCACCGCTTCCCGCGCGCGCAGCAGCGCCACCCCACCGCCGGGCACGATGCCTTCCTCGACTGCGGCACGTGTAGCGTGCAGCGCGTCGTCCACGCGGTCTTTCTTCTCCTTCATTTCGACCTCGGTGGCCGCGCCGACCTTGATGACGGCCACGCCACCGGCGAGCTTCGCCACCCGTTCCTGCAGCTTCTCGCGGTCGTAATCGCTTGTCGTTTCCTCGATCTGCGCACGAATGGACTTCACGCGTGCCGCGATGCGCGCTTCGTCGCCCGCCCCATCGATGATGATCGTGTCGTCCTTGCGGACTTCAATGCGCTTCGCTCGTCCGAGATCTTCAAGGGCTGCCTTCTGCAACTGCTTGCCGGTTTCTTCGGAGATGACCGTCGCGCCCGTCAGCGTTGCGATGTCCTCGAGCATGGCTTTGCGCCGGTCACCGAAACCTGGCGCTTTGACGGCAGCGACCTTGAGGATGCCGCGCATGGCATTAACGACCAACGTCGCCAGCGCTTCGCCATCGATGTCCTCTGCGACGATCAGCAGTGGCTTCCCAGCCTTTGAGGTTGCTTCAAGCACTGGCAACAGATCCCGGATATTCGAGATCTTCCTGTCGTGCAGCAAAATCAGCGCATCGTCGAGATAGGCAGCCTGCTTGTCGGGATCGTTAATGAAGTAGGGGCTGATGTAGCCACGGTCGAACTGCATGCCCTCGACAACATCCAACTCGTTCTCGAGCGACTTGCCATCTTCGACGGTGATCACACCTTCCTTGCCCACTTTTTCCATCGCCTGCGCGATGATCGTCCCGATCGCCTCGTCGGCGTTCGCGGAGATCGAGCCGACCTGGGCAATCTCACGGTTGGTCGAAATCGGCTTCGACAGCGTGCGCAGCTCGTCGAGTAAGGCAGCGACGGCCTTGTCGATGCCACGCTTGAGATCCATCGGATTCATGCCGGAGGCGACATGTTTCATGCCTTCCTGGACGATCGCTTGTGCGAGAACGGTGGCCGTCGTGGTGCCGTCGCCGGCCACGTCCGCCGTCTTCGAAGCGACCTGTTTGACGATCTGTGCGCCCATGTTCTCGAATCGGTCCTTGAGTTCGATCTCCTTGGCGACTGACACCCCATCCTTCGTGATGGTCGGCGCGCCGAAGCTGCGTTCGATCAGGACGTTTCGGCCTTTGGGCCCAAGGGTAACCTTCACGGCATCGGCCAGCACATTGACGCCTTTGACGATGCGGAAACGGGCGGTGTCGTGGAATTTGACCTCTTTTGCGCTCATGTTATTGCTCCGGAGTTTGTGTTGACCAGCGGGTCGCGATCTACCGATGCATTGACTGGTCGCAGTACCGGCGTCACCAGTCGAGTGTCGGGGATCCGATTTAAAGTTCAGGCAGCCTTGCGCGCCGGACCGGCGTCCGCCTCAAGAACGCCCATGACGTCCTCCTCGCGCATGACAAGCAACTCCTCGCCATCGACCTTGACGGTCTGGCCTGCGTATTTGCCGAATAGAACCTGGTCACCGACCTGTAGCTGGAGCGGGCGCAGCGCGCCGTCCTGCAGCAGCCGGCCGCTGCCGACTGCGACGACTTCGCCTTGTTCTGGTTTTTCTGCTGCTGAATCGGGAATTACGATGCCCGAAGCTGTCGTCCGTTGCGTTTCGATTCGCTTGACGATAACCCGGTCGTAGAGGGGACGAATATGCATTTCCATCTCCTGAGCGATTAAAGGATCACCAATAAGGGAATCCGGCCGCACGATTGCGACACGCTGAGTGCCACCGCGCAGCCGAGCCAAGCCTGGCGAAAAGCGAAATAAGGGTGGGCGTTTTTCGATTCAAGGGGTGGAGAAAACTCGATTTGTAACTTTTTGTATCAGAGCGGCAGCAGGATGCGATGCACTCGGCCGAGCCGATAGATGGTGCGCCCCCGGTGGTCGCGCCGGCGAGATATAGGCGCTGCAGGACACGGGGGGCGACGTCCGCCATCAGCATTCAATGTGTCGTCGGGTTCGTTGAGCGCGCGCCACAAACCAGACTGCGCAGGTCGAAAAATCCAGCGTAGATAGCCTCGGCGCGCAGCGAGTTGCATTAAGCTTTCGCGCCCGCTCTCGGCATCGTCTCGCGGTGCCCTGTTGCTCGCGTCTGCCTCGTAGAAACCGAACGCCTGCCGGCAGGCGAGCGCCTCTGCCGCGCGTGCGCCTATGACGTTGCAACTGCGCTGCTCAGCACGCTCCACGTCCCACGCGCCGAGTTGCCAGGCTGCGTCAAGCACCAGCAAATCCACCGTCTCGAAGCTTCGCCATTGAAAATTCAGCGTAATGGTCGATGGAGGAACAGGACGTGAAGGAATATCAATGCCAGGCAATACGAGGGGCGTCGCACGCCGGAATCCGTGCCAATGGAGTAACACGATCAGCGGCGTATTAATGTGCGCCGCAGCGGTGACAGTGACGGCAAAGAGCGGCAGCCGCACCGCGTTTATCTGCTCTTGAAGCCGGTCGAAAAGGTCCATGAAGCCTCCCTAGTTGACAACTGCAGGGCCCTTGAATGTGGTTCGTGCTATTTTATGTAGTGCACGCAAGCAATGCTTACCAGTCGAACACAACTTGACATAAAGGAAATCGGGGCAGATGGCGCTCTGCCTCGTTCGTTTGTCGCATGGCAATGTGCCGATCAGGGACCGGGCACCGGTGTGGCCAGTTTGAGACGTCTAACGAAACCATCGTGCGGACCATCCTTTGGCAGCTTCTGGCTCAACAGCAGACCCAACGTGGCACAGAGTCGCCACGTTGAAAGAGTAAAGCGCAGCAGACAGGCATGAAACACCTTATGAGACGACTGCTACTCCGAGGACTCTGCCGACGCCGAATGTAAACGCGGCTGCCGCCAGACCAACGAGTATTTGCCGAACCGCTGAAAATCTAGCACTGCGACCGTTGAACACCGAGGTGAAGACTCCGATGGCCGCCAGTGCCAGCATGCTGAAACCGATGCATTCGACGATTGCCGTTCCACCTGTCGACCTAAGGAACGGCATGCCGGGGAAAATGGCGCTGATGGAAAACAGGCAAAACGAGACGCCGGCAGCGGACCACGGATTGCCGCCTAGTTCAGCCGGGTCAAGTACCAGTTCCTCGCGCACCAGCGCGTCTAATGCCTTGTTCTAATCCTGCATGATTTGCGAGGCGACACGCTTGGCCTCTTCCGCGCTCAATCCTTTCGCTTTGTAGATGAGTGCAAGCTCGTGCTCTTCTGATTCAGGGCATGGTGCATGCCTGCACGAATTGCGAAACAGACGGCCGCGTCGTCCCTAGCATTTCAGTTTTGATGTGTGCGCCAAGCTGACCGCTCATGGCGGCGCATACCTGGCCATAATCGTTCCAGGCAATCCGGACGTGGGGAATGACGCGGCGGCAACTGCTGTGGCCAGGATGGCCATTGATCGGTCGAGAAAGTCTACCGCGCCACTTCTCACCGGACGCGGGTCCGTTGACCGGGCAGGCGAGCATGCGGCGCGCAGGAAGATCGTCCTATCCAACGCAAGCGGATGGTGCGACATTGCGCTCAGCATTCTTAACATATCCCGCCCGATGCGCCGTAGCCAAGCGGCGCTCGCGAGCCGCGATTACATCATCAGCCAATCATGCTCAGAATCGACGAAGTCATCAATAGCGAAGCATTCTCGGATCGATGCGATGTCGTGGTTATAGGTGGCGGCATCGTCGGCGTCAGCACGGCGTATGAACTCGCGCGGCGCGGGATATCGGTGACGCTTATCGAGAAGGGCATCATCGGCGGCGAGCAATCGGGACGGAACTGGGGCTGGGTGCGTCATCAGAATCGCGACTTGTACGAATTGCCGCTCGCCATGCACAGCCTCAAACGCTGGGGCGAACTCAGCTCCGAACTCGGCGACGACATCGGCTTTCGCAAGAGCGGCATTCTCTACGGCACTGAGCAGGAGGCGGATGTCGAGCGCTGGAAAGCGTGGCTCGCCCAGGCACGTGAGGTCGGCTTTCGCAGCGACATTCTCTCGGCCCGCGAACTCGAAGCACGCGTCCCGACGTCAAAGGCGCGCTGGGTCGGCGGTCTGTGGTCGGCCACGGACGGCCGTGCGGAACCCTCCAAGGCGGCGCCAGCCATCGCACGCGGCGCGCAGAAGTCCGGCGCGAGGGTGCTCCAGAATTGCGCCGCTCGAGGTCTTGATATGAGCGGCGGAAGGGTGTCCGGCGTATGGACGGAACGCGGACGTATCGCGGCAGATTCCGTGGTACTCACGGGCGGCGCATGGAGCGCGCTGTTTGCCAGCACCACGGCATCGATCTGCCAGCCATTAACGTGGTAGGCACAGCGCTGCGCACAGCGGAAGCGCCAGGCGTCATCGAAGGCTGTTTCGCCGGACCGGCCTTCGCGCTCAGGCGGCGCCTGGACGGCGGCTACACGATTGCCGTTCCCGGCTATGGCCGGGTTGAGCTCGCGCCACAGAACCTGCGCCATTCAGTAAAATTCCGCACCATGTTCCGCAGCAAGCTCAACAAGAAGCTGAAGATCCGCGTGGGTTCCAGCTTTTTTAACGGACCGGAGGCAAGCGCCGCCTGGAACGACGGTGATAAGACGCCGTTCGAGAAATGCCGCATTCTGGATCCCCGGCCGGACACCGAATGGCTCTCGCGCGCCGTTCGAAACATCGCAGGCGTGTTTCCCGAACTGGCGAACGTGCGGATCGCCCATGCCTGGGCTGGCGCCATCGACACAACGCCCGACCTGATGCCGATCATCTCTAAAATCGCAGCGAAGCCGGGACTCGTCATCGCCTCCGGATTTAGCGGACATGGTTTCGCACTGGGACCGGGTGCGGGATTGCTGACGAGCCAGCTCGTGACGAACGAAGCGCCGCAGTTCGATCTTGGACCCTACAAACTCGAGCGGTTTAGCGACGGCACGGCGCTGCATCGCCCTGAAATGATGTAAGAAGACCGCCATGGGTTCGTCCGGCGGCTTCCAGTGTATTGTCATGAAGACACAATGATAATTCGGGGCAAATGGGAGATTAGCCTCCTATCGTTAGTCCGATGGCAATGCGCCGAGGTGAGGGAGCCGGCCATCGGTTTCGGCCAATAGCAGTCTGTGCTCAAGTTGGGTGACGGAGTATTCAACCGTCCGCTCTACCTCCCGCTTGGGTCAACGGCCAGCCCATGTACCAGGCGGAGCCCAAACGTCTTTCCTGCGTCAATTCCGAATCAAATCGATCCGCGAAAGAAATAGCTCGGCGATCGGCGAACGATTGGTCCGTTGTAGCCGACGACGAGATCGATCGTCGGCGCTTCGCCCTTCAGCGGTCGGCTCGTGACCGACCAGGGAAGGAAATTCTCCGCGTAGGACGGCAACAACGCGACGCGGCGCGTCGATGCGATCAGCGACAACGCCATTGTCAGTTTGTGAACGCGATGCGCCGGTTCGATATCGAGGCCGTTATCACGAGCAGCGATACGTCAAGCGTCAGCGATCGACGGAGCGCAGCATCCGGAATCGCTGGCGGAATGGGCGTAAGCGGCCGGGCAACTCACCTTGATCGTAGTTGAAGCGCTTGGGAGTATCGTGTCCACCAAAGCGAATAAGCGGACACGTGAACACTATCGAAGAAGAGGCGTTGCCGACGCGTCGCCGTCGTCGCCGCTACACCGAAGAATTCAAGGCGCGCGTTGTCGCCGCTTGCCAGGGCACCGGCGTGTCGGTGTCGGCCGTCGCGCTGGAACATCGGCTCAACGCGAATCTATTGCGCCGCTGGCTTGATCAGGCAGAAGGCAGACTTCCGAAGCGGTTGTCTGAACGCCCGGTAGAAGCTCAATCGACACTACTACCAGCATTCGTTCCTGTAGCCATGGGCGCAAAGGAGGTAGCCTCGCCGGAGATCCGTGTCGAAGTTCGCCGGGGTAATCAGTCGATAACCGTGAGCTGGCCGGTCTCCGAAGCCGCGCAATGCGCGACATGGCTGCGCGAGTGGCTGCGGTGATTCGTGTCGACGAGATCTGGCTAGCAGTCGATCCGCTGGACATGCGGGCTGGCTTCGACACGGCGTTGGGGCGCGTGGTGAAGGTGTTCGGCGCCGCGCATCCGCACCACGCCTATCTGTTCACCAACCGCCGCGCCAACCGACTGAAGGTTCTCGTCCACGACGGCATCGGCATCTGGTTGGCTGCGCGCCGACTGAACGAGGGGCAATTCGCCTGGCCTCACGCTGGCAGCGAACCCAAGCAGCAGGTACTCACGCATGAGCAACTGGCGGCCTTGGTGCTCGGGCTGCCGTGGCAGCGCATCGGCCAAAGTGGCGTGATACGCATAATCTGATGTGTCGGCGACGACGTATACAGTTGTGCTTCTCGCGTGTGCGGGGTTCTGGCAGACTGGTCTGCATGAACCCGCCGGCCGACCTCGACGACCTCAGTCCAGAGCAGTTGCGTGCCCTCGCAGCGCAACTGCTCGCCGAGGTCCACGCCAAGGATCTGGAGGTGACGGAGAAACGCAGAGAAGTCGATGCGTTGGAGCGGGAGCTGCATTACCGGCAAACCCGCATCGACCAACTGACTCACGAGATCTCCGTGCTCAGGCGCCAGCAGTTTGGCCGTCGCAGCGAGCAGCTCAACAACGAGCAAATGAGCCTGCTTGACGAGGCGATTGATGGCGACCTGGCTGCCATCGAGATAGAGCTCGAAGAGCTCGAGCCTGCACGGAAGCGCCGACACGAGCAGCCAAAGCGCGCACCCTTGCCGCCGCAGTTGCCGCGTGTCGACATCCGTCATGAACCCGACGACACGGTGTGCCAATGCGGATGCGAACGTGTTCGTATCGGCGAAGACATCAGCGAGAAGTTAGATTACGCGCCGGGCGTGTTCACGGTGGAGCGACACATTCGCGGTAAATGGGTATGTCGCCACTGTGAGACGCTAATCCAGGCACCCGTGCCCGCGCACGTCATCGACAAAGGCATCCCAACCACCGGACTTCTAGCATCGGTACTCGTCAACAAATTCGCAGATCACTTGCCGCTGTACCGTCAGGAGCAGATCTTTGCTCGGGCGGGCTTGGCGATACCAAGGTCCACGCTGGGAGCGTGGGTGGGCGCATGTGGCGCGCAGTTGCAGCCACTGGTCGACGCCCTTCGACTAGAGATCTTGGAGCAAGGCGTGTTGCACGCCGACGAAACGCCGGTACAGATGCTCAGCCCCGGCAAGGGGAAGACACATCGGGCTTATCTGTGGGCGTATACGCCTACGCAGTTCAGTAACCTTCGCGCGGTGGTGTACGACTTCGCCGGCAGCCGAGCCGGCGAGCATGCCCGCACATTCCTAGAAGGCTGGCATGGCAAGCTGGTGTGTGATGACTACGGTGGTTACAAGGCCTTGTTCCTTCAGGGCGTCACCGAGATCGGCTGCACAGCGCACGCGAGACGCAAGTTCTTCGAACTGCATGCCAATCACAGCAGCCAGCTCGCTGAAAAGGCATTACCATTCTTCACTGAGCTCTATGACATCGAGCGCGATGCCGCAAATCTGGATGTCGATACCCGCCACCGGCTTCGGCAGAGCCGTGCCAAGCCAGTAAGCGATGCGCTTTACGAATGGCTCGTTACTCAACGCAAGCTCGTTTCCGATGGCTCCGCCATTGCCAAGGCGTTGGACTACAGCCTGAAGCGTTGGCAAGCGCTGACGCGTTATCTCGAAGACGGGCGCGTACCCATAGACAACAATTGGGTCGAAAATCAGATCCGTCCGTGGGCCATCGGCAGGTCCAACTGGTTGTTCGCAGGGTCACTGCGAGCGGGGCAGCGTGGTGCTGCAATCATGAGCCTGATCCGCTCGGCGCAGCTCAACGCGCATGATCCCTACGTCTACCTAAAAGACGTACTTACGCGATTGCCTACTCATCGCGCCAACGACATCTCGCAATTACTTCCGCATCGTTGGGCGCCCACCATTGGTTAAGCATTAGTAGCGAAACCAGGCGCGCAGACAAGGAGCTACCGGAGTGCGGCAACGACTCTAAGGCCAAGGGAGGAAGCCAGCGCTGTCGCCTCCCCCGGTGTCTCGCAGCAATCAATCCAAAAAGCGGTACCCGCAACGGCGATTGCGTAGGGCAGGACATCGCTGCCGCATTCATCCTGCTTGTAGATCACCACTTCCGCGCCTGCCTCGAGGAAATCGGTCATCTCGGCGCGGCACTCCGGGAAAACCTTCGCAACGTGGTTAGCTTGGGCAACGGAAAGAGGCATGGATAACTCACAGGAATCGAACGATCCGAAAGAAAAATTCGGGTACACCGACACGCTATCACATCGAGTCAGTTTGGCAATCTGATGGGCGTCGCGACTACAGGCCGTCTAGATGCCTTCCCTGGGCGCTTACGTACCGGTGACCCGCAAGACCTCCTGCGTGAGAAAAAGAACGGCAATTGCGTATTCTTGGTCACGACGCGGTAAGTTGGGACAAGGTAGATGGGCTGCGGTGAATTAGAAGGAACAAATGGAAGATCAGAAAGAGCAAGTTCGCATTCGTCGCCGTGCATACGAATTGTGGGAGCGACAAGATTGTCCGGAAGGCCGTGCAGAAGACTTTGGGGAACTCGCAAAACCGTCCCTTGCCGAAGAAACACCTGAGATTTCGACCGGCGAGAGCGCGGCTGGGTCGGATAGCGGAACGCGACTTTCAAGCCGGGCGTTGAAGGCAGCTGCACTGGACGCGATCCGAATCGGCGTGCATGTCATCGCTTATGGTTACCACGCTGGCACCCTCCCAAGCGTTTGGAACGACAGCTACGATCATTCAGGTCAGTGTCCAAGGCGAATACAAACCAAATACATCATAACGTGATATATTTGGAGTAAGGAGTGTGCTCGGTTCCGATTCGACGTAGGCAGTGTGGTGCGAACATCGGTGCGCTTGTCAATTTGAAGGCGCCGAGTCCTAAACCCGGCGGAACTCTTGTGCCGGCGTTGAAGCGCTGAGTCTCTGAGGCGGAAAATCAGGTTTCGAAGAGCGTGTCGTCCTCGGCCATCGACACCACGGCTGACGGCACGCCGATGCAGATTTATCGCCGTCCCTCAACGTCGGTAAATCACTCTCCGAAGTTTTTTCGAAGCGCGTTTCAAACGGGGGGAGGGACCATGGCCACCTATCGGCGCATCTTATTGTGCTACAACGGCACACGAGAAGGACGCTGTGCGTTGCGTCTTGGCGCTGAACTTGCGCGACAGCTTGGCGCTGAAACGCATCTTCTTGCCGTGGTAGACGATGCGGCGTGGGCACGAGGTCTTGACGCTATTCCGGCAGTTGCCCTCGATTTCGAGGAGATGTCGGCGAAAGAAGTATTGCGTGAAGGAGTGAACAAACTGTCGCAACTCGGCGTGGCGGCGTCCAGCCACTTCGCAATTGGAAACCCCATGGATCAAATCCCCCGCTTCGCGGAGGAACTGAATATCGACCTCATTGTGGTAGGGCACCATCGGAGCGGCCTTCTTTCACGATGGTGGACCGGTCAAGACGATGGTCGGTTACTCGACCGGGTTTCGTGCAGCGTACTCGTTGCCATGGATTTACAAGATCAACAGGGCCTGTGATTTGGAGGGGATAAAAGTGTCTCTCTGCGAGGGAAGCCGTTTTATCCAATGAAGTTAGGAGCCGAAGTTCGTCCGGCCGAGAATAAAGAGCCTCGCCGCGGAGAAGACTGATTTTCTCGGCCTCCTTTTCCTCAAGCGCGGCCAAACCGCCAAAATGACATGACGTCGAAGATGTGCTCGGGCGGATCTTGGCGCGGCTGGGCGCTTCGAAATCGATCGCCAGTGAGGTTGTTATAGACGCTGCCGGCCCGGCGGGACGAATCTTGGGCTTTACCGCTCGCTCGTGATGCGACAAGCAGAAGAGTTAGCGGATTTCGAAAGGCCAACGAGTGCTGCCGGTTCGTACGGTAGAAGCAAAAGACATCATGCACGCTCTTCAGGACGTTCTACTGACCGCCGTAGCCGTTGCGATTTACCTGCTGCCCGCGATCCTCGCGGACCGCAGGAAGCGACGCTCCGTGCTGATGCTCGCGCTCTTCAATATCCTGTTCGGCTGGACCATCGTGGGCTGGTTTGCGGCGCTTCGCTGGGCGTTTCATCCCGATAGCGCTAGGAAGCTAAAGCGAATCACGAAGAGCAACCGGCGAGCGTCGGCACAGCGTACGATCAGTGCGCTTACGTTCCGTGCGCGCAGACGCGAATCGCGTAACGCGTAAAGGGGCATTTGTGTGGGCGGCCTCAAATGTGAAGTGCAACACCTGTTTCGTATAAGGTGTTGCGATGCACGAAACAACTCAGTATCAACAGCTTCAACCCGAAGAGCGCCTGAC
>NZ_JARUXO010000002.1:145544-628464 GCF_031451275.1 Caballeronia sp. LZ029
CGCCCGCGATCGAGTCCGGATATAAGTCCGCAACCACCCTCCTTGCCACGCACAATTACCTTGCAAATGGGAGGCGACCATATAAGTAATGTCGGGTTTTGACGTAGGTTCGTTGCCAGACAAGCGTTTCAGGAGCGCTGGCGATGAACACGACCGGGAGCATCACCATGTCGATGCGCGAACTGGACCGACTCAGAGTGATTCAGGCCGTCGCCGAACGCCAATAGCAGCCAGGCGAAGGGACGCATCGAGCGCGCCGATTCGACCTTGCAGGGCCGCTTCGAGAAGGTCCGCTATAATCCTCGCCATGAAATTTCTCCGGACGATACTCCTTCTGCTGCTTTGCGCCATGCTGCCCATCAGTGGACTGGCGGCTAGCGGCCTGACCGGAGAATGTCCGATGCAAATGAGCATGGGTTCCGACGAAGGCAGCACAATGTCGTCGGAGATGCCGGGCTGCGAGACAATGAAATCGTCTCAGCCCGAAAAAGCCAAAGGCTCGTTTTGCAAGGTAACCGCGCAATGTCAGCTCGGTAGCCTCTATCACCCGGTGTCGCGCATCGAGATCACGCGTCCCGCCGGGTTCTCCACCTCCGTCGTCTTTCACTACGCGCAGTCGCTCACCGTCCGTGAACCGGCCGGTCTCTGGCGACCTCCGCGCACCGTCTAATCCCTCGCTGACAGGTTCGCCGCATGTGCGGCGAGGTCGTCCTGCGTCCAGGACGTGGAGTTCCTATGGAACTCCGCCGTTGGGGTTAGAACATGCCTTCAATGATAGGCACGCCGTCATACCGGCGTGCGCTTTTTGCGTCGCTCCTGCTCGCAAGCATGGCCGCGCACGCTCAGGAAACATCCATCACGCTTGAGGCTGCACTGCAAGCCGCGACCGACCACTCTGCCGCGATGGGCGCGGCGCAGGCCTCGGTACGAGCCAGCTCGGAAGCGGCCGTGCGAGCAGGTCAGTTGCCCGACCCGATGCTCAAGGCGGGGGTCGACAATCTGCCCGTGACCGGCCAGCAGAAGTTCACGATTGGCCAGGATTTCATGACGATGCGCCGCATCGGCATCGAGCAGGAGTGGGTGTCGAGTGAGAAGCGTCGACTGCGCTCCGCACTGGCGGACGATGTGGTCGAGCGCGAGCGGGCAGGCTATCTCGGACAACTTGCGAACACTCGCCAACAGACTGCAACAGCCTGGCTCAACGCGACTTATGCCAAGAAAGCGGTCGTGTTGCAGCAGGAACTCGCCGAGCACATGAACCATGAGCTCGAGGCGATCAAAGCCACCTATCGCGCTGCGAAATCGACTGCCGCCGATGTCATTCAAGCCAGGGCGATGCTTGCGCAAACGCAGGACCAATTGCTCAGGGCTCGACAGAGCTTGCAAACCGCGCTTATCGGTTTGTCGCGCTGGACCGCCACGCCGGTTTTGGACGTAAGCGGAGAGCCGCCCGCGCCGCTGTCGTATGTGACGATTCTGCCGCCTGAAGAGTTGCGCGAGGTTCAGCCCGTGCTCGTCGCCGCATCGCGGGACATTGCCATCGCCGATGCCGACATCTCCGTCGCGAACAGTAATCGCACTCCGAACTGGTCATGGGAAGTCGCCTACCAGCAACGCGGCGGGGCGTACTCGAACATGGCGTCGATTGGCGTCAGCATTCCACTTCCGATCAATCGCAAAGACCGCCAGGACCGGGATGTTGGCGAGAAAGCGGAACTGGCGACCCGGGCGCGGCTGATGTACGAGGACGCGCAGCGTCAGGTGGAAGCGGACATCCGCGCGCAGTCCGCCACTCTCGCGAGCGGGCGCGAACGCATCGCCAATCTCTCCAGGTCCCTGCTGCCGGCAGCCGACCAGCGTGTGCAGCTCGCGGCAGGTGCGTACAGGGCAGGCACGGGCTCGCTCGCCGACACCTTTGCTGCCAGACGTGCGCAACTCGACGCTGAACTTCAGGTGCTCGACCTGCAGCGCGACGTGTCGCAGACCTGGGCGCAGCTCGAATACCAGGTCGTGCCCGCCTCGATATCGGCTTCGATGTCCGCTAGCCAGTGAAGAGGAACAGCATGCAAACGAAACAACTGGCACGCGCGACCCTGATGATGTTTGCCGCAGCGGCGCTGCTCGGTGCCGGCTATA
The DNA here is from genome assembly GCF_031451275.1 of Caballeronia sp. LZ029. Taxonomy (NCBI): domain Bacteria; kingdom Pseudomonadati; phylum Pseudomonadota; class Betaproteobacteria; order Burkholderiales; family Burkholderiaceae; genus Caballeronia; species Caballeronia sp. LZ029. Next base: position 147,681 of record NZ_JARUXO010000002.1, read on the forward strand.
TCGTCGGGATGCATCGTACGGCGGCGACGAATACGCCCGCCACCATGGCGGCTTCCGCTCCGGGCGACGAAACTGATCCAAAGACGGGGCGCAAGGTGCTGTACTGGCACGACCCGATGGTGCCCAACCAGCACTTCGACAAGCCGGGCAAGTCGCCTTTCATGAACATGCAGCTAGAGCCCGTCTATGCGGACGAAGGCGGCGGCGCCACAGGCATCAGGATCGATCCCGGCCTTCAGCAGAATCTCGGCATCCGCTACGCGACGGTGCGCCGGCAGGAAACGCCGGAAGGTTTCGATGCCGTCGGCACCACGCAGTTCGACGAATCACGGTCCGACGTCGTGCAATCACGCGTCACTGGGTACATCGACCACCTTTACGCCAGCGCGCCGATGCAGCAGATCAAAAAGGGCGCACCGATTGCGTCGCTGTTCGTTCCCGACTGGCTCGCGCCGCAGGAGGAATATCTCGCACTCAGGCGCAGCGGATTGGACAGCAGCATGCTGGAAGCGTCACGTGCGCGCATGCGGGCGCTGTCGATTCCGGACGGAGTCATCGCGGCGCTCGACAGGACCGGCAAGGCGCAGACCCATGTCGTGCTGTCGTCGCCTGAAACCGGCGTCGTGAGCGAACTGAACGTCAGGGATGGCGCGATGGTCACGCCGGGGCAGACGCTCGCCAAAATCGCGGGGCTCTCGAAGTTGTGGCTGGTCGTCGAAATCCCGGAGACGCTCGCCTTGAACGTGCAACCCGGGATGACCGTCGATGCGACATTCAGCGGCGACCCGTCCGAGCACTTCAAAGGTCAGATTCGTGAAATCCTGCCCGGCATCAGCACAACGAGCCGGACGCTGCAGGCACGCCTCGAACTCGACAACTCGGCGCTCAAGCTGACGCCGGGCATGCTGATGCGTGTGCGCGTCGCTGGCCAGAAGGCAGTGCCGCGGCTGCTGGTGCCTTCAGAAGCCGTCATCACAACCGGCAAACGCTCGGTCGTCATCGTGAAGAATGGCGACGGGCGCTTGCAACCTGTGCACGTCACCCTGGGCCACGATGTCGGCAACGAGACCGAGGTACTCAGCGGTCTGAACGACGGCGAGACTGTCGTCGCTTCCGGTCAATTCCTTATCGATTCCGACGCCAGCATCAAGTCGGTTCTGCCGAGGCTCGAAGGTCGCGCCGCACCCGCGACTAGTTCGGCTCCAGTCCCGGTCCCCGCCACGACTCGGACGTACGAGACCACCGGCAAGGTCGAGAAAGTGACGGCCAGCGACATCACCTTTTCGCACCAGCCCGTACCGGCCCTGAACTGGCCTGCAATGACGATGTCTTTCAGCAAGCCAGCACCCGATGCGTTTCCGGATGTGAAACCGGGAGAGACCATGCACTTCGATTTCCGGCAGTCCGGCGATGGCTACCAACTGATGAAGGTCGAACCGATCGGAGGCGCCAAGTGATTGCACGTCTGATCCGCTGGTCCATCCACAACCGCTTCCTCGTGTTGCTGGCCACGGTGCTGGTCACGGCGTGGGGCATCTACTCTGTCGCGGAGACACCGCTCGACGCGTTGCCCGACCCCTCCGACACCCAGGTCATCATCAAGGCCTCGTATCCGGGCAAAGCGCCGCAGGTCATCGAGGACCAGGTGACCTATCCGCTAACCACTACGCTGCTTGGTGTGCCGGGCGCAAAAACCATCCGCGGCTATTCGTCGTTCGGCGACGCGTTCGTCTACGTGCTCTTCGACGATAAGACCGACCAGTACTGGGCACGCTCGCGCGTGCTCGAATACCTGAATCAGGTGCAAAGCCGCCTGCCCTCGGGCGCGACGGTCTCGCTCGGGCCGGATGCGACCGGCGTGGGCTGGGTGTACGAGTACGCGCTCGTCGACAGAACCGGGCAGCACGACCTGGGGCAACTGCGCGCGCTGAACGACTGGTTCCTGAAGTTCGAACTGAAGGCGGTGCCCGATGTGTCGGAGGTGGCCAGCATTGGCGGCATGGTGCGCCAATATCAGGTTGTCCTCGACCCGGACAAACTGCGCGCATATGGCATCACCCAGGCGATGGTGGCCGATGCGCTGGGCAAGGCGAATCAGGAATCGGGCGGTTCGGTGGTCGAGATGGCGGAGTCCGAATATATGGTCCGCTCTTACGGTTATCTTCGCTCGCTGGATGATTTCCGCAATATCGTCCTGCGCACGAATGATGCGGGCACGCCAGTGCTGCTCGGCGATGTGGCGCGCATCCAGATCGGACCCGAGATGCGCCGCGGGATCGCGGAGCTCAACGGACAGGGCGAGGTCGCGGGCGGGGTCATCGTGATGCGATCGGGCAAGAACGCGCTGACGACCATCGACGCGGTCAAAGCGAAGCTCGCCGATCTGAAACGGTCATTGCCACCCGGCGTCGAGGTGGTAACGACTTACGATCGATCGCAGCTCATCGAGCGCGCGGTGAACAATCTCAAGAACAAGCTACTTGAGGAGTTCATCGTCGTTGGGATTGTCTGTGCAGTCTTTCTGTTCCATCTGCGCAGCGCTTTCGTGGCGATTCTGTCGTTACCGCTCGGCGTCCTCGCAGCGTTCATCGTGATGCGCTATCAGGGCGTCAACGCAAACCTGATGTCGCTCGGCGGCATCGCGATCGCCATCGGCGCGATGGTTGATGCAGCCATCGTGATGATCGAGAACGCACACAAGCACCTTGAGGCGTTCGAGCACGAGTTCCCCGGCACGCGGATTTCCGCCGCGCAACGTTGGGAACTCATTGCGACGTCCGCCGCGGAAGTAGGACCAGCCCTCTTCTTCTCCCTGCTCATCATTACGCTGTCATTTATCCCCGTGTTCTCGCTGGAGGGCCAGGAAGGCAAGCTGTTTTCGCCGCTCGCATTCACGAAGACCTACACCATCGCGGCAGCAGCCGGATTGTCGGTCACGCTCGTGCCCGTCCTGATGGGTTATCTCATCCGAGGCCGCATTCCGCATGAGAACGCCAACCCCATCAACCGCGTGCTGATCCGGCTCTACAAGCCGTTGCTCGAAGCGACGCTTCGACGCCCGTGGTTTGTGATCGGGCTCGCCGTGATGGCGCTGGCTGTCACGGTCATTCCGATCTCGCGCCTCGGCGGAGAATTCCTGCCGCCGCTCGATGAAGGCGACCTGCTGTACATGCCGACGGCGCTTCCCGGCATCTCGGCCGAGAAAGCGTCCGAACTCTTGCAACAGACCGACCGGCTCATCAAGACGGTTCCAGAGGTGGCGACCGTGTTCGGCAAGTCGGGCCGCGCCGACACGGCCACCGACCCCGCACCGCTCGAGATGTTCGAGACCACGATCCAGTTCAAGCCGCGGAGTCAGTGGCGTCCAGGCATGACACCCGAGAAGCTGGTCGACGAACTGGATGCGATAGTCAAGGTGCTGGGGTTGTCGAACGTGTGGGTGCCGCCTATCCGTAATCGCCTCGACATGCTGTCGACGGGCATCAAGACCCCCGTCGGGATCAAGATCTCGGGCGCGGACCTCTCGCAAATCGACCGGATTGCGACACAGGTCGAAGCCGCGGTGAAGGACCTGCCCGGCGTGAGCTCGGCACTCGCTGAACGTCTCAATGGTGGACGGTACATCGATGTCGATATCGACCGGTCGGCGGCCGCCCGTTACGGGCTCGGCGTGAGGGATATTCAGGCAGTCGTGTCCTCTGCGGTGGGCGGCGAGAACGTCGGCGAGATGATTGCCGGCCGCGAACGCTTCCCCATCAATATCCGCTATCCACGCGAAGTTCGGGACTCCCTCGAGAAGCTGCGACAACTGCCCGTCCTCACGGACCGTGGCGCGCAAATCCAGCTTGGCGACGTTGCGCACATCACGATTGCCGATGGTGCACCGATGATTCGCAGCGAGAACGCGCGTCTTTCGGGCTATGTCTACGTCGACATCCGTAATACGGACCTGCAGTCGGCGGTGAAAGCGATGCAGCGAGCGGTCGCAGAAAAGGTCGTCCTCCCTCCGGGCTATTCGATTGCCTGGTCCGGGCAGTTCGAGTACCTGGAGCGCGCGACGGCCAGGCTCCGAACCGTCATTCCCGTGACGCTGGTCGTCATCTTCGTGCTGCTTTTCCTGACCTTTAATTCGACGGCCGACGCGTTGCTGCTCATGTCGACGGTACCGTTCGCGCTGATCGGCGGACTCTGGTTCATCTGGATACTCGGGCATGCCGTATCAGTTGCCACTGCGGTCGGGTTCATCGCGCTCGCGGGTGTGGCTGCGGAATTCGGCGTCGTGATGTTGTTGTACCTGAAAGGCGCGCTCAACCGGCGTCTCGAAGATGGTGCACTGCTGACCGAGGCGCTGCTGTTCGATGCGATTCGCGAAGGCGCCGTGTTGCGGGTGAGGCCGAAAGCGATGACCGTTGCGGTCGTGCTGGCCGGTCTCATTCCGATCATGATCGGCGACGGTGCCGGGTCGGAGGTCATGCAACGTATCACCGCGCCGATGGTCGGTGGCATGGTCACGGCGCCAATTCTTTCGATGTTCGTGATTCCCGCAGTTTGGCTTCTGCTACAGCGCCGTCGCGCACGGCAGGTCAGCGCGACCCGAACTTACCATGCTGTACCTTCCGGCACGCAAGTGTCATCCACCCAATCTGGAGAAATTCAATGAAGAAATTGATCGTTGCATCTGCCGCTTGTGCAACCCTGTTTGCAGCCCCCGCGTTTGCGGGCGATGACATGGCTGGCATGAACATGGCAGCGAAGCCGTCGGCTGCAAAGGCCTCGTCGAAGACCGCGCTCACCGATGCGGAAGTCAAAAAGGTCGACGCCGCGACCGGTATGGTCACGCTCAAGCATGCCGCGCTTGAGAATGTGGGCATGCCGCCGATGACGATGGCGTTCAAGGCGAAGGATGCCGCGTTGCTCAAGCAGGTTCGCGAGGGTGACAAGGTCAGGGTCCGCGTCGAGAACGTTGACGGGAACCTGACGATTGTGAAGCTCGAAAGGCAGCCTTGATGGAATACGGTTCGGTATCTTAATAGGTGGCCACAGAAGTAGCCCGCTGCCGATGCCTCGATGCTTCTCGCCGCTCCCAACGATGCCGTCAGAACCTGTACTTGAGCCGGACCTGCCCACCGTTCTCAACCTCGTGCGCGGCAACGACCCCGTCGTACTCCAGACGCACATCGAGGCGCTTGGTCGTATACACCTCCACCCCGGCGGAGAACTTGCCCGCGACGTGCGCATTGGTGAGCGTATTGGTGAAGTTGCCGTAACCCGGAGCAGCGGCGAATGACGCGTCGGTCGTGTAGCTATTGCCTGCAATGAAGCTGACCCCGGCGCCGACATAGGCGTCGACTGTCGCTGACCCGATCTGCGCGCGCGTCCCGATCCGCAGATTCGGTGTGCCGCTCGCAATGACGCTGTTCGCGCTCTTCACCTTCAGGTTCAGCGCACCCGCACCGCTCTCCGTGTAGCCGGGGAGATTGACGTCGTTCAGATCGGCGTCGAGCGCCGGCTCCAGGTAGAAGCGGTCGAACGGGATCTGGTAGGCCGCGCGCAAGTGCAGTCCGAGCGTGTACGAATCGGGCGAGGCGGTCGCCACCGCGTTGGCGCCCGGGATGACGCGCGAGCTGTTCATCCAGCCGTAGCTGGCATCCGCCGCACCGGTGAAAGTCCACGGCCCGACCTCGTGCTTCAGCGCGACGACGCCCAGAAGCGCGTTGCCGTTGGCGCTGGTCAGATTGTCGTTGCCGGTGAAGCGGTCGGTCTCGTAGCCAATGGCGCCACCGAGGAACCAGCCGGGCTGCAGTTCGACCTGACCGCCGACCTTCATCGTCGAACCTTGCCAGCCGTAGCCGGGGAAGGAAGCGTCGGCGCTGCGGTTTTCCCACATGCCCGAGGCGCGGAACCACACGCAGGAGCCCTGCTTTCTCACTGTGGTGTCGTCATCGGCAAACACCGGGCAACTGAAGACGGAACGCGCGAACGCCTGGCTCGCCTGGTAGCGCGCCGCAGCGATGCCGAGCAGTTCCTGGCCGGAGACCGCGGTCAGCGTCTGCGCATAGCCCGACGCACTGCCGACGTTGCCGAAGGCTCCGAAGATGGGTGCGAAGGCGGGATCGGCACTGTTCCACAGCCGGTCCAGGTTGGATGCGACGCTCTGCTGTGTGGCCGAAGTACCCTTGCTCGCACCCACGAAATCCGCATCGGTCTTGATCGCGACGGAGTTGCCCTGCATCACTGGCGTGAAGCGGTAGACCGGCGTCGAGGTGCCCGCGAGCGTCGCATCGGGCTGGATTCCGCCGGCCGCCGTCAGCACGGTGCTCGTACTCTTCAGATAGCTCACCGGCTCGACCTGCACCTTGCCGGCAAGCGATGCGGTACCGGTAACATCGAGGACATCGGATCGCTTGTTGGCCGGATCGATCTGGACGTTCAGCGCGCCGGTCGGACTCTGCACGAGATTGCCGGTGAGCACCGTCTTGCCGACCGAATTGGCGCCGCCGACTTTGAGCGTTCCTGCGTTGTTCACCGTGCCGCCTCCGACGTTCAGCTTCGTGGGTGTGTCGATCACGCCGCCGGCCAGATTGTTGACGACACTGGTGCTGCCAATGTCGATGTCGCCGGTGATAGTGCCGGAGTTGTTGACCGTGGTGCTGACAGCCCCGCCCCCGTACACCGTGGGGTACGCCAGGATCGCGTATTTGCCTAAGGTCTGGATGGTGCCCTGGTTGGTGATGACGTTGTTATTGCCCCCCAGCAGACGGATTGCGGCAGCATCGCGATACTCCGGGTCCTGCCCCACCATCTTGCCCGTCGGGAAATTGGGATCGGTCGTGCCGCCTATGACTTTGGAGCCGGGCGCCAGGTTGATCGAGATGCGCCCGGCTGTCTGGCCGTCGCTCTGCGCCAGGATGCCGGCGGAGCCGACGCCTGTCGCCATGACCGTGTCGTTATTCCTGACGTTGACGAAGACCGGGCCGCCCGCGCCCGCGCCGCCCGCGCTGCCCTCTCCCATCACATTCGGCAAGTTGATTGCGTTGAAGTTGGAGACCACCAGACCGCCGCCGCCGCCGACCGATTGCGCGAAGATCGCCGGTGCGTACCGGCCGGTCGTCACGACCTTCCCGCCGTTTGCCACGATGACGTTGACGGTGCCGCCATTGCCGCTGTTGGCAAATACCGCGCCGTTCGTAGCGCCACCGTAGCCCTGTGGGGCGGACGGGTCGCCGGCAAAGCCCCCGCCACCGCCGACCGATTGTGCGACGATCCCATACGCGCCGTCGCCGCTGGTGGCTACAGTGTTATTGGTGTCGACAACAAGAACGTTGCCGCCATCGCCCTTCGCGCTACCGGCGCCGGAGGCCGTGTTCGCGATCTGTCCGCCCACCACGAACCCGCCCCCGCCGCCGATCGACTGCGCGACGATACCGTGCGCGTCGAGTCCGCTCGTCGTCACGTTGCCTTCCGTGTTGACACTGACGTCGCCGCCCTTTCCCGAACTGCCGTTCTGACCGCCGAAGCTCAATGTCACGCCGTAGACGTCGGCGAGCCGTCCCTGAGGATTCACGATGATTTTGGAGGGATCGAACGTCTCATCGCTGCTCGCGGTCGTCACGACACCGCCGCCGCCGCCGATGCTTTGCGCGAAGATGCCGACGCTGTGCTTGCCCAGTGTCGTGACCGAGCCGTTGTTGTCGACGCTCACGGTGCCGCCATTCCCGGCGCTTCCGCCATTGCCGCCCACGGCGACCGACAGGCTTTTCAGCGAACCGCTGATCGCCCCCGACATCGCGCCGTTGCCGCCGCCGCCGCCTACGCTCTGCGCGTACACGCCAAACGCTTCCACCCCCTGCGTCTCGACCGCGCCATTCGCATTCTGCACGACACTCACCGCACCGCCAGAGCCGGCCGCGCCGCCGCTGCCGCCCACCGCGACCGCGGCCTGCACCTTCGAATCATTGTTCGACTTGCCGACCGAACTCGCCGCGCCGCCGCTGCCGCCGCCGCCGCCAACGCTCTGCGCGAAGATGCCGTGGGATTGCGCGCCATAGGTGCCGATCGCGCCGGTGTTGCTGGTGTTCACCGCGCCGCCCTGGCCACCCGCGCCGCCGCTGCCGCCGACCGACACGCCAACGCTGATCTGCGACACGGTGCCCAGAACTTTCGATACTCCATCCGGCTGCGTGAGGAGCTTTTCCAGATCGCCATAAGTCGCCTTGATTTTTTCGCCGACCACGCCGACCTGCAGGATGTTGTTGCCCAGGTTCTGCACATCCTGGTTGAGGCCGAGGCCCTGACCCAGAATGCCGAACAGGGTCTGGGCGTTGGAGATCGTGTCGAGGCCGCCGCTGCCGCCCGCGGCCGCCGCGCCCTTGCCGCCCTTGCCCCCGCCGCCGCCAACGCTTTGCGCGAAGATGCCGGTCGACGCCGCGCCGCGGGTGACGATGTTGCCGTTGTTGGTCGTCGTCACCGTGTTGCCGTCGCCGCCGACGCCACCCTTGCCGCCGACACCGACGGCGATAGCATCCTTGCCGCCGCTGGCCGCAGCGGTACCGCCGCCGCCTGCGCCGCCGCCGCCGCCCACGCTCTGGGCGAACACGGCGTCCGAGCCGTCGCCGCGCGTCGCGATCGAACCGTCGTTGGTCAGGCCGACCGTGCCGCCCGTCCCCCCTGTTCCACCCGTTCCGCCTACCGCGATTGCCGCGCTGAAGCTGGCTTTGGCGTTAGCCGCCGTTGCCGAGGCATCGCCCGTGCCGCCATTGCCGCCGCCACCGCCAATCGACTGTGCGAACACGCCGTGAGCGTCCTGTCCCAGGGTGGCGATCAGCCCGGAGTTTTCCAGCTTGACGGCGCCGCCTGTGCCGCCCGTGCCGCCGCTGCCGCCGAGAGCCACGGAGACCGACAGGGACGCACCTTTGGCAGGCGACGCGGAGTAGGACGCGGCGGTTGCGTCGCCGCCCGTACCACCGCCGCCACCGACGGATTGCGCGAAAACGCCGGTCGCGCTGTCGCCCGCCGTGGTGATCAGCCCGGAATTATCGAGCGTGACGTTGCCGCCGGTGTTACCGGTCCCGCCGGCGCCGCCGATCGCGACGCTGACACTGATTGCAGGAATGTTGGGGCTGCCCGATGCGGCCACGGCACGCGCCGTGGCGCTGCCGCCGGAGCCGCCGCCGCCACCGATGCTTTGCAGCACGACACCTTCGGCATCCGAACCATACGTGGCAACCTGCCCCGTGTTGGTCAGCGAAACCGCGCCAGCCGCGCCGCCTCCGCCGCCTTGTCCGCCAATGGCAACCGAGCTCGACAGGGGGCCGCCGACCGTGAACGCTGTAGCGTTGCCGCCATTGCCGCCACCGCCGCCGATCGACTGGGCCTTGATGCCGGCTGCGTGGTCGCCATGGGTCGTGACGAGCGCGCCGTTGTCGACCGTGACCTGGCCTCCCGAGCCGCCACCGTGGGCATCCCCGCCGATCACCATGGTGATCAGCCCGCCGCCGGCCGACGTTGCGTTGCCGGCATTGCCGCCCGAACCGCCGATGCTTTGCGCGAGTATCCCCGCGCCACCGCTCTGGTCGAGGCTGCCAAATACGCTGTTCTGGCCCAGCGTGAGTTTCACCGCGCCACCATTGCCGCCCTGGCCGCCGTTGCCGCCGATCTGGAAACCCGCACCAACGGTGACGCCGCTGGCGTCGCCGCCACTTCCGCCGCCACCGCCGATGCTCTGGGCGATCAGCGGGATGCTGCCTTCGCCCGATGTGCTGCCGGCCGTGACGAAGGCGTGGTCCGAGTTCACCGTGACCGCACCGCCATCGCCGCCCGCTGCACCTGCACCGCCCGCGCCGTTCAGCACGAAGCTGACACTACCGCCATTGCCCCCGCCGCCGCCGATACTCTGCACCAGGGCGCCATGCGTATATGGGCCGTTCGTTTTGATTGTCGCCGTGTTCGTCGCGTCTCCAAGGGCCAGCGAAGCGCTCCCGCCGGCGCCTGCCTTACCGCCATTGCCGCCTTCACCCACGGTAGTGCCCTGGGCGCCGTCACCGACACCGCCGGCGCCCCCATTGGCCTGCACCAGCACCGCCTCGCCCCCGATCAAACCGGCAGCAGACTGCCCTGCCGGAACATTCGCGGTGTAATCGATGGAGCCAAGGATGGTGGCGCTCGCGCTGCCCGCATTCCCGCCGTTGCCGCCCGCACCGCCCTCATTGCGGATGTTGCCGTCGATGGCCGTGCCACCTTCCCCGCCCGCTCCGCCATTCGCCTTGGCGGTTACGCCGCTGCCCGGCTGATACTGACTGTTCACCGGTTGCATCTGATCGGAGAAAGCGATCTGGCCACTGCTGCCGAGTTCCGCGCTGGCTGTGCCGCCGTTACCTCCGTCGCCGCCGGTCCCGCCAAAACTGCCACTTCCACCCAACGCGCCGCCAGCGTAGCCGCCCTTACCGCCATCGGCGTTTGCCTGCATCGGAAAGATCTGGCCTATAGGGGCGCTGGCGGTCAGACTGCCGTTCTGATACGCAAGTGTCGCGGTACCGCCGGCGCCGCCATCGCCGCCCTTGCCTCCATGGCCTTCCACGGCAAGATCACCCGGAGTGGGCGAGTTACCACCTTCCCCGCCGGCCCCGCCCAGGGCGTACGCGCGAAGGCCGACACCATAGAACTGAATATTGCCTGAGGCGTTGAGCGCTGCCTGACCACCCCGCCCCCCTTGTCCCCCGTTGCCGCCATAGAGTGGCTGTCTGCCTTGGGCATTGGACTCGGCACCCGCTCCGCCGGTACCGCCATTGGCTTCCACGTCGAGCGCGACTTCCGGAAGGACACCTTTCGAGTCGGGACCAACCGTGCCGCTGAACTGTACGGAGACCGCGCCGCCATTGCCACCCGCTCCGCCGTCTCCCGTGTGGGCGGAGCCATTGTCGTCATACCCGCCCTGTCCGCCGGCACCGCCGTCACCACCGTTGACGGACCATTCCGCTCCCATCGTGGGGCTGATGATGGTCGGCGCGAAGCCCCCCTTCACCGTAATCCCGCTGTTGACGCTGTTGAAGGAACCACCCGACTGACCAGCGAAGCCATCCTGGCCGTCGCCGTTCCAGGAGCCGTCGTCAGCGCCTTTGCATCCCCTTTGCCCCGAGGCGTTCAGGTAATACTGGGGCAGCGGCGCTGCGCCAAACGACTGATTGGAGAAGTTGGTCTGTGCCGGCGCCGCAGGCAGCGCGGGGTTGGCGCTGTTGCTGCACTGGGCGCGCGCCGCGACCGGAACGAGCAGCGTAGCAAGGGCCAACGCAACCACCGTTCTACGCCTGGCTCCGCAGCCATCCTCTGCAAAGAGCGCCGAGGTCGCTGCCCGCGCGGACTCACAATTCGATGAATGTTTGAATATGTACATGATCTTTCCCAAACTGGTTGCAGTCTTTTAAAAAAGACATCGAATTTGTCTGCGAGTCGCGCAGAGACTGGTTTTGCTAGCGATCCGGATCGATCGAGAAAATCCGATTTCTGGACGCTACGAATGAACGGCAGTCGGCACTGGCAATTGAGGCCTGTAAAATCGAGTCTCGCCAGTGTGATTAATCTTTAAATGTCGCAATGCGCTTTAATGAGTTCCGAATAGGCCTCAGCCAATATCTGTCTCATTACACGAGTCGGCCCTGTCTGAGTTCGCACTCAATGCGCATTTGAAATAACACCAATCACTTGCGCTTATTCTGGATAGTGCTCGTGGTGAATTAGAGATTTATTAGTAGGAGGGAACGACGCGTGCCGCTAGCGGGGCTTTGTTCGATTCAGTTCTTGCGGTAAAGATGGGGGACCTGATTAGCACCTCGAGATTCTCAAAATGACATCCTCGAATCTTCCACCGCTGCCGCGTTGGCGCACCGCGTTGAAAACGGCGCCGTGTCGTTCGTCTTTGGATGACACAGCGAAACGTGCGGAGAGTGCGATGAGTGGACGCGATTTTCTTGAACCGGGGCCGCTTCCGGCCATAGACGGCGTGCGAATCGGCGAGCTGATCGGATTCAGCGGCGACGGAGCGTCCGCGCTCGTCGTCATTCCCGGTCAGCCGGCGGGCGCGGCCCTGATGGCGCGCACGGTCACCGATCTGCGCGGCGTGCATATCGGCCGCCAGGTGGCGCTGATGTTCGAGGCAGGCGATCCCGCCCGGCCGATCATCATCGGCTGTCTGCTCGGCACGGAATCCTGGCCGCTCGACGACCTGCCCGGGCAGGTCGAAGTCGACGCCGACGGCAAGCGGCTCGTCGTGACGGCCACAGATGAAATGGTGCTGCGCTGTGGCAAGGCGAGCATCACGCTCACGCGCGCCGGACACGTGCGCATACGCGGCAGCAGCGTATCGAGTAGTGCGTCGGGCACGAATCGCATTTTCGGCGGATCGGTTCAGATCAACTGACGCACGGCGTGCACAAAATGGAAGCTCGTGAACACGTGCCGACGCTCAGGCCGCGCGAGCCGGCGGCGGATGCCGCGAGCGGCGTGCTGTTTCGCGTGCTCGACCAGCATGTGGAGGACGCCGCCGGTCTGCGCAGGGTTCGCTCGCGGCTCGTGCGCGCGCCGCACGTGAGATTGTCCGACCTGGCCCGGCTCGACGAGCGCTTGGCAGCGCACCTCGATGGCATTGCCGTGGCGGGCCGCGCGGGAGTGCGTTCGAGCATTCAGGCGCTCGAGCGCACGGGCAAGGGCGAGCTTTTCACTGCCGCCATCGGATGCATAGAGAGCCAGTCCGATCCGGCGATTCTGCGGCTGATCGCACTGGGCCAGGCCGTGCCCGATGCGCGGCCGGGCCTCCATTCGGCGTTCGGCTGGGTGAGCGCGAGCCGGCTCTCGGGCGTCGTCGCGATGCTGCTCGCGTGCGAGGATCCGGCCGCCCGGCTCGCGGGGCTCGAAGGATGCGTGCAGCATCGCGTCGATCCGAAGCGTCATCTGGATATGGCGCTCGTCTCCGGCGACCCTGCGCTGCGGGCGGCTGCATTGCGCTGCGCGGGCGAGATCGGCCGCGTCGATCTCCTCGATGCATGCGAATCCCGCCTCGATGACCCGGACGCGTCGTGTCGATTCCACGCCGCGCGCTCGGCGCTGTTGCTCGGCAATCGCCAGGCTCCGCTCGCCATCCTCCGCGAACTTTCGCTCACGACCTCGGCGTTCAGCGAGACTGCTCTCGCGCTCACCGCAAGCGTGCTGCCACCTGCCGACGCGCATCGCTGGCTGGAGGAGATCGCGGCACGGCAGGAAGGCGTGCGCGGGCTGATTCGAGCCATCGGCTTTGCCGGCGATCCGCGGTACGTCCACTGGCTGACCGGACATATGGGCGATGAGCGCCTCGCCCGGCTCGCTGGAGAAGCGTTCAGCCTCATCACGGGCGCGGACTTCGTGCGGCTTCGGCTCGAGCGGCCGAAGTCTCACGAAGACTCCGATGCCGCCCAGGAGGAAGACGACGGCGCGCCGTGGCCAGATCCCGACAAAGCGCGTGCGTGGTGGGAAGAAAACAGGACGCGAATGCCGGGCAAAGTGCGTCATTTCATGGGCGCGCTGCCGTCGAAAGCGCAGTACGTCGGCGTTTTGCGCAACGGCGCACAGCGGCAGCGTGCGGCGGCGGCCATGCAGATGCGTCTCGCCGATCCGCGCGGCGTGCTCTTCAACTGCGCCGCGCCAGCGTGGCGGCAGAAGCGCGCGTTGCTGGCGTCGATTTAACAGGCCTTCCTGCGTCGGTGTGCGCATCGAGGGGCGCAGGGCCGTCATGACGGCAGACACGCGGCCTCTTTCAAAAACGAGTCGCGCGGATCGTTTAAAGAACGCGAGACCAAGGCGGATTCGGATTATCCGTTGCCAACCGGCCGCACCCATGCGCGCGAACTCGTCCGCATGATCGCTCCCTCATCCCGGAACGAGGCCGGCTGACCGCCGGGATTGCCGATGTGGACCGTCACCAACTTCACCCCGTACAGCACGCAGGGAACCTGGATCCAGGACCGGGACGCGAATTCCCTTTGGCTCGTCGTGGTGAAGGCGACTTTTACCATCCGCGCGGACGGGTCCACTGCAATCGCCGAGAACCAGATTCCGCCCTTCATGGTCCCGCAGCCGTACGATCGCTTCGACAATAGCAGCCTGCGCTACGAGGCGGACCTCCACGGACTCAAGGCGTGCACCGACATCGTCCTGAACGGGAGCGCTTGGGCACCTCGCGGCCGTGTCGCGCGCGTGGTCGACGTTCGCATGAGCGTCGGCGGGATCGACAAGAGACTGCGGGTGTTCGGAGACCGCATCTGGGAACGCAGCGCGTTCGGCACGGTGCGCCTGACGGAGCCCATTCCCTTCGGGTCGTTGCCCATCCGCTACGAGCGCGCCTATGGCGGCTGGGATGCGTTTGCGCCGAATCCGCAGGACCACCGGCTCGAAGACCGTAATCCGGTTGGCGTGGGCTTCGCGATGAGCGCCCAGGCTTGCGTGGGAAAGCGCGCGCCGAACATCGAGCATCCTGCGCAGTTGATCGCCGCAGCCACGGACCGCCCCGCGCCCGCCGGATTCGGTGCGATCTCGTGCCATTGGTCGCCCCGCCGCGAACGGGCGGGCACGTATGACGACGACTGGCTGCAGAAGCGCTTTCCGCTCTGGGCCGAAGACTTCGATCAGCGCTATCACAACTGTGCGCCGGCCGATCAGCAAGCGGATCGCTTCCTGATCGGCGGCGAGCGTGTCGAGCTCTCAAATCTCACAGCCGATGGCCAGCTCGCGTTCGCATTGCCGAGGATTCACCCGACTTTCAAGACGCACTTCGGCGCCGATGTCGTCACGCACCGCGCGCAGCTCGCCACTGTCGTCATCGAACCGGATGCACGCAGGCTCATTCTCGTGTGGCAGACGTCAGTGGTCGGCAACGGGCGAATCGACCAGCTCGACGAAACCGTAGTCCTTGAGAAGACCGTGCTCTGAGGCGCGCGACATGGCCGACTCCGTAAGCTTCAGTGGCTCGCCTTCCAGTGAGGTATGCATTTGCGGCATCGGCGGCCGCAGTCCTGTCGGCCTGAACGCGCTCGCCTCTTCGTCAGCCGTGCGCGCCGGCATCTCCGCGCTCGCTGCGCATCCATACTTCGTCGACAAAGCGGGCAGGCCTATGAAGCTCGCATCCGATGCGCTGCTCGACCCGGGCGCGGACATCTCGCTTCGCCTGAACACGCTGCTCGCATCCTCGCTCGGCGAAGCGCTTTCCGACGCCGTCGCCGATGCCTGGCGCGCAGCGTCCCGGCGGCAGTGCTGGGTAGGACTGCCCGAAGCCCGTCCAGGGCTGCCTGACGATTGCAAGTCCAGGGCAGCGGAATGCATCGCGAGTGTTTGCGATCTGGCGCCGTCGACTGTACACGGACTCGCATGCGGGCACGCCGCCGGTCTCATGGCGATCCAGGCGGCGGCCAATGCTATCGCGCAGGGCCTGGCGGAAATATGCCTCGCCGCCGGAGTGGACTCCTATCAATCGCCTGTAACGCTCGAATGGCTCGACGACACAGGTGCGCTGATGTCGTCGTCGAACCGTAACGGTTTCCCTCCGGGAGAAGGCGCAGGCACGTGCGTGCTCGCGAGCGAAGACATGGCGCGCAGGTTCGCCTTGCCGATACTGGCCCGTGTCCTAGCCTGCAGCACGGTCGTCGAGCCGCATACCGCAACGAGCACGCCCGTGTGCGTCGGCAACGGGCTGACCGCGGCATTGCGGAATGCCATCGTGAAGTTGCCGGCGGGGAGCAAAGGCGTATCGGCGACGTACTGCGATCTCAACGGCGAGCGGCACCGTAACGAAGAGCTCTCCTATTCGCTGCTTCGCGTGCAGAAATCATTCGTCGATGCACACGACTTTCAGACGCCAGCCGATTGCTGGGGCGACGTGGGAGCGGCGTCCGGGCCCCTTTTCGCGTGCCTTGCCGTGATCGCCATGCAACGCGGCTATGCGAAAGGACCGACACCGATACTGTGGTCCGCCTCGACGGGAGGTCATCGCGCAGCCGTGCTGCTCGACCTTTCGACATCCGCGATGACGGTGCAGCCGTGGTGAGCGTGGCGGTCAATCCGCCGAAAACACCCGTTACGGAAGGAAGCAACGGCCTGGCGCCGGCATTGATGCCCAATGTCTGCAAGATGCCTGGTCCGCCGGCGCCTTTCGTGCCGACGCCGTTGCCGAACCTCGGGCGCACCTCCGACCAGTTGAGTGACGGTTCGACTACGGTGCTCATCGAGGGCTGCAAGATTGCAATCGGGAAGGCGTATTTCTACAGCAGCGCTTCACCGGACATGGCAAGCAAGGGCACGGGAGGCGGTGTCGTCTCGTCGCGAGAAGAAGGCAAGACGCAATTCATCGCGCCTGGCTCGATGGACGTCAAGGTGGAAGGAAAGAACGTTCATCTGCTTGGCGAGGACACGACCAACAACGGTGGCAGTCCGGCGAACACCACGGGCAAGGAACAGCAAACGCCGCAAACGCCGCCGCCCAAGATGCCGTTGAATGTGAATTGCGAAGAGAAAACGAAAGAGCGCCGATGGGACGACTGCATGGTCGAGCAGTTGTGCGCGATGGTGAAGGCGTATAACGAATCCAAACACGAGAAGCGCAACGTGGAGCGCAGCCCGTCGCACAACGCTTCGAAGTATCCGGATCTCACGGCAAAGCAGCGCGTGGCGCAGAATGCGGCGAACGCCAACTACACCTCGGGACTCTCGGATTTCTCGGACGAGTTCGACGAGCTTGTGGAGCAGAAGGGTCCGAAGAGCCCCGAAGTCGCGGCCAAGTTCCATTCCGATTGCCAGTACAAGAAATGGCTCAAGAAGGCCGAGACGCCGGTGCGCCGCTCCGGGCGGGGCGCGATGAACCCCGACCACGCACACCCTGCAGGATTGGGAGGACCGCTGACTACCGATAACCTGAAATGGGCCGACGCGAGAGTGAACCGAACCGTCGGGCCAGCAATGGATGCCCACGACCCGAAGAAATATCCGGGGGGCATTGCCGCACACAAATCATGCAAATGCAAATGAAAAGGAGTGTGGAGATGAATGACGAAGAGATGAGAAATACACTTGTCGAAACCCTTGAGCTGCAGAGCAAGAACGCGCAGTTCAGGAAGCGCAGACCGGCCGACGCACATCTTTCACCGCCTGTGTCCGAGGAAGAACTCCGTGCGCTCGATACGCATCTGGCCAGTCAGGGTCTGTCAGCCCCGCCTTCTTACCGGCAGTTTCTGCTGATCTCGAACGGCATAGCAGACTACATGCAACTCTCACGGCTTTCGTTGAGGAGCGCGCGGCAAGTCGTCGAAGAGTACGAGTCGGACGAGGAGTACGAAGACTTCGCGCCGTTGCACGAGTTCGTCATCAGCACGGGCAATACGTCCGATTTCCTCGCGTTCGATCGCCGGACGCTCACGAGCGATGGCGAGATGGCTGTCGTCCTCGTCAACGGACGAGGCGAGACGACCGACTATGCGAACTTCTGTACCTTCCTCTCGGAGCAACGGACGTTTCAATCGGATGTCTGGGAGGTGAACAGCGCGGACCGCGACAATCTTCCGGATAACTGAGACAGTGGCCACCAATCCGCTATACATTCCCTGCCGGGACCCCGCGGTAGGCGCTCCGCTCATCGAACTCAAGATGCATCTTTTGCTGTTCGTGGATGCGCCGCCTGGCCCCGTCATCGCTCGCCGCGTGTGGGATCTTTATTTGCGCAGGTGGGGCGATCCGTTTCGCCTGTACAAGTCCACGTCGGTCGGCGCGCTGGTCAAGCCCTGGTCGGCTGCGGCGCGCCGAAGCTTCGAACAGATCGAGCTGCCCGATCTGCGGCGCCACGAGGACTGGGGCTACGGTTTCGCGGATGAGCGATACAGCGATTCATGGATGTACATGTTTCATGGCTATCGGCCGGTATCCGAAGCGGGGAAGGCGAGCTTTTACCGCTTCGAGTTCGACTGGCACGTCGACCTCGATCGCCTGCTTTCCTTCACGGCCGACGTGTTGCGCATCGTGGACGTGGTCTCCGGCTACGGCGGCTATTTCTTTCAGGGGCTTCCGAACGGCCCGTATGCGCGCACCTACTTCGACCAGGCCTATGCGTGGGGCTGGCGCTACTGGGGCGTCGAGGTCGAGGATCTCGACGTGTCGGTGGATCATATGCTCGAAGGTTACAAGTGCCCGAGCTGGATCACCATCATCGGAGAAGCGCTGAAAAACAAGGATGCTTCGGCAGTGCGACGTGCCGAAGCCGCGGCATTTCGCGCAGGACATGTCGCGAGTAACACGGTGCTTCTGGCGGGTCCGTCGCCGACGCTCGGAGACCGCCATCTGCAGACGCCGCTCACCTACTACGAAGCCATAGCGCGCGCATTGGAACCGCTTCAGGTCAGGCAGCACGGCTCCTTCGGCGGCTCACGCTGGACCGATGCGAACACGATGGCGTGGCTGCGTCGCTTCTCCGGTCCGTGATGCGCAGTTTGAAGCTCGAGTGAGGCGACATGGCAATTCGATCGCTTCGAGGAGCGTGCGCGAATCCGCTCTCACTGACGGTTTCAGCTGATAAGCGCCGACCGTCTGGGGACGGCGATACCTGAGATCGTAGTCCGCCTCAAACTTGAGCGCGTGCCAATCGTAGCGGCGAGTCGCGAAGCGCGCGACCCGCGTTTCCATCCAATGTTCGAGAGACGAGCCTTCCGCATTGCCCGGACAGCGATCACAAACACGACGGACCGGGGCAATTTCCGCGCCGCGCTTTTCACATAGCGCCACTGCCCCGCAAAACCTCATTCAACCGCGACATACTGATCGGCTTAGTCAGGTGCAAGTCAAATCCCGCCTGCGCGCTTCGAGCCCGATCTTCCGGTTGCCCCCACCCGGTAAGCGCGACGAGTTGCACGCTGTTGGCAGCCGCTCCCGCGCGGAATCGTCGTGCCAGTTCGTACCCATCCATACCCGGCATGCCCAGATCAATGAACGCGACTGCCGGGGCGGACTTCTCAAGGGCGTCCAGTGCGCGCGCGCCGTCGTAGTAGACCGCAGCGTCGCAGCCGATCACACGAAGGAGCTCACCGAGGCTGTCGGCCGCATCGTGATTGTCATCCACGACCGCTACTCTCAGCCCTGCAAAGTCGTCCAGTCCGGCGTCGCGCCCAGCAGACGCGTGGCGACGTGCTGCTTCCTGAACGGGCAGCGAAACGGTAAAGCAACTTCCCTTGTCGCGGCCATCGCTGTTCGCCGAGATCGATCCGCCGTGCAGCTCGACCAGTTTTTTCGCGAGCGCCAGTCCCACGCCGAGGCCATCCCCATGAGCCGCCGGTTGCAACCGCGAGAACGGCACGAACAATAACGATTGCTCTTCGGGCGAAAAACCAACCCCTGTGTCCGAGATCCCGATCTCGACACAACTGCCTGTGCGCACCATCGCAATGTCGATTCGTCCACCAGCCGGCGTGTATTTGGCCGCATTGTTGATCAGGTTGGAGAAGACCTGAGCGAGGCGTACTTCGTCGCCGTCGACGGTGAATCCGTCGCTCGGCAGATCGACTTTCAACGCATGTCCCGCGCTCTCGACAGCGGTACGGCTAAGCTCGATCGCAGCTTCGAGCACCGTTGTCACGTCGATGGGTTGTCGACGCAACTGGATCGTACCCGTGTTGATGCGCGCGACTTCCATCAGGTCATCCACCAGCCGCACCATATGCTCGATCTGGCGATCGAGCATCTCGAACACCGCGCCGGCGCCCGCCGAGGTCTGGTTCTGGCGCAGGATTTGCAGCCCATTACGGATCGGAGCCAGCGGATTACGCAGTTCATGCGCGAGCGTCGCGAGAAACTGTTCTTTCATCCGGTCCATATGCTGCAAGCGGGCTTCGCTTTCCCGCAAACGCGCTTCGTCACGCATACGGGCGATCAGGCCCGCCGCCTCGCGCGCCAGGATATCCAGCAACTGAAGCTGACGATCGTTTGGCTCGTAGGCATGCCCCCAGTGCGTCGACAACATGCCGATCAGCTCTCCGTCGCGGGCACGCAAGGGCGTGGTCTGCATCGCGCGAATCCCGGTTTCGCGAAAGACCAGCAAATCCGTCGTATCGACCAGAAGATCGCACGTCTCGACGTCATCGATGATGACACGCTTGCCCGTCGCCAACGCGACGCCGCAGCTCGTGGTCGAATCGATAAACACCTTGCGCCAGTGCGTCGCCGCCGTCAGCGTAAAGCCGCAGTGGGCGATCAGTTCGAGCTGCAGCGTTTCGCCCGTGGCGCCCGAAAGCATCTGCAGGCTGGCGAAATCCGATCCGAGCAACTGTCTCGCCGCCTCGACAATGCGTCCATACAGGGCCGACGGCTCCTGTTCGACGAGCATATGCAGCGACAGGTCATGGAGTGCCCTGCTGGCGGCCAGATCCTCGTTTAACAGCGCGATCAGTCTGGTGGGATCGGGATCGCCATCTGTCATGCCGATCGGTTGATCCACAGGGCGGTCTGCGACTGACGGGCGTGCGGATGGGCTCTGGAGCAGAAGATGATGCCGTTGAACCACGTCGTTCACTTGCGGTTCATCGATAAGATCATGCTGGTAGCTGCACATGCAAATGAGGCGCCGGCCCTGAACGGCTTCCTGTACGCCCGTTTCGTACTCGAGGAAGCTATTCCACTGAGCGCTCTTGACCCATGCGCAATTGCCATTCGTCCGCACGCCTCGGTAGCCCGCAGCGAGCGCCTCGCGCTCGCGCTCTACGAGTCCTTCCACCAGTCGGCGTGGACGCAGAGGCTGCGCCGGATCATAAAACGCGCTTTTGTCCGAGATTTCGATCTGCCCTCTCCGCTCGCGGTCGTCGAGGTCGGGCACGGCTTCACGCAATGCGGCGCGGGCGTCTTCGACGCCGAACGCACCGTCCGTGACCCAGAGGCAGCGCTCGTTGTTCAAGAGGCCCGCACGAAAATAAGGCACGAGCATCTCGCGCAGGTCGGTAGCGGAATCGAAAAGCTGACCGATATGACTTCCCCATACGAGGAAGGGCATCGTTGCAATCCCGGATGGCGCGTGTGTTTGCGCGGAATCGTTTCTAATGTCGTCCATTTTCGAACGGTGCTTGTTTGGAGGCATATCGGTGCGGCGCGCGGAGCAGGCGTCGTGGTCAATCGCAATGATATACGTCTTCGGCTCACCCCCGCTTGCGGACTGAAAGATGCATGGCGCTCCGGCACTTGGCGGCCCAAACCTGACCTGTTCGATATGAAAATCGTCTGCGCCGGCAAACAACCGACTTTTCCTGGACGAATGAAAGAGCTACTTCGACCGATCCGACTCGATCGTGTATTTCGCCATCGCCGACCAGTCTCTTTCGCCCATCCCCGCAGCGACCGTTTCGCTCATGCGTCCATGCACCGCGGTGAGCATCGGCAACGTGCGGCCCGCGTCCGCGGCCGCCTGGGACGCGAGCTTTAAATCCTTCAACCCGAGCGTCGCCTTGAAGCCCGGTTCGTAGTTCGCATTGGCGATGTTCGCCGAGTACACCTGATACGACCGGCTGCCGAACAGCGTATTCAGAATCACGTCGAAAAAGCGCTCGCGCGGCAAACCGTTCGCTTCGGTGAGCACGACGGCCTCGGCCATCGCTTCGATCGCCATCGTGATCATCATGTTGCAGGCAATCTTCGCGGCGTTCGCGGTCGGCGCTTCGTCGCCCATGTCCCAGATGCGGCCGCCGATCACATCGAGCAGCGGCCGCACCTTTGCGATTGCATCCGGCGGTCCTCCCGCCAGTACATTGAGTTCGCCTTTCGCCGCGACATCGGGTCGTCCGAGCACGGGCGCCGACACGTAGCCGATGCCCGCCGCCGCATGGAGCGCGACCAGTTCGCGTGCGAACGCGACCGAGATCGTCGATGCGACCACATGCACGAGACCTGCCTTCGCTTGCGCAAGTACGCCGGACGCGATCAGCGTCGAGCGGATCGCGTCGTCGTCGGACAGCATGGTGAAGACCGCATCGCCCCGAAATGCCTCGACGGGCGATGCGACCATCGTCACACCATCCACCGATCCGCCCGAGCGGTTCCACGCTTTCACGTCATGTCCCGCGCGCGCGAGATTGCGCGCCATCGCACGCCCCATCGCGCCCAGTCCGATGATGCCGATTTCCATGGTTCTTCTCCTTGCAATGAATCAGATGATGCGCGCGGGCGCGATGTGCCACGGCTCTAACTGCTTTATAGCGGCGTTGCGCGTGAGCGATGCGCCGCGAGATCGGTGAAATTCGGCAGGTCGGCCATCACTTCGGCCGCTTCAGGCGAAGCGAACGCCGCATCGACCGATGCCATGTCGCTAAAGCGGCATTCGCAGATGGCGAGCGTTCCCGCTCGCGCCACTGCCGGGAAAAACGCCGCGACGCTTTGCAAACCGTATCGCGACCAATGCCGCATCACGAGCGGCAGATGATGATCCACGTAGTACGCGCGATCGAAACGAACGCCGGGTTCGCCTTCATAAGTCACGTAGATCGTGACGCCGGGTTGCTGAGACATCGTTTCCTCCTTGCGGTGATTCGTGAAGCGCGTGGTCGCGAAACCGGCTGGCGCGGGACTCGCGGCGCTGCCGAGTCGAGCGCGACGTCAGCCGGTTGCGCCGTGCGCCGCGCGATGTATCGCCTCGACGATGCTTTCGTAGCCCGTGCATCGGCACAGATTGCCGCTGATGGCGCGCCGGATCTCATCTCGGCTCGGCCGAGGATTGTTCCTGAGCAGGTCCGCCGCCGCGACGATCATTCCGCTCGTGCAGAAGCCGCACTGAAACCCGTTCTCGGCGATAAACGCCTCCTGCAACGCTTCGATGCTCTCGATGCCTTCGATGGTCCGCACATCATTGCCGCTTATCGACGCCGCCAGCACGAGGCACGACTTGCGCACCTCGCCATCGATCAGCACCGTGCACGCGCCGCAATCGCCCGTCAGACAGCCGATACGCGTGCCTTTAGCATCCAGCGCATCGCGAATCACCTCGACGAGCAACTGGCGCGAATCCACCTGCACGCAACGCGGCTCGCCGTTGAGCGTGAGCCGCACCTCGATCGTTTGTTTCATAGCCTGCTTCCGGTAAGTACGCTGCGCATGTGCCGCTTCACCACACCCGGCACGATCGCGCGACGGTAGTTGCCATCCGCGAGTTCGTCGCTCCAGCCGGCGCCGACGAGATCCAGCGCACTCAGCGCCGCGTGTTCGATGAAGGCATCGGGCGCGCGCAGCGTGTCTTCGTCGATCACGAACCGCCGATACGCAGGCCGCTGCCCGGCCGCGCCGACCGCGAGCCGCACGCTCATCTCGTCGCTGCGATGCAGCGAACACGCGACCGTCACGATCGGCCACGAACTCGCGCTCGCCTTGTACTTTTGATACTCGCAGCCGACGAGCGTCGCGTCGCGCGGCACGCGAATGCCGGTGAGAATTTCGTCGGCGCGCCGTGCGGTGCGAAAGGCGTCGATGAAAAAATCGCTTGCCGCGATGTGACGCACGCCACGCGACGAGCTCAGCTCGAAGATCGCCTCCAGCGCGGCGAGACAGCCCGGCGCATCCGACGACGGATTCGCGAAGCTCGCGGCCCCGCCGAGCGTGCCCTGATTCAGAATCGACGCACCGCCCGTGACCTGCGCGGTCATCGCGGCGAGCAGCGGCGCGTGCGTTGCGACGAGCGGCGAGGCGAGCAGGCGCGCATACGTCGTCATGGCGCCGATATGCAGATGCGTGTCGGCGAGCGCGATCTCGTTCAGGCCGAGCGCCGCGAGACCGATCAGATGACCCGGCCGCGCGAGATTCGCCGACATCGACGGCACCAGCATCGTGCCGCCGCCGAGCACGGATGCATCGTCCTGAAAACGGGCCAGCAGGCCGCACGCTTCGCCGAGTGTCGCCGGCTGATGAAACTTGAAGTAATGGCCGATCATGCGCATCGCTCCTTCAGAGATGCGATGACGTGCGCGGGTGTCGCCGGAACGTGTTCGAGCCGCGCGTCGTCGCCGAGCGCATTCGCCACGGCGTTGCTGACGGCGGCGAGAGCCCCGCCGAGTCCCGATTCCCCCGCGCCCTTCATGCCGAGCGGATGAAACGGATTGAGCGTGACGCGATGTCCGACGCGAATCGGCGGCAGATCGTTCGCACGCGGCAACAGGTAGCTCTTGAAGCGATCGGTGATCATGCGATGCCGTTCGTCGAACCGGATGAGTTCCCACAACGCGACGCCGATCCCCATGACGATCGCGCCGCGCAGTTGTGCTTCGACGAGCGCGGGGTTGATCATCGCGCCGCAGTCGTGGACGACGGCATAGTCGAGCAGCTTGCTGTTGCCGGTGAGCATGTCGAGTTCGAGCGCCACGGCATGCACGGAGTAGGAAAACGTCGGATACGTGGCGATGCGGCCCTGCGCGTCCGGCTCAACGCGCACGTTCTTCGGCGCGAAGCTGCGCGTCACTTCCAGCGGGAGTGTCACGCCCGCCGCCACCGTGAATGGCCGCAGATGCGCACCGAGCGCGAGTTCGGCGACGGCGATCTTCGCGCCGTCCGTCATGCGTTGCGCGTGGCCGTCACGGAGCACGATATCGCCGGGCGCACCGCCCAGCATGTTGGCCGCGCATTGCCGAAGCCGCTCGCGCAGCTCCTGCGCGGCCAGATACGCGGCGGTTCCGCCGTACATCAGCGCGCGGCTGCTGGCGTTGCCGGTGCCGAGCGGCGTCACGTCGGTGTCGCCTTCGATCACGCGCACCTGATCCGCGCGCAAGCCCAGTTCGCCCGCCACCATCTGCGCGATGCCGGTGTCGCTGCCGCTGCCGGGCGATGTCACGCCCGTGAGCACCTGCACGTCGCCCGAGGGCATCATGCGCACCGTCGATGTCTCGTAGCCATTGGGAAAGTTGCCGGGCCGCGCGCCGCCTTCCGGCGTCAGTTCGAACGCGATCCCTATGCCGATGCGCCGCTCCGTATCACGCGCGGCCCGCGAGCGCGCCTGCCATCGCGGGTAATCGAACAGGGTCAGCAATTGTTCGAGGCCGCCCGGATAGTCGCCGCTATCCACGTTGAGTCCCGATGGCAGCAGACGCGGCAAGGCTTCGCGCGCAACCAGATTGCGCCGCCGCAGCTCGACCGGATCGATGCCGGTCTGACGGGCGAGCAGATCGACGGCACGCTCCAGCACGAGGTTGCCGATCTCCTTGCCGTAACCGCGAATGGCCTGCCACGGCGGCTGGTTGGTGATGGCGAGCGAGCATTCGATATCGCAATGCTCGATGGTATAGACGGTCGGAAACACCGCCGGCGTGACGAGCGCCATCGCCCAGCTATGACCCGCTCCGATGATACCGACGTCGACCAGCATCCGGTCGCGCCAGCCAATCAGCCTGCCGTGCTCGTCCGCTGCGATCTCGAAGCTGTGATGTTGCGAGCGCGCCCCCGCGAGCAGCGTCTCGCGCCGCTCCTCGACCCACGCGACCGGGCGCTTCGTGATGCGGCTGAACAGCGCGACCAGCACTTCCTCCGGATGCCCCGCCATCTTGAGCCCGAACGTTCCGCCGATGCGCGGCGCGATCACCCGCACCTGCGACTCCTTCACACGCAGCGCCGCCGCGAGCAGCCAGCGGCTCGTATGAGGATTCTGGAACGTGCCAGTCAGCGTATAGCGTTCGCCGCGTGCGTCCCATTCGGCGATATAGCAGAGCGTTTCCATCGGCGCGCTCGTCGATGCGCCGATCGTCAGTTCGCCCCGCGCGACATGCGCCGCGCGCGCGAAGGCGGCATCGGCATCGCCTGAACGAATGCGGTCGCGCACGAGGAGGTTCGTGTCCCAGCCGGGCTGGACGATCGGCGCACCTTCGCGCAAGGCGTCGTGCGCGTTCGTCGTCGCCACATGCACTTCGTATTCGACGCGAATCTTCTCGAGCGCCGCTTGCGCATCATGGACCGATGTCGCCACGAGCGCCGCGACCGGCTGCCCGAAGTACGTCGCGTGGCCCAATGCGAGACAGCGGCTCTGCAGCGGACCGCGCGCGCCTTTGGCCGGCAGATCCATCGCGGGCGGCATGGGATCGGACAGACGCGCGGCGTCTTCGCCCGTCAGCCCGGCCACGACGCCGGGCATGGCGAGCGCATCGGACAGATCGATCGAAACGAGGGTCGCGCAGGCGTGAGCGCTGCGCAGGATCGCGAGGTGGAGCGCGCCTTGCGGAATGAGATCGGCGCTGTAGTCCACCCGTCCCGAGACGAATCGCGCGCCGTCCAGCCGGGCGACGCTCGCGCCCAGCAGGCTTCCCGGCGATGCATCCTCGAAGGTCTGTTCCATGTGTGCCGGCTGCGCTTGCGTTGGGTTCGTCGCTTCGTTCGTCATCCGTTTGTCCGTGCTCCGGCGCGCATGCACAGCATGGCGCAGGCGCCGAGTGCGAGCAGCGTCGTCATCAGATAGAGACCGCTGTTCAGCGTGCCGCTCAGGGTCTTGAGCCAGCCCATCGCGAACGGACTGGCGAAGCCGCCCAGGAGACCCAGGCTGTTGACGAACGCGATGGCGGCCGCGGCGGCCGGCGAGCCCGCTAAGTATGCCGACGCTAGCGACCACAGCAGCGGAATGGTGACGATCACGGTGTTCGAGGCGATCGTCAGCAGCACGATGGTCGCAGTGAGATCATGCGCCAGAAGCGGCAGCAGCGAAAGCGCGATGGCTCCGGCAAAGGCGGACAGCGCGCCGTGCCAGCGGCGTTCGAGCAGCCGGTCCGAGTGACGGCAGATCAGCACCATGCCGATGGCCGCGATGCCGTACGGAATCGCCGACAGCCAGCCGATACGCTCCACGCTCGTCGCGCCCGCGGCCTTCAGCACCGTCGGCAGCCAGAAACTCAGCGCATACGTGCCGCAGATGAACGTGAAGTACGCGAAGCTCATGAGATACACCTTCGGGTCGGCGATCACCTGCCGCAACTGGCCGGCATGTTTCGAGCCCTCGTCGTGCCCTTCGGCGCGCAAAGCATGGCGCAAGGTGTCGCGCTCCGGCTCGGTGAGCCATCGGGCGCGTTCGATGTCGTCCGGCAGCGTGAACCACGTCACGATGCCCAGCAGCACCGCCGGCACCGCTTCGACGATATACAGCCACTGCCAGCCCGCGAGACCCGCGATGCCCGCGAGATGCGACATCGCCCATCCCGATATCGGGCCGCCGATCATGCCCGCGATCGGAAAGCCCGTCATGAAGAGGCCGAGAATCTGCCCGCGCCGGCTGCGCGGGAACCACTGGCTCAGGAAATAGACCACGCCCGGAAAGAAGCCCGCCTCGAACACACCGAGCAGAAAGCGCAGCACGTAGAACGCGGCGGGACTCGATACCGTCGCCATCGCGCAGCCGGTGATGCCCCACAGCACCATGATGCGCGTGATGGTCTTGCGCGCGCCGATACGCTGCAAAAGCAGATTGCTCGGCACTTCGAACAGAAAGTAGCCGATGAAAAAGATGCCCGCGCCCAGACCGTACACGGCGTCGCTGAACCCGAGCGCCTCCTGCATCTGCAGCTTGGCGAACCCGACGTTGATGCGGTCGAGATACGCAACCACGTAACACACGATCAGAAACGGCACGAGCCGAACGGCAACCTTGAAATACAGCGCACGCTGCGTGTCGTCGGGTGTCGTCACCGGAGCGGGCGCGTTGGCGTCGAGAGCGATTTTGCGCGACATGGCGGCCCCTCTCAGTGAAGGTTGGGAAAACGGCGCGTGGACGACGGAAAGCGTTTCATGAAGCTGTCTCCTTGAGCCTGCCGGCGCGCGGTCGGGCCGGCGGCATGAGCTTTTGTCGGGGCTGCGTGGAGCCGGGCGAATGCCGCGAATCCGCAGGAAGCGAAAAACTGATCGATCGAACAGTCAGCACAGTAGCGGACGAGCGAACGGGTGGTCAACCGGAAACGCGGGCGGAATTTCCCTTGTTGACTGATCGATCAGTCAGGACTAGTATCGGCGGCTGAAACCCTTGCCCGGCGACATGTCGCAACCGAGCGGCCGTCGCCAGCGCGAATCTTCAACGTTCAGCAGAGGAAAGAGCCGTGAGCCATTTCGACGAATACGCAGACAAGTTCGAGACCATCCGCATGACGCGCAGCGACGGCGTGCTGGAGATGCACTTTCATACGCACGGCGAGCCGCTCGTGTGGAACCTGACGGCTCATCGCGAGTTCGAGCAGGCCTTTCTCGATGTCGGCCGCGACCGCGAAAACGACGTGGTCATCATGACCGGCACGGGCGATGCGTTCAGCGGCCCGTCCATCGCGCCCGGCATGCACCAGAACCGCAATTCGATGACGCCCACGATCTACGATCCGATCTACTGGGAAGCGAAGCATCTGCTCATCAACCTGCTGAATATCGAGGCGCCGGTGATCAGCGTCATCAATGGTCCGGCGGTGCGGCACGCGGAGATTCCGCTGCTCGGCGACATCGTGCTGGCCTCCGACACCGCGACCATTCAGGACACCGCGCACTTTCAGGGCGGCATGGTGCCGGGCGACGGCATGCATCTGATCATGCCGTTGCTGATGGGCCGCGCGCGCGGCCACTATTTTCTGCTGACGGGTCAGGAAATCAGCGCCGACGAAGCGTTGAAGATGGGCCTCGTCAACGAAGTGCTCCCGCAGACGGACCTTTTGCCGCGCGCGCGCGAACTCGCGAAGTTGATGCTCAAACAGCCGCGCCTCGTGCGACGCTATACGCGCACCTGCCTGAATCAGGAACTGAAGGCGCGCCTGCATGACGTGCTCGGTTACGGGCTCGCGCTCGAAGGCATCGCGCGCATGAAGGAACCGGCTGTCTGAATATTCGATCCATCGAAATCATTTACATCGAGAAACAAGGAGACAGCATGACAGTCAGCAGCATCACGAGACCGATCGACATGGTAGGTTCGGTCATCGACGTGGTCGATTCCACGCCCGACGTGCTCGGCGAATCGATCATCTGGGACGAGAAGACGCAATTGCTGTGGTGGGTGGACGGCATCGGTCAGGCGATTCATCGCCTCGACATTTCGAGCGGCGCCAAGAAAAGCTGGCCGATGCAGGAAGAGATCGGCAGCATCGGCCTGCGCGCCAAAGGCGGCCTGATCGTGGGCATGCGTTCGGGCTTCTACTTTTTCTCGCCCGAAACCGGTGAACTGAGCGAAATCGCGCGTCCGGATGCCGAGCGGCCCAAGAACCGTTTCAACGACGGCAAATGCGATCGTCACGGACGCTATTGGTCCGGCACGGTCGAAGCCGCCGCCTACACTCCGCGCGGGCGCCTGTTCCGCCTCGATCCCGATCTGCAGCCGAAGCTGATCATGGAAGGCATCACGTGCATCAACGGCATCAGTTTCAGCCCCGATAACCGGCTCATGTACATGACCGATTCGTTCAGTTGCCAGATCGACGTATTCGATTACGACTCGGTGGACGGCGCTATCTATAACCGCCGCAAGTTCGCGGAGGTGCCGCTCGGACGCGGCATTTGCGACGGCTCGACCGTCGATGCCGACGGGTGCTTCTGGAGCGCCAACATGGACGGCTGGTGCGTCACGCGCTACGACCCGCGCGGACGAATCGACATGGTGATCAACCTGCCGGTGCGGCGCGTGAGCAGCCTGTGTTTCGGCGGCCCGGATCTCGATACGCTTTTCATCACGACGGCGCGTCGGCGCATGACCGAAAAGGAACTCGCGCAGCAACCGCTCGCGGGCAACGTGCTCGCGGTGCGGCCCGGTGTGAAAGGACTTGCCGAGCCCGAATTCCTCGGATAAGCAGCGCTCGCTCATCGGCGGACCGCGTCGCCTGGCGCGACGCGGTCCGAATCGGGCGACCCGCGCGCAAGGCGTCGCGATATACTGACTGATCGATCGAATAGGACAACGCGGGAGCGTCTGAACATGAAAACATCGCGTGAGAAGAAAGCGTCCGGGAACCCGGGCAACCATGCTCAGGAAACCGAGCGTGCACCGGGCTCGCGGCTCTCCGCGATACTGAACGCAGCGGAGCGGGTGTTCGGCGAACATGGTTACGCAGGGGCGAGCATGCGCAACATCGCCGACGAAGCCGGTGTGGCGCAGGCGCTCGTGCACTATCACTACGCGAACAAGGACAGGCTCTATGAGGCGGTCTTCGAGCGCCGTTCATCGGCAATCAACGATCATCGCGGCAAACTGCTCGACGCCCTTTTCGAGAGTGACCGTACCGCGACGGTCGAAGACGTACTGACGATCGCTTTCACACCGTTGTCGGAGATTTTTCACGGCGAGGACGCCGCGAACCTCGCGCTTTACGTGCAACTCGTGGCCTCCGTCAGCCTGGGTAGCGACGAGCGGTCTCGACGTATCCGCGAGACATACTACGACCCTATAGCGGAGCGCATCATCGATGCGTTGCATACGGTCATTCCCGGCATCTCGCGGGAGCATGCGACGTGGGCGTATCTCTTTTCCGTCGGCGCCAGGCAGCAAGCGCACGCGCTCAACGGCCGCGCCGAGCGTCTCGGCGCTGCCGCCCGTACGTCGAAATCTACTGCGCATTATGAGCAGCTCGTCAAGTTCGCGGCTGCCGGTATCCGGTCGCTGGTCGATCCGACGCCGGGCGGGAAAGCGGCAAAGGCGTCGGCGCCGAAACGCTCCCGTCGTGCAGCCAGCGTTCAACCGGAGTGAATCAACTCACCGTCGCCTGTTCGGTCGTGACCCGGCCGATCACCCGCTTCTCCTGCAACTCGCGCACGGTGTCCACGTCGAGTTTGAGTCGCCCGACCAGCATTTCGTGGTTGTGCTCGCCGAGTTCGGGGCCGACGCTTCGGATGCTCCCGGGCGTATCCGAAAGCCGCGGCGCCACGTTCTGCATTTTCAACATGCCGAAGCGCGGATGGACGATCTCGATGATCGCCTCGCGCGCCTTGAAATGCGTATCCTCCAGCATCTCGGCCGCGCGGAAGATGTCGCCGCGCGGCACGCCCGCTTCATCGAGCACGCGGCCGAGCGCTTCGCGATCGAAGGTGGCGGTCCAGTCGGCAATGATCTGGTCGAGCGCGGCCTGATTCGATCCGCGCGCGGTATGCGTCGCGTAGGCCGGGTCGGTGGCCAGTTCGGGCTGTCCCATCGCGGCGACGAGCCGCCTGAACACGCCGTCCTGATTGGCCGCGATCAGCACGAAGGTGCCGTCCCTGGTCGGATACACGTTCGACGGCGCGACGTTCGGCAGGATCGCGCCCGTTCGCTCCCGCACGTAGCCGCTCTTGTCGTATTCGGTCACCAGCGATTCCATCACCGCCAGCACGGCCTCGTAGATCGCACTGTCGACCATCTGCCCGCGGCCGGTACGCTCGCGCGCGTGAAGCGCCATCAAGCCGCCGATACAGGCGAAGGTGGCGGCCAGCGTATCGCCGATCGAGATGCCCATGCGCGACGGCGGCGTGGACGGATCGCCGACCACGTAGCGCAAGCCGCCCATCGCCTCGCCGATGGAGCCATAGCCCGCCCGCTGCGAATACGGCCCGGTCTGTCCGTAGCCCGACACGCGAATCATGATGAGGCGCGGGTTGATCTTCGACAGTTCGTCGTAGCCCAGACCCCAACGCTCCATCGTGCCGGGCCGGAAATTCTCGATGAAAATATCGGCCTCTTCGATCAGGCTGCGAATGATCGCCTGTCCTTCGGGCTGCCGCGCGTCGATCTCCACCGATTTCTTGCCGCGCGCGATGATCGGCCACCACAGCGATCCGCCCTTGAGCTTTTCGTGCCCCCAGTCGCGCATCGGATCGCCGACGCCGGGCGCCTCGATCTTCACGACCTCGGCCCCGAAATCCGCCATCAACTGGCCGCAGAACGGGCCGGCCAGCAGTTGCCCCATCTCCACCACGCGAATATCGCCGAGCGCGCCGCGCGGTGAATTCAGTTGCGTCGTCGTCATGCCACGCTCCCACGTTGTTCGAGTTCGAGGCGAACGGCCTGCTCCGCGCATCGCCGGGCCATCGTCTTCAGCGCTGGAATTGCGCGGGCGACGGGTCCATCAGGTCGCTCGCATCGTTGATCGCCCGATCCGATGCATCCAGCGACACGTCGCGCATTTCGACGCGCAACAGCGCCACGCCGATGATCAGCAGGACCGCCACCGATACGACCATCGCGACGATGCCCTTCACGCCGAAGTGCTCGAACAGCATCACGATGGCGTACGGCATCAGGATCGAGGCGAAGCGGCCGCACACGTTGGCGAAGCCGCCGCCGCGCAGCCGCAACGCGGTGGGAAACAGTTCGGGCGCATAGGAGTAGAAGCCGACCGCCACCAGGTAGTAGATCGAGCTGACGAGGCAGAAGCCGGTCAGAGTCAGCAGCGTCGGATTGGTGAGCGTCGGATAGATAGTGCCGAAAACGATGATCGCCACTGCCGAGCCGATCATCGAGACCTTGCGCGGAATGCGGTCGGAGATGAAGAAGGCGAGCAGCGCGCCGGTCGGTCCGCCCGCCGTCATCAAGGTCGTGTAGCCGAGCGACGAAACCACCGACATGCCCTGCTTGACGAGGAACGTCGGAATCCACGCGATCATTCCGTACACCGAGACGTTGACCGCTATCTGCACCAGCGAGGCGACCACGGTGCGTCCGAGCAGCGCTCGCGAGAACAGCGCGCGCAGCGGCACGTAGGTGGTCGTCAGATCCTGCACCACGCCGACGGGCGGCAGGCTGCCGTGCTGCGCCATCACCTCGGCTTCGATCGCCGCGAGCGTCGCCTCGGCTTCTTCCGTGCGTCCGCGCGATTCGAGCCAGCGAGGCGACTCGGGCATGTGCCGCCGCATGATCCACACCAGCACGCCGCCCACCGCGACCAGCAGGAACATGGCGCGCCACGAACTGTGCGGGATGATGAAGTAGCCCGCGGCATTCGCGGCCGGCAGGCCGATGTTGATCAGCATGCCGAGCAGCGCGCCCCAGCGGCCGCGGTATTTGGGCGGAATGAACTCGCACAGCGTGCCGGCGGCGACCACCAGCTCGGCGCCAAGACCGAGTCCCATGACGAAGCGGCAGACGATCAGCCACCACATGTTCGGCACGAAACACGCAGCGAACGATGCGATACCGAAGATCGCGAGATTGATCTGATACGACGCCCGGCGCCCGTAACGGTCACCGATCCAGCCCGAGCTGGCCGCACCGATCAACATGCCGAAGAAGCCGGCGGATATGAACATCGCGCCGTGCGCGAGGTCCGTGAAGCCGTCCTTGACGGCGGCCGCGACGACACTGGAAGGCAGATAGACGTCGAACGCATCGACGAACCCGCCCGCGGCGATCAACATGAGCATTCGCCAGTGAAAGCGCGAGATGGGGAGCCGATCGAGCCGGGCTCCAGAATTGACGATGGTTGCCATTTCCTTGTGCTCCTCCAGGTGTCGCTCCGATCTTCGTCGGGGACGTTAATGACGGCCGAGAAAGTCCAGTAATGCTTCGGCGAATTCCTTCTTCCGTTTGCTTCCCGCGATCACGTGGCTCGCCTCCGGCATGTCGAGACCCACGGCGCCGGGGATCGCGTGCTCGATCGGTCTGGTGGTGCGCGGTCCGGTGACCGGATCGAGCCCCGCGTGCTGCACGAGCGTCGGCACGCGAATCCGATCGGCGCGCCCGCGCATATCGTGATCGAGACAGGCCTCGATCAGCCGTCGATGCGTGTCGATCCGGCCGTTCAGCTCGCTCCACACGCCCTCCTCGCCCAGCAGACGATCGACGTTCTTCGCGTAGTACTCCGGCTCGAACGACAGCAGCGAAACGATCTTCTGGAACGGCAGGAAGCCGAAGTCCCGATGCGTCCACAACAGCATCTTCAGTTGATCGGCGAGATAGCGATCGCAGTACAGCCAGCAACCGGTATTGACCATCGAGCGCGCGAGCGACGGCTTCGCCACCGCGACTTCCTGCATGATGCAGGCGCCCATGCCGATCAGCCCGACCAGATGCGCGCGTTCGACGCCGAGGTGCGCCGCGAGGCCGATCACGTCCTGCGCATAGAGCGCGGTGGTAGCCGGAACCGCATGGTCGTCGCCGCTTTCGCCGATGCCGCGATGATCGAAGATGATGACTTTGTAGCGCTCGGTGAGGCCCCACGGCAACTGCTTCTCGCCGCCGTGGCAGAACGTGCCCCAGCCGCCCGCGAGGATGATCGGCTCGCCCTCGCCGTGCACCTCGTAGTACATGCTGTGATCGTTGATTTTTGCTACTGGCATAGGAGTCCTCGTCCGGGATCGTTAAGCGGCCGCACGCGCGATCTGCTCGAAGCGCGCGATACAGGTCTGGGAATCGACGATGTCGGCGTAGCGGCGTCCTACGTCGAGCAGGTTGGCTTCATGCGGTCCCGCCTCCATGTCGCCGCAGCAGTCGGCGGCGACGATGGTGCGAAAGCCGTGCGAGAACGCATCGATGATCGACGCGCGCACGCAGCCCGACGTCGTGCAGCCGGTGATCACGACCGTATCGACGCCGTTGCGCTGCAAGATGCTGCTGAGCGGCGTGCCGAAGAAAATCGACGGACCGGCCTTGACGAGATTGACGTCATAGCTGCGGTCATAGACGCGCGGGTCCATCTCGGTGGCGGGATCGCCGTGAAACATGCCCGTGCGGACCGCGGTCGTTTTCCACGGGATCATGCCGCGCTCGTTGCTCCACGCCGTGTAACACGACGCCACCAGCACGCCAGCCTTGCGCGCCGCCGCCAGGAGCGGCACGGTTCGTTCGACGGCCGCGTGAATGTGCGGGGACTTGCCCGCCGGCATGGCCGGATCGGTGAACGCACGCTGAAAATCGACCACCAGCACCGCCGGCGTGCTGCCGAAGCCGACCGGGTTCTCGCCATAGCCTGCCAGATCGAATAAGTCGCTCATCGTGGTTTCTTCCTGTCGGCGAGCCAGCCCGATTCGAGCACCGCTTCGGTGTCGCCGCCGAGGGCGGGTTCCCGAAGATTCGGCCGGGCCGGCTCATTGCTGAAACGGATCGCGGGCGCGAGCTGCTCGCGTCCGTGTTCGTCGATCAGAACCATTGCGCGCGCCTGCGCGTGATCGTCGTCGTAGCCTTCGCGCAGGGTTTTCACCGGCGCGAAGCACACGTCCATGCCGTCGAACCATTGCTCCCACTGCGCGAGCGTTTTGCTGCGGAACGTCTCGCGCAGAAAGTCGATCAACGGCTTCTGATGCGGTCCCGGGCCCGCCTCGCACAACGGCACGAAATCCGTGCGCTCCAGACGCCCGAGCAGCGTGCGTACAAACTTGATCTCCTGACCGCCCAGCACCAGATGCCGGCCGTCTTTCGTCTGGTATATCTGGTAGAACGCCGAACCGCCGAGACTGCGCTGATCCTTCGCGACGTAGTCGCGTTTCTCGGCGAAGACGCTGCCGGCCACGTTGGGGCTCGCGGCCAGGATGCAATCGTGCATCGAGATATCGAGGTAGTCGCCGCGGCCGGTGGTCTCGCGCCGGTACAGCGCCATCAGCACGCCGGACAAGGCCTGAAGCGAACTGACGATGTCCGCGACCGGCAGGCCGGGAATCGCCGGCTGGCCGTCGCCGCCCAGATTGATCGAGAGCGCGCCGCTGAGCGCTTCCACGGCGAGATCGTGAGCCGGCCGCTGCACGTACGGTCCGTCCTGGCCGAATGCGCTGATCGAGCAATAGACGATGCGAGGATTGCGCGCGCTCACGGCGGCGTAGTCGATGCCGAGCCGCGCCATCACGCCCGGCCGGAAACCTTCGACGAAAACGTCCGCTGTCTCGCACAACTTCAACAGTGCTTCGCGCCCCGCCGCCGTTTTCAGATCCAGCGTGACGCTGCGCTTGCCTCGATTGAGATTGCGGAAAAATACGGTCGAGCTTCCTTCCACCGGACCGATCTCGCGGCCCGGATCGCCGATGCCCGGCGGCTCGATCTTCACGACCTCCGCGCCGTGGTCGGCCATCGCCAGCGTGAGATACGGGCCGGGGAGGAACATCGAAAGATCGATGACGCGCAGACCTTCGAGTTTCATGCGTGCCTCCTAGCGCGCCGCGTCGTGCGACACGAGCGGACCGAGCAGATCAGCATCGTCATGCCCCAGCGGCGCACAGACCTGCTGCGCGAGGCGCTGGCCGTTCACTTTGAGCGGGTTCGACAGAATCCGGAAATCCTGCTTCGACGGATGCGGCACCCGATTGATCATGCCGACCTCTTCGACGAACGGATTGGCGAGCGCCTGCGCGACATCGTAGACAGGCGCCACCGGCAGATGTCCCGACAACAACGCGAGCCAGTCCGCCGTCGAGCGGCTGGCGAAGATCGGATCGAGCGCGTCGGTCAAGGCATCGCGATGCGCGTGGCGCGCGCCTGGCGTCGCAAAGCGCGGATCGGCGCCGAGCGCTTCGTTCCCGCTCAGCTTCAGCAGCACCTGCCAGAACTTCTCCATCATGCAGGCCACGAAAATCCAGCCATCGCTGGTCGGGAACGTCTGCACGGGCGCGACCGAAAGATGCGAGCCGCGCGACAGGCGCGTGGGGACGTCGCCCTCGTTCAGGTGCCACGTTCCCGGATAGGTCAGCTGATGCAGCGCAACATCGAAGAGGCTCGCATCGATATCGCAGCCGATGCCGGTTTTGCGTGCATGCAGCACGCCGCTCAGCAGTCCCGTAACGCCCGTCATGCCGGTCATGAAGTCGATCATCGACACGCCGTTGCGTGACGGCGGGCCGCCCGGCTCGCCGGTCAGGCTCATCAGGCCGGCTTCGGCCTGCATCAGGAAGTCGTAGCCCGGCCAGCTACGGCGCGGATTGTCGCGACCGTAAGCCGAAATATGCAGACAGACGATGGCCGGATTCGCGCTTTTCAGATGCGCGTAATCGATCGCCAGTTTCGCCGGCTGATCGCCGCGCAGATTGTTGATCACCGCATCCGCGCTTTCCACCAGCCTGAGAAACGCCTCGCGTCCCTCGTCGGTCTTGATGTCGAGCGAGACGCTGCGCTTGTTCGTGTTGAAGGTCTGGAAATACTGGCTGTCTCCGTTGCCCAGCATGTGCGGCCCGACATGCCGCGACGCGTCGCCGCCCTGCACCCCGCTTTCGATCTTGATCACTTCGGCGCCCAGATCGGCGAGGAACATCGAACCGTAGGGTCCGGCACCGAAATGCTCGAGCGTGAGAATGCGTAGGCCATCAAGGAGCGTCATCGCTTGCCATCCTGTTATGCCGTGCTGCGTTCGATCGAAGCGCCGCTCAGGCAGCGCGTGCTCTACCGCCTCGTAAGCTTCCGCTGGGGATAAATACTAGTCTGCCTTGGATGGCTCGATAAGCTTATTATTCTTATGCAACGATAAACTGCGCTTATCGATCGAAATGGACACAATCGGGGAGACGAGATGCACGTCACGCTGAGACAGTTGCGCGTCGCGTTGGCGGTCGCTCATCACGGCAGCTTTCGCCGCGCCGCGGAAGAAATGCATCTGTCGCAGCCGGCGTTGTCGTCGTCGGTCGCGGAACTGGAAGCGACGCTGGGCGTATCGCTATTCGATCGGACTTCGCGCATGGTGCGGGTGACGAGCGTCGGCAGACCGTTTCTCGATGCGTTGCGCAGGTCGATCACCGATCTCGACATGATCGTGCGCGAGGTCGGCACGATCGCGCAATCGAAGCGAGGGCGCGTGGTGGTAAGCAGCGTCGCGTCGGCTGCCGGCACGTTGATGTCGGAGGTATGGAAGAGAGTCGCCGAGCGCTTTCCGCAGATCGAGCTCGACATCCGCGACGATGTCGCGACCAACGTCGCGAATGTCGTGCGTTTCGGCGAAGCGGATTTCGGCATCACGGCACAATCCACTTCGCTTTCGGAGGAGCTCGTATTCGACACGCTCCTCAAGGAAAAGTATTCGCTCGTCTGCACGAAGGAACACCGTTTCGCGAGCAAGCGGCGCGTGACGTGGAGCGATCTGTCGGGGGAAATACTGATCGGATTTACGCCTACCGCCGGTGCTTATGCGCAGATCAATAATCAAACGTTGAAGGGCGACGTGCGCTTTGCGCGGATCCTGCAGATGTCGCAACTCTCGACCGTGCATGCGATGGCCGAGGCGTCGATCGGCATCACGATCTTGCCGCATACCGCGCTGCCCGTTCCCGATCATCCGACGCTGGTCAGCCGGCCTCTTTGCGGGCCGACGCTCATGCGCACCCTCGGCGTCTTGCGTCGTCGCGACCATTCGCTGTCGCCGGCCGCGCTTGCGGTGCGAGAACTGCTGCAGGAAGTTGTCGCGGAGATGATGGAATGAGGTTTCACGGCAGCGTCGCGGCGCGCGATAAGTTTCGATGCAGCGCCACGGTCCATTCCAGACCGATGAATCTGTGTTTCCGTGACTGCCGCACAATCACGCAGGTTCCGCGTCACGATAGTTATCGGCCATCGCAACAGCGAATTCTCGCAGAGGGGCGCCGTCCTTTACGTGATTCAGATGAACCGTCCTCGCATCCGCGGTCGAGCCTTCGTGGACTGCGCGACCGATCTGCGCCAGCAAATCGGCAATCAGCGCCTGACGCCTGCGAAATGCAGCCCGCCGGTTCGACGGAACCTCGCTGATGTCGCGGTGCCACTGGCGAAGCGGCAGCAAGAACCGTCCATTGGCTTCGACTCCGCCTAGTTCGCGCCAGAAGCCGTCATAGTCCGCGGTAAACTGAATTGCGGTTGCAGCGGAAACGTGCGTCTTCTTGGTGACGCCGGTGAGCGCGTCCACCCTCGCCATCCTGCAAAGTTCGCCGACCGCTTCCATCACAGCGGCCTTCGGTCGTAGGCCGTGACATGCGCGTGTAGCCTCGCGCACCCGGTCTCTGTCTCCGCCAGCCGGGCCTTGCAATCCTCCGATCAGCGCGCCCCGTTTCCCTGAGCCGGTATGCATTTCGAAGCTCATGGTCGCCCACGCAAGATCGACGTGCTCGAGCTCGTCGCGCCAGGCGACGGTCAATAAGCCTTCGCGCCAGCAGCGTACCGGCTCGCTCACGACAAGCGAATACCTGCCGATCGATGCCAACGTCACATATTCCGAATTCAGGTAGACCCTGCGCGTCAGATCTTCACCGAACAATTCCTGAACAACTGGGAAATGACCGCACAGCAGTTCCGCCCGCGCGTAGGCAGGCATATCGGCCTGAGCGAAGCAATGAAAGGGTCGTTCGAGATAGCGCCGGTTGCGCACAGCGATATCCGCAAGCAGTGAGTTCGTCGTCAACGCCTTCACCCAGATACGCGCCGCGGACGGATTGAGCATTGCGTACATCAGAACGCGGGCCCGTCGGAAGATATCGTGAGGAGTTCGTTTGGGGATAGCTTTGGCTAACAGATTGCAAGCTTCAAAAAGCGACATTATCGACCACGAAATATTTTCTTATTCACGAAAGACGCGGGCGCAAAGGCGACCGTGGCATTGCGATAGTCGCTGCCAGAAAGTGTTTCGTAAGAGACGGTGTTTAGCTTCGTAAGCCCGGTCACAAACCTCGTCACGAATGTTCGTCTTCGCAACGGGCCATGCGAGCATTTCTTTCGATGCGATATAGCTGGCATCGTATTATTACGCGATATTTCAAACGTAACGGGAGATTACAGGATAACTCGGCGGTCGCCTAGGCCGTTTGAAATTTCGTTAAGGGCAGCAGGAAGCCGGACGCATCATCGATGACGAAGCTCGCCGGCGGGCAGGTCCGGCGGCTCTCTTTTCGGTTCGGCGAACACGCACCGGAGTCTCGCGTTTCACGCCCTATGGTCGCGAAGGAACCTGAAGAACTCCACCCCTTCTTGCAGGCGTCGTTTCATCATCTCCCAGCTCACAAGCATCTCGCGCACGATTTCCCAGATCTTTGTGGGTCTGAAATAGAAGCGCTTGTAAAACTCCTCGACGCCAAGAAAAATCTCTTCGCGCGACAGGTGCGGATAGCCGATAGCCGATTGCTGAGTGCCGGCGGAATTGACGAGCGTGATAACTTTGCTTTGCTCCAGCCACCCGTTTTCGACAGCCTGCTTATGAAGGACCGTCCCCGGATACGGCGCGGCGAGCGATACCTGGATCGTGTGCGGATTGATCTCTTTCGCATACTGAATCGTCTTCTGTATCGTCTCTTGCGTTTCTCCCGGAAGCCCAAGAATGAATGTGCCGTGGATCTTGATGCCAAGCTTGCGGCAATCGTCGCTGAAGCGGCGTGCCATATCGGTCCGCAGCCCCTTTTTGACATTGACCAGAATCTGGTCGTCACCCGACTCGTAGCCCACTAATAAAAGCCGCAGCCCGTTCTCCTTCATCACCTTGAGGGTTGAATACGGCACGTTCGCTTTCGCGTTGCAGGACCACGTCACCCCTAGCTTGCCAAGGCCGCGAGCAATTTCCTCGGCTCTCGGTCTTAGATCGGTGAAGGTGTCGTCATCGAACATGATCTCCTTCACTTCGGGCATGTTGTCTCTGATCCACTTCACTTCTTCGAGGACGTTATCCACCGAGCGGGTGCGATAGCGATGCCCCCCGACTGTATGCGGCCAGAGGCAAAACGTGCACCGCGACTTGCAGCCTCGGCCCGTGTAAAGCGAAACATAGGGATGCTTGAGATATCCGCTGAAGTAGTTCTCAGTCTTGAGATCGCGCTTGTAGATGGGCGCGACAAACGGCAGTTGATCCATGTCCTCAAGAATCGGCCGGGCTTCATTGTGCATGATTCCACCGTCCGCCAACCGATAGCTCAGACCGAGAATTGACTCGAACGGGACGCCTTGCGCGATGTCGCGGCACGTGAAGTCGAATTCTTCACGACACACGAAATCGATCGAATCGCTCGCAGCAAGCGAGCCGTGAGGATCGACGGCTACCTTTGCCCCGATCATCCCGATCAGGATGCTGCCTTTGCGTTGTTTCAGATGCTCCGCGAAATGCGCATCGCTCGAGAACGATGGCGAGCTCGTATGAATGATGACAAGATCGTATTCCTGAGCGATATCCAATGTCGCATCCAGAGACAGACCATCTGCAGGAGCATCCACGACACGGCTATCCGGGACCAGTGCTGCAGGCTGCACGAGCCACGTCGGATACCAGAATGACCGAATCTCGCGTCTCGTCTGGAAACGTGAGCCTGCTCCGCCATCGAAGCCGTCGAAGGAAGGTGCCTGTAGAAACAGTGTTTTCATTGATGCCCTCAAAGATAACAGTCCGCTTGCAGGGATCGGTCGCCCAGACAGACTCGCCGGGTTCTGGTGATGTTCGTATTGCTTCAGGCTTTCACAAAGCTATGCCGGACAGCGGCTAATGGACGCTACGCTCTCCGGTGAGAACACTGGATTGTGGGGGGAGGCTAAAGAATACTACGA
The DNA here is from genome assembly GCF_031451275.1 of Caballeronia sp. LZ029. Lineage (NCBI taxonomy): Bacteria > Pseudomonadati > Pseudomonadota > Betaproteobacteria > Burkholderiales > Burkholderiaceae > Caballeronia > Caballeronia sp. LZ029. The sequence goes on from NZ_JARUXO010000002.1 coordinate 189,061, forward strand.
CTCCCGCCTTATAAATTGCAATCGCTCGAACATAGAGTTATGCCAAATATCGGCTCCACCGAAACGAGAACGCTTTCGCGTGTCGAGAAGCCGGCTTGCTTGTATAGCGCGCCCCTTTGACGTCGGCCGATCCTTGAATGCAAGCTCATGAAAGCTGCTGCTAATGAATGTACTGAGTTGCGACGAACGGTCTGAATTTTTTGTTAAGGCATTACTTGACATTCGCGTTGCCCGGCTTGGCAGCGACTGAGCGCCCAGGGCCGAACGAACGCTCGGCCGCTTGCCAGTAAATGAGCCCTGGCACAAAGAACAGAAGATCACGCACGCGTCGCGCACCTGCGAGTGCGAGACACGTGGGCGCATCGATACCCAGCATGCCGCCGATCAAAACGAAGCCGCCTTCCTGCACGCCGATGCTACCCGGCACGACAAAGGCCACACTGCTTACGAGTTGGATCAGCGCCTCCAACACGAACGCTGTCGCGAAGCTTGCATTCGAGCCCAGCACGCGCAATGCCACCCAGATCTCCAGTGTCAGGCCGAGGCACTGCAGCGTTTGCCAGATGAACACATAACGCACAACGATGCCGGTCTGCCGCCAGATCAATCTGATGGACTGATCGATTCGCGTCGACTTCCCGACTAACGCGTAGACCTTTCCACTCGTGACTTTGTTGAGCGTTCGGGCGACACGTTCAAACGGCCGTGCATGCTGCACGAGCACGAACAGCAAGAGCACCGGCATGAGTGCGGCTAGCCCCCACGCGAACTTTCCCGCAAGGCGCACGGCATCCGATGATGTCTGCCCCAACACATAGCCAATGGCTACGAGTGCAAAGACGACCTGGCTGATCAGCGTGAGTTGCATGTCGACGACGAGGCTCGCCAAGGCCGTTGCCGGACGCACACCGACACGGCCGAGCAGGCGAAATGAAACGATCTCTCCGCCGATTCGCGCTACGGGCAGAAGTCCGTTGATCGACTCGCGAATCCAGACGAGCTTGAGCATGGTTCCGAAGGAGGGCCGCTCCGCATCGCGGATCAGCAGGCGCCAATCCCAGGCGTTCGGCAGCATCGGAATGATATGTACGAGCGCGGCGAGCAGCAGCCCTGCGCCGCCGGATTCCAGCAAATGCAGGATCGCTATAGGGTCATCGCGCCAGATGAGCCACCCTGCGATCACCAGGCCGAGCAACGCGGTAACGGACCCGAGGAATTTCATTCGAGCACGTCCTGTCCAGGGCAAGCGTCAGATGTCGAATCGATGATCATTCCAGACCCGGGTCATGTTGAACACACGACGACATCAAACCGTCCTCGTCGACATCGAAGTGTTGTCCGCGCCATAACACGCGACACGAGAGGAAACTCGACAGGTAGATTGCGAATTGAAGGACATCCCAGAGCGGCAACCATGCGAAGCTGCTGCCGCGCTCTCCCGTCGAGCGATCCGTTTGCCACACCAACAGTGCGCGAACGATGAATGTCAGCACGACCAACCCACACGCCAGAAGATTGCCAAAAGAAAAGAACACGGCGATCAATGCAAGCGGAAACGGATGCATCAGGATAGCACCGAGATGCCCCATTCTGTCCGCAGCGCGAATCGTGCGGCTCCATCGCAACTCGTGCGCGAACAGTTGCGAAAACGTCGTTTCGACGCAGGCGTGACGCACGATAAAAGGCGGAATCGCGACTACAAAACCGCTGCTGCGGACCGCTTCGCCAATCGCGTGGTCCTCTGCGAGATGATGTCCGAACTGCGCGAGACCGCCGATGCGCTGCAGTGTTGCGCTCGTAATGACAATCGTCTGGCCGAAGCAAGGCCGCGCGCGTTCGATCGAAAGTCCGGTCACTACGCCGGGCAGGAAGTGATAGTCGGTCATGGCGCCGCTGACCCGAGGCCAAAACCCGGGCGCACACATTCCACGATAGGCGCACGTGACCAGACCGACGCCGGGTTGTTGAAGCGCACCGACGACATCGCGCAGGAAGCTGGGCCTTACGCGTACGTCGCTGTCAGCAAAGCACAGCAGATCGTGCTCGGCACGATCCAGCATGTTCATAAGATTGGCGATTTTTCGATTGGGCCCGTACACCCTGGCATCTACAACGACCGTTATATCTTTCTCAGGAAAGCGCGCACGCAATATGTCGAGGCTTTTCAACGCGGCATCGCCTTCGTCATGGACGCCGAAAACATATTGAATCGCTCCTGGATAGTCTTGCTCCACAAAGCTCGTCAAGTTCTCGAATAGCTCCCACTCGGCGCCATGCAACGGCTTGATGATGGTAACCGCCGGGAAGCAAACGGCCGCACTTATCGGACGCGAGAAGAAACGTCGCATAACGAAGCCCGCCGACACGGTGTACACGATACCGATGCCCGAGCACAGTGCGGATAACGCGGCGGCACAGGCAAAGAGCAGGTGGACAACATGCAGTTGAGCCATATGCTTCAGGTCCATAGCGCCGTCGGGATGCCAAGCCTGCGTGACCGTTGCTTATGACAAGCTTAAGGACGACGGTATTTCTATCGCGTTTCCGGATTCGCTTCGCTTGTCGGCGCAATTGCAGTCGAGCGGGCTGCGATCCTCGATGAAGAGCAGCGCATTCACGATGACCCGCAATCGACTCGAAGCTGTCGTGGACGAGGCCGCGCTACACGCGAAGCGGCACGTTTTCGGTCACGCACACGAATGGTAAGATCGGTTGCATCGCTGATATCGGCGGCGAACGTCCAGGTGCAAAGCGGCGAGGACCTTTCGATGTGCAATCATGCCGTGCAGTTTTACGAGAACGACTGGTTTCTGTGCGAACGCGTCGCCAACTTTATCCATGAGGCTGCCCGCGCAGGCGAACCAACGGTCGTCATCGTCACTCGCGCACACCGCGAGGAGATCGAGCGGGTGCTCGGCAAAGCCGGGGATCTCGCATCGCCCACCAGCACCGATCCGGCCGACGTCGTCTGGCTCGATGCCGACGCTACGCTCGACACATTGCTGATCGAAGGATGGCCGAACGCCACGCGCTGCGAGTCTGTCCTGGGCACGCTGATCGGCACGCTCTCCGGTAACGGCAGAGTTCCTGTCCGGGCGTTCGGCGAGATGGTCGCCATCCTGTGCGCCCGCGGAGAGTCCGACGCGGCGCTGCGTCTGGAGCAACTATGGAACGATCTCGCACGCAAGCATGCATTCTCGCTTCTGTGCGCGTATCCCACACGCGTATTCAGAGGCAGCGAAGAGGCGCGCGCGTTTCACGCGATTTGCTCAGCCCATGACTCCGTTTTGCCGCCCGAAGCATTCGTTGCGACGGCCGAGGACACCGTGCCCTATCAGTTGGCCGTCGCGGCGTGGCAGCACAAGACGAAGGCGCTCGAACTGGAGATCGCGCGGCGAGCCGACATCCAGCGTGCACTCAGCGAACTCAGCGCTCACCAGCACAGAATCAGGGAGAACGAGCGCAAGAGGATCGCACGCGAGATTCATGACGAACTGGGTAGCGTTCTAACCGGCATCAAGGCATATGTCTCGGTTGCAGTCGATCGCGCGCGACGCGAAGGCAGCGCGCCCGACCCTCAACTCGTCGATGCCGCACGATTGGCCGACGACGCACTCGACACCGTCCGCCGCGTGATCACCGAATTGCGTCCGACTGTCCTGGACGACCTCGGTATCTGGGTGGCGCTCGAATGGTATATCGAACAGATCGAAAAGCAGACTGGATTGCCGTGCTCGCTTACGATCGATCCGAGGCTGAGCGCATCCGAGGTCGGTCCTGAACTCGGCACTGTGCTCTTTCGCATCATCCAGGAAGCGCTGACGAATGCGGTCCGGCATGCGCAGGCAAAATCGATGGTCGTGCGCGCGCAATGCGACGAGGCCTTCGCCGTCTTCGAAGTCTGCGACGACGGCAAGGGCATCGATGCCGTGCGTCTGCTCGGCCAACATTCCTGGGGCATTGCCGGAATGCACGAGCGTGCGCGACACTTCGGCGGCGCGCTCACCATCGCAGGCGCGCCCGGCATGGGCACCACGGTGAGCTTGCGATTACCTCTCGAGACGCTGTATGACGGCTGAATCCGTTATCAGGGTATTGTTGGTCGACGATCATGCGGTCGTTCGCAACGGCGTTCGCCTGATGCTCGGAACAAGCGACGATATCGAGGTTGCCGGAGAAGCGCAGACAGCCTCCGACGCCCTGCTGCTCGCGAGGACCCAGTCTTTCGACGTCGCACTCGTGGATGTCGCACTGCCCGATCGCAACGGGCTCGAACTGGTGAGGCCGTTGCGGGCGCAACAACCCACACTGGCGGTGCTCATGCTCAGCATCTACGCCGAAGAGGTTTATGCGTTGCGCGCAATCAAGCATGGAGCGGCTGGCTATCTCACCAAGAGCGTGTCCGCCGAAACCCTCATCGCCGCTGTGCGCAAGGTTCACTCAGGCGGTAAATTCATTACGGCCTCGCTCGCGGAACGCTTCGCCCAGCATTTAGGCGAGGCATTGGGACCGGCACACGAAACGCTGTCCGACCGCGAACTGGAAGTATTGAAGTTGATCGCGGGCGGCGAAAGCCTCGCCAATATCGCGACCACGCTGCATCTGAGTCCCAATACCGTCACGACGTATCGAGCGCGAATCTGCCAAAAGATCGGCTTGAAGAGCAACGCACAACTGGCGCGCTATGCGCTCGAGCACGGCTTGCTCGTTTGAGCGGCTGGATTGGCGTCCCGCCGATTTTGTATTGATTCCCCTACACAACGTGTATTGCTTTCTTGCCTGCGCGCGCGGGGCACGAACGTCATACTGGTTCATCCCATTTCAGCCCCTGTAGCGCTTTGGACGCTAGATCCCGCGATATGGACCAGACGCTGACGCCTCACGAACTCGCGACGCTGATTCGACTTGTTCGATCACCTGCCCAGGTCCAGATCGATTCGCTGGATTTCGGCGCACTCGCCCAACGTGGCCTCGCGTGCATCGACACGATCGCGCAGAAATCAGGTCAGGCACGCGTTACCGCAGCCGGCCACGCGTTGGCGAGACGGCTCGGCATGGTGCGGCCGGTTGCATCGTGCGTAACTTCCCGGTCAGAGTGAACAACGGTACGTGCATGTACATACATGCTTCGGAAGCGTCATACGGTTAAGCGAAAGCGTAACTGCGCGCTCCAGGGCAATCGTGACAATCTCAATTGCGCATTCGGAGATTCAAATGAGCGAGTCATGGATTCCGATCGTCGTCGGCATTGCGGTTATGTTGATTGCGACAGTCTTGATCGCCCAGCATTATCGGCGGGAGCAGCGTCGGCGGCATGACATGAGAAAGTGGCAAGAACCGTTTCAGGAGACATGGCGATGGCGCGAATCGCACCATCGCCGCTAGAAGCGGTACGGTACGACCGCTCCGCTCGACGGCGCTCCCCGGCGCGCAGCCACAGTTCCCGAATCGGACGTTCCGCGCATAGCCGAGACGCGGTTTGACCATCACAGACACGGACGAGAGACGTTTATGTCACGCGACTATCGTGAGGAGCAGGAACTGGCTCATATCCGGGCCATGATTCTGGAGCTTGAGCGCATGGCCGATGAGTATCACGCTCAGCATAATGCGGTGTTGCAACCGAACTATTGGCGAGAGCGTATTGCGACGATTCTCGTCGATCCAGATCTGCCCTACCCGCTTGAGAAGCACGCCACCGAGCTTCTGAACCGGCTGGACCGGATTGCTTCAGCCCCTCGGCGGTCACATGCCGATTCTTCGCGAAGATAAGCGTCAGGGCAAAGGCGTAAAACATGAGCGGACGAACTGGTGAAATTCATCAATCGCTTATATCGCGTAACACACTGTAACCACATCCCGGGCCGTCTTTTCTTCGATTGCCGTTAAACTCCTCAAGGTCGTTCGCATCGGGAACATCCCGGCGTTAGCACGCAGTCCGCATCGGGCCCGTCGTGGACAAACGCGAACGATACGGCGACAGCAGTTCCGCATCCGCAGATGCCAACGGACGGAACATCGAACGCTCCAATATCGCAATAGCGATTTCTCATCGAATCAGATCAGGCCATGCCCTGAGCCCCCGCGACCTACAGGCTTCGTCGGCTCATCAGCTCAACCCGACGAGTCAAAGTCAGTAACGCGTCACGCACGGTCGCCACAGGGTGATGAGTTCATCTGTTTGGCGCCGACTCAATCGTTGCACGTGCGCACGGGAAAACAATCGTCTTCGGACACCCGCCCGACACGTGCCGTTCGCCGCACAGGAGCTGGTAGTGAAACATTTCGGGCATCTTATCGTCGTTGCGCTGCTTCGAACGCTTGCCATACTTCCCTACAAGTGGGTCGCGAAGTTCGGCAGCGCAGTCGGCGCGGCCCTCTATGCGCTTCCCAGCCGCCGCAAACATATCGTTCTCGTCAACCTGCACTTGTGCTTTCCCTCAAGGTCGGAACATGAACTCGATGAGCTTGCAAAAGATCACTTTCGGCATGTTGTCCGGAGCTATCTCGAACGCGGCGTTCAATGGTTTGGCAGCGCTAAAAAAATCAACAAACTCGTTCAGATCGAAAGCGCGATCGATCTCGACGACGTGAATGCCCCGCCCACGATCTTCATGGGGTTCCATTTCGTCGGTATCGAAGTCGGATGCTTGCATTACTCACTGAAGATGCCCGCTGCTTCCTTGTATACGCACATGTCGAACAAGCGTCTTTGCGATTTGGCCCGGCGGCAGCGCGGCCGATTCGGCGCCGAGATGATCGAACGTTCAACGAGCGCGAAAAAGATCGTGCGACTCCTTCAGGGAGGCAAACCAGTCATGCTTGCCGCAGACATGGACCATGGCATCGAAAACTCCGTGTTTGTGCCATTTTTTGGCATCCCTGCGTGCACGCTGACTTCTGTTTCGCGACTGGCAAAAATGGGAGGTGCGCGCGTAGTGCCATTCGTCACTGAAGTACTACCGAATTTCGAAGGGTACAAGCTCACCGTTTTTGCAGCGCTTAGCGATTTCCCATCAGGAAGCGATACGAATGATGCGCGGTCCATGAACGCGTTTCTCGAAAGCCAGATACTCAAATTCCCTGCCCAGTATTACTGGGTGCATCGACGCTTCAAACATCGTCCCGCAGGTATGCCCGCAGTTTATTGATGCCGCGCGCGGTGCGGGGCGGCACTAAGATGAAGGCGTCGGCCTCGCCGGCAAGACCACGCCATCCGCGATCGCCTGACTCATTTGGCCGCCCATTTCGCCACGATCTCCTGCTCGTCGGAGGGATGCTTGACGCTGGCCACGCAGAGCGCCGAAAGCGCGGCGAACACGACGTAGGCGCAAACAAGCCAGGGCTGACCGCCGTTGAACTTGAGTAGAACCGTCGCGATGATCGGCGTCAGTCCGCTCGCAAAAATCCCCGAGAACTGATACACGAACGAGATACCCGTGTAACGCACGTGCGGATCGAACAGCTCCGAAAAGAGCGCGGCCTCGGGGCCGTAGATCATCGCGTAGAAGATGCCGAACGGGATGACGATCGCGAGCCACACTGCGAGCACGTTTACGGGCTGGCTCGACATCAGCCAGAACGCGGGAAACACCGATGCGCCGCAAATCAGCGAGCCCCAGAAGAAGGTGCGCGCGCGGCCGAAGCGATCCGAAAAGCTTCCGAACAGCGGAATGAAAAAGCACATGACGAGCGCGGCGGCCATCACGCCGACAAGCGCATCGGTGCGCGTGAGCTTCAGTTCCTGCGTCAGATAGGCGATCGCGAACACCGCGAACAGATTGAAGAACACGCCTTCGACATAGCGGATGCCGAGCCCCAGCATGACCTGCCGCCGAAACTGCGACATCAGCGTGGCGATCGGCAGCTTGACCGCATCGCCGCGATCTTTCACGGCCTGGAACTCGGGCGTCTCCATGATCTTCAGCCGGATCCACAGGCCGATTGCGATCAGAATGACCGATGCGCCGAACGCAATGCGCCAGCCCCACGCGAGAAACTGCGCCTCGGTGAGCGTCTGCGACAACAGCGCGACGAGGCCCGACGCGCCGCACAGTCCGATGGACACGCCCATCTGCGGCAGGCTCGCATAAAAGCCGCGCTTGTCGGGCGGCGCATATTCGAAGGCCATCAGCACCGAGCCGCCCCACTCTCCGCCCAGCCCGATCCCCTGCAGCACGCGCAGAAGCAGCAGCAAAATCGGCGCCCAGATGCCGATCTGCGCATACGTGGGCACGAGTCCGATCGCCGCGGTCGCCACGCCCATGATCACGAGCGTGATGACGAGCATGCTCTTGCGCCCGATCTTGTCGCCGAAGTGGCCGAAGATCACGCCGCCGAGCGGGCGCGCGACGAAGCCCACGAGGAAGGTCACGTACGCGAGCATGGTGGAGACCAGCGGGTCGCCCGTCGGAAAATAGAGCTTGTTCAGCACGATCCCCGCGATCACGCCGTAGAGAAAGAAGTCGTACCACTCGACCGTCGTGCCGATGACGCTCGCAAGCGCCACGCGCCACACAGGGTTGCCCTGATCGCCTTGCATCATGCCTCCTTTATGCCCCGCGTTCCCTCTGCCGGGGAATCGAGCGGCGCTGGATATGCGCATTGGGCCGCGCACACGGCCTCAGACAGCGAGCGTCACCACTGAAACGATCACCAGAAAACCGAGCGTCGCCCGCCTGAAACGGCGCTCGTCGATCAAACCGAAAAGACGCATGCCCGCGAGGATGCCGAACAGATAGCCGGGCGCGAGAATCCACAGCGGCATCGGGCCGTCGATCATGAATGCGCCGCGCATCCACAGCACGATGAGGGCGGCGACCGACATCGCCATCACGGTGACCATCAGGTTCGCGCGCGTGTCGACGCTCGGCGCGGAACTCGACAGCAGATACAGGATGACGGGCGGCCCGCCGATGCCGGTGCCGCCGAGCAACGCACCGCTCAGTAGTCCGAGCGCGATCGACGTCGGCACGCGCGGCTGCGCCTTGTGACGCACGCCCGCGAGCAACGCCAGCGAGAACACGAGGACGAGCACGCCGATGGCGCGCCGGATCAGCGACTGATCCGCGTTGACGAGCGCCCATGCGCCGAACGGCAACGCGACGAAAGCGGCGATGCAAATGGGCATGACGACGCGCCACTGCGCGCGGCCGATGAACTGCCGCAGCACCGGCAGCACCGCGAACGCTTCGAGGAGAAGCACGGGCGCGACGATGAACTTCGGGCTCGTCATCAGCGAAAGCAGCGGCATCATGACGAGCGACCCGCCGAAGCCGCTCGCCCCGCGCACGAAGCCGCCCGCGACGGCGGCGGCGAAGGCGATGACGACGAAGCCCGGCGTCGGCATGACGTCAGCTCTTCAGAAAGCCGCCGTCCACCGCGAGCGTTTCGCCCGTGATGAACGCGGCCGCATCGGATGCGAGGAAGAGCGCCGCGCGCGCTACATCGTCGACGGTGGCGAGCCGGCCGAGCGGAAAACGCGTCAGCACCCGGGTCTTCACGTCGGGCTTGAGGATGTCGCGGACCATGTCGGTCTCGACGAGCGCGGGCGCGACCGCATTGACGCGCACGTTGAACGGCCCGAGCTCGCGCGCGAGCCCCTGCGTGATGGCGACCACCGCCGCCTTGCTTGCGCCGTACCAGACATTGCCGACGGAACCGCCGCCGCGCATCGCCGACACCGACGCGATATTGACCACCGCGCCGCGCTCCTGCCGCTTCATGTGCTGCGCGACGGCCTGCACGCAATGAAACACGCCGCCGACGTTCACCGCCATGAGCCGGTCGAAGGCGGCGGCGCTGGTCGTCTCGAACGGGCCTTGAGCGAGAAGGCCCGCGCTGTTCACGAGCACATCGATGCCGCCGTGCTCATCGACGATACGCGCGACCGCGATCGCGACGGCGCCGCTATCGCTCACATCGAGCCCGATGCCCGACGCGCCTTGTCCCAGCGCGGCGGCGCTCTGCATCGCGGCATCGGCATCGAGATCGGCGATGCACACCGTCGCGCCCTGCGCCGCGCAGAGCTGCGCAATGCGCAGACCGATGCCGCGAGCCGCGCCCGTCACGAGCACCGTGCGTCCGTCGAGCCGTGTATCGATGGTCTCCATCGTCATGTTCCCCGCGTCAGTGAGTTCGAACAACGTCGAGTGTGACGCATCGTTCCCGCGTCCGATGTGGGCAGGCCGCCATGAAACGCTCGCTTCATCGTGAATCAGATCGCGCAGATGACGCTTGAGCCGTATGTAGCCGTCGTCGGATTCGTCGCGCGGGCGCGCCAGCTTCACTTCGATATCCGCCTTGATGCGCCCGGGCCTGCGCGTCAGCACGATGATCCGGTCCGAAAGCAAAATGGCTTCGTCGATGCTGTGCGTCACGAGGATCATCGTCTTGCGCGCCTCTGCCTCGCTTTCGGCGAGCAGACGTCCCAGTTCCTGCTGCATCGCGGCGCGGTTCTGCGCGTCGAGCGCGGCGAACGGCTCGTCCATCAGCAGGACTTCGGGATCGACGGCGAGCGCGCGTGCAATCGACACGCGCTGCCGCATGCCGCCCGAAAGCTGATGCGGATAGTGCCGGGCAAAGCCGTCGAGGCCGACGAGCCGCAACTGCTTCGCGACGATCTGCTCGCGCTCCACGCCCGGCACCTTCTTCATGCGCAGCCCGAACGCGACGTTGTCGCGCACCGTCATCCACGGAAAGAGCGCGTAGTCCTGGAACACGACGGTGCGCCGCCAGGTTGGTCGCGCGACGCGCTCGCCATCGACGAGCAGTTCGCCGGCCGTCGGCGTCTCGAAGCCCGCGAGCAGGTTGAGCATCGTCGTCTTGCCGCAGCCGCTGTGGCCGAGGATCGAGCAGAACTCGCGATCGCTCACCTCGAAGCTCGCATTGTCGAGCGCGAGCACGTCGCCGCCGCGCCGGTGTCCGGACGCGTACACCTTGCTCACGCCCTTCACGCAGACTGATCCCATCGCATGTACTCCTTGTGGACCCTAGTGACCGGCCGCGCGCGACCACGGCAGCAGACGCCGCATCAGCAGTCGCAACGCGCCGTCCATCGCGAGGCCGACGAGCCCGATCGTCGCCATGCCGACGATGATCGAATCGGTGCGCAGGACGCTGCGCGCGTCGTTGATCATGAAGCCAAGACCGGAGATCGCGCCGACCAGTTCCGCCGCGACGAGCGCCATCCAGCCGACGCCGAGCCCGATGCGCACGCCGGTCAGGATCTGCGGCAGCGCGGCCCGAAACACCACGCTCGTCAGGATCGACGCCTCGCTCGCGCCGAGACAGCGCGCGGCGCGAATCAGGTTCGGCTCGATGCCCTTCACGCCGGTGATCGTGTTGAGCAGGATCGGAAAGAAGATGCCGAGAAAGATGATGAATTCGTTCTGCGCGTTGCCGATGCCAAACCAGAGAATCGACAGCGGAATCCATGCGAGCGGCGGCACGGGCCGCAGGATTTCGACGATCGGATCGACCTGTTCCTCGACGAGCGGCCACCAGCTCATCGCGATGCCGAGCGGAATGGCCGCGCACGCCCAGACGAAGGCGACCAGCTCGCGGCGCACGCTGTCGATGAGGTTGTGGATCAGATCGCCCGACTCGATGAGTTGCCACGCCGCCGCGAGCACCGCGCTCGGCGCGGGCAGGAGATTGCGCGTGGTGTCGTCGAGAAGCTGGGTGCTCGAAGACTGCCACGCGGCGATCAGCACGAACAGCAGCGTGAGCCCGCGCAGCTTGCGCAACGCGCGGCCGAGCCACGTTCGTTTCCTGAGCCTCGCGCGCGCGGCGCTCCGGGCACTCGCAGGTTCGATCGTCGTCACGTCCACGGTGTCTCCTTTCATGGCTGCGTCATGTGCTATGAATCGATGATGTCCTCGACGGTTACGGTCCGATGCGTGCTCGATCCACGCTCACGGCGTCCAGGTCTTCTTGTCGAAGGTCCAGGGCCGCACGAGATCGCCCTTTTCCGGGAACGGCTGCGGCGCCTTCATGCTCTGCACGTCGAGATACGACGGATAGGGAATCTTCGCGGGATCGCCCGTCCAGCCGGCCGGCACGAACGGCGGCGCTTTGGGCACGGTCCAGCCGAGCTTGTCGAAGGTCTTCTGCATGAAGCGCGTATCGACCGCCGCGACGAAATCGTCTGCGCTCAGCGGCCGCACGATGCGTCCGTGTTCATGCAGCCAGCGGAACACGACCGAGTTCACCTGCCCCCAGAACTGCGCGTTCGGATACACGTAGCTCGGCTTGTAGGCGTTGTTGTAGCGCTTCACCTGATCGAGCAGGATCGGCTTGGAATAGCTCTTGAGTTGCGGCACCTGCGCCATCAGGTCGGCGGTCTGCTCGGGATGCAGGCGAATCCAGAGCGTCGCTTCGACGAACGCATCGCAGAGCGCCTGCACCACGTCGGGCACGTTCTGAACGAGTTCGTCGCGCACGTAGAACTGGCCTTCGTACATGTTGTAGGGAAAGATCGAATCGGCGACGCGGCCGTTCTTGCGCTGCTCGGTGATCATCGCGACCGTCGGGTCCCACGACACCACACCCGCGAGTCCTTCGGGCATCGCCATCTGGTCGCCGGGCGTCATGTTCTTGAGGATCACGTCACGGCCGATCTTCACGTCGTTGACCATCGCGGCCATCTGCACGTAGAACTCCGCCGACGAGCCCGTCACGATGCCGAGCGCGGCGGGCGGGTTGCTTCCCTTCAGATCCTTGAACGACCTGATCTTCGAATCCGGCGGCACGACGAGCGCATGCAGCAGGTTCGGGCTTTCGATCGCGATCGCCTTCACGGGAATCTTCTTGTCGAGCAGCGAAGAGAACGGAAAGTTGCCGCCGCTGCCCACCTGAAAGCGCCCGGACACGAGCACTTCGTTGATCTCCGGCCCCGAAGCGAACGCCTGCACCTTCGTTTCGAGGCCGCGATCCTTGAGGAAGCCCTGCTTGTCCATGACGATGTTGACCGCGTTCTGCCCCGACCACGGCGCCTGATACGCGATCGACAGCGGCCACCAGCCCTTGTCCTTCAGCCATTGCACGGACTTCTGCGACACCTGCTCGCGGGGCATCGGCCAGCCCCAGTCGCTGAACGTCGGAGCGGCATCGGCGGCCTGCGCCGTCTGAGCGGCGCAGAGTCCCGCCACACATGCCGCCGCGATCAGAACCCGGCGCCATGTCGCGATGCTTGCGGTCACGATTCGTTCCATGCGTGTCTCCTTGCTGTACGAAGTCCGCGTCTGTCGTGCGGATCGAGTCGGCCGGCGCCGTCGCGCTATCCCCGCGCCGCCGACAGCGTCATGTCCATGCCGCCGAAACGCACGCGTGCATGCGCCAGGTCGCGCTGCGCGCCGAGATAGCGGATCATCTCGGCGAGCGGAGAGGTCTTGTCTTCATAGGTCGGCTCGCTCTTCTTCAGAGGGGCGAGCAGTTCGGGCGAATAGAACGCGGCGAGCAGGATATCTTCGTCGCTCGCCGATGCGCCGAGCTGCGCGCGCAGACGCGGCACCGCGGGCGCGAGGTGCGCTGCGGGCGCTTCCTCGACGCGCTCGTCGTCGCGGATGCGCGCGCGTTCGAGAAACACGTCGGCGGGCTGCGCGGCAAGACGTCCGTAATAGCCCATCGCGTATTTGCGCACTTCGTCGGGAATGGTCTTGTAGCGCTCGCCCTGCACGACATTGAGCACCGCCTGGGTGATGATGTACTGCGCGAACGGGCTGACGAGAATCGGATAGCCGAGATCGCGCCGCACCTGCGCCGCCTCGTCGAGAATCTCGGGAAGACGGTGCGACATGTTCATCGTCGCGAGTTGCGATTTCAGGTTCGAGATCATGCCGCCCGGCACCTGATGCTCGTCTAGCGCCGGATCGTATTCGGCGACGCGGCCGCGCGGCTTGTCATCGCGTTCGCAGACCCAGTCGAAGTAGTCGGATACTTCCGCGAGTGCCGCGAGGTCGACGTTCGTCGCGAATCCCTGACGCGTCGCGCGCGCGTCGATCTCCTGCGCGGCCGGCAGCGATGCCCCGTTCGCCAGCGGCGTCACCGCCGTGTGTCCGAGGCTGAAGCCCGCCGCCATCGCCACTTCGTAGACTTCGGGCGCGAGGCCCGACTGTGCATGCGAATGCAGTTGCAGCGGAATCTCCCCGACCGCCGCGACGAGCGCCGGAAACAGCGTGCGCCCGCGCTCGGGCGTGAGCAGTCCCGTCGGATCCTTCACGGAGATGAAGTCCGCGCGCAACGCGACCAGTTCCTTTGCCCGCTCCACGTAATACGCGTCGGTGTGGACGGGGCTCAGCGTGTAGGTCAGCATGGCGTTGACCTTCATGCCGGCTTCGTGCGCCGAGCGCACCGACGAAACGATGTTCCGGTTGTCGTTGAGCGCGTCGTAGACGGTCAGCACGGACAAGCCGAGACCGGCGAGGACTCTCGAGTTGAGCGCGACGATGTCGTCGGGAAAGAGCTCGAACGTGTAGAGGCTCTGGCCGCGCGTGAGGCCGTCGCAGGGCGTTGCGAGCCTGTCGCACAGAAGGCCGACGCGCCGCCACGGATTCTCCTGCAAGTAGCGCACGCAAACGTCGAAGACCGCGCCGCCGAGAATGTTGACGTAGGCATAGCCCACGCGATCGATTGCGCCGAGAATCGGCGTCATCGTCGAGGTCGTCATGCGCGTGGACCACAGGCATTGATGCGCGTCGCGCAGCGTCACATCGACGAGACCGAACGTGCGAGTCCCGCGATCGTGCGGCGCGCTCGTGCGTTGCATGATGGACAGGTCGGTCATTTCGTCTCCAGAAGCCGCTCTTCGACGAAGCGCGTATGAATCTCGCCGCGTGCGAAGTGCGGATCGTCGAGCAGCGAGAGGTGAAAAGGGATCGTCGTCGTGACGCCTTCGACGCGCATTTCGCCGAGCGCGCGCCGCATCCGCGCGATCGCTTCCTCGCGCGACGCGCCCCACACCACGAGCTTCGCGACGAGCGAGTCGTAATACGGCGGAATGCGATACCCGGAAAACAGATGCGAATCGACGCGCACGCCCGGACCGCCCGGCGCATGGAACTCGCGCACGGTCCCGGGACACGGCGCGAAGTTCTGCGCGGCATCTTCGGCGTTGATGCGGCATTCGATCGCGTGACCATGAATGCGCACGTCCGCCTGAGCGATGCGCAGCGGCTCGCCCTGCGCGATGCGAATCTGTTCCTTCACGATATCGATGCCGGTGACGCATTCCGTCACCGGATGCTCGACCTGCACGCGCGTGTTCATCTCCATGAAGTAGAAGCGGCCCGAAGCATCGTCGAGAATGCATTCGATCGTGCCCGCGCTCCGATATCCGACGTGCCGGCACAGACGCACCGCCGCGTCCCCGATCTGCGCGCGCATGTCTTCGGTCAGCGCGGGCGACGGGCTCTCCTCCAGCAGCTTCTGGTTGCGCCGCTGCGCGGAGCAGTCGCGCTCGCCGAGATGCAGCACGGTTTCGCCGTCCGACAGAATCTGGATCTCGATGTGACGCACACGCGTCAGGAATTTTTCGACGTAGATCGAGCCGTCGCCGAATGCGGCTTTCGCTTCGCGCGAGGCGTCGCCGAATTGCGTATCGAGATCGGCGGGATCGTGCACGACGCGCATGCCGCGCCCGCCGCCGCCTGCCGCCGCCTTGAGCAGAACCGGATAGCCGATCTCCCGCGCGATCTCGCGCGCCTGCGCCGGACTCTCTACCGTGCCGCGCGAACCGGGCGTAGTCGGCACGCCGGCTTCCTCGGCCATGCGGCGCGCCATCGCCTTGTCGCCCATCAGCGAGATCACGCGCGCCGACGGACCGATGAACACCACGCCTTCCTTCTCGCACAACTCGGCGAACCCGGCGTTCTCGGAGAGAAAGCCATAGCCGGGATGAATCGCGTCCACGCCATGCACGAGCGCTGCCGACACGATGAAACGCGCGTTCAGATAGCTTTCGCTCGAGCGCGGCGGCCCGATGCAGACCGCGCGGTCCGCAAGGCGCACGGCGAGCGAATCGCGATCGGCGTCCGAATAGACCTGCACGGTTTCGATGCCGAGATCGCGACATGCGCGGATGATGCGCACCGCGATCTCGCCGCGGTTCGCGATCAGCACGCGCCTGAAGGGCTTTGCGCGCGCGCTCGGTTCGGCGAGCACGTTCATGCGCTGGCCCCCGCGCTTTTCGGCGCGATCACGATGAGCGGCTGGCCGTACTCCACCGGATCGCCGTCCTCGACCAGTACATGCGTGACCACGCCGCCCGCGCCCGCCGCGATGGAGTTCATCAGCTTCATGACTTCGATGATGCAGACGGTGGCTTCCGCCTCGACGGCATCGCCGACTTCGACGAAGGTTTTGGCGCCAGGCTCGGGCGAACGATAGAAAGTGCCGACCATCGGCGATTTGACGACGGTGGAATCCGCCGGCCATTCGGTAGTGGCGGCAGACGCGGATGACGCCGCCGGCTCAGGCGGCCGTGAGACGGACGCGGGAGCGGGAGCGGGCGCAGGCGCAGGCGTCTGCGAAGCAGCGCCGTTTCGCGCGGGAACGGCAGGCGCACTGCCATCGACCGCTTCACCGCGCCGCAGATCGAGTTCGACATCGCCCATGCGCAGATGGAACTCGTTGAAATTCTCCGACGCCTTGATCAGCTCGACGAGTTGCACGAGATCCTGAAACGTCAGGGTTCCTTGTCTTTCCATGTGCGCGGCACCTCGCCGTTCGGTCGACGTTCGCACACGATGCGTGCGAATTCCGTTGAGTGAAATGTGGCGTTCCGTTGAGAGAGATGATTGCACACACTAAGGCAGGATGCAATAATGAAATGCCACATCTCATTCAGTGAAATCCACTAGACCATCGTTTTCGCTCAAGAGGAGTTCCGCATGCCCTCTCCCGTCATCATCACCGTTGCCATCACCGGCGCGGTGCCGAAGAAGCGCGACAATCCCGCCGTTCCCGTCACGCCGGATCAGCAGATCGAATCGACGCACGAGGCGTTCGAGGCGGGCGCATCGCTCGTTCATATTCATGTGCGCGACGCCGACGAAAACCCGAGTTCCAATCCCGAGCTTTTCGGCCGCGTGCAGGAAGGCGTGCGCAAGCATTGCCCCGGCATGATCGTGCAGTTCTCGACGGGCGGACGTGGCCGCGAGCAGTCGGCCCGCGGTGCGATGCTGCCGCTCAGGCCGGACATGGCGTCGCTCGCCACCGGTTCGGTCAACTTTCCGAAGAACATTTATGAGAACCCGCCGGAGTTCGTGGAAGGACTCGCGAAGACGATGCTCGAACACGGCATCAAGCCCGAAATCGAGGTGTTCGATCTCGCGATGTTGTATAACGCCGCGAACCTGGTGAAGGCGGGCCTGCTCGCGCCGAACGCGCACGTGCAGTTCGTGCTCGGCGTGCCGAATGCGTTGCCCGCGCGGCGCAACGTGTTCGATTTTCTGCGTGCCGAGCTTCGCGAAGTGCTGCCCCAGGCGACGTGGGTCGCGGCCGGAATCGGGCGACATCAATGGGAGGTCAACCAGTGGTGTCTGGAGGCGGGCGGTCACTGCCGCACCGGCCTGGAGGACAACACGCGCATCGATGCGACCCGGCTTGCATCGAGCAACGCGGAACTCGTCGGCAAGATCGTCGACGCTTGCGAGCGCTTCGATCGCGTACCCGCGACGCCCCAGGAAGCGCGCGCGATCCTGAAGCTGCCGCAGGCGGCGTGAAGGGGTGCTCACGTACAATGGCCGCTTCGAGGATTCTTGCGACGCGCAATGCTGAACGTTGACCCACAGAAGCCGGAATCGACCGCGTTGAGGGCGTTTGCCGTACTCGAATACGTGGCGCATGCGAACACGCCCGTTTCCCTCGACGATGTGACCCACGCCTGCAAGCTGCCCAAGCCGACGGTGTTCCGCATCCTGTCGATGCTCTTCGAGGCCGATCTCGTCTATCGCGAACCGCTCGGCAAGCGCTATACGGTGGGCGCACGCTCGGCCGCGCTCGCGCTCGACGTGCTGCGCCATTCCACCTTGCGCTCGCAACCGCACACGGTCTTGCAGGAACTCGTGGACGCAGTGGGCGAAACCTGCAACCTGACGATCCTCGACGGCAATCAGGTGCTCTATCTCGATCGCGTCGAAACGCCGATGCCCTTGCGTCTGCATCTGGAGCCGGGCACGCGCGTGCCGCTGCACTGCACGGCGAGCGGCAAGCTCTTTCTGATGAACATGACGCAGAAGCAGATCGAGGCGCTGATCGGCAAGCCGCCGTACAAGCGCTTCACGTCGCGCACGATCACGGAGTGGGAGCCGTTGAAGGAAGAACTGGCCCGCGCACGCGAGACGGGCGTCGGCCTGCACGACAGCGAACTGTTCGACGACTCGGTGGCGATCGCCGTGCCGCTTTCCGATACCTCGGGGCGCGTGTACGCCGCGCTCGCATTACATGGACCGACGTCGCGGCTCGATATCGCGGCCTGTCTGAAGCTGTTGCCCGACTTGCGTGGAGCGGCCAGCGCCATCGCGGATGCAATGGCGCCGCTCAGCAAACAAGCCAGCCCCATGACCCAGAGCGATTCGGCCGAATTGTTGTAGGAAACGACCCGCGCCCGCTAAATACAGCGAACATCAGGCGCCAACGTCGCTCACTTCACTTGCGATATCCCATCGCCCGCGAGATGTTCAGCGCCGCATCCTGAACCGCCGGCGCGAATTCCTTCATGCGCTTGACGCTCAGGCGCTCCAACGGCCCCGAGATTCCGATGGCCGCAGCCGGAAGGCCGAACGCATCGAAGATCGGCGCGGCGACACCGCCCACACTGTCCCGCCATTCGCCACGATTGATCGCATAGCCATTCGCCGCCGCACGCGCGAGCTCGACCTTGAGCGCCTGCAAATCCGTGATGGTGGCCTTCGTATGCGCGGTGAGATCGACCAGATGCCGCGCGAGGAATTCCTGCGTCTGATGCGCGAGAAGAATCTTGCCCGTCGCAACGCAATACGCAGGCGCATGACCGCCGAGCACGGAATACGCGCGCACGGGCTGCGCGCTCTCGATCTTGTCGACATACACGACCGAGGCGCCATCGAGAATCGACAGGTGCACCGTCTCTTGCGTGAGATCGACCAGCGCACGCATATGCACGGCCGCGAACTGCCGCACGTCGATCTGCGCCATCTGCTTCGCGCCCAGCTCGAAGAGTTTGAACGTGCTGCGGTAGTTGCCCGTGGCTTCATCGCGCGTTGCATAGCCTGCGTGCGCGAGCGTTTGCAACGTGCGGTGCGTGTTGCTCTTCGTGAGCCCGACCTGCTCGGCCAGCACCGGGATCGTGACGGGCTTGCCATTCTGATCGGCGAGCGCTTCCAGCAGCATCAGGCCCTTCAGCAACGTCTTGTCCATTGTCCTAAGATTTAGGATTAAAAGCTCATTCTACACCGCGTGTAGCGCCAGGAGCCGCTTATCGATCCGGCAATCTCCCCGGTACGTGTTCACGGTCCCCTGTCACATCATCCTATTTTATAGGACGCATATATCATTTTTTGGTTTACACGCCCGGAAGATCGCGCCACAATCGAATCGACGCGCAGGAGCGCCGCCGCATGCCAACGGGATCGCCAGGGAAAACACATGGATCAGCCACTTCAAGGAATCAGGGTCATCGAGTTCTGCAACGTCGCGGCGGGGCCGTATTGCGGAATGCTGCTCGCGGACATGGGCGCGGACGTCATCAAGGTCGAGCATCCGAACGGCGGCGATACGTTGCGTGCGTGGCCGCCCATCTCCGATGGCTACAGCGAGAATTTCGCGTCTCTCAACCGCAACAAGCGCTCGGTCACGCTCGATCTGAAAAACCCCGAAGACATTCTTCAGGCGAAGTCGTTGATTCAGACAGCCGATGTCGTCATCGAGAACAATCGTCCCGGCGTGATGCATCGCCTCGGGCTCGGTTACGAGGACATTCGCGCGATGAAACCATCCATCGTCTATTGCTCGATCTCCGCGTATGGTCAGACCGGACCGCGCTCGCAGGAAGGCGGTTTCGATCTGACCGTGCAAGCGATGAGCGGCATCATGAGCATCACGGGCGAACCCGATGGTGCGCCGGTCAAGTGCGGCGTACCGCTCGCGGATTTCTCCGCTGGCCTGTATGCCGCGTTCTCGGTGACATCGGCGCTGCGCGGCGTTGCGGCAACGGGCGAAGGCACGCATATCGACGTGCCGATGCTCGGCGCGACGCTCGCCATCGCCGCGTTGCAGACGTCCGAATACTTCGGCACGGGGCGCGATCCGCAGAAACTCGGCTCGGCGCATCCGCGTAACGCGCCTTATCAGGCGTTCAAGGCGCGCGACACGTATTTCGGAATGGCTGCAGGCAATAACGCGCTGTGGGAGTCGGTGTGCAAGGTCGTGCAACGCGACGATCTCAAGGCGGACTCGCGTTATGCGACGACCACGCTGCGCGCGCAGCATCAGGTCGAATTGCGCGACACGCTGGAGGCGATCTTCGCCGCCGACGACGCCGAACACTGGATCGAGCGCTTTCGTGCGGCGGGCGTACCGTGCGCGCCGATCAACACGTATTCGCAAGTGTTGAAGGACACGCAGGTCGAGCATATGGAATGGGTGCAGCCGCTCGAATTGCCCAATGGCGTGCAGACGAAGACGTTCGCATCGCCCGTCAAATTCTCCGGTAAAACGCCTGACATTCGCCTGCGTCCGCCGGGTCTCGGTGAACACAACGCCGAGTTGCTGAAGCGCTCGGAGGTCGAGGCATGAGCGGCATCGTCGTCGAGAAAATGCCGACGCATTGGTCGATCACGCTCAATCGCCCGGACAAGCTGAATGCGTTATCTGCGAGTATCGTGGAAGAACTGATTCAGGCTTTCGACGCTGCCGATGCCGCAAAAATATCGCTCGTGACGCTGCAAGGCGAAGGCCGATGCTTCAGCGCGGGATTCGATATGAGCGACGTGCATGCGCAAAGCGAAGGCGATCTGGTGCTGCGGTTTATCCGCATCGAAACGTTGCTGAACAAGATTGCGAGCGCGTCGTGCTTCACCGTGGCGCTCGCGCATGGCAGAAATTTCGGCGCGGGTGTCGATCTGATTGCGGCGTGCAATCTGCGCGTGGCCGCGCCCGGTTCGACGTTTCGCATGCCGGGGCTGAAGTTCGGCCTCGTGCTGGGTTCGGCGCGATTCGCGCGAATCGTCGGCACGCGTGAGGCGCAGCGCATTCTCGAAACAGCCGCCACGTTCGATGTCGAACGTGCTTGTGCGAACGGGTTTATCGAGCGCGTGGCGGGTCCGGAGCAGTACGCGGATGTCGTCGCCGAAGCGGTGGAACGCGCGCACGCGTTGCCCGCCGAGAGCCGCGCCATGTTGCGACGCGCGCTGGACACCGAAGAGGCCGATACCGACCTCGCCGCGCTCGTTCGATCGGCGTCCGCGCCGGGCATTCACGAGCGCATCGAAGCGTATCTGGCGTCGTCGAAGAAGGCTTAGGAGACAACTCGCATGAGTTCGGGATTCGCAAGCAAGGACAAACAGGTCTCGCTCGCCGAACTGGTTGCGCTCGTACCCAATGGCGCGTCATTGGGCCTGGGCGGCAGCTTTCTGCATCGCGGGCCATTCGCGTTCGTGCGCGAACTGATCCGGCAGGAGAAGCGCGACATCGAGATCATCAAGCAGTCGCCGGGTTACGACATCGACATACTTTGCCGCGCGGGCGTGGCCTCGCGCGCGCGTTGCGGCATCGTCGCGATGGAAGGCAATTTCGGGCTTGCGCCTTGGTATCGGCGCGCGGTCGAGAAGGGTCATCTGAAGCTCGAAGAACACGCATGCGCGAGCCTCACCGCGGGACTGCGCGCGGCTGCCTTCGGCGTGCCGTTCATGCCGTGCGGCGGCTTGCACGGCAGCGATCTCGTGCGGATCAACGACTGGAAATGTCTCGACGATCCCTATGGCAGCGACCAGAAAACCTACGTGATTCCCGCTATTTCGCCGGACTTTGCCGTGATTCATGCATCGAGCGTGGATCGCGATGGCAACGTGCGCGTGGCCGGCACGTATCACTGGGACCGCATCATGAGCCGCGCCGCCAAAAGCGTGCTCGTCGTGGCCGAGGAACTCAGCGATACGCGCTTCGCCGATCAGCCCGAACTCACGATCGTGCCTTATTTCATGGTACAAAACTACGCGATCGTGAAGAACGGCGCATGGCCGGGCTCATGCTGGCCATCGTATGCGATCGACTATCCGGCGGTAGATGCGTATCTTCAAGAAGGCCCCGAAGCGCTCGCACGCCATATCGATGCCGCGCCCGAAGCGGAGGTTCATCGACATGGCTGAACAATGGAGCGGCTTCTCCTACATCGTCACGAATCTCGCGCGCTTCATCCGGCCGAACGAGATCACGTTCAGCGGCGTGAACTCCACGCCGCCGATGCTCGCATGTCTGCTCGCAAAGCGCGCTTATGACTGGGACTTCGTGTATATCAATGTGGCGGGCGGCGTCGATCCGTCGCCCTCTTCCATTCCGATTTCGAGCTCCGACCCATTGCTTGCGGAAGGCTCGGCCTCGATCTTCGCCAACGAGGATTTCTACGATCTCTGCACGCGCGGCCGCATGGATCTCACGTTCCTCGGCGCGGCGCAACTCGATGGCGCGGGCTGCGCGAACAACTCGTGCATCGGCGAATGGGCGCATCCGAAGGTGCGACTGCCGGGCGGCGGCGGCGGCGCGGTCATGCTGCCGACGGCCAAACGCGCCTGCACGTGGCGCACCGAGCATTCGAAACGCACGCTCGTCGCGAAGCTCGACTTCGTGACATCGTGGGGCGGCATGCATGGCGTGGTCACGCCCATCGCCGTATTCGTGAAGCGCGACGGCAAGCTTGCATTGCAATCGTGGCATCCAGAATCGAGTCTCGACGAAGTGCGCGAACGCACCGGCTTCACGTTCGATGCAAGCGACGCCGAGCCCACCGCGCCGCCGACATCGCGCGAACGTGAAGCGCTCGAATCACTCGACCCGCACGGGCAATTCGAGCGCGACGCAGCCGTTCGACTCAGGTAACGAGACGACACAGTGACGACGACCACCGCATTGCATTTCGATGTCAGACCGACGAGTCTCGCGCAAGCCTTCGAACAATACTGGCATGTGCGCAATGTGCAGAACCTTCCCGCAATCGGCGATGGCACGCGTTCGCTGACATATGCCGAACTCGCACGCGAGACCGGCAGCGTCGCGGCGCACTTGTCGGGCCGCAATGCGCGCCCCGGCGATGTCGTCGCTATCACGATGTCGCGCTCGCTCGATGCCGTCGTGTTGTTGCTCGCGGCGATTCGCGCGGGACTGTGTCCGTGCGTGTTCGAACCCAAGCTCGCACCGGACGAAGTGAGCGCGCGTCTCGTCGAAACAGGTGCACGCTTTCTCGTGCATGACGACGACAACACATCGCTCGTGAGCGAACTTGCCATTCCCTCGCATACGACGATCATCGACTTCGCGCGTCTGACGGAGCCGGCGTACTGGCCGCCTGTCGATGTCGCCGCCGATTGCCCCGCCCTTCTGCTCTTCACGTCGGGAAGCACGGGACGTCCGAAAGTCGTGCAACTCACTCAGGCCGCGCTGCTCAACAATGCACTCGGCGTGCTCGAACAAAGCGCGCTATCGAGCGACGACAGGCTGCTTCATGTCATGCCGATCTATCACACGAATGGCGTGAACAATCAGTTGTTCGCGCCGTTGCTCGCGGGCGCGAGCGTCGTGTTTTGCCCGCGTTTTCGTGCGGAAGACATGCCCGATTTGATGACGCGCTTCAGGCCGACCATCATCACCGGCGTGCCTACGATGTATTCGCGCATGCTGGCGCAGCACTTCGACGCCAGCTCGCTCGCAACGCTGCGCATGGCGCGCTGCGGCTCCGCGCCGATCACGGAAGCCTTGCACCGCGAAGTGGAAGCAAAGCTCGGTTGTCCGCTCGTGATTTCCTATGGTTTATCGGAAGCGACATGTACGAGCACGCTCAATCCGCCAACTGCGCGACGCGTGGATTCGGTCGGCAAGGTCGTGCCGGGACAGACAGTCAGGCTGCGCGCCGCCGACGACACGATGATCGATACACCGAATGTCGAAGGTGAAATCTGCATTGCGGGGCCGAATCTCATGACAGGCTATCTGGGCGCCGCCGATGAAACCTCGCGCGCGATCGTCGATGGATGGCTGCGCACCGGCGATCTCGGCCGCTTCGACGACGATGGCTATCTCTACGTGACAGGTCGCATCAAGGACGTGATCATTCGCGGCGGCGAGAACATTTCGCCGTTGCTGATCGAGAGCGTGATCGTGGCGGAAGGGAATGTCGCTGCGTGCTGTGTCGTGGGCCGCGCGGATCGCGATCTCGGTGAAGTGCCGGTTGCGTTCGTCGTGCCGAGAGACCTTACCGCGATACATGCCGAACGCGTGCAGGACGCGGTACGCAAGCGCCTTTCACGCATCTACGTGCCGCACGACGTGGTGTTTGTCGAATCGTTGCCGGAGACGGCGGTCGGCAAGGTGGATCGCAAGGCGCTCGCGTGGCGCCTTGCCAAAGGCTTCTACGATACTCAGCCGTTATAGAACCGCCGGCGAGCATCGCGAAGCCACAAACGCACGAGATGCCGCTTGCGATGCTCTTCATCGAAATCGACGAAGTTCGTGCGTCGATGTCCGCAACGCAAGTTATCGACGATCTGAATCTGGCCTGGATCGAAGAAAAACTCACGCGCCCATTGCGGTTCGCGCATGACGGCTTCGAGCGTTTCCAGTGCTTCGAGGGTCTCCTCGTCCATCTCCCGCTGCGCCATCCGATAGCCGTTGATCACATGACGATGCGACAGCCTGCACACCACACCATCGGCTTCTTTACAAAAGAGAGGATGACTGATGATAGTCGAATCGCCGGGTGCGTGCTCGCGTTGCCGATCGAACAGATACGGCCGATGCAAGCGCGCAAGCAGATGCGGATAACGCTCGATCATCTGGTTGTAGACGGTATGGAAACTGACGATACTGCTCACGCCGCCCTCCTTGGCGGGATGCAGGCACAACAGCGCGACGTAATCCGGCGGGCAGACGTTATAGCTATTGTCGGTATGAAAGTTCTGTTCCGCGTTGGTGATGTCCGGCCGCACGCCGTTGCCGGGCGGCTTGCCGAGATCGCGCACGTCATAAATCATCTTGCCGTCCCAGCTCTGCGCGACGGGACGCGACACCATCTGCGCGAGCAGCCAGTACACCGCCGTTGCTTCTTCCTTGCTCCATAATTCCATCGGCAAGCGGTCGACGATCACGAAGCCCGGCCCGTCGCTCAGCAATCGCGCCGCCTCGCGCATCATCGCGCGGCAGCGTTCGAGCGAAAAGTCGTCTGGACGCAGAAGCGGCGTGGGCAGTGGATTCGCACGCAGCGTCGCCACGACTTCATCGAGCTCGCGGCGGCACGCATCGTCGATCTTCACGATGCCGTCTTCGGGCGCGAGGCTGTCACGCGTCCACGCTATCTTGCCGGTGAAAGGCGTCATGCGTACCGCCTCGCCGAGATCGTGCGCGGCGTCTTCTTCCAGTATCATCGTTTGATCCGTCATCTCCGAGGCTCCTTTTTTGCGGCGCAATGTCGTGTGTTTTATGCCGCGATGCAAGCCAGTCTAGGGCGTGCGCGCCGCGCCGGATAGCGAGACTTTCCGATCGCGCATCATCGAAATAAGCGATGAAGTGATGCCGCCCAACCGCCATGAAGAGCAATGGACATTCGACAACTGGAGACCTTTCTGCGCATCGTGGATACGGGCAGTTTCGCCGCCGCCGCGCAAACGCTCAACGCGACGCAATCGACCGTTTCGGCGCGCATTCGCGAGCTCGAACGCTCGCTCGGCGTCGATCTGTTCGATCGCAGCCAGCATCGCGCGCGGCTCACGGCGAAGGGGCAAGACCTCGTTGTATCGGCGCGCGAGATCGTCGCGCTGGCATCGCGCGTGAGGCATCGTATCGGCGATAAAGACGCGCTCACGGGCACGGTGCGACTCGGCGTCGTGGGGCTCGTCGCGATTACCTGGCTGCCGAAGTTGATGGGCGCATTGCGCGAGCGCTATCCGAATCTCGCGGTCGTGCTCGATATGGGTCTGACGGCGACGCTCGTCGACAAGCTGCGCAACGGCGATCTCGATCTCGCGTTGGTGACAGGTCCGGTCGTGCAAAGTGGGCTTCAGGCCATTTCGCTCGGCTACGACGAATTCGTCTGGATGTGCTCGCCCGCGCTCGCCGTGCCCGCGCGCAAGCTATCGCCCGCCGAGCTCGCGACGTGGCCTGTGCTGGGCTTGTCGTCGCAATCGCATCACTATCCGGTCATCGAACGATGGTTCCGCGATGCGAACGCCGATTATCGTCCGGTCATCTCGTGCAACAACGTGCGCGTGCTCGCGGAGTTGACCGTATCGTGTCTGGGCGTGAGCCTCTTGCCACGCGCGTCGTATCACGCGGAAATTGCGGCGGGCAAGCTGCGCGTCATCGATACCGCACCGCAGATCGGTCCGGTGCAGTTCGTCGCGCTGCATCGGCATACGACGACAGATCCTATCGTCGCGGCCGTGGCCGAGCTCGCGCTGGAGACGAGCGAGTTCGAACGGCCGGGCAATGCGTGATCGCGCTGCGTCGGCTCAAGGCAACGCGGTCCGGGGCTCGCCCGAAGGCCGCGCGAACATGCGGAAGGTCGCGAACAACGCGATCAGCGCGGCGAACGAAAGCCACAACGCAGGCACCGCCCGATTCTGCGTGACCTGAATCAACGCGGTACAAATGAACGGCGTGAAGCCGCCGAAGATGGCCTGCGCGAGACTCCATACGAGCGAGAAGCCCGTGCCGCGAATGCTCGCGGGCATGATCTCCGTGAGCGCGACCACCATGCCTGCCTGATACGAGCCGTAGATCATCGCGTACCACATCTCCACGGCGAGCAAGCGCGTGAAACTGGGCGCCTGCACGAGCCATAACATCGCGGGATAGGCGGTCAGAATCACGAGCACCGCACATACGGTGAGCACGGCCCGCCGCCCGACCCTGTCCGAAATCGCGCCGACGATAGGCAGCATCGTGAAGTTGATGATGCCGACCGCCATCGTCACGAGAAAGGAATCGATGGCGGGCAGGTGAAGCACGCGCGAGCCGTATGTCGGCGTGTAAGCGGTGATGAGATTGAACATGACGGCGGTGAGCGTCACCAGCATGATCGCCCCGCCGATGAGACGCGCGTTGTCTCGCAGCGATGTAAAGATCTCCTTGCTCGTCGGATGCCGCGCGCGCGATTCGAACTCTTTCGTTTCTCGCAGACGGCGGCGAATCATGAAGAGCACGGGAATGATGAGACAGCCGATCATGAACGGAATGCGCCAGCCCCAGCTATTCATCTGTTCGGCCGTGAGCGTGAAGCGCAGGCCCACGCCGAGCACCGCTGCAAACACCACCGCCGCCTGCTGGCTCGCCGATTGCCAGCTGACGAAGAAGCCGCGCCGTCCCGGCGGCGCGATTTCCGCGAGATACACCGACACGCCGCCGAGCTCCGCGCCCGCGGAAAAGCCCTGCAACAAGCGCCCCACCACGACGATGATCGGCGCGGCAATGCCGATTGTGTCGTAGCCCGGCACGAAGGTGATCATCAACATGCCGACCGACATCAGCGCGAGCGTAAGCAGGAGGCCCGCACGCCGTCCGCGCCGGTCGATGTAGGAGCCGAGCACGAGCGCACCGATCGGCCGCATCAGAAAGCCGACGCCGAATGTAGCGAACGACAGCATCAGCGAGACGAATTCGTTGCCGCGCGGAAAGAGCGCCTGGGAGATCGAAAGCGCGTAGAAACCGTAGACGGAGAAGTCGTACATCTCCAGGAAATTGCCGCTCGTGACGCGCAAGATCGTTCGTGCCGATGCCTCGTGCGCTTTACCCGATGTGCCTGATTGCATGACGTGCGTCTCCATTTGATTCGCGCTCTCTGCTCGCAGCCTTCTTGCTCGACCACATTCTGCGACGGACCGAGCATCGTGTAAACCACATTTTGAATGTAGAGTCCTATTTTATAGGACGCATTGGCTTATCTGTCCGATACGAGCGCGCCATCTCGACGACGTTGATAGGCATCCCATCGAATGCTAAAAATGCCGATGCCCGCGCGAGTGTGAAGCGCGCGGGCATCATCGAATGGATCAGTGAAATAGCCGGACTAGGTGCCCGCCCACACCGGCACGACGAACAGATACACGAAGCCGAGCAGCGATCCCGCCGTCAGAAAGATAACCAGCGTGAAGCCCAGCACGCGCTGCACGCCGACGCCCGCAATGGCGACGACCGGAATCGCCCAGAACGGCTGCAACAGACTGCCTGCCATTTCGCCCGCGGCAATCGCCATCGACGTGCCCGGCAAGGATGCGCCGAGCTGCATGGCGGCGGGGATCGTGAACGGCCCCTGCACCGCCCAGTGACCGCCGCCGCTCGGAATGAACAACGTAATCACGCCCGATGCGAGATAGCTCAGGAACGGCAACGTCGTGCTCGAAGCAACGTGAATGTAGGCATGTGCGACAGTTTCATCGAGTGCGGTCGCGCTCATGATGCCCATGATTCCGCCATAGAACGGATACTGCAGCAACATCGGCCCCGTGACCTTCGCGGCCTCCGTCACCGCGCCGACATACCGCCGCGGGCTGCCGTGCAGACACAATCCCGCGAGCAGAAAGATAAAGATGACCGTGTTGATGTCCAGGCTCACGCCGTGACGCGTCCACTGGATTGCCAGGTAGCCCACGCCCGCGAGCACGAAAAGGAGGGCGCAGATGCGCGAGCGTTCGAGCCGGCCCGCGAAGGTCCCTGCGCGCGAATCGGCCGTATCGTCGACCTTCTTGTCTTCCGCTTCGAGCAACGCGGCGTCGGCGGCGATCACGTCTTTATCGGCGGGACGCATGAGGATGAAAACCACCGGAATCAGCACCATTGCAGCGATGCCCGCGAGCAGGTTCCATCCCGCGAACACCGTATGCGCGAGCGGCACCGCCGAGTGCGTATGTTGCTCGACGATATTGAGCGGATTGCCCGGCGACGCGATCGAGAGCGCTATCGAACTCGACATGCCGGTGAACGCCCACAACACCCATGAGCTATACGCGGCGGCCACGAGCCATGCGAAGTCCACGCGCACCTGCCGCGCGACTTGCTTGGACAACAATGCGCCGACGACCAGGCCGAAGCCCCAGTTCAGGAAGGTCGCGACAGCCCCGACGCCGAACACGAGCAGCACGGCGGAAACCGGCCCCACCGCAAGCTTGCTCACGCTGCGCAAGCCCGACTTGATGAGCGGCGCGCTCGCGAGCGCATAGCCCGTGACGAGCACGAGCACCATCTGGAACGCGAAGGTGAAGATGCCGAAAATGCCTTTGTACCAGCCGGTCAGGATCACTTCGGGCGTGCCCTTCGGTGCGAAGACGAGCGCGAGACACGCGACCATCGCCGTGAGCAGAATGACGATGACGAACGGATCCGGCATCACGCGTTCGAACAGATACACGCACGAGGACACCGCTCGCTGCAACAGGGTCTTGCCTTCGTCCGGATGATCAGGGACGGCTTGAGGCCTCACCGCCAGCGGCGGGGAATCATGGGTTTCCATCGTGTGTCTCCTGAACCGGGGTCGATGCTCTCTCGTATGGAGCCTTGTTTACAGGCCTTTTTTGCAGGCCTTTCACGCGGGATGGCGGGTAAAGGCGGCAGTGACCTCAAGGATCTACGCCATCGCAGATTCGTTCGCGGGCGCGCTCTGTCCTGCCAAGCCGATATGAAGCTCGCGCTCCTTGCGCTGCAGACCGACGAGAATCTGACGGGCGCGGCGCAATGCCTTGTCGGTCTTGAGAAAGAGTTCGGAATAGCCATCGTCCGGGTATTCCATCATCCGTTGCTGCCGCTCCAGCGCCCATTGATCCTGCGCGACGACCGCAGGGAACATCTCCGCGACCTTCTTCGCGGTGGGCATGTTCGCATCGCTCAACGTGGTGTGCCAATTCTTGCACGACACGTTCCAGCGCCACACGAGGTTGCGTTCATCCACCGGCAAGTGGAGATGCAGAAGCGTATACCCGCGTTCCTTGTCCGTGCCGAGTTCTCCCTCCGGCGCGACGCGCATCACCACGCGCGTGAGTCCGGGCGTGACCATGCAATGTGTGTGAACGCGCTCCACTTCGTCATACAGAAACCATTCCTTCAGATACGGCGGCTGCCGATAGCCATGCACGTGGCGCGTCGTACGCACGAATGTGTAGCCTTCGCTGTCGCCTTCTTCGAGGTCCACCGGAATCTTGCTGTTTTCCTTATCGCCGATATTGCCGTCGTGTAGCGGATAAAAGTGCGTGATGTCCAGCAGATTTTCGATCAGCAATAAATAATTCGCGGGCACGTAAAGCGGTTCGGGTGAGCCGATCGACAGGTTCTCCGCATCGGTGACCTCGGGCGTGCGCGGCGGCTCACAGCGCTGCGAAGCCGCGATGTCGCCCGGCCAGATCCAGACCACGCCGTCCTGTTCGCGCACGGACACGACGCTCAGGCGCGCTTGCGGTGGAATCGGCTTGTCGGGTGCGGACGGAATCGCCACGCACCGGCCCGCCGCGTCGTAGCACAAGCCGTGATATGCGCATTCGAGCTGACCGTTATCGAGCAGCCTGCTTTGTGAAAGCGGAAAGCGCTTGTGGCAGCAGCGATCGTCGAACGCGACGACATCGCCGCTCTCAGCTCGCCACATCACAATGGGGCGATCGACGATCTTATGCCCCTGCAACTGGCCGATAGCAAACTCCGACGAAAAGCCGATCGGATACCAGCAATCCTTCACATATTCGAATGTGCTCATGGCGCGCATCCTCTTTCTCGATGAGTGGGGAACGTTGAGTCGAGCG
Organism: Caballeronia sp. LZ029; assembly: GCF_031451275.1. Taxonomy (NCBI): domain Bacteria; kingdom Pseudomonadati; phylum Pseudomonadota; class Betaproteobacteria; order Burkholderiales; family Burkholderiaceae; genus Caballeronia; species Caballeronia sp. LZ029. The sequence goes on from NZ_JARUXO010000002.1 coordinate 220,026, forward strand.
GAACCAGTCGCTCCGCGTGTTCTTACTGAAACCGCTTGAAAAGGCGTTTCAAAGATCGAGCACCAGCTTCGGCGACTTCGAACGCGAGCAGCAGATCATGACGAATTCCTCGCGGTCCTCGTCGTCGAGCACGGTGTCGCGATGCAGCGGTTCGCCCGCGAGATAGCGCGTCATGCACGTGCCGCAATACCCTTCGCAACACGACGTATCGACTTCCACGCCGTTCGCGCGCATGACATCGACAATGGATTCGCCTGGTGGCACCGTGAGGATTTTTTGCGAGCGCCGCAGTTCGATATCGAAGGGTGTCTCGGTTTCGGTCGCCGCCTCGCTTTCCTTGATCGCGCCGCTTGCGGAAAAACGTTCGCAATGACGCGTTCCCGCGGGCCAATGCGCGCTCGCGGCTTCGATCGCGTCCATGAAACGGCCGGGGCCGCAGTAGTAGAGATGCGTATCGGCGGGCCGTCGTTCGAGCGTCGATGCGAGATCGAGTCCATTGCGCGGATCGCCGTTATCGAAGTGCAGCGAGACATCGCCGCGCTCGATGAGCGTCTTCAGGCGATCGAGAAACGCGGCACGTTGCGAGCTGCGCGCGCAATAGAAGAGATGGAACGGCTCGCCGCGCTTTCGCACTTCCGCGATCATCGCCATGACCGGCGTGATGCCGATTCCGCCCGCGATGAACACATGCCTGCGCGCCGACTTCGATAGCGCGAAGTGATTGCGCGGCGCTGAAATAAAGAGCTTATCGCCCGCTCGCAAGGTGCCATGCATCGCGACCGATCCGCCGCGGCCCGTCGGATCGCGCAGCACGGCGACCACATAGCGATGTCGTTCGTCAGGCGAATTGCAAAGCGAGTATTGTCGAATGGTTGCGTCGGGAAGGTGCACGTCGATATGCGAACCCGCCGTGAACGCGGGCAAAGGCTCGCCATCGGCGCTCACGAATTCGAATGCGTTGATGTCGTCGGCCAGCGAGGTAATGGACTTCAGCGTGACGTGCAGTTTCTTCTGCCGTTCGTCGTCCGGACGAGCAACCGCCTCCTCTCGCGTGAGGACCGTTTCCATGTGTCTCTCTCCTTATCTCGCAGCAACAGTCGGTGCGGGTCGTGTAGGAACGCGCGCTGTGCTTGAAGAAAAGGTTAGGCGTGACGGCACATGAACTCAAACGAGTAATTTGCGCGAAAAAACATCAGGAAACTTGATGTGTCATGGCGCGCCGCACCATTTATCGCGACGAAGCCGTGGTCTTGATGCACTCGAAATCGCTGACTTCGCGAGCGAGTTCCGCGATCGCGCGAGCGAGCGAATAAGAATGCCCGGCGGGACATGCCGCGATGAATTCGACCGGCTCCAACGGATTTTCCACCTGCACGATCGCGAGTTTGTTCTGCGCGATCTCCTGCCTGTAGGAGCGCACCGGCAGATACGACACGCCCATGCCCGCGATCGTCATCGACGCCGCAACGGCCACGCTTTTGCAGCGCGCGAGATAACGGCATCGCACATGTTCCGTGAGGAACCAGTCCTCCAGCGCGGCGTAATGAAACGACGATTGCTTCATGCCGATGATCGGATACTCGGCCAGTTCGTGGGGCTTGTACGTGCGCGCGTCGAGGCCCAGCGCGGGACTTGCCATCCACTGGAAATCAACGATGCCGAGCGAGAGTGTCGAAAGCTCCGGTGTGCGCGTATGCCCCGGCGCGAGCACGAGTTCCAGTTCGGCCTGATGCAGACTCGCCATCAATTCCGCAGTCAGCGCTTCTTCGATTTCCAGACGCACATTCGGATAGCGTTCCGCAATCGTGGTGATGAGACGCGGCAGCCATGTCGTCGTGACGACTTCCGCCACGCCGAAGCGCACCGTGCCCGACACCGCTTCGGGCGCGCCGATCCGATGCTCCAGTTCGGTCGATAGATCGAGAATGCGGCTAGCATAATCCATCAGTTCGCGGCCCTTTGGCGTGAGCCGCGCCGTGCGATGCGTGCGGTCGAACAACTCGACGCCCAGCGTGCGTTCGAGTTCGCGCACGCGCATGGACACGGCGGATTGCGTCGCGTACAGGCGCTCGGCGGCGGCAGCAAAGCTGCCGAGCTTCACGGTCCAGAAGAAAGTCTCCAACTGTTGCAAAGTCATGATCGCGCTGCCTTATGACTGATGGCCGGTCCGGGCGTAGCGCGAGTTTACGGATTTCGTCGTCATGCGTCAGCCGTGGAAAGCCCTAGCGATTGCAACTTGTATGAGCATGTCTTATTATCCGAATACATGTGTGTCACGTGTCTTGTCGCGGACACACGACGCTAGCTCAAAGGCAATCCATGCAAGGCAATTCCAGCAAACGCGCCGCCGCTCCGAAACGCGGCAAAACGACGAATGAACCGCTGCTCAATCGCGACAGCGCCATCGCGCTTTATATCCAGATTGCGGACCGTCTCCGCGCGGAAATCGACGCGGGCACCTTCGCGACCGATAGCAAACTTCCCGCCGAAAGCGAGCTGACGCAACGTTTCGATGTGAGTCGCGTGACCGTGCGGCAGGCCATCGCGCAGTTGCTTGCGGACGGGTATGTCGTCAGCAAGCAAGGCAAGGGCACCTTCGTCTCGCGCAACAAGTTCGTCCATGATCTGAAGCCGATGCGCGGCTTCTACGATGCCCTGGTTGCACAAGGCGTGGAGCCGAAGACGAAGCTGCTGGAGTTCGGACCCGTGAGCACGCCGGAACCCTTGCGGCAGGCATTCGGGAAAGACGATGGCGAAAGTGATTGCTTTCGCCTCAAGCGGCTCTATCTCGTCGATGGCGAGCCAATTGCGCTCGTCGTGTCGTATCTGCCGCCGCAGGCAAGCGGGCTCACCTGGGAGCAGGCGAACCGCAACCCTATCTACGTGCTGCTCGAAAATCTGCTCGCGATGCCCGTAGCCCAGGCGCAGATTCGCATTCGCGCGTGTTCGGCGGGTACGTCGGTCGGGCGCGCGCTCGGGCTATCGCCGCGTGCCGCATTGCTCGTGATGGACCGCGAATCGTTCGATGGAAACGGCATGCTGCTGGAACGCACGTCGTTTCATATTCGTCCGGAGAACTACGAATTCACGCTGAGCGTGCAAGGACCGTTGCCGGTCGGCTCGTCGATCAAGAACGTGAACGGCGCGGCATCGCACGATCACGCGGCGTGACCGTGCGACGCTGGCTCGTTCAACGATGCGCAGGTTTCACATGCACTGTCGACGTGCCCTGCTGCCCTTGCGCGAACGTCGCCGAAGCAGGTTCGCCCGCTGCCGCGCGCAACACGCGCAGCGTCTTCGTTGCAGGATCGATCTCTACGAACGCGCCATGCGGCACGACCGCCGTCACGTCGCAATCGAAACCCGCGATCATCGAGATATCGCCGAGGGCCGCGCCTTGCGCGAGAATCGGGTTCACCGTGTTGAACACGATTGCCGCCGGCGCCATGTTGCGCGACTGCATCTCGTGCAACATCCACGCGCTGGCTACGCCGCCTTTTGCCGTATCGAGCACGAGTATGCGGCCGATATACGATTGCCCCACGAGCTTGTGTGAAGGCCGAGAAAAGACGCCTTCCAGACGGTTCAGATCGTAGCGGGCGGAGAAGCCGTCGCTTGCAACCAGCGCCTCCGCCGACACTTTATTGCCGAGCGCGTGACGCGCGACAAGCACGATTTCGTTCATGCGAGTTCTCCTGTCACGGCTGCGTCGATGCATGCCTGCATCGATGCCAGCATCGGTGTATAGCCGTATCCGCCGAGAATATTCACCAGCTTCGCGCTGTTGGTGGCGAGCGTTTTCCAGCCCTTCGCCTCGGACATCTCGCGCGCATACGACTGATAAAAGCACATACCCGCGAGCACCGTGCCGCCCGCTTTTTCAATGCAGCGCGTATAACCGAACCGCTCGGCATCGGGCGCGACCTGCGGGCTCGTGATCGCGAGCATCGGCACCTTGAAGGTGCGGCCATCGCAGAGTTCAGCGAGCGCGCGCAGTTCGTAAAGACTCAGTTGCGGCGCGGAAAAGACCACGACGTCCACATGTTTTTCGACTGCATAACTCGCGGTCAGCGCTTCGATTTCCGCGCGGCCGATACGATGATGCACCGGCAACGCATCGCCGCCGACATCTTCGAGCCGCGACGCTTCCGGCGTGATGCCGACGATATGAAACAGCGCGATCGATCCGTAACTCGCCATCGCCGCGCCGAAGTGCTTGAGGTCGTCGGAAGTCGGCGCGGCCTCGATGCCTTCGATCACCGGCACTTCCCAGTAATTGCCCGCAAGACGGCCGATCACGCCGCCGAGGGCGCCCCATTCGTTGAGCGTGCGCGGCGTGAAATCGACGCGAAAGCGCTTTGTCGCACGGCGTTTCTCATCGAGATGAAAACCATAGCGCGGCGTGCGTCCCGTGAGACCAGCGGACAACGCAGACGGGCCGCCTTCGAAATTCGTGCGCGCGCCGCTCACCGAGTTCGAATAGATCACGACGCCGGTATCGCCGAACGCGACGTGTTCGCCGCGCGTGGCCGCAAGCACGGTCTGATAGTTGATGCAGGTGTCGGTCATGCTGACGCCCAGGCGCTCGAACGCGTGAATCGTGCGGCGTTCGAGCTCGACCATCCAGTCGCGCTGACCGAGATCGCTGGCCTTCGAAAAATCGGTGCCACGCGGATCGGTGATGGTCGGAATACGCACGGTGTGGCGGCCATCGCCGAATTCGGAAAGCCGCTCCAGCCACATGACGCCCGCCTGTCCGAGACTCTCGGTATCGGCCATGATGTGCGCCTGCGTGACCGGCACGAAATCACGCGCACCGAAGAATTCGCCGACCTGTATCTGATGGCGCATGGCCATTTGCAGGACCTTGCCTTGCTCTCCATTGAGCATGGCGGTCTCTTCATCGTCGAGCAGCATTCGCAATCCCCCTACGGATATCGTCGCTGAAAACTACGCCTTGATTGTCTTATCTTGTATTAAGACAAGATAGGCGGATAGTAACGACGTGCTCTACCGATGTCAACACGCGTCGATCCGTCATTGGCATCGTGCGGCGGGTCGCACGGCGTCGGCGATTCCACCAGTTGACAGGTGCGAAAGCACGGCGATAGCATGCATCACGATGTATTGATACAAGCTAATACAACGACTGAGCCACATGTCTGACCCAGAACATCGCAGCATTTTCGTTCCCGCCGGCGTGAGTCCGCGTGCGCTTCAATGCGCCGAACGTTCCCGCGTCGAAAAACAAATCGAGGGGAGACACCGGTATGACCAACATCCATATCGTTGCGCTTGTCCTGCTGGTGGTCGTATTTGCGATCAGCCTGTGGCGCGGCATCAATCTAGGGCTGGTTGCGATTCCCGCGAGCTTCTTGCTGGCGGTGCTCGCGAGCGTTCCGCAAAAGCGGATATTCGCATCCTTCCCGACCGATCTCGTCATGCTGATTCTCGGCGTGATGTATCTGTGGAATCTCGTGCGCGATAGCGGACTTGCAGAATTGATCGTGCATCAGGCTGCCGCGATGTCTCGCGGGCGGCCGTGGCTGCTGCCGTGGACGACGTGTGCCCTCACCGCCTGTATCTGCGCATTGGGCGCGTTGCCGATCGCCGCGCTCGTCATCACGTTGCCGGTTGCGCTGGAGATTGCGCGGCGCGAGAGAATCCGCCCGGCGTTGATGGGCATCGTGACCATTCAGGGCGGATGTATCGGCGGATTGTCGCCGTTGAATCCGTGGGCCAAGGTGGTCGCCGCGCAAGCGGCCAAGGGCGGCGTGACGCTGCTTCCCATGCACTTTTTCTTCTGTCAGCTCGCGATCAATTTCACCTTCGCGCTCCTGGCGTTCTTCGCGTTTGGCGGAGCGGAACTGATCGCGCGCGGCAGGAGAGGCAACGCCCCTTCGAAAATCGCTTCAGGAGCGGTCTCCTCGCGACTCGCGCTGACCTGGCAGCAATGGGCCGCGCTCGCCGCGTTGCTCGGTTTCGTCGCGCTGGTGTTGACGCACCACGATGTCGGTCTTAGCGCGTTTTCCATGGGCGTTCTGCTCAACATGGCGGTTCGGGCGGACCCGCGCAAGGTCATCGCCGATCTGCCGTGGAGCATGGTCGTGATGATCTCGGGCATTCTGATTTATATCGGCATGCTCGAACACGTCGGCGTATTGAAGGCGACCGGCGAGCTGCTGCAAAATCTGGAACAGCAATCGCTGGTCCGCGTGGGCATGACGTACCTCGGCACGTTGATGGCGAATTTCGAGGCTTCGTCGGTGGTCGTGCTCGGGTTGGTCATTCCGGTAGTGACGCACTCGCTGGCGAACGAACCGTCCGCGTTGCTTGCGTCGATCCAGTTGGCGCTATCGGCGACGAGCATCGTCGTGATTACGGCGAGTCCGTTTCATCTGGGCGGCGGACTTGTTCTGGCGGAGTTGCATGGAGATGAGAGAACGTTCAAGGATCTCTTGAAGTGGACGGCGGCGTTGACGCTTTTCGTGCCGCTGGGTGCGTTTTTCATCTGAGGCCAGAGCGAACTGCCTTCAACTCACTAATGAAGGTGTCGACGGACGGGTTGCGCGTGTCGCCGCGCCAGCAGACGACCATATCGATTGCCGTGTCCCTGTCCGAGAGCGGCCGGATGCACAATCCGCTGCGCTGAATGTTGCGAATGCACTCGGGATAAATGCTCACGCCCGTATTCGCAGCGACGAGGCCGATGATGCCGTCGCTTGTCGATGCCTCCTGAGCGATCGCGGGCGCAAAGCCCGCGCGATGGCAGATCGAGAAGAAGTGATGGCGAAACGCTTCCCACGAATGCGGCGTGCCGAGCACGAAGCGCTCGTTCGCGAGGTCGGTGAGTTTCAGCGCTTTCTTCTGCGCCAACGGATGCGCGGTTGGCAGGAGCGCAACCATCGGTTCCCGGCCGAACACCCGCGTTTCGACGCCGGGCGCCGCGAACGGCCCGATCATGAAACCGACGTCGATGGTCGAATCGAGCATCGCTTCTTTCTGCACCGTGCTTGGCATATGCACGAGATCGATGTTGATCGACGGAAACTTCTTGCCGAACGCCTCGATGATGGCGGGCAACGTGCCGTTGATCGCGAAGTCCATGTAGGCGATGCGCAAATGCCCGATGTTGCCCGCCTCCGCGCGTCGCGCGAGCGTGATCGCCTGATCGATATGCGTGAGCGCGAGTTGACAATGCTCCGCGAATACGCGGCCCGCATCGGTCAACTCGACGCGCCGCGTCGTGCGCGTGAGCAACGCCGCGCCCACCGATTCCTCCAGCGCCTTGATGATGCGGCTCAACGCCGGCTGCGTCATGTGGAGACGCTCTGCCGCGACATTGAACTGCAGCGCGTCGGCGACCGCCAGGAAGGCTCGAATGTGATGAACGTCGATTCGCATGTCGCGTCGTGGACCCTTCAGCGTCTGTCGGGCCGGACGCGAGGTCGTCGCGGTCCGGGCAAGTGCCCTATCTTACCGGTCGCCCGGCCGAGCCCAGCGTGATCAGCGCGCCAACGACGACCAAGGCCGATACGACGAACAGGCCGTTGTTCAGGCTTCCCGTGACCGTCTTCACGAAGCCCAGCATACTCGGGCTCGCGAAGCCGCCAAGCAGGCCCAGGCTGTTGATGAACGCGATCGTGCCCGCTACCGCGCGCGTGCCTGCGAGGAAGTCGGTGACGATCGCCCAGAACAGCGGCTGCAAAGTGAAGATACAGGCCGTCGCCACGCTGATGCACGCGAGCGCGAGCCGCAGATCGGAGCCCGTGCCCGCAATGGCCGACAGCGCGGCTGCGCCGATCAGGGCACAACCTGCCGTATGCCAGCGCCGTTCGCGTGTTCTATCGGAATGGCGGCTGACAAGCACCATCGTGAGCGCGGCGACGCCATAGGGAATCGCGGAGAGCATACCGATCGAGTAGGCGTCGGTGACGCCTGCACCCCTGATCAGGGCTGGCAACCAGAAGCTGATCGCATACACGCCGCAGATGAACGTGAACCAGACGAGCGCGAGCGCATAGATCCGGCCGCTTCTCAGCGCGCCGCCAAAGCCGTGTCGCTCGAAGAGAGACGACGCGTCACGCTCCCGGTCGAGCTCGTGCAGCACGACCGCCTTCTCGGCATCGGAGAGCCAGCGTGCCTCGCGCGGATTGTCGTCGAGATAGAAGAACGCAGCGATGCCAAGCAGGCACGACGGCAATCCCTCCACGAGAAAGAGCCATTGCCAGCCTTGCAGCCCATGCACACCGTCGAGCCGGTTCAGGGCCCATCCTGACATCGGGCCGCCCAGCACGCCTGCCATCGCCACCGCGGTGAGAAAGAGCGCCATCACGCGGCCGCGTCGCGCGGCCGGATACCAGCACGTGAGATAGAAAATCATGCCCGGAAAGAAGCCCGCCTCGAAGACGCCGAGCATGAAGCGCATCACATAGAACGCCGTGGGCGATTTAACGAACATCATGCCCGCTGAGGTGAGCCCCCAGAGCAGCATGATCCGGATCAGAGTCTTGCGCGCGCCGATGCGCTCGAGAATGAGATTGCTCGGCACCTCGAAAAGAAAATATCCGGCGAAAAAGATACCGGCTCCGAGTCCGTACACCGCGTCGCTGAAGCCGAGATCGCTGCGCATCTGGATCTGCGCGAAACCGATGTTGATGCGGTCCAGATACGCCGCCACGTAGCATACGAAGAGAAACGGAATCAGCCGCCACGTAATGCGGCGATACGTGGCGTTCGCCATCGCGGACGAATGCGGCACGCCATCCTCCGTCAAAACTGCGCCTTGCAATGCACCTTCGTTCATTGCGCTCTCCAAAGATGAGCAATAAATGGCGAAGCGACGACCCCTCGGGAGTCGGTGGCGCGCGGCTCCCGTTCGAAACCGCAAGTGCAGCAACGCGGGCCGCCAGCGGCCCGCGCAACACTCAGCCCTTCACCGATTGCAGATAGTCCACGCAGCGATCGACCGATTCGACATCCGCGAACTTCGCATCGATGTCGAACAGGTTCCATTCGACCGCACCCGGCACGCGGTCGCCGATGCATTCACGCACCGCGATCGTGCGGAAGCCTTCGGCCAGTCCGTCGCACAGCGTCGTGCGTACGCAGGCCGAGGCCGTCACGCCGGTCACGAGAATCGTGTCGACGCCCGCTGCGCGCAGAAAGCCCGCGAGGTACGTCCCGTGAAACGAGCTTGCGCGCTTCTTGATCAGCACCTGCTCGCCTTCGATCGGCGCGATGCGCGAATCGATGGCCCAAAGGTTCTCGTCCGATTGAGCGACCACATCGACGGGAATCTTGTTGTGCCAGAGGCCCATGTCGGTATGCGGATTCTTGCGGTCGGTGACCTGATAGCACGTCGTCACGTGAACGACCGGATGACCGTTCGCGCGGCACGCGGCAAGCAGACGCTGCACGCCGGGAATGATCTGGTCGTCGATGTGCTCGCACGTGAACGGATTGCCCGGTCGCGTCCAGGCATTCGCGAGATCGACGTTGATCAGCGCGGGCTTTTTGCCAAAGCCCACGCGCCGCTGAAAACCACGCTCCTGATAGAGCTTCGTTGATTCTGCGAAGGCTTGCGCCAACATTTCGTTCAGTCCTGCATTCATCTCTTCACTCTCCGATAGTTACTCTGGGACGCTTGTGCCTTGTGTGTCGGCAAGAAAACTATAGGTTCGTCATTAATGCTCGTCCAATTCCGTTTTAGCCGTGTTTAATAGCGATTTTGGTACTAATCCCCCGCCTTCCACACACGCACAAAAAAGCCCGGGACAGGCCCGGGCCAGGACGGCATCAACCATCGCGAATCAGAATCGGCTGCGAATTCCCACGCCGTAAGTCATGCCCGAGGACAGCGCGCTCGCGCGATCCGCGAGTACGGCGGCGTAGAGGTCCGTTCGTCTCGACACGTTGTAGTCGAAGCCGACTGCGAGCGTGCTGCGGCTCGCCTGTGACGCGCCCGAGGACTTCGAATGCATATACGACGCGAGCGCCTTGCCGTCACCGATCGGCACGGCAAGGCCGAGCTGTACGCCATTGACCGTCGTGTCCGCGCCGCTTATGTCGTTGGATAAGCGCTGATACTGGCCGTAGAAGCGCACCACGTTCAGATCGCACAGCGCGGCGACCATCACGGCAGTCTGTCGCGAATAGCCTGGCGCGATCGCATTGAGATCGCCGGGTGTCGTGTCGAAGGGCTGGCTCTGGAACGCGACATTCACGGAGAAGATGCCGCCTGCGTACCCAGCCGATCCGCCCCATTTGTGCGCGTTGCCCGGTTGATTGCCGAGCGCGTAGATCGCGTCCGCGCTGAAGCCCGAAAGGACCGGCGTGCGATACAGCGCCGCGTTGTTCCAGGCATATCCGCCGATGAGTCCCTGCCCGTTCACGCCCAGATACGTGTGCAGTACAGTCGGCGAGAACGTGTAAGAGTCGATGAACGGATTGAACAGCACCGCCGTCACGAAATAGGGCGAGACGATGCGCCCGAGGTGGATCGATCCGTAAGGCCCGCCGACCGAAACCTCCGCGCTGCGTCCGAAGAACGGTTCGCCGTCGAAGCTGCCCGCGCGCCCGTTCTGGGGCCGGAAAAAGTCTTCCAGCGTGAAGCTCGCGTGCCATCCGCCGCCCAGATCGTCCGTGCCGCGCATCCCCCAGTACGACGTCGACATGCCGCCACCGCCGACCGTCCATGCCTGCGCGCTGCCCAGCGGTTTCGATGAGCCCATCCACGCGTCGACCAGTCCGTACAACTGGACCGACGACTGCGCGTGCGCCGCCTGTGCCTGCCACGCCACGACGAGCGCGGCGGCGATTCTCGTCATGGTCCTCGCGCGCCTCATTTGTCCGCCCCCTCGTCGCCCTTGCGCGCGAACATCATCAGCAGCGCGGATGCGAAGCACGGCAGCGCCCCGAAATACAGCGCGCCCTCCTTCCACGAGCCACCGTGCGCGAGCAGCGCGGTGACGCCCGCGCTCGCGATGACCGCGCCGACGGGCCCCATCGCGGTGACGATTGCGCCACCGGTAGCGCGAATGGACGTCGGATAGCTTTCGCCGATGAAGAACAGCGCCGCGGCATACGGCCCGATCAGGAAGAAGAGCCCCAGGCTGTAAAGTGCGACGACCACGGCGAAATCGCTGGGCGCGTAGAGCATCGCGAGAAACGAGAAGGCGCCGAGCGTCCATCCGGCGACGATGGTATTGCGCCGACCCAGCCGGTCGCCGATGTAACCGTGCGCGACATAGCCCAGATAGCCGACCACGTTCGACAGCACGAGCACGACCAGCGAACTCTGAAACGATAACGCGTGAACCTTGGTGATGACGGTCGTGCCGAGAACGCTGAAGACCTGAATCGTCGACCAGTTCAGCATGAAGCTCAAACCCAGAACGAGCGTCGAGCGCAGCGCCCGTCCGCGAAACGCCGCGCCGATTCCTCCACCGTGTTTCTCATAGTCGAGGCCATGCGCCCGCGCGAGCTCTCGCGCTTGCGCCGTGCCTCCCGCGCGCGCCGTATCGACGATGCGCCGGTGCAGCAGAAACTGCGGGCTCTCCTTGAGCCGCCGCGTCATGAACAGAATAGCGACAGCCGGGAACGCCGCGAAAACGAAGCAGCCCTGCCAGCCGACCAGAGGCAGCAACACAGCGGTGAGCCCGGCCGCGACCAGCGCACCGATCGGCCAGCCGCCCTGTACGAGGCTGAAGAAGAAGCCTTTGCGGCGATCCATGCGCGGATCGTCGAGGGCGGCGTACATCTCGTTCAGGTACGTTGCGTTGACCGTCTGCTCGGCGTAGCCGAGTCCCGCCAGCGAACGCACGAGCACGAGTACGGCCTGCCCCGCGTTGCCGGCCGTCGCGGTGAGTCCGGAGCAGAGCGCGGCGCCCGCGACCGTCGTGATCATGCCGGTGCGCCGCCCGAAGCGATCGACGATCGGGCCGACGAGAAACGCGACGACCGCCGAGCCGATCGCCACCAGCGTTGCGATCTTAGCCTGCTGCGCCTCGCTCCATTGATAATGCAGGCCGATCTCGGGCAACAATGTGCCGAACAGAATGAAGTCATACACTGCGAAAATCCACGCAAAAAATGCCGTCCAGCTTGCGCGGCTCACGTCGCGAACGTCGACGGGCGGCGGGGCCCAGAATTTCTGCGATACGGCGTCTTCTCGTTTCATCGTGTCTCTCTTTGCGCTCGCGCGATTGATCGTATCAACGAAAGCACGTTGATTCGTATAGCTAACTATTCATTTCGGAAATCGAAACCGGGAAGGCAGCGGCGAGCCGGAGAGCCCGGCTCGCGATCTGATGCGTTAGCTGCGAATCTTTACGCGCAGCGCCTCGGTCGCCGCGAGATCGAGAGTGAGTCCGGCAGTAATCACGACGCCGTAGGCATCGCGTGCATGCTCGATCGTGCAGAAGTCGTCGAGCACATCGTCGAGGACCTGCTGCGCGGGCCTGTCCAGCGGATCGCCATACCCGCCGCCGCACGGCGCGTAATACGCCATCGCTTCGCCTGCTTCGAGCGCGACGTTGGAGAACTTCGCGGGCATCGGTTTCACGCTGCCGTCGCGCGCAACGATTTCGACCTTGCCCACCTGACCCTCGCCTCCACCGAACGCGCCCCAGGGCACGTCCTCATGACGTTCCGATTCGTGCGTGAGCGTGCCGCCTTCTAGCAGGCGCTGCGTCTTCACGACACCGATGCCGCCACGATACTTCCCCGCGCCCGGCAGCACGTCGTCGCGCAACTCGTAGCGGTCGCATACCATCGGCAGATGCATGCCGAGATCTTCGATGGGATTGTTGCGCGTGTTGGCCATCAGGTTGTCGATGCAGTCGGGACCATCCGACCTGGGGCGCCCGCCATACGCGCCCTCGTTCACTTCGAGAAACACCCAGTAATCGCCCGTCGGACGAATGCCCGAGTAGGCGGCGAAGGACAGTGTCGCCGAATTGCCGGCCGTCGTGCGCTCGGGCAGCACGGGCGAGAGCGCCTTGATGATCAGGTCGATCATGCGGTTGCACTGCGTGAAGCGCGCTTCGGCCGCGGCCGGGAAAATCGGATTGAAGATCGAGCCCTCGGGCGCGGTCACGCTGATCGGCCGGAACGAACCTTCGTTCGGCGGCAGCTTCACGTCCATCAGCGCCGTGTCGGTCAAGAGCGCGCGGAATGCGCAGTAGCAGGCCGGCTTCGTCGATCCCTCGAACGGCACGTTGAAGCCCGTCGGCACCTGATCGGCGGAGCCGGTCAGATCGACTTCGACGCCGTCGCCACGCACTTTCACGCACACCTTGATCGGCAGACGCTTGTCGCGATTGAGCCCGTCGTCATCGAGAAAGCCTTCGGCGGTGTAATCGCCGTCGGGAATCTCCGCGATACGGTTGCGCATCATCGTTTCGGTGTAGTCCATCAACTGATCGGCGGCGCCGAACACCGTTTCGCGGCCGTATTCGTCGAGCAGCTCCTGCATGCGCCGCGCACCGAGCTGGGCCGAGGCGATCTGTGCGTCGATGTCGTCTTTCGTCTGACGCGCGGTGCGGCTGTTGTAGCCGATGAATTGCCAGAGCCCCTCGTTGCGCCTGCCGCGCTCGTAGAGCTTCACGCCTGCGAACAGCATGCCTTCCGCGAACACATCGGGAATATCGATGATGAGCCCGGGCGTCGCCGCGCCGATATCGACGTGATGCGCTGTGTTGGCCGCGAACGCCACCAGTTCGCCGCGCCAGAATATCGGCACGACGATGCAGAGATCCGGGCTATGGCTCGATCCATAGTACGGGTGATTGTGGATGACCACATCGCCTTCTTCCCACGTGCCGCCCTGAAGACAGCGCGAAATGCCTCGCAGATACGCGGGAATCGAGCCGATATGCAGCGGCGAGCCTTCCGATTCGGTCAGCGTGTTGAAGTCCAGATCGAAGAGTCCTGCTCCGATGTCCTGCGATTCGCGAATGATCGACGAGAACGACATGCGATACAGCACGTGTCCCATTTCTTCCGCGATCGTATGCAGCGCCCCGCTGATCACCTGCAAGGTGATGGGGTCGACGCGTCCGTTGTCCATGGTTGCCCTCCTCTTACGCGGTAAGCCGGTTGATATGGATATTGCCGTTCGCGACGACGCGCGCGCGATAACCCGGCGGCACGAGCGTCGTCGAATCGCGCTGCACGACGATTGCGGGTCCGTCGAGCGTATTGCCGGCGAGCAGGCGGCTGCGGTCGTAACGCGGTGTGTCGTAGGTCGCGCCGTCGTCGAAGGTCGTGCGGCGCACGAACATGAGCGCGCGATCGTCGGGTCGCACCGAACCCGTCGACAAGGGCGGCCACTGCAAGGCCGGCGTCTTCGCCACGCCGATGACGCGCAGCGTGACGATCTCCACTTCGACGTCGTCGAAGGCCCAGCCGTAATCGCGCTTGTGCTGCGCGTGAAAGTTCGCTTCGATACGCTTCACGTTCGCGAGGCCGATCGCACCGTCGGGAATGTCGGCGCGCAACTCGAAGCCCTGACCGTGATAGCGGCATTCCGCGACGCGCACGTAGTGCTGGCGGTGCGCCGGAACGCCGTCCGCTTCCAGGCGCGCACGGCATTGCGCGGTCAGTTCTTCAATGACGCCGTTGATCTTGTCGATGTCCTGCTCGGTGACGTTATCGAGCACCGTCATCACCGAACGCGTGAATTCGTATTGCATGTCGGTGACGAGCAGGCCGATGGCGGCTGTGATGCCCGGCGCGGGAGGCACGATCACCTCGCGCGCGCCGACTGCTTCGGCGAGCGCGACGCCATTGAGCGGACCCGCGCCGCCGAACGGCAGCAGCGCGAAACGGCGCGGATCGAATCCCTTCGCAACGGAATTCGCGCGTATCGCGAGCGACATGTTCGAGTTGAGAATGCGGATGATGCCGAGCGCCGCTTCCTTGACGCTCATGCCGAGCGGCCGCGCGATCTTCTCCTCGATCGCGCGATGCGCGAGCTCCGGATCGATCTTTACGCCACCGCCGAGGAACTGGTCGGCGTCGAGCCGGCCGAGCACGACTTGCGCATCGGTGACCGTGGGCTCCGTGCCGCCGCGCCCGTAGCAGGCCGGGCCCGGATCGGCGCCCGCCGAGCGCGGTCCCACGCGAAACGCGCCGCCTTCGTCGATATACGCGATCGAGCCGCCGCCCGCGCCCATCGTCGCCATGTCGATCATCGGCGCGAGCACCGGATACGCGCCCACATAGGTATCGCGCGGATTCATGATCTTGACCTGACCATCGGGAATCGTGCTGAACTCCGCCGACGTGCCGCCGATATCGACCGTGATCACGTCGCGCGCATCGGACATCGCGCCTGCCCACCGTCCGCCCATTACGCCGCCCGCGAGTCCCGACATGAGAATCGACACGGGCCGCTGCGCGCACATCTCGACCGTCGACACGCCGCCGTTCGACTGCATGATGCGCAGGTGCGCGTGGATGCCCGCGTCGCGCAGCTTGCCTTCGAGGTTGTTCAGATAGAGCGCGGTCTTCGGACCAACGAAGGCGTTCATCGCGGTCGTCGAAAAGCGCTCGTACTCGCGGATCACATTCACCACTTCCGACGAACACGACACGTAGGCGTGCGGCAGCACCGACTGGATCAGCGCCTTGGCGCGGCGCTCGTGCGTATCGTTGAGAAAGGAGTACAGGAAGCACACGATCACCGAGTCGATGCCACGCGCCTTGAACACGCGCGCCGCTTCGAGCACTTCGTCCTCGTTCAGCTCCGCGGCGATCTCGCCGGTCGGCGGCATGACGCGCTCGGTGATCGCAATGCGATTGCGGCGCTTCACGAGCGGATGCGACTGCCACGGCACGTCGAACTGCAACGAGAAGTTGTGCGGCCGCTTGTGCCGTCCGATGTGCAGAATGTCGCGAAAACCGCGCGTCGTCAGCATGCCGACTTCGGCGCCGTTGTGCTCGATCGTGATGTTGGTGGCGACGGTCGTGCCGTGCACGATCATCGAGACATCAGCGGGCTTCACGCCGGCGAGCTCGCAGATCTCGAGCACGCCGCGCAGCACGCCCACCGACTGGTCATGCGGCGTGCTCGGTACCTTGTGGACGAACACGCTCGCGCGATCGTTCTTGTTTGCTTTCTCGAGGACCAGATCGGTGAACGTGCCGCCGACGTCGACTCCTATTCTTGCCATGGCCATTTCCTCATTGAACCCTGATGAAGCGCCTGCGCTTCGATTCAGACTGATCGAAGCCAAAGCGCACGTCCGTGCTGCCGCGCAGTGGAAAAGTGGAAGCAACAGGAGGAATTTGGCCCGCCCAATAATCGCATGTCTATTGATATTTCGGGCTCGATTGATACCGCTTTCGGCATGAATTCGTTAGGCGTCGTCGGTCGGTCCGAAGGCTGGATGCGCGCCTTTGCGATCACGATGACGCTTATTTGAAGTTGGCGAATCCGACTGGAGTCGCATAGAGTAAATGCAGCACATCGCGCCTTTTCGTATCGATGATTCGCACGGCTGCGTGCGTGCCGACATCGAGGTCTGTGTAGAAAGCGTTCCAGGAGAAGCGTATCTCCCGGACTTGGCTGGAGCAGGCAGATGAACAAGATGCTTATAACCGGTGCCACGACGATCATCACACTGGCCGGCGCAGCACATGCGCAAAGCAGTGTCACGCTATACGGGCTCATCGACGCGGGTCTGACCTACACGAACAACCAGATCACCGGGACGGGAGGCGGACACAGCAACTGGGAGATGACAAGCGGTGCGGTTCAGTACAGCCGCTGGGGCTTGCGCGGGACCGAAGACCTCGGCGCAGGGTTGAGTGCCATCTTCACCCTGGAGAGCGGCTTCAACCTGAACAACGGGCAGTTCTCGTCGAGCAACCGCATATTCAATCGCCAGGCTTATGTCGGCTTGTCGAGCCGCGAATACGGCGCGCTCACGCTGGGCCGCCAAACCGACGGCATGGTCGATTTCGTCGCGCCGCTTTCATTGACCGGCACGGAGTTCGGCGGCACACATTTCGCGCATCCGCTGGACAACGACAACCTGAACGATTCGTTTCAGATAAACAACTCCGTGAAGTACCTGAGCCCGTATTTCGCCGGCTTCAGATTCGGCGCGCTTTACGGCTTTTCCAATCAGGCAGGTGGCTTCACGAACAATCGCGCCTATAGCTTCGGAATGTCGTATGTATCGGGAGCGTGGAGCTTCGGGGCCGGTTATCTGCAGCTCAACAGTGCCGCGCGCACGCCGGCACAGTTGAACACGAATGGCGCAGTCACCGATACGACCGGCTCGTCCCTGCAAAGCGCGCTCACGCCGACCGCTGTGCCTTTAGGCGTGCTGGCCAGCAGTCAGAAGACCTTTGGCGCCGGCGTGAACTACACCTTTGGCCCGGCTGTGGCGGGCTTCGTTTACTCGCACAGCAAGTTCGCGCAATTCTTCCAGAATTCGCTAAGTGGAACCTTCCAGAACTTCGAGGGCAACCTTCGCTACGCGCTCACGCCGGCGGTCGAATTATCGGGTGCATATACCTATACGCGCGCTGGCGGAAATGGAGGCGCCGGCGGAGTTCCCCATTGGAATCAGGTAAGTGCGATGGCCGACTACCGCTTCTCGCGGCGCACCGATGTTTATGTTCAGGGTGTATGGCAACGGGTGAGTCCAAGCGGCAATTCGCCACTGGGCGTGGCATGGATTAACGGCGTCACCGAGCCGTCATCCACGAGCAATCAGATTGAGGCGACCGTCGGCCTGAGGCATCGCTTCTGATGCTCCAGGAACGATTGAGCAGTGCCTGCTTCAATCATCATCGCCTTGTCTTCATCGCCTCGTCGCTCGCCATCCTGCGCCTGGACGGGCATGTCATCTCGTCAGGTGCCGGACGACGCTAACGTTTCCAACATGTGAGCCGTCGCGTCCCTTCCTGCTTCCACGACGGTGGTGAAATCAGCGGTCTGAAGTGCAGCGGTGTCAGCGCCCGCAATCGGACGTTTTCGCATGGCCTGCCTCAGGATGAGCGTCTTGTGCTGATAAAAGAGTTCGAGTTGCCTTGCATCCGATGCATGAGGTGCCAAGTCGAAAGTCTCTTCAAGCGCCCGGCGTGAGATATGAAAACGTTGAAGTCCGCGAATCACGCGAACCTGGAACACGACCCCGTCACTGTTGTGAGGGATTGCTGCCCAAACCAGCGCGCTGCCCATGCCATGCCTCCATTTGACTTCAATCCTGATTCAAAACTCCTTGCCCTATGATGGCGCTCAAAAAATACGTTTCAAAAATACGGCTTCGTGGCTTTGACATTTTTACGACAAGAGGCTTGTGAGCCTTGACCTGGACTACGGATCAGGGTCGCCGTTTGCCGCGGCCATCAGCGGGTTTCCCAGCCGGCTTATGGGAACCCGCAGCCGGCTCGCCTGCGGGTTTGCTGCGTGGCTTTTGCACGCTGAATGGATTACTGCCGGGCATGCTCGCGCCTTTACCGGCGGCCACAGTGCCCTGCGCCGCAGGCTTGCGCCGGTTTTCGGCACTTTGCGGGTGAAGTTCTTTGCCGAGCACCTTCATGGAGCCCGGCGCAGCTTGCGGCACTTTGGGCTTCTTGGGCTTTTTGGGTTTCTTGATGAGCTGGCCTGTCGCGCTGGTTTGCGGCACGCGATGTTCGGCTTCGAAACCCGGCTCCTCTTCACGGGGCAGCGTTTGCCGGATCAGCGCTTCGATCGCGGCGAGTTGCGGCGCTTCATCGGCACACACGAGGGACACGGCCACGCCGCTGGCGCCCGCGCGGCCAGTTCGGCCAATACGGTGCACATAGTCCTGCGCCACGATCGGCAGATCGACGTTGATCACGAGCGGCAGGTCGTCGATATCCAGCCCGCGCGCAGCCACATCGGTGGCTACCAGCATATCCACTTCGCGTGTCTTGAAACGCTCCAGCGCACGCAAGCGCGCGGGCTGCGGTTTGTCGCCGTGGATGGTGTCGACCGCATAGCCCGCTTCATCCAGCATGGCCGCAAGATAATCCACGCCGTTGCGGGTTTTGACGAACACCAACGCGTGCTTCCATTCGTTCTCAGCCAGAAGATGCATGAGGAGGTCGGGCTTGTTCCTCTTGTCCACGGGCACCACCCATTGCTTGATCCTGCTGGCCGTGGCATTGGGCGGGCTGACGCTGATATTGACCGGGCCGCGCAGAATGCTTGTCGCCATCGCGCGGATGTCATCGGTAAACGTGGCGGAAAACAGCAGTGTCTGCCGTCGAGCGGGCAAAGCGGCAAAGACAGCGTTGAGCTCGCGCGCAAAGCCCAGATCCAGCATGCGGTCAGCTTCATCCAGCACGAGCGTTTCTACTTGATCGAACTGCACCGCATTCTGCCGATTGAGATCCAGCAAACGGCCCGGCGTGGCAACGAGCACATCCACTCCTTTGCGCAACTTCATCATCTGCGGATTGATACTCACACCGCCGTAGGCGGCCAGGCAGCGCAAGTCGAGGCCCTTGCCGTACTCGATAAAACTTTGCAGCACTTGTTCAGCCAGCTCACGCGTGGGCACCAGCACCAGAACCCGCGCGCGATTGCTGGACACCGCCGGGCCGGACTGCGTCAGCCGTTGCAACAGCGGCAGCGCGAAACCGGCCGTTTTGCCAGTGCCGGTCTGTGCCGCAGCCATAATGTCCTTGCCGCTGAGCACGGCAGGAATCGCCTTGGCCTGCACCGGCGTAGGCGTCTGGTAATTGAGGTCCTGCAAATTGCGCAGTAACGGATCGATCAGGCCGAGCGAAGAAAAAGACATGCGCGTATTCCGGACTAAAAGCGCAATTTTAGCGGTTACCGGGGTGATTGCACGGCGCGGATCGATTCGACAACCCGGACCCCTACGGTCCGGGCGGATCGTTCGTCTTGCAAGTAAAGCACGTTGATGAGCGGCGAATGGCAGTTGTCGAAGCAAAAGGAACTATCGAGAATCTATATAATTCGGCATCCGAATTTTCATATCATTTCAAGAGTGCCGTGCGTTTTCCTCGATATCCTTGCTGGCACTCCATCCAAAGCCGCACCCGCAGACCAACCGCCCTATTGCTCGACGAGACACACGGACCCATCGTCTTCGATCTGCGAATGCGGATCGGCGCGAGGAATGCCGTTGAACAACAGGTTCAAGCCGACCGAGGTAAGACAGGCCAACAGTATGCTGCTATGCAGGAGCGGTTGAATCCAGGCCGGAAGTTGCTTGAACAGGGTTGGAGAAAAGGTCGGTAACAGCGAAATGGCCAGCGTTGCGGCGACGATATACACGTTGCGCCGGCTGCTTTCGAAATCTACTCTGGCCAGCGTGCGAACACCCGCCGCCGTGACGACGCCGAACATGAATAGCCCCGCACCGCCCAGCGCCGGCAACGGCACCGATGCCACAATCGTCGCGAGTTTCGGCAACAGTCCAAGGACACAGAGGATCACCCCTGCGGCCACCGCGACCCAGCGGCTTTTCACGCCCGTCACGACAACCAGTCCGATGTTCTGGCTGTAGATGGTGTAGGGAAAGCCGTTGAACACGCCGCCGATCACGCTTGCAAGCCCGTTGGCTCGCAGACCATCCGTCATGTTCGCGGCCGTCAGGTGCTTGCCGGTGACGTCGCCCGTCGCCAGAAAAAGACCCATCGATTCGATCATGATGATGACCATCACGATCACGATGGTCGCTATCGCGAGCGGGTCGAAGACAGGCCAGCCAAAATAGAAAGGCTTGACCATGTCGACCATCGGCGCTTGCTCTACGCCGTGGAAATTGACCATCCCGAAGGGGATCGCGACCAGCATGCCTGCAGCCAGCGCGAGCAAGACCGATATATTCGACCAGAACCCTTTCAGCCAGCGGTTGATCACGAGGATCATGGTGAATACGAACGCCGCCAGCGCAAGGTTATGCGGCGCACCGAAATCCGCCGCGCCTCTGCCACCGCCGACCCAACTCACGCCCACGGGAAACAGCGAAAGCCCCACCACCATGACGATCGAGCCGCCCACGATCGGCGGGAAATATCTCACGAGCTTGCCGAACACCGGCGAGATCAACATGGTCAGCAGACCACCGGCTATCACTGCGCCGATCACCGCTGTCAGGCCGAGGCCCGGACTTGTGGCGATCACCAGAATGGGCGGGAGCGCGCTGAACGCGACGCCCTGCATGACAGGCATCCGTACGCCGAAGCGCCAGAATCCGCCCGACTGCAAGATCGTCGCGATGCCGCAGGTGAACAGATCGGCGTTGATGAGTACAGCGATCGCTTCTTTGGGAAGCTTGAGCGCGCTGGCGATGATCATCGGGACCGCGATAGCCCCAACGTACATCACCAGTACATGCTGGAAGCCAAGCATGAAGAGCAACCCCGGCTTCGGCACTTGATCGACAGGGGCCGGTTCGGGGCGTCGCAATTCAGATCGTGCATGCATACATTGTCTCCTGCATAACTGGGCATGGCGCCAGCGTTGTGAGTATGGTCAAGTCAGGTTTGGGCCATAACGAACGGCGTTGCGCGCAGTCGTTTGCCAGTTGCAGCGAAAATCGCATTGCCTATGGCTGGTACGACGGGGGGATTCGACAGTTCTCCGACACCTCCCGGCGGGCGTCCGGACGGTGGCAATATCTCAATCGCCAACTCGGGTGCTTCGTGTATGCGCAGCACGGGGTAGTCGTGAAAGTTGCTCTCGCGCACCTGGCCGTTTTCGATATGGATCGCATTCGTCAGTGCGGTCGACACTCCCCAGAAAATCCCGCCCGCCAGTTGCTGATGAACCGAACTCGGATCGACTGCGAGCCCGCAGTCCACCACGCAAGTGATCTTATTGACCTTGACCGTGTCCTCCTTCACTTCTACGTCGGCAACGATCGCGATATAACTTTTATATCCTTCGTAGACGGCGACGCCCTGCCCGCGACCCGTGCCGATATCGCGGAAGTTATTCGCTTTCCAACCGGCGAGGACAGCCGCCCGATCGAGCACAGCTTGCAAATTGGGCCGACTGGAAAGCGCTCTGCGACGATAGTCCACCGGGTCCTGTCCGGCCGCGTACGCAGCTTCGTCGATAAGACTCTCGATCGCGAAGATATTGGGTACATAGCTCACTGCGCGCCACCACCAGATCGGGAAACCGGGTTCGTGTCTTACCCATGCGAGGTCGAGAGAGGCGATGTCGTAGTAAAAGTCGTCGCGCATGCCTTCGGTGCAACTGGGATCTACCGGAACCTTTGCCAGAAAGCCCGGGTCATCGGGTTCCTTGATCGACGGCACCACCGCACGCAGACTGAAGCCCAGCAGATTGCCGGAAGCGTCGAGTGCGGCGCGCGCCTTGTGCACGCTGGCGGCGTGATAGTACAGGCCGCGCACATCGTCCTCGCGACTGTAAAGCAGCTTGATCGGCCGACCCATGCGCTTCGAGATAAAGGTGGCTTCCAGAATCTGATGCAGTCCCTCGCGCGCTCCGAAACTGCCTCCGGCCTCGGTCAGGTGAATGCGGACCTTGTCACGCGGCACGCCGGCAATCGATTCCGCCGCTTGCGCGCACCGCGAAGGCACCTGAATGCCTCCCCAGTATTCGACTGCATCCGGCTTGACCCACGCCACCACGCTCAACGGCTCCATCTGAGCATGCGCCTTGTACGGCATGCTGTAGACCTCCTCCACGACGCGCGGCGCGTCCCTGAACGTCGTTTCGGCGGCGCCTTTCGTCTTCGACTTCATGCCTGGATCGTCGACGTGCTTCTTCATCTCCTCGATGGTGGTCTCGGAGTTGAAGCTCGCGAGGTCGCTCTCGCCCCACTCGACTTTCAATAGCTTCCGTGCGCGCTGCGCTGCCCAGAAATGATCGGCAACGATGGCCACACCGGGCTGCGCCGCGCCGTTCGCAACAGGCATCGCGGGCATGTTCTCGCGAAAGTGCGCGATAGCATCCGGAATCTCGATGGCAAAGACATCGCGTACGCCAGGCAATGCCTTGACCGCGTCCGCGTTGAATGACTTCACGCTCGCGTTGACGACAGGCGGATGGATCACGATTGCGGTCAGCATGCCCGGCAGCTTGACGTCGATCGCGTATTGAGCGCGCCCTGTCACTTTGTCGGCAACCCGATAGCTGCGCCGCTCCTTTCCGATCAGGACGAACTGATCGGGGCGCTTGAGCGTCACCTGTGCCGGAACCGGTCCGGCTGCCGCGCCCGCCGCGAGTTCGCCATAGGATGCCTTGCGTCCGCTCGCGGGATGGAACACCACGCTAGCCGCGGCGTTGCAGGCATCCTGGTCGACCGACCAACGCCGGGCGGCTTCAGCGACGAGCATGGCCCGGGCAGTCGCACCGGCGCGCCGCAAGGTATCCCATTCCAGCGACACGCTCGTACTGCCGCCGGTCGCGTGCATTCCCCAGAGCGGATGAAGATAAGCCTTCGCCAGCGGATCGTCCGGTTGAATCACTCGCACTCGATCCCAGTCCGCGTCGAGTTCTTCCGCCAGCATCAGGCCGAGCGCGTTCTTGACGCCGGTGCCGCTATCGAACTTGTGGACGACGAGCAGCACCTGATTGTCCGGCGTGATTCGAACCCACGCGTTCGGCGCGAAGTTCCCGGCTGTGCTGTCCGCGATCGATGCTGCCCGCGCGCTGCGAATGCCGATCCCCGTCGCGTGGATCTCGAGCAGCAGGCCGCCCGCGAGTGCAGCGCCGGTCTGGAGAAAGCGTCGGCGGCCCGCGGAAACGTCGGGTGCATGCAGGTTCGGTTGATCGCGCTTCATGCCGCCGCCCCCTTGCGAAGGACAGCGGCAGCCCGATGGATCGCGCGGCGAATCCGCACGTACGTCCCGCAGCGGCACAGGTTGCCCGCCATCGCCGCGTCGATCTCCTGATCGTTGGGATCGCGCGTATGCCGGAGCAACGCGGCAGCCGACATGATCTGGCCGGACTGACAGTAGCCGCACTGTGGAACATCTTCTTCCTGCCACGCCTGCTGTAGTGCGTGCAGGGTCTGCGGCGCGCCCAGGCCTTCGATCGTGGTGACGCGCTGCGCGGCAACGGACGCCAACGGTGTCTGACAGGCCCGCACCGCCTTCCCGTTCAGGTGGACCGTGCAGGCGCCGCACAGGCCCATTCCGCAGCCGTATTTGGTGCCGGTGAGATTCAGTTCATCGCGCAGCACCCATAACAGCGGCGTGTCGCCCGGCATGGCAACGGTGCGGCGCTCGCCATTCACCTCGAGCATGATCATGTCGTCTCCTGCGTTACCGTCGGTGCGGCAACATTCTCGTAAAGGAATCGCAACGCACGGCGCCTGCATCGACGTCTTTGAGCCGTGTGGGTAAAGCCTATGTGCACAAAATCGATATGTGAAATACGATTTCGGAATCCATTCGATACGAGAAACATATGGATATCCGGCAGCTCCGCTATTTCATTTCAGTCGCTGAGGAAGGCAACTTCAGTCGCGCGGCCGAGCGTCTGCACATCTCTCAACCGCCGCTGAGCCAGCAGATCAAGTCGCTGGAAGACTCGCTTCGGGTTACGCTTTTCGTGCGCGGACGCCACGGGGCACGGTTGACGCGCGCCGGAGAGGCGCTCCTCGTGCGCGCGCGCAGCATCGTCGGCGACTGCGACTCGGTCGAGAAGCTCTTGCGCAGGGTCGCCGATGGACTCGAAGGCTATATCCGCATCGGGATCATCAACTCGGTGATGTACGGTCCGTTGCCGAGGACCATGCATCTGTTCCAGAAGCACAATCCGGAAGTCGAGTGGACGCTGCATGAGCTCTTGCCCGATCAGCAGCAAGAGGCATTGGTGCGGGGCAAGATCGACGTGGGCTTTGCGTGCAGTCCGACGGAGCATCGCGAGCTCCGGTCGATCCTGGTCTATCCGCAACCGCTGGTCGTCGCGCTGCCGGACAGCCATCCGCTTGCCGATTGCCGTTCCGTCAGTCTGCGCGTGCTCTCCGTTGACCGGTTCGTCCTGCTCAACACACAGAGTCCGATGATTCGAGGCATTCTCGCCGCGTGCATCACGGAGGGCTTCCAGCCGCGTGTGCTGCACGAATCCGCCGATCCCGAGACGATACTCAGTCTCGTGGGTGCCGGCGTCGGCATCAGCATCCTGCCCGAGTCGCTCTCGACCACGCCGCGCGAGAACGTCGCGTTCGTCGCACTGGACGAATCCGCGATGAATGCGGACCTCTACGCCACGGTCCGGCGTGACGACTCGCTGCCCGCGCTCGAGCGCTTTCTGGCGTTGCTGAGCGAAGTCACGGACGCGTGGCGCAGCGAATCATCCGACTGACGCGTCGATAAAAAAGGCATTCGTTGCGGGTTTTCCATGCCCATATGCCCTCGCCTTTCGCTTGACAAGCAAATCTCGACCGCTGCATGATTCGCTCGTGGGTAGAAGCGGTCGATTGAACATGCAGCGGCGCAATGCCGCGATCGTTCAACTGGAGATTGCTCACTGACGGAGTATTTGTCAGTGGCGTCAGTTTCCTTTCTCTGCCCCCTCGACAATGCTCCCGAATGCAAGATGCAGTCCGCTCGGCTCATGCCGCGGTCTGCCTGCCTTCAACCTAAGCATTGCGAGGAGATCCCGCATGATTATCGACACCAGCTGCTACCCGACGAATCTCGTCGATCTGGCATGGCGGCATGATGGCGAACCCTTCACCGGAGAACGCCTGATCCAGATGATGGACGGTCCGTTCACGATCAACGGCAAGCCGCGCCGCATCGATAAGGCCTTCATCCAGCCGCCGCAAGGCAACACCATCTACACCTACACCGACGGCAACAAATCCGGCGTCGAGTCCATCGACGCGTACATGGCTTATACGGTGGAAATGGTCGAGAAATATCCCGACCGCTTCATCGGCTGCTTCGTCTACAACCCGCGCTGCGGTGTGGAGAACGGCGTCAATGCCATCGAGCATTACGTTCGCAAGCTCGGCTTCAAGATGGTTCAGTTCCAGGCCAACATGCACGCCTACCGGCCCGACCGCGCGCTCGACTGGCTGCGTCCGGCGCTGCAAAAGTGCGCGGAACTCGGCGTGATGGTCAAGCTGCATACGGGCGATGGCCCGTACAGCATTCCGACTGAATGGGTACCCATGATCAAGGAGTTCCCGACGGTCAACTTCATCATGGCGCACTTCGGTGTGCAGACGGGCGGCGTCTATTGTTTCGAGCCCTTCCAGATGGCCATGGACCTGCCGAACGTGTATTGCGAATCGGGCTGGTGCCTGCAGTCGCGCATCGTCGAGTTCGCGAAGGTGCTGCCGAAGCACAAGATCCTGTTCGGTTCCGATACCCCGCCGAACGAGCCGGGCATGTGGCTGCGTCTGCTCGAAGTGCTTTGCTTCGAACCGCCGCAGGGTCTGAATCTCGATGAAGACACGCTCGAAGACTATCTCGGCAACAACACGGCTCGCATGATCGGCCTCGATCCCACGCCCGCGCCGCGCTCCGTCGAAGAAGCGAAGACCTTGCTGGCCGCCTGAGCGAGGCTGCGGCACGCCAATTCACAAGATACTGGAGTACCAGCATGATCATCGATACCCATCTGCACCCGACCAATCTCGTCGACGAAGCGTGGCGACACACCGGCGAGCCGTTCACAGGCGAG
This sequence comes from Caballeronia sp. LZ029, assembly GCF_031451275.1. NCBI lineage: Bacteria > Pseudomonadati > Pseudomonadota > Betaproteobacteria > Burkholderiales > Burkholderiaceae > Caballeronia > Caballeronia sp. LZ029. The sequence goes on from NZ_JARUXO010000002.1 coordinate 246,658, forward strand.
CGTCTGCTGAAGATGATGGATGGACCGTATGTCATCAACGGCAAACCGCGCCGCATCGACATGGGCTTCATCCAGCCGCCGCCGGGCAATACCGGCTATCGCGACGGCAACCGTCGCGGCCGCGAGGGCATCCGCGACTACATGGCTTACGTGGCCGAACTGACACAGAAGTACCCCGATCGGTTCATCGGCAACTTCACGTTCAATCCGCGCTGGGGTCCGGAAGAAGGCGCGCTCGAACTCGAATTTCACGTGAAGGAGTACGGCTTCAAGATGCTGAAGCTGCACGCGAACATGCACGGCTATCGTCCGGATCGCGCGCTGGACTGGCTGCGCCCCGCGATGAAGGTTTGCGCGAAATACAACGTCGTCGTTCTGATCCATACCGGCGACGGTCCCTACACGATCCCGACGATGTTCTATCCGATCATCCGCGAGTTCCCGATGGTGAATTTCATCATCGGTCACTTCGGCATTCAGACGGGCGGCAACTACTCGTTCGAAGCGTTCTGGATGGCGATGGACACACCCAACGTGTACTGCGAGTCGGGATGGTGCTTCCAGTCGCGCATTGTCGAGTTCGCCCGACAACTGCCACGCGACAAGATCGTTTTCGGCACGGACACGCCGCCGAACGAGCCGGGCATGTGGCTGCGCGAGCTGGAGATGTTGTGCGGTCCCGCGCCGCAGGGCATGGATCTCGACGAGGACGGTCTCGAAGACTATATGGGCAACAACATCGCCCGTCTGGTCGGCATCGAGCCGTCGCCGCCGCCGCGCAATCTCGACGAAGCCGAGCTGCGCCTGAAGGATAGCTATGCAAAGCTCAACGACGTCGTAGCGTAAGCGGACGTGCGGCGGGCCGGCGCATCGACGGCCGGCCCGCGATAGCAGCCGAGCGCAGCGGCCCCCGGGATACGGTCCACATAGACACCCCGGGGCGTTGCAAGGCTGATGACAAGGAATAACCATGACATCGTCTAATCCATCTGCCCTCGCCTGCTCGCGCGCAAATCCGCAAGATTTCCGCCATTTTCTCGACGGCTACAGCATTGCAAATCCGGGCGACGTTCTGACCATTCGCGAAAGCGCGAGCGCGAATCAGGATCCGACCGCAGTGATATGGCAGCTTGCCGCGAGAGGGCAACATCCTTTACTGATTTTCGATCGGGTCACAGGTCTTCGGAGTCCGTTGATAACCAACGTCTTCGCGTCGCGCAGCCGGATTGCGTGGATGCTCGATTCGTCTCTCGAGAATCTGCACGCGGCATTCCAGCAGCGCAGCCGCCGGATGATGCCGCCGCGCCTGCTGGCGAATGGGCCGGTGCTGGAGCACGTCCAGACCGATAACATCGATCTGACCGACATTCCGGCCATCACCCATTTCTCGACGGATCGCGGTCCGTACATCACGAACGCCATTCTGATCGCCGAGGATCCTGAAACGGGCGTCGGGAATGCGAGTTATCACCGTTCGACGCTCCATTCGACCACCGAAATCGCCACCAGCCTGCATTCGCGCGGGCATCTCTGGCGCATGCTCCAGCGAGCTCAGGAGCGTGGAACTTCGCTGCCCGTCGCGATGGTGATCGGCGCTCATCCCTTGTTCATGCTTGCCGGTGCGGCGCGGTTGCCCTACGGGGTCGACGAGCGTCATGTGGCGGGCGGCCTGTTCGGCGCGCCGCTCGACGTCGTGCGCACGCCGAGACACGGTATCGCGGTACCGGCGTACGCGGAAATCGTGCTCGAAGGCGTGATCGATCCGCAGGCACGCGCAGACGAAGGCCCTTTCGGCGAGTTCACGGGCTACTCATCGGATCGTTCGACGAACAACCTCTTTCGCGTGCAAAGCGTGCTGCGCCGGCGCGATGCGATGCTGATCGATGTGGCCGGCGGCAATTCCGCCGAACACCTCAATCTGGGTCGCATTCCGCGCGAATCGGAGATGGTCGAGAAGCTCAAGGAGCGCTTTCCGAGCGTAACCGCTGTCCACTATCCCTCTTCCGGCACGCACTTTCATGCTTACGTGGCGCTCAGGCAGATGCGCGCCGGCGAAGCGCGACAGGTCATGCTCGGCTTGCTGGGTTGGGATCCCTATCTGAAAACGGTCATCGCCGTGGACGCGGACGTCGATATCACGCGTGACGAAGAGGTGCTGTGGGCCGTGGCCACCCATTTGCAGCCGCACCTGGACGTCGTGATCATCGACGGCTTGCCGGGCAGCGCGCTCGACCCGTCCGCATCCGGTGTGGGGACGACATCGCGAATGGGACTCGACGCGACGCGCGGCCCCAACTTCGACGGAGTGCGCGCGCAGATCAGCGCCGAAGCCATGGCGCGCGCCGCACAACTGATCGCTGCAGCCAGATCGCACACAGGGCCGGATAGCGTATGACGAAGCGCATGATCGTTGGCATCACGGGCGCGAGCGGCGCGGTTTATGGCGTGCGTCTGCTACAAAGTCTCGCGCAACGCCCGGAGTGGGAAACGCACCTCGTGCTGTCCGCGTCCGGACTGTTGACGGCGGGGCACGAGCTCGGGCTGCAGCGCCGCGAGATCGAGGCCATGGCGCATGTCGTGCATAACGTGCGGGATATCGGCGCGGCCGTCGCCAGTGGTTCATTTCGTTGCGATGGCATGGCCATCGCACCGTGCTCGATGCGCACGCTGGCCGCGATAGCCACGGGCCTCGCCGACAACCTGATCACACGCGCCGCCGACGTGATGCTCAAGGAACGCCGCAAGCTGGTGCTCATGGTGCGCGAGACGCCGCTCAATCTCATCCACCTGCGCAACATGACCACCGCGACCGAAGCCGGGGCGATCGTGTTGCCGCCCGTGCCTGCCTTCTATAACCACCCTCGAACTGTGGACGACATCGTCAACCATACCGTCGGGCGCGTGCTCGACCTTTTCGACATCGATCACGACGGTCTCGTCGGTCGCTGGCAAGGGCTTCGGCCTGAACATTCAGCGGCATAAGCACCTTCTCGAACATCGACACCATTGCAGGAGACATCATGAGCCAACTCGACACCCGACATGCTTCTTCCAACGCGCCCGTTCCGGTCACGATCCTGACCGGGTTCCTCGGATCGGGCAAGACGACACTGCTGAACCATATCCTGACAGAGCGGCATGGGCATCGCATCGCCGTGATCGAGAACGAATTCGGGGAAGTCGATGTCGATTCGGATCTCGTCATGACGTCCGATGAAGAGATCTTCCAGATGACGAACGGCTGCATCTGCTGCGTCGTCGATGTGCGTACCGACCTCGTTCGCATCCTCCAGAAGTTGCTGGAGCGTCCGGAGAAGTTCGATCACATTCTCGTGGAGACGAGCGGTCTCGCCGATCCCACGCCGGTGGCGGCAACGTTCTTCATGGACCACGACGTGGCGCGCCAGGTGACGCTGGATGGCGTCGTCACGCTGGTCGACGCGGTACATATCGAGAGTCATCTCGACGACCCGGCCCTGCGAGGGCGCGACAATCAGGCAGTCGATCAGATCGTTGCAGCCGACCGGATCATCATCAACAAGACCGACCTGGTGCCGAGCTGGTTCGTCGTCGCCCTTGAACAGAGGTTGCACCGGTTGAACGAGGGTGCGCAAATCTTGCGCTCCAACTACGCACAGGTCGATCTGAGCCAGATCCTGGGCATCGGCGGATTTACGCCGACATCGGCAAGCCTGGACGTCGAAGAAGAACACGACCACGCTCACGACCCCGACCACGTGTGCGACGAGGCTTGCGAGCACGCCCACGACCATCACGAACACGACGAAGGCGATAGCACACCGCACGGTCATCGCCACGATCCTTCGGTAACGTCCGTGTCGCTCGTGTTCGACCGTCCGTTCGATCGCTCGCGACTCGATGCCGGTTTGCGCGCGCTACTCGCGGCTCAAGGCGACGATGTATTCCGTATGAAGGGAATCTTCGATATCGCCGACGAGAATCAGCGCTATGTCGTTCAGGCGGTGCACCGTCTCTTCGACCTGCATCCGGCCGATACCTGGGCTGCGGGTCCGCGCGAAAGCAAACTGGTGTTCATCGGACGCAATCTGGATCGTCAGCGTCTCAAGGTGCTGCTCGACCTGTGTCTGTCGCGGCAGCATGCGGACGTCGTTGTGTGAGGCCTTCGGGCTTGGCGTTTTCGTAGCGTGTGACCCCGACGACACGTCAAGCCCATTTCTTTTGTTCTGAATGCATCGGTTGAGGTCGACCTTATGAAAACAGATAAGGATAACGAATCAACACGATCTATTCCGCCAAAGTGATCGGCGTACTAAACCAAGCGTGTTGACTGGAAACCCTATGAAATCGAAACATATCGTGGCGGACTGCGTTCCGAAATCGACGAAACTGACTGTACTTCTTTTTGCGGCGCTGTCGGCGGGAACGGCCTGCGCCCAATCCAGCATACAACTCTATGGTCAGATAGACGAATGGATCGGTTCCCAGAAATTCCCCGCAAACGAGCGTGCGTGGAATATCTCGGGCGGCGGGATGTCCACGTCCTATTGGGGCATGAAGGGGACCGAGGATCTCGGCGGTGGATTCAAAACGATCTTCGCGCTGGAAGCGTTTTATCGCCCGCAGAACGGTCAAGCCGGGAGATTCCAGGGCGATACTTTCTTCGCGCGTAACGCGTATGTCGGCATGTTCTCACCGTACGGCACGCTGACGGCCGGGCGCATTACGTCGAATCTGTTTGTGTCGACGATCCTCTTCAATCCGTTCGTCGACTCGTACGTGTTCTCGCCGATGATCTATCACACGTACCTCGGCACCAGCACCTTTCCTGCCTATCGGACAGACCAGGGCGCGGTCGGTGACTCGGGATGGAGCAATTCGGTTGCCTATACATCGCCGGACTTCTCCGGCCTGAGCGGTTCGGTGATGTATTCGTTCGGCAACGGTGCCGGCGCAGGCGGCCAGCATAAAGACAGCGCGCAAGTGCTGTATCTGAATGGGGCGCTCAGTGCGACCGCGGTCTACCAGTACGTGAACTATAAGAACGTCGCCAACGATTTCTCGAACCCGGCCTCGGCCAACATCGTTGCAGGATTGCGCAGCCAAAGTATCGGCCAGCTTGGCCTGACCTACGATTTCAAGCTCGTGAAGCTATACGGGCAGTACATGTACACGCAGAATTCCGTGTCGTCAGGGGACTACCACGTGAGCACCGGTCAGGCAGGTTTCACGATACCGATCGCAAACGGCAAGGTCATGGCGTCCTATGCGTATTCGAAGGATTCCGGCGGTTTCGATCAAACCAGGAGAACGTGGGCGGTCGGCTACGATTACCCGCTATCCAAACGAACCGATGTCTACGCTGCGTATCTGGATGACAAGATATCGGGCGAATCGCACGGCGAGACATTCGGTGTTGGGATTCGCGCGAAGTTCTAGCGTTGCTTATGGACCGCGATGCCGGATCAAGCTTTCACGCGCTGGACAGGGAAAGGAACCGAGGCGCTGCCTCACTAAAGGCAGGCTGCCTCGGCGACGTCTACATAACGGTTGCCTCAGACTCGAACTTTGCGCAGATCGAACGGCGTCTCGCGCAAGCGCTTGCCCGTCAGCCTGAACACGGCATTGGCGATCGCCGGTGCCACCGACGGACTCGACAACTCGCCGACACCGCCGGGCTTCGCCGGATCGCCCTGCACGATCTGTATGTCGATGTCGGGCATGTCGTTCATGCGCATCACGCGATACGAACCGAAATTGGTCTGCTGAACCTGACCGCCGCGGATATCGATGCGGTCCGCGAGCGCGTGTCCGAGTCCCCACATCAATCCGCCGTACAACTGCTCTTCGACGCCGCCCGGCGACACCGCGAGCCCGCAATCGGCCACGCATGTGAGCTTGTCGATCACGATGGCATCGTCCCGGCGCGTCACGCGCGCAATCACCGCGATATAGCTGCCGTACGCCCGGTTCGTCGCGACGCCGAGCGCGGTGCCGCGCGGCAGCGGCTTGTCCCAGCCGGCTCGCGTCGCCGCCTCGCGCAACACGGCGACATGCCGCGCATCCTTCATATGCGCAAGCCGAAAGTCGACCGGATCGCGATGCCCTGAATGCGCGGCTTCGTCCATGAACGACTCGACCGCGAACACGTTCGGGATATAACTCACCGCGCGATACCAGCCGGTCGGCACGCCCGTTTCGTGACGCACCCAGCCGATATCCACATGCGGCGCGCCATAGGCGAACTCGAATTTGCTGATGGCTTCCGTGGTGCTGTAGTCCATGCGATCGGGGCGATCGGTGTAGCCCGGCTCCCATTGTTCGGGCGATGCGGGCATCACCGCGCGCAGTTGCAGCGCCGAGAGATTGCCGCGCGCATCGAGCACGGCCCGCGCACGATGATGGCTCGCCGAATGATAAAAGAGCGCGCGCATTTCGTCCTCGCGGCTGTTCATCAGCTTGACCGGCTTGCCGGTTTGCAGCGCGAGCCACGTGACTTCGAAGAGCCAGTACTTCGATTCGCGCGCACCGAAGCTGCCACCCGAAACCAGCTCGTGCAGCACGACGCGATTCGCCGGAATGCGGCCGATCACTTCGGCCGCCTCCCGTGCCATCGATGGCACCTGCAACCCGCCCCAATACGCGATGCCGCCGTCTTTCGCCCATGCCGTCACGTTGACGGGTTCGAGCGGATTCTGCGCCTTGTAAGGCATCGAGTACGACGCCTCGATCACACGCGAACCGTGCTTCAGGACGGATGCGGCGTCGCCGTTCATCACGGTCGGCACGACCCGGGCGGCGGGATCGTCGAGCCATGCGGCCTGACGCGCGGACAGATCGCGGCTGTCGAACTTTTTGAACGGACTGTCTTCCCATTCGATGCGCAACGCCGCCTGCCCCTTGTGCGCGGACCAGTAATCGTCGGCGAGCACGGCCACGCCAGCCTGATTGCCGCCGAGCACATCCGGGCGTCCAGGTATCTGCACTACCTGGCGCACGCCTGGCACGGCGAGCGCGGCTTTGGCGTCGACGCTGCGCACGCGCGCATCGATCACGGGCGCGCGCGTGACGACCGCGACCAGCATGCCGGGCAAGCGCACGTCGATGCTGTATGCGAACGCGCCGCACACCTTCTGCGCGGCGTCGCGCTTCTTGCGCAGCTTGCCGATATACCTGAACTGCGACGGATCTTTGAGCGGCACGTCTTTCGGCGCAGGCAAGCTCGCGGCGACGGCGGCGAGCGTGCCGTAGCTCGCGCGCGCGCCACTCGCCTTGTCGATCACGAAGCCATCGTCCGTGGAGCACGCGGACGTCGGCACATTCCACTGTTTCGCGGCGGCCGCGATCAGCATCGCGCGAGCGGTCGCGCCCGCATGTCGCAAGCGATCGTATTCGAGCGACACGCTCGTGCTTCCGCCCGTCGAAAACACCTTCCACAAGGGATGAATGTAATCCGCGTAGAACGGATTCTCGGGCGTGATCACGTCGATGCGAAACGGATCGACATCCAGTTCTTCCGCGACCATCGCGGCGAGCGCGGTGCGCGTGCCGGTGCCCGAATCGTGCTTATGAACGACGAGCTTGATGGTGTCGTCGGGCAGCACGCGCACCCAGGCGTTCGGCTCGAATTCGCCGTCGCGTGGGTGCGGATCGCCGCTCTTCGCCGACGCCTCGGGCAACCGGAAGCCGATCGCGAGCCCCGCTGCCAGCAACGCGGACCCTTGCTGTATGAAACGGCGACGCGCCGCGCGATGTTCGATCCGCATTCAGGCCTCCGCCGCCGCGCGTTTGATCGCCCGGCGAATGCGCGAATACGTCCCGCAGCGGCAGATGTTGCCGGACATCGCCGCCGCGATGGCGTCGTCGCTGACGGACGTCTTGCCCTTCAGAAACGCGGCCGCCTGCATCAATTGCCCCGACTGACAGTAGCCGCATTGCGGCACGTCTTCCGCGATCCACGCACGCTGCAAGGGACTCGCGCCATCCTTGGACAAACCTTCGATCGTCGTGATGCGCCGGCCCGCGACGGCCGCGATCGGCAACAGGCACGAGCGCACCGCTTCGCCCTCCAGATGCACCGTGCACGCGCCGCAAAAGCCGCCGCCGCAGCCGAATTTCGTGCCCGTCAGACCCAGCGAATCGCGCAGCACCCACAACAAGGGCATGTCTTCCGGTACATTGTCGAGCGAGTGCCGCGCGTCGTTGACGATGATTTCTATCATGCGCTGTCTCCTGAATGTCGTTCGTGTTCGCGGCATTATGGGAAGCCGCCGCGGCGGAACGCCAGCGACGATTTCTTTGATCATCCGTAAGCCCGGCTAACACCCATGTTGAAGCGCTACCCTTCCATCCAGTCGATGCAGGCCTTTCTCCAGGCCGCGCGTGCCGGCAGCTTTTCGAGCGCGGCGCGTCAGTTGTCGCTCACGCATAGCGCGATCAGCCAGCAGATCCGCACGCTCGAGGATTTTGTCGGCCAGCCGCTCTTCGTGCGCGAAGGCGCGCGCGTCGTGCTGACCGATGCGGGCGCGCTCTTCGCGAATCAACTGGGCGATGGCTTCGAGCAGATCGATCGTGCGCTGTCGTCGGTGAAGGAACGCGAGGTCAAGCAGTCGATCACACTCGACGTCGATCCCGAACTCGCGCAAAGCTGGCTCGTCGCGCGCCTGCCCGCGCTGCTCGGCGCGCTGACAGGCGTGACGCTGACCGTGTTGTCCGCGCCGCGACACGATCGCAGCGCATTCGAGCGCGTGGATCTCGCACTGCGTTACGGCTATGGCGAATGGGATGGCTTCGAGAACGCGCTGATCTGCGGCGATCGCCTGACGGTCATGGGCGCGCCCGCGCTGCTCAAAGCGCGCGGGCTCACCGCGCCGCTTGCGCCGGAACACGTGCTCGCGCTGCCCTTGCTCGGCTACACGAAGCGCTCATGGATACCGTGGCTCGCCGCTGCCGGTCTGCCGGAAGTTGAACCGCATGCGGTTGCCGTCTTCGACAACGCGGCGGGACTGATCGCGGCCGCGAGCGCGGGCGTGGGCGTCGGACTCGCGCGTGGCCTGCTCGCCGCCGATGCACAGCGCGACGGCAGGCTGATCGAATTGACGCAAGTCGAGATCCCGACGCACTACAACCTCTACGCCGTATGGCCGCGCGAAAAGTCGGCGCGCGTGGCCCCGCTCGTCGATGCGATCCGCGCGCTCGTCGCGCAAACGCTCAATGCGCGCGTTCCGCGCTGACGACCTCGCGCACCGTTTCGAGAAACCGCGCCAGCACCGGCGACGGCGTTTCCGCGCGATAACGCGCATGCAGCGAAACTTCGGGACGCTGCCCCGCGAGCGGCACGAAGGCGACGCCGCCGCCCGACAACTGCTCCGCCGACGCCGGCAGCAGCGCAACGCCGAGCCCTTCGCGCACGAGACATAGAAGCGTGTGCAGCTCCACGACTTCCTGCTCGATGCGCGGCGTGAAGCCCGCCTCGACGCAACAGTCGCGCAAGAACCGCGCGAGTTGGGACTGCAGCAAACCGAACGACAGGAAGCGCTCGGCTTCGAGTTCGCGCAGCGCGATCTCCCCGCGCGACGCGAACGGATGCGTCATCGACAACGCGACCACGGCGGGTTCGCGCAACACGACTTCGCTGACGATCTCCGGATCTTCGCGCGCCACGCGAAAGAAGCACACATCGAGCCGGCGCTCTTTCAACGCCTGAATCTGCGCGGCGGGCGTCATCTCGTGCAGCGTCCATCTCACTTGCGGATGCTTGCGCGCGAATACGCCGAGCGCGCGTGGAATGGGCTCGACCATCGCCGAGCTGATGACGCCGATCTCCAGGCTGCCCACTTCGCCGCGTCCCGCGCAACGCGTGAGATCGATCGCGCGCTCGAACTGCGCGAAGATCAGCGGCGCCTGTTCCTTCAGTGTTTTCCCTGCCTCGGTGAGCTCGACGCGATGTTGCGAGCGCAGGAAAAGCGCGGTGCCCATCTCCTCTTCGAGTATGCGGATCTGCTGACTCAGCGGCGGCTGCGAAATGTGCAGCCGCGCGGCCGCGCGGCCGAAATGCAGTTCATCGGCGAGCACCGCGAAGTACCGCAAAAGCCGCATATCCATATCGCCAACGTATCAAAGTCGTGGTCAAAAAATATTGTACAGAGCGTGCGTAACTTGTGAGACTGCATCGCAAGCAGCAGTGCACGTCAGTGTGACACTCGATGCCGGCGAGGGGAAGACGCAGTCACGACGCGTCTTGCAAAAGGCCGCATGGGCAAGCTCGCGAGAGCTTTCGTTCCATCGACGCGCCTGCCCGCGATGCGGCAACTGGACAAGCCAGTTCCCCTCAAGGAGATCGAGACCATGATCATCGACACGAGCGGGCTCGCGGCTCCGTATCCGGTCGCGCAGACCTGAACAACCCCGCCGACAACGATAATCAGGAGACACGTGATGAACCCCGAACAACACCCCGTCGATCGAGTCCTGCCCAAGCGGCAGATGATCACGCTCGGCCTGCAGCACATGCTCGTCGCTTATATCGGCGCGATTGCCGTGCCGTTGATCGTCGCATCCGCATTGAAGATGTCGCCCGCCGACACCACCGTGCTCATCAGCACGGCGCTCTTCTGCTCGGGCATCTCGACGGTGCTGCAAACCGTCGGCATCTGGAAGTTCGGCGTGCGCCTGCCGATCCTGCAAGGCGTTGCGTTCAGCAGCGTGGGTCCGGTCATCGCGATCGGCATGAGTCCGGGCGTCGGCTTCGCGGGCGTGTGCGGCGCGGTGATCGGCGCGGGCGTGTTCACGATGTTCGCCGCGCCGCTCGTCGGACGTCTGCGGCGCTTCTTTCCGCCTGTCGTGACCGGCTGCATCGTCACGGTGATCGGGCTGCAGCTCTTTCCCGTCGCGTATCAATGGGCGGGCGGCGGCGAGAACGCGCGGCAGCACTTCGGCGCGCTGCCCTTTCTTTGCGTCGCGCTCTTCGTCGCGCTGGTGATCCTCGCCGTCAACCGCTTCGCCAATGCGTTCCTGCGCAATCTGTCGGTGCTGATCGGCCTCGTCGCGGGCAGCGTGCTGGCCTGCGCGCTCGGCATGGGCGACTTCGGCAGCGTCGCCGACGCGCCGTGGTTCACGATGCCGCTGCCGTTTCACTTCGGCATGCCCGTGTTCTCCGTGGTGCCGGTGCTGACGATGATCGTCGTCATGGTCGTGCAGATGGTCGAATCGATGGGCCTCTTCGTCGCGATCGGCGATATCGTCGACAAGAACATCAGCGAGGAAGACGCCGTGCGCGGCATGCGCGCGAACGGTCTCGCGAGCGCGATCGCCGGCATGTTCGCCGCGTTTCCGTTCATCGCGTTCATGGAAAACGTGGGCCTCGTGATTCTGACCGGCGTGCGCAGCCGATGGGTCGTGGCGGTGAGTGGCGTGCTCATGTGCGTCGTCGCGCTGGTGCCGAAGATCGGGGCGGTCGTGGCCGCGACGCCTGCGGCCGCGCTCGGCGGCGCGGGGGTCGCAATGTTCGGTGTCGTGGTCGCGGCGGGCGTGCAGACGCTCTCGAAAGTGGACTTCGAGCGCAATCGCTACAACGTGCTGATCGTCGGCTTCACGATCGCGACCGCGCTCATTCCCGTGATGGCCCCGCAAGTCTTCAAGCAGATGCCGGAGTGGACGCAGCCCTTCGTGCACAGCGGCGTCGTGCTCGCGTGCCTCGTATCGGTCGTGCTGAACGCCGTGCTCAACGGTGCCCACGAAGAAGAAGACGTGCCTGCGCACAGCATGGTGCGCGAGTGAAACGTAATGACAGGACTACCCTTCATGAACATGAAAAACGAAGCGCTGCTGATCAGAAATCCCGTCGCGGTGATGAGCGGCTTGCGCGGCGATGACGCGCGTCTCGGACAGGTCGACATTCGCATCCGCAACGGCATCATCGAGGCCATCGCGCCCGATCTCCAGGCTCGCGACGGCGAGCGCGTCATCGATGCGAGTGCGTGCGTCGTCTATCCCGGCTGGGTGAACACGCATCATCATCTGTTCCAGAATCTGCTCAAGGCGGTGCCTTCGGGCATCGATGCGGATCTGCAGGAATGGCTCGCAGCCGTGCCCTATCCGCGCCTTGCGCGCTTCACGCCGGAGCTCGCGCGCGTCGCGGCACGCCTCGGCATGGTCGAACTGCTTTTGTCGGGCGTGACGACGTGCGCGGACCATCACTATCTCTATCACGCGGACGGCACGACGGAAACCGGCGATCTGCTCTTCGACGAAGCGGCGTCTTTCGGCTTGCGCTTCGTGCTGTGTCGCGGCGGCGCGTTGCAGGCGGCGGGCGATCACCCGGGCTTCTCGAAGGTCGCGCTCAAGCCTGAAACGCTCGATCAGATGCTTGCCGATATCGAACGACTGAAGGCGCGCTATCACGATCCACGCGCGGCATCGATGCGCCGCGTGGTCGTCGCGCCGACGACACCGACCTTCTCGCTGCCTCCCGCGCTGCTGCCCGAAATCGCGCGCGCGGCGCGCGGCATGGGTCTGCGCATGCACACGCATCTGTCGGAGACGCGGCGCTATGTCGAATTCTGCCGCGAGCGGTTCGACATGCTGCCGGTCGAGTTCGTCGCCGAACACGAATGGCTCGGCCCCGATGTATGGTTCGCGCACCTCGTGCATCTCGAAGCGAGCGAGATCGCGATGCTCGCCGAAACGGGCAGCGGCTGCTCGCACTGCCCTGTCAGCAACGCGCGGCTCGGCAGCGGCATCGCGCCCGCGCCGGCGATGGCCGCGGCGGGCGTGCCGATGTCGCTCGCGGTGGATGGCGTCGCGTCGAACGAGTCGGGCAGCATGATCAACGAGGCGCACTTCGCGTGGCTCGTGCATCGCGCGGCGCAAGGCGCGTCGGCGACGACGGTGGAGGAGACCATTCACTGGGGCAGCGCGGGCGGCGCGGGCGTGCTCGGCCTCGATGCGGTCGGCTCGATCGAAGTCGGCAAGGCTGCAGACCTCGTGCTGTACGACATCGACGATCCGCGCTTTTACGGCTTCCACGATCTCGCCGTTGCGCCGGTGACGGCGGGCGAACCCGCGCGTGTGCGCTACAACATCGTGAACGGGCGCGTGGTCGTCGATGACGGCGTGATTCCCGGTCTCGATATCGATGCCTTGCGCCGCGAGGCCGCTGAGGGCGTGAAAGTTTTGCTGGCCGACTAGCGAGGGCTCGACATGCAAACGAAACGATTGAGGATCGGCATTCTGACGCCTTCGTCCAACACGGCGCTCGAACCGATCACCTGCGCGATGCTGAGCGCGCTGCCGCAAGTGAGCGCGCACTTCGCGCGCTTCACGGTGACGGAAATCAGCCTGACGAATCGGGCGCTCGGCCAGTTCGACGTGAGCCGCATTCTCGATGCGGCGAAGCAACTCGCGGATGCGCGCGTCGACGTGATCGGCTGGAGCGGCACGTCGGCGGGCTGGCTCGGCTTCGAGCGCGACGAGGCGCTATGCCGTCAGTTGACGGAAGCGACTGGCATTCCCGCGACGACATCGGTGCTGGCGTTGAACGAGATTCTCGCGACGACGGGCGTGCGCCGGCTCGCTCTCGTTTCGCCCTATACCGACGATGTGCAGGAGCGCATTATCCGCAACTACGAGAACATCGGCGTCGAGTGCGTGGCGGAACGGCATCTGGGACTGAGCGAGAACTTCAGCTTCGCCGAGGTGCCCGACACGCTTCTCGCCGACATGATGCGCGAAGCGGCCTTCGCCCGGCCCGATGCAGTGACGACGTTCTGCACGAATCTGCACGCGGCGCATCTGGCGCGGCCGTTCGAGCGCGAGACGGGAATTGCTGCTTACGATACGGTGGCGACGGTCGTGTGGAAAGCGCTGCGGATGCTCGATGTCGATACGTCGCCGTTGGCGGAATGGGGGAGCGTGTTCGCGATGAGTGCGTGATGTGGACTATCGCGAACGCTCCGGCATCAACTCATGTGCACCGACCGTCCGTCAAACTACCTTCGACCGTTTAACGCTCGCGCGTCTGCCGTGAAACCCGCCTTGTTGCGCCATAACGGCGCCAAGGCTTCGCGCCTGCTCCGCGATGATCGCGCAAAACGCGTCGGTAAAAGAACTGCCCGGTCGCAACGACGGCCTTAGCATCGCGATCGTACGCGGCGGGATTAGTTCGAGCGGTACGAACGCGAGCCCGCTCACATCGATCGATGCCACCGTCAAACTCTCGACTATCGCGCGGCCGCCGGTCAACTGCACCATGCGGCAAGCCAGCGCCGAACTGGACACGCGCGCATGAATCATCGCACCGGTCTCGGCCGATGAGAGCAGTGCCTGCAATTCAGGAATACTTTCGAGCGCCCCCACGGTCGTCAGGGCGACATCGTGAAGATCATCCATTCGCAGCATGCGCCGATTCGCGAGCGGATCATCGGAAGGCATTGCGCAGACGATTGTGGAATCGAGCAAGTGTTGCTCGATGACATTTCTCATCTCCCGGAACGGCGTGCAGATGCCGAGATCGACCTGCTGGCTCTCGACCAGATCGAGCATCTTCTCCGCGTTCTCGATGGCGACTTCCACGAAAACCTTGGGAAACCGCGCCTGAAATGCCGCGATGGCTTCGGGCAGCAATCGTTCCGTGATCGCCGGATAGGCACAGATGCTCAGGCGCCCGAGCGTGCCTGTGCGCAATCCGTCGGCAAGCTCGTTCAACGCGCGCAAGCTGGCATTGGTGCGCTCGGTTTGCTCGAACAGCAGGATCGCCTCGGCCGTAGGCAGCAACCGTCCCTTCTCACGCTTGAAGAGCCTCACGCCGAGGCTTTCTTCCAGCGCCTTGAGTTGCTTGGTCACGGCGGGCTGCGAGATGTGCATGTTATGCGCGGCCGCGGTAAGCGTCCTGCATCGGACGACCTCATAGAGCAACTGGACCTGATGGTAGTTGAGCGTCTGCCTGGCCATGTCGTCTCCGGAATGCACGCGATCCAAAAGCATAACCCACGGTTATGGACTCGCGTTCAAAGATGTATTGGCACACAAACGGATTTTTCGCTGAAATTGCAAGCACACACGGATGAACGGGCTCGCCACGAGCCGCGGAGACGAAAATGCAAACGACAGCGATCGCACGGGCCGAAAAGCCCACGAAATTCAGATGGTTCATGGTGTTCCTCGCGTTTCTCGCGATCGTCACCAACTACATGGATCGCGCGAATCTTGCAGTCGCCTTGCCGTACATGAACACGGAACTGCATCTGTCGTCGGGGGAATCGGGGCTGATTCTCGGCGCGTTCTTCTGGACCTACGCGGCGTTTCAGATTCCGGCCGGCATGCTCGTCGACCGGTTGGGCGCAAAAGCCGTGTTCGCCGCCGCGGTCGTGTGGTGGTCGGTGTTCACGATGGCGACGGGTCTCGCGCGCGGCGCGGCCTCGCTGCTCGGCCTGCGGTTCCTGCTCGGCGTAGGCGAAGCCGGGGCCTTCCCGGCCGCCACGAAGTTCGTCGAACGCTGGTTTCCGCCGACCGAGCGCGGCCTTGCATCCGGCATCTACGACTGCGGCGCACGCGGCGGCACGCTCATCGCGCTGCCCATCTGCACCGCGATCATCACGGCCTACGGCTGGAAGGCGTCGTTCATCTTCACGGGCGCGGTCGGACTCGTGTGGGTCGTCGTATGGCTCTTCGTGGCCAGCGAATTTCCCTCGCAAAGCCGCTTCGTCAACGAAGCCGAAGCAAAGCACATCGAAGAAGGCGCGCCCGCCACGAAGAAGCCCGCCGTGCGCATCAAGTGGGGCCAACTCTTCACGTCCCGCGTCGTCTGGGCCATGTCGCTGGGCTTCGCCTGCCAGGGCTACGTGATCTACTTCTTCATCACCTGGTATCCCACCTATCTCGTCAAGGAGCGCGGCTTCACCCTGCTCCAGCTCGGCTTCTACGGCATCCTGCCGGGCCTCGCGGGACTCGTCGGCTCGTGGTTCGGCGGCTGGATCTCGGACCGCATCGCGGCGAGCCACTACGGCCTGAACTTCGCGCGCAAGGCCTGCATCGTCGTGGGCATGGCGTTGAGCGCGACGATCGGCCTCGCCGGCATCGTCACGCAGGCTTGGCTCGCGCTGCTGCTTCTGTCGATCGCGTTCTTCGGCGTCTCCGTCGCCACGTCGAGCATTCTCGCGCTGCCCGCCGACGTCTCAACCCGCGGCGAGCGCTCCGTGGCCGGCACGGTCGCGGGTTTCCAGAACTGCGTCGCGAATCTCGCCGGCATCGCGAGTCCCGCCGTCATCGGCTTTCTGAAGGACGCGACAGGGTCGTTCACACCGGGTCTCGTGTCGGCATCGATCGTCGCGATCGTCGGGTGCCTCATCTATATCTTCGCGCTCGGGCCGATTCGCTCCGGCGTGCTGGACCACGTCATCGCCGACTGACGCACGGTTCGCGCATTCGTCTTTCTCATCGAGGTTTCCATGCTTTGCGACTCACCGAAAACGCCGTTTCTCGCCTTTCCCGCCGAGCCGGATCTGAGCAAGGTCGATGCGACCTTCGCCGTGCTCGGCGCGCCCTATGGCATTCCCTACGGCCCCGCGCTGCTTCATTGCGATGTCTCGAACGCGCCCGACAAGATCCGCGAGCGCAGCTTTCGTTACGGACGGCAAATCGGCCATTTCGATTTCGATCTGAACGGCACGCTGTTCGGCGACTCGGGCGCGACGGGCGTCGACTGCGGTAACGTGCCCGGCACGCTCGACGTCGCGCGCAACGCGGCGGCGGTGACATCGGCGGTCGCTGCGTTGCTCGCGCGCGGCGCGATTCCGATCGTGCTCGGCGGTGACGATTCGATCCCGCCGCTCTGCGTGCGCGCCTATGAATCGCGCGGCCCGCTCAATGTGCTTCAGTTCGACGCGCACCTCGATTTCCGCGACGAAGTGAACGGCGAGCGCCACGGCTATTCGAGCCCGATCCGGCGCATCCGCGAAATGCCGTTCGTAAAGCGCATCGTGCAGGTCGGCTTGCGCGGCAGCGGCAGCGCACGCACAAGCGACGTCGAAGACGCGCTGCGCTCGGGCAACGTGCTGGTCCCGGCGGAAGTCGTGCACGACGAGGGCATCGGTGCAGTCACGAAGCATCTGGTGAACGATGCGCCGTGGTTCGTGACCTTCGATGTCGACGGCCTCGATCCGGCAATCGCGCCGGGCGTGATCGCGCCCTTGCCCGGCGGATTGAGCTTTCATCAAGCGCGCGGCATTCTCAGGCATCTCTGCATGAAGGCGCAGTTCGCGGG
The DNA here is from genome assembly GCF_031451275.1 of Caballeronia sp. LZ029. Classification (NCBI taxonomy): domain Bacteria; kingdom Pseudomonadati; phylum Pseudomonadota; class Betaproteobacteria; order Burkholderiales; family Burkholderiaceae; genus Caballeronia; species Caballeronia sp. LZ029. The sequence goes on from NZ_JARUXO010000002.1 coordinate 263,897, forward strand.
CATCGATTTCGTCGAACATCATCCCGCGCTCGACGTGCGGGACATGACCGCGCTGACGATCGTGCGTCTGCTGACCAACGTGATCGGTCAGCACGCGCGCCGCATGGCTTCATGAGTACGACGCGGCAGCATCTCGCCGACGTCCCGACGACACGATGGAAAAACGGCAAGGGCACGACGCGCGAATTGCTCAGAATCCCCGCGCGAAATGATCCCGATGACTTCGTGCTGCGCGTGAGCGTCGCCGATATGAATGCCGATGGTGCGTTCTCGCTTTATCCGGGTATCGACAGAATAACGGCGATCCTGCGGGGTTCGGGCATTGACCTGATCGATGAATCGGACGGCGCTGTCTGGGAAACGCTCGCCGGCCGATTTTCGTCGCTCGCGTTCGCGGGAGAACGACAGCTACGCGGCCGCCTGCTCGGCGCGCCTGTTCAGGATTTCAATGTGATGGTCAGCCGCGACGCCGGAGTCGCGGCGTTGAGGATCGTCGATGGTCCTTGCACCGTGCCGGTTTCGACATGCCGCTTGCTCTTCGTGGCGCAGGGATCCGCATGCATCGTGTTCGATGACGGAGGCACGCTTGTGCTCGACGCGTCGGAATTCATCGAGCCGATTGGCGCGGCGTCTATCGCAATGGCAAGTGACTCGGTAGCGTTTCTCGTCGATTTCTCGCCGCTCGATTGAGAGGGGCGCGGCGTGTCCGTCGCGGTCTGCTTACCGCAGCCACACCTGAGCGTGCCCGCTTGCTCAATGCGACGAAACATACAGCGAGGACCCCGGACCCGCCTCCGGGATTGCAAAATGCCGTTTCATTCGCCGCAATTCTTCCGAAGGCGTGCCACCGAAGAGCCGCTTGAACTCGCGGCTGAACTGTGGCGCGCTCTCATAGCCCACCCGTGCGCTTGCCGCAGCAGCCGTCATGCCTTGCCGCGCCATCAATAGCCTCGCCTGATGGAGTCGCGTCGACTTGATGTACTGCAGCGGAGAGGTGTTCGTGGCCGCCTTGAAGTGCAGATGAAACGACGGCACGCTCATGGCCGCTTCCTTTGCGAGCGTTTCGATCGTCAGCGCCTCGGCATAACTCGAATGAATCATGCGCAGCACTCTCGATATGCGCCCGAAGTTGCCATCCAGGTTGAGCGCCGCACGCATCGAAGCGCCCTGCTCTCCGATAAACACGCGAAAGTAGATCTCCCGCACGAGGGTCGGCCCCAGAAGCGCGGCTTCGAGCGGATCGCGCATCGCATCGAGGAACCGCAGCATGGTTTCGCCAAGCGCCACATCGAGCCTCGTCGTGGCCATGCCACCCGGCTCGCCCGGCACCACGCCGTTACGCTCGTCGATCTGCAGCAACACATCGGCGGCAAGCGTCGGATCGAGGCGCACGTACACCGCGAGCAAGGGTTCGTCCGCGGTGGCGTCGGTTTCCATCGAGAACGGCAGCGGCAAGGCGACGGCAAGATAATGCTGCGCATCATAGACATACACCTTGCTGCCGAGATAACCGCGCTTGCGGCCTTGCGCGATGACCACGATACCCGGCTCGTAGAGCACCGGCGTGCGCGTGAGCGGACGATTCGATCGCAACAGGCGAATGTCCGGCATCGGCGTCGCGTTATAGCCTTCGTTCGGCGCGAGTTCCAGCAGGCGGCTCACCATCGAAGCGTGCACACGAGCCAGGGCAGCGGCTTCGGTTTCCATCGTCGGCAACTTGGGAGAGCGGTGCGTTTCCATACTTCGAGTTCGATATCGGTGCGTTCATAGAATCGGGCAAGCTTCGCAGACGATCATGCGTTCTCGTCTCCTGCCAACATTCCTAACATTCGATCATGCATCGCACGCACGAATCACGATGCGTCGATGCGCCGGGAAGGCTCACTCACTTCGGAGAATAAAGCATGATCGATGTAATCAATCCCGCCGACGGCACGCGTGTCGGGCAAGTCGAACATCATTCGGAAGCGCAGGTGCGCGCCGCCATCGATCGCACATGCGCGGCCTTTCCGGCCTGGTCGCGCACCCTGGCACGCGAGCGGAGCGCACTGCTGCGCGCATGGTTCGACCTCGTCAGCGCCGACAAGACCGCATTCGCCGAACTGATTTGCCGCGAGAACGGCAAGTGCATATCGGAAGCCTTCGGCGAAATCGAATATGGGTTGGGCTTCGTCGAATGGTACGCGGAGGAAGCGAAACGCATGTACGGCGATACCATCCCCACTCACGCGAAAGACGCGGCGGTGATCGTCACGAAAGAACCTGTCGGGCCAGTGGCGTCGATTACACCCTGGAATTTCCCGTTCATGATGATCACGCGCAAGGTCGCGACCGCGCTCGCAGCAGGCTGCACGATCCTCTTGAAGCCTGCAGAGGAAACGCCCCTGACTGCGTACAAGCTGCTCGAATACGCGCGCCGCGCCGGCATTCCGGAAGGCGTGTTCGAGATGGTCACGGGCGACCCCGTGCAGATCGGCAAGCTCATCACCGACGATCCGCGCATCCGCAAGATCTCGTTCACCGGTTCGACCGCGGTCGGCAAGTTGCTCGCCGCGCAGTGCGCCGGCACGCTTAAGAAGATGACGATGGAACTGGGCGGCAACGCACCGTTCATCGTCTTCGACGACGCCGATCTCGACGAAGCCGCAAAGGCGCTCGTGTCCGCGAAGCTGCGCAACAGCGGGCAGGTCTGCATCTCGCCGAACCGCGTGTATGTTCAGGCCAGCGTGCATGACGCGTTCGTTCAGCGCGTGAAGGCGCTCGTCGAGGCGATTCCCGTCGATCAGGGGCTGCAGGAGGGCTTCGTCGTCGGTCCGCTGATCAATCGCGCGGCCATCGACAAGGTCGCCAGGCTCGTCGACGATTCGCGCGAACGCGGCGCCAAGGTCGTGCTGGGCGGACATCCGCACGCGAAAGGCGGACTTTTCTACGCGCCCACCATCCTCGTCGATGTCGCGGACGATATGCCTGTCGCCTCGTCCGAAATCTTCGGACCCGTCTTCCCGATCTACCGTTTCTCCACCGAAGCCGAAGTCATTGCACGCAGCAACGACAGCGAATATGGTCTCGTCGCCTATGCGTTCACGCGCCAGCTGGGCCGCTCGTTCCGGCTGTCGCGCAACCTCGAGGCGGGCATGGTGATCCTGAACTCCGGCTCGGTCGGCACGGCTTCGGTGCCGTTCGGCGGCGTGAAGCAATCCGGTTACGGGCGCGAAGGTAGTCATCATGGAATCGAGGAATATGTGCACGTCAAATACACGCTCATGAGTTGTCTCGCCTGAACGATGCGAGGCGCGGCATCACGATGCCGCGCCTCGTGTCATGGTTGACTCAGCGTACCGGCAACTGGCCCGCGTCCGCGGGGCTTGCGCACTGTACTTCGCGATTGCGCTGACGGATGAGCCGATCCTGCCGCAGTCCCCAGAAGAACGTGACGGCAAGACAGGGCAACAGCGACGCGATCGAGTACCCGACGCCTGCAAGCGGGTTGCCTGTCAGATTGACGAGCGAAAGACTGATCAACGGAAGAAACCCGCCGAACAGCACATTGCCGAGTTGTTGCGACAATCCGAAGCCCGTGGTCCTGCTTTGCGGCGGAAAACATTCGGCGATGAACGCGGGCAGCGGCGCCATGATCATCGCGGTCAACACGGCCAGCAGCGCGACGAGCATCGTCACCGTGGCCCAGCCGCCTGCGAGCGCATTCGTCCTGATGCCCGCGAACGCAGGATACGCTGCAAGTATCCACAGCACGATGCCGATCAGCATCACACGCGAACGGCCGATCGCATCGGACAGACGGCCGAATGCGGGATAAAGCGGCGCAGCCACGACGATAGCGACACCGAGGCACAGATTGGCGCGCGCAGGATCGACCTTCAACACGTTTTGCAGGAAGTACAGCATGTAGACGATCGACGTATAGAGCGACACCGAGGTTGCGCCTTGCGCGCCGAACATCGCGACAAGAATCGCTTTCCACGACGTCGCGCTCGACAAAGTGTCCTGCAGCGGCGATTTCGACAGACGGCCCGCCTGCTTCATCTCCGCGAACACAGGCGTTTCCATCATGCCGAGGCGAATCCATGTCGCCACCGCGACGATCGGCGCCGAGATCAGGAACGGGACGCGCCAGCCCCAGGATTCGAATGCCGATGCATCGAGCGCGAACTTCAGCGCCGACACGATCGCCAGCGCCAGCAACAGTCCGAGGCTCGCGGTACCTTGCAGCACGCTCGTCGCCATGCCTTTTCGGCCTGCGGGCGCATGCTCCATCACGTAGACGACCGCAGAGCCGTATTCGCCGCCGAGCGCGATGCCCTGCACCACGCGCAGCGTGATCAGTCCCATGGGCGCGAGCAGGCCGGCCATCGCGTAGGTCGGCAGACAGCCGATGCCCACTGTCGCTATGCCCATGATCGCGAGCGTGATGACGAACGTCTTCTTGCGTCCGATGCGGTCGGCCATCGGGCTGAAGATGATCGTGCCCAACGGCCGCGCGATATACGCGATGCCGAAGGTGGCGACGCCCGCCATGGCGGCGACGGTCCGGTCCGTCGATGGAAGAAACAAGTGCGTCAAGGTCGATGTCAGCGCGACATAGACGAAGAAATCGTAGTACTCGAGCATCGTGCCGAGGCTCGATGTCGCGATGATCCGCAGCATGCCGGGCTTTGGATTGCGGGCTCCGGAAGTCGTGGACATGGTCGTCTCCTGTGATTCGGGTTGTGAGGCCCCGCGCGATCGACGCGATGGCCGTATCGGCGCATCACATGTGTGTGCGCTTCTTCGCCGCCTGCTGTTCCAGAAACCGGCCGACGGCCTCCTTGTGCTCGCGACCGCATAGCAGAATGGCCTGCATGCTTGCCGCCATTTCGAGCGTCGTCGCAAGCGATGCATCGGCCGCTTCGCGCACGAGCCGCTTCGCCATGCGCAGCGCCGTCGGCGGGTTCTGCGCGATGCGCTTCGCCAGCGACCGGGCGTCGATGTCGAGCGCGTCCTCGGGCACCACCTTCGACACGATGCCGAGGCCCAGCGCCGCTTCGGCATCGATGAACTCGCTGGTCAGCGTCAGTTCCAGCGCCTTCGCATAGCCCACGATCCGCGCGAGGAACCACGATCCGCCGATGCCCGACACCAGTCCGAGCCGCAGGAAACTCTCTGCGAACACGGCTTTTGTGCTCGCCACGCGGATATCGCACATCAACGCAAGATCGCAGCCCGCTCCGACTGCGGCGCCATTCACCGCGCATACCGAAGGCACATCGAGACCGCTCAGTGCGCGCGTGATTCTGTGCAGGCTGCGATGCAGGCGGTCGCGTACATCCTCGACACTGCCGCTCATGAGATCGCTGCCCCTTTGCATGTCCTTCACATTGCCGCCCGTGCAGAAGTGCGGCGACGACGAACGCAGCAGCACGCAGTGCACGTCGCGCTGCTCGTTGATCTGCTCGAGCGCGTCCGACAGCGCCTCCGTCATCGCGACGTTCAGCGCGTTGCCGTCGCTCGGGCTGTTGAGTGTGAGCGTGAGCACGCCGTCATCGACGGACGATTCGACCCGTGAACCGGCATCGTTTGCATGAGTTGACACGAAGAAGTCTCCTGATTGTTGTCCCGGCCGCTAGCGGTTCTGGAATACCGCCTGACGGCGTTCCAGAAACGCGGCCATGCCCTCTTTCTGATCGGCGAGCGAAAAGCCCGCGTGAAACAGCCGTCGCTCGAACAAAAGTCCTTCCGACAGCGACGACTCGAACGCGCGATTGACGGCTTCCTTGATCGCGACGATCACCGGCAGCGAATGACGCGCGATCTGTTCGCCGACGCGCATCGCTTCGTCGATCAACCGCTCGCGGGCGACGACCTTCGACACGAGTCCGTAAGCCAATGCCTCGCGCGCGCCAAGCGGCTCGCCGGTCAGACACGCGAGCATCGCGGTCGATTTGCCGACCGCGCGCGGCAGACGCTGCGTGCCGCCCGCGCCCGGCACGATGCCGAGCTTGATCTCGGGCTGGCCGAAAAGCGCGTCGTCCGCGGCGATGACGATGTCGCACATCATCGCCAGTTCGCAACCGCCGCCGAGCGCATAGCCGCCTACCGCCGCGATGATGGGTTTGCGGGCCGTGCGGATGCGGTCCCAGCTACGGCCGATGTAGTCATCCGAGAATGCGTTTGCGTAATCGAGCTTCGACATCGCGACAATGTCCGCGCCGGCGGCGAAAGCCTTGTCGGACCCTGTCAGAACGGTGGCGAAAACCTGCGGGTCGGCTTCGTTGCGCAGCAGGACGTCGATCAGCTGATCCATCAACGCGTCGGTCAGCGGATTGAGCGGGTTGTCCGACGCGAGACGCACGAGCGCGACCCGCCCGCGTCGTTCGCTCCGGATCATCGCGGCGCTCATGCGCTCACCTTGCGGTCTTCATCGCTGGTTTCGCGCGATGCGCGGCCCACGCGGATGACGCCCGCGTTCAGCAGGCCCGCGATCTCGCTTTCAGCGAAGCCGTATCGCTCCAGCATCTGCAGCGTGTGCTGGCCCGTCAGCGGCGCGGGCAAATCCGGCGCGCTCGGGCGATCGGATGGACCGAGCGCGAAACCGTGCGTGCGCATGGTGCCCGCGACCGGATGATCGATCGTCCGCGCCAGTCCGCATTCGGCGTACTCCGCTGTTTCGATGACATCGCCGTAGGTTGCGACGGGCGCGCACAGAATGTCGCGCGCCGCGAGCCGTTCCATCCAGTCCGCCGTCGTGCGTTCGACGAAACGCGCGGCGAGCATGTGATGCAGGGTCGTGCGATGGCGCACGCGATCGTCGTTGGCGGCGAATCGCGGATCCGCTTCGAGTGACGGCGAAGCGAGCACCTCACATAACGCGTGCCATCGTTCCGGATGGTAGGCGACGACCATCATCCAGCCGTCCCGCGTTGGGAACGCCTCGTTCGGGCACGCGTAAGGCGCGGCGCTGCCGGTCTTTTCCGGTTCGCTTCCGGACGCGAAGAATGCAGCGAAGCCGATTTGCTGCAGCATCAACGTCGCGTTGTAGAGACTCACGTCGAGATGCTGCCCGCCGCCGCCCGCGCGAACCTGATGCAGCGCGCCGAGAATCGCGATCGACGCGAGATAGCCGCCCATCATGTCGGCGACGGGGATCGGGACTTTGAGCGGCTCGGCGCTCGTCGTGCCGAGCGTGCTCATCAGACCGCTGACGGCCTGGATCACGCCGTCGACGCCAGGCCGCTTGCGATTCGCGCCCGTCTGGCCGAACGCGGAGATCGAGCAGTAGACGAGCCGGGGATTCAGCTGCCGCAATGCGTCGAAGTCGAGTCCCATCGACGCCATCACGCCCGGCCGGAAGTTTTCGACCAGCACATCCGCCTCCAGCAGCATGCGGCGAACGGCCTCGCGCCCTGCATCGGTTTTCAGATCGATCGCGACGCTGTACTTGTTGCGGTTGACGCTGATGAAGGCCGGGCTTTCACCGCTTATCCACGGCGGCCCGATGCGCCGCCCGATCTCGCCGTCGGGCGGCTCTATCTTGACGACGTGCGCGCCGAGATCGGCGAGCGTCATCGAGCAGACCGGTCCGGCGAGGACGTGCGAGAAATCGATCACCCGCACGCCGTTGAGGCTGTCTCTTGGCATTTGTGATTGTCCTGTCTCGTGACTCGCCACAGCGACGAATCATGCCGACGAGAATAGGTACTCACCGGCCTGCCGGACAATCTACAATTTGGAAATGAGCCGTTGACTTTTTGTTAAAAGGTCGGCGGCTGGCCGGACCTATTTGCCGAGCAACGTAAGCAGCCATCGGCGAAAAGTCTTCAATGCATCCGATTGCGCACGCTCCGTCGGCCACGCGAAGTAGTAAGTGTGATGCCCGCGATCGAGCTCGAATGAAAACGGTGTGACGAGCAGACCGCTTTCCAGTTCACCACGCACCAGCGCCTTCTGCGCGATCGCGACACCGTGTCCTTCTATCGCCGCCTGGTACGCGAGCAGCGACGTTTCGTAGCGCATCTCGCGGCGTCGCGCGTTCAAAGGAAGGCCCGCCGCCTTCAGCCACAAGGTCCAGTCTTCCGGGCGCGCAAGCGTGTGCAGAAGCGTCTCGCCCTGCAACTGCGAGCGGGCCTTGACCTGTCTGGAAGGCGCTGCAACAGGCACCAGCTCGTTCGCGATCAGACGTTGTACGCGCAGGCCGGGCCACTTGCCGTCGCCTAGCTGAATGCCGCCGTCGATGTCCTCACGCGCAAAATTCAGCGGAGCCGGGGATGTCGTGAGTTGCACGTCGATGTTTTCGTGCAACCGATGAAAGCTCGCGAGACGTGGGATCAGCCAGCGCACCGCGAAGGTCGCGGGCGAGCGGATCTTGAGCACGCGCGCACGCCGCTCGGACGATCGCAGGCTGTCGGTGGCTTCGCGCAGGGATGCGAACAGCGGCATGAGTTCCGCCAGATACCGCGCACCCGCCGACGTCAGCTCCAGCCGCCCTCTCACCCGCTCGAACAGATCGACGCCCAGGTAAGTTTCGAGCGTACGTACCTGCCGGCTGACGGCGGCGGGCGTGACGGCCAGCTCGTCAGCGGCCTTGGAAATGCTCAGCAGGCGTCCGGTCGCCTCGAACGCCCGGGCGGGATTCAACGGGGGAAGCTGTGCTCGACGTTCCATGGCCTATCCGTGTAGAAGCATATCGAGATTGTGGCTCGAAATGCCCGAAAGACGGTTCGGCACGTGGCGACTCGCCAGATCGTGAAGCACGGAAGAGCGAGGACGGAGCGGGAGGCTACCCCCACCGGTCAGAAAGCAAGTGCCTCGGAACCGGCGCGCTCGTAATACGCGGAGACTGAAAACGAACTAATGTGACGAGACCACCGAAGCCTCGGCGCGAATCCGGTACTGCTCCATCTTTCGATACAGCGTGCTGCGCGATACGCCCAGCGCACGCGCGGCCTGCGCCATGTTGCCCTGCGCCTGCCGCAGCGCCCGCGCAATGGCGAATCGCTCGGTTTCCTCCAGACTTCCCGTGCCCGGCGCGGCGCCGGATGTCACGCTGTCGCGCGCGGCGGGAGATTCGTCGAGCACCTCGGCGGGCAGTTCGGCCAGCATCACGCGCGTGTCATTGGACGTGAGCAGCAGGTTCTCGACGAGATTGCGCAGTTCGCGCACATTGCCCGGCCACGAGTAAGCGCGCAGCACTTCCATCACGATGTCCGCAAACTCTCTCGCCGGCACGCCATGCCGCAGCGCGAGCGCGCGATTGAAATGCTCGATCAGCAAATCGACGTCGCCATCGCGCTCGCGCAGGCTCGGAATACAGATCCGCGTCACGCCGACGCGATAGTAGAGATCCGCGCGAAAACGCCCGCACTCGACCTCTTCGCGCAGGTTCCGGTTCGTCATGGCGAGAAGCCGCACATCGACGCGGCGCGGCTGGGTATCGCCGAGCCGGTAGATCACGCCCTCTTCCAGCGCGCGCAGCAGGATGGGCTGGAGATCGAGCGGCAATTCGCCGATTTCGTCGAGGCACAGCGTTCCGCCGTGCGCGAGTTCGAAGCGCCCGGGCCGCCCTTCCGCCGTCGCGCCCGTGTAGGCGCCGCGCACGTGCCCGAACAGTTCCGCGCCGATCAGCTCCTTCGACGCCGCCCCGCAGTTGTACGCCACGAACGGACCCTCGCCCGACTCCTCGCCGTGGATCGCGCGCGCGAAAAGCTCCTTGCCGACGCCCGTCTGCCCTTCGATCAGCACCGGCACCCGGCGCCGCGCAAGCTGCCGTCCGCGCTCGATGGCGCGCTGCATCGCCACGCTCTGACAGATGATCTGGGCGAAGCAGTTGCGTTTCGGATCGGCTTCGCTGCGCCCCTGAACCTGCACGCCGACACGCCGCGCACCGCTCGTCAGACGCGACGCGCCCGCGAGCCCGGAAGGCGCGGGCACGACGAGCATCGCCCCGATCGCTTCGCCGTCCGCGACGACCGGATCGAACCATTCAGGCCGCAAGCCTTGCGGAAGATGATTCGGCCACTCTTCGATCGGGCAATGCTCGCTCATGCCGGGAAACCGCTCGCCCAAATTGATGGGCAACGGAATGCGCGCGGTGGTGTGCACGAGCCGCCCGCGCCGGTCGATGGCGATGAGCCCCGCCGCATCCGCCGATGACAGCCGTTGCAGACAATACGCAAGCAGGCGCATCTGCTCGCGCGCCACCTGCTCCGCGAGCACCATTTCGATCTGCCGCGCGGCCGTCACGGCGAGCGTCAGATTGTTGATCTGATACGTCGATGGCGGCCCCGAAATGTCCAGCACGCCGAGCACCGCGCCCGTTCCCGGCTCGCAGATCGGCGCGGCGGCGCAGCTCCACGCCTTGATGCCTTCGCAGAAATGCTCGGAGGCGTGGATATAGGTCGGCTGGCGCGTCGCCAGCGCCGTGCCGATGCCGTTGGTCCCGGCCGTCGCCTCGCGCCAGTCGCCGCCCGTCATCAAATGGATTTTTTCGCCGGCGTCGAGCGTGCGCAGGTCGCCGGCGGCCTTGAGAATGACGCCGTCGGCATTGGTGAGCAGCAGAATCGAGGACGAATCGGCGAAGAGGTCCGCCGTCGCCATGAACAGCCGGTCCGATGCCGCCAGCAGTTCGCGATGACGCCAGCGCAGCGCGTCGATCGCATCGCCATGCACCGCGAACGGCGCCGCGCCCGAGGTCGGATTGACGCCCGATTGCAGACTCCGCTTCCACGACGCGATCAGTTCGGTCGGTGCGGCGGTCGTGATTTCGCCCGCCAGAAAGCGTTCCCACGCGAGCATGGTGCTGCTGTCCGAATGAAATCCAGCGTTCACGTCGGCTCGTGTCCGCCCGGCGATACCGCGTTCGCCCGCGGAATCGTCGCCAGCCGGCATGCCGATGAGGCGCCTCGTCATGTGTCTCCTCCGTGCGAGTTGGGGACGCGCGGCCCGCTCTGCGGCGGACCTCGGCGCGACTCGCGAGGGCGTGCCGGCCAGCCCCGGGCGAAGCGCCCGGCGGCTGCGCGGCATCGTCCGCTGAGTATAGACCTCACGCGTGCGCCACGTCCTTTTGGGCAAACGCTTCCGGCGGCCGGACGCGTGTCGCGACGCACAAGGCGGGCGGCCTATTTTCTCCCGAGCAGTTCGGCGCCCGCACCGAGCGCCGGCCCGGCTGTCGGATCGGCGAAATCGGGCTTCTTGGCGATCAGCGTCTGGGTCGTCAGGATCAGCCCGGCGACGGATGCCGCATTGCGCACCGCGCTATATGTCACCTTCACCGGATCGATGATGCCGCGCTCCAGCAGATCGACGATCTCGCCGGTGCGCGCATCGAGTCCGACGCAGCGGCCCGCCGCCGCCACCTGCGCGACGATCGCATGGCCGTCCAGCCCGCAATTCGACGCGATCGTGAAGAGCGGCTTCTCCAGCGCCCGCTTGAGCAGCAGCGCGCCGAGTTGCGCCGCGCCGCGCGTGCGTCCGATCAGATCATCCAGTTGCGCCGATGCGCGCAGCAACGCCGTGCCCCCTCCAGGCACGATCCCTTCCGCGATCGCCGCGCGCGCCGCGTTGATCGAATCCTCGATCAGATGCAGACGGCGCTTCTGCTCGACCGGCGTCGCGCCGCCGGCGAGGATCATCGCGGTGCCGCCCGAAAGCTTCGCCAGCCGGACTTCGAACTTGTCGCGCTCGACGTTCTCCGGCGCCATCTCGTACTGACGCGCGACCTGCTGACGGCGCGCCGCCACCGCCGCCGGATCGCCGCCGCCCGCGGTGATGATGGTCTGGTTGGACGATATGCGGACCTGCCGCGCGCTGCCCAGATCGCGCATTTCGACGGCTTCGAGCCTGCCGCCGAGATCGCGTGCGATGACGCGCCCGCCGGTGACGATCGCGATGTCTTCCAGCATGGCCTTGCGCCAGTGGCCGTATTCGGGCGGATGAATCGCCGCGACCGCGGGCCCGCCGTTGTCGCGGCTCGCCAGCAGCGTGACCACGCAGGCGGGCGCGACCTCTTCCGCGATGATCAGCAGCGGCCGCTTGCTTGCGTTCGCGAGCGCGAGCAACGCCGTCACTTCGGCCTGGTTTTGCAGGCGCTGGTCGGTCATCAGGATGAGCGGGCTGTCGAGCACCACCTGCATGCGTTCGATGTCCGTGACCATGTGATGCGAGAGATAGCCGCGATCGAACGCCATGCCGTCGACCACTTCGAGCCGCGTCTCCACGGTCGTGCCGTACTCGACATCGACGATGCCGTCCGGCCCCACGCGCTCCAGCGCCTCGGCGACGAGACCGCCGGTGAAGTCGTCGTTGGCCGCGACCACGGCGACCGCGCGCACTTCCTCCGGCCCGCGCAGCGGCGTGGCCGCACGCCTGAGCGCAGCGATGACTTCGTTCACCGCCGCGTCGAGCCCCTGCACGAGCTCGACCGGATTCGCGCCGTCCGCGAGACATTCGAGACCTTGCTGCACGAGCGTATCGGCGAGCACGGTGGCCGTGGTCGTGCCGTCGCCGGCGACTTCGTTGGTCTGCTTCGAGACTTCGCGCACGACCTGCGCGCCGATGTTCTCGAACGGATCTTCCAGCTCGATCTCGCTCGCGATGCTCACGCCGTCGCGCGAGATGATCGGCGAGCCGATCGGCCGGTCGATGATCGCGTTCATGCCTTTCGGCCCGAGCGTGGCGCTCACCGCGCGCGCGAGCTTGCCGACGCCGCGTCCGAGCGCCGCGCGCGCCTCTTCGTCATGCAGCATGATGTTGGGCATCGTGTGCTCCTGTCTCCGGTTTATGGTTGTCTGGTTCGAGCGGTCGCGGGAAAAAACGAATCGGCTGCTCCTCGACTTCGCCGTAGCGGGCCGCGAGCAGGCCACGGCAGAGCGCGCTGTTGAACTCGGCATTCACGCCCACGCGCCGCAGCGCGCGCAGATAGGCGCCGAGCGTCGCGGGATCGATGGGCGCGCTGTTGGTATCGACGAAGGCGAGTTCGTGCGTGCAGACATCACGGCGCTCTAGGTATCGCCGGATGAGACGCCCGGTTTCGGGATCGTCGTCGAGCGCGGCAAGCTCGTCCGTGGCGAGCGCAAGCAGCTGCGCCGCTTCGTGCCCTTTGGCGAGCAGATGCGACAGCAGCGCCTCCTGCCTGCGCTGGAACGCCTTGACGAGAAACGTCCGGCGCACCTCGTCGAGATCGTCGCTGGCGGCGTCTCCGAAGGCTCGCTGGAACGACAGGTTCTGCGCCATGCCGCGATTGATCTCGTCCGCGTACATGTGCTCGTCGAGCGTGAGGCCGATGCGCGTCACCCACGGCAGGCCCGCGACGGCCGCGCGCATGTCCGCCGCCATCAGATACGCGAAGTTCGCCGCGCACCAGTAAGTCGGCAGACGATACGCGATGTCCACGCCGCCTTCGGCATCGACCTCGACGCTGGTGACGAAGCCGAGCTCCGTCACCGCCTCGTCGAGTTCCGGATCGACGACGGCTGCGAGTCGCGCCCAGACCTGCTGCGCGCGATCGCCGCTCATGCGTGCGCCACCGCAGCGCGCGGCGCCTCTTCGAGCAGCTTCTTCTGCGCGTCGATATCGATGCCGTACAGGCGCGCCGCATTCAGCCCGAGGATCTTTTTCTTCGCTTCCAGCGTCAGCTTCACGCCCGTTTCCTTGCTGACCGATTCCGGCAGCTCGAACGCCATGAACTTCTCGATCAGCCATTTGGGCGACCAGATCGCGTAATCGCTGCCGTAGAGAATGCGGTCCTCGCCGATCCAGAACAGCAGCTCCGAAATCACATGCGCGAAGTATTCGGGCCGCGTGTGAATGAACGGCAGCACGACGGCGAGCCCGCCATAGACGTTCGTTTCCTGCGTGGCGATCCAGCAGAAATCGTCCAGACGCGGCAGCCCGCAATGCTCGACGATGAAGTTCAGTCCCTGGAAGCTCGTCGCGACATCGTCGATATCCGCGACGTCGAAGGCATCGCGGTTGAGCGGCAGAATCGTCGGACCCTTATGCACGTGAATGTTCCTGATGCCCAGTTGCTCGCATCGCTCCAGGAAGCGATACGCGCCCGGATCGGACAGCTTGTAGCCCTTGCTGTCGCCGCGCCATTCCGCCGTATAGAGCTTCACGCCCTGAATCTTGTATAGCTCGGCAAGCTCGTTCAGGCGCTCCAGCCCCGCTTCGCCATCGCGCGGATCGAACGCGCCGTTCACGATGAAACGGTGCGGATACTTCTTCTTCACCACGTAGTTCGCCTCGGTGGTGTTGAAGCCGTTCTTGTAGAAGTCGGTGAGATAGGTCGGCTGGCAGATCGCCATGTCGTCGTAGCCGGTGACGAACAGGTCGTCATACATGACTTCTTCGCCGTACTTGTCGAACTTCTCCTTCGGCCACAGATAATCCTTCGGGCTCAGATTCTTGTGATACGCATAGAAGCAGTCGATGAACTGCTGGCCGTGCACGTTCTTCAGATTCGCCTTGCTGCCGTCCCATAGATGAACGTGCCCGTCGATGATGAAAATCTCCTCGCCGTCCTGAGTTCTGAACATGTGTGTGTCTCCGTGGGGTTGCCGGACAGCGGCGCGCGCTGCGCGCCGTCGCGCGTTTTCATTCGTAGGCCATCGCGTCTTCCATGTTGCCGAACAGCACGACGGTGTCGTCATCGACCATCACCATGCGGCCGTAATGCGTCGACGTCGATATCTCGAACAGATGGGGCGTCATCTCGCGGCCCAGCACTTCGCTGATTTCGCCCATCCTGAACTCGATCTTGTCCTGCCCGTCGATGCGGATCATCGCCGGCAGATACGTGACCGTGATGCCCGGCTTGCTTCCCATGAGCTCGGCGATCGCGCGAGCCTCGACGCTGTCGTTCATCGTCACGCCGCACTGATGCGAGATGGTCTGCTCGAAGCGAAGATCCTTGATCGACTTGAAGATGTTGTCGGTATGCACTGACATGAGCTGCTCCTGTTCGCGGTGGATTCAATCGAGTCTCAGGCTTCGATCGCGAGTGAAGACGGAATGCCGATTTCCTTGGCGATCAGTTGCGCACGTTCGACGGAACTGTTCAGGCAATCGGTGAATTGCGCCGCCTTCGCATGGGGAATCGACCAGATCGGCTGCAAGTGCCTGGCCGCGTCCGCGGCTAGCGCGCCGTGCTTTTCGAGCCACGCTCCGAACAGCGCGCGGTTCGCGTCGCCGTGCGCCGGATCGTTCGCGAGCATATGAAACAGCTCGACCGCGTTGGCGAGATTGCGCTCGTAGTCGCCTTCGGCGGCGGACACGACGGTCGGCGTCACGAAGTCGTTCTGCGCGGCCGCGATCTGCATGATGAAACCGCTGCGGAACAGGTCTCCGACGAGCGGCTCGAACACCACGTTGACGGCGAAATACTTTTCAAGGTAATCGGTCGCGCCGCCGATCGTCTCGATGGCAAGGCGCGTCGGCTGCCAGAGCGGATCTTCGAGCCAGTGCTTCTTGCCGGCATCGAGATCGAAGCCGGGCAGATCGAGCGCGATCTCGCCGAGATACAGCGTCAGGTCCTGTGCGAAACGCAGCTTGTACGACGCGTTCGTCAGGATCGCGCTGTTGATCATCTGCGTGTAGCCGTAGCGTTGCGCGTGCATGGTCGCGGTGCCGAGCCCGAATTCCGCATGCTTGTAGGCGCCCAGATGCTGCTCCAGCACCTTCACCCACGCCTTGTCGAAACGCTTGACCACGCCCGTGCGCCGCGCATTGGCGATCGCATTCGTGATCATCCCGACGATGGTCGACTGACGCTGATAATGCGTGCGTTCCCATTCCTCATCGACCGCGCGGAACGTGTGCCAGTCCGAGCTTTTCGCCGCGGTCCACGTCTCCGAGTAGGTCGGCGTGCCGTCGGCGAACTGAAGGATCCAGTCCTGAATCAGATAGCGCTTCGGGTCCGGCTGCACATCGACGGTCATGTCCTCGTAATGGCTCGCCTTGCGGCCCTTCGGCTCGAAATAGTTGTACTTGCGGCTGTCCCAGCCCACGAATTGCGCCGCGCCCGCGGCGCCCGACTTGAGCGCTGCCGACTGCTCCGTCACTGTACTCATGTCGCGTCTCCTTTACTTAGCCTTGTGCACCGATGAATCGATCATCGGACCGCCTGAGTGAACTTGTCGAAGAAGAGCCGCTCCGGTTCCACGCCCGCCATCTGCAACGCCGGAATCACGGCGTCGATCATCGCCGTGGGACCGCATGCGTAGGCGTCGATGTCGCCCGCGAGCGATTCCTCGCGCAACGTACGGCTCACGACTTCATGGATGAAACCCGTGTCGCCCGTCCAGTCGTCGCCGGGTTCGGCATTCGACAGCGCCGGAATGAAGCGGAAGTCCGGCAGCCGTTCGGCGAAGTCCGCGAACTCGTCGAGATAGAACAGGTCGCGGCGGGTGCGCGCGCCGTAGAAGAAGCGCACGGGCCGCTCTTCGCCGCTTTGCACGTGATCCTGCAGGATCGACCACAACGGCGACATGCCCGAACCGCCGCCGACCAGCACCATCGGGCCGGGTTGATCCTCGCGCCGAAAACACGTGCCGTAAGGGCCTTTGGCGACGAGCCGGTCGCCGGGCTTCAGGCCATCGTCGAGCAGCGAAGAGAACGCGCCGTTCGGATACTTCTTGATGATGAAGCGCAGCCGCCTTTCGCCATCGGGCGGATTGGCCATCGAGAACGAGCGCGTGATGCCCGCGAACGGGATCGTCAGATCGACGTACTGGCCGGCCCAGAAGCGCAACGGACGGCTCAGTTCGACTTCGAGCAGACGGATGTCGTGCGTGAGCGGCGCGATGCTCGTGACCGTCGCGTCGTATTCGGCTACGGGTATCGAGCGGCGCATCAGGTCTTCGTCGAAGTTCAGCAGCTCGACGGTCAGGTCGCTGTAGGCGAGCGTCCTGCACAGCAGAATATGACCCGACTCCTTTTCATAGTCGGGCAGCGCGAAGGTCGAATACTTCTTCAGCTCGACGTCGCCCTCCACGAGCAGCGACTTGCAACTGCTGCACTGCCCTTCCTTGCATCCGTGCATGACGGCGATGCCCTGCCGGAACGCGGCCTCCAGCACCGTCTCGCCCTCCGCGACGGACATCTCGACGCCGACCGGCTCGAAGCGGACCGTATGCGTCTGATTCGAATCGCTCATAGGTTTTCCCATGCTCGTCGCGGCCCGCTGCGCACGAACGCAGCGGGCCGCAGGCCCGTCTCAACTGCACGGATTGATCGTGAAGCCCGCGCGATATTCCGCGATGTGCTTCTCGCGCTGCTCCGGCGTCATCTCCCGCAACAGCACGATCGGACTCTGGATGGTGTGGCCGCGAACATGGTCGAGCGTCCACATGTCGCGGTTGTCGAAGCGCAGATGCGGTTGCGGCACGAGCGTCCGGCCGTCGCTGCGAACGAAGCCGAGATCCTTGATGCAATCCGCGAGATCCCAGCCGTGATAGACCTCTTCCCATTCGCGGCGGCCGCTGAAGCGGCCCATCGCGGGCGTCGGACGGCCTTCGTATTCCGACGCGAACGCGACCTTGTGCGTCCAGCGGCACAGCTCCGAGCAGTACGTATAGAGCTTGCCGTCGACTTCATCGACACAGAAGTCCTCGCGGATCAGACACGGCACGAGGCAGCTCCAGCACCGATGCGGGTACACATAGCCGTTCTCCTGATCGAACAGCATGTTGGTTTCGCCCGGCACGCTCTTCTTCGCATACCACTTCCAGTAGTCGCCGAACTCCGCATACCAGCCCGGATACTTGTGCTCGAACCACTCGAAGTCCTTCTCCGTCTGCGCCTCGATGCGCCAGAAGTTCACCGGCCAGCCGACCGAGAAGAATTGCGCGACCTTGTGCACGTAGTTCTTCTTGACGAGGCGATCCCACGCGGCGGCGACATCGTCGTGATGAATCTTGATGCCGTACTTTTCGAGCGGCAGCATGTAGGTGCGGTAGTAATCTTCGTAGATCCACCGGTGCCACAACTCCGCATACGACTCCTTCTTCTTGTCGCGATCGGTCGTGCCGTACTCGATGAACGTGCCGATAGCCGCATCGACGATGGCGTGGTTCTGCCAGAACGCATAGCGCAGATCGCGTTCGAGCAGCAGGTGATTGTCCGGATCGTTGATGACCGACATCATCAGCGAGTGACCATTGCCGATGTGCCGGCTCTCATCCGACTGCACCGAGAGGAACACGGTCGGCAACGCATAGTCGCCGTTGCGCGCCGCCTCCGATGGCATCGCCACGAACAGCGTGTTGGTGAAGGCGGTTTCCGCGACCACCTGCAGGAACACGTTGGCGGCCGTCACGGCATCGCCCGTCAGAAAGCCTTCCGCGAACTGGCGGCCGATGGTCGTCGCGTAGCACTTGCCGAACGCGGCTTCCGTGATATCGAAGCCCGCCGGGTCGATGTAGTTCTCCATGTACCACTTCTTCAGATTCATCTGGATCGTCGAGTGGCGAAACTCGTCGACCATCTGCATCGTGAAGCCGGTGCGCAGTTCTTCGCCGGGCGCGAGACGGCCGAGCATCGCCATCGAGCGTGCGGCGGAGATTTCCGGAAACGGGATGATCGCGAGGAACAGCTTCATCCACTCGACCCAGCGCGGCTCGACATTGCGGAACATGTCGCCGCGCAGCGCCGCGTCGAGCGCGCCGTAGACGCGGTTGTCCTTCTCCTCCTGCATAGGGAAATACGAGCGCAGCACCTGCTTCATGGGATCGCGTGGCGCCTTGCTGATCTTGTAGTCGGTCGGGAAGGTCATCGCTTCCTGAACGTAACTGGGTGTCCAGCCGAGATCCGCGACGCGTTTGGCCGCCTCGCCGATGCTGATTCCTCGCTGGGACGTGATCTTGTTGAGCGTTAATGCTTCTGACATCGAGCTCTCCTTGTCCGGTTACAGGGGGACCGGCGGCTTCTCGCGCGCAGGTCCGTGATCACCAACACATGCGCCGCTTTCGTCGGCACGGCCCGACATAGAGCGACAAGCGTGCCATGCACTTCGGGCCCATACAGCAAGGCCGCGCTCGCGATCATGTCGTGG
Organism: Caballeronia sp. LZ029; assembly: GCF_031451275.1. Classification (NCBI taxonomy): domain Bacteria; kingdom Pseudomonadati; phylum Pseudomonadota; class Betaproteobacteria; order Burkholderiales; family Burkholderiaceae; genus Caballeronia; species Caballeronia sp. LZ029. Next base: position 282,939 of record NZ_JARUXO010000002.1, read on the forward strand.
AACGCGACGTATGCATTCCTGCGGTGTCCGAAACTGCGACATCGTTCACTGGCTGTCCGCCGGCGTGGCTTCGTTCTGAACCGGCTGACCTTGCGCGATGCAGCGCGCGGCGACGAGCAGCGCGCCCATTGCGAAGTCGCGGCCGAACACGCCGATCATCTCGTCGGACAGCGCGCCCAGCCGTTCGAAGAACGCTTCTTTCGTGGTTGCATCGGTCGTCATGTTCGTCTCCCTGGTTCCGAGATCCGGCGCGCCGCCGCTTCCATCTCCGCCAGCGCAGCCGTGAGACGCGCGCGATCTTCCTCCAGCGCGCGCATCGATTCGTTCGCGTCGTGCAGCCGTTCGCGCAGCATCTCGATGTTCAGACATTGCTGCGACGTGCGCGCTTCGGGCGGACTCGCCGCCAGCGCGCCTTCCAGTTCGATCTCGACGCCCGCGACGCGGCTCTTGCTGCGCAGATGATCCGAATTGATCTGCGTCAGCGCGATCACGAGCCGCACGCGCTCCGAGATGGGCGTGACATTGCCTTGCGCCGCCATGACGCTCTCCGTTCGAGTCCTGTTGACCGGCTGCTAGGGAATGAGGACCGCGCGTCCCTTGATCCTGCCGTGATGCAGATCCTTGAGCGCCTGATTCGCGTCGCTCAGCCGGTATTCGCGCGTGGCCAGATGCACGAGCCCGCGATCGGCGAGCGCCATCAGCTCGACGAGTTCGGGATAGGTGCCGACCAGATTGCCGACGATGGTCTTTTCGCTCGTGATCATGTCGATGGTCGGAATCTCGATCTTCCCGCCATAACCGACGATGTAGTAGAAGCCCGCGTTGCGCGTCATCGCGAGACCCTTCGCGATGGCATCGCCCTCGCCGACGAAATCGATCACGGCTTCCGCGCCGTTGCCGTGCGTCAGTTCGAGCACGCGTTCCACTTCGCCTTCGCCGCCTTGCACGGTGTGATGCGCGCCGCACTCTTTCGCCAGCGCGAGCGCGGTCTCCGAACGATCGACGACGATGATCTCCGCCGCGCACAGCGCATTGAGCACCTGAATGCCGATATGCCCCAGTCCGCCCGCGCCGATCACCACGGCGAACTGGCCGGGCAGCAAGTGACGCGACGCCTTCTTCGCGGCGCGATATGCGGTCAGGCCGGCATCGGTGTAGGGCGCGACGTCTTTGGGTGCGAGCGTGGATGGCAGACGAATCAATGAGCGTTCGCCGGTCGACAGATATTCGGCGTAACCGCCATTCGCGTTGATGCCGGGAAAGCGGCTCTCGGTCGCGTGCATGTCGTCGCCGCGCCGGCACGCGAGACAGTGGCCGCTCGTGACGAGCGGATGACAGACGACCGGATCGCCCACCTTGACGCTTTCGACGGCGCGCCCGACGGCCTCCACCCAGCCGGCGTTCTCGTGGCCCATGATGTAGGGCAGCGCGACATCGACCTTGCTGCGCCAGATTCCCTCGACGACGTGCAGGTCGGTGCGGCACACGCCTGCTCCGCCGATGCGGACGATCACGTCGGTCGGCCTGACGATGTCGGGCGTTTCGACGTCTTCATAGCGAACGAACTCGTCGCGGGACAAGGTTTCGTCGTACTCATGCAGCACGGCAGCCTTCACGTTATGTCTCCTTGATCGTTATCGTCGAGTCAGCGCGGCGCTGCCCGCGGAGCCTCTGGAGCAAGGATTACGCCAATGAAGACCGATGCGCGGAGAATCCGGATACCTGCACGTCTTTGCGGCCATCGGCTACGCGATACGCGCATGACGCCGGGCGAGTTAAGGGGGGACGTGTCGCAGTTTCGAACACATTGACGAGGCTTTGTCGTATGAGGATGTCGCAACTTGCGACGGCCAGCGCCGGCGATCAGACCGGCTCTTTGCGCCTCGCGCTGTCGTCCTGATCGATCACGATGCGAGCAAACGCATGCCTGTCACGCGATACCGCGCCGCGCAGCGGCATGCCGTTGGCGCGGAGTTCTTCTTCGATCTGGCGCATGCGATGTTGAAGATCGGCGCGATCATCCAGCGCTGCGTAACGAGCGTAACGGGCGCGGCGCGCAGACACGCTGTAGCGGGAAATCAGCCATCCGGCCACGCGAGAAAAGAGTGCGGACATGATGTGCTCCTTGTCGGGTTAGTTCGGCGTTCGCCGCAGCGCACATGTCGTTTCTTTCCTGAGGCTGCCTTGCATGCACCGCCGATGCAAAGCAGGTTACAACCCGTGAATTAGCCTGGAATGAGCGGGCCGGCATGACTTGCGCGCGCCGGCGCACGGTGGCAGGAACGCCGATACACGTCGTCACATCACGGTCAGCGCAGCGGCTCGATCACGCTCGAAAGATCGATCCTGCCGCCTTCGACGACGCGCGCCGTGATGCCGCCGAATCCGCGCACCGCGTTATAGCCGCCGACGCCGAACGCCTCTTCCATGCGCGAGCACGGATGACATTCCCCGCTCGCTTCCAGCACCGCGCCGCCGATGCGAAAGCGACGGTCCTTCAGCGCGTGAAGATTCACGCCCGCCGTCACGATATTGCGCCGCAAATCCAGGGGCGAAACGTCATCGAGACCGAGGTGGCTCGCTATCGCGCGCAGGCTCTCCGCCTGAATCAGCGTCACTTGCCGGTTGCCGCCCTTGCGGCTGTAGTGATCGCCTTCGAGACCGCCGCCCGCCTGCGCGAGCGCGAATTCGACCACGTCGAGCGGCTCGCGCCGCACGCCGCGCAAGCCTATCCATACGACTTTGCCCGGCCTCACCGGAGCATTCATGAGACGTGCGAGAGGGGAATCGGGATTGAGCGGCATGGCATTGACCGTGAGTGATTCGCACGATTTTATCTGTCATGCCATGCCGTGGATTCAAAGGGGGTGCAAAGCGGATATGGCCTGGCGGCGGCATGGGCCGCGCGATGATCGTCAGACGCTCGCTATTGCCGATTTTCGTCGAACGATTCAAGAAAACGCAGATTGATAGATCTTCGGTGTCACGCCGGTTTGCTGTTTGAAGACGCGCGTGAAGTGTGACTGGTCCGCAAAGCCGGTTCGGGCGCCGACTTCTGCAATGGGTCTGCCGTCGCGCAGCATCGGCATCGCTGCGCGCAAGCGCTCCTGCTGCTGAAAGGCATGAGGGCTCAGTCCCGCCTCGCGCACGAAAGCGCGTAACAGCACGAACGGCGTAACGCCGAACTCCGACGCAAGCGTCGACAACGTCACCCTCGCATGAAGGTCTTCGCGCAAGCGGCGCTTTATCGCACGTACCAGAGCAGGCTCGCTTCGCACTGAGGGCAGGTCACCGGAGCGCCCAGGCTGGCGCGCGTACAAGCCGACGATAGCGCAGGCCAGCGCCTCGCTGCGCTTGAAAGGATCGTCGTTTTTCTCGGAACACCAGTTCACGCCGTAGAGGTGCCGCGACAACGCATTGTCGATGACAAACGGGCTATCCAGTTCGAATCGCTCGCGCCGCGGAATGCCAAGCCGTTCACAGTACGCGGCCAGTTCCGCGGGCTGCACGTGTTCGACGCGCATCTTCCATTGGCCGTCACCGGCGGCGGCGCCTGAATGCACCACGTCGGCATCGATGACGATGACGTCGCCGCGCCGGCATATGCGCCGCTGTCCCCGAACCTCGACCGCCAATTCCCCGCCGGTAATGACCGCGAGGCAATGCGTATCGTGTGCGTGCGGCGGATACCGGTGACCGACGAACTGGCCCTTCAGCATGACGGCGTCCATGACGTCGGGCGCGCGCCAGACCTTGACCGAACGAATCGCCGATGCAGCTTTCATGATGAAACCGTCCGTGGAAGTGCTCTGAACACGTCATCATAATCCTGGAGCAGCGGCATCGCGATGCGCGGTCGCGTGTCGTGGCTATCGATGAAGTCGCGCCAGCGCGTCAATGTGTCGGCCCGCTCGGCGTCCGAGCAATAGGGAACGTGCCAGGCGAAGAACGGCTCGACCACTTCATAGCCCACATATCCCAACGTGCCTTGCAGCAGATGACGCAGCATGCCGCTCGCCAGTTCGCCATGAATGCCTTGCGCGCCGAACATGTGCTCCCGGCCACCCAATGTCACGCCGATCACGGCGCGCTTGCCGACCATGCCGCCGCGACCGTAGATGCGCTTGCCGCCATACATCGCGCCCGACAGGAAACAGCGGTCGATCCAGCCCTTGATCAGCGCGGGCACCGAGAACCAGTAAAGCGGAAACACCAGCACGAGCGTGTCGCTGGCCAACAGTGCATCGACCTCTCGCCGCACGTCGGGCGCAAGCGCATCGTGCTCGAGCGCGTGACGTTGCTCCAGTGCATAGACGAGATAGTCGTCGTTGGCGCGCTCGGTGAACTCGCTGGCGCGGACTACGGGATCGAAGTTGAGCGCATACAGGTCAGAGAAGCTCACATCGTGGCCGCGTGACTTCAGTACGCGTTCGGCTTCGCGGGCCATTGCCGAACAGAACGAGTGCGGCTCGGGGTGAGCGTGAACAAGGTGGACTTTAGCCATGAGGAATCGATCTCCAGATGCTCGCGGGAATGAAGGCATTGAGATGGAAGAACTCCCGCTCGATCGCCTCTTGCGCCGTTAACGTAGCGCCTTCCAGAATCAAACGCCGTGTGGTCTGCAAAGCACCCGGCGGTTTAGCGGCGAGGCGCAGGGCGTATTCGTTTGCAACGGCGCGCACGTCCGCGTCCGGTACTACGCGGGACACAAAGCCGTGCCGCAACGCTTCCGATGCCGCTACCGCGCGACCGCTCATCAGCCAGTCGCGTGCCGCGAGATCGCCTACCCTGCGAGCCAGCAACGCTGTCGCTCCCGCTTCGGGCACGATACCGAGATCGGAAAACGGAAACCGGAAGGTCGCGCTTTCGCCGGCAACCACCCAGTCCGCGTGTAACAGCATCGTTGCGCCGAATCCAACGGCCGCGCCATTGACAGCGGCAATCAGGGGCTTGGGCTGCTCGGCGAACGCCGCGATGCATCGCCGGATCGCACCGTCTTCGGCTTGCGGCCACAGGGTGCCGAAAGCGGCGATGTCGTGTCCCGCGCAGAAGCTCTCGCCGGTTCCTTGCAGCAGCACGCAGTGCACGCGTTCGTCGCCCTGTGCGAGGCGCAACGAGTTCGCCAGCGCGTCGAACATCAGACCGTCGAGCGCGTTTCGCTTGTCGGGGCGGTTCAAACTGACAGACCAGATCTGACCGATGCGCTCCGATGTAATCCGCGCTTCCATCATGCGAACAGCGAAAAACCGCCGACCAGTTTGCTGACACGGTTCCTGGGGCCGACCAGTCCGACCGCCAGATATTGAAGCGATTCGCCGGCGTGCGCCTCGACGGCTTCGAGGAACATGGCGTAATCCGTGGTGGCCTGCCCTTGCACGGGAAAGTCCACGACGTCACACTGCGCGAGCGATTTCCGGCGAAGCTCGCTCAGTTGAAGCGCGGATGCCTTCAATACCGGAATGCCGATGGGAATGAGTCCCGGATGCGCCGTGCCGTCCCGCTCGACCAAAGGCGCGCCGACGAGACGGCTGTGGCGCTGGCCCAGAGTGAACGCGACGACCGCCGCAGCGTTCGATGCCTTGCCCGGCGGCAACGCTTCATCAACGACGATCACACAACGCTCCAGCTTCGGCGGCGCTTTCTGCGCGTCCGCCTCGATTGCTTCGGTATGCAACAGCAATGTCTCTCTCCTGAAAAATCGACCCTGGAGAGCATGCTAGGCATTCCATTGCCAAAAGTATTGGACGATTTTGCAGCGCGCCGACCCAGTCGAGTCGAGGTCGGCGTGGACCGGCGCAGCGCGCACGCAGCCGGATCAGCCTCTGCCGACGAACGGCATCTTTGTCGCCATGATCGTATGGAACAACACGTTGGCATCGGGCGGCAGACTCGCGAGATACGCGACCGAGCGTCCGACTATCGCCGCGTCGATCAGCGGCTCGGCTGCGAGCTCGCCGTTCGCCTGCGGCACGCCGTGCGCCATCGCCGATGCCAGCGCGCTGTGCGCATTGCCGACGTCGATCTGACCGACAGCGATGTCATGCGCGCGACCATCGAGCGACGCGCAGCGCGTGAGGCCCGTGACGGCGTGCTTGGTCGCCGTGTAGGCCGTCGAATTGGGCCGCGGCGCCCAGGCCGACAGCGAGCCGTTATTGATGATGCGGCCGCCGCGCGGCGTCTGCGCCGACATGATCCGGAACGCGCGTTGCAGGCAAAAGAACATGCCGTTGAGATTCACGTCCACGACCCCGCGCCATTGCTCCGCTGTCCACGTATCGAAAGCGCCGGGCGGATTGCCGACGCCCGCATTGTTGAACAGCAGGTCGAGCCGGCCGAAATGAGCGACGACCGCATCGAACGACGAAGCCACCGCCGTCGCATCCGACACGTCGCACGATAACGCGAGCGCGCGGCCCGCGAACTCGGGGTCATGCGCGATCTCGAAGAGCGGCTCGCGCCGCCTGCCGAGCAGCGCGACGGACCAGCCGTCGCGCAGCAATTCGATTGCCGCCGCCCTGCCGATGCCCGAGCCCGCGCCCGTCACGATGCCCACGCGCGGCCCCCGCGCGCCGTCCAGTCGATTCATGCGCGCTCCGTCAATGGTTGTCGCGCGCTTCGCCGCGCGCCTCGACGATGTTCAGAAAGAGCGTCGCCGGTTCGAGACACGCGCCGCTGCCCTGCTGCCCGACCATGCTTCGATAGATGGCTTCCCACGGCGTCTGGTTCGCGAGTTCGGGCCGCCTCCATGCGGCACGTCGCGCGGCGAGTTCATCGGCGGATACGAGCAGATCGACACGTCGCACGCCGAGATCGATACGCAGGCGATCGCCGGTCCTGAGCAGCGCGAGCCCGCCGCCCACCGCACTTTCCGGCGACACGTTCAGAATCGACGGACTGCCCGACGTCCCGCTCTGACGGCCATCGCCCATGGTAGGAAGCGTGTCGATGCCGCGCCGGATCAGCGCGGCGGGCGGCTGCATATTGACCACCTCCGCGCCGCCCGGATAACCCACCGGGCCGCAATTGCGCATGACCAGGATCGAGTGTTCGTCGATGTCGAGCGCAGGATCGTCGATGCGCGCGTGATAGTCCTCCGGCCCCTCGAAGACGATTGCCTTCACCTCGAACGCGTCCGGATCGGCGGCGTTCGAGAGAAAGCGCTCGCGAAAGCGCGCGTCGATCACGCTGACTTTCATCACGGCGTTATCGAACAGATTGCCGCTCAGCACGACGTGACCGCCTGCCGACTTCAGCGGTGTATCGAAGGCGCGAATCACCTCGCGGTCAGGCGCCGCGACGCCGGCGAGATTATCGGCGAGCGTGCGTCCCGTCACGGTCATCGCATCGCGATGAAGCCGGCCCGCGTGCAGCAGCTCGCGCATCACGCCAGGCACGCCCCCGGCGCGATGGAACGCCTCGCCGAGAAAGCGTCCGGCCGGCTGGCAATCGACCAGCAACGGAATCTGCGCACCTACGCGCTGCCAGTCATCGAGCGTATGGTCCACGCCGATGTGACGCGCAATCGCGATCATATGGATCGGGCAATTCGACGACGCGCCGATGGCAGCCGCCACCGCGACCGCATTCTCGAACGCCTCGTGGGTCATGATGTCCGATGGCCGCAGGTTCTCCGCAATCATCGAGACGATGCGCCTGCCCGTCTCGTAGGCGAACCATCCGCGCTCGCGGTACGGCGCGGGCACCGACGCGCAACCGGGCAGCGACATGCCGAGCGCCTCGGCGAGCGCGTTCATCGAAAGCGCGGTGCCCATCGAATTGCAATGCCCGGCGGATGGCGCGGACGAAGCCACTTTCTCCATGAACGTGTCGTAGCCGATCTGGCCGGTCGCGAGTTCCTTGCGCGCCTCCCACACGACCGTGCCCGACCCCGCCAGCTTGCCGCGATGCCAGCCGTCGAGCATCGGTCCGCCCGACAGCACGATCGACGGAATGTTGACCGTCGCCGCCGCCATCAGGCAGGCGGGCGTGGTCTTGTCGCAACCGGTCGTGAGCACGACGCCATCGAGCGGATAACCGTGCAGCACTTCGACGAGACCGAGATACGCGAGATTGCGGTCGAGCGCGGCCGTCGGACGCTTGCCGGTTTCCTGGATCGGATGCACGGGAAACTCGAGCGGAATGCCGCCCACGTCGCGAATGCCGTCGCGCACGCGCTTCGCCAGTTCGAGATGATGCCGGTTGCACGGCGCGAGATCCGAGCCGGTCTGCGCAATGCCCACGATCGGCTTGCCCGACTGCAACTCCTCACGCGTGATGCCGAAGTTCATGTAGCGCTCAAGGTAGAGCGCGGTCATGCCGGGATTCGACGGATCGTCGAACCAGCGGCGGCTGCGCAGACGCTTCGGTTCGGCCGGTGACTGAGCGGAATTCAACGATGTCTCCATGAATGATCTAGCGTGCGCGCAACAGCGCTTCATGACGTTCGACGAACGAGGCCACCGCTTGCGCGAAGCGTTCGAGATCGCCTTCGTCGTGCGCGAGCGTCAGCACGATGAAGCCGCGCCGCGCGACATAGCAGCCGCGCTCCAGCATGTGGAAGAAGAACAGGTCCTTGAGCGGCGATTCGCCTTCGATGAAGTCCGCCACCGAATGGATCGGATGCACGCCGGCATGCAGGTTCATCAGCGATCCGATACCGGTGAATTGCATCGCCACGCCGCGCTCGCGGCACAGTCCGTTCAGTCGCGCGCGCAAGCGCTCGCCCTTTTCGCTGAGCGCGGCGGCAGCGCCCGGCGTATAGAGCCGCGACAGACCCGCATGACCCGCCGACATCGACAGCACGTTGTTGTTGAAGGTGCCCGCGTGCGGCGTCGCGCCGGGCCTGCGCGGATCGAATTGCGCCATCACGTCCGCCCGGCCGCCGAACGCGCCGAACGACATGCCGCCGCCGATGTACTTGCCGAACGTCGTGAGGTCGGGCCTGATCCCGAGCAGCGCCTGCCGCCCGCCGCCCGACAGCCGCGAGGTCACGACTTCATCGAAGATCAGCAACGCGCCATGACGCTGCGTGAGATCGCGCAGGCCTTCGAGAAAAGCCGGTTCGCCGACGATGCATCCGCCCGCGACCTGCATCGGTTCGACGATGACGGCGGCGATCTCGTCGCCATGCGCGGCGAAGATTCGTTGCGCGCCGGCCAGATCGTTGTACGACGCGACGATGAACTCGTGCGGCACGTTCACGGGACTGTTGCCGCTGCCGAAGGTCAGCACGCCACCGTGATAACCGCCCGTGAACGCGACGACTTTCCTGCGCCCCGTGAAGATGAGCGATGCCGCGATGGCCATCAGGTTCGATTCGGTTCCCGAGTTCGTGAAGCGCAAGGACTCGACCGATTCGAAGCGTTCGCGCAACAGGCGCGCGAGCGGCACTTCCAGCGTGTTGTGACCCGTCAGGTTCAGGCCGTTGTCGAGCGCTTCGACGATCGCCGCGCGTATCACCGGATGGCTGTGGCCGTACATCGCCGTCGTGTATTCGGCGAGGAAATCGGTATAGGCGTGGCCGTCGAGATCCCACAGGCGCTTGCCTTCGCCGCGTGCGATCGTCAGCGGGAACGGCTTGTAGAACAGCACCGAGCGCGTGTTGCCGCCGGGCATGACAGCGAGCGCATCGAGATGAGCGGCGGCGCTCTTCGGGTTCGCTTCCGCGAACACGCCGGCGGCACGCTCCGCGGCGTGGCCGAGCCCTTCCACGTCGAGTCGTGGCGATACTGCGTTTTCAGTGGACATACGCTTCCTGGATTGTTCGAGGTTCGTTCATGATCTGTATTCGTCCCGCGTTCAATCGACCGGCACGATCGATCCGCCCGCCGACCAGTACAGCGTCATCGGCGCCTTGATCCATTCGCCGCGCTGATCGAACCGCACCTGACCGAACAGCGTATTGAAGGTGGTCTGATGCAGCGTCTTGTCGAGCGCTTCCGGAGACAGCGACTGCGCCGACGAGATCGCGTCGCCGATCATCATCGTCGCCGCATAGAACGACGGTCCCTTCTGATCCGGATTCACGCCGTAAGCGGCCTTGAAGCGCGTCTCGAAACGCTTGCCTTCGGGCAATGCGCCGAGCGGCGTGCCGCCCTGCGGACAGTACATTTTCTTGTCGAGCGCGCCGTCCGCGAGACGCGGAAACTCGCCGACGCACAGACCGTCGCCGCCCATCAATACGCCGCTGACCGCGAGATCGCGCATCTGCCGGGCGAGATAGGCAGCCTGACCGTAGTAGCCGCCGTAGAAGATGCCGTCCGGTTTCGCCGGCTTGATCTTCGACAGCACGGCCTTGAAGTCCACCGTGTGATCGGTCGAGTACTCGCGCGTCACGATGTCGATGCCGAGCTTCTTCGCCGTGGCGACGAACACATCCGCGACGCCGGAGCCATAAGCGGTGCGATCGTCGATCACGGCGACACGCTTCAGATGCAGCGTATTGGCCGCGTAATCGGCCATCCTCGCGCCGAGCACGTTGTCGTCGGTGGTGAGGCGAAACACATACGGATAGCCCGGAACGGTCAACGCCGGGTTCGACGCCGCGGGCGTGATCATGATCACCTTGGCATCGTTGTAGATCTTCGACGCGGGAATCGTCACGCCCGAATTCCAGTGACCGATGACCGCGATCACCCCGCTGTCCACGAGCTTTTGCGCGGCGGTCACGCCGGCTTTCGGGTCCGACTCGTCGTCCACCGAAATGAGCTCGAACCTGAGCGGCTGGCCGCCGAGCGTCATATGTTTCGCGTTCAGGTCATCGATCGCCAGCCTGGCGCCGCGTTCGTTGTCCTTGCCGCTTGCGGCCTGCGAGCCCGTCAACGGTCCTGCCACGCCGATCTTCACGAGCGTGTCCGCATGGACGGCCGGCGCCGCGCACGCCACGCTCAGACATAGAACGAGGGTCTTGATTGCTGCTATTTGCATGATCGTGCTCCTGTCACCGGTCGATGAGACGTTCCAGCACGCCGCGCACCGGTTCGAGCGTGGCGAATTCGTGATCCGGACGCGCCTGCCAGTCGCCCAGACGCTCGTTGCCGCGATTGATCCACGCGACCCGGATGCCGAGCGGTTTCGCGCCGTCGATGTCCGCCCAGGTGCCGATCGAGCAATGGAAGATCTCGTCGGCATTCAGGCCGAGCGTCGCGAGCCCGGTCTTGAAGATCGTCTCGGAAGGCTTGTAGGCCCGCGCCATCTCGGCCGTCGTCACCTGCGGGAAGTAGCGCACGAGGCGGCTGCGTTTCCATAGGTCCGTATCCATGTTCGTGATGGGCATCAGCGCGAAATGTTCACGGGCCCAGTCGAGGAATGCGACGGCGTCGTCGAAAGGCGGCGAGGACTCCACCAGATGCGTAAGCAGCAGCTCGGTCAGCGCCGCCATGTCCTGGCCATCGGTGCATCCCTCCGCAAGCGCTTCCAGACAACCCGTGAGCGCATGCTGCGCGACCACGCGATAACGCATATACGCGTGGCTTCGGTAGGTCTGCACCGCGCGCATGTCCCAGTCGAGATAGACATCGGCGGCGGACTTCGCCGGATCGAGAGAGAGCTGCTGGAGCACCGCTTCGATGCCGCGTATGCCTCCCGTCGTCACGTCTACGAGCGTGCCGAAGTAGTCGAAGGTAAGCGCCTTGGGCTTCATGGATCGGTCCTTTATGTAGTATGACTAATCAAAACGAATGTCGCGGCGCTCGCATGAGCGTCGCCCTCTCCGGACAGAAAACGGGTTCGCCCGCGATGTCCGTGCCGTCGATTTGCATTTACTGTACGCCGTACAATTAAATCGTGCAAGCGAGCGAATTGCCGGGTTTTCCCGCACCTGTCGCATGTCGCCACCGATTGCAGTAGAGTGACGCTCGGTCGAACTCAAACTCGGGAAGTCACGTTGAGGAAAAAGGAAGAGGCAGCGCCGGAAAAGAAGCGACGGGGCCGCTCCGCGCGCGACCAGGGGCTTTCGCGGGAACGCGTCGTGGAGGCGGCGCTCGCGCTGATCGACGCAAAGGGTTATGCAAACTTCAGCCTGCGCGATGTGGCGCGGGAGCTCGGCGTCTATCCGACCGCCATCTACTGGTATGTCACGAGCCGCGACGAACTGCTGGTCGAGGTCATCACGCGCGCGCTAGGCGATCTCATTCCCGGGCCGCTTCCCGCCGGGCGCTGGCGCGACTGGCTGAAAGAACTGTTTCATCGCTACCGTCGCGCGGTCGCGCGGCATCCGAACGTCGCGCCGCTGCTCGGTTCGCAGATCATCTCGAACGCCAGTATGAATCCGGTGATGGTCGAGGCGGTGCTCCGGACGCTGTTGTCCGCGGGCTTCAAATCGGAGGAACTGATTCACGTCTATAACACCGTGATCACCGCGATGGTCGGATTCGTCACGCTCGAATTCGCGGGCCACGGCGCCGACGAGCGCGACGAATGGGAGGACAGGCTGCGCGTGCGCTTCGAGGAGCTTGACCGTGATGAGTTTCCGCTGTTGACCGCGAACATGACGCGCATGTCGAATCAGGCGTTCATCGTGCGATGGAAGGGAGGAACGAATCGCGCGCTCGAACAGAGCTTCGATCGATATATCGATGTCGTACTGGATGGATTGCAGAGGCAACTGGCGGGCGATGCCGATACGCAGAAGCAATGAACCCGACTGCCGCGCAATCCGCGGCAATCGGGTCGAATCGTTCAGTCCTCTTCGTTCAGACGACCCATCGTTTCAGGCACGATGAACGCGCCGATGAGGAACAGGACGCTGATTACGACGAGCGCGACCGCGAGCACGACCGGCAAATCGACGGGCGACTTCGCGACCACGGAAACGACCGTCGGCATGATGCCGCCCACTGCAAAGCCCAGATTCCACGACAATCCCGTTCCCGATGCGCGTATCGCGGTAGGAAAGCGTTCGTTCAGGAATATGAGGATCGGCGCATAGCCTGCGCTGCCGAGCGCGCTCAACACGATCGCATAGAAGCCGATGAGCCACACGCCGTCCGCATGCGGCATCGCGAGATAGAGCAGCGGAAAGCAGATCAGACGCGCGACGCCGAGCCAGATGAAGCTGCGTTTGCGTCCGATCAGCGTGCTCAGATGTCCCGCCGCCGTCGATGCGATCACCACGGCGACGCTCGACCACATCAGAATCCATCCCGCGCTCGTCGCTGAAGTATGCGTGACGACCTTGAGGAACGTCGGCAAGTATCCCGACGTCAGGTAATAGCCGCTGCCTCCACCGACGGTCAGCAACAGGTTCACGAAGAGGATCGAGCGATACTTCTTCGAGAACAAGACGCGCAACGGCGAAGCGACCGGCCCTTCCTGCGCGGCGCCTTTCGCGCGCGCGGCTGCCTTCTTTCGTGCGGCGAGCTCGGCCCACAGCGGCGATTCCTCGAGCCTGTTGAAGACGAACACGCCGAGCACGGAACTCACGATGCCCGCGAAGAACATGCAGCGCCAGCCCCACACCTCGAACGCCGCACCCGGAAAGATCGCGGTCGTCGCCAGATAGACGAGCGATGCGAGCAACGCGCCAAGTCCCGCGCCACCGCCGCCGACGAACCCGGACACCGCACCGCGCCACTTGAGACTGACCGTCTCCGTCCCGATCGTATGCGTCGATGCAACCACGCCTCCGACGAACACGCCCTGCACGAGACGCAGCAAGAGGAACAGCGCGGGCGCGACGATGCCTACCTGTGCAACAGTCGGCAACATGCCGAATGCGGCCGTGGAAACGCCCACGCCGACGACGGACACCACCATTGCGCGCTTGCGTCCGTGTTGATCGGCAAAGGAACCGAAGATCGCGGAGCCGAGCGGCCTCATCAACAACGTGACGGCGAACGATGCATAAACAGCCGCGAGCGAAAGCATCGGATTGGACGACGGAAAGAACAGATGCCCCACCACCGGTGCCACAAACAACACGACGAACAGGTCGAACAGATCGAGCGCCCATCCGAGGCACGATGCCATCACGGCGACCGCCACCTGACTTCCCTTCACATCTTGCGCGACTTCATCGCGCCGGTATACTTCGTCCATTTCCGATCTCCATGTCCAATTTTTAATTTGGATACCTATCTGTATGATTTTTACGTCTCGCCTGCCGGGACAACTCGCGACGGTCGTTTCCTAACGCTCCGGTTCGTATTCGCCGCTCGAAAGCTTGCGTCGCAGTATCTTTCCGACGGGCGATTTCGGTATCTGATCGACAAACACGTATTCACGCGGACGCTTGAAGTTCACGAGGTCCGAGGTGCGGCAAAACTCGTCGAGCGCGCGCTCGTCGACGTGATGCGATCGCTTGACGAACGCGACTACTTTCTGGCCCCAGCGCTCGTCCTTCACGCCCGCCACGGCCACTTCATCGACGGCGGGATGCAGCGACAGTACCGATTCGATATCGACCGGCGATATGTTCTCGCCGCCGCTGATGATCATGTCGTCGACGCGGCCGGTGACGTAGAGATCGCCGTCCGCATCCAGGTAGCCGGTATCGCCGGTGAAGTACCAGCCCTCGCGTAACGACTTCGTGTTCGCATCGGGACGGTTCCAATAGCCTTCGAAGGCTTCATCGCCGAGCAGTTCGACGATGATCTGGCCTTCCTCGCCGCGCGATGCAAGCTGTCCGGGCGATGCAGCGTCGAGCTTCACGACGCGCAGGCGCGTGTTGAGGCCCGCGCGTCCCGCGCTGCCGGGTTTCTTCGTCGCGTCCTGATCGATGCTGAACGTGTACACCTCGGACGAGCCGTAGTGATTCACGAAGAGCTCGGGCTCGAACGCGGTCGAGCAGCGCTTGAGCAGGCCGTCGTTCATCGGCGCACCCGCGAATCCCAGCTTCGTGACGGAACGCGTGCGCGCGCTCGAAAAGCCGGGCGCGGCGAGCAGGTCGTGATATAGCGTCGGCACCAGATAGAGGCAGGTCAGCGCATGCGCTTCGATCGAGTCGAGCGCGAGTTGCGCATTCCATCGCCGCACGCAGACGAAAAGTCCGTCGACGAGCGCCATCGCGAGCAGCGAGCGCACGCCCATCGTGTGATAGAGGGGCATCACGCCGAGCGTGCGTTCGCCGTGCCGATAGAGATTCTGCGCGACATGCGCGAGCGCGGCGGCTCGCTCATGCCGGTGCCTGCGCGGCACGCCCTTGCCCATGCCGGTCGTGCCGGAGGTGTAGAGCATCACCGAGTAGTCGTCCGCCGACGCTTCCGTGGCAAGCTGCGCAGGCGCGCGCGCTCGAAGCACATCGAACGCATGTGTCGCACCTTCGACGTCGTCGAGACCGATGCGCGCGATATCCTGCGCCGCCGCGCTCTGCGTCACGGCTTGCGCGCAAACGCCTTCATAGACGATCGCGCGCGCGCCGGCATCGGTCACGCTGTAGTTGAGCTCCTCGGGCTTGATGCGCCAGTTCAACGGCACGATGACGATGCCCGTGAACTGACACGCCCAGTGCAGCGTCGCCATCTCCCAGCGATTCTGCAGCGCGACCAGCAGACGATCGCCGCGCGTCAGGCCGAGCGACTGGAAACCTGTCGCGACCCTGGCGATTTCGTCGAACCATTGCGCATAGGTGAACGCGATATCGCCGTCGATAAGCGCGGGCGCATGCGGGCTGCGCTCCACCGATTGCATGAACGTGCGGCCGAGATCAAACATGGCTCGCCTCCTCTTCACGCGAATGCGCCTGCCGCCGCTTCGCCACGTCGAGCACCGCCGCGACGATCGGCGTATAGCCCGTACATCGGCACAGGTGGCCGGACAACATCTCGCGCACCTCGTGCTCATCGGGATTCGGCACGCGCTCCAGGAAGTCCGTGCACGACATCAGGATGCCCGCCGTGCAAAAGCCGCACTGCAACGCATGATGACGCGCGAACGCTTCCTGTAGATCGCCGAGTGTCTGCGCCGACGCGGACAGTCCATCCACGGTGTCGATGCGCCGTCCGTCCGCCTGCACCGCGAGCATGAGGCACGAACGCGCCGCGACGCCATCGACGAGCACCGTGCACGCGCCGCACACGCCGTGCTCGCACCCGACATGCGTGCCGGTCGCGCCCAGCTCGTGACGCAGGAAATCGGACAGCAGCTCGCGTGTTTCGCATGCGCCGCGACGCATGACGCCGTTAAGCTCCAGCGTCACGGCGCATGACGTGTCTTCTGAGAGCGCGAAGCGCAATGCATCGCCGGAACCTGCATGTTGGGTCTTTCTCACTTCGCCTCCTGTATGACTTGCCATCCGAGCTGGCGCACGAGATGACGTCGATATGACGCGCTGACATTCGCGTCGTCGCGCGCGCCGAGCTTCCAACTGAAATCGTTCAGTGCGCCGCGCAGATCGTCGCCTTCTAGGCGCGGCAGGCACTCGAGCACGGGCCTGTCGGCGACGCCGCCCACGCCGATGCGGATCGAATCGTCCGTGACGAGCGCCGCGCACGAGACCAGCGCGAAATCGCCATGACGCGCCGAGAATTCCGTGAAGCCGAAGCGTTGTCCGGGCGTCTTCAGCGGAAAGCGCACGGACTCGACGAGTTCGTCCGGCTCGCGTGCGGTCATCAACATGCCCTGAAAGAAATCGGCCGCGCCCAAGGTGCGCTTGCGCTTCGCGGAACGCAGCGTGACGTCGCCGCCGAGCGTGAGCAGCGCGAGCGGAAGCTCCGCGCTCGGATCCGCATGCGCGATGGAGCCGCATACGGTGCCGCGATTCCTGATCTGAAAATGCGAAATATGGGGGAACGTCATGCGCAGGAGCGGCACTTCATCGTCGAGCGTCTTGCGCCATTCGACGCTGCCTTGCGTCGCCGCCGCGCCCACGACGAGATGTCCCGACTCCACGCGCACCGTGTTCAGTTCCGCGGTGCGCGAAATGTCGATGAGCCAGCGCGGCTGCGCCAGCCGCATGTTGAGCACCGCCATGAGCGACTGGCCGCCCGCGAGCACACGCGCGTCGGCGCCGGCCTGCGCAAGCGCGTCGAGCGCGTGGCGCGTGTCCTGCGCGCGCAGATAGGCAAACGGTGCTGGCTTCATGACGGCCTCCGCAGTTTCGCGAGCATGCGTCCGAGCCACGATGCATTCGTGCGCACGGCCTTGCCCGATGCCTGTCTGCCAAGCGATTCGAAGAGTTGCCGCAATACCACCTGCGCCGCGCCTTCGAGCATGCGTGCGCCGACCGCCGCGACCTTGCCCGACACCTGCGCTTCGTAGTCGTACGCGAGCAGCGTGCCTTTCGCGGTCGGCTCCAGCCTGACGAGACCTTCGCCCTGCGCGCTGCCGAGCGGCGATATCCCCGCGCCCGCGAGACGTAGGCTACGCGGTGCATCGATGTCGGAGAGACCGATCTTCGCCTCGAAGCGCGCCTTGATCATGCCGACGCCGACCGTCACATCGGCGCGATACTGATTCGGTCCGATGGTCTCCAGCGCATGACAGCCCGGCACGACCTTCGCGAGCGCCTCGGGGTTCATCAAGACCGCGAAGACGGCCTCGGGCGTCGCTTCGAGTTCGACGGTGCCCTGCGCGGTGAGCGCCTTGCCGCCGCCGCTCACCGGCTTCTTCGCCGGCGCGGCTTCGCGATACTCGGGCCGCGACGGCGGCGGATCGTCGATGCCGATCATCGACATCACCTTCGCCGGCGTGAGCGGCAATCGAATGTCCGCCACGCCGAGCGCATCGGCCACTGCATTCGCGATGCAGGGCGGCGTGCTCATGTTGTTGCCTTCGCCGAGTCCCTTCGCGCCGAGCGGCGTAAAAGGCGAAGGCGTTTCCAGATGCACGATGATTGGATCGGGCACCTCGCATGTCGTCGGCATCAGATAGTCGGCGAGCGTGCCCGACTGAAAGCTGCCGTCCGCGCCGTAACGAAACTCTTCCATCAGCGCCGCGCCCAGGCCCTGCGCGAACGCGCCGCGAATCTGGCCATCCGCGAGCGCGGGATTGAGCAGCGTGCCCGCATCGTGCGCGGTCACATAGCGGTCGATGCGCACGCGTCCCGTCGCGCGATCGATCTCGACGCCGCACATGTCGAACGCGAAGCCGTAGCACGCGGAGGTGTTGATGCGATCCTCGTCATCGGGCGGGGTCATGTTGGGCGGATTCCAGAACACGGTTTCGCGCAGCCCCGGCGACTCGCCTTCGGGCAGGAGCGCGGGCGACCAATGCGGCGCGTTGCTCGCGGCGCGTGCGAACGGCAACGCTTTCTCGGGCGCCTGCCGCATGTACACGCGTCCGCCTTCGAAACACACGTCCTGCTCCGTGCAAGAAAACTGCTTCGCGAGAATGCGCGCGAGCTTGTCCTTCACGCGCGTCGCGGCGAGATGCACCGTGCCCGCCACCGCACCGGCGAACCGGCTCGAATAGTTGCCGGCCGCGACCGACCACGCGTCCTTCTGCGTGTCGAACTCGACGTTCACGACGATATCCGCCGGATCGAGACCGAGCACATCCGCGACGACCTGCGCGCACACGGTCATATGCCCTTGCCCCGCCGGCGTCGATGCAATGGTGACGATCACGCCACCCATCAGATCGACGCTCACGGTCGCGCTCGCGATCGCACCGCTTTTCGGACCGGCCTTGCGACGCGCTTCGGCGGGCATGACCGTCGTGATGTAGCCCATGTTCGATACGGACGGCTCGACGATCGCCGCGAAACCGATGCCATACAGGCGCCCTTCGCTGCGCGCGATCTCGCGGCGCGCCTTCAGTTCGTCATGGCCGCCCTGCGACAACGCACGCCGCAGCGCTTCCTGATAGTTGCCCGAATCGAGCAACGCGCCCGCTGCCGCGCGATACGGAAACGCATCGGCCCTGACGAAGTTGCGGCGATAGACATCGAGCACATCGAGCTTCAGTTCGTCCGCGATGCGCTGAATCAGGCGCTCCAGCGAGAAATACACCTGCGGTCCGCCGAAGCCGCGCACGAGTCCGGTCGGCGTTTTCGTCGTCAGCGCGACGCGATTGCGCACGAGCAGGTTCGAAATGTCGTATGCGCCCGTCAGACATCCATGCATGCGATAGAACGTGGCGGGCTCCGGCGCGCGCAGATAGCCGCCGCAATCCTCGATCTGATCGTAGGACAGCGCGGTGATGCGCCCGTCGCGCTCGACGGCGGCTTCGAGCGTCGCGAGGCGCGCGGTCGCGGAAGTCGCCGCGCTCAGATGTTCGAGGCGGTCTTCGACCCACTTCACGGGCGCGCCGCATTTTCTCGACGCGAGGCACATGAGCACGACATAAGGAAACACCGCCTGCTTCACGCCGAAGCTGCCGCCCGAATCGCGCGGCGCCTTGTGACGCAGACGATTGGCGGGCACTTTCAGCGCCATCGACATGACCGCGTGCAACGAGAACGGCCCCATGAAATTCGAGGTCACGTCGTAGCCTTCGTTGCCCGGGAGACATTCCGCGATCACGACGCCGCATTCGATCGGCGCGCACGTGTTGCGCGGATAGTGCGTGGTGATCGACACGCGATGCGGCGCGTTGTCGAACGCCGCTTCCGGCTCGCCATAACGAAAGCTGCGGTCGCTGACCACGTTGCTGCCGATCTTCTCGTGAAGCACCGGCGCATCGTCGGCGATGGCCGCTTCGATCGATACCACTGGCGGTAGCGGCGCGTAGTCCACCTTGACGAGATCGAGCCCGTCCTCGGCGATGGCGCGCGTCTCGCCGATCACCACCGCCACCGGCTCGCCGCTATAACGCGCGCGATCCATCGCGAGCGCCCAGTGCTCCATCGGCGATTTCACGCCGACGACGAACGGCTGCGACCATGCGCGCACATCGTCGCGCGTGAGCACGGCGCGAATGCCCTTGTGCGCGAGCGCGGCGCTCACGTCGATGCTTCTGATCTCCGCATGCGCATAAGGCGAGCGCAGCACGGCGGCGTGCAGCGTGCCTGTCTTGATGGCGATATCGTCGCCATAGCGGCCGCGACCCGTGAGAATCGCGGGGTCTTCGAGGCGTTGCATCGGTCGGCCCACAAACGGGCGAGAGGACGCTTGCGCCTCGTTGCGACCGGAAGCGATCGCGGGCGTCTTGCGTTCCTTCAGGGCGGTGTCGGTATCGGTGTCGCTCACACGTGTCTCCTGCATGGCTGTGCGCGATGTTCAGTAACAGCGGGTCTCGCACTTGCGGCGAGACACATCGCATCGTCGATTCAATGTACTGCCCGACTGCGCAAAATCGCTTACCAAGCGGTCGGGCGAATTACCTTACAGTCCGATGCTTTTCGCGAGGCAAGCCCTGGTGACAGACGCGACAGTGCAGCGCACGCGCGAGATCGCGTGCGCGGGGATGTGTCCACGCTCAGATCTGTACTTGCCTGGAATCCGCTTCGTACAACTGCACCACACGGCGATACTCGCTCGGCGTGATACCCAGGTTCTGCTTGAAGAAGCGCGTGAAATGCGCGGGCGCCGAAAACCCCAGATCGTATGAGATGTCCGTCAGCGAATGCGCGCTCGCGGATAGATCGTTGATCGCCGTTTCCATGCGCAGCACGTTCAGATACACGTTGGGCGTCACGCCCGTGCAGCGATGAAACAGCGCGAAGAAATGCGCACGCGAAAGCCCGCAATGCTCCGCCAGGCGATTCATGTCCGGCTCTGCTCCCGTGTTCTCGCGCAGATACGCGATTGCCTTGCGGATGCGCGGATCGTTCGGACGCCGGCCCGACAACTCCATCTGCCGCGACGACTCGTGCCAGCTTCGGCTCGGATCGATCACCGAAAGGATCAGCTCGAAGAGCAGCCCCTCCAGACGCCCGGCGGCGACGCTGTCCGCCCACCACATCTCCATCGCGAGTTCTTCGGCGCGCTTTTTCGCATGGTTCGACATGCGCACGCACGACTGCGGGAAGAAGCGCGGATGACCGCCGCTCACGAGCGGATGCTGAATGGCGGTCAGCCAGTCCGGCTCGATATACATCGCGAGAATCACCGTGCGCTGCTCGGCATGTTCGATATGACGATACGCGTGCGGCTCCCACGGATTGATCAGCACCGCGGTGTCGCCGGTCAGCGGCTGGAGTTCATCGTGAACGGCGAAGAACGTGTCCGGTCCTGCCGCCTTGATCAGAAGATGGCAGTGATGATGCGCGTGCTGAATGAGCGGCGCATCCATGTCGAGCAGCGCCACTCGTCCAAAACGTCCCTGATAGATCTTGATCGCACTAGACACTCGTTTTGCCTCACTCCATGCCGCTGCCGCTTTGCGCGGCTTATTTTCGGTCGAGTTTAAACCCGCTCCGGCTCAGGAACCCTTGAACGCGGCCCTGCGCTTTTCATGGAACGCTTCCACGCCCTCGCGGAAGTCGTCGGAGCTGCGCAAGCGACTGTAGTTGAGCCCCTCCAGTTCGATGGCGACTGAAAGCGGCGCATCTTCCGTGTCGTTCAGTAGCTTCTTCGCGGTGCGCTGCGCGAGCGGCGAGAACGCGAGCAGTTCGCGCACGAGCGAATCCGTGGCGCTTTCCAGTTCGGCATCGGCGACGAACTCCGTCGCGATGCCCCATTCGTATGCCTGCGATCCCGTGATGCGGCGCGAGCGCATCACGATGTCCTTCGTGCGCCCGATGCCCACCATCTTCTGCAGGCGCGCGGAGCCTCCCGAGCCGGGAATCTGCCCGAGCTTTTGTTCGGGCAGCGCGTAGAGCGTCGTTTCTGTTGCGATGCGGAAATCGCAGGCAAGCGACAGCTCGAAGCCGACGCCGAAGCAATAGCCGCGATTCGCCGCGATGACCGGTTTGCTGCAACGCGCCGGCGACGCGATATTCCACGCGAGCTTCGCCACATGCTCGGGCGATGCCTCGATGAAGCCCTTGATATCGCCGCCGCTGGAAAAATGCTCGCCTTTCGCGCGCACGACGATCACTCGCACGGCGTCGTTGGCGTCGAGCGCTTCGAACGTCAGACGCAATTGCTCGCGCTGATGCATCGACACGATATTGAACGGCGGCCGGTCCAGAACGATGTCGGCGCGCGAATCGGCGGAATTGAAGTCGACGTGAAAGCCGTCGAGTTCGGCGAGCAGCGAATGAGCTGGGTGAGCGAGCTGGGTCATGAATTGTCCTTCGATGAGCGATGCCTGAACGAGATCCGTTGCTTAAGCCACGGTTCAAGTATCCGCGCCTCGCTGACATCCTGCTTACCCCTGATTCCGGCGAGTTACCCATGAGTCTGATTTTGCGCCACGAAAGCCTTCCCTTGCCTGCCTTCGACAGACATGCAATACTGAACCACATGGCTCAGTATTCTGAAAGAACCCGAATCGATGCTTCGTTCGCCGCGCTGGCCGATCCCACCCGGCGCGGCGTGCTGGAGCAGTTGATGCGCGCCGATGCATCCGTCACCGATCTCGCCGAGCGGTTTCACATGACCCTGACCGGTATGAGGAAACACATCGGCATACTGGAGCAGGCGGAACTCGTCACCACGGAGAAAGTGGGGCGCGTGCGGACCTGCCGGCTGGGCTCGCGCCGCCTCGAAGAAGAGTCGGCCTGGATCGAGAACTACCGTCAGACGTGGGCCGCGCGCTTCGACGCGCTGGACAGCGTCATCGAGGAACTCAAACGCAAGGAGAAACGCGATGGTCGCAAGCAGAGAGAATGAGCCCGGCGGCGCGAGCAACCGTACTACGTCGGAGCGAAAGTCCGATCGCGAGATGGTTATCACGCGAATTTTCGACGCCCCGCCGCGGCTCGTGTTCGAAGCGTGGACCACGCCCGAGTTGTTCAGGCAGTGGTGGGTGCCGAAGTCGAGCGGCGCGACACTGCTTTCTTGCGAACAGGATGTCCGTGTCGGCGGCGGCTATCGTCTGGAGTTTGCGCATCCCAGGGCGGCGGCGCCCATGGCGTTCTTCGGCAGATATCTCGAAGTCGTGCCGAATGCCCGCCTCGTCTGGACCAACGAGGAAAGCGAGGACGGCGCCGTCACGACCGTGACCTTCGAGGAGAAGGATGGCAAGACGCTGCTGGTGATGCGCGAGCTCTATCCGTCGAAGGAAGCACTCGACATCGCTATCGAAGGAATGGACGAGGCGATGCCCGAGACGTTCGAACAACTGGATCAATTCCTGATTGCCCGCGGCGCGGGGGCCATGCTCAGTCAAAGCGACGTCTCGACTCGAATCCCGGCACAAGACCTCGTTCGGGCGAGAGCTTTCTACTCGACGAGGCTCGGCCTCGAACCCGTGGAAGAACGGCCTGGCGGCCTGCGCTACAAGTGCGGCAGTGGCTACTTCACACTGTTTCAATCATCCGGTTCGGCCTCTGGCGCACACACGCAAATGGGCTGGGAAGTCGACGACATCGAGGCAACCGTTAGCGAACTGCGACAGAGGGGTGTCACGTTCGAAGAGTACGATCTTCCCGGCCTCAAGACCGTCAACGGGATCGCCGAGATAGACGGGAATTACCCGTCGAAGGGAGCGTCGGGAGAAAGAGGCGCGTGGTTCCGGGATAGCGAGGGCAACCTCCTCGGCATTGGACAGCCGCGCAGATAAGGCGGCACGTTATCGTTTCATCACGTCACTCTGAGTCGAACATGAACGTATCCGAACGCCTTGCACAAGCGGGCCTCGAATTGCCGCCGCCCATCGACCCGCTCGGCTCCTATCGAACGGTCTCCGTTTCGGGGAGTCGACTCTACGTCTCCGGTCTCGGACCCTTCGAGGATGGCAAGCCGATCGTCGGAATAGTCGGCGGCGATATGTCTCTGGAAAGGGCTCAGCACGCAGCACGTCTGACGATGCTCATGATCCTCGCGTGCGTCGATCAGGCATGTGGGCTCGACAACATCGACAGATGCAGCCGGCTGACCGTGTACGTGCGTGCCGATCAGTCGTTCACCCGGCATCCGCAGGTAGCCAATGGCGCCAGCGATCTCTTGCTGACATTGTTTGGGCAAGACAAGCTTCCGGCTCGAAGCGCGCTTGGCGTGTACACGTTGCCGATGGGCATCCCGGTCGAGATCGACAGCATCTTCGAATTGAAGCGATGAAGATGTGCCGAGTCACGCTATATCCCGCCCGCGATCAATACTCGATGCCCGAATCCAGCGGATAGACCGGCCGCTTCAGGTTCTCGAACGAGAAAAGGCCATAGTCGGAGCTCGTGACGCCACGGCTATCGCATTCGACGAGTCCGCCCGAAATCGGCACGAACACCGGGCGGCAATACATGCGCGACTTGAGTATCAGAAACCGCGCGCCACGCGGATCGATACCAACGCTCTCGAACACGCCCAGATCCCACGGTTCGTGCGTCCGCTCCGTGACCAGGATGCGCGCCGCCGGCGTTTCCAGCACGGCGGCGCGACCCATGTACGCGCGTTGTCCCGTGTAGGTCGGGCCGCTGATGATGTACTCGCCATCGGTCAGCGTACGCACGATACCCGTCACTTCGAGCGGCGGCTTTCCGCGCGAAGGCACGCTTGCAAGCTTGTTGCCGATGCCGATCGTGACCGTCGCGCCCTCGCCCGCTTCGAAGAGCGTGGCCACCGCTTCGGGATCGCACAAGGGCCCGACGACAATCCCATCGAGACCTTGCTGCAACGCTTCTTCGAATGCATCGGTCGTGTCGCATGTGCCGCCCGACATGCAGTTGTCGCCGTGATCGAGGAGCAGCACGGGCTTGTCGGTCTCGCGCGCGAGTGCGGCGCCTTCGCGTATCGATAGCGCAAGCGGCGCGCTGCGATACACGAAGTCATCGCGCTCGTCCCAGATCTGCCGCGCGATGCGGTCGGCGACTTCCTGCGCCTTCGCGCGCGCACCGTTCGCCACGACGACGACGCTGATGCAAGGCGCGTCGATATCGGCAAGCGAGAAGCCCGACAGTACCGACACGGCCAGCACGCCATCCTCGCCTTCGACGGCGCGAGCGGCATCGACGGCGCGCTTCATCGCACCCCCGGCGGTCGAACTCCTGAGCGTGTGCGTGAGCAGCGGCGGCTGCGCCCATGCGATCACGGGCTTCGCCTTGCCATGAATGAGATCGAGCAAGAGCCGAGCCGCATGCTCGCCGCTCTCGTACATGTCGACGTGCGGATAAGTCTTGAAGCTCGTTATCACATCCGCGTTGTCGATCATCTTCTGCGTGACGTTCGCGTGCAGATCGAGCGATACGGCGATCGGCGCATGAGGCAGCGCGCGCCGCACGCGTTCGAGCAGATCGCCTTCGCCATCGGACGAGTTTTCCGCGACCATCGCGCCGTGCAGATCGAGCATCACCGCATCGCAACCTGCTGCGGCATCGACGATCGCCTGGCAGATCGCGTCATAAGCCGCAGCGGCCACGCGCCCGCTCGGATTCGCCGATGCCGATATCGGCGTGACGACCTCGGCCTGCTCGCGCCTCGCGGCATCGATGAACGCGGACATCGCCGTGCGCATGCCCGCATTCTCGCGATACGCGTCGTCGCCATAGCACGGGCCTTCGCGCCCAAAGGCCGCGAGCGGCGTCGCGACCGGCGAAAAAGTATTGGTCTCGTGATTCATCCGCGCGATGAGAATCTTCATGCGGTCTCTCCTTCGACGCCTTCGGCAGATGCATTCGCCGCGCGCAGCATCACTTGCAGGAGCACGTTGCAGCCCGCTTCGAGATGATCGGCGCGCGCATCCTCGATTTCATTGTGACTGATGCCGTCCTTGCACGGCACGAAGATCATCGCCGCAGGCGCCACACGCGCGAGATACACGGCGTCATGTCCCGCGCCGCTCACGACATTCATCGAGTTCAGGCCGAGCGCCTGCGCGCTCTCTCGCACCGAAGCAACCAGCGATGCTTCGAACGGCTGCGGCGCGAAGTAGACAACTTCGTCTACCTGTACCGGCAAGCCCGCTTGCGCACACGCGTCGCGCAATGCACGGTCCATCGCGAGGAGCGCGGCATCGTCTGCGGCGCGCAGATCGACGCTCAGCTTCACGCGCCCCGGAATCACGTTGCGCGAATTCGGATGCACGTTCACCCAGCCCACCGTGCCGCGTCCATGCGGCGCGTGATCGAGCGCGATGCGATTGACCGTGCGAATCAGATCGGCGGCGGCCAGCAGCGCATCGCGGCGCAACTCCATCGGCGTCGGGCCCGCGTGCGCTTCCATGCCGTCGATCGTCACGTCGTACCAGCGTTGGCCGAGCGCGCCCTGCACGACGCCGATCACCGTGTCGTTCGCCTCCAGCACCGGCCCCTGCTCGATATGCGCTTCGAAATACGCGCCCACGTCATGCGCCGCAACACGTTCGCCCGCATAACCGATGGATGCGAGCGCATCGCGCACCGATACGCCTTCGCGATCCGTCTGCGCCAGCGCATGATCGAGCGTGAATGCGCCCGCGAACACGCCCGATCCCATCATCACCGGCACGAAACGCGAGCCTTCCTCATTGGTCCATACAGCGACTTCGAGCGGCGCTATCGTGCGCACGTTGTTGTCGTTCAGCGTGCGCAAGACTTCGAGGCCCGCCAGAACGCCGTAGTTGCCGTCGAACTTGCCGCCGGTCGGTTGCGTATCGATGTGGCTGCCCGTCATCACGGGCGGCAGATCGTCGCGCGTGCCCGCGCGGCGCGCGAAGATATTGCCGATCGCATCCACGTGCACCGTGCAGCCGATATCCTTCGCCCATGCGACGAAAAGATCGCGGCCTTGCTTGTCGAGCGGGGTAAGCGCCAGTCGACATACGCCGCCCTTTGGCGTCGCGCCGATGCGCGCGAGTTCCATCAGGCTGTTCCAGAGACGCGCACCGTCGATGCGCAAGCCGGCCAGCGCCGGCAGATCATGAGCTTGCATGCAGAGTTCCTGAGCTGAGTGTTGCTGATACGACCTTCAGACGACGCCAACGCCGAGATAACGATCCTTGATCGATTCATCGGCGATGAACGCATCATTCGCGCCTTCGTACACGATGCGCCCCTGCTCGATGATGTAGTGACGATCGGCGAGCTGCGTGCACACTTCGAGGTTCTGTTCGACGAGAAGAATCGCCACGCCCGCTTTGCGGATCAGCTTCAGTTGCGCGACGATTTCCTCGACGATCACCGGCGCGAGTCCTTCCACCGGCTCGTCGAGCATCAGCAGACGCGGATGATTCATCAGCGCACGTCCGATCGCGAGCATTTGCTGTTCGCCGCCGGAAAGCTGGCCGCCGCCGTTCGTGCGCCGCTCGTGCAAACGCGGAAAGATGCGATAGATGTCCGCAAGCTGCCACGGCGAGTCCTTGCGCGCGCCAAGGCGCAAGTTCTCTTCCACCGATAACAGCCTGAAGATGCCGCGATGCTCCGGCACGAAGCACACGCCGCGCGCAGCGATCTTGTGAGGCGGCAGCTTCGAAAGCTCGGCTCCCTTGAATTTCACGCTGCCCTGCTCCGCCGTCACGACGCCCGCGATGCTCTTGAGCGTCGTCGATTTGCCCGCGCCATTGCGCCCGAGCAGAGTAACGGTTTCGCCGTCGCCTATCTTCAGCGAAACGCCTTGCAGGATATGGCTCTTGCCGTAATAGCCGTGGATGTTATCGACATCGAGCATCATGCGCGGCCTCCGGTGATCATGTTGCCGAGATAGGCGCTGCGCACGCGCTCGTCGCCACGAATATCGGCGGGCTTGCCTTCGACGAGCACGCGGCCTTGCTGCATCACCGTGATCGTGTCCGAGATGTCCATCACGATATCCATGTTGTGCTCGATCAGAACGACCGTGTAGTCCTCGCGCAGACTGCGGATCAGATGCTTCATGTCGTCGAGATCGTCGATGCCCATGCCCGAGGTCGGCTCGTCGAGAAAGATCGCCTTCGGCCGTGCGGCGAGCGCCATGCCTACTTCGAGGCGTCGTTGCTGACCATGCGACAGCGCGCTTGCCTGCGTCGATGCGAAGCGTTGCAGCGCGAGGCGCTCCAGAATGCCATCGACTGTATCGCGATGTTCGAGCGCGCCACGCGGCGGCGTCCATGCATCGAGCGCGCGCTTCGAATCCACGCCTTGCGCGGCGAGCCGCAGATTCTCGCGCACCGGGAGATTCGCAAACAGGCTCGTCACCTGAAACGAACGCGCAATGCCGCGCTTCACGCGCCGGTGATCGGGCTCGTGCGTCACATCGTGACCATCGAACACGATACTGCCCGCGGTGATCGGCACCGTGCCCGTCAGCACATGAAAGAGCGTGGTCTTGCCCGCGCCGTTCGGGCCGATGACGGAATGCACCGTGTTCCTTGCGATGCGCAGATGCACATCGGTGAGTGCCGCGAACTTGCCATAGCGTTTCGCGACGCCCTTCGCTTCCAGTATCGACACGCTCATGCCGGCTCTCCCCGATCGCGCTTCACCATGCGCCAGATACGTTCTCCCAGTCCCCACAAACCGCGCTGCATGAAGAGGCTCACCGCGATCAGCACGAGACCGAGCAACAGCAGCCAGCGCGGCCAGAGCGTCGACAGCCAGTCGGCGAAGAGCACATAGAACGCCGCGCCGAGCACGGAGGAAAAGAGATTGCCCGTGCCGCCGATCACCGTCATCACGAGAATCATCTCGCTCGTGTGATAGTCGATGTTCGATAGCGGCGCGATACCCGTCATCATCGCGTGCAGTGCGCCGGCGAGCCCCGTGACCGCGCCCGATACCACGAACGCCACGAGCTTGAAGCGCCTCACGTCGTAACCAACGGCAGCGGCGCGCGCTTCGTTGTCGCGGATCGCGAGCAAGGTGCGGCCGAAGACCGAATGCGACACGCGCAGCATCAGCCAGAACGCGATCAGGAACAGCACCGCCACGAACGCGTAGTACTGCCACGGCGATGCGATCGATACGAGCGGCTGACCGAAGATCGACAAGGCGGGACGCGGAATATCGAGCAGGCCGTTGTCGCCGCCGGTGAGATCGGGCGTCGTGTACGCAAGAAAGTAGAACATCTGCCCGAATGCCAGCGTGAGCATCACGAAGTACGCGCCGCGCTGACGGATCGAGAACCATCCTACGATGGCCGCCGCGACCGCACCCGTCACGATCGCACCGAGCAACGCGACCGGTACTTGCAGTCCTGACTTCGTGAGTATCAGACCGGCGCTATAACTGCCGAGGCCGAAGAAGATGCCTTGCCCGAAGGACAGCAGGCCCGTATGCCCGAGCAGCAGATTGCAGCCGAGCGCGGCGAGCGCATAGACGAGCACTTCGGTGGCGAGCGATCCGGAACGCATCGTCATCGGCAGGATGCAGACGACGATCGCCGCGAGCACCAGGAACCGATAGCGATGCAGCGAATGCCTGAGGGATCGTTGGGGCACGCTCACGTCCAATGTATTCGAATCGAGCTTGGAATTCACGCGGTCCTCCCGAGCAATCCGTTCGGACGCAGCAGGAGCACCGCCGCCATCGCGACATAGATCATGAGACGCGCGCCTTCGGGCCATAGCGTGCTCATCACGCTTTGCACGATGCCGACCAGCAATCCGCCGACGAGCGCACCGAGAAAGTTGCCCATGCCGCCCACCACGACGACCACGAACGCAACGCCGAGCGCCTCGATGCCCATGAATGGATCGACGCCGCGTATCGGCGCGGCGAGCACGCCCGCCAGCGCCGCCGTGCCTGCGCCGAGCGCGAACACGAGACTGAAGATGCGCGTCACGTTGATGCCGAGCAGCGACACCATCTCGCTCGATTCACTGCCCGCGCGCACTGCGCTGCCGAGGCGCGTGCCTTCGAGCACCCACCACAAAACGCCCGCCAGCACGGCCGTGAACGCGATCACGAAGAGGCGGTACTTCGGGTAGATGAAGCTGCCCCACATCACGACGCCGTTCAGGATGTCGGGCACGGCGACGTTATCGCCGAGCGGTCCCCACACGATGATCGCGCACTCCTGTATCACGAGCGCGAGACCGACCGTCGCGAGAATATGGAACTCATGCTGTTGCGCATAGACATGCCGCAGCACGAGTTTCTCGACGATCCACGCGCACGCGCCGACGACGATGGGCACGATGACGAGCGCGGCCCAAAAGCTCATCGACCACTGCATCGCCTGATAGCAGAAATACGCGCCCAACAGATAGAACGCGCCATGGGCGAAGTTCACGAAGCGCAGCAGCCCGAACACGATCGACAAACCGACCGCGAGCAGAAAATACAGCATGCCCACGCCGATGCCGTTCACGACCTGCAACAGATAAACGTTCATGGCCTTGCATCAGAAAGGTGTCGGCGCGAATGCAGGTCTTGCCCGCATTCGCGTGAGAATGACCTGGTCAGTACATCACGCGATCAGGCAAGCTTGCACTGCGTCTTGTCGAGCGGCAGGAACGATTGCCCCGAACTCACGATGTCGGCGTAATCGTCCTTGTCTTTCATCTTGCTCTTGGGCTTGCCCTTCAGCAGATAGTAATTCTTCAGCACCTGATGATCGCCCGCGCGAATCTCTTCGGGACCGGTCAGGCCCGCGTACTTCATACCCTGGAGCGCGGCGATGACTTTCTTCGGATCGGCGGTGCCCGCCTTCACGATGCCATCGAGCAAAATCTTCGTGCAGATATACGATCCGGCGAGGCTGTAGTTCGGGTTCGACTTATAAGCCGCGCTCACGCGCTTGACGAGATCGTGGTTGAGCGGTGCGTCGATCGCGTGCCAGTATTGCGCGCCGAAATACACGCCCTCGCAGATATCCGGCCCGAGCGCTTCGAACTGCTCCAGACCGGACGCCCATGCCATCAGGATCGTGCAGTTGTTCTTCATGCCGAAGCTCACGGCCTGACGCAACGTGTCCGACGATTGCGAGCCGAAGTTGAGGATGAGAAGAACGTCGGGCTTGGCCGCGACCGCATTGGTCAGATAGCCGCTGAATTCCTTTTCATTGAGCGAGTGATAGCTGTTGCCCACATGCTCGATGCCCTTCTCCTTGAAGATGTTCTTCGCCGCGGACAAGAGGCCGTCGCCGAACACATATTGCGGCGTGATCGTGTACCAGCGCTTCGCCTTGGGCATCGATTCGATCAGCGGGCGCACGGTCTGCTCGATCGCACCGAAAGTCGGCACCGACCAGCGGAACGTCGCGCTGTTGCAGTCCTTGCCGGTGAGTTCATCCGCGCCTGCCGTCGTGATGAAAATGCCGTCGGCCTTCTCGGCTTCCTTGCCCATCGCGAGCGCTTCCGAAGAAAGAATGCCGCCCGCGAAATAGCGCGCGTTCTTTTGCTGCGCGATTTCCTGCACGCGCCGAACGGCGGTTGCGGGTTTTCCCTCGGTATCGAGCGTCGTGTAGGCGAGCGGCTGGCCGAGCACCTTGCCGTATTGATCGATCGCGAGCTTCATGCCGAGATCGGCGTACTTGCCGTTCGCCGCAAACGGACCGGACATGGGCACCGGGCACGCAAACTGGATCGGCGAGCCCTGCGCGAAGGCGCTTCTTGCGACGAGCGCTTCGAACGATCCCGGAATGGCCGACAGCGCGGCCAGCTTCAACATGTTTCGGCGATTCAAAATTGACGCTCCTTGAGAAGATGACCCGCGCAGCCGCTACGCTTTATTTTCGTGGTAGCTTCAAGCCTCGGCCCGGTTCATTCTATTTATCATGATAAATAGAATGAACCTGATGCTAGGAACAATAAATTCGCGTGTCAATAAGGCAAAATTCCAAGTCCGACGAGCGGGCCGTGCGCGCGTATAAATCAGACAAAGACAGGGAGCATCGACATGGTGATGGAGCGTGCAAAACGCGCGGGCGCGGCAATCGAGATCGCGCAGCAACCGATCAAGCAGCCAAAGCGCGCCGACCTGGTCGCGGAGGAGATCAAACGGCTGATCACGGAAAAGAACCTCAAGCCCGGCGACAAGCTGCCGCGCGAGGTCGAGTTGCAGCAGCTCTTTTCCGTGAGCAAGAGCACGACGCGCGAGGCGCTCAAGTCGCTCGAAGTGCAAGGGCTCATCAAGGTGACGACAGGGCCTTCGGGCGGCGGCACGATCGTCGAGGTGCCGCTCGATCGCACCTTGCAGTTGCTGCAGAACTATCTGTTCTTCAAGGACGTGACCATCGACGACATCTACACGGTGCGTCAGTTGCTTGAACCCGAACTTGCGGCGGGCGCGGTGCCGCATCTCACCGACGAGGATTTCGCGGCGCTGGAAACGAACATCGCATGTTGCGACGAACCTGCTTCGAAGCATGCGGATCGCGATATCGTGCGGCAACGACAGGAGGACGTGAACTTCCACGACATTCTCGCCGCGGCGAACCCCAATCCCTTTTTGCGCTTCACGTGCGAGCTCATCAACGAGATGATCCGGCAGCTCATCGAGTTCAGGAACGACACGCCGCCGGCCGAGCATGAGCGCTTCGGCCGCGCGAATGTGAAGATCCATAAGGCGATCACGGAAGCGGCGCGCGCACGGGATGCGGACAAGGTGCGCGAACTGATGGTGATCCATATGACCGAGGCGCCGCGTTATGTGAAGCGCATGAAGGGCAAGTTGCGCGGGCGGCTGATTCTCGACTCGGAGATTCGCAAGCGCACGGGCGGACGCGGCAGTTGATCGTGGAGGTCCGCCAGAGATCTAAAGGGACCAGCCCGAGGTCCAGCGAAACTATTCCCGAATCTCCCATCTTCAGCGCCGTCGTGATGAACCGCCCAATAGCATTGGACGCCGCTTAGCCTCAAGCCATCGCCTTCGCTTGCCGATAACCCGATCAGTTCCCGAACCCTGCGTTGTGCCAGGAAGCCCTCGCACGCGTATCCCCTGGCGCGGGCTATCTACCCTGCCGCCTTTAACCGTATGCTCCGACGAAGGACCCGAAGATGACGACCAAATCCATCAGCCGACGCACTTTTCTTCTCGGCATGGGGGCATCGGGCCTCCTCGCGGCATGCGGCGGCGGTTCGGGTTCGAATCCGGCATCGGGATCCGCGGCGGCGTCGTCCGGTCCTGCCTCCCCGTCCGGGCCGCAGGCAGGAGGCGCGCAATCCACCGCGAAGACGCCACTGACGCTCGATCTCACGCAGACCGATCTGCCGGCCGGTACGGCCGTTTATGCCTATGTGATCGGCGAGACGAGTCTCACCTCCGGCGTGACGCAGTACTGGGTGGACTCGACCGGCACACCCCACGTGATGAGCGCCGCCGACAACACGATCGCCGCGAAGACGTTCCCCGGCTCGTCCGCGTTGCCCGGCAGCGAAGCCGCGGCGCTTGCACAAACGTATCCGCTCGCATGGGCCGATTACAGCATTCCGCTCACGGTCGGTTCGAGCTTCGTACTGGATCTGTCGAAGCTCAACGCATCGAGCATTCCGGGTCTGGGCACCGGCACGGCGGCGTTCAGCGGCCGCATTTATCTGTCCGTCGGTGTGCCGAAACTGCCGTTCACGGCGCTCAGCAGCAGCGCATACACGGCCCCTGTGACCGTCGACGGTCCCGGCTCACTTACCTTGTTCGACTGGATCGAATTTTCCTTCGACAGCGAAGGCAATTTCAACGGCAACACCACGCAGGTCGATCAGTTCGGCTTTCCGCTGTTGCTCGCCGGCACGCCGGGCGGCGCGCAGCAAGGTCAGTACGATTCGTCGCGTCCGGCTATCCTCGATGCGGTGTCGAAGCTGCCCGCCGCGTTCTACCTGCCGCAGAGCGTGTCCGCGCCGTCCGCGTTTCCGGCGGGACTCGCGGTCAATGGCAGCGTCACCTTGCGCGCGCTGTCGCCCAAGAGCATCTCGGCGCAGAACCGGTACAGCGGCTCGCTGCTGACGTATTTCGATCAGACCATCGAGAACTGGTATCAGACGTGGACCGCCACGCCGCTGTCGGTCACCGATCTCGCGACGGGCACCTACACCGGCATCGTGCAATCCGGTGTCGGCCTGACCTTCTACGCCGGTTCGACGGCGAGCGGCACGGCGGCGTTCACGGTCGGCGGCGCGGGCACGCCCGGCATCTCCAGCTATGACGTCTGGCAGTGCGCAAACAGCCTCGCGACCGGCAGCGACGCGGCCAAGAACGTGCAGAAGATGCTGGCCGCCGCGTTCAACCGAGGCGTGATGTCGAACACGCTCGCCGATGCGACCTGCAAGAACGATGCAGCCAGCTTCTATCAGATCGCGAACCCGAACACGCTCGTCTTCAATCCGTGGGCGCAGTTGTTCCATCGACTGAGCAGCAACTCGCTCGCCTATGCCTTCCCGTACGACGACGTGTGCGACCAGAATCCGTCGATCGGACTGACGGCGACGCAGTCGGTCACGATCACGCTCGGAAAGTTCTTCAGCTGAATTTCGGCAAAGTGGGATGAGGCTCATGTTTCATTCGTAACCTGAGCCCGTTTTTCTGAAACGCAGCGGTAACGGCGCGTGCACAGAATACATCTCATGCGCTAAACGAAACGCGCCAAACAAACCGGAGAACAAATCATGCCGATGCCGTGCTACCTCACCCTCGAAGGTCAGAATCAAGGCAAGATCGAAGGCTCGAACAAAGTCCAGGGCCACGAAGGAAAGATTCTCGTCCAGGCCGTCGATCACACCATCGAAATTCCGAAGAGCCCGCAAACGGGCCTGCCCACCGGCAAGCGCGTGCATGGCGCGATGACGATCACGAAGGAAATCGACAAGTCCTCGCCCAAGCTGTTTCAGGCGCTGACCTCGGGCGAGCAGATGAAGGACGTGTCGCTGGAGTTCTATCGCATCTCGCCGAAGGGCACGGAAGAGAAGTACTACACCGTGAAGCTGTCGAACGCGATTCTGACGAACATGAAGTCGTGGACGCCGAACGCGCTGGACCCGAACAACAAGCAAATGGGCCACATGGAAGACCTCGCGTTCACATACGAGAAGATCACGTGGACCTACGAACCGGACGGTATCGAAGCCGAGGATTCGTGGCTCGCGCCGAAGGCCTGATTTCGAGTTGATCGGTGCACAGTGGTTCCGCTCTGGTTACGGCTTCATCGACACCAGAGGAGAAAGGAACTGCTCGACGTGCGGCAACCAGATAGGAATGGAATCGGTGACGGCGAACATCCCGTGACCGTTCCTTCCAAAAGGCGGCTCGACGATCATCTCTCCCTGACCGCCCGCCGCCTGAAACGCGGCGTACCAGGTCGCCACGATCTCGGGCGAAAAGTACATATCGTTTTCGACATAGTGCCAAAGCACCGGCGCTTTTATCGTCGATGAAAAATGCCGGATCGCGTCGGCCATCTGTTGCGGGCCGCAAGGTACGCCCGGATGTTTCGCCGGGTCGCCACCGCGACCACCCGAGAAGTTCACGACCGCGACCAGCCCCTTCGGGGCATAGCTCGCCGCTGCAAGCGACGCGAATCCGCCTGCCGACTGACCGACCAGAACGACGTGATCCCTATCGATCTGGGGCAACGTCGCGGCATAGGCGACGGCTGCGAGCACATCCTGCGCCGACTCCTTGCCTGCCTGGATATAGTCGGGGTTCTTGCATGATCCGAAGCCCTCTTCATAAGTCCCGCCCGTAGCGCCGAAGCCCCGGCGAATCGGCACGATGACTGCAAAGCCGTGCTGGACGAATGTCCGGATTTGCGGCAATTCACGGTAGCGGCCGACCTTCGGACGGTCCCTCGGATCAGGCGGACTGCCGTGGCTCAATACGATCAACGGAAAAGGTCCATCGCCGTCGGGCATGTAGGTGGTCGCGACGATGTCGCGTTCGTGTTCGCCGAAGAGCCCGTGCTCGATCACCGGCACCTTGACGACAGTTTCGTGCAGATCGGTAGCGCGTGTGTCCATGTCGTCACCAGCCAATGCGACGCCGGCGATACCCCAGATCGATGCGCCCAACGTCATCGACCACGCCAGCCGGATCAGAATCCCTTTTCGACGATTCATCGCGGTCATACCAAGGCTCAGACGCGCGGTCGCGCCCGGTACCACTTCGGATGAAATGCTTCGACCAGCGGGCCGTCGCTACGCAGCGCATGACAACCGTCGATTTGAAACGGCCGCGTGGCGCCGCTCGCGTTGATCTCTTCGCTCATGGTCTGGAACGCGGCCGTCGCCACTGCGCCGATCAGCTCCGTCAGATGCGTGCAGCCCTGAACGCCACCGAACAGGCTTCTGATCTCGCGCATGAAACCCGGCGCGAGTGTCATGCCTTGCAGCTTCCGATACTCCGGCGCGATCGAGTCGCAATGGCCGACATAGGGCACCGTAATCGACTCGGCATGCGCATCGCGAATCACGAAGTCGACGCCTATCGTAATGCACAGCATCATTTCGTGTACCGGATCGCCTGCCTTGACCACCACGCCATGCGATGCACGGTCGTATGACTTCGTATCGCGCAGACGGCCTTCGATGTCGTAGAGACCGTCGGCGCGTTTGAAGCCTTGAAGTGTGATCTGCCGCGTGTGCAGCGGCACGCGATCCGTCGTCACAGCGTGCTCGCGAGTTCCGGTACGACCGTGAAGAGATCGCCGACGAGACCGTAATCGGCCACGCTGAAGATCGGCGCTTCCGGGTCTTTGTTTATCGCGACGATGACCTTCGAATCCTTCATGCCGGCCAAGTGCTGAATCGCGCCCGAGATACCGACCGCCACGTACAGTTGCGGCGCGACGATCTTGCCGGTTTGACCGACCTGATAATCGTTCGGGACATAGCCAGCATCGACTGCCGCGCGCGATGCGCCCAGCGCCGCATTGAGTTTGTCCGCGAGCGGTTCGAGCGTTTTCGTATAGTTCTCGCCGCTGCCGAGGCCGCGTCCGCCCGACACGATGATATTTGCACTCGTCAGTTCCGGACGATCGAGCTTCGTCACTTCACGGCTCACGAACTGCGAGATGCCTGCATCGGCCGCGGCTTCGATCTTTTCAATCGCAGCACTGCCGCCTTCCGCTGCAACCGGATCGAAGCCCGTCGCGCGCACCGTGACGACTTTGATCGGATCGCTCGATTGAACCGTCGCAATCGCATTGCCCGCGTAGATCGGGCGCTCGAAGGTATCGGCGCTATCGACGGCGGTGATATCGCTGATCTGCGCGACATCCAGATGCGCGGCGATGCGCGGCGCGATGTTCTTACCGTAAGCCGTCGCTGGCGCGAAGATATGCGAATAGTCCTTCGCGATGTTCAATACCGTCGCTTCGACGTTTTCCGCGAGGCCATCGGCGAGTTGAGGCGCATCGGCGAGCAGCACTTTCGAAACGCCCGCGATCTTCGCCGCCGCATCCGCCGCGCCTCGCGCGTTCGAACCCGCGATCAGCACATGCACATCGCCACCGATCTTCAACGCAGCCGCAATCGTGTTCAGCGTCGCTGCCTTGATCGATGCGTTGTCGTGTTCCGCAATAACGAGAGTCGTCATCAGATTACCTTCGCTTCGTTCTTCAGTTTCTCGACCAGCGTCTTCACGTCCGGCACCGTAATGCCCGCGCTGCGCCTCGGCGGCTCGACAACTTTCAATGTCTTCAGACGCGGCGTAACATCGACGCCCAGATCGGCGGGCTTCACCGTCGACAAAGGCTTCTTCTTCGCTTTCATGATGTTCGGCAACGTCACGTAGCGCGGTTCGTTCAGGCGCAAATCAGTCGTGACCACTGCGGGGAGTTGCAAAGAAAGCGTTTCCGCGCCGCCATCGACTTCACGCGATACAGTCGCCTTGCCGTCCGCGACTACGACCTTGGATGCGAACGTCGCCTGCGGCAGACCTGCCAATGCAGCAAGCATCTGACCGGTCTGATTCGAATCGTCGTCGATAGCCTGCTTGCCGAGAATGACGAGTTCGGGCTTCTCCTGATCGACCAGCGCCTTCAACAACTTCGCGACGGCCAAAGGCTGCAAGTCCTCCGACGTTTCCACCAGCACAGCCCGATCCGCGCCAATGGCAAGCGCAGTACGCAACGTCTCCTGACACTGCGTCACCCCGCACGACACCGCGATAACTTCCGTCGCCACACCCGCTTCCCTCAACCGCACCGCTTCTTCAACAGCGATCTCATCGAACGGATTCATCGACATCTTCACGTTGGCGATATCGACGCCCGTGTTATCCGACTTCACCCGGACCTTGACGTTGTAATCGACCACACGCTTGACCGGCACCAGAACCTTCATTCCTCTTATCTCCTCATGTCCGCTTCACGCGGCCTGAATTCGTCGGGCGCGATCGACGATCGGCTTGTCGACGAGTTTTCCGTCCACCGAAATCGCGCCGCGCGGATTGGCTTCGAGCGCGGCCAGAACACGCGCCGCCCATTCGCGTTCCGCGCCGCTCGGCGCGAAACCCGTGTTCACCGAATCGACCTGCTTCGGATGGATGCACAACTTGCCGCCGAAACCGAAACGGCGCGCATCGAGCACATCGGCGTTGATCGCATCGATATCGCCGGTGGCGAGCGTCACGCCGTCTACCGGCGGCGGCAGTCCCGCAAAGCGCGACTCGATGACGAACTGCGAGCGCACGTAATCCAGCTCGCGCCCGGTGCCATCGATGCCCGCGTCCACGCCGAAATCGAACGAACCGAAGGCGAGCCGCGCCACGCGTCCGCCCTGCGCGATCTCGCGCATACGGACCACGCCCGCGACGCTTTCCACCAGCGCGATCAGTTCGACGCCCTCGACACAGCGCGCCGCGATATCGGCGAGCTGCGCCGCATCCTCGGCCTTCGGCGCCATGACGGCGCGCACGCCAGCCGCGCGCACCATCGACACATCTTCCTCGTGCCACGGCGTGCCATAGGCATTCACGCGTATCACGACGCGCTCGCGCACCTCGGCCGATAGTGGCGACTGCAACCATTGCGCGATCTGCGTGCGAGCCTGCGCTTTCGCGTCGATGGCGACCGCATCCTCCAGATCGATGACGACGCGATGCGCCTCTGTCGCCAATGCCTTGTCGAAACGTTCCGGACGATCACCCGGAACGAACAGATAACTGCGTGCAATCATGCGCAATTCCTCGAATGCTTCAGGCGCCGCTCCAGCCGCGCTGGAACGTCTCCGAATAGCTGAAGCGGTCGGCGGGGTGGATGCTGACCGCCGCCTCGACGATCTCCCCGCGCTTGTTGAAATACCGGCGCGACAGCCACAGTGCGGGCGAACGCGCCTTCGCATTGACGAGGCGCGCGATGTCCGCGGGCAACGCCATCGCGCGAATCTCCTGCTCCACGCGTGCGATCTGCTCGCCGAACTGACGCTCGATCATCATGAAGATCGGCGTATGCGGCTCGTCCTCGATGCCCGTCAGCGAACGGAACGCGGGCTGTATATAGACTTCGGTATGACAGATCGGATCGGCACTCTCCGGCGAGCGCCGGATGCCTTCCAGACGCAGCCACGTTTCGCCGGGCTTCGCCTGCAACATCGCGCACAGCGAGGCATCGCTCACTTCGACGGTCTCCTTCTTCAGGACCTGAAGCGCGGTGTCCGCGGAATAGCGATGCAGGTCGCTCAGTTGCTGCATGACCTGCCGATAACTGCCTTCCGAATTCAGCGCCTTGACCGTGGTGCCGATGCCCGCCTGCCGCACCACCATGCCGAGTTGCACGAGCTGCTTGACCGCTTCGCGCACGGTCGAGCGGCTTGCGCCGAATTGCTCGCACAGTTCGAATTCGGTGGGAATGGTGGAGCCCACGGGAAAGCGTCCGTTCTGAATTTCGTTGATGAGCGTCTGCGCCAGTTGCAGATAACGCGGTTGCTGACCGAGCACGTTGACCATCTTTTGCACGCACGATGAGGGATTGACGGACGGACCCGCCATTCGCGCGACATCATCCGGTGCAAGCATCATCATTGCACCGCGCCGCTTTCGCGCAAATGAGCGATCCGTCCAGCATCGTAACCGAGTTCGGCCAGAAGCCTCGCGTTGTCCTGCCCGAGGTCGGGCGCGGCGCGTGCCGCCAGGGTCTCGTTCACGCGCACCGGCGCGGCCACGTTGCGGACCTTGCCGAAGCGCGGATGCTCCGCTTCCGTCACGCTCTGACGCTCCGCGACGAACGGATTGTCGAGCGCCTGCTTGACGTCGTAGACCGGCGCGGCGGGCACGCGGCCACCCAGGCGTTCGAGCCATTCGGCGGTCGTCGCGCGCGAGAGCGCCGCATCCAGTTCCTGTTCCACGAGATCGCGATTCGCGAGCCGCGCCTTGAAATTGCAGAAGCGTTCGTCGGTGATCCACGACGGCTTGTCGAGTATCTCGGCCAGCACGCCCCAGAACTTTTCCTTGTTGCACATCAGGAAAATCCAGCCATCCTTCGTCTTGTACAACTGGCTCGGCGTGAGCGACGGATGCGCCGAGCGACGGTCGCGTCCGGTCACCGTGCCGCCGTTCAGATACCACGTGCCGACATACGCGAGGTTATGCAGCGCGACATCGAAGAGGCTCGTGTCCATGTCGCGGCCGATGCCCGTCGTGCGCGCCTGCACGAGACCCGCGAGCAGCGCCATCGCGGCCGTGGTCCCGGTCATCAGATCGATGATCGAGAGGCCGAAGCGCGCAGGCGGCGCGTCGGGCTCGCCGGTCACGGACAGATACCCCGCTTCCGCCTGCATCAGATAATCGTAGCCGGGCCACGATGCGCGGCTGCCGGTGCGTCCATACGCGGAAAGATGCGCGCAGACGATCGCCGGATTCGCGTCCTTCAACTGGTCGTAGGTGAGACCCAGTTTCACAGGCAGATCGCCGCGCAGATTGTTGAAGACCGCATCGCTCGTCTTCACGAGATCGAGCAGCACTTCACGCCCCTCGGGCTTCTTCAGATCGAGCGTCAGGCTGCACTTGTTGCGATTGAACGCCTCGAAGAAATGGCTGTCGCCCTCGCCGAAGAAATAAGGACCCACGTTGCGGCCGACATCGCCGCCTTCGCGGAAGTTCTCGATCTTGATGACTTCCGCGCCGAGATCGGCGAGATGCTGCGTCGCGAACGGACCCGCACCGTATTGTTCGATGGCGACGATACGTACGCCGGAAAGAGGCAGGCTCATGCAGGGTTCCTCGCAATCAGCATCTTGGCGATGATCAGGCGTTGCATCTCGTTGGTGCCCTCGCCGATGGTCAGGAGCGGCGCATCGCGATACAGCCGCTCCACGTTGTATTCCTTCGAATAGCCATATGCGCCGTGGATGCGCATGGCTTCCATGCTGTTCTCGACAGCCGCTTCGGTCGCGAAGTACTTCGCCATGCCCGCTTCCATGTCGCAGCGCAGGCCTTTGTCGTACGCGCGCGCGGCCGAGTCGGTCAGAAGGCGCGCGGCTTCCACGCGCGTCGCCATTTCGCCGAGCTTGAGCGCGATCGCCTGATGCTCGCAGATGGGCTTGCCGAAGGTCTTGCGCTGCTGCGAATACGCGACCGCTTCATCGAGCGCGGCCTGCGCGACGCCGACGCCGCGTGCCGCCACGTTGATGCGGCCGAGTTCCAGACCGCTCAGAATTTGCTTGAGCCCGAGCCCTTCCTGACCGCCGATCACGCGCGACACCGGCACGCGAAAATCGGTGAACGTGAGCTCGCAGGTATCGATGCCCTTGTAGCCGAGCTTCTGCAACTGGCGGCTCACTTCGTAACCCGGTCCTTTCTCGACGATCAACAGGCTCATGCCTTTATGACGCGGCTGTGCGTCCGGATCGGTCTTGACGAGCAGCGCGAGCACGTTGCCGTACTTGCTGTTCGTGATCCATGTCTTGTTGCCATTGACGACATACTCGTCGCCATCGCGGCGCGCGACGGTGCGGATCGCCTGAAGGTCCGTGCCGCAATCCGGCTCGGTCAGGCCGATGCCGCCGCGCAGTTCGCCCGTCGCCATGCGCGGCAGGAACTCGCGTTTCTGGTCTTCGGTGCCGTTGCGCTGGATCGTCATCGCCATGATGAGGTGCGAGTTGATGATGCCGCTCACCGACATCCACACCGCCGAAATGCGATCGACGATCTTCGCGTAGGTCGCCGTCGTCAGACCGAGACCGCCGTACTCGGGCGAGATCAGGCAACCGAACAGCCCCATGTCCTTCATCTTCTCGACGATCTCGTGCGGATACTCGTCCTTCGCGTCGAGTTCGTGCACATACGGTTTGACTTCCGTCTTGAGGAAGCGGTCGAGCATGTCGAGAATGAGCGTCTCGTTCTCTGCGTAGTCGCTCATGTCCTGCTGTTGATCGGTGTCGATGGTAGCCATTGCTTCTCCTGTATTCGTGTGTACGTCTTACGCGAGCGCGTGCGCCAGCGTGCGTGCCGGATGCGCGTCGAGCGAAAGCACCGCTTCGCAGATGCGTTCGGCGGCATCGCGCGAAACATTGCGCTGCGCGTTGTCGAAAAACTTCGCGACGATGTCGTCGTTGGTGAGCGGCTTGTCCGACGAGCCGCGATTGATCGACTCGCGATGCGTCAGCGTGCGGCCATCGCGCGTATGCACGATCACTTCGCCCGTGTAGTGACGCGGGTATGTCGAGTCCGGGTCCGCCTCGTGTACGACGCGCGCCGCGAGTGCGCGCACGGTTGCATCGGAGAGCGCTTCCGGTTCGAGATCGTCGAGCGTGAAGCGGCCATGCAGCAGCCCGGTCGCGACGATGTACGGAATGCTGAACTGCGCGTCGTAACTGTTCGAAGGGTTCTGCTTCGGCGCGACCGGCTCGCAGACGATCGGGATCGTCGGGCCGGGCACGCGCACGATCACGCGCTCGATATCGCTCGCCTTCAAACCATGCGCGCGATGCAGCGCGATCGCCGCATCCGACGATGCATGCGTGAAATGGCACGCGGGAATCGGCTTGAGGGCAACGCCGTCGATTTCCCATGTTTCGCCGAGGCCCGCCGTCGCGATGTCGATATCGCCCGCTTCGAGCGACTGCTTCATGTAGAGCGCATAGAGACCGAAGCGGCCTTCATACGCCGCGCCCGGGCCGATATAACCATGCTTCGCGAGCGTCGCGGATGTTGCGCCTGCGACCGCGGCCCATCCCGGATGCAGGCGCTTGGTCCATGCGCCGTCTTGCAGAAATTCCAGATTGCCCGATGCCATCGACAGCACGATGCCTTGCGCATGCTGCGCCTGTTCGACCGACAGACCGAGCAGACGCGCCGCGCCCAGCGCGCAGCCGAACGCGCCTACGAGGCCCGTCGG
Source organism: Caballeronia sp. LZ029 (assembly GCF_031451275.1). Lineage (NCBI taxonomy): Bacteria > Pseudomonadati > Pseudomonadota > Betaproteobacteria > Burkholderiales > Burkholderiaceae > Caballeronia > Caballeronia sp. LZ029. The sequence continues at coordinate 325,955 of NZ_JARUXO010000002.1, forward strand.
ATGAAAGCCCGCGTTATGAAAGCCGCTCTTCGCGGCGGAGCCTACGCGCGTCGATACTTCCATCGCGCAGAGATAGGCGGTGAGCAGATCGGCGCCGCTCGCGTTCTCGCGCTCGGCGAGATTGAAGGCGACGGGCAAGGCGCTCGCCGTCGAATGAATCACGCCGCGTGCGTGGGTGTCGTCGAAATCGAGGCTGTGAATCAGCAGGCCGTTGAGCAGCATCGCATCGCGCAGCGCGAGCTTTTGCTCGTGTCCGAAGACCGTCGCTTCGCCGCTGCCGAGTTCCTGCATCGCGGCGAGCGTCGAGCTTGCGTAAGGCAGCTTCAGCGTCGCATAGGCAAGGCCGATGCTGTCGAGGATCAGATGCTTCGCGCGTTCGCGCACGCGCTCTGGCACGTCGCTCAGTTGCAGATGCGTCGTAAAGGAAGCCAGGCGTTGCGACACCGTTAGTGCCTGCTGCTGAATCTCGTTGCGTGCATTCATCGCGTGGCTCCCTGATGGTTGAGCGGCAGATCGTTGGCGGCGGGTTCCTCATCGGGCGAGACGTCTTCCAGCGAGAACTGGTTCGCGTCCACGCCGAGACTCAACACGGCGATCACGAGCAGGACCAGAACGCCCGCGACCATGCCGAGCACGCCGAACAGGCCGAGTTGCGCGTACAGGATCACCGCTGCATACGAAGTGAGCATCGACGCGACGCGTCCGCATACGCCCGCCACGCCCGTGCCGCGCAGACGCAGCGCGGTCGGGAACAGTTCGGGCACATAGCCGAACAGGCCCAGCGTGACGATGCCGAAGATGCAGCTCACGAGCGTGAAGCCCACGACGGCGATCGCCGCATTGGCCGTCATCTGCGGATAGACGAAGCCCAGCACGATAGTGATGACGCTAAAGAACACGAGTCCTTTCGCGCGGCCCAGACGATCGGCGGTCACGTAGCCGAGCACCGCGCCGAACGGCGCACCGAAGGACATCAGCGTCGTGAAGCCGAGCGAAGTCACGATGTCGCGACCTTCGTGCACGAAGAACGTCGGCAGCCACGCGACGAAGCCGTACACCGCGACATTCACCGCGACCGCCGTCAACGCGGCCGTGAGCGTGCGGCCGATCATGCCGCGGCGAAAGAGGGCCGACAGCGGCACGCTCGGCACCTGAAGATTCTGCGTGCGGGGGACGTCGGACAGCGGGCCTTTGCGCGCGGCGACTTCGGCTTCGATGGCGCTCACGGTTTCTTCCGCTTCCTGCGTGCGTCCGACCGATTCGAGCCAGCGCGGCGACTCGGGCATGCGATGACGCAGCGCCCACACGATCACCGCACCGATGCCCGCGATGCCGAACATCCAGCGCCAGCCGAGATGCGGAATGACCACATAGCCCACGCTCGTCGCGATCACGAGGCCCGAGTTGACGATGAGGCCGAGCAGCGAGATCCAGCGTCCGCGATACGCGGGCGGAATGAATTCGCACAAGGTGCCCGCCGCGACGACCAACTCTGCGCCGAGCCCGATGCCCATGACGAAGCGCGCGCCGATCAGCCATTGGATGTTCGGCGCGAATGCGGCGACGAACGACATCAAGCCGAAGAGCGCGAGATTGAACTGATACGAAGAGCGGCGGCCGAAGCGGTCGCCGAGATAGCCCGACAGGCCCGCGCCGATCACCATGCCGAGAAAGCCCGACGAGACGAACAGCGCGTTGAGTTGCAGCGTCGAGAAGCCCGATTTGAGCATGGCGGCGGACACGCCGCCCGCGAGATAGACATCGAATGCGTCGAGGCATGCGCCCGCGCTGATGAGACCGAGAATCTTCCAGTGAAAACGCGACATCGGCAGCCGGTCAAGCCGGGCGCCCGAGCTTACGTAATGACTCACAGTTGTCTCCAGTACTGTGACGATGAACCGTCGCGCCGCCGCGTGTCGTCGTTATCGAGGCGGTCTTGTGGGCGAGACGGAAAGGGAGCGCCGGCGGCAATGTCGCCGGCTGGATGCATCAGGTCTGCGGGCTCAGTCTTCGGCCGTGCCGTGGCCGCGCTTTGCGATCAGCGCGGTACGGATGAAGTCCATGACGGGCTTGCCGTCCTGATTGAACGCACGCGTGTGCACCGTGACGACGCCTTGCGTCGGGCGTGATTTCGACTCGCGCACTTCGAGCACTTCCGACTCCGCGTACAGCGTGTCGCCCGCAAAAACGGGACCCGTCAGGCGGATTTCCTTCCAGCCGAGATTGGCGATCGCCTTGCCGCTCACGTCGTTCACCGACATGCCCAGCACGATCGCAACGGTCAGGCCGCTGCTCACGAGAAGCTTGCCGAACTCGCTCTTCGATGCGTGATGCGCGTCGCAGTGCATTGGGTGGAAGTTCATCGTCAGCAGCGAGAACTGGATGTTGTCCGCATCCGTGATGGTGCGGCCCGGGCGATGCTCGTAGATATCGCCGACGGTGAACTCTTCCAGATAACGACCGTAGCTGGCCCGGTAACGCTGTTTGCCCACTCTGTCCGAATGCATGCTTTACGTCTCCTGTCTTAAACGTTGCTTTGTACGGACAAAGTATCGTTTGTGATGAAGTTGACGTCAAGGCGGAATGTGTAGCGGTAAACCCTTCCTGCGTTCGGAACGGCGACCGCTCGGCCAGAGGCGGACGGCCAGGCAACCCTGCGAACGAGCCGGGGCGAACCGGCGCGTGAACACAGCGACACGTAGTCAGCCATGATTGCGTTCATTCCGGCGCAGTGAATTTCGGTCCGCGTCGCAACCGAATCGGGCCATGAATGCTCGACTCGGGGTTCAATCGCGTCCCTTTCTGCGTCATCACAATGCGCTCCTCACGCGCAAGCCTCGTAGCGACTTGCCTTATCGACGGCATCAACGCTCGCCATCCGTCTTCGTCGTGAACTAAAGCACGCGCGACGTCCGATGGACAAATCGAGGCCGTCGTAGCGCGCCTGCCGAGCAAGTCCAGCATGCATTTCTCGATGTCGAACTTCGTTACGGTCATGGCTGTCTCGTGCCCTCGTGTTTGACGGTCCTGTTCTGCAGCACCGTCCAGGAACATGGCCGTTTGAAATGATCGAGTCAATCGCGAGGGTCGACATCAGTTCTTCGGGCACAGCTTTACACGCGTCGCCTCGCCACAACACTTTCTGATACGACCAATCGATAAATGTACCGTTCGTTTAACTTTTTGCCCTACAATCGCGAATAATTCGCATTTACATATTTCACTTACCACTCAACGAAAAAGAGTCTGGCCTTATGTCGCAACGGGGAATGCAGCAAGAAACTCATCGGCGCACTGCGGTGTCGTGGGCGGTCGACCGCCTGTTCGTCGGACTGATCGCCGCAACTGCGCTCCAGGCGAGCGCCTACGCGCAGAGCCCGACCGACGGCACCGACGGCACCGCATCGCAATCGACGGCGCTTCCCGCCATCGTGGTCAAGGGCACCGCCGACGCTGGCGACCTGCCCGCGCCCTACGCGGGCGGTCAACTGGCGCGAGGCGGCAGCATCGGGGTTCTCGGGACATCGAACGTGATGAATCAGCCGTTCGACACCACCAACTACACCGAGCAGATGATCCGCGACACGCAGGCGCGCACCATCGCCGATGTCGTCACCAACAACGCCTCCGTGCGCGCGGAACAGAGCAGCGGCGGCTTCGGCGATGTCTTCCAGATTCGCGGCTTCGATGTGCAACCGACCGATGTCGCGCTCAACGGCCTGTACGGCATGGTCTCGGCGGCGCGCGTGCCCGTGAATCTGCTCGAGCGCGTGGAAGTGCTCGAAGGCCCGGGTTCGCTGATGTACGGCATGGGACCGGGCGGCAGCGTCGGCGGCGCGATCAACATCGTCACCAAGCGCGCCGACGATACGCCGCTCACGCGACTGACGGCGCTGTATCAGACCAAAGGCCAGTTCGGCATCGCCGCCGATGTCGGCCGCCGCTTCGGCGACGAAGGCCAGTGGGGCATCCGCTTCAACGGACAGATCAAGGACGGACAGACGGGCATCGCGCACGGCAATCAGCTCCAGGGCGACAGCGCGATCGGGCTGGACTATCGCGGCAAGCAACTGCGCTGGTCGTTCGACGCCTACAACGTCTCCGAAAACACCGACGAGTTCCGTTCGCAAATCGGCTTCGGCACTGCGACTGCCGTGCCGGCGGTGCCGTCGGCGTACAACAACCTCTATCCCGGATCGAAGCTGAAGCTGCGCGACTCGGCCGTCATGACGCGCGCCGAGTACGACATCAACAAGTACGTGACCGTGTACGGCGCGGCAGGCGAGCACTACGGCACGTCCGAGCAGAACTTCCCGTTCGCGAGCGGCATGACGGCCGCGGGCGCCTTCGACGTCGCGAACGGCTACTACGATCAATACACCCGCACGAAGACCGTCGACGCGGGCCTGCGCTTTCACTTCGATACCTTCGGCGTCAGGCACACGCTCGTCACCGGCGTCACGAGCCTGAATCAGGAGATCGGCTATTTCTATGCGCTGTCGTCGGATTCGGTGGCGTCCAATCTCTACAGTCCGACGCCGCTCGCACCGGTGGGCATCCCGCGCGGCGACATGCAGCGCAGCAGCCAGACGCGCCTGAACAGTCAGCAGATCATCGATACGATGTCGTTCCTCAATGACCGCGTGCTGATCACGGGCGGCTTCCGCCGTCAGACGATCGGGCAGGACAACTACGATCCGACCACGGGCATCCAGCAAAGCTCGATCGATCAGCAGGCGATCACGCCGCTCGCGGGCATCGTGGTGAAGCCGCTATCGAACGTTTCGGTGTACGGCAACTTCACGTCGGGTCTCAGCAATGGCGGCACCGCGCCGGCCGGCACCGCGAATGCAGGACAGGCATTCGCGCCGTACAAATCGAACCAGTACGAAGCGGGCGTGAAGGCGGACTGGGGCCGCGTGATGACGTCGGCCGCGATCTTCCAGATCTCGCAGCCGAACGCCGTCACCGATCCGACGACGAACATCTACGGCTACAACGGCAAGACGCGTGTGCGCGGGCTCGAACTGGCCGCTTACGGCGAGGTATATCGCGGCCTTCGCATGATGGCGAGCGCGACGTTCTACGATCCTAAGGTCTCGGGCACGGCGGGCGGCACGCAGGACGGCAACGATCCGGGCGGCGTGCCGAAGTTCGCGTTCAACCTCGGCGCGGACTACGACCTGCCGTGGGTGGCCGGGCTGAGCGTCAATGGCCGGATCATCCATACGGGCGCGCAGTACTACGATTCGAGCGACACGTTGCGCCTGCCGGCGTGGACGCGTTACGACGTCGGTGTGCGTTACGGAATGCGGATCGCGCAGAAGGATGTCGTATTCCGCGCGAACATCGAGAATCTCTTCGGTAGCCGATACTGGATTCAGCAAGGCACGTACGTGATGAATGCCGCGCCGCGCACGTTGCTGCTTTCCGCGCAGATCGATTTCTGATGTGCTTCGCTGTCGTGACCTGAAGGTGGTGGCCAACGCAAAAGGGGCGCGCAGCGACACATAGCGTCGATCAACGCCCCGCCACGCGTATCAACCTTGCCGTCTGATCCGCCTGCTCCATCGCGTCAGTCTGATCACCGACGACGCGCCACTTCGGAAACGTCCCGGACCTGTCGACTTTCCACGGATCGCCCATTTCATCGACATACATCGCGCCCGCGCTTCGCCCAACCGCCGACGCGCGTCGCAGCGCGCCCGGCGCGGCACGTTCGAACGAACGGCTGCCCTCTTCGTTGAACACGGTCGCAATCGGCCGCCGCGCCTGGCCTGACAGACTCAGCGGCGCGGTGAGCGGTCCGGCGGGCGCGCGCAACACCGCGTCGGCGGGCTTGCGGCCGGCGAGGATCGCAGCGAGCAGCGTGGACGGACCGTTGGCCGTATCGTCGGACCGCTTCACGGTCGGCGCGCTCGGCGAATCGAGTGCGAGCGATTCGCTCGCGCCGTCGATCTGCACGACGAGGATCACGTGCCAGTCGTCCGGCGTGTTGTTGTAGCGCGGCGCGAGCGACACGAGACGCAGTCGCGCGATGTCGAAACCCGCGTCGCGTAAAAGCAGATACTTCGCGACGGCGAAGTCCTTGCATACGCCGCTTTCGGCAAAGAACCGTGCCGGCGCGTAGTAGCTGCCGTCGGTTCCATCGCGGTAGCGCACCTCGTTGACGAGCGCATCGGCGAGCAGCGCGGCCGACGCATCGCCGGCCTTCAGGCGCTCGGCCCGCACCTGCGCAACGAGGCGGCTCCAGCCGGCGGGTTGGCGCATCTGATGGCTGCGCATCGCTTCGCGCAGGCGCTGCACGCGGCCGATCGCATCCGACGATGGTTCGAGCTTCTTGTCGGCAAGCGGCAAGAGAAACATCAGGTCGCCGACTTGCGCGAGTTCCGGGCGGATCTTCCGATTGGCTTCCCACCACGTTCCGGTACGCAGGCGCTCGATGCCTGTCTTCAATGCGTGAGGCATGGCCGAAGCGCTGGAATCCCCGTCGCGCGTTGCGGGTTCATAGCTGTGCGAGGCGGCTGGCAGACTCGCCGCGCCCGCGACGAATGGCAAAAGCACCGCCGCAGCGAAGGTGCATCGGAGAAGGCAGAGGAGCAGTCGAGCGAGCGGCATGGGTTGACTCCGGTGTTGCGAAGCCTCCCGATGCCGTTCTACGTCATTCCGCGCAAGGCAACGCTGGCTCGACACCAACATTGCATGGGCCGTGCCAATTTGTCGTGTCGCTCTATGCCTTTGATTGGAAGGGATATTGTCTCCGATGAACAAGGGCCGAAAGCTGCCGATGACGCCCGCCACCCGACAGGCCCGCGATATCCGTTGGTGTCATCCGAACACGTTAAGTTGACGGAGGGTTGCCCTCTTCCCGAATGTCTTCGACGAATCTGTCCACCGCGCGCCGCTCGACGTTCTCGCTCCAAACGCATGGGTTTTCACTACCCCATATAAAGCGGTTTTGAACGCTTCTATTAGATTGCCTAATATTAATCGTAAAACTTGGCTCGTTATTGGGTGTGAATTAACATGCCTTATATCAGGAGCAGCAATGACAGAGCTTTCCCGGCTGGAGATTCGGGCGCTTCAAGTCTTCGAAGCTGTCGCGGCCGAAGGTAGCGTATCCGCCGCGGCGTCGAGACTCGGCGTTACGCAGTCTGCCGTCTCACAGACGATTGCACAGATCGAAGAAGTCCTGGGGACGAAGGTGCTCGATCGCAGCCGTCGCCCGATCAGGCTCACTTCCGCAGGAATCGCGCTGAGGAGAGACGCCCATTCGGTCGTCGAGGAGATGAATCGACTGCTGGCGAATGCGCGAGAAGCTGACGCGGCGAATCGCCCGGAAATCAGAATCGGCATGATCGACTCGTATGCCGCCACGGTCGGACCGGCAGTCGTGAAAGAGGCAATCCACCAGGGTCATCAGGTGGTTTTGTGGGCGGGACTCGCATATCGACATTCACAAGCCCTTTTGCAGCGGCAACTGGACCTGATCGTGACGTCCGACGCACTTGAAGATATGGATCGGCTGGTCAGACGTCCATTATTCAGCGAGCCGTTCATGATCGTTTTGCCTGCCGGGCGAAAGGAGAAGATTCGAGAAGGGGTCATTGCCGACATTGCACGTCAATTGCCGTTAGTACGCTTCAGTACGACTTCGCACTATGGCGCATTGACCGAACGCTATCTGAGGCGCTGCGGTATCTCGGCCAAGCGACATCTGGAGATCGACGCCTCGGACGTCGTCCTGTCGATGGTCGCCGCCGACCTTGGTTGGGCAATCACTACGCCCCTGGTTCTTTTGCAGAGCCGGGGCTATTTGAAGGACGTTTGCGTGTTGCCGATCAGCGGGCCTCCGCTTACTCGAACCATCTATCAGGTGTCGCGTGCCGGAGAGTACGAAGAGACCGCCGAATACTTTTACCAGACGAGCCGGCGCGTATTGGAGACAGCGGTTTTCCCGGAGATAAAAAGTTTGCTCCCGGACGCAGGTCTGAAGTTGCACTTAAGTTGACAGGGCTAACTATTGCGGCGGCGTGTATGTCAGCGCTGCCCGGTAATGTCTATATCGGAAAGTAACTCAGTGATGAACATCCAACAGTCTTCATCGGACCGGAGAGCGACCGGCATATCGCCGGTCTACAAACAGCGCTCCGGCTGGAACGCAATGTTGCCCGAACGAGTCGAGCGTTCACGGCCAACGCGATCGCGATACGCAACGATCATCATCGGCGGCGGTTATACCGGTCTCGCGGCCGCCCGGCGCATCGGGGAATTACGGCCGGGCGAAGACGTCCTGGTGATTGAAGCATCGACGATCGGCGAGGGATCGGCGGGAAGGAACTCGGGGTTCATCATCGACCTTCCTCACAACACGAAGATGGGCGGACATACCAGCCCGCTGGAAGTCGCGCGCAAGCAGATCCGCATGTATGACGACGGCAGAAAGTGGCTCGAAGAGCTGGTGCGTGAACATCGCATCGATTGTGGATGGAATCCGGCGGGCAAGTATCACGCGGCCGCGGGCGACAAGGGCGTTGCGAGCTTGCGCGCCGTGATCGACCAGTACAGGCAATGGGGCATATCGTTCACCGAGTTCGATCGTGAAGGGCTCAACGAGAAGATTGGCACACCGTATTATCAGTACGGGTTCCACTCGCCCAACAACGTATTCGTGCAGCCCGCAGCGCTGATTCGCGGCCTGGCCGATTCGCTGCCAACGAACGTCACCATCCTCGAAGACGAGCCGGTCCTCGCTCTTGACGAGACCAGGCCCTTCGTCGTCAAGACGGTCAACGGTGAATACACGGCTGATCGCGTCATCATCGCCAATAACGGCTTCGCCAAACAGCTTGGCATTCTTCGCGATCGTATTTTCACGATCTTCACCTATGCGGCCGTCACGCCCAGGCTCTCGGATACCGAACTTGCCAGATTGGGCGATTCGAAGGAATGGGGCGTCATCCCCGCGAACAGGCTTGGCACGACCTTGCGCCGCATTCAGGACGGCAGGTTGATGGTGAGAAGCGCGTATTCGTACGAACGCGAGCAAGCGTCGGAAAAAACGCGTGAGTTGCTGACCGGTTGCTATAAGCGTCGGTATCCGCAGATGAAGTCGCACGAGTTCGAATACATGTGGGGCGGCACGACAGCGCTCACTCGCAATGGCGCATCCTTTTTCGGCGAACTTCGTCCGGGCCTCTATGCATCGGTCGGTTGTAACGGGGCCGGCGTGCTGAAAGGAAGTGTGTTCGGAAAGTTGCTGGGCGAGATGGCGATGGGTGTCGACTCTGCCGCTTTGACCGACGTGCTCGGTTTTGACGGACCGACATGGCTGCCGCCCGATCCAATTCGAAAAGTCGCGGTCACATCGGCAATCAGGTATCAGGCCGCGGTGGCAGGCCCGGAACGTTAATCTCTGGCGGAGAAATCAGTGTCCATTATCGAACGTAGCCGCGTGAACAAGCGGATGTCGCAAGTGACCCGGCATGGCGGCGTGCTGTATCTCGCGGGTCAGGTAGCAACCGACGTAGAGCAGGACATGACGGGGCAAACGCGTCAGGTACTGAAATCCGTCGATGAGTTGCTCAATGAGCATGGCTCCGACAAGTCTCAAATCCTCTTCTGCCAGATTTTCCTGGCGGATATGTCTGCATTCCAGGCGATGAACGCGGTCTGGGACGACTGGGTGACGCCGGGTCGAGCGCCTGCACGAGCGACCGTCGGCGCGACCCTGGCGTCCCCGAAGAAGCTCATCGAGATCGTAGTGACAGCGGCAAGCTCAGCCTAGCGGCGAAGGCGATTCGCTTGCACGGTTGAATCGCATTCCAGCATCAACCTCATCCGTTTTTTCTTTTCGTCCTCGACCCGGCGTTTCCACGCGCAGCGGTGTCGGACAGGTATGGCATCGCCTCCGAATTCGAATCGGCGGCGTAAAGTGTGAGTAGACAGGAGACAGCGTGAACAAACCCATACTTATGGAAGACTTGCCTCTGCGCAGGTTCCACCTTCGCGTCGCATTTGCGGGAACGGGCGGCGTATTCAGTGACGGCTTCGTGCTCGGCATTGTCGGCATCGCGGTGAGCATTGCCGCAGTACCTCTACATCTCAGTGCATTCTGGATGGGGCTATTGGGCGCCGCCTCTCTGATCGGCCTCTTTCTGGGCAGTCTGATAGCCGGTCCGTTAGCCGACCGATTCGGACGTCGATGGATATTCGGTTACGACATGGTGCTTTTCGCTCTCGTATCCGGCGCGCAGTACTTCGTTACGTCGCCGACAGAACTCTTCATATTCCGGATTCTGCTGGGCGTCATCCTCGGTGCCGATTATGTCGTCGGCAAAGCATTGATCGTCGAATACGTGCCGCGCCGCTACCGTGGACGACTTCTCAGCATGCTCTCGATCGCCTGGGCATCGGGTTACGTGAGCGCATATATCGTTGGACTCTTGCTGAAAGACGTCGCGCCCGACTCCTGGCGCTTGATGCTCGCGTTGAGTGGCGTGCCCGCGCTCCTGATCTTTCCCTTCCGGCTCGGAATTCCCGAGTCTCCGCTTTGGCTCATCAAGAAATCACGGGCGGCAGAAGCGGCAGCGATCATCCTGAAGAAGTTCGGCGCGAACGTGACGGCGACCGTCGCACCGGTCAGCAACGCCATCGACAAGCGCGCGAGCTTCAGCACGTTGTTCTCCGCGCGTTTGCGTCGGAACACCTTCGTCGGCTGCGTCTTCTTCACCTGTCAGGTGATCCCGTACTTCGCGCTGGGGACCTTCACGCCGAAGGTTCTGGAATCGCTCAACGTTCACGACAATTACCTGGGAGCGGTTGTCTATAACATCCTGCTCATCGTGGGATCGATGATCGGGCTCACGATCATCGACCGGATCCCGCGCCGCGTATTCCTGACCGGGTCGTTTTATCTGTGTGGTGCCATTCTTTTCGCGCTGGCCTCGTTTAGCCAGAGCACGATCCTCACCATTCTTCTCTTCGGACTGTTTGCCTGCGTGCTTTCCGGCGCTGCCAACCTGGAGTATGTCTATACGCCGGAACTCTTCCCGACCGAATTGCGTGCTTCAGGCGTGGGCGTCGTGATCGCGTGCAGTCGACTTGGATCGGCAGCGGCAACCTTCCTGCTGCCTATCTCGGTTCAGCAGTTCGGCATTCGTGAGTCGCTTTTCTTCTGCGTCGGAACGCTGATCATCGGAGGGATCGTCTGTCAGTTGTTCGCGCCAGAGACGCGCAACGCCGGCTTGATGTCCGAACCGGAGCCAGTAAGCAATCCGGGCCATGTCGCACTCGAGGTTCGTGCAGGGAAGCAGTAAGTCCCTCATCGCGTAAAAAAAACGCCAACCCACATGGGTTGGCGTTTTGCTCGAAGTACGGCTGAAGTTATCAGAACTGGTTCATCGTGTTGTCCTTCCCCGCCGCTTTCAGGGCCGCTTCGCCGCTGAAATACTCCTTGTGATCATCGCCGATGTCCGAGCCGGACATGTTCTGATGCTTCACGCAGGCGATGCCCTGACGGATTTCCTTGCGCTGCACGCCAGCCACATAACCCAGCATGCCCTGATCGCCGAAGTATTCCTTGGCAAGATTGTCGGTCGACAATGCAGCCGTGTGATAGGTCGGCAGCGTGATCAGGTGATGGAAGATACCCGCTTCGCGCGATGCATCGGCCTGGAAGGTACGGATCTTTTCGTCGGCAAGCTTCGCCAGTTCGGTCTGATCGTATTCCACGCTCATCAACTGGGCGCGGTCGTATGCCGATACATCCTTGCCCGCTTCCTTCATCGCGTCGAACGCCTGCTGGCGGAAATTCAGCGTCCAGTTGAACGACGGGCTGTTGTTGTACACCAGCTTGGCGTTCGGGACGACCTTGCGAATCTCGCTCACCATGCCGTTGATCTGCGCGATGTGCGGCTTTTCGGTTTCGATCCACAGCAGGTCGGCGCCGTTCTGCAGCGCGGTGACGCAATCCAGCACGCAGCGCGCTTCGCCCGAGCCGGCGCGGAACTGGAACAGGTTGCTCGGCAGGCGCTTGGGACGCAGCAGCTTGCCGTCGCGCTTGATGATGACGTCGCCATTGCCCAGTTGGTCCGCCGACAGTTCCTCGCAATCGAGGAACGCGTTGTATTGGTCGCCCAGATCGCCCGGCGTATGGGTCACGGCGATCTGCTTGGTGAGACCTGCGCCCAGCGAATCGGTACGCGCCACGATGATGCCGTCGTCCACGCCCAGTTCCAGGAACGCGTAGCGGATCGCGCGGATCTTGGCCAGGAAGTCCTCGTGCGGCACGGTGACCTTGCCATCCTGGTGACCGCACTGCTTCTCGTCCGACACCTGGTTCTCGATCTGGATGCAGCATGCGCCCGCTTCGATGAACTGCTTGGCCAGCAGATACGTTGCTTCCGCGTTGCCGAAGCCCGCGTCGATGTCGGCGATGATCGGCACGACGTGGGTCACGTGGTTATCGATCTTTTCCTGGATCGCGGCCTTCGCAGCGCCTTCGGCCGCGTCGAGCTGACGGAACAGGCCGCCCAGCTCACGGGCATCGGCCTGACGCAGGAACGTGTACAGCTCGCGGATCAACGCGCTGACGGAAGTCTTTTCGTGCATCGACTGATCCGGCAGCGGACCGAACTCGGAGCGCAGCGCGGCAACCATCCAGCCCGACAAATAAAGGTAACGGCGCTCGGTGCTGTTGAAGTGCTTCTTGATGGAGATCATCTTCTGCTGCCCGATGAAGCCGTGCCAGCATCCCAGCGACTGCGTGTACTTGGACGGATCGGCATCGTAGGCGGCCATGTCGTCGCGCATGATCTTCACCGTGTACTTGGCGATATCCAGACCCGTTTTGAACTTGTTCTGGGCACGCATCCGAGCGGCGTACTCGGGGTTGATGGCGTTCCAGGCGCTGCCGTTGGTTTCTTTCAGACCAGCAACTGCCTTGATGTCTTCTTGATATTGGGCCATGTGACTCTCCTGAGAGCAAAGCGCGGTTAACTAAACGGTTTGGCGTGTCGCGACGTTTGTCGAAGCGAACTGCATGACTTAATAGTACCGTCGTTTATCGGCTCTGCGTGAACTCTTATATAAGACATAAGACATAATTTACGCTTAATTTTCAATGAGTTACGCGGCAGTTTTTGCGATGCAAAAACCGTTTTCAAGCGGCAAAAAAGCACGACTGCGCAAATTTCCGGGAAGTCCCGCAATGTGAAATGCACTTTCGAATGTTGAGGGCTGGCCGCGACACTTCAGAGCCGCGTTTATTCCTTTCTCGCCCGCAAATAAAGTCCCCCTCGCACGCGGAACAAATCCTCCCACCCCGCTGTTTTGCTTTCGACGGTCGCGACATCCCACGGCGACCACGATCGCCACGACTCGCTCAGCGAACCGCGCCCGACAGGAGGCATCATGCACCGCGAAATCTTTGTCCTCGAGCACAACTTCTTCAGTTTCGGCTGCATCTATCGAGTGGACCTGCGCAGCCGCAGCGGCCGCCTGATCGAAAGCCGCTACGTGAAGCTGAACGATATCGCCTGGTGCTAGGGCGCCTCCCCGACAGTCAATCACCACCTCAGGTTTTCGAGGAGACCTCTCCATGCCCTACGCTTATGCCCAGTTGCCCGATATCGTTGCTCACGATGAATGGCTCAGAGGAACCTCGGCGCTGCTTCAGGTACGCGGCGCCGCGCTCAAGGATCTGGATCAGCAGATCCTCATGTATCACCGCAACCGGACGGTTCATCAGTTTCACGCGCTGGTGCAGGCGTTCGAGCGCTGGCGACTGTCGGCCGGTCCCGACGATGCCTGGAGAAGCGCATCGCGCAACGGCTCAAAGTACTTCACGCTGCTCGATCAGCAACTGCATGGCAACGGCGACACGGACGCCGCGGCCGGTGCGCAGGACTTCATGACGCCCGCGCTCATCAACGCGCGCCTCGGCGTGCTGTATCTCTTCGGCAACCTGGAACTGGAAGACGACACGTTTCAGGTGCTGCTGGAAGGCGCTTTCGATATCACCAACGTCGGCCTCGGGTTCGCGCCGGACACCAATGTCGCGGCGGCGCGCGCATCCGCGGTGCTGGACAACAGTGTCGTGCAGAAATCGGCGTCGCTCGCGCTCGAACAGGTGCAGAAGAAGATCAGAAGGCACAAGGAACCGACGCTCACGAAATCGAATCAGCTCACCAACGCCACGCTCACGTTGCCGGCGTTGAGCAGCGCGGCGCAGCGGCTGTACGAGGCCATTCGCGCGAAGGTCGAGGAAGGGGCGAGAAAACTATGGGACATGATCCGCGAAAAGGTCGCGGACATCCGCAACGATCCCGGCGGTTTCGCGCTCGACACGATGCCCGCGCTCTTGCGCAAGCTCGTCGATTTCCTGTGCGGCAAGCTGCTCGCCACGCTCGCGCCGTTCATCGGCGCGGGCCTCGATATCGCCAAGGGCATCGCCAATACCGTCGATAGCAGCATCACCAAGTATCGCGAATGGGTGCAAGGCCGCGACGTGCAACTGCTGACCGGGCATCCCGGCACCATCGTGGAAGCGATCAGGCGCGCGATGAAGCTGAGCATCGGTTCCGGCGTCTATGACCTCGTGAAAGGCGGCGCGAGCCTCGGGCTACAGTTCGCGAGCCAGGGTGCATCGACCATCATCGATGCGGTCGTGTCTATCATGGAAACGCTCGCGAAGGTCATCTGGAAGATCGTGGAGATCAAGCGCATCAAGCGCTTTTGCGAGCAGGCGAAGGGCTACTGGGAAGCACGCATGCAACGCGACGCGCTGCATACGCGGCCGATCGCCTTCAACGGCTGGTTCAAGCGCTATGCGGTGCCGATTCCGGCGCTCTCGGTGCTGGCTCTCAACTCCGGCATTTGCGGCGACAAGATGCACTTCCTCGCGATGTTCAAGGATGACGAGAACATCGTCACGCAGGCGGAATTCACGGCCGGCTGCAAGTACGTCGACAGCCTCAAGGTCTGGGGATCGGACTATCTGGGCGATGCGGGCTTCGCGTTCAATTCCGACGACGCGATGATCAAGGGTCTCCTCACGCTCGCCACGAGCCACACGGAAGAGCAGACCTGGGACCTGAAAGTGCGCAAGGCCGTGCTCGGCTTTCTGAACGGCTAGCGCCTTCGCGCATGAAATGACCGGCGCCGTTTTCGTTCCATCGATATAGGGGAAATTCATGTGGAATAGAAACCGGCGCACGGCTGTTTTCGTCGCAATACCTTCACGCTCCGAGGCATCGCCGCGATGAACGCCCGAACCCTGCTGCACACTCTTCGCTTGAGCGTCGCCCTTGCATGTCTGTGCGCGCTTCACGGCGCACAAGCGGGCCAGGCGATGCTGCTGCCCGAAGGAACCGTCACGCTGATCCGCGCGACGACCGCGTTCAACGCCGATGCGCCCATCGCGCTTCAACCAGGCGATCTGCTCGCCACCGATGCGCACGGCGGCGCGCAAATCGAAGACGGCGACGGCACGATCATCGCGCTTGGCGCCGACACGCGCGTCGCCTTCGATGCCGCGCCGCACGGCGATGCGCTCGCGCTCCTTTCAGGCTGGATCAAGATCGCACGTCTGCACCAAAGCGCGTCCGATCCCTTGCCAATCGACACACCCACGCTCCACGCGAGCCTGCGCGACGGCTCGGCGGTACTGCACGCGAGCCGCGACATGACTTCGCTCTTCATCGAAGCGGGCAGCATGACGCTCGCCCTGTCCGAGCATGCCGACGCGCATCAGCAACTCGACGGCGAACACTACGCCGAACGCGAAACCGGCAGGCCGCTCGTCGTGGGCACACGCCCGGCGACGTCGTTTATCGCCGCGATGCCGCTGCCTTTCCGCGATCCGCTCGCGTCATCGGCGACGCCTGCGAAGGCGAAGCCTGTCGCGCCCGCGCAGGGCCGCCCGGCGACCTATGCCGATATCGCCGACTGGCTGAGCGCGCCGCTGCCGATCCGGCGTGGTTTCGTCGCGCGCTTTCGGCCGCTCGCGCAAGGCGAGCCGTTCCGCGCCCAGGTGCGGCAGAACCTGCGCAACCTTCCCGAATGGCGGCGCGTGCTGTGTCCGCCGCCCGCCATGCCGCGCCGGCGCGCGGTCTCGCCCGCGCAGAACCAATCAACCGAGGTGGAGTCATGAGACTGTCGCTCGCCGTCAAGTTCAATCTGGTGTTCCTCACGGTCTTTGTCGTCGGCTTCGTGTCGGCCGGGTTCGCCGCGCGCGAGTTGCTGCGTCGCGCGGCCATCGACGAGACCGTGCAGAATGCGCGCGTCCTCATGGAAGCGGCGAGCGCGGCGCAGAACTACACCGCCACGCAAGTCACGCCGCTTTTGCAGACGCAGCTCAAATACAGCTTCGTGCCGCAATCGGTGCCGGCCTTCTCGGCGGTCGAAACGCTGATGACGCTGGAAAAGCGCCTCGCGGGCTACTCCTATCGCTCGACGATGCTGAACCCGACCAATCCGCGCGACCGTCCCTCGGACTGGGAAACGGATGTGATCCGCCATCTGCACGACAAGCCCGAGCTGAAGGAAATCGTCGGACTGCGCGACACGCCGACCGGGCAGAATCTGTATATCGCGCGCCCGAACCGCATCAACGACGCCGCCTGCATGGAATGTCACAGCGTGCCTTCGCGCGCGCCGAAAACGCTCATCGACAAATACGGTCCAAACAACGGCTTCAACTGGACGATGCACGATGTGATCGGCGCGGATTTCGTCTCGGTGCCGATGGCGCTGCCCGTCGCGCGCAGCGACGCGGTCCTGCGCACCTTCCTCGGCTCGCTCTTCGCCGTGTTCGTGCTGTTGCTGATCGCGCTGAACGTAACGGTGCATCTGCTCGTCACGCGGCGCATCCGCGCCCTCTCGCGCGCCGCCGACGAAGCCAGCCTCGGACAACTCGACGGCGCGAACTTCAGCGAGCGCGGCCGCGACGAGATCGCTTCGCTCGCCGCGTCGTTCGCGCGCATGAAGACGAGCCTCGTGGAAGCATTCAAGATGATCGAGGCATGAGGTGAAAGCCGCCGCGATGGACCCGCCGCGCATCGCGCAACTCGGCAAGTACCGCATCGACGCGGTGCTGGGCGCGGGCGCGATGGGCGTGGTCTATCGCGCCTTCGATCCGCACATCGAGCGGCATGTCGCGCTGAAGACCGTGCGCCACGAGTTGTTCGAAACCGGCGAACGCGCGAGTTTGATGACGCGCCTGCGCAGCGAGGCGCAGGCCGCGGGACGGCTCACGCATCCGAACATCGTCGGCGTGTACGACTACGGCGAAGCCGACGACACCGCCTTTATCGCGATGGAACTCGTCAGCGGACACGCGCTGAAGCCCTTGCTCGACGCGGGCCGTCCGCTCGCACTCGCGACCGCGCTCGACTGGTTCGCGCAACTGCTCGCCGCGCTCGGCTTCGCGCACGAGCATGGCGTCGTGCATCGCGACATCAAGCCCGCGAACCTGCTCGTCAGCGAGCAAGGGCGGCTGAAAGTCGCGGACTTCGGCGTTGCGCATGTCGAATCATCGACGCTGACGCTGGCGGGCGCGATGATCGGCACACCGTGCTATATGTCGCCGGAGCAGTTCACAGGCGAAGCCGTCGATGGCCGCTCCGACCTGTTCTCCGCCGCGATCGTGCTCTATCAGATGCTCACCGGATGCCGGCCGTTCGCGGGCGCATCGCAGGCGGAAGTGATGCGGCAAGTCATGCACGAGACGCCGCGCATGCCGTCCGTGTGCAACCCGACGCTGCCGGCCGGAATCGATGACGTGCTGATGCGCGCGCTGTCCCGTCGTCCCGCCGCACGCTTTCAGACGGCCGATGCACTGCGGCAGGCGCTTCAGCATGTCTCCGACGGCAGGCCCGCGACCCCGGATGACTGCACGATTCTCGAAGCGCAGACGGCGACGCCAGCCGCTCCGCTCGCATCGGGAACGGGCTCATGGCGCGGCGAGTCGTTGCCGTCGCTCACGATGTGGCCCGCCGCCACGCTCGCCTCGGTCGAGGCGCGACTCGCCGCGCAGATCGGGCCGGTCGCGCGTCTGCTGGTGCGGCGTGCGGCGGCGCGTATCGCGGATGCGCCGGATCTGCCCGCGCTCGTCGCGCTGCTCGCGCCGCATGTGCCCTCCGATCGCGGCCGGGCGCAGTTCGTCGCCGCCTTCGCGGACGGATCGGGTACGGGCACGGCGCACGGGGCGACATCGCCTTCTTCATCGCTCGATGCGCAAGAGGTGCGAGCCGCCGCGCTCAAGCTCGCCGTTTATCTCGGGCCGATCGCCACCATCATCGCGAAACGAGAGGCCGCCCGTGCGGCCGGCCTGCGCGCGCTGTACGAACGGCTCGCGGCGACGATCTCCGATGAACACGACCGCACGCGTTTCCAGCGCGACGCCGGACTGTAGCGCCTCTTCACCACGACACGCATCCCAAGGAGCACGACCGATGAATCCCGACACGCTCATCCGCCGCGCGCCAGTCCGCCTTGCCGCATGCACGGCGGCCGGCCTCACCGACCCCGGCCGCGTGCGCCGCGAGAACCAGGACCGCTTTCTGATCGATCCGGCGCTGAACCTCGTCGCGGTCGCGGACGGCATGGGCGGCCATGCGTTCGGCGCGCGCGCCAGCGCGACCGCGCTCGACTGCATCGCCACGCGGCTCGCTGCGGATACGACCTGTCGCGCTCACGCCGGCATCGTGCACACCGACGATCCCGACGCCACCGTGCACGATGCCTCCGCATGTGCGATGCGCGCTGCCGCCGACGCGCTCGACCACGCCAACGCGACACTTCACGCGATGAACCTGCGCGAGCATCTCGCGCACCGCTCGATGGGCACCACGCTGACCGGCATCTGGCAGCCGTCCGGCTCGGCGCGGCTGATCTCGTTGCACATCGGCGACAGCCGCCTCTATCGCTATCGCGACGGCGCGCTCACGCAACTGTCGCGCGACCAGACGCTCTATCAGCAGGCGCTGGAGCGCGGCGTCATCGAACATCTGCCGCCGCGCAACGTGCTGCTGCAGGCGCTCGGGCCGCTGCCGTCGATCGCGCCCGTCGTCGAAGCCCACGCGTGGCTGCCCGGCGACCGCTATCTGCTGTGCAGCGACGGGCTGCACGGCGAAGTGCCGCATGGCGAGATCGAAACGGTCCTCGCGACGATGACGCCGCAAACCATCGACGACGCCTGCGAGCAACTGATCGCGCTCGCGCTCGACGCGGGCGGCAAGGACAACATCACGGCGGTCATCGCCTGCTTCGACGGTTGCTAACCGGCGCGGTCATCGAAGAGCGCCGCGACGAACGCGGCATCGGGCAGACCTGCGCTCGTGCGCGCATTTTGCGCGTGCCACCAGACGCTCGTTCCCCAGCCTCCCGCATGTAACGGCGTCGAAACCTCGTTCGCGTCATATCCAGGCGATAGCGCCAGCAATCCGGCATCGAAATCCGCGAGACTTGCGCCCTTGTCGAGCGTCGCGAGCGCGAGCGCGCCGCAACGCGCAAACCACGCGTGCGCATCCGGACGCCAGATAGACCACGCGCCCGCTTCGACGGGCGCGGCGATCGTCAACGGAAAATGCCGGCCCGCGCTATCGACGCTCGGCATCAGCACGCCCGCCCAGCCGTCCGCACCCAGCACGCCGCCGCCGAGCGCGAAGCACCACAGCGGCGCGGTCAGATATGCATCGAGCCATCCACGCCCGCGCGCCGCGCGGCCCGCGAGCAGGCCCGCCTGCAACATCGCATCCCAGGGACCGACAAAGCTTTGCGGCAGACGCCGCGTCACGAAGTCGCCGTTGCCGCGCAGCTTGCCGAAGCATCCAGCGACACCCGGCGATGCCATCACAGATGCTCCGGACAGCGAAACTGTTCGAGCGGCGTGCGCCGGAACGGATTGACGACGCTCGTTGCGTCTAGCTCCAGCACGGCCTTGCGTCCGGCGGAATCGAGCGTGAGCTTGTAGCGGTCCGGCTGCGCAGTGGCGTCGAGCCTGCCCGCGTCGATCAGATGCAGAAGCGCCCACGGACCGCTCGCGTCGAGCGGCGCGGCTTGCGTCGCCGAAGCCGGATCGAACTGCGCGCTCGCGCGGCCCGTGTTCTTGCCGCTCGGCCACTGCAACAGCATCGACTGAAGGCCGTCCTGTCTGAGCGCAAGCTGCTGCCCGTCGATGTCGAGATTGAGTTGCGTCAGCGCCGGATCGAACGAAAGCGCCTTCACGCGAAAGCGGATCGACATGTCGCGGCTGCCGTCGTGGAAGAACGCATCGCGGATCTGCGCGGCGCGCTGGAATTGCGCGAGGGCGTCGCGCGGCATGCCCGCCGGCGGCGTGCCCGCGCGCCATTGCCAGAGCGGCCCGCTCGTATCGACCAGCGCGGCGAGATTCTTCTGGAAGAAATCGTCGATGAGGCCGCCCGGCGCGAACAGCTTGCCGAAGTCGTCGGCGGCGACGTCGCGGGTCGAGGCGCGCACGAAAGGATAGCGGCCATCGAGCGCGCGGCGGCACAGCGGGCCGGCGTTCGCGTTCCACTGCGCATCCAGCCGGGCGCGCTCGCCGCCTTCGAGGAGCGCCGTGCCCGCCGTGGCGATCGATGCGGCGACTGGCGTGAGCGGCGCCGGGCTCGTCTGGCTCGCGAGCCGCAGCTTGCCGAGCGCATCGCCGGCGGGCGCGGGCTGGCCCATTCTGCGCGCGGCGTCGGCGGCATCGAGATAGACGGCGGCGTCCTTGAGCGGCGCGAGCGCGCGATCGAGCGCCGTGGCGTCGCCCGGCTTGCCCGCGAGCTGATGCAGCGGCTGGAAGTGATCGTCGACGCGCGTCGGCGAATTCGCGCCGAGCGTCGTCTCGCGCGCCGCCGCGACGATGAACTTCCTGAGCGGCGAGTCGGGCGCGGAAAGCTCGTTCGCGACACGCGCGCCATCGGCGAGACCGGTGACGGGCGCAGCGGTCACATCGTCGAGCAGTGCGTCCCATGCGTGGATATACGCGTCGAAGTAACGCTCGTCGAGTGCGGCGCGCAACGCGGCGATGCCGTCGGGCGTGAGCGCGACGTCGTCGTGGCCGAGCACCCAGGCGTCCTTCTCGACATTGGCGAGCGCGGCGTCGCGCAAGCGCGTGTATTGCGCGTAGCCGGCGCGGGTGTACGCGCCCGCGACGCCGGCCGTAAGCGGCGCGCCGCTCGCGCGCCGCAGCAGCAGCGGCGCGTTGGGTCCGGCCGCGGCGCTCACGCTGAACGCGGCGATGTTGCCCTGCGCCAGCTCGCCGTCCACGCGGTTGCCGACACGCTGCGACAGCGGCAGCTCCGCCAGGCGCGCGCGCGCCGCCTTGATGAGTGCGTCGTCGAGCGGAAGCGACGGATCGAAGTGCGTCTTGTCGAACAGCGCGGCGAGATGCGCATCGAGCGCGCTGCGCTGCGCGGGATTCGCGTCGCCCGCGAGCGCCGGAACCAGATGCGCGCGCAGCGCGGCGGCGTCGAAATGGCGCGCGTCGCCGAGCATCAGATAGGCGCGCAGCGCTTCGTATCGATTCGCTTCGGATGCCGAAGCGTTGCCCGTTGCGCCATCGTGCAATTCCTGCGTCAGTTTGCCGACCGCGAGCGGCAGCAGCGTCTGATCGAGCAGTCGCCGGTACGTCACGCGCGCCTCCTGACCGAGCTTGTCGCCCTGATAGAGCCAGAGCCGCGTGAGCCACGGCACCGGCTTGCCGGCGTCCGCATAGCCGGCGGGCAGCGCGCGCGCCGCGTCCAGGAGCGGCAGCACGGCGAGCGGATCGGCGGCCGCGTTCGCCTCGCGCGCCAGTTGCCCGACATGCTGCGTCTCGCGCTCGAACTCCGCGACATAGGCGCGATTGCGCTGATAGCTCACGGCCATGCACCCGAGCGCAAGCGCGAGCGTCACGCCGACCAGCGCGAGCGCGCCGCGCCGCAGCCACGCGCTGCAGCGCTCGAAGCGGGCGTTCGCGCCCACGAGCCCGGCTTCCGCGATCACCACGTCCTTGAGCATCCGGTTGATGAAATACGCGCGCCCCGACGCATCGCGGTTATACGCGGCATCGCGACGCAAGCCGAGCGATTGCGCGATGCTGCTGATCGCGCGGTCGATCGGCCGGCCGTGCTGCGTGCCGCTCGTGAAATAGACCCCGCGCAGAAGCGGCGACGCCTCGAAGCGCGTGCCGCGAAACGCGCCGTCGAGAAAACGGCCGAGCGCCGGCTGCAGCCCCGCGAACTGCTGCGCGAAGCCGTAGATGCGTGCGCGCCGCGCGACGTCCGTCTCACGCTGCATGCGATGCAGCACGCGCGTCTGCAGCCGCGTGCCGAGCGCATCGAATTCGGCGGGGAATGCGCCGAGCGCCGCGCTCGCCCCCGGCGATTCGTCGAGTGCGAAGGTGATGCCCCAGACCTGGTTGCGCTCCGCTTCGCCGAGATCGTCGAAGAACTCGGTGAAGCCCGCGAGCAGGTCGCACTTCGTCACGACGACATACACCGGAAAGCGCACGCCGAGCCGCTCGCTCAACTCCGTGAGACGGCTGCGGATCGTGCGGATGTGCGCATCGCGGGCGGCGTCGTCCTCGCGCACGAGATCCGCCGCCGACAGCGTGACGATGACACCGTTCAGCGGCCGCCGCGGCCGATACTTGCGCAGCAGTTGCAGGAAGCCCGTCCACGCGGATTCGTCGGCCTGAGCGTCGCTGTCCTGCGTCGTGAAGCGGCCTGCCGTATCGACGAGCACGGCGTCGTCAGTGAACCACCAGTCGCAGTGACGCGTGCCGCCGACACCGCCGATCGCGTCCTCGCCCAGCTTCTCGCGCAGCGGAAAGCGCAGGCCGGAATGCGCGAGCGCGGTGCTCTTGCCGGTGCCCGGCGCGCCGATGAACATGTACCACGGCAACTGATAGACCCATTGACGGCCGTTGACGCCTTTCATGCGCGCCTGCCGCAGGATCGCGAGCGCCTGCTCGAAGCGCTCGCGCAGCACCGCAAGCTCCGCGCTGCCGGCCGCTGCCGCCTGTCCCCGCCCCGCCATGCTGGTCATGAAACGCAGATTGACGAGCCGCGCGGCGACGAGGCGCGCGCCCCAGACGAGCCCCCACACGCCGACGAGCGCGGCCATCGCGATCCAGCGGCTGCGCGGCGTTTCGAGCGGCGCGTGGCCGTTGAACGCGAACAGCGGCCCTTCGAACCACACGACGACGAGCAACGCGAGCACGCCCGCGAGCGTGAGCCATTGCGGCGTCCTGAGCGTTCCTGCGATCTTTTTCATCGATGTCTCCATGCTGATCTGTGTCCCGGACGCGTCACGACGACGCGCCCGGCGCAAGCAACGTGATCTCCACGCGGCGGTTTTTTGCGCGGCCTGCTGGCGTGTCGTTCGACGCGAGCGGCTCCGCGTCGCCGCGCCCTTCGGCCGAAAAGCGCGCGCTCGTGCCGGTGAGCGACGCGAGCATCGCGCGCACGCTATCGGCGCGGGCCTGCGACAGATGCCAGTTCGACGGGAAGCGCGCGGACACGAGCCGCTGATCGTCGGTATGGCCGGTCACGACGACCCTGCCGGGCACGCCCGCGAGCGCCTGCGCGATGCGTCCGATCAGCGTGTCGTAGGCGGGATCGAGCGTCGCGCTGCCGGAGGCGAACAGGTTGTCGCCGTTGATCGTGACGATCGAGCGGTCTGCCGCCTCGCGCACCGAAACCAGGCCTTCGCGAATCTCGGGCGCGAGGAAGGCCGCGAGATTCGCGGCGGCGGCGGGCATCGCGGCGGGCGCGATCACGCTCGCGGGCGCTGCGGGCCGTTCGCTCACGCGAATGCGATCGAGCGCTTCGAACACCGGGTCGGACGTGCGATTCAGGCTCATCGCGAGCGCGATGTGCGTCGCCACCACCACGACGCCCGCGAGTGCGGCGCAGACCCACGGCGGCATGCGCTGGCCAAGCGGCCGGCGCGCGCGCTCGGCGGGCCGCCAGTGCACCGACAGCTCGGTCTCGAACGCGCCGCGCTGGTCGCGGATGATGCGTTCGAGCCGCTCGCGTACGGAGTCGAGTTGGCTGCGTCCGCCGTCGATCAGGCGATAGCGTCCTTCGAAACCGAGCGACAGGATCACGTACAGAAGCTCCAGCACGTCGATGTTGCGCGCCGGGTCCTGCGCGAGCCGCTGCAGGATCAGAAAGAAGCGCTCGCCGCCCGACGCCTCGTTGTGAAACGTCACGAGCAGGCTGCGGCTCGCCCAGACGCCGCTGCCCCACGGCGTGCCGGAGATCGCCTCGTCGATGCAGGTGCACAGGCAATAGCGCGCAGCCGCGAGCTTTTCGGTATCGATGCGGCTGGCGCGGGCCTCCTCTTCGAAGGCGCGCACCATGCGCACGAGTTCGCTTCGCAGCGCTTCGATATCGGTCATCGAGGCCCGCTGACGCAGCGGCAACGCCAGTTCGATGAGCGGATTCGCCGCGCGCACGAGCGGGTTCAGGCCGCTCGCGGCGGGCAGCGCCGGTGCGCGCGGTGTTTCGTCCATGCGCGCGCGTTCCGCCAGGCGTCCGCCCGGTTGCGGAATCAGAATGGTGTCGTCCGGGTCGAAGCCGGCTTGCGGCAAGGCGGGTGCATTCACGATGCGTTCCTTCGTCGAATGAAGCGGGGGATTCACGGGCGGATCGCCCAGAACTCGAACTCGATGCCGGGAAAATCCCCCGCGACGTGCAGCGCCACGCCCGCCGAAGTCGCGAATTGCCGCCACAGATCGCCGCCGCGTTCCAGCTCGAAATAGGTGAAGCCCGCATGGAACGGCAACTGGCGCGGCGCGACCGGCAGCGCACGCAGCGCGATGCCCGGCAATTGCAGATTGACGAGATCGCGGATGCGCTCGACCGGCCCGAGCTTGGCCTGCTGCGGAAAGCCGTTGAGCAGCGCGGCGGGCGCAAGATCGGCCTTCACCGCGAGCACGAAGCTCGCCGAGCGGAACAGCTCGCGGTCCGGCACGATCGCCACGCGCAGGCCGTACTTGCGCTCTTCCAGCGCGATCGGCACGGCATGCGGGTCCATCACGGCGGCGAGCGCGGCGCGCAGCGCATTGACGATCGGCGTGAAGGTCTCGTCGAGCCGTTCGTGGCGATAACCCGGGAACGCGCCCGGACGCTTGCCCGACTGGCTGAAAGTGGCAAGCTCGCCCGCCAGTTGCAACGCGTGCTGATGCAGGTCGTGCGGATGCAGACCGGTCGTCGACGCAATCCCCGCGAACAACGGCTCGGCCCGGTTGAGCACTTGCAGCAGCAGAAAGTCGGCGATCTCCGCAGCGCCGGTCGCGGCGGGCTGGGCGAGACGCGCGGCGAGCGCATCGGCGCGCTGGTGCATGAGGCCCGTGAGTTCGTCGACGAATCCGCACAGCCGGCGCGACACGCGATAGTCGAGGCACGGCGGCGCGTAGGCGGCATCGAGCACGATGCTGTTGTCCGCGCGACGCTCGACGATGCGCGCGATCCCGAGCGACGTATGCGCATGCGCCACGTCCTCTTCGAACGCGAGGCGCAGTTGCAGCTTGCCGACCTGCACGAGTGCGGCGCCGGTCGCGCCCTCGTTGCTGTCGAGCACTTCCGTTTCCGCGATGCGGTGGCGCGCGAAACCATCGTGAGCGGCGTGCGCCGCATACGCGGCCTCGGGCGCGCCATGACGCGCGACGGGCAGCGCGAGCACGATCGTCAGATCGCGCGCGTCCTCGGGCACGGCGAGCGGCAGCGGGAGTTCGTCGTCGGCGGGAAGGCGGAACGGACTGCCATCGGGCAGCACGCCCGCGCACGCGTTCAGCGCGATGCGGCCGAGCTTCAGTTGCTCGACATCGATCTCCAGTTCCGAAAAGCCGAACGCATAAGGCCGCAAGGCGGCGCAGCGCGCGTCGATCTGCGCGCGCACATAGCGGTCGTGCTGCTGCAGATGCTGCGGCTGAAGCAGCATGCCTTCGGACCAGATCACCTTGTTGTTCCTGGACATCGTCGCCTCGCGCTTTGATTCAATGAAGGATGGAAGGAGCCAGCGGCTTCGTCTCGGCGAAACCGTTCGCCTGCCGCTCGTATGCGTCGTTGAAAGCGCTGCCGGATAGCGCCTGGAGGTCGTCGGCGCTCGCGCGCGTCAGTTCGGCATGCAGCGCCACCAGACGCTCCCACTGACGCGCCTTGCGGCACGCGGGCAGCCAGTCGAGCCAGCCGCGCCGCGTGTCGGCAGCGGCGATCGCCTGCGGATCGAAGCGGCCGAGCAGATGCTGCATCGCCGCCCGCGTGCCCGCGAGAACCGCGAGTTCGTGACGGCGGATATCGTCGAAGGCGCTTTCGAGCGCGGTCTGCGCGGGCAGATAGCCGGCGCTCGCGCCACGCAGCATCTGCCCGAGCGCACCGTCGCCGTCGGGAAAGAACTTGAGCGGGTTGTTGTCGCGCTGGACCAGCATCGTCGTGTCGAGGCTGATTTCGCGCTTCATCACCGAGCGCGACAGCAGCACGTCCACCACGCCTCGCACCGCCGTGCGCAGCATCGCGCCCGCGAGCCGCGCGACCTCGGCGGCATCGCGTGTGCCGAGCGCGGCGGCATCGACGCCCATGCCGTCGAGCAGCGCCGCGTAGGCCGATTCGGCGATGGCGTCGTTCGCCGCGACCGTCGTGTGGATCGGCAACTCCGGGGCGCTCGTGCAAGGCGCAAGCGCGATGTCGCCGAGCGGATCGTAGTCGTGCGGAATGCCGCCCGCCGGCGCATGTGTGATCGAGCGCACGGGCGGCACGTAGGCGACCTGCTCGGGCGGCACGTGATCGCTCTGCGATCCGGCGAACGCCGCGTGGCCGTCGAGCCGATGAGGCATTTCCTCTTCACCGCCGAGCGGATCGAAGCGCGGGCCCGGCAGCGGCGCATCCGCCAGCACCGCCGCGCAGGCAAGCGGATCGTGCGCGAATGCCTGCGCCGTGCCCGCTTCGTGCACGCTCGCCGCGTCCAGCGGATCGAAGCCGCGACGGTCGTGCACGCCGAGCGGCGCGTCGAAAGCCGCAGCGGGTGCGCGCGCCATCGTGCGCACGCCGAGCCGGTAGCCGCCGATTTCCAGCACGTCGCCATCGGCGAGCGGCGCGGGCTGGCCGCCCGCGAGCGGCCGGCCGTTGACCCGGCTCGGATTGCTGCCGAGATCGACGAGCCGCCAGCCGTCCTCGCTCCAGTCGATCCGAGCATGTACACGCGACACGGTCTTCGCCGCATCCGGCAACATCAGCACGTTGCCGGGGCCGCGTCCGATGGTGCCGCCCGCCGCGCCGAAGCGGCACGCGAGCGGCGCCTCGGGCGCGCTGCCCTGATAGCTCTCCACCGTGAGCGTGAGATACATGGAGTCTCCTTTGCGATCGTTCATCTGGAACCGTCGTCGGCCTGACGGGGCGCGGCGGGCGCATCGGGCGACGCGTTCGCCGCGCCCGCCCCACCGCCTCCACCGCCGCAGTTGATCTGCACGACCACGCCGTCGATCGACACCGGCCCGGCCGCGCTGATCGCGATGCCGGATGGTCCGAGCACGATGGTGTTGCCGCCCGCCTTGAGCGTGAGCGTCACGCCGGCCTCGATGGTGACGTTGGCCCCGCCCTTCACATCGACGTTAACACCCGCCCCCACCGAAATATTCGCCCCGCTTTTGTGATGCGTATCGCCGCCGATATCGAGAGAAAATTTGCCGCCGACCCGCGTGCGCTGGGCGCCCTGCACCTCGTCGCTGCGATTTCCGCCGCAGCGCGCGTAATCGTCCTGCTCGACGATTACATGGCGCTCGTGGCCGATGCGCGTGAGCGCGTCGTGCTTCACCCAGGTTTCCATATCGCGCTCGGCGTGAAAGAACAGTTGCTCGGCATCCTTCGTATCGTCGAAGCGCATTTCGTTGAAGCCGTTGCCGCCTTTCGTCGAATTGCTCTTGAGCGTGGTGCGGGCCATTTTCGCGGGCAGTTCGTAAGGTGTCGTCTGCGCGGCGTTGTAGACGCTGCCGATCACGAGCGGCTGATCCGGATCGCCTTCGATGAAATGCACCAGCACTTCCTGTCCGATGCGCGGCAGGAAGAACGCGCCGTAGCCCTTGCCGGCCCAGGGTTGCGCGACGCGCACCCAGCAGCGCTGCAGCGACTCGCGCGACGCCTCCGGTTCGAGTTGCTCCCAATGAAACTGCACCTTGATGCGGCCGTATTTGTCGGTATGAATCTCTTCGCCCTTCGGCCCGACGACGACCGCCGTCTGCGGTCCCGCGACGCACGCGCGCGGCGTGCTGCGCGCGGCGCGAAAACCGGCGTCGCGCGGCAACGCCGTGAAGGCGCAATCGAACACGGGCGGACGGTCGCGCGCATCGAAAGTGGAAATATAGTCATCCGAATTGATTTCATATTCGGCCGAAACGACGAGATACTCGCCGTTGTGCTGCGCGAGCGGATGATCGCTCAGATGCACGATGCCGCCAGGCCAGATGGCGCGCGCGGTGGTGCGCGCGTTCACGCAGACATTGCCCGCCTGATGCGCCTCGACGCGCGCGCGTGCGAGACGCTCGGCGTCTTCGTGGCGCGTGTAGCCGGGCGCGTGCTCCTGCATCGCGTAGACGGGCTCATCGAAGCGCTTCACGCGATGCGCACGTGCGACGAGACCTTGCTGCGCCGATTGCGACGGCTTCTCGAAGTCGTAGTCGTTGATCTCGACGATGCCTGTCGCCACTTCGCCGCCCGTGGACCATGCATAGACCCACTCGTGCTCGTGCGGCGCGGCGGTCTGCGCGCGAAAAGGCAGCGCATTGCAATGCGGCGTCGCGCCATGCACCTGCGACGAATCCGTGAGAATCAGTCGATGCTTGCCGCCGCGATGCTCGACGTAGTAGTAAATGCCTTCGCGCTCGGCGAGCCGGCTCACGAAATCGAAATCCGTCTCGCGATACTGCGCGCAATGTTCGAGGCTCGGATAGCTCGCCGAGCACTTGTTCTCGAAGTCGATGTGATAGTCCGCGAGCACGCGGCCGATGATCGCGGGCACGGTCATCCGGTGAAAGAAGCGGCAATGCGATGCTCGCGTGAGCAGCCACAGGCGCGGGCGCACCGTCGCGCGATACAGCGCCGGACGATTCGGCTGCGTGCTCGCGGGCCGCGCCAGCTCGAACGCCGTGACGATGCCGTTGTACTC
Source organism: Caballeronia sp. LZ029 (assembly GCF_031451275.1). Lineage (NCBI taxonomy): Bacteria > Pseudomonadati > Pseudomonadota > Betaproteobacteria > Burkholderiales > Burkholderiaceae > Caballeronia > Caballeronia sp. LZ029. The sequence continues at coordinate 355,109 of NZ_JARUXO010000002.1, forward strand.
GCGCGTGCCGCCCGACGGAATCGCCAGCGACAGCGAGAAATCACTGCCGAGCATCTTCGCGATGTCGAGATTCGAGCGGTCGGCGAGCAGTTCGAGATCCCATTGCGCGAGACGTCCCAGTTCCTCGCGTCCGCGCATGCGATAGAGCACGAGCGCGTTCGTGCCGAGCGCGCAGGTCACCTGCGCCATGCGATCGTTATCGGTGAGCATCATCGGTGGCCTCGTCGTTCAGGGAATCTGCGTTTCGCACGTGGCCGGATCGACGATCGTCACCACGCCGCCCCAGTTGCAGAGGCATTTGGAGATGTTGTCGAGCGACGGCTGATTGCCAAGCAGCACCGTGACCGCGCCTGGCACCCAGGGCGACACGGTCGCGGGCACGCAGGGCATCGGCGTCGGCGTGCCGAGCGCGGCGGCGGTGGCCGCGGCGACTTCGGGATTCGCCTGCGAGGTGCACATGCCGAACGGCATGATGTTCACGAGCGGCTCGTGATCCATGATGTTCGCGGAAATCGACCCTTCGCAGCGCACGCGATTGACGGGCAACACGACGAGCGCGGACGGCGTCATGCCGAACGAGCATTGCAGCGTCGCGCCCATGACGACTTGTTGTGGCATGACCGGCTCCTCAATCGAACGAATAGGTGAACTCGCCGTCGCATACGCCGACTTCGACTTTCGCCACGCTGCGGCCATCGACGAGACGGCTCAGGAATTCCGTGCTCACGCGCGGCAGAACGGTGTTGGTGAGAATCGCGTCGATCATGCGGCCGCCGCTCGCGAGTTCCGTGCAGCGCCGCGCGATCTGCGCGACCACCGCGTCGTCCCAGGCGAAGTGGACGCGCTGCCGCTCGCCGATGCGCCGCCCGATGCGCCCGAGCTGGAGACGGATCACCGCATCGAGCATCGCTTCGTCGAGCGGGTAATACGGGATCACCGCGACGCGCCCGAGCAGCGCTGGCGGAAAGGCTTCGAGCAGCGGCTCGCGCAGCGCCCGTGCGATGTCCTCTGGCGACGGCGCTTCACGCCCGCCGCCGCACAGATGCGTGATGAGCTCGGTGCCGACATTGGTCGTGAGCAGGATCAGCGTGTTGCTGAAATCGATCTCGCGCCCCTCGCCGTCTTCCATGCGGCCCTTGTCGAAGACCTGGAAGAAGACCTTGTGCACGTCCGGGTGCGCCTTCTCGAACTCGTCGAGCAGCACGACGCTATAGGGACGCCGCCGCACCGCTTCGGTGAGCACGCCGCCTTCGCCATAGCCGACATATCCCGGCGGCGCACCCTTCAACAGCGACACGGTGTGCGCCTCCTGGTACTCGCTCATGTTCACGGTGACGACGTTGTCCTCGCCGCCATACAGCGCCTCGGCGAGCGCGAGCGCGGTTTCGGTCTTGCCGACGCCCGATGTGCCCGCCAGCATGAACACGCCGACCGGCTTGCAGGGATCGTCGAGACCGGCGCGCGCGGTCTGCACGCGGCGCGCGATCATGTGCATCGCGTGATCCTGTCCGACGATGCGGCGGTTCAGCGTCGCGGCCAGATCGAGCACGCTGGCGGCTTCGTCGCGCACCATGCGGCCGACCGGGATGCCGGTCCAGTCCTGCACCACCGATGCGACCGCGTGCGCATCGACGCCCGGCAGGATCAGCGGCGTTTCGCCCTGGCGTTGGGCGAGTTCGTCGGTCAGCGCTTTAAGGTCCGCGAGTGCGACGGACTCGCCGCCCGCCTCGATCGCCCGCCGCGCCGCGAGAATGCGCCCGACGAGCGCGCGCTCCGCCTCCCAGCGCGCGGTGAGATCGGCGAGACGCGAACGTTCGGTGTCGAGCCGCGCGGCGACGTCGGCGGCGCGTTCCCGCGTATCGATGCCGAGCGCCGCCTCGCGCGCGACGATCTCGCTTTCCGTCGTCCACGTCTCGATGCGCCGCTTCGCATCGTCGATGGCGGGCGGCAGCGCCTGCTGGCTCACCGCGACGCGCGCGCAGGCGGTGTCGAGCAGGCTCACGGCCTTGTCGGGCAACTGGCGCGCCGGAATGAAGCGATGCGAGAGCTTCACCGCCGCCTCCAGCGCCTCGTCGAGCACCTGCACGCCGTGATGCCGCTCCATCTTCTGCACGAGGCCGCGCATCATCGCGATCGCGCCCGCTTCCGTCGGCTCCGGCACCTTGACCACCTGGAACCGCCGCGTGAGCGCCGGGTCCTTCTCGATGTGCTTCTTGTATTCGACCCAGGTCGTCGCCGCGATCGTGCGCAGCGTGCCGCGTGCGAGCGCGGGCTTGAGCAGGTTGGCGGCGTCGCCGGTGCCCGCCGCGCCGCCCGCGCCGACGAGCGTGTGCGCCTCGTCGATGAAAAGAATCACCGGCTTGTCCGACGCCTGCACCGCGTCGATCACCTGCTTCAGCCGGCTCTCGAACTCGCCCTTCACGCTCGCGCCCGCCTGCAGCAGACCGACATCGAGCGTGCGCACGACGGCATCGCGCAACGCGGGCGGCACGTCTCCCGCGACGACGCGCTGCGCGAAGCCTTCCACCACCGCCGTCTTGCCGACGCCCGCCTCGCCCGTCAGGATCGGGTTGTTCTGCCGCCGCCGCATGAGAATGTCGATGACCTGGCGAATCTCCGTATCGCGTCCGACGATCGGATCGAGCTTGCCCTCGCGCGCCTCGGCGGTCAGATCGACGGTGTAGCGGGCGAGCGCGTCGTTCTGCGCGAGCGGCGCGGCCGGTTCCGTGGCGGGCGCAGCCTGCGCTTCCGGCGAGCCGTCGAGCAGCGCATCGAAACGCGCGGACAGCGCGTCGAAGCTGATCTTCTCGAACTGGCGCGACAGCGCGTAGAGCGCATTGCGCAGGTTCGGCGTGCGCAACATGCCGATCACGAGATGACCGCTGCGCACCTTTGAGGCGTTGAACATCAGCGAGCCGAAGACCCAGCCGCGCTCGACGGCTTCATCGACTTGCGCGGAGATATCGGACACGGCTGTCGCGCCGCGCGGCAGGCGATCGAGCGCGGCGGTCAGATCGCGTTCGAGCGCGGTCTCGTCCAGTTCGAAATGCCGCACGAGACGACGCAGATCCGAATCCGCCGCGAGCAGAATCTGATGCACCCAGTGCGCCAGTTCGACATACGGATTGCCACGCAGCTTGCAGAACGCCGCGCCGTTTTCGATCGCACGATAGGCAAGCGGATCGAGCTTGCCGAACAGGGCCATGCGGCTGATTTCAGTCATGAGAAGTCTCCTTGCGTGGGGCTTGCTTGTGGTTCGCTTGCGCCTGCCCGGCGATCACGACCCGATGGTTGTCATGGACCGGCGCGCCGCTCGTGAGCCAGGTGTTCCAGCCGAGGCGCGCGCCTTTCGTCGAATTGCCTTGCAGACGCAGCGGCGGCACTTCCTCGCGCTTCAGATGCAGCGCCACATCCCAGTCGAGCGGATCGCGCACGTAGTTGCGGACCCAGTCGGCGAGCTTCGCGAGGCTCGCGCCGCCCGGCAGAAAACGCATGAAATCGACATAGCCGAGCGGTCCGATCACGATGCGAAACTTGTGCTGGCAATCCCAGACCCGCGTGCCGACGACCGTCGATACGCCGAGCCGCGCGCCGGACAGACGCGTGCGCGCATCTTCCGGCAGCGCGATCCAGTGGCCGCGCCACGGCTCGATCGATACGTTCACGCCGAAAAAGCGCGCGAGTATCAGCCGCAGCCCGTCGGCGTGGCGCGTCGGCGCGGCGAGCACGCCTGCGAAGTGACGCTTGGCGGAATCGGGCACGGCGTCGCGATCGGCGAGTGCGGGCGCGCCGAGGCCGAACAGGCTGCCGACGTAGCCCGCGAAGCGATCGTCGCGCGGACGGTCGGCGCTCACGACCGGCTGCGCATCCGCCCACGCGCGATAGAACAGCGACAGCATCCGGTGATGGAACACATCGAGAAAACGCGCGAGCGTCGGATCGTTCGCGTTGCGGGCGCGCTCGCGCACGTAGGCGGTGAGGTGCGTCGGCAGCGGGCCGTTCGGGCCGAGCAGGCCGAGAAAATTCACCGCGAGCCGGCCGGGCTTGCCGTCCTCGCCCGGCACGTAGTCGCCGAGCGTCGTCGGGTGAAAGATCAGTTCCGGGTCTTGCGAAAGCCGCACGGCGTCGTCGCGCACGGACAGCGAGCGGCCGAGGCGCGGACGCTCCCCATGCGCCTGCTCGATCAGCCGCAGCGCCTGAAAGAAGTCGAAGCGGCGGGCGTCGCGGGCGAGCATGCCGTCGATGGTCAGAGCGTCGCGCATCGTCCGATCCTCGCGGGCCACTGCATGACCGGACCACGCGCGAGCGTCGCGACCTGGGTCTCGGTGAACGAATTGATCGACACGTATTGCGCGAAGAACTGCGCGAGCACCGCGCCGAGCAGAAATGCGCTCGCGCCCTCGAACGCAGCGTCGTCGAAGTGCAGCGTGATCGCGAGGCCGCGTCCGTAGACGATCGGACCCGGCGAAGGCAAACGGCGCACGACCGGCGCGCACGACACCGAACGCAGACCTTCGACCTGCCGGTGCGCGGCGGCATCGTCGGCGGGGCAGTAGAGCGCGAGCAGTTCGCGCAGCGCGCGGGCACCTTCCTGCTCGTTGGTATCGACGAGCGACGCGTAGTTGAGCGAAAGATGATCGAGCAGCCGCCACGCCGCCGGCCCTTCTGCGAACGAAGGCAGCGGCCGGCTCGGGCCGGCGACGCAGCGCACGGCGGTGACGGGCGCTTCGGCATCGAGCGTGAAGTCGGTCGAGCCCGCGCCCACCGGCATCGAGAGCGGCAGATCGCGATTCGTGCACCACGCGCCGATGCCGAGCTGGCGCACGTCGCCGCTGTCGGGCGCGCCCGCCGCATCGACCAGCGCGATGAAGGCTTCGCTGCCGAGGTAGCTGCTGCGCGCACCGTTCTGCTGCTGCCGCGCCGACGCGCGCCGTGGCTCGCGCCGCAGTTGATAAAACGCGCCGCCCTCGCCCGGCATGTCGAGATCGTTCGCGCAGTGGAACGGCCGATACTGCTTCTGCGCATCCGCGCCCGCGCCGTAGCCGGTGACTTCGTCGATCTGATGGATTTCGTAATCCATCGGACGCGTGCGATCGACCACGACGTGATATTCGAACGCCGTGTCCGACAGCGCGACGCGGTCGGTGCGGCGGCGAAACAGGTTGATGGCGGGCGTGCAGTCGAGCGCGAAGTTCGCAGCATCGACGCCGCGTTCGAGCGATGCATCCGCCTGATCGAGCAGGATCACGATCTCCGCTTCCCGCCCGCGGCAATGACGCAGTGCGTCGCGCAAGCCGGCCAGTTCGACGAACATGAAGCGCGGCGCGAAGGCGAAATATTCCTGTAGCAGACGATAGCCGTCGAACGATTGCCGGCCGACCGGCAAGAGCGCCTCGTCTTCGGCGAAGCCGAGCGGTCGCAGCGCCGTCCGGGGTAGCACGGCAAGCGTGGTCGCGGCGCTCGCGCCATTGCCCGGCTGCATCACCGCAACGCCGACGCAATGCGCGAGCAGGCGCTCGTGCAGCTTCGCCGGCAGGCCATCCGGGCCGCGCAGATACAGCGCGAGACGGTCGAGCGAGAGACGCTCGAAGCCGAGCGAACCGGTCGCGCGCAAGCGCAGCCGCAAGCCCGCCTTGACGCCCGCGGGCAGCGCCGGCGCCGACGCGTTCAGCGAGCCCGCATGCGTGAAGAACTTCGCCTGCGCGATCTCGACGGGCCACAGCGTGACCGCGTGCGCGGTGCGATATTCGCAGCGCGTCGACGCGGACTTGTCGAGCATGCCGCGGAGCGCCGTATGACGCGGCACGACGATGCCATCGGCGCTCGCCGCGAGTTGCGGGTTCGCGTGATCGGCCTGCAACTGGACGACCGTCATCGACGGCGTCGGCGCGAGATAGTGCGGATACGCCAGTTCCAGCAGATGCTGCGTGAAGCGCGGGAACTCGGCGTCGAGCTTCATCTGCACGCGGGCGGCGAGAAAGCTGAAGCCTTCCAGCAGCCGCTCGACATACGGGTCCGCGCATTCGACGCCATCGAGCGCGAGCCGTCCGGCGATCTTCGGAAACGCGGCGGCGAATTCCCCGCCCATCTCGCGGACGTGCTGAAGCTCCTGGCTGTAGTACCTGAGGAACGCGGGATTCATGTCTGCTGCTCCCCGGCCGATGCATCGCAAACGCGCACTTCGCCCGCTTCGAGATCCAGTTCCGTGCGCAGGAAAAGCCGCTCGGGATACGGCTGCGACCACATGTCCGCCTCGATCTCGAAGCGGATCACGTGGCCGCCTCGCGCGCTTTTTGTTGCTGCTGCGCCCTTCACTTCGTCGATCGCCGTCACGCGCACCGATTCCCGCGCGAGCCGCGGCTCGAAAGCCCACAGCGCGTCGCGGATGATGCGCTCCAGCGCGCCTGCCGCGAGCGCGGCGACGTCGCGGCCCGCGAGATCCGGCAGGCCGTAGTTGAGCACCGACGTCGCGACATGCGGCAGATTCGCCGCGTCCTGTGCGAGCGAGCGCTCGCCGAGACCGCTCGCGTTGAGAAGCCAGCCGATATCGCGCTGCACGCTGTCGCGCAGCGCACGCGCCGAGATCACGCGACGCTCGCGGGATTCGTGACGCGCGTGCGGTTCGAAATCGGTCAGGCGGTCGAGCAACGACGGCTGCAGCCGGTCGCGGGCGGAAGGTTCGGACATGAGCGGCTCCTTTTGCGGGCAATGGGCGGACGTGACGCGGCTCAGGCGGCCTTGGCCGTCGGCAGTTTCGACACGAGCCGCAACGACACCGTCAGACCTTCGAGCTGGTAGTGCGGACGCAGGAAGAACTTCGACGTGTAGTAGCCCGGATTGCCCGCCACTTCCTCGACGATGACCTGCGCGTCGGCGAGCGGCTTGCGCGCCTTGGTGTCTTCGGAAGAATGCGCGGGATCGCCATCGACGTATTGAAGGATCCAGTTCTGCAGCCAGCGCTCCATGTCGTCGCGTTCCTTGAACGAGCCGAGCTTGTCGCGCACGATGCACTTCAGGTAGTGCGCGAAGCGGCAGCACGCGAACAGATACGGCAGGCGCGCGGCGAGATTCGCGTTGGCGGTGGCATCCGGGTCTTCGTATTCGGCGGGCTTGTGCAGCGATTGCGCGCCGATGAATGCCGCGAAGTCCGAGTTCTTTTTGTGCACGAGCGGCATGAAGCCGTTTTTGGCGAGCTCGGCCTCGCGCCGGTCGCTGATCGCGATCTCGGTCGGGCACTTCATGTCGACGCCGCCGTCGTCGGTCGGAAACGCGTGCACCGGCAGACCTTCGACCGCGCCGCCCGACTCGACGCCGCGAATCCGCGAGCACCAGCCGGAGGTCTTGAACGAGCGCGTGATGTTCGCCGCCATCGCATACGATGCGTTCGCCCACGCGTACTTGCTGCTGTTCGCGCCCGCGGTGTCTTCCTCGAAGTCGAACGCCTCGACCGGATCGGACTTCGCGCCGTAGGGCGCGCGCGCGAGAAAGCGCGGCATCGCGAGGCCGATGTAGCGCGAGTCCTCGGAATCGCGCAGCGAGCGCCACGCGGCGTGCTCGGGCGTCTGGAAGATCTTGGTCAGATCGCGCGGATTGGCGAGCTCCTGCCACGACTCCATCAGAAGCGCCGCCGGGTCCGCGCCCGCGATGAACGGCGCATGCGCCGCCGCCGCGATCTTCGCGATCTGCGTGAGCAGGTCCACATCCGGGCCGCTGTGGTCGAAGTAGTAGTCAGCGACCAGCGCGCCGTAGGGCTCGCCGCCGAACTGGCCGTACTCTTCCTCGTAGAGCTTCTTGAAGAGCGGGCTTTGATCCCACGCGACGCCGCGATATTTCTTCAGCGTCTTGTGCAGTTCCGCCTTGGAGATGTTCAGCACGCGGATCTTGAGCGACTCGTCGGTCTCCGTGTTGTTCACGAGGTAGTGCAGACCGCGCCATGCGCTCTCGACCTTCTGAAACGGCTCGCTGTGCAGGATCAGGTTGATCTGCCCGGTGAGCGTCTGATCGATCTGCGCGATCAGCGCTTCGATTGTCGCGAGGACATCGCCGGAAATCACGCCGGTGTCGCGCAATGCTTGCTCGGCGAGCGTGCGCACCGCGTTCTCAACGGCGTCGCGGGCGCGCTCGGACTTCGGTTTGAACTCCTTTTGCAGCAGCGTGGAGAAGTCGTCGAGTTCGGGCGCCGCGTCCAATACGGCGGGGCTTGCCTGTTGCTGGATGCTGAGATCGTTCATCGCGTCATGCTCCGGTGATGGGTTGGTCGGCGTCGTCGTTCTGACGAGTCTGGGTGGCGAGCGCCTTCATCAACGCGGGCTCTTCGAGCAGGCGCGCGATCAGCGCTTCGGCGCCGGTCTTGCCGTCCATGTAGGTCAGGAGGTTCGCCAGTTGCGTGCGCGCTTCCAGCAGTTGCCGCAGCGGCTCGACCTTGCGTGCGATCGCGGCGGGCGTGAAGTCGTCCATGCTCTCGAAGGTCAGATCGACCGCGACGTTGCCGTCGCCCGTCAGCGTGTTCGGCACCTGCACCGCGACGCGCGGCTTCATCGACTTGAGACGTTCGTCGAAGTTGTCCACGTCGATTTCGAGGAACTTCCGTTCGGCGGCGGGTGCGAGCGGCTCGGCGGGCTGTCCCGCGAGATCCGCGAGCACGCCCATCACGAAGGGCAGATTGATCTTCTTCTCCGAGCCGTAGATTTCGACGTCGTATTCGATCTGCACACGCGGCGCGCGATTGCGCGCGATGAATTTCTGACTGCTTTCCTTTGCCACGATGTCTGCTCCTTTGCTTTGCTTGTTTCCGGGACTCGTCAGACGACGCCGCCCAGATGCCTGAATTGATGCGCGCCGTCCGGCGCGACGTCCTCGATGATCTCGATGAAACTCTTGCCGACGAGCCTGCGCGCGCGTTGCAACAGCACCGGCAACGGGCTCGACGGCTCGCACTGTGCGTAGTACGCGCAGATCGCGTCGAGCGCGTCGCTCACGTCTTTCGCGCTCGCGATGCGCCGGGGCGCTGCGGGCCCGGCCGCGACGGCGTGATGCGCCGCCGGACCGGAACCCGCGCCCTCTTCACTGCTGCTGGTCTCCATCGCCCTTCCCCCCGTATCCGGATCCAGCACCTCGACCCGCGCCGCCACGAAGTCCCCGATGCGCCCGAGCGGCCGCGAAAGCGGACCGAAATCGAGCGCGCGCGCCGGCCCCACGCGAGCGGTCAGCGTGCTCTCGATCTTTTCGAGCGACGCCCGCGCCGACGAGAGCGCCGCGCACATCGCCCGCGCCGCGTCGATGCCCGACTGCGCGAACGCCGCATCGATGGCCGCGAGCGTCGGCATCTCGTCGCCTTCGGAAAGCGGCGCTTCGCCTGCCATCACATCGAGCTCGCGCAGTGCGAAACCGCGCTGGCCGCGCGGCGCGACGAAGGGCACGTCGCGCAGCTCGCCCACGAGTCCCGCGTCGTCGACGAGCGCCGAGAGCGCGTTGACCCGCGCGGTCGGATCGTCGTCGTCGCTGGCATCGAGTTGCGGATGCACGCCGCCCCAGTGCCGATCGAGCAGCCCTTCGATCAGCGCAAGGCCGCGCGCCAGTCCGACGAAACCCTCGCGGACCGTGCCCGAACGCGTGTAATGCACTGCCACGCGCAGATCGCGCGTGCGTTCGAGCAAGGTCATCGAGAGCGAGTGGGCGAGCGTCCAGTCGGGCGGCGTGGCGGCGATCACGGTGCCGCCGTACTGGACGTCGGGCTTGCCGGCGAGCGCCTCTTCCAGAGACCGGAAATCGGCGCTGTACTCTTCGTCCTCGCCGCACGGAACATCCGGCGAAAGGTCGGTGAGCCAGGCTGCGATATCTGCGCGATTCATGGTGAAGTCCGTAAGAGGCGTGGGTTAGTGTGTGAACCGGCGGTTCATTCCGACTTGTTCTTCGGGATGTTCCACTTGCCCGTCACCACGCCGCCCTTCTTCGCGCCGGTGTTGTCCTGCGGCTGATACTCCATGTTGAATTGCGCGAAGTTGAGCGTGACGCTCTCGGCAATCTGATCGCCGCCGCCCGAGCCCACCGAATGGCTGCTGATGAGCACTTCCTTGAGCGTGATCTTCAGATACTCGACCGGCTCGTTGCCGCCCGCCTTGCGCAGCGTGAGCACGGCTTCGGGCATGTGCACGCCCTGGCAGCACGACTGCACGATCGTGGGCGAGCTTTTATCGACGTACTTGCTGATCGTGAGGTCCTGCACCGACGCGGTTCCGGTGCCGCCGCCCGTGCCGGTGTGCGTGGTGCCCATCTGCGAGCAGCCCCAGGACCAGCTCAGCACCTCGATCTCTTCGGTGTGACCCACCGCCAGAGATTCACCCTTGATATCGCCCAGCTTGAGAAACATATCCACAGCCATGTCAGTCTCCAGAGAAAAATGCGCCTTGCGGCACAGGCAAAATTCGCGTCGCCATTGGATCGCGAAGCTTGGTTTGCGGCCTATAAACGCACCGCATTGATTCGGATACCTAATTCATAACGATGCTTCGGCGCGTTCGAAACGCCGCGCATCAACCCGAATTCACATCGAAATTCATTCGCCGAGCGCGCGGCGGATCGCCGCCGCCACGGCTGTCGCGTCGCCGCGTTCGCACAGCGCAGCCCAGCTTTCAAGCGTGTTACGACTCACCGCCGGCGCTTCGCAAAGCTGTGCAAATCGTGCGAGGGTTGCCGTCGAACCGGCTATGCTATGAAAACGTTCGCGTCCGATGCACGCGTCCAGCATGACCGCCATGCCTGCCTGCCGGGCGCGGTCGAGGAGGGTCTCCATGATCTGTCTCCTAATCGGTGGTTCGAGTGCGCGCCGTTGCGCGATCCGTGACCCGAAAACAGCCGCCCCCGCCCGCTTATTCCGCAAAAAAAATCGAAAAATTTTCGGAATAGATCGGCTTCTGGAGTGTTGTCAATCATGAGCGCGCCCATCACAGGAGCTGCCCCGATGAACGACGACGACCTGCCGACCGTCCTGCCGACGCTGTTGCCTCGGTTATGGCGGTTCGCGCTGCGGCTCACGCAGAATCAGCACGACGCCGAGGATCTGGTGCAGCGCGCCTGCGTGCGGGCGCTGGAGCGGCGCAGCCAGTTGCAGCCGGGGACGTCGACGCTGAGCTGGCTGTTCTCGATCGTGCATTCGACGTGGATGAACGAATTGCGCGCACGTTCGATTCGCAGCCGCGGCAGCATGGACTGGCAGGACGAAGAGATCGAATCGTTCGCCGATCCTTCGGCGCGTAATCCGGAGCTCGATTTGCTGCATCGCCAGGTGATCGACGCGGTGGAGACGCTGCCCGAAGCGCAGCGGGTCGTGATGGTGCTGGTGGCGATCGAAGGCCTGAGCTATCGCGAGGCGGCCGAGGTGCTCGACGTGCCGATCGGCACGATCATGAGCCGGCTGTCGCGCGCGCGGCTTACGATCGGCCAGAAATTCAGCGTGCAGGCTCCGGCGGCAACCAGAAAAGGAGAATCCTTATGATGAATGTCGATGATTCGCTGCTGATGTCGTACGTCGACGGCGAGCTTTCGCCGGAACAGCGCGCGGAAATCGAAGCGGCGATCGCGCACTCCGACGAGCTGGCGGCGCGCGCAGCGGCGCTGCAGGCGTCGGTCCTGCCGTATCGCGCCGCCTACGACCGGCAAACGGTGCCGCCCGTGCCGGAAAGCCTCACGCGCCGCATCGAGGAACTCGTGAGCGTCAGCACGCCGCAAGAGCGCAAGGCGCCGCGCGGCACGCGCCGCTTTTCGATGCAGTGGGCGGCCGCGGCCTTCGTCGCGGGTGCGGTCTGCTCGGGCGTGCTCACCGGTTATCTCGGCGGCTACAACCCGTTGAATCGCGGCGCCGATCCGTGGGTGCAGAGCGTAGCGGACTATCAGGTGCTCTACGGGCGCGACACGGTCTCCAATCTGCGGGAAGACAAGGCCAGCACGGAGCAGGTCCTGGCCGATATCCACCAGCGCGATGGCATGCCGGTCGATGTTCCGGATCTGCGCCAGGTCGGCCTCAAGTTCAAGCGCGTGCAGCGCCTGAATTACCACGACCGCCCGCTCATCCAGATGGTGTATCTGCCGGAGCGCGGCGATCCTGTCGCCTTGTGCGTGATCGAGGAAAACGAGAGCGACGCGCCGGTGCGCTCCGGTCAGGTCGGGGACATGAAGACGGTCACGTGGCGTACGAACCGGCTCGCTTACGTGCTGCTCGCGAAAGCGCCTTCGCTCGACCTTCAGGCCGTCGGCAACAGCATCGCCAGCGGGAAGACCGTTCCGCTTTACAGCGATCGCGCGGAGGGCGCGCGCGACAGTTAGCCAAACGCGTGCGCCCAGGAGTGCCTTCTCCTGGCCCTAACCAGCCGCGTCACGACGCGCGGCGCCATGTTCGATCGCCGATGCATCGACTCGCTCGAAGATGGCGCCGCGTGGCGCGGAAGGATCGGTGATCGGCGCGTAGGCGAGTTTTCGGGCTTCCTTCGCTCCGATGCCGAAGGCGCGCATGAGCGCGTACATCGATTGCTCGGCGTAGTCGACGGGCGCGTCGCCGGATAAAAGCGTTTCGATGCCGTACATGATCGAGCCGAGCGCGATATCGCGTGCGACGACCACATCGGCGACGTCGAACCGGCCGGCATCCAGGGCCATCTGCAGATCCCGCATGAGGTACTCGTCGAGCAGACGGCCTCGCGATCCCCGTTTCGTCCCCACTCGCGTGATGAACGCGCCCCACAGCGGATAGCGCGCCGCCATGCTCATGTAAAGGCGCGAACCCACCACCACGCGCTGCGCCGGATCGTCGATCGCGCGCACGAGCGGATCGATGACGGCGAGCACTTCGTCGCTACTTTCGCCCGCCACCGCCGACAGCAGTTCCGCCGTCGTGCGGAAGTAGTTGTAGAACGTCCCCCGCGCGACGCCCGCCGCAGCGATGAAATCGTCGATGGTCGGAGCGTCCGCGCCCTTCTCCGCAAACACCGCCAGCGCGCTTTCGATCAAACGAATGCGCGTCTTTTCGCGTCGCAACGCACCCACGCGCGTCCGGTGATTTTCGCTCGATTCTGTCGCTTCCATTGGCTATCCCGTTGATCCGGTTTGATTTTAGCAGCGCATGCACTGTGCGGGTTTGTCCTGATCTGATTCATATTGACGAGTTTGTCATTTTGCATAAAATTGGAACTGACAAATTCGTCAATACGAGATTCAGCACACCCGAGGCGCTTCGTCCGCGGGTCTACAGGAGGCAGAAATGAGATTCGTCAGTTTCGAAAAGAATGGCCGTGCAACCCTCGGCGTGCGCGAAGGCGATTACGTGCGCGTCATCGGCGACGAGCCGCTGGAATCGCTGCTCGCACGCGGCGTCCGGCTCGATGAATATGCAAAGAACAACGCGACGGAGGACAAGATCCCTGCAGCCGGCCTGAAGTACCTTCCGCCGCTGCAAAAGCCGCCGAAGATCGTTTGCGTGGGTCTGAACTACGCCGACCACACGAAGGAAAGCAAGTACGAGCAACCCGATTACCCGACGCTGTTCCTGCGCGTCAACACGAGTCTCGTCGCGCACGAGCAGCCGATGATTCGTCCGTCCGTGACCGATTCCGAAGGGCTCGATTACGAAGGCGAAGTCGCCGTCGTGCTGGCCACGGGCGGCCGTCACATCTCGAAGGAAGCCGCGCTCTCGCACGTCGCGGGCTATGCGCTCTTCAACGACGGCTCGGTGCGCGAGTATCAGTTCAAGACACCGCAATGGACCGTCGGCAAGAACTTCGACGGCACGGGCGCGTTCGGTCCCGATCTCGTGACCGCCGACGAGCTGCCCGAAGGCGCGAAGGGCCTGCTGCTGGAGACGCGCGTGAACGGCGAGGTGGTGCAATCGGCCAGCACCGACGACATGGTCTTCGATGTCGCGACGCTCATCAGCGTGATCAGCGAAGCCATCACGCTCGAACCCGGCGACGTGATCGTGACCGGCACGCCCTCGGGCATCGGCTGGGCGCGCACGCCGCGCCTCCTGATGAAAGCGGGCGACGTTTGCGAAGTGTCGGTGGAAAAGATCGGCACGCTGCGCAATGTCATCGCCGACGAAGCCGCGCGCTAATTCCTTATCCGCGAAGCCGGCCGCAGAGCCGGCGCTTATCGAACATGGAGACGCGGTCATGAGCGACCCAACCGTAGCATCCGCATGTGCGAGTGTTCACTCGATCGATCACTTTGCGCTCAACGTTCCCTCGCTTGCCGATGCCGAGCGTTTCTTCAGCGCGTTCGGTCTCGATGTGACATCGACCGCCGACGAACTCGAGTTGCGCGCAGCCGATGGACATCGCTGGGCGCGCATCATTCCCGCATCGACAAAGTCGCTCGCGTATTTGAGCTTCAACTGCTTCGAAGCGGATTTCGCAGCGATCCTCGAACAGGTGAAGGCGACAGGCGCCGACGTGCTTGCATCGCCCGAAGAAGGCTTCTGGTTCCGCGACCCCGACGGCAATCTGATCCAGGTGAAAATCGGCCCCAAGACGACGCCGTTCGAGAAGGCACCGTGCGTCGTCGCATCGAGCCATGCGGACGAGCGCGGCGCGCATATGCGCTCGGAAGCGAAGACCGTGCGCCCGCGACGCCTCTCTCATGTGCTGCTGTTTTCACCGGACGTCCTCGGCGCGCTCGATTTCTACGGCAAGGCGCTCGGTCTGCGCCTGTCGGACAAGTCACTCGACATCATCGCGTTCACCCATGCACCGCACGGCAGCGACCATCATCTCGTCGCGTTCGCCAAGAGCCGCGCGCGCGGCTGGCATCACGCGGCGTGGGATGTCGATAACGTGAACCTCGTCGGTCAGGGCGCGTCGCAAATGGCCGCTGCCGGCTTCACGAGAGGCTGGGGTACAGGCAGGCACGTTCTGGGCTCGAACTACTTCCATTACGTGCAGGACCCGTGGGGCTCCTTCTGCGAGTACTCCGCCGATATCGACTTCGTGTCCGCAGGCGAAGCGTGGCCCGCAGGCGATTTCGCGCCGGAAGACTCGCTCTATCTCTGGGGTCCGCCGGTCCCCGACGACTTCATCCACAACACCGAAGCCGGCGTCGTCTTAGAAGACTGATCGCTTCACACCCTTTGCATCGATCCGATGGCAGCCGGTTCATCCGGCGCCAGGGCACAACTCGCTCTATTTTCAGCAGGTGAACCGAAATGACAGATCAAACCATTCTCGACATCGCTATCGTCGGATACGGACCCGTCGGGCAATCTCTTTCGATATTGCTCGGAGAACGCGGCTATAACGTCGCGGTCTTCGATCGCTGGCCTTCGCTGTATCCGCTTCCGCGCGCCGTATTTCACGACCACGAGATTCGTCGTGTTTTCCATGCGATGGACATCGGAGAAGACGTCGAACGCATCTCGCAACCGTCGTCGAAGTATCAGTGGTTCAACGCGGACTGGAAGACGCTCGTCGAGATCGACTGGTCGGCTGAATCGATCAGCGATGGACCGGTGGGCTATCTCTTCAATCAGCCGTCGCTCGAAGCGCTGCTCGACGGAAAGGCGAAGTCGCTTCCGAACGTCTCCGTGCAACAGGGCTGGGAAGCAACCGGTTTGCGCCAGTTGTCCGACTGCTGCGAACTGACTTTGCGTCGCGGCGTAATGAACGGCGCGACGTGGGAGCCGACCGGCGAGACGCAGACGGTGCGCGCACGCTATGTCGTCGGCGCGGACGGCGCGAACAGCTTCGTGCGCAAGTCGCAGCACATCGAGTTCGATGATCTCGGCTTCCAGGAAGACTGGCTCGTGATCGATCTCAAGCCGAACGACGGCGTGAAGCTCGACGTGCCCGATATCGGCCAGTGGTGCAATCCGGAGCGCCCGACGACGATGGTGCCGGGCGGCCCGGGCTTGCGTCGCTGGGAGTTCATGCGTCTGCCGCACGAATCGATCGAAGAGCTGCAAAAGCCGGAGAAGGTGTGGGAACTGCTGTCGCCCTGGGTCACACCGGAGAACGCGACGCTCGTGCGCCATGCCGTCTACAAGTTCCGCTCGCTGATCGCACGAAACTGGCATGACGGGCGCGTCGTGCTCGCGGGCGATGCTGCGCATCAGATGCCGCCGTTCATGGGACAGGGCATGTGCTCGGGCATTCGCGACGCATGGAATCTCGCCTGGCGCTTCGACCTGATCCTGAAGGGCATCGCATCGGACCGCGTGCTGGAGGACTACACGCCCGAGCGCCGTCCGCAGGTGCGTGCGGTGATCGATGCATCCATCGCGATGGGACAGGTCGTCTGCATCTCCGACAAAGAAGAAGCGGCTCGACGCGACGCGGCGTATCTCGCCGGCGACGTGCCTGCGCTGCCGCCCTTCCCCGGCCTCACCGATGGCCTGATCTGCAAGGACCCGGCGTTCGCTTGCGAAAGCGTGGCCGGACTGCTGAGCGTTCACGGCCAGGTCATGAACGTGGGCGAAGCATCCCGTTACGACGACGCGATGCCCAACGGCTTTCACGTCATCGCGCTCGACGCGCACCCGAACCGCTATCTCGACGCGCAAGGCAAGGCCGCTCTCGCTGCCATCGGCGGGCGTTCGATCGGCATCACGAGCGACGCGGACAATGCCGTCAAGGATCGCGTGCTCATCGACGTCAGCGGCAAGTACAGACAGTTCTTCGATGAGCACGGCGTCGAAGCCATCATCGTGCGGCCCGACTACTACATCTTCGGCGGCGTGAAGACGCTCGAAGAACTGCCGATGTTGTTGAGCGATCTCATGTCGCGCCTTTCGGTCGACCAGCGCACGGAAGCGGTCGTCCTCTGACTCAAAACAAAAAGGAAAAGAACATGAGGAAGACACTATGCGCGCTGCTTGTTACATGCGCGCTCGCTCCGCAAGCCAGAGCGCAAAGCAGCGTGACGATGTTCGGTATTCTCGACGTCGGCGTGAGCTATGTGAGCAACGAAAACGGCAGCCATAACTTCAAGGCCGACGACTCGATCTGGACGCCGAGCATCTGGGGCGTTCGTGGCATCGAGGATCTCGGCGGCGGCTACAAGACCCTCTTCGAGCTTGCCTCGCAGTTCTCGGTGAACAGCGGCGCGGGGATTCCGGGACCGGGCGCCGACTTCAACCGGCAGGCTTTCGTGGGTCTGTCGAAGGACGGCGTCGGGCGCATCACGTTCGGCCAGCAATACAACCTGATGGCCGACTTCCTCTTCTTTCCGCCTGCGAAACTGGACGGCGCCTTCACGTATGGCGGCCTCTACAACATGCGTCAGGGGCCGTTCGCCGCGCTCGGCATTCCCCAGAATCCGACCGGCTCGTTCGACTTCGATCAGACCGGCGGAACGTCGCGCGTGTCGAACTCGGTCAAGATCGTCTCGGCCACCTTCGCAGGCCTGAGGTTCGGCGCGCTGTACGGCTTCGGCAACACGCCCGGCTCGTTTTCCGCGAACAATACGATCGGCTTCGGCGTGAACTACGCGATCGGCAACTTCGGTATCGCGGCCGCGTACAACGAGACCCGGTACGCGGCGCTGAACGACGGCCACGACGGCATCCGCAATTTCGGAGGCGGGCTCAGTCAGACGATCGGCGACGTGTATCTCAACGCGCTCTATACCAACACGCGCAATACGCTGACAGGCGGCGTCGTGCAGGCGGTTCAGGCCGGCGCCTTGTACACGTTCATGCCGGATATCCGCTTCGGCGCGAACTATCAGTACATGAAGGGCAACGCGCAGTTGAGCCACAACAGGGCGCAGCAAGTCACGAGCGTCGCTCAGTATCTTCTTTCCAAGCGCACCACGTTGTACGCCGAAGCGGTCGTTCAGTGGACCGGCGGCGATGTCGAAGGCGGACACAACGCCTGGATCAACGGTGCGGGTCAATCGAGCACCACGCATCAGGTCATCGGCCGCCTCGGCCTGCAGACTTCTTTCTGACATCAATCGCTCGTCGCGTGCGACGACATCGCTCTACGATCTGGAGATCGCAAACATGGAACACAACAGGGTTTCAGGGTGGGATATCGCCTACGAGTGGAAAGCCGTGGCCTTGCTGTCGCTGGGCTTCGGACTCGTCGGCATCGACCGGTTCATGATCATGCCGCTCTTTCCCGTCATGATGACGGATCTGCATCTCGACTATCAGGACCTCGGGCACATCACCGGCGCGCTCGCCGTCGCGTGGGGCATCTCGGCGATGTTCATGGGCAATCTCTCCGATCGCGTGGGCCATCGCAAGGTCATCATTCCGGCGATCATCGTGTTTTCGTTGCTGGCGGGGTTGAGCGGTCTTGCAACGGGCGTCGGCTCGCTGATCCTGATTCGCGCCGTGATGGGCTTTGCCGAAGGCGCCTATACGCCTGCGAGCATCATCGCGACACTCGATGCATCGAAGCCGACGCGTCACGGCCGCAACATCGGCATTCAGCAGATGGCGCTGCCGCTATTCGGTCTGGGCATCGCGCCGATCCTCGTCACGCAGTTGCTGAAAGTGCTGCCGTGGCACTGGATATTCGCGGTGGTATCGATTCCGGGCTTGCTGGTGGCTTATCTGATGTTCAGGGTGCTGCGCAATACGAAGGCTTCGGTTGCTGCACAGCACACGGCGACGCATGATGCCCTCACCCACAGATGGACCGATGTCTTTCGCTACCGCAACATAGCGTTGAACATCGTCGGCATGTTGTGCTGGCTGACGTGTCTCGTCGTGCTCAGCGCACTCTTTCCCAGTTACCTGATCGACTACCTGCACCTGAGCATGCAGCAGATGGGTTACGTGCTATCCGCGATCGGTTTCGGCGGCACGCTCGGCACGCTCGTGATGCCGGCACTTTCCGACAAGCTCGGCAGAAAGCCGGTCATGATCTTCTCGGTGATCGGCGCGGCCGTCTTCCTGTTTCTCCTCATGCGGACCGGTGCGAATCCGAGCTTGCTGTTCACCTATCTCACGCTCACGCTTCTGTTCGTCTTCAGCATGATCACGCTGACCGTGGGACCGTTGAGCGCGGAATCGGTGCCGGCGAAGCTGATGTCGACAGCTTCGGGGCTCGTGGTCGGCATCGGCGAAGTGTTCGGTGGCGGATTCGCCCCGGCGATTGCGGGTTACATCGCAAAGCACTTCGGCATTCAGTACATCATGCATCTCGGACTGGCTGCGCTTGCGATCGGGTTTGTCGTGGCGCTCGGGTTGAAGGAAACGGCACCGTCGCGAGCGCGAGTGGAGGCGGGTGCCGTGGCACTGGATTGATTGATTTCCCGTGGCTATAGGGTGCCGGGCGAAGCCGATCTCAACGCCTCCTGACAACCCTGCAGATCGGCCATGAACGCCTTCAGAATGGAGGGCATGGAAACACCCCGCCGCGTAATCGCGCAGAACGGCCACTGTCCGCCCAGCCGCTCTGCGCTGATCCGGCGCATGTCGCCAGTCTCGACCCAGCGTGCCGCGTAGTGATTGGGCAGGAACCCCACGTACGCCCCCGACAGAATCAGAATGGCCTGCGCCTCGACATTGTCGACAGTCGCCGCTGCCTTGCTCGCGCTCAACATGCGCAGATCATGCTGCTGGAAATAGCCGCGCGCGACGATCCGGCTCTCCGCGATCGTTTCGGACGATACGTCCGCATCGAACGCGCGCGCATAAAGCGGATTCCCCTTCCCGCAATAGAGGCCATCCGGTTCCGCATAAAGCTCGGCGTAGCTCAGGCCCGGCACGTGAATCGGAAAGTGGCCGATGGCTACATGCAGCCGTCCGTCCAGCACGCGTTCTTCGAGTTCGGCAGGCGAGCCGACATAGACATCCACATGCACATCGTGCCCGCGCGAGACGAACTTCTGCAGCACATACGGCAGCGGCGATGTCTTGTCCGAAACCGTGTTGTCGATGGTCCCGAGATACAGCCGTCCCGAGATGTGCTTCTTCAGCGCATCCGTATCCATGCAAAACGCTTCCACCGCAATTTGCAGCCGCTGCGCCGCTTCGTAGGTCGCGATGCCGTGCTCGGTCAAACGGAAACCGCCCCGGCCCCGCTCGCATAACTTCAGGCCGAGACGGGTTTCGAGCGTCGTCATTTGCTCGCTGATCGTCGACTGGCTGACATTCAGGCTCGCCTGCGCCGCAGAAAAGCCGCCGCATCGCACCACGGCCATGAAAACCCGCAACAGCTTGAGATCTACGTCCTGCAACTGGGTCATCGGGTTCGCGCCTCCACGCGTCGTTGCTTCGGAAATTCCGATATGAACATCCGATAGTCATGATTCTCGTGCCCGCTATTCCTGTTCATAGTCTCTCAAAACAACGCGCAGGCTCAACCTGCGGCCCATCTTGACAGAACAGGAGATGAAGATGCACGAAAACAGCTACGAATCCGGACGGCTCAATCTGCCGTTCGTCGGTCATTGCACTTTCGCGAAATCGCCGGTGTGCCTCGACTGGAACCGCATCGACGCCGATGTGGCGATCCTCGGTGCGCCGAACGACATGGGCACGCAATGGCGCTCCGGCGCACGCTTCGGGCCGCGCAGCATCCGCGAGGCGTCGACGCTGTTTTCGTTCGGTCACGCCGGCGCCTACGATCACGAAGACGATGTGCTGTATCTGAGCCGCGATCAGGTGCGCATGGTCGACGTCGGCGACGCCGATATCGTGCACACCGACATGGCGAGCAGCAACGCGAACATCGAGCTCGCCGTGCGCAAGATTCTGGCGTGCGGCGCGATGCCCGTCACGCTGGGCGGCGACCACTCGATCCACGCACCGGTCATCAAGGCGTTCGAAGGCAAGGGGCCGATTCACATCATCCACTTCGATGCGCATCTGGACTTCGTCGACGAGCGGCACGGCGTGCGCTACGGGCACGGCAATCCGCTGCGGCGCGCCTCCGAGATGGCGCATATCGTCGGCATGACGCAGCTCGGCATTCGCAACGTGTCGTCGTCGAACCGCGACGACTATGACGCGGCGCGCCGTGCCGGCTCGGAGATCCTGTCGGTGCGCGACGTGCGCAAGCTCGGCACGGAAGGCGTGCTCGCGCGGGTTCCCGAAGGCGCGGCCTACTATATAACCATCGACATCGACGGCTTCGATCCGTCCATCGCGCCCGGCACAGGCACGCCGAGCCACGGCGGTTTCCTGTACTACGAGGTGCTCGAGATCATCCAGGCGCTCGCCCGGCGCAGCCGCGGAAACATCGTAGGAATGGACCTCGTGGAAGTCGCGCCCGCCTACGACCCCGCCGGTGTCACGCCGATTCTCGCCGCTCAACTGCTGATGAACTCGATCGGCTTCATCTTTCACGAGCGCAGCAAAGCGAATCGTTGAAGGCGCGCAGGCGCACGGTTCACATCGACATTCACGGGACTCGACATCACGAAGTCCCGGAAAAACAGGAGACGACGTTGGATACCATTGTCCGCAATTATCTGGAGCGTTTCGGCGTTCAGGAAGCCACCACGCGCTTTTTGAACAAGCCGCAGACGATGTTCATCGGTGGCGAGTGGGTGCCGGGCGGCGCAGGAGAGACGCTCGATGTCATCGAACCTTCGACCACGGGTTGCATCACGCAGATTCCGCTCGCAACCGTCGGGGATCTCGATCGCGCGGTTCAGGCGGCGCGCAAGCAGTTCGACGGCGGTCCGTGGCGCAAGCTCAAGCCGCTGGAACGGGAGCGCCTGCTGCATCGGCTCGCCGATCTGATCGAAGCCAACGCGACCGAGCTCGCGGAAATCGAATCGATCGACATGGGCAAGTCCGCCGCGCAGGCCCGCGACGTCGACGTGCAGGGCACCATCGATACGTTCCGCTACTTCGCCGGCTGGGCCTCGAAGCTGCATGGGCGCACCGTCGAGCCGTCGCTGCCGGGTGACTATGTCGCCTATACGCGCAAGGAGCCGGTCGGCGTGGTCGGCATCATCGTGCCGTGGAATTTCCCGCTCCAGACGATGGCGTGGAAGCTCGCGGCCGCTCTCGCCGTGGGCTGCACGGCGGTCATCAAGCCGGCCGAGCTCACTTCGCTGTCGACGCTGCGCTTCGCGGAGCTCGTGCAGGAAGCCGGCATTCCGGCGGGCGTCGTCAACGTCGTGACGGGGCGCGGCAACGTGATCGGCGCGGCGCTCGCGCGTCATCCTGGCATCGACAAGCTCACGTTCACCGGCTCGACGGACGTCGGGCGCAACGTCGGACAGGCAGCCGTGAGCGATATCCGCCGCGTAACGCTGGAGCTCGGCGGCAAGTCGCCGGTGCTCGTGCTCGACGATGCGGACGTCGACGCCGCCGCGCGCGCCGTCGCCAACGGCATGTTCTTCAACTCGGGCCAGGTCTGCGATGCGGGCACGCGCGTATATGTCCAGCGCAAGATCCACGAGCGCTTTCTCGCCGCGCTCGTCGACTACACGCGCACGTTGAAGATCGCGCCCGGCCTCGATCCCGATTGCTTCATCGGTCCGCTCGTATCGGCGCTGCAGAAGGAACGCGTGAGCGCGTATATCGACACGGGACGCCGCGAAGGAGCCGAGCTCGTCTACGGCGGACGCAGGCGCGATGAAGCCGGGTACTTCGTCGAGCCCGCGATCTTCGCGCATTGCCGCAACTCGATGAAGATCGTTCGCGAAGAGATCTTCGGGCCCGTGCTGGTGACATCGCCCTTCGATGATATCGACGATGCCGTGCAGCTCGCGAACGACTCGCCGTATGGTCTCGCCGCAGCCATCTATTCGAACGACGTGAACCGCATTCACAACCTTGTGCCGCGGCTGCGCGCGGGCAGCGTCTACGTGAACGCGCACAGCACGATCGACCCGTCGATGCCGTTCGGAGGATTCAAGGAATCGGGCTTCGGCAAAGACCTCGGGATGGAGCAGCTCGACCATCTGACGGAGACGAAGGCCGTCTGGATCACGTTGCACTGAGCGTCTCTCCCCTCTTACGGCATCAGCTTACTGATCGAGGTACGCGATGAAATCATACGAAAGCGCGGCGAGCACGAGCTCGGCGGCGAGCGAGCACGGCGCGATCGAAGGTCATTCGATCGACTTCATTCCCGAGCACGAGCGAACCGACCGGCTCTCGCGACAGGGTCCTTTCTGGTTCCTCGGCAACTTCACTTTCTTCACGATGACGATCGGCTTCGTCGGGCCGAGCGTCGGCCTCACGTCGTGGTGGACGACGATCGCCGGCACGCTGGGCATCATGTTCGGCACGCTGTTCATGGCGTTTCATGGCTCGCAAGGCCCGCATCTCGGCTTGCCGCAGATGATCCAGTCGCGCGCGCAGTTCGGCTATCGCGGCGTGATTCTCGTGCTCTTCGCGACGCTGTTCGTCTTTGCGGGCTTCAACATCGTCAATCTCGTGTTGATGATGCAAGGCCTGAAGACACTGTTCGGCTGGGACCCGTTCAGGATAGCGCTCGCGGTCACCGTGCCGGCTTCGATTCTCGCCGTGCTCGGCCACGACTGGATGCATCGCAGCTTCAAATGGGCGCTGTATCTGTCGCTTCCGCTGTATGGGCTCGTCACCGTCGCGGTGCTGATGCACTGGGTCCATGACATCCCGCTGCCGGCAGCGGCGGCGGGCGCGACGCCTCCGGCGCCGCTCGGCTTCAACTGGACAGGCTTCATCGCCCAGTTCGCGGCGGCCGCAAGCTACAACATCGCCTATGCGCCCTATGTGTCCGACTACTCGCGCTATCTGCCGAAGAACACGCCGGGCGGCAAGCTGATCGCGGCGGTTTTCGTGGGCGCGTCGCTGTCGGGTGCGTGGATGATCGCCGTCGGTGGCTGGCTCGCCGATCATCTGCACGCGAGCGATGTGCTCGTCGCGCTGAATCAGGTCGGCAGCGATCTCGCACCGGGGCTCGGCAGCGTTGTCGTCGCCGTCACGATACTCGCGTTCCTGCCCGTCATCGCGATGAACATCTACAGCGCGAAGCTCACGGCCATCACCGGCGTGGATTCGTTCAGGAAGATCCGGCCGACGGCCAGAACGCGCATCGTCGCGGTGCTGTTCGTCGTGTGCCTGCAACTGGGCGTGGCGTTGAGCATCTACACGTCGGGCAAGGGATTGTCGGTGCTGAACATCTATCTCGTCGTGATGCTGTACTTCCTCGTGCCGTGGACGGCGGTCAACCTCACCGACTATTTCTTCGTCCGCAAGGGCCGCTATGCGATCCCGCATTTCTTCATGCCGCACGGCAGCGTGTACGGCGCGTGGGGCGCGCGTGGACTGATCTCGTATGTCATCGGCTTCGCGGCGATGATCCCCTTCTTCTGCATCTTCGATGGCCAGGACGAAGTCTATGTCGGTCCGCTTGCACGAGCGATCGGCAGTGTCGATCTGGCATGGCTGGTCGGCCTCTTCGTGTCGGCAATCGCGTACTTCCTGCTCGCGCGCTCGCTCGACATGAGAAAGGAAGAGGCGGTCATCGCGCACATCGAAAGCACACAGCCCCAGTACACGACCGGCGACAAGCGCTTCTAGGCCGAGCCGTCACTCAAGGAAAAAACATGTCAACCGATCAATACGATTACATCATCGTCGGGGCGGGTTCGGCCGGATGCGTGCTGGCCAACCGCCTCACCGAAAACCCGAATGTGCGCGTGCTGGTGCTGGAGTATGGCGGCAGCGATCGCAGCATCATCATTCAGATGCCGAGCGCGTTTTCGATGCCGATGAACACGAAGAAGTACAACTGGAAGTATCAGACCGCGCCGGAACCCCATCTCGAAGGACGCCAGTTGCATTGTCCGCGCGGCAAGGTGCTGGGCGGGTCGTCGTCGATCAATGGTCTCGTCTATATTCGCGGCCATGCGTACGATTTCGACGAATGGGAATCGCTCGGTGCGCGAGGCTGGGGATACGCGAACTGCCTGCCGTATTTCCGGCGCGCCGAGAGCTACAAGTTCGGCGGCGATCAGTATCGTGGCGAGAGCGGGCCATTGTCGACGAACAACGGCAACAACATGCGCAATCCGCTGTACGGCGCATGGGTCGAGGCGGGCGCGCAAGCGGGCTACATCAAGACCGACGATTGCAACGGCTACATGCAGGAAGGCTTCGGCGCGATGCACATGACGGTCAAGGACGGCGTGCGCTGGTCCACCGCGAATGCCTATCTGCGCCCGGCGATGACGCGGCCCAACCTGCATGTCGTGACCCACGCGATGACACGCCGCGTGCTGATCGAAGGCAAGCGCGCGGTGGGCGTCGTCTACGATCAGGGCGGCGTGACGCATACCGCGCGCTGCCGCGCCGAAGTGCTGATTTCGTCGGGGCCGATCGGTTCGCCTCACCTGCTTCAGCGCTCGGGCATCGGGCCGGCGGAGGTGCTGCGGCGCGCGGGCGTGGAGGTCCGGCACGATCTGCCGGGCGTCGGAGAGAACCTGCAGGATCACGCCGAGATTTATATCCAGTACGCATGCAAGCAGCCGGTCACGCTCAACAGCCGGATGGACCCGTTCAGCAAGTTCATGATCGGGCTGCGCTGGCTGCTGTTCAAGGATGGCCTCGGGGCCAGCAATCACTTCGAAGCCGGCGGCTTCATCCGCTCGGAAGCGGGCCTGCGCTGGCCGGACATCCAGTTCCACTTTCTGCCCGCCGCCATGCGCTATGACGGCGACAAGCCGCTCAAGGGACACGGCTTCATGGTGCTCACCGGCCCCAACAAGCCGAAGAGCCGGGGTTATGTGCGACTGAACGAAGCCGATCCCTATGCGCATCCCGAGATCCGCTTCAACTATCTCGAACGCGAGGAGGATCGCGAAGGATTCCGGCGATGCGTGCGCCTCACGCGCGAGATCATCACGCAACCGGCGATGGACCCGTTCCGCGATGTCGAGCTTGCGCCCGGCCCCGGCGTCCAGACAGACGACGAGATCGACGCCTTTGTCCGCGCGAACCTGGAAAGCACGATGCATCCTTGCGGATCATGCCGCATGGGCGAAGACGCGATGGCCGTGGTGGATTCGGAACTGCGGGTGCGGGGAATGGACGGGCTGCGCGTGATCGACTCGTCCGTTTTTCCGACCGAGCCGAACGGCAACCTGAACGCGCCCACGATCATGCTGGCCGAACGCGCCGCCGATCTGGTGAAAGGCGGTCCCATGCTCGAACCTTCGCACGCGGATGTGGGGCTCGCGGAAGGTTGGGAAACGCGGCAACGAACGCATCAGCCCAAGCGCAAGCTGCATCACGCCTGAACGACGGACGCGTTGTGAATGCACGGGCGGCGAAACGGCCGTTCGGCCGGAAATGGCCGCCCGTGCACTTCGGCCGAGCGCCGCGAGGGAAAACCCTCATCATCGGATTTCAGCCCCACAGCCCCGCCCCGCGCGGCACACAGGATGTGCCCCGACCGATCGTTACCCTGACGATAACGAACGCATTCCGAAGCTGATTGAACGCGCCTCTCCCGCTCCCTAGACTCGCTTCAAGTCTTGAGCGAGAGTCCACATGTCCAGTCAAAGTCAGAGCCAGTCCCGCTGGGCCACGCGCCGCGCGGAGAAACATCGTCGGCTTGCGCGGGTTGCATCGATAGCGGACGGCATGGTGCTGCCCACCGAGCGCATCGTCGATGTCCTGCAAGCGCTCGTCGCCCCCGGCGACCGCGTGGTCGTCGAGGGGAACAACCAGAAGCAGGCGGATTTTCTGTCGCGTTCGCTTGCGAAGGTCGATCCGGAAGTCGTCCACGACCTGCATCTCATCATTCCGAGCGTGAGCCGCGCCGAACATCTCGATCTCTTCGAGCGCGGCATCGCGCGAAAGCTCGACTTCGCGTATGCCGGCGCGCAAAGCCTGCGCATCTCGCAGTTTCTGCAGGACGGCATCCTGGAGATCGGCGCGATTCATACTTACATCGAGCTGTATGCGCGGCTCTATGTGGACCTGACGCCGAACGTCGTGCTGTGCGCGGGCTACAAGGCGGATCGCGCGGGCAATCTCTATACCGGTCCGAGCACCGAGGACACGCCCTCGCTCGTCGAAGCCGCCGCGTTTCGCGACGGCATCGTGATCGCGCAAGTCAACGAGATCGTCGACGATCCGAAAGACCTGCCGCGCGTCGATATCCCCGGCTCGTGGATCGATTTCGTCGTGCAGGCCGACAAACCTTTCTTCATCGAGCCGCTCTTCACGCGCGATCCACGTCTCATCACGCCGATCCAGGTGCTGATGGCGATGATGGCGATTCGCGGCATCTACGAGCGGCATCAGGTGCAGTCGCTCAATCACGGCATCGGCTTCAACACGGCCGCCATCGAACTGATCCTGCCGACCTACGGCGAAAGGCTCGGCCTCAAGGGCAAGATCTGCCGTCACTGGACGCTCAATCCGCATCCGACGCTGATCCCGGCGATCGAAACCGGCTGGGTCGAGAGCGTGCATTGCTTCGGCGGCGAGCTCGGCATGGAAGCGTATGTCGCGCAACGGCCCGACATCTTCTTCACCGGCCGCGACGGCTCCATGCGCTCCAATCGCACGATGTGCCAGCTCGCCGGGCAATACGCGGTGGACATGTTCATCGGCTCGACGTTGCAGATGGATGGCGCAGGCAATTCATCGACGGTCACGCACGGGCGGCTCACCGGCTTCGGCGGCGCGCCGAACATGGGCCACGATCCGCACGGCCGGCGCCACGCCACGCCCGCATGGCTCGATCTGCTGCAAACGGACAGCCCGCTCGAACGCGGCCGCAAGCTCGTCGTGCAGATGGTCGAGACGTTCCAGGCGGGCGGCCAGCCGACCATCGTCGAATCGATCGATGCCGTCGAGGTCGGCCGCGAGTCCGGCATGCCGCTCGCGCCGGTCATGATCTACGGCGACGACGTCACGCACGTGCTGACCGAGGAAGGCATCGCGTATCTCTACAAGGCGCGCTCGCTCGAACATCGCAAGGAGATGATCGCGGCCGTCGCGGGCGTCACGCCTGTCGGCCTCAAGAGCGACGCAGGCAAGCTCGCCGCGCTGCGCCGCGACGGCTTCGTCGCGCTGCCCGAGGACCTCGGCGTCCATCGCAGCGAGGCGAGCCGGTCGCTGCTCGCCGCGAAAAGCATGGCCGATATCGTCGACTGGTCGGACGGGCTGTACGAACCGCCCGCACGCTTTCGGAGCTGGTAATGCGCGCGAACCTCGCTATGCACGCGGCGCGGCCGCTGCGCCGCGCGCCAGATCTGGCCGAACGTTTCGGCGCGCATGTGGTGCAAGCGCTGATCGATGAAGTCACGCTTGCGCCGAAACCCGGTCTCGTCGATATCCGCAGCCGTGGCGCGCATCGCGATCTCGACTGGGGCCTGATGTGCGTATCGGCGCTCGCATTGCAGCCGACGTTCGTCGAGCTGGCGCGTGCCGGCATCGATATCGAACCGATGCGCGCGCTGCGCGAGCGTATCGGCGCAATCGGACGCGACGGCGAAGCGCGCATGTTCGACGCGACCGGCGGCGTGAACACGCATCGCGGCGCAATCTGGGCGCTCGGGCTGCTCGTGACCGCAGCGGCGCGCGAACCTCTGGAACTCGATCCGCGCGCCGTCGCGTCGCGTGCCGGCTCCATCGCTCGCGTGCAGGATCGCCACGCCCCGGCGATCACCGGCAACAAGGGCGAGCAGGCATGCATCGACTATAACGTCGGCGGCGCGCGCGGACAGGCGCAGGCAGGCTTTCCGCATGTCGTGGATATCGCGCTGCCGGAACTCATGCGCTCGCGCGCGCGTGGCGACAGCGAAACGGCTGCGCGCCTCAACGCATTGCTCGCCGTGATGGCGACGCTCGACGACACCTGCGTGCTCGCGCGCGGCGGACGTGACGCGCTCGCCGAGATGCAGCACGGCGCGCGCTGCGTGCTCGAACGAGGCGGCGCCGCCGCGCTCGCGGGACGCCGCGAACTGAAGGCACTGGACCGGCGTCTCGTGGAACTGCACGTATCGCCCGGCGGCGCCGCCGATCTGCTCGCCGCAGCCCTCTTTCTCGACCGGCTTCAGTGCGAAGCCAACCAGCCGTCGAACGCATAGGAACACACATGGAAACCATCGTCCTCGAATTCCCGGCGGGGCAACCCGCGCAAGGCCGCGCGCTCGTGGGCGTCGTCGCTTCGGGCGACCTCGAAGTGCTGCTCGAAGCGAACGCGGCGAATCGCACGGTCGTGAACATCACGACGTCCGTCGACGGAAAAGGCCGACTCTGGCAAGCCGTGCTCGAACGCATTTTCGGCGACGGCTCGCTGCCCGCCGCGAAACTCGAAATCAACGATTCGGGCGCGACGCCGGGCGTCGTGCAGATGCGCATCGGGCAAGTCTTCGAACAACTGCAATCAACCGGCGGAGCGTGAAGATCATGGATACACAGCAACTGCTCGAACGCCAGAGCTTCATCGAGCTCGATGCGCGCAGCCGCGCAAAACGGCTCCTCGACCAGGGCACGTTCAGCGAACTGCTCGACCCGTTCCAGCGCGTCACGTCGCCGTGGCTCATGCGCCAGGGCATCGTCACGCAGGCCGACGACGGCATGGTGGTCGCGAAGGGCAGCATCGACGGGCAGCCCGCCGTCGTGCTCGGCATCGACGGCGGATTCCAGGGCGGCAGCATGGGCGAGGTGTCGGCGACGAAGATCGCGGGCAGCCTCGAACTCGCGGCCGAGGACAATCGCAACGGCATTCCGACGCGCGCGGTCATCCTCTTCGAAACGGGCGGCGTGCGCCTGCAGGAAGCCAATCTCGGGCTCGCGGCGATCGCGGAGATTCACGCGGGCATCGTCGACCTGCGGCGCTACCAGCCGGTGATCGGCATCACGGCCGGGCCGATCGGCTGCTATGGCGGCATGTCGATCGCGGCGGGCCTGTGCAGCTATCTGATCGGCACGCGCGAGGCGCGCCTCGGCCTCAACGGCCCGGCGGTCATCGAGCAGGAAGCGGGCATCGCCGAATTCGATTCGCGCGACCGTCCGATGATCTGGAGCTTCACCGGTTGCGAGCAACGGCATCGCACGGGCCTCGTCGATGACTACGTGGCCGACGACGCCGATGCGATTCGCGCGGCCGTCATCGACTTGTTTCGCGCGGGTCGGCCCGACGCATGCCGCAGCGAACGCGTCGCGGGTTTCCTCGCGCGCTTGTCCGAGGTCGATCCGGGCGTGCAGGCCACGCCCGAACAGGCAGCCGCCATCTACGGCAAGGGGTTTCAGTCATGAGCACACAAGAGCTTTCGAAGCGCGGCGCGGTCTGGCTCGACGCGCTCACCTACAGCGCGCCGTTGCAGCCCGGCTATCCGCCGTCCGTGCGAGTCGCCGATGCGCGGCTGGGCGAGCATCGCGCGCGCTACATCGCCGTGGTGCCCGATCCGGACAATCCGTTTCCGCGTGCGCGCAGCGGCGAGGTCGGGCTCGTCGAGGCGTGGGAACTCGCGCGGGCGGTGCGCGAAGTCATCGCGGCCGACAAGACGCACGACGAGAAGCGCGCGATCGTCGCGGTCATCGATGTCGCGAGTCAGGCGTATGGACGGCGCGAGGAAGCGTATGGCATCCACCAGGCGCTCGCCGGCGCCGCCGATGCCTACGCCAGCGCACGGCTCGCGGGTCATCCGGTGATCGGGCTGATCGTCGGGCGCGCGATGTCGGGGGCGTTTCTCGCGCATGGCTATCAGGCCAACCGGCTGATCGCGCTCGCCGATTCGCAGGTCATGGTTCATGCGATGGGCAAGGAATCGGCCGCTCGGGTCACGTTGCGCTCGGTCGCGGATCTCGAAGCGTTCACGGCGCGCGTGCCGCCGATGGCCTACGACATCGACAACTATGCGTCCCTCGGATTGCTGTGGAAGCTCCTGAGCGTAGGCAACGCCGATGCGCCGACCCGCGCCGATCAGACAGCCGTCGAGAAGTCCCTGCAAGCCGCCTTCGACGACATCCGCCGCGATCCTTCACGCGGTTTGGAAAGCCGGCTCGGCAGCGAGCACCGTGCTGCTTCCGCGACGGTGCGGCGCAAGTTGCGGGAGCAGTGGCGCTAGAACCCGCCTTGCGCAGCGGCTCGCTGGAAACCAATAAATTCATTAACGGAGACACGACATGATCATCTACGGAACCGCCCTTCTGGCGTTCTGCCACTTAGCAGGACTCTTTCTCGGCGATTTGCTCGGCGTCGCGATCGGCGTGAAGACGAACGTCGGCGGCGTCGGCATCGCCATGTTGCTGCTGATTTTCCTGCGCCTCTATCTGCACAAGAAGGGCTGGCTGCCGAAGGAAACCGAAGCGGGCGTGGGCTTCTGGGGCGCGATGTATATCCCCGTCGTCGTCGCGATGGCGGCGAACCAGAATGTCGTCGCCGCGCTCAAGGGCGGTCCCGTCGCGCTGTTGTCGGCGCTGGGCGCTGCCGCTGTCTGCGCGGGCTGCATCGCCGTTCTTTCCCGCACCGGTCACGACAGCACGTCGTTCGTGAGCGCCCCGCACCTCGAAGAAATCTGAAGCAGGAGACCGTCATGCTGCATATGCTCGACAAGATTTTGATCCAGAACGGCCTCGTCACCTCGTTCTTCCTCGTGGGCCTCATCATGTGGGTGTCGTCGCTGATTTCGCGCAAGCTGACCTTCGGGCGCGTGCACGGTTCGGCGATCGCGATCGTCATCGGCCTCGTGCTCGCCTACATCGGCGGCGCGTTCACCGGCGGGCAAAAAGGTCTCGCGGACCTGCCGCTATTCACTGGCGTCGGCCTGATGGGCGGCGCGATGCTGCGCGACTTCGCCATCGTCGCGACCGCGTTCGAAGTGCAGGCGACCGAAGCGCGCAAGGCGGGGCTGATCGGCGTGGTGTCGCTGCTGCTCGGGACGGTGTTGCCGTTCGTCGTCGGCGCGAGCATCGCACATGCGTTCGGCTACACGGATGCGGTCAGCATGACGACCATCGGTGCGGGCGCGGTCACGTATATCGTCGGTCCGGTGACGGGCGCGGCGATCGGCGCGAGCTCGGATGTGATCGCGCTCAGCATCGCGACGGGTCTCATCAAGGCGATCATCGTGATGATCGGCACGCCGATCGCGGCGGGCTTCATGGGACTGAAGACGCCACGTTCCGCGATGATCTTCGGCGGGCTGGCCGGCACCGTGAGCGGCGTCAGCGCGGGACTGGCCGCAACCGACCGCCGGCTCGTTCCCTACGGCGCGCTGATCGCGACCTTCCACACGGGCGTCGGCTGCCTGCTCGGGCCCTCGCTCTTGTTTTTCGCGACCAAGGCGCTGATGGGCGCGTGATGCGTCCGAGAGAACCATCGTGTCCATCAACGAAGAAGTCATCCGAGCGCACGACCTTTTGTGGATCGCGACGCCGATATCGGACGTGCCCGCATGGGCTTCGCCCGAGTGGCTGTCGATCGCGCCGGTGGTCGTGCGGCGCGAGGCGGTCGCGGAGCATGGCGTCGTGCCGGTCGGGATTCGAGGACGCACGCGCGGCGAGCGCTTCGCGGCTTTCGTGGCCCGCGAGCGCATCGTGAGGCGCGTGTCACCCGAAGCGCTCGCCCGGGCGCGCGGCTGGCGGGCACACGTCGCGCTCGCGAACCTGCCCTGCATTCGCGCACTCGATCGCATCGCGCCCGAACTCGACCGGCTTCCGTCGATCTGGGGCATTACCGGCAGCGTCGGCTTTGCGC
The DNA here is from genome assembly GCF_031451275.1 of Caballeronia sp. LZ029. Taxonomy (NCBI): domain Bacteria; kingdom Pseudomonadati; phylum Pseudomonadota; class Betaproteobacteria; order Burkholderiales; family Burkholderiaceae; genus Caballeronia; species Caballeronia sp. LZ029. The sequence continues at coordinate 387,709 of NZ_JARUXO010000002.1, forward strand.
TGGCAAGCGGCGTGAGCACGCTCCGGGAGGACAGCGACCTCGACCTCCTGTTGCGTGCCGAAAAGCCGTTGCCGCGAGAAGAAGCGCGCGCGCTGCTGTCGCTGCTGCGAACCATGCCCGCGCGCATCGACATGCAAGTGGACAACGGCCACGGCGGCCTCGCTCTCGCGGAGTGGGCCGGCAACGCGGACCGCGTTCTGCTGAAGACCGGGCGCGGTCCCGTGCTCGTCGCCGATCCCTGGTCGCCGGACGCATCATGAGCGTGCTATTCACGTTTCCCGGTCAGGGCTCTCAGCGCGCCGGCATGCTGCATGCGCTGCCGGCGCGCACGGAAGCCGCCCGCACGCTCGAAGAAGCCAGCGACGTGCTCGGCTACGACGTGAAGTCCATCGACGACGCGGCAGCGCTTCGCTCGACCGTCGCCGTGCAGCTTTGTCTGCTGATCGCGGGCGTCGCTCAGGCGCGCGTCATTCGGGCGTGCGGCCACGAGCCCGACATGGTGTCGGGACTGTCGATCGGCGCGTATCCCGCCGCCGTGATCGCCGGCGCCCTCGCCTACTCCGACGCCATCAGGCTCGTCGCCTTGCGCGGCCAGTCGATGGAGCGCGCCTATCCGGGCGGCTACGGCATGACTGCGATCGTCGGCATGACGCAACGGGCGCTCGAACGGCTGATCGCGCAAGTGAGCGGCGATGTCTTCCTCGCGAACATCAACACGGAAACGCAGATGGTCGTCGCGGGCAGCGATGCCGCGATGCGGCGTCTGTCCACGCTTGCAATCGAACAGGGCGCGCAACGTTGCGAGCGTCTCGATGTCGCGGTGCCGTCGCATTGCGCCCTGCTCGATGCGCCCGCCGCCGCCCTTGCCGATGCGTTCGCCCACGTCGACGTGCGTGCGCCGGGTATCGTGTATCTGAGCAGCAGCGCCGCGCGGCCGCTTTTCGACGGTGCGCGCATCGCCGCCGACCTTGCCGGCAATATGGCGCGGCCGGTGCGCTGGCACGACACGATGAGACTCGCGTGGGAGCGCGGCGCGCGCCTCGCGATCGAGATGCCGCCCGCAAACGTCCTGACGCGGATGGCCGGGCCGATTTTCGCGGAGGGCGTCGCCGTAAGTTGTAGCGAGACCTCGCTGACGGACCTCGGCGCGCTCGTCGAGCGCGAACGGACACGCGACGAACGCTGAAGCGTCAGCCGGCGCTTCTCGTGCGCAGACGGCAGACGGCCATCAGCGCGAGCAGGTTCGGGTCGCGCTCACGCGCGCGCAGAAAGCTCACGCCGATAGTCTGACGCATCAGGTACTGCGGCTTGAGCGGAATGAATTGCACCTTGTCGCCGAAGACGCCGCGCACGCGCCCGGGCAAAAGCGTGTAGCCGACGCCGCCGCTCACGAGGTTCATCAGCGAGAAGATATCGCCGGTGCGCATCGTCACGTTCGGCGTGAAGTCGGCGACGCGAAATGCCTCCACGAAACCGTGATAGGTCGCGAAGCCCTCGCCGAGCGAAACGAATGCTTCGTCGCGGCAGTCCCGCAGATCGACGGCTTCCTGATTTGCGTAGGCGGAACCCGCCGGTGCGGCGAAGAAAATATCGTCCTCGAAAAGGGGGATGGATTCGATCTCGGGTTCGGCATCCGGCACCGCCATCAGAGCCGCATCGATTTCGCCCCGCTTCAGTTTGTCGACCAGTTCTACATTCGGACCGAGCACCAGTTCGACGTGGAGTGTCGGCCTGCGCACCTTGATATCGACGACGATGCCGGGCACGCTCTTGATGGTCAGCGAATACAGCGAACCGATCCTGAGCCGGTCTGACGAATAACCCGCCGCCTCGCGTGTCGCGCGAATGCCGTCGGACATCAGCGTCATCACCTCTTGCGCCACGTCGGCGAGCATCTGCGCCGCTTCGGTCGACTTGAGATTGCGGCCCTCGTGACGGAACAGCGCGCATCGCACGCCTTGTTCGAGCGAGTGCAGCGCGCGATGCACACTGACCGTGCTCACGTTCAGCGCTTCGGCCGCCTTCGCCAGATTGCCCGTCTCCATGAATGCGAGCAGGACTTCGAGCTTGCGGAAGGTGATCTCATCGTCGATTCGGTCGCGCATCTTGGGTCGTCGAGTAGTCGAATGTCCTGATTATCGCCCTGCAATCGCGTTGGACGAATAGCGTTTATCCCTCAAGGCGTTGTTGTTAGCGCTGTCGCCGCCGGCTTCCCATATCATTGCCTATCGTTCATCGAGTGTCCGGCCATCCGCCGGGACTCGATAACGCACGGCATCTGCCTCGATTCTTCTTTCGGGTCGCGTCGCATATGGACAAACTTCAGGCTATGGCGACTTACGTGACGGTCGTCGAAACAGAAGGCTTCTCTTCGGCGGCACGCAAGCTACAGGTCTCGACATCCGTTATCAGCCGTCTGGTCAACGATCTCGAGGCGCATCTCGGCGTGCGTCTTTTGAACCGCACGACGCGCATCGTCCGAACGACGGATGCCGGCGCCGCATTCTTCGATGAATGCCGCCGCGTTCTCGCGACCGTGGAGGCAGCGGAGCTCGCCGCGGCCGGCGCGCGCACATCGCCGCGAGGCCAGTTGACGGTGACCGCGCCCATCGTTCTCGGCAATACCCATGTGACGCCGATCGTCCAGGAATATCTCGCGCGATATCCGGATGTCATCGCGAGCTGCTGGTTTCTGGACCGGACCGTGAATCTGGTCGACGAGGGCGTCGACGTTGCGATCCGTATCGGAGATCTGCCCAATTCCTCCCTTCAGGCAATCTCGGTGGGCAAGGTGCGCAGCCTTCTTTGCGCGTCGCCGGCCTATCTCCAGGCACGCGGCGAGCCGCAAAAGCCCGAGGATCTCGCGTCACATGTGACGATCCAGTCGCTTCCTTCGACGCCATCGCCCGAATGGCGCTTTCGCGTGGACGGCAAGCCCATCGTCGTGCCCATCCAGCCACGCCTGATCACGACGACAAACGACTCGGCGATGTCGGCTGCGATGTCCGGACTGGGAATCGTGTGCCTGCTGTCCTGTCAGATCGCACCCGCGCTGGCGGCAGGAAAGCTGCAAGTCGTGCTTCCCGGGCACGAGCTGGCCACGCTGCCCATTAACGTCGTGCATCGCGAGGGCCGGCACGTCAATCAAAAGGTGCGCGTATTCGTCGATCTGGCGGTCGAAACATTGAGGGCCGACACCGCACTGTGGTACGCATAGCCGACGCGCGCAGCCCCAGCTTTCGCGTTTCGCGAAAGATCCTTTCGGGCTAGCCCTGTTTCTCACCTTCCGGCCACGGCACATACTGGGCGCCATCAATCGCACCAACCGTGTGATCCCCCGTATGAACAGTGAGAAATCCCATCATGAACACAGCAGCGAACACAGCCGCCGCCAATGTCGACTTCTATTACTGGCCGACGCCCAACGGTCAGAAGGTCGCCATTTTCCTCGAAGAAGCGCTGGTGAATTACCGGGTTCACCCCGTCGATATCGGCAAGGGTGTCCAATTCACGCCTGAATTCGCGAAGCTTTCCCCAAACAATCGAATGCCTGCCATCGTCGACCGTGAACTCGATGTGTCGATCTTCGAGTCCGGCGCGATTCTTCTGCATCTGGCCGAGAAAACGCGCCGGTTCATTCCGGCGAACCCGCAGGGTCGCGTCGAAGTCTTGCAATGGCTGTTCTGGCAGGTGGCCGGCCTCGGGCCGATCCTGGGCCAGACAGTCTTCTTTCGAAACTATGCGTCGGAAGCGCAGCCGCTCGCGATCGACCGGTTCAGTAAAGAAGCAAAGCGCCTCTACGCAGTTCTGAACAAGCGCCTGGCCGATCGGGAATACATCGCAAACGAGTATTCGATTGCCGATATGGCCGCTTTCCCGTGGGCTTTGCAGTACGCCGCGCAGGGGATTGCCCTGGATGAGTTTCCACATGTCGCCCGCTGGCTGGATCGCGTCGGCAATCGGCCTGCCGTGAAACGCGCATACGCGCTGGGTGAAGAGATCCGTCCTTCGCAATTGACCGATGAGCATCGCAAACAACTGTACGGTCAGCAAACGCAAAAAGCCTGAATACACGGTGCCGGGGTTCTATCTCCGGGCCGAAATTCTTCGCAGCAAACGATAGATTCGACAACATCTTAAAGGAATCCGAAATGTCTTTCTCAACCAAAGCCAAACGACTCGCAGCAGCAGCAGCATTTCTCGCGGCAATCCCCGTACTTGCAGCAGCGGCCGGCGACAAAGCCGATCTTTACGCCGATACATCGAAGGTCGTTCCAGTAACCGAGTTAAAGTTCTATCAAAACAAGGAAGGTCTGACCATCGCGAACGGCTGGGGCGACCCGGCGTCCAGTGCTCATAGCAACTACATCAAGATGGCTGGCGGCACCGCCAGCGGCGTTCACACGCACACCTACTCGTATTACGGCGTCGTCATTGCTGGCGTCGTCGCCAATGAAGCTCCCGGCTCGAGGCAGGATCATCCGCTTGCTGCCGGCTCGTACTGGTATCAGAAAGGCGGCGAACAGCACGTGACGAAGTGCATCTCGCAGACCGAGTGCATCTTCTTCGTCACGTCCAAAGGTCCGTTCGATTATCTGCCTGCGAAGTAACGAGAACTCAGGTACTGTCGTGGCTGACGAGATGCCCGGGCAAGCGCCCGCCTTCGCGGTCACGACGACCGTACCACTGAGCCATCTCCCCCACGATGCCGCGCCGGAACAGCATCACGCAGGCGACGAACATGATCCCGGTCACGATGCTGACCGATTCGCCCAGTCCCTGAAACCACGCGATATGCGTAAGTTCCGCGAGCCACGTGCCGAACGCGGCCAGCTTCGTTTCGAGCCCGACGACGATCACCGCGCCGACCGCCGGACCGAACCGCGTGCCGAGACCGCCCAGCAGGGTCATGAGAATCACGGTGCCCGACATCGTCCAGTGCACGTCGGACAGCGTGGCGAAGCCGAGCACGAGCGTCTTCATCGCGCCCGCGAGGCCCGCACATGCAGCCGATATGACGAACGCCAGCAGCTTGAAGCGATCGACATCGTAGCCGAGCGAAACCGTGCGCGCCTCGTTCTCCTTCAGCGCGCCGAGAATGCGGCCGAACGGCGAATCGATCACGCGGCCGATGAACGCGAACGTCATCGCACCGATGGCCAGCACGACGTAGTAGAGCGTCAGGTCGTCGTCGAGCGGGAGCACACCGAACAGCCGCCCGCGCGGCACGCCCTGCATGCCGTCCTCGCCGCCCGTGAACGGCGCCTGCACGCAGAAGAAATAGATCATCTGGGCGAGCGCGAGCGTGACCATCGCGAGGTAGATGCCCTTGCGGCGAATCGCGAGCAAACCCATCACGAAGCCGAGCGCGGCCCCGGCGCCCGCGCCGAGCAGCAACGCCGCTTCGGGCGGCAAGCCGTGATCGCGCAACGCGCTGCCCGCGACATAGGCCGCGACGCCGAAGAACGCCGCATGACCGAACGACAGCAGGCCGACATAGCCGAGCAGCAGATTCAGCGACGTGGCGAACAACGCGAAGCACATGAGCTTCATCATGAAGACCGGATAGGCGCCGAGCCACGGCGCGGCGGCGAGCACGGCCAATGCGACGACGAATGCAAAGCGGTTATGCATGAGACACCTCATTTCGATTGACCGAACAGCCCGGCGGGACGCACGAGCAGAACCAGCGCCATGACGGCGAACACCACGGTCGCCGACGCCTCCGGATAGAACAGCTTCGTCAGGCTTTCGAGGATGCCGAGCGCGAGACTCGTCAGCACCGATCCGGCGATCGAGCCCATCCCGCCGATCACGACGATCGCGAACACGGTGATAATCACGTTCTGCCCCATCAGCGGCGACACCTGCATCACCGGCGCGGCGAGCACGCCCGCGAACGCGGCGATTGCAACGCCGAAGCCATAGCTCAGCGACACCATGCGCGGCACATCGACGCCGAACGCCGCGACGAGGCGCGGGTTCTCCGTCGCCGCGCGCAACAGCGCGCCGAGTTGCGTGCGCTCGATCGCCCACCACGCCGCCCCGCACACGGCGAGCGATGCGACGACGACCCATGCGCGATACGCGGGCAGCATCATGAAGCCGAGATCGACGGCGCGCGCGAGGTTGTCGGGCGCGGCGTACGACATCCCCGAGACGCCGTAGACGGAACGCGACAGTCCCTCGAAGATCAGCGTGACGCCGAGCGTGAGCAAGAGGCCGTACAGATGATCGAGTTTGTAGAGACGGCGCAGCATCGAACGCTCGACCAGCACGCCGACCGCGCCCACCGCCAGCGGCGCGATGACGAGCATCAGCCAGTAGTCGAAGCCGAAATAGTTCGTGCCCATCCACGCGAACAGCGCGCCGAGCATGAAGAACGCGCCGTGCGTGAAATTGATCACGTTCAGCAGGCCGAAGATGAGCGACAGGCCGAGGCTCAGCACGGCATAGAAGCAACCGTTCATCAGACCGAGGACGAGCTGGCCCGATACCGCCTGCAGCGGCATACCAAAGAATTCCATGATGTTTCGCTCCGGTCAGATGTTGAGCAGCGCTTGCAGCGTGGCCGTTTTCTCGGGAAGACGAGCCGACTCGAACGCATCGACGATGCGTCCGTGCTCCATCACATAGAAGCGATCGGCGAGCGGCGCGGCGAAGCGAAAGTTCTGCTCGACGAGCAGAATCGTGAAGCCCCGCGACTTCAGCAGCCTGATGACGCGCGCGAGCGTCTGCACGATCACCGGCGCGAGCCCTTCGGAGATTTCATCGAGCAGAAGAATGTCGGCGCCGGTGCGCAGAATGCGCGCGATCGCGAGCATCTGCTGCTCGCCGCCCGACAGACGCGTGCCCTGGCTCGCGCGGCGCTCGGCCAAGTTCGGGAACATCGCGTAGATTTCTTCGAGCGGCATCGGCGTGCCCTTCGCGTCCGGCAGACGCGGCGGCAGCAACAGATTCTCTTCGCACGACAGTCCCGCGAAGATGCCGCGCTCCTCCGGGCAATAGCCGACGCCGAGGCGCGCCACGCGCTGCGGCTCGTGGCCGATCGTCTCGCGTCCGTCGATGCGGATCGAGCCGCTGCGCCGATCGGTCAGGCCCATGATCGCCTTCAGCGTCGTGCTGCGGCCCGAGCCGTTGCGCCCGAGCAGCGTGACCACTTCGCCGCGCGCCGCGCGCAGGTCCACGCCATGCAGGATATGCGATTCGCCGTACCACGCTTCGAGGCCCGCGACACGCAGCGCGTCTTCGCATGTCGCCGTGTCGATGCCGGCATCATCCGGCGCTTCAATGTGCGAGTGATTCATTTTCCGTCCCCATGTACGCTTCCTTCACTTGCGGGTTCGCGGAGACGGAGGCGTAATCGCCTTCCGCCAGAATCTCGCCGCGCTGAAGCACCGTGATCGTGTCCGCGATGCTCGACACCATCTTCATGTTGTGCTCGACCATCAGGATCGTCCTTCCGCTCGATACCTTCTTGATGAGCGCCGTCACGCGATCGACGTCCTCGTGTCCCATGCCCTGCGTAGGTTCGTCGAGCAACATCAGCACAGGGTCCATCGCAAGCGTCGTGGCGATTTCGAGTGCGCGCTTGTGGCCGTACGACAACTCGACGGTCTTCACATCGGCGTATGCGGCAAGGCCGACCTCGCCGAGCAAATCGAGTGCGCGTTCCCGCAGGCGCGTCAGCATCGCGCTGCTTTTCCAGAAGCGAAACGACACGCCGAGCGGCCGCTGCAACGCGATGGTCACGTTCTCGACCGGCGTCAGATGCGGGAACACCGCCGATATCTGGAACGAGCGGATCACGCCTTTGCGCGCGATCGCGGCGGGCGCGGCCCGCGTGATCTCGCGGCCATCGAAAAAGATCTGTCCCGAAGTCGGCGTCAGAAATTTCGTCAGCAGGTTGAAGCACGTGGTCTTGCCCGCGCCGTTCGGTCCGATCAGCGCGTGGATCGTGCCTCGCCGCACGCGAAGATCGATGCCCTTGACGGCCGTGAAGCCGTTGAACTGCCTGGTTAAACCCTTTGTCTCCAGAATCATCTCTGCATGCGTCATCGCGCTCTCCTCAGCCCATCACCGGCAGCGTCTCGATCTCATAAGCGTGGCGCAGCGCGCGGCCGAGCACCGGGTCTTCGAGCACGGTCTCGAAGCGCTGCGCCGGGCGAATTCCGCCGATGGCCGCCAGCGTGCCGCAGAGCATCGCGGTTCCATCGACGAACTCGCCGCCGCGTTGCGCGAACTGCTCGAGCAAGTCCTGCGGCGAGCGCATCGCGGTCACCTTGCCGTCCTGATAGAGCACGCGCTCGCCGTCGATCGTCGCGTACGAACGCAGCAGCAACGCATCCCAGTGATCCGCCACGTCGCTCAGCCGCCACAGCGTGTTCGAGCACGGCTTGTCGCACATCTGCTTCGACACGGTGATGCCATAGGCCTCGACCTGTCGATCCGTGTGATCGGAAGCCACGCCGACGAACACTTCGCCGCCGTCCTTCACCAGCACGAACTCCGCTTCGCCGCTGCTCTCCTCGCCCGAGACCTGCATCGTCGATGCAGGCCCGAAGCGATCGGCCGCCACGCGATAGAACACCGGCGTATAGGCAGGCCGTTTGATGCCCAGCTCTTCGAGCTCGCGGATGTGCTTCTCCATCGCTTCGGTGTCGCGTCCGGTCCAGCCCGCGATGACGAGCGCGTCGATTGCAATGGCGCGCTCGACATTGCCGTCGCGCGTTTCGATGTTGAATGTGATGGCTTTCATCATTGGCTCCGTTTATTTCGATGCAGCGACTTTGCCGCCGACCAGCGGGCAACGGCTCGCGCCGAGCGGCGCATAAGCGTCCTGCGCTGAAATGGTCTGTTTGATCGCGTAGTAATCCCAGGGCTTCTTCGATTGCTCCGGGCTCTTGACCTCGGCGATGTACATGTCGTGCACCATCAGCCCATCCGCGCGGATCACGCCGTTGGTCGCGAAGAAGTCGTTCACCGGTGTCTTGCGCATCTGCGCGAGCACGGCGTCGGAGGCATCGGTGCCGCTCGCCTGCACGGCCTTCAGGTAATGCAGCGTCGATGAATAGACGCCCGCCTGGATGAAGGTCGGCATGCGGCCCGTCTTCGCGTAGAAGCGCTGCGACCATGCGCGGCTCGCTTCGTCGCGGTCCCAGTAGAAAGGCGTCGTCAGCATCATTCCCTGCGCGGACTTGAGGCCGAGACTGTGGACATCGCTGATGAACATCTGCAAGCCCGCGATCTTCTGCTTGCCCGGCGCGTTGATGCCGAATTCGCGCGCGGTCTTGATCGCGTTGACGGTATCCGCGCCCGCGTTGGCGAGACCGATCACCTTCGCGTGCGAAGCCTGCGCCTGCAGCAGATTCGAGGAGAGGTCCGCGGCGTGCATCGGATGCTTCGATTCGCCGAGCACCTTGCCGCCCGTCGCGTTCAACGCCGCCGCAGAATCGCTCTTCAGCGACGCGCCGAGCGCATAGTCGACGGTCAGGAAGTACCACGAGTCGTCGCCGGCGCGCGCCATCGCCTTGACGAGGCTCGTCGTCAGCGCATAGGTGTCGTACGAGTACTGGATCGTGTACGGCGAACACGCCTCGTTGCTGAGCTTCGTCGTGCCCGCGCCGCTCGCGATCGCGATCTTGTGCTTCTCCTTCGCCACGTTCGACACGGCAAGCGCAACGGATGACGGCAACAAGTCCTGCACCATATCGACCTGTTGATTGTCGAACCATTCACGTGCAACGGTCGCGGCGACATCGGTCTTGTTCTGATGATCCGCGCTGATCACCTTGACCGGCGCGCCGAGCACCTTGCCGCCGAAATCGTCGACGGCCATCTGCGCCGCCACGACCGAGCCTTTCCCGCCGATATCGGAAAAGATCGACGACATGTCCGTGAGCACGCCGATCTTCACCACGCCGTCGCTGATGGCGGCTGCGTTCGCCGTCATCGCGACCGCGGCGCACACCGCGCCGCACGCGAGTTGTCTGTACATGGAAGTCTCCTGATATGTATTTGTGAAGCACGCTGCGTCATTGCGGACGCACGACCGACTCGACACCGATACCCATCGCGAGCAACTGGCGATCGCTCATGTGCCTGGCCATCAACATCAGTCCCACGGGCGCGTCGCCGTTCGCGTGACACGGAATCGACAGCGAACATAAATCGAGCATGTTGGCGATCGACGGATTGCGCAGCAGCAAGCGATTCGTCGATGTGTATGCGGGCTCTTCGTCGAGGTCCGCGATGCGCGGCGCGACGATCGGCACCGTCGGGCAGACGATGGCATCGAACGGACGCAACTCATCGTCGGCCTGACGGCATAGCTGCGCACGCAATGCACGATTACGCAGGTACTCCGCGGTGCTGTGCTCGCTGCCGAGCCGGATGCGGGCGATCACGCGCGGGTCGTAATCGTCGGCATGACGCTTGATGAGTCCGACATGCCACGCCCACGCTTCAGCCGCGACGAGCCCGCCGTGCTGACCGATCGTCGCAAGGTGCTGCCAGCTCTCGAACGAGACTTCGCGCACGATCGCGCCCGCCGCCGTTAGGCGTGCAATCGCGCGCTCGAACGCGGCGGCGACGTGCGCGTCCATGTCGTCGAGCACGATGGTCTTCGGTATGGCGAAGCGCAGTCCGCTCAACGGCAGCGGCAGGGTCGCCGCTGGCTCGGTATCGCCGGCCATGATCGAATCGAGCGCGGCGCAGCACGCGACGCTTCGCGCGATGGAACCGATCGAGTCATAGCTCGACGACAACGGCACCGCGCCTTCGAGCGGGATGCGCGCGGCCGTCGGCTTGAAGCCCGCGAGACCGCACAACGCCGCGGGAATCCGGCACGAGCCGCCTGTATCCGAGCCGATCGCGGCAGCGGCCATGTCATCGCTCACCGACACAGCCGCGCCCGACGACGATCCGCCGGGAATCCGCGCGCCATCGCGGTCGAACGGATTCGCGGGCGTGCCGTAATGCGGATTGATGCCGAGGCCCGAGTACGCGAACTCGGTCATGTTGGTGCGCCCGACGAACACCGCGCCCGCCGCACGCAATCTGCCGATCGCGACAGCGTCGCGCGTGGCGGCCTGCTCGGGAAGGACCCGGCTGCCGGCGCGCGTGATTTCGCCCTGCACGTCGAACAGATCCTTCACCGAGACCGGAATGCCCGAGAGCGGACCCGCGACGCCATGACGGCGCAGCGCATCGCTCGCCGTCGCCTGCGCTGTGGCCGCTTCACTCACGCCGTGCGGAAAGACGCGCTTTCCTTCGCCCGAGTCATCGCCGATACGTTCGATGCACGACGCGAGAAGCGACGCGGCATCGATACGACCATCGGCGAGTTGGGCACGCAAAGAATCGAGAGCGGGCAGCATGATCAGGCCGGATCGTAGTAATGCACTTCGAGCAGCACGCAACCGCCGTTCGACTTGAACGGACCATGCCACGCGCCCGGCGGACGCACCGCGTAGGTGTAGCCCTCGAACGGTTTGCCGCCCTCGCCTTGCTCGTCATTGCCGACGGTCAGATCGCCTTCGACGAGAAACACTTCTTCCCAGTAGTCGTGGACGAACGGCTTCGTCGTGTACATGCCGGCGGGAAGGCGCAGCAATCGCGTGCGGCTGCCGCGCTTGTTGCCGGTATCGAGCGCGCCGGAAAGGATCAGCTCCTGTGCGCCGGAACCGGGCGCATAACCTTCCGGCAACTGCCAGCCGTCGGCCATGTCGAGTCCGTGAAACTCGTCGTGAAGTTTGTTGATAGCCATGTGTTTCTCCTTTAGGGAAGCGTTGATTACGTCGAGTCGGTTTCAGGCGGCCTGGCGCGTCTTCGCCAGTTCCGAATCGAGCGAATAGCTCGACAACATGGTGTCGACGAGACCCGTCGCGCGGCGCCAGTCGTAGCTGCGATACGCATGGCCCTTCGTCACGAACGACGCGCCCGCATAGAACAGCTCATACTGGTTGTGACGCGAGGCGAACTCCGAGCCGACCGCGTCCCACGCGAGCTTGAAGAACTTCACGCGTTCCTCCGCGCTGCAAATGGGCGACTTCTGCGTCTTCTCGATGATGCGTGCGAGGTCCGGGTTCTCGAAGTCGTGCACGCTCGAAGGCAGCATGATCATTCCGCCGCCCGCGAGCTCGCGCAGCGTCGTGAGGATCTTCGAATAGAGCTGTTGCGTGAGCACCTGCGAGCTGTACAGCATGTTGCGGTCGGGCACGTAGTAGCCGTTGACGACGCTGCCCTTCGCTTCCATGCCGTACACATAGGCTTCGACCATCGATGCTTCCGATGCGAGCTGCCCCAGCGTCTCGCGCACTTGCGGAAACGCATTCGTGCCGTTGATTTCCGAAATGCGCAGACCAAGGCCGACGAGAAAGCGCAGCTTCGTCATCAGGCGCACCTGACATTGATAGTTCTGGTAGACGTGCGCGGGCGTCACATGAAACTGCTTCGCGCACATCGCCACATCGCCGGCGACGAAGATGCGTTCCCACGGCACCTTGACGTCGTCGAAGTACAGCACCGCGTCGTTCTCGTCGTAGCGGCTCGACAGCGGGTTGTCGAACACGGATTGCGCGTGCTCCTCGTACGACTTGCGCGACATCACCTTCATGCCCTTCGCGTTCATCGGAATCGCAAAGGACAGCGCGTACATCTCGTCGCCTTCACGCAGTGGCTGAATGCAGCTACAGAAGACTTCGTTCGCCATGATGCCGCTCGTCGCGAGCATCTTCGCGCCACGCACCGTGATGCCTTCCGCATCCTGATCGACGATGCCGACCGCCAGATACTTGTCCTCCTGCTCATGCGCCGACTTCGACTGATTCGCCTGCGGATTGACGATCACGTAGGTCAGGAAGAGATCGTTGTCGCGGGCGTACTTGTAGTAGTCGCGCAGCGCGCCGGCCCGTGCCGGGTCGTATTGCTCGAACAGATCGATGCCCATGACCATGCCCGAGATGCACGACGCGACGTGATCCGGCGAGCGGCCCATGAAGCCGAAGTGCAGTTCCGTCCACGCTTCGAGCGCGATGCGTCGCTCGACGAGTTGCTCGTAAGAGGTCGGGAGTTCCCAGATGCGGCTCACGCGATTGCCCGAATCGGGCGATACGAACGTCATCTTCTCGACGTTTTCCGGACGCGCCTGGTAGTCGTACAGATTCGCGTAACTGCGAATCGAGTTGCGGAACGCGGGATGCGTGGTGACGTCGCCGACCGCCTTGCCGTCGAGATAGACCTGACGTCCGTCGCGCAATGACGCAATATGTTGAGTGCCGTTTTTGATCATGATGTTCTCCAGAAATGAGTTCGTCCGCCGTTTCAGGCCGACGCTGCTTGAACGCCGTTGAGCGTGTGATAGCGGCCGCCGAAAAAAATGAGCGGACGTCCTTGCGAGCGTGTTCGATGACGAATCACGCGGCCGACGAAGATCACGTGATCGCCGCCGTCGTATTGCGCGTAGGGCTCGCATTCGAAGGTCGCGAGCGTGTCGGGAAGCAGGACCGGTTCGCGGCACGGGTTCGTGGCGGCATCGCGCCAGCCCCACTTGTCGCCGTTGGCTTTCGCGAAGCGATTCGACATGTCCTGCTGCGATTCTTCGAGCACGTTGACCGCGTAGCTGTTCGCCACGCACAGATCGGCGAGGCTCAGACTGCGGCGGTCCACCGAAAACAGAATCAGCGGCGGATCGAGCGACACCGAATTGAACGATGCGACCGTCATGCCGATCGGCGCGCCCTCATCTCTCGGCGCCGTGATGACCGCGACGCCCGTGGCGAACATGGACAATGCGGACCGGAACTGACGCTGCGTTTCCGGATCGCTGCCCGGCCTTACGATGCTGTCCTTCATCTCGTTCTCCTTCGCGCCGCTGCTCGCGACGCCTTCATCGAACCCAACAAAGCGTTTTTGTTTAGCTTTGTTTCCTAGCTTTTATTACATGACAACAGAACGGGCTGTTCAAGCTATCGTTTACCCTCGTCTAAAAAGCTTTGTATGAAAGACAACCCTACTCGATGAATGGGTGTTGACCCGAAGACGCGAGCGTCCGGGCTACACTGCGGCCAACTTCCATTACGAGGGAACACGATCAATGACTGCACGTCCCGTCTACATGGACTACAGCGCGACGACGCCGGTCGATCCGCGCGTGGTCGAGAAAATGATTCCGTACCTTTACGAGCGCTTCGGCAATCCCGCTTCGCGCAGCCACGCCTACGGCTGGGAAGCGGAAGAAGCAGTGGAGGATGCGCGCCGGCATGTCGCCGGTCTGCTGCGCGCGGACCCGCGGGAAATCGTCTGGACTTCGGGCGCGACCGAAGGAAACAATCTCGCGATCAAGGGCGCGGCGCACTTCTACAAGGGACGCGGCCGTCACATCGTGACGGTGAAAACCGAGCACAAGGCCGTGCTCGATACGTGCCGCGAACTGGAGCGGCACGGGTTCGACGTCACGTATCTGGATGTCGGGCACGACGGACTGCTCGACATCGCCGTGTTACGCGCGGCATTGCGCGCCGATACGGTCCTCGTGTCGGTCATGATGGTCAACAACGAAACCGGTGTGATACAGCCGGTCGCTGAAATCGGCGCGATGTGCCGGGAGCAAGGCATCGTGTTTCATTGCGATGCGGTGCAGGCGGCGGGCAAGATCGATATCGACGTCGCTGCGCTCAACGTCGATCTGCTGACGGTGACCGCGCATAAGGTCTATGGCCCGAAAGGCATCGGCGCGCTGTATGTGCGGCGCAGGCCGCGCGTGCGCATCGAGGCGCAGATGCACGGCGGCGGACACGAACGCGGCATGCGCTCGGGCACGCTGCCGACGCATCAGATCGTCGGCATGGGCGAGGCGTTTCGGCTCGCGAAGGAAGAGATGGAAGCGGAAAGCCGGCGCATCGGCGCGTTGCGCGACCGGCTGCTTGCGGGGCTTCTGGAACTGGATGAAGTCTATGTGAACGGCGATCTGACACAGCGTATCGCGCACAATCTGAACGTCAGCTTCGCGTTCGTCGAAGGCGAGTCGCTCATCATG
Organism: Caballeronia sp. LZ029; assembly: GCF_031451275.1. NCBI lineage: Bacteria > Pseudomonadati > Pseudomonadota > Betaproteobacteria > Burkholderiales > Burkholderiaceae > Caballeronia > Caballeronia sp. LZ029. The sequence continues at coordinate 402,746 of NZ_JARUXO010000002.1, forward strand.
GGCATCAAGGGTGTCGCGGTGTCGTCGGGGTCGGCGTGTACGTCGGCGTCGCTGGAACCCTCATACGTATTGCGCGCGCTCGGACGCAGCGATGAACTGGCGCACAGCTCGATTCGCTTCACGCTCGGCCGCTTCACGACCGAAGCGGAAGTGGACCAGGTGATCCGGCAGGTTCAGGAGACCGTCATCCGGCTGCGCGCGTTGAGCCCGCTGTGGGACATGCATCTCGAGGGCGTCGATCCGAACTCGATTCAATGGGCCGCGCACTAGTCATGCCGTGCGCCGCGCGGTTACGACTTTTCCTGTCGCGCAATCAGATGCGACAGATCGAGCGTCGCGCGGTCGCCATTGGCGACGAGCCTGTCGACAACCGAGCACAGCGCCCTGAATTCGGTCTTCGTCACGCCTTCGAACAGCACGTTGTTGATGTGCTGCTGCGTCGCGGCCAGTTCGCGAAGCAGCTTCACGCCGTTCGATGTGACCGTCAGGCGCATCTTGCGCTTGTCGTGCGGGTCCGAGCGCTTGTCGATATAGCCGAGCTTCTTGAGCTTGCCCGTTTCGATGGTGACGAACGCCCCGCTCAAATGCAGATGGTCCGCGAGCCGGTTCACCGTGACCGACTCGCCGTGCGAGAGATGGGACACGGAGACGAGCAGCGAATACTGGATGCCGGTCAGGCCGATGAGCGTGCCGAAGCCGTCGCGCACGGACAAGAGCCGCGCCGCGAACGGCAGGAGACCATTGATCAGATGGCGGAATTCCGTGTCTGTCCCGTCGACGAGGCACGCTGGATTGGTAATCGTCAGAGCGGATTCGTCGATCTGTTTCGGCATGACACTCAAACTCCCGTATGCTAATGCAGTTACCTTTTAAAGGTAATTATACGGCAAAGCTTAACAAACGAGATTCAGCCATGAACCCTGCAATTTCGACGTCTTCCGTGCGCTCGCTTCTGGAATGCTATATCCGTGCAAAGGACGAGAACCAGCCGGCGTTGATCTTCGATTGCTTCGCCGGCGATGCCGAGCTGACGTTTTCGATCGCAACCGATGCAATCGATTTTCCCCGCAGCGTGAGCGGCGCATCCGCGATCGCGAAGACGCTCGTCGCCGATTTCGGCGAACGGTTCGACCGGTGCCGCACGTACTACGTCTGCACCGCGCCCGAACCGGATGGCGACGGCATCTGCACGATGCCGTGGCTCGTCGCGATGCGGCAGAAGGACAATGAAGCGCTGCGGCTCGGCAAGGGCACGTACAGGTGGCGCATCGCGCGCATGGCCGATGGGTCCGGGCGAATCGCCGGGCTGCATATCGCCATCGAGCGCATGGACGTGATCGACGATCCGGGCGCGGTGAAGCTTCAGGAGTTGCAGGACTCGCTGAGTTATCCGTGGCTGGCGGAAGCCACGTTGGCGCGGCGCGCGGCATCGTTACTTGCAAAGTTTCCGGATACTGACCTTGCGGCCGCCATGCAGCATCACATCCAGCAATGAACGACAGGCGCCCTCAACGGTTCACCGCATCCGCCGGAACCCAACGCAGAATCATCATCGACGCGATCAGCAGGCAGCCCGATACGACCATCAGCCCGACGGCGAGCGAATGCGTCGTTCCATGCAGCCACCCGAGCAAAGCCGGCCCGACGAAGCTCGCGAGGTTGCCGGTCGAATTGATCAGCGCAATGCCCGCCGCCGCACCCGCGCCGCCGAGAAACGACGAAGGCAGCGCCCAGAACATCGGCAGCGATGTGATGATGCTCGCGGTCGCGATGGTGAGGCCGATCATCGCGATCAGCGGTTCGTGGCCGCCGAACGCACACAGCAGGAAGCCGGGAACCGAGAGCAGCACGGGCACGACCGCATGCCAGCGGCGCTCGCGCATGCGGTCCGAACTGCGTCCCGCGTAGATCATGCCGATGAGCGCGGCAAGATAGGGAATCGTCGCGAGCAGCCCGATCATCAGCGGGTCCTTCACGCCTGAGTTACGGATGATCGTCGGCTGAAAGAAGCCGATCGTGCTCGTGCCCATGACGATGAAAAAGAGGATCGCGCACAGCAGCCAGACGCGGCCGCCCGTGAGGCCGTAGCGAATCGAGGTGTGCGTGCGTGAGGCCGCATCGGCTGCGATCTCGGCGCTCGCGACGGCGCGTTCGCCGGCATCGAGCCAGCGCGCATCGGCGACCTTGTCGGTCAGAAAGAAGTACACCACGAGCCCGAGCAACGCGGCGGGTGCGGCTTCCAGAAGAAACAGCCATTGCCACGCGGCCATGCCGTGCCAGCCGTTCATCGCGTGAAGAATGTAACCGGAGACTGCGCCGCCGATGATGCCCGACACAGGGTTGCCCGCCATCAGTATCGCCACCATCCTGCCGCGCCGATGCGCCGGAAACCACTGGCTCAGATAGAGCAGAATGCCCGGCAGGAATCCGGCTTCGGCGACACCCAGCAGAAAGCGCAACACATAGAACTGCGTGGTCGAGTGCGTCCACGCCATCGCCGCCGACATGATCGCCCACGTCACCATGATGCGTCCGATCCAGCGCCGCGCACCCACGCGATGCAGGATCAGATTGCTCGGCACCTCCGCCATAAAATAGCCGATGAAGAAGATGCCCGCGCCGATGCCATACGCGGCATCGCTGAAACCGAGATCGTTCAGCATCGTCAGCTTGGCGAAGCCGACGTTCACGCGATCCAGATACGCCACCACGTAGCAGATGAACAGCAACGGCATGAAGCGCCACGCGATCTTGCGAAAGACGGCATCGCCCGAGCGCGTGTTTTCTGCGGGCAGCGTGCCCGCGTTCAGGTCCAGATCCATTTTCGTGTCTCCTTGGTTGGCTCTGTCGGCCATGATCGTGTCGGATGTTCGCGTTCAGGCGCCGGTGAATCGAGCCGGACGACGTTCGATGAAATGCGCCACGCCTTCCGTGAAATCCTCGCTCTGGATGCTGTAGAACATCTCGCGATTCGCCAGCTTGATGGCTTCGCCGAGCGTCTGAAACGGCGCCTCGCCAAGCTGCTGCTTCATGATGCGGATCGAGCGCGGCGAGACGTTGGTCGCGAGATCGTCGGCGTAGGCGATCGCTTCGGCAAGCAGATCGTCGTGCGGGATGATGCGCTCGACAAGACGCATCGCGAGCGCTTCGTCCGCGCTCACCTTGCGCGCGGAGTAAAGCATATCGGCCGCATGGCCCGGCCCGACGACGCGCGGCAGCATCCACGCGATGCCATGCTCGGCGATCAATCCGCGCTTCGCGAACGCCGTCGAAAAAATGGCCTTGTCACTGGCGAAACGGATATCGCTGTAGAGCGCGAACACGAGGCCGAGCCCGGCGGCCGCGCCGTTGATCGCACTGGTGACCGGCTTCTTCACGCCCATGAAATACGAATAGCGGCTTTGAAAATCGGCGCGGCGGTTCATGTCGTAGGGACGCATCCATTCTGCCGCGCGAATGTCTTCGGGCGGCAGGACTTCGAGTTCGGCGATGTCCATGCCCGCGCAGAACGCGCGCCCGTTGCCCGTCAACACAATGGCGCGCACGGCGTCGTTCCGGTCTAGCGTATCGAAGGCGTCGCGCAATTGCGCTTCCATAACTTTGGTCAATGCATTCATCTTGTCCGGACGATTGAACGATACGACCGCGACCTGCTCACGCGCGCCCGCGCGGGTGATGTCGATTTGCTGATCCATCTTCGTATTCTCCTGAATCATGTCATTGCGCGAGTTGAATGGCGCGAAGCTCGACGAATTCCTCGATGCCGAACGCGCCGCCCTCGCGTCCGATGCCCGACGCCCCGAAGCCGCCGAATGGTGCGAGCGCGTTGAACGGCGCGCCGTTGATATCGATCTGGCCTGCCCTCATGCGTCGCGCGACGCGTTGCGCATGTTCCGCCGATGCGCTCCATACCGCGCCCGCGAGTCCGTACGCCGTGCCGTTGGCGAGCGCGACGGCTTCGTCTTCGGTCGAATACGTCTGCACCGCGAGCACCGGACCGAAGACTTCTTCCTGCGCGAGTTCCGCGCCGATCGGCACGCGGCCGAAGATCGCCGGCGCGACGAAATAGCCTCGCTGCGGAACATCCGGCTTCACGTCGATGGCGATATCGTCATGACCTGCCTGTTCGGCGCGCGCGATATACGCCTGCACGCGCCGCCGATGTTCCGCCGAGACGAGCGGCCCGATGCGCGAATCGGCATCGCGCGGATCGCCGACGCGCAGCTTCGCGACACCTTGCCGAAGCTGCTCGCGATACGCCGCATACTGCGCTTCGGGCACGATGAGCCGCGTGATCGCGCTGCATGTCTGCCCCGAGTTGAGCATGCACGAGGACAGCGCGTGCTTCACGACCATCGCCTGATCCGCGTCGGGCAGCGCGATGCTCGCCGACTTGCCGCCGAGTTCGAGCGCCACGCGCTTGAGTTCCGCGCCGGCGGTCGCTGCGATCTGTTTGCCGGCGGCCGTCGATCCCGTGAACGAGACCATGTCGACGCCCGGATGCGCGACGAGCGCTGCTCCGGTCGCGCGATCGCCGTGGACGATATTCAGCACGCCGCGTGGCAGCCGCGCTTCGAGCACGGCATCGCACAATGCGCCGACGACGCCCGGCGCCAGTTCCGATGGCTTCAGCACCACGCAACAGCCAGCGGCGAGCGCGGCCGCCAGCTTCGCCGTGATCTGATGCAGCGGATAATTCCACGGCGTGATCGCGGCGACGACGCCGGCTGGTTCCTTCGTGATCACCGAATGCGCGACGCGTATTTGCGCGAGCGCATCCGCAGCCAGCGACGCCGCCGTGCGCCACGCCGCGATCGGCGCCTGCACCTGGATGCGTCGCGCGAGCTTGAGCGGCATGCCGACTTCGGCGACGACGGCGTCGGCCATGCGATCGGAACGGGCTTCGAGCGCATCGGCGATGGCGCGCAGATAGCTCGCGCGTTCATCGACCGACGTGTTCGCCCAGTGCGGAAACGCCTTGCGCGCCGCAACGACTGCGGCATCGACTTCGGACGCGCTGCCGTGCGCCACGCTCGCAATCGGCGCTTCCGTCGTGGAATCGTGGATGGTCGTCGTGGCCGCGCTCGTTGCAGTGCGCATGTCGCCATCGATCAGATGCTGGTTGTAGTGGATCATGTCGTCGAACTCCTGAGAAACGCGCGCATGGCCGCTTGCGGCTCGCCCTGCGCATAGCATTCGGTTTGCGCTTCGATGCCCGCGGCGCAGGCGGCATCGAAGCCGGGCTGCGTCATCGCGCGCATACGTTGTTTGGAAAGCCTGATCGCGTGCGGCGGAAGTCTTGCGAGTTTCGTCGCGCGTTCGAGCGACACGCCAAGCACGCTCGATTGCTCCGCGAGTTCCGTCACGAGGCCGATTTCATACGCGCGCCGCGCATCGATCAGATCGCCGGACAGCGACATCTGCACGTTGTGCGTCATGCCGACATGCAGCGTCATCAGATACGATCCGACGATGCTCGCCAGCCCCGCCTTCACCTCGGGTTGCCCGATACGCGCGTTCATCGCCGCGATGCGCCAGTCCGCGCACAGCGCGATCTGGAATCCCGCGCCGGCCGCGACGCCGTTCAAAGCGGCGATGCACGGTTTGTCGAGATTGCGCACCGCCTGATACATCGCGCGCTGATTGTCGAGCCACGCAGGAATGCGCGCGATATCGACGCTGGCCGCTTCTTCGAGATCCTGACCCGCGCAGAACGCGCGCTCGCCCGCGCCGGTCAGCACGATCGCTCGCACGGCTGCGTCGCCGTTCAGATGCGCGAGCGTGTCGATCAGCGATGCGCGCAGCGCCTGATTCACCGCATTGAGTTTCGCAGGGCGGTTCAGCGTGACGAGCGCAACGCCGTCGTGAATATCGCAAAGGACTTCGCTCATGCGCGCTCCCCGAACTGAACGACCGCATCCACGACGACGACACCTTCGCCGCGCGCCATCACCATGACGGGATTCATGTCCACGGACACGAGCGAGGTGCGATAGGCGATCGCGAAGTTGCCGAGCGCGACGGCGGCATGCGCGAGCGCGTCGGCATCGAGCGCGGGCTGGCCGCGATAGCCATCGATCAGCGGCGCGATACGCAAACGGCGCATGGCCGCGAGCGCGTCATCCGCGGTGAACGGCGCGAGCAGCGACACGACATCGCCGCGCACTTCCACGAGCGTGCCGCCCTCGCCGATCACGACAATCGGACCGAGCACCGGATCGACCGTCACGCCGAGCATGAATTCGTGCAGCCCGCGCGCCATGCGTGCAACGACGACGCGCGGCGCGCCGACATCGAGCGACTTCAGACGTGCGAGGCACGCAACGGCGGCCGCACGCGAGTCGCCCGCGCCGACGCCGATGTGCACGAGGCCGTGCTCGCTCTTGTGCGGAATCTCGGCGGCGCAGCCTTTCACGACGACTTTTTCGCCGAACGCGTTCGCAAGCGCCGCGGCTTCGTCCGCGTCCGCGCACACCGCGTGATCGACGACCGGCACGCCGTAGCGTTGCAGCAGGCTCAGGCTCGCGGCTTCGTCGAGCAGGCCGTGCGGGGCGTCCGCTTCGGCGGGCGGCAGCGCAAACGCCGGCGGCGCGCCGCGCATGCGCTCGCTGCGCGCGTACTGCCAGAGCGCGTGGATCGCATCGGTTTCGCCGGTGTAGGTCGGCACGCCGCACGCGTCGAACTCAGCGCGGACCGAGCGCTGCGGCGCGGTGACGACGAGCGGCTTGCGATGCGTCGCCATGAACCGCGCCGCCGTGCGCGCAAGCTCGGGCACGTCGTAGCCGGGACCGGCCACCGGCACGCCGATCGCGAACATGTCGGCTTGCGGATCGTTGCCGAGCACGTCGAGCACTTGCGAGAACAGCGCGCCGTTGCCGAGCAGCGAGGCGGTCAGATCGAGCGGATTGCCCGCCGTCGCGAAGCCGGGAAGAATTCGCGTGAGCGCCTCGATCGTCGCCGCCGACAAGCCCGCGAGCGGCAAGCCCACGCGCTCGGCCGCATCCGCGCACAGCACGCCGACCGCGCCGCTGTGGCTCATCACGACCGTGCGGCCTTCGCGCACCGGAAAGCCGCGCACGAACAGCGAGGCCGCGTTCACGAGTTCGTGGACGTCGCGGGCACGCACAATGCCGTGTCTGTCGAGAAACGCATCGAGCGCGGCGTCGAGGCCCGCGAGCGCGCCCGTATGCGACGCCGCCGCGGCCGCGCCCAGCGTGCTGCTGCCGCCCTTGAGCAACACGACGTGCGCGCCCCGCTGCCGTGCGATGCGCGCGGCTTCGGCGAGCATCGCGGGCTGCGACAGCGATTCGACGTACACGAGAATCAGCCGGATCGATTCATCCGATGCCACGCTCATCGCCAGATCGGATACGCCGAGATCGGCGTCGTTGCCCGTGGCCGCGAGATAGCGCACGCCGAGGCCGCGCTCGCGCAACAGCACGTAAGGCATCACGCTCGCCGCGCCGCTCTGGCTCACGATGGCGATCGGCCCGTCCTGCGGCTCGACTTCCATGAACATCGTGCTGAAGTTGAGCACCGCGCCGCTCGCGAAATTCGCGATGCCCTGCGCGTTCGGCCCGACGATGCGCATGCCGGCCGCACGGGCGTAGCGCACGAGCTCGTCCTGCAACGCCCGGCCGTCCTCGCCGGTTTCCGCGAATCCCGACGCCATGACGATCGCGACGCGCACGCCCATGTCCGCGCACGCACGGATCGCGGCGCTGGCGGCATCGCCCGACACCGCGACGATCGCCGCCTCGGGCACTTCCGGCAGATCGGCGAGGCTCGCGAAACACGGCAGACCCTGCACCTCGGCGCGCTGCGGATTGACGGGCAGGATGCGCCCGCCGAACCCGTAGCGGCGCATGTAATGGATCGGGCGTCCGCCGACCTTGTTCGGATTGTCCGACGCACCGATGACCGCCACCGATGCCGGATTCCACAACGCCGCCGCCGGCGCGTGAAGGATGTCGTTTCGTCTCGTAAGCATGTCGTTTTCATCGATCAGGATTGCATGATCGACAGGCTACGTGCGCCGGACGCCATCAGGAAGTGTTAGATTGGCTATATCAGATATCGACTTTTGTGAAACCATGAACCTCAAGCAGCTTGAGACTTTCCTGGTCGTGGCCGAACTCGGCTCGATCTCGCGGGCGGCGCAGGCGCTGGGCGTCGCGCAATCGCTCGTCAGCCGCAATCTCACGCAACTGGAGGAAGAATGGGGCGACCGGCTGTTCGAGCGCACGGGCCGCGGCGTGATGCTCACGGAGTTCGGCCGGCGCGTGCAGCCGGAAGTCGCGTTGCTGCTGAATCAGGCGGAGCGTCTGGAGGTGGCGGTCAAGGAATCGGCGGGCGCGCTGTCGGGCACGGTGCATATCGGCCTGCTGCCGTCGCTCGCGCCGCAATTGCTGCCGCTCCTGTTCGCGGACATCAGCGAGAAAGCGCCCGCCGTGAAACTGCATGTCGCGGAAGGATTCAGCGGCACGCTCGACGAGCAGCTCGGCAATGGCCGGCTCGACATGATCGTCGTCAACCGGTATGGCCCGGCGCAAGGGCGGCACGAGGACGTGCTCGGCATCGTTGATACGTTTCTCGTCGGCGATCCGCGGCACGACGTCTTTCGAAGTCAGGCGATCGCCTTCCGGAAGCTCGCGGGTTTGCGGCTCGTGCTTCCTGCCGCGCCGAACGGTTTGCGCGCGATGCTCGATCACGTCGCGCGCGAGAGCGGCACGTCGCTGAACATCGTGATGGAAGTCGATACGCTGATCGCAATGAAAGAAGTCGCGGCGAGCGGCGGCGCATTCACCATTCTTCCCGAACTGGCGGTGCGGGAAGAACAGAGAACCGGCCGTCTCGCTGCGGCGCGCATCGAGCGCCCGGCCATCAAGCGGACGATCGCGCTCGGCTTCACCCGGCAGCGCCCGCTTTCGAAAGCAGCGCGCTTTGTCGGCGCGCGCCTGCGCGAACTGGCGACCGGGCTACTGGCGGGGTGATGCGTTCAAGCCGGGAAAGGTCCCGGCTCCCGCGCCGCCGCGCCATTCAGGCATCGAACGAATCGACCGGGCCGATGAAGTCCATCTTCACGAGATCGACGCCATTTGCACGCAGAATCGCGTAGGCCATTGAAACGTGGAAGTAGACGTTCGGAATCACGATTTGCAGCAGATAGTTTTCCCCGGTCAGCTTGCCGGGCACCCACGACACTTTCACGACCTGATTCGCCGCGTCCGCGTAACGCCCGATCGCCACGCTTTCCACGAAGTCGATCGTCTTGCGGATTCGCGCACGCGCTTCTTCGAGCGTTCGCTCGTCATCTTCATGTCGCGGAGGCTGTTGCCCCGACAGCCACGCTGCTCCGCCCTTGAGATAGTCGCAGGCGCTTTGTATCTGATAGAGCAACGGCGCCATGTCGGGAGCGAGCCGCGTCGATAGAAGAATGGCGGCATCGAACTTCTTCGCGCTCGCGAAGCGCTCGGCCTTGTCGAGATACGTTTCCATCGTTCTGACTGCTTCCACGCATTGCGCGATGGCCTGTGCGTACATTGTCGATCTCCAGAGAAACATGCTTTCGGCTTCGAGCCTTCGCAAGCCACTTCCCCTACAATACTGCGACCTTATTCCACGTGAGCGAATGCGGTGGACCGACTCGAAGCCATGGAAATGCTGGTGACCGCGGTGGACGGGGGAAGCCTGTCGGCGGCGGCCCGCGAACTGAAAATTCCTGTCAGCACGCTCACCCGCAAGGTCGCCGATCTCGAAGAGATGCTCGGAAGCCGGCTGCTCATCCGCACCACGCGCAAACTCACGTTGACCGATGCAGGCATGGCATACGTCGCGGCGGCGCGGCGCATCCTCGAACTCGTGCGCGAACAGGAGCACGAAGCCACGGGCGAGTTTGCGACCGCAAGAGGCGAACTGGTCGTCACAGCGCCCGTGCAACTCGGCCGCCTGCATGTGTTACCGGTCATCAACCAGTTCCTCGCGCAGTATCCGGACATCACCGTTCGACTCCTTCTCTCCGACCGGAACATCGATCTCATCGATTCTCACGCCGATCTCGCCGTGCGTATCGGCGAATTGCCCGACAGCAATATGATCGCCACGCGCGTCGGCGCATTGCGGCCGATCCTGTGCGCGAGTCCGGCCTTTCTCGCAAGGCACACGCCGCCGCGCGAGCCCGACGAACTCGTGAAATATTCGTGCGTCGTCTTCAATAGCCCGTATCTGTCGCCGTGGCGCTTCCGGCTGCCCGCAACGCACAAGGTCTACGTGCTGGAAGTGAAGCCCCGGCTCGAAGTCACATCGCCCGATGCCGCCGTCAGCGCCGCAGCGGCCGACACGGGCATCACCTACGTGTTCGAACACGACGCCGATGAAGCGCTCCGCAGCGGACAGATCGAAGTACTGCTATCGCAGTTCGAAATCGATCCCGTACCCGTTCATCTGGTTCACGTGTCCAGGAACCTCATGGCCATCAAGCTGCGGCATTTCATCGACTTCGCCGTGCCCCGGCTCAGGGAATCCCTGTCGCGATTCGGCAAGCAGAAGCGGCGCTGAGTCTCACGGCAACTTCACGATTCCTCGCCCCGCTCGCCGAGCACCCGATCATTGCGATTCTCGATGACATCCCGCGTCTTCTCCGTCGCGCCGGGACCGGCGGCGAAGCGAACGTCCCGATAGCTCAGCGCCTGCCTGCCCGGTCCGCGAACCTCCACGGTCTCGACGCGCTTTCCGCTCGCATGTTCGACCAGTTCGATAGGCGGCTTGCCGTTCGGCCTGAGCCATTTATCGCCCCATTGCATGAGCGCGACCAGCACCGGATATAAGTCCGATCCTTTCGACGTCAGCCGGTAGCCGAACGTATTCGCGCGGTCCGCGATCGGGAAGCGTTCGAGAATCCCCAGTTCGATCAAGCGTTCGAGCCGCGCCGTCAGAACATTTCGGGCGATGCCGAGCCCGCTCTGGAATTCGTCGAAGCGGCTGCTGCCCTGCGTGCACTCACGCACGATCAGCAGCGTCCACCACTCGCCGACCTCATCGAGGGCGCGGGCGATCGAGCAATCCATTTCGTCGAAGCGTTTTCTATACATGATGGCGCCCATCCTAACCCAAGTTTCATGACGCAACTTAACCATTCCGCGGGGAACAGCTTCCCGGTTTCGGCCAGTACCGTGCCGCAACGGTCTTGCCTATAGTTGCGTCACGAAACTTATCCGGCAGTCATCGACGGGACGTTGCCCGATGCCGCTGCCTCCTTCAGATCGCTAACGCTGTCGCTCTGGATACGCCTCGACATCGCCTAGCCATCAAACACACTTAGGATTGCCATGGATAATCAAATTGATCAGGCCGAGATGCGAGTCGATGCTCCGGACATCGCGGCGAACTCCGGTCCGGTTCGATGGATCGGTAAAGGCGTGGCCGGCCTGATGATCGTCGCCGTGGCCGCGACGGCGTTCCATCTGCACGGGTCCGGTGCCGCGCCGGCTGCCGCGCCCCCGCCGCCATCGGTGACGATAAGCGCGCCGTTGCAGCGCGATATCGAAGGCCGGCTCGGGTTTCTCGGCCAGTTTTCAGCGGTGAATCGCGTGGAACTGCGTGCGCAGGTGGGCGGCACGCTGACGCAGATCTACTTCAAGGACGGCGACATCGTTCATCAGGGCGATCCGCTCTTCGAGATCGACCCGGAACCGTATCGGATCAAGCTGAGCGGAGCTGCGGCCGAACTCGAATCCGCCAATGCGCGGCTCGCGCTCGCGACGCGCCAGCTCGCCCGCGCGCAAGAACTGCAACGCGCGGAAGCGGGAACCGTCGAAAACGTCGATCAGCGCGTGGCCGAACAGCGCGCGGCGCAGGCGGCGGTGGACAACGCGAACGCGTTGGTGCGCGACGCACGCTTCGATCTGGATCGCTGCAGGATCGCGGCGCCGTTCACCGGGCGTATCGGCACGCATCTCGTGTCGAAGGGCAATCTGGTGTCCGGCAGCCGCGCCGGCAGCGGGCCGACGACATTGCTCGCCACCATCGTTTCACTCGATCCGATCTACCTGGATTTCGACATCAGCGAAAACGACTACGCCGCGTTCCAGCGTTCGCGCGGCAGCCGGCAAGGACCGCTGGCCGACGCCGTGAACATTTCGCCCACCGGCGACAGCGGATTCACGCGCGTCGGCACGCTCGATTTCATCGACAACACGCTCGACCGTTCGAGCGGGACGATCCATGCGCGCGCGACGATCTCGAATCGCGATCTGTCGTTGACGCCCGGCGGCTTCGCTCGCGTCCGCCTCGCCACGACCGCGCCGCAACCGGCGCTGCTCGTGCCCGATGCCGCCGTGCTCGACGATCAGACGGACCACATCGTGTATGTCGTCGATGCGGACGACGTTGCCAAGCCGAGAAAAGTGCAGATCGGCGATCTTCGCGGCGGGCTGCGGGTGATCCGCTCCGGGCTTGCGCCGACCGACCGTGTCGTGATCGACGGCATTCCGTCCGTTCATCCCGGTTCGAAGATTTCGCCGCGCGCGGGAAGCATCGAGTTCTCGGCGGAGCAAGTGGCCGAAGGAGCCAAATCATGAAGCTGACTCACTTCTTCATCGAGCATCCGCGCTTTGCCGCGGTGCTCAACATATTCGTCCTGCTGATCGGTCTCGCGACCATGATCAAGCTGCCGGTGGCTCAGTATCCGAACATCGTCCCGACGACGATTCAAATCACGACTTCGTATCCCGGCGCATCGGCCGATACGATCGCGCGCACGGTCGCGACGCCGCTAGAGCAGTCCATCAACGGCGTCGAGAACATGGATTACATCTCGAGCCAGTCGACGAGCAATGGTCAATTGACGATCACGGTGATCTTCAAGGTCGGCACGAATCCGGACACTGCCCTTCTGCTCACGCGCAGCCGGGTGGAAGACACGCTCTCGCGCCTGCCCGCCGACGTGCAATTGCAGGGCGTGCAGGTGAAGAAAACGATTCAGGCGCTGCTGCTCGGCGTTCATGTGTATTCGCCGGATGGTTCGCGAAGTCCCGAGTATCTGTCGAACTATATGCTCAAGGTTCGCGACCAGATTGCGCGTTTGCCCGGCGTGTCGGACTTCCAGTTGTTCGGCGAGCGGCAGTACGCGATGCGCATCTGGATCGATCCCGACAAGGCCGCTTCATATCGCATTAGCGCGGGCGAGATCCTCGCCGCGCTTCGCGCGCAGAACGCGGCCGTATCGGCGGGCGTGCTCAATCAGCCGCCGGTATCGAACAGCGGCACGGGCGCGTATCAGATCAACATCGAGGCGCTGGGCCGTCTCAGCACCGCCGAGCAGTTCGGCGATGTAATCGTGAAGTCGGATGCGCAAGGACGCGTCACGCGGATTCGCGATATCGGCCGCGTCGAACTCGGCTCGGTGGACTACGGCTCGAAGGCGTATGCCGACCGCTATGCGGCCACGCCGTGGTTCGTGATAGCGACGCCGGACGCGAACGTCGTGCAGGTCGAACACGACGTCTGGGCCAAGATGGCCGAGCTGAAAAAGAGCTTTCCTCCCGGCGTCGATTACATCAGGATCTACGATCCGACCACGTTCGTCTCGCAATCGATCCACGAAGTCGCCAAGACGATCGGCATCGCGATTCTGCTGGTGGTCGGCGTGGTCTATCTGTTCCTGCAGAACTGGCGCGCGACGATCATTCCGGTGGTCGCGATCCCGGTGTCGCTGGTCGGGACGTTCGCCATCCTGTCGCTGTTCGGCGCGTCGATCAACAACCTCTCCCTGTTCGGACTGGTGCTGGCGGTCGGGATCGTCGTGGACGATGCGATCGTGGTGGTAGAGAACGTGGAGCGCAACATGGCGCTCGGCATGACGCCACGCGAAGCCGCGCATCGGACGATGAACGAAGTCTCGACCGCCATCATCGCCATCGCGCTGACCTTGTGCGCGGTGTTCGGGCCGACCGCGCTGATGTCCGGCATTTCGGGGCTGTTCTTCAAGCAGTTCGCGATCACCATCGCGGCGTCCACGGTCATCTCGTGCTTCGTGTCGCTTACGCTCAGCCCGGCTCTCTGTGCCGTGCTGCTCAAGCCGCACGAGATGGAGAAGTCGCACGGCGGTTCGACCGCGCTGGGCCGCCTGCATCATGCCGTTTTCGGCCGCTTCAACGCGTCGTTCGAATGGCTGTCGTCCCGATACGGAAAGATCACGGGCCGCGCGGTGCGCGCAACGACCGTGATGCTGATCGTCTATGCCGGCCTCATCGCGGCGACCGGCCTGCAAATGTCGAGAATGCCCACGGGGTTCATTCCGGAACAGGACATCGGCTATCAGGCGGTGATCGCGTTCCTTCCGCCCGGCTCCAGTCTGGAGCGCACCGACAAGGTGATTCGCGAGATCAACGACATCGTGCTCGACGCACCCGGACTCAAGGGCGTCACACACACGTCGCCCGTGTCCGGCTTCGACGTTACGACCGGCACCATCGCGCCGAATGTCGGAACGCTCTTCTACGGTTTGCCTTCGCTGTACGGCAAGCATGTGCCCGGCGTCAGCGCGGCGTCGATGCTGGTCGAACTCCGCAAGCGCGTGGCCGGCGTCAAGGACGCGGTCGTCGTGGTGGTGAATCCGCCGCCGGTGCAAGGGCTCGGCGCGGCGGGCGGCTTCAAGCTGATGCTCGAAGATCGCGGCGGACTCGGCCCGCAGGCGCTCGCCGACGCGGCGCACGCGCTCGTGGCGGCGGCCAACAAGGACAAGACCTTCGGCGGCGTGTTCACGCTCTATAACGCCGGCGCGCCGTCGGTCTATGCGGACGTCGATCGCCTCAAGGCGGAAAAGATCGGGCTCACGCCAACGGACGTGTTTTCGACGATGGAGCTGTACCTCGGCTCGCAGTACGTGAACGACTTCAACTTCATGGGACGCACGTATCAGGTGCGCGTTCAGGGCGATGAAGCCTTCCGCCGCACGCCGGAAGACATCGGACGGCTCAAGGTTCGCAACGCGTCGGGCGACATGGTGCCGATCAGCAGCGTGGCGACGTTCCGCAACGACACGCAGCCGTATCGCGTGCCGCGCTACAACCTGTATCCCGCGGCGGAAATCATGGGCGCGGCAGGCCCTGGCTTCTCGTCGGGCGATGCGATCGAACGCATGGAGCAACTCGCCCAGCAGGTGCTGCCGAACGGCATCACATACGAATGGACCGACCTGGCTCATCAGCAGAAAGAGCAGACCATGTCGCCGCTCGTGATCTTCGCCGCTTCCGCGCTGTTCGTGTTCCTCGTGCTGGCTGCGCAGTACGAAAGCTGGAAGACGCCGCTCGCGATCGTGCTGATCGTGCCGATGTGTCTGCTCGCGGCATCGATCGGGCTGAATGTGCGCGGCATGCCGATCGACATTCTTGCGCAGATCGGTTTCGTGGTGCTCGTGGGACTGGCGGCCAAGAACGCGATTCTGATCGTGGAGTTCGCCAAGCAGCGTCAGGAAGAAGACGGCGTCGGCGCGGAGGACGCCGCCACGCACGCGGCTCACGTCCGGTTGCGGCCGATCCTGATGACGTCGTTCGCCTTTATCGCCGGCGTGGCGCCGCTTGCCATCGCCGATGGCGCGGGCTCGGAAATGCGGCAGTCGCTCGGAACGACGGTCTTCTTCGGCATGCTCGGCGTGACCCTCTTCGGTCTCGCCTTCACACCGGCGTTCTATGCGTTCGTGCGCAAGCTCGGCATTCGGAACACGCGTGCCTTGCCGCGCAAACTCAATAGCGGAGAAGTGAAATGAACTCGCTCCTGGCCAGGACTTCGAAAGCGATCGCGGGCAGTCTCTTCGTCAGCGCGTTTCTCGCGGCGTGCGCAGTCGGACCGAACTACGTCGAACCCGAAACGCACATGAC
Organism: Caballeronia sp. LZ029; assembly: GCF_031451275.1. Classification (NCBI taxonomy): domain Bacteria; kingdom Pseudomonadati; phylum Pseudomonadota; class Betaproteobacteria; order Burkholderiales; family Burkholderiaceae; genus Caballeronia; species Caballeronia sp. LZ029. The sequence goes on from NZ_JARUXO010000002.1 coordinate 418,624, forward strand.
GCCGTTTCATAACGCGCAGGTCGTCGCCGAGCGGCCAGCCACGCTGCCCGCGCCGAGTCTCGACAACTGGTGGACCGGCTTCGACGATCCGGAACTGGTCCAGGTCGTGCAACGCGCGCTCGCTCAGAACCTGAGCATTCAGGCCGCGATAGCGCGCGTCGCGCAATCGCGTGCGGCGGCGCAGGCGGCGGGTGCGCAGTTGCTTCCGACCGTCGATGCCAACGCGTCGTTTTCGGCGCAGCACCAGAGCGTGCAGAGTCCGCTCGGCACGCTTGCAAGTGCGTTTCCAAACTACAGCCGCGATCAGAAAGAGTATGTCGCAGGCGCGACGGCAAGCTGGGAAATCGATCTGGCGGGCGGCCTGCGACGCGCCCACGCGGCAGCCACGGACGAAGAGCAAGCCGCCGAAGCCGCTCAACTCGGCACACGCGTGTCGGTCGCGGCCGACGCCGCCGACGCCTATCTGCAAATCCGCGGTCTGCAGGCGCGGCTCGCCGTCACGCAGGACCAGGTGGACACGGATGCGCGTCTGCTGGCGCTCGTGAAAGCGCGCAAGCAGGCCGGTGCGTCCGATGAACGCGAGGTGGCTCAGGCCGAAGCGCTGTTGCGTCAGGCGCGCGCGACCGTGCCGAGCCTTCGGATATCGCTCGAAGCGCAGTTGAATCGGCTCGATGTGCTGTTGGGCGCGCAGCCCGGCACGTATGCGGCGGAACTCGGTGCGCACGCCGGCGCCATTCCCGACGCGCCGGCGATCGGCAGCGCCGATACCCCGCTCGATGTCCTGCGACGACGTCCCGACATCATCGCGGCGGAGCGGCATCTGGCGGCATCGAACGAAGGGATCGGCGTGGCGCTTGCCGAGTACTACCCGAAGATTTCGCTCGCCGGCGCGCTGGGATTCGACAGCACTTCGGCCAGTCATCTCCTGAGCGCGAAGGCGTTCCAGCCGATCGGCACGGGCGCGCTGCGCTGGCGTCTGTTCGATTTCGGCAAGGTGGACGCCGAAGTGAAAAGCGCGCGCGGCGCATACGCGGAGGCGTTGGCGCAGTATCGCGAGGCGGCGCTCAAGGCGACCGAAGATGTCGAGGACGCGTTCATGACGCTCTCGCAAACGGAGCTTCGCGCACAGGAGATTCAGCAGGAAGTCGATGCCTTGACGCGAACGCGAGACTTATCGGAGAAAGCGTATCGCGCGGGTTCGATCACGCTCACCGATGTGCTCGACGCCGACCGGCAACTGCTCGCATCGCGCGACGATCTCGACGCGACGAAGGCGGACGTTGCACGCGCCGCGGTGAGAACGTTCCGCGCGCTCGGCGGCGGATGGGATGCGCCGCAGCAACAGATGGCCGCGAAGAACTAGCCCGGCTTATCGCCCGATCGCACGCCGTCGGAAAACAACCGGGCACTTCGCCACTTTACGGTGAACAGCTTCCCACTTCCGATCGGTAGTGCGATCCCGCTGGCTTCCCTATAGTTTCGTCACGCAACGCAATTCGCAATCCTTCAGGAGAGGTTGACATGGATCGTCGCCTATTGACACTTTCGCTCGGCATGTTCGCGCTGGGCACCGACAGTTTCGTTTTCGCGGGCATCCTGCCCGAAATCGCCAAGTCGTTCGACGTGAGCATCGGTGCGGCGGGGCAATTGATCAGCGTCTATGCAATCAGCTACGCGCTGCTGGGTCCGACCATCGCCGCGCTTGCCGCGAACGTCGGACGCAAGCGTCTGCTGCTCACCGGCATCGGCCTTTTCGTGCTGGCCAATCTCGGCACCATCGTGGCGCCGAACCTCGGCATCGCACTGGCTACGCGGGCCTTCGCGGGCCTCGGCGCGGCGATGTTCTCGCCGGCGGCCAGCGGAACCGGCGCGGCGCTCGTGCCGCCGGAGCGCCGCGGCTATGCGCTGTCGATCATCGTGGCGGGGCTGACCACCGCTACCGCGCTCGGCTCGCCTATCGGCGCGGTGATCGGCGGCTTCGCGGGCTGGCACTGGACGCTGGTTCTCGTCGCCGCGCTCGGTGCGGCGGCCTTCGCCGGCATCCTCGCGTTTTTGCCCGACGTGCCGCTGCCGCCAGCCGTCTCGCTTCGCGCACGTCTGTCTCCGCTGACCGATTCGCGCGTAGGACTGACGCTCGCGACGACCGTGCTGGCCCAGATCGGCACCTTCATCATCTTCAGCTACTTCTCCGTCGTGTTCGACCGTGCGACCGGCCACAACGTCACGGTGCTCGGCGCACTGCTGGTGCTGTGGGGGCTGGCCGGGACGTTCTCGAACCTGCTGACAGGACGCATCCTCGACCGGATCGGTTCGCACAAGGTCGTGCGGATCAAGCTGGCCATCGTCGCACTCGTCGTCTTCACCATGCCGATCACGAGCGCACACCTCTGGAGCGCGGCCATCGCGGTGACGATCTGGGGTGCATGTGCATGGGGCGTGCTGGTGCCGCAACAGTTCCGCCTCGCGAGCCTGAATCCGCCGATGACCGCAGTGCTGGTCGGTCTCAACACGTCGGCGACGTATGTGGGCGTATCCATCGCGGGCACGCTGGGCGCTGCCGCGATCCCGATCGTCGGCGGTCACAACCTGGGCTATCTGTCCGCCGTTCCCGTCGTGATCGCGATTCTCGTCTCCGAGCTTGCGACGCGCCGCATCGCATCGTTCGCGGGATCCAAAGCCGCGGTCGCAGCCTGAGTCCGGCGACCGCACTTCTTCCCATTCATTCGAGACTCGAGGAAACAGCCATGTCCAACACAAGCACATTCCGCCGCTTACATGAGAATTCGACACCGCTCCTTCTGCCAAACGCGTGGGATGCCGGCAGCGCCCGTCTCATCGAGGTGCAGGGCGCGTCCGCCATCGCCACGACGAGCGCGGGCTTTGCGTGGGCGCTGGGTTACCCCGACGGACGCATGCTTCCGTTCGATGAAGTCGTCGCCTCGGTGCGGCGCATCGTGCGTGTTCTGAAGGTGCCCTTGTCGGTCGATGTCGAAAACGGCTACGCCGACACGCCCGAAGCCGTCGCGGACCATGTCATGCGACTGGTCGATCTCGGCATTGCCGGCATCAACATCGAAGACGGCCCGGACGCTGCGTCGCTTCTGGCCGCGAAGATCGAGGCGATCAAGCGTGCCGTCGCGAAGGCGGGCGTGGACCTCTTCGTCAACGCGCGCAGCGACGTCTTTCTTGCCAGTCTCGTCGAGCAAGCGAAACAGCCGCAGGAGGCGATTGCCCGCGGCAATCTCTATGCGTCGGCTGGCGCGGATGGTCTTTTCCTTCCGGCGCTCGTGCGGCCGTCGGACATCGAGACGATCGTCGGCGCGATCCGGTTGCCTTTGAACGTGATGGCGCTTCCCGGCCTGCCCGATGCAGCGACGCTCGGAAAGCTCGGGGTGCGTCGGCTCAGCGCGGGCAGCGGCATCGCGCAAGTCGTGCTCGGCAGAACGAAGGCGATGGCCGCCGACTTTCTGGCGCACGGCCGCTCCGAAGCGCTCGCCGACCAACCCTTGCCGTACGCCGAAATTCAGCAGCTTTTCATCTGACTCACCAAACCGTTTGAACTCTTTACTCATCGACACGTAATGGAGGTTGTCATGATGCTTCAAGGAAAACGCGCTCTGGTCACCGGAGCAAGCCGCGGTATCGGCGCTTCGATCGCGAAGGCTTTGGCGCTTGCCGGCGCGGATGTCGCGATCACGTATGAAAAGTCGTCGGAGCAGGCCGCGCATGTCGTGAAGGCGATCGAAGCGGAGGGTCGCCGCGGTATCGCGATCCAGGCCGATAGCGCCGATGCATCCGCGATCGAGGCGTCCGTGCGGAAGACGGTCGAAGCGCTCGGTGGCCTCGATATTCTGATCAACAACGCCGGCATACTTCGGATGGGCGATGTCAAAGACATTTCCATCGAAGACATCGACGCGACGCTCGACGTGAACGTACGCGGACCGATCCTCGCCGCAAAAGCCGCGATTCCTCATCTCGGGGCCGGTGGACGCATCATCTCGATCGGCAGCTATTTTGCCGACCGTGTGCCTGCCTCGATGCTCGGCGTCTACTCCGCTTCCAAGTCCGCGCTCGTTGCGTTCACGCAGGGCCTCGCAAGAGAACTCGGCCCGCAAGGGATCACGGCGAACCTGGTGCAGCCCGGCTCGATCAATACGGACATGAATCCCGTCGATGGTCCGTTCGGGCCGACATTGAAGTCGCTGACGGCCACCGGTGAGTACGGAAAAGGCGAGGACATCGCGCAAGCCGTGGTTTTCCTTGCGAGCGCCAATGCGAGCTACATCACCGGCGCAACATTGACCGTCGATGGCGGCGCCAACGCGTAGGCTCGATGTCCGGGCGTTCGAACGCGCCCCACCGTGCTATTTCATCCGAATCCGTCCGGCCGGGGAATAACCGGCGCGTGCGCACGATCTTGTAGATGAAGCCACACGGAAAGGGGAATCGAAATGGACATCATCGACATGGCGCGCGCATCGGGGCTGACGATCATTCTCGATGGCAGAATCGGCCACGAGGAATATCGGAGCGTATGCGGGTCGGTATCGGCGCTGGAGCGATTCGCCGAAACGCTGCAACAGTGCGCGGCGAATCAGTATTGCGGCGCGGCGCATCGAAGCTCCGGCGATGCATCATTCCAACGCGTGCGTTGATGCTTCAGATGCAAGCCGTTCTGCGCCGCCTGCAATTCGGGACGGGCATGGTGCTGCTGACCTATCTCTCGATGCACCTCGTAAATCACGCGCTCGGGCTCTGGTCAATGGAGCTCGCCGGACGGGGACTCGAAGTCGCGCTGCGGCTCTGGCGCAGCGCACCCGGAACGATTGCACTGTACGGTGCCGCCTTCGCGCATTTCGCGTTGGCACTGCACACGATATACGGCCGCCGCAACTGGGCGCTGCCCGCCGCGGAATGGATCCGGCTTCTGGCGGGCCTCAGCTTGCCGCTGCTGCTCATCCGTCATGCGGTAACCACGCGGCTCGCGTCGGCGCTCTATGGCTTCGAGCCGAACTACGAGCGGGTGGTCGTCATGCTGCTCACGAGCGGCACGCAGGGTCTGCAACTCGCGCTGCTCGCCCCCGGCTGGTTACACGGATGCCTCGGATTATGGTTCCGGTTGCGCCATCATCCGCTTGCATCGCGCATGAAGCTCGCGCTGTTTGCGTTCGCAGCGCTGTTGCCGATGCTATCGGCGGGAGGCTTTATCCGGATGACGCTCATCGCGGAAACGAAGAACGCGCTTCGCCCGGCCCCCGATCCGACGTTGCTCGTCCATCAACTTGCGCTCGACGCGTGGCGTCACGATCTCGTCGTCCTTTACCTGACGTTGACCACCAGCGCGTTCGTCGCGGGTCAGTTGCGCAATCGAATCGAGCGTCGGGGATTACAGAAGCAGCATTGAAGCGTCAACGCGTCATCGCGTCAACGCGAACAGATCGCTCAGATCGATGCCGCTTTTGGCTTCGTTCAACTGTTCATCCGGCACCGGTCCTTGTCTGTCGAGATCGACGAGCGCCTGATTCAGCTTCACATACGGCCGCATGCGTTCTTCGTACGCGGCGAACGCCCGAGCAAAATCCGCGCGATTGCGCATCAGTTCATGCGCGAGCACGAATGCGCCGACGAGCGCGAGGCTCGTGCCCTGCCCCGAAAACGGCGATGCGCAATGCGCTGCATCGCCGATCAGCACGACACGCCCCTTCGACCACGACGGCATGTGGATTTGCGCGAGATCGTTGAAATAGAAATCGTCGGTGCCGCGCATCGCTTCGATGAAGCGCGGGAAATCGCCGCGCAGATGCGCACATCGATCGGCGACGAGTTGCTTCTGCGCGCTTACGTCGTTGCGCGCGACCGGCGCTTCCGGCGCGCCGAATCCAACGCCGATGCGCAGTTGCGTCTGATCGAGGCTCGGGTAGATCACGTAGCCGAATTCGTCCACGCGATGCCCGATCTGCCAGTCGCGCAGATCGATGAGATTCGGGGTCGAGAAGAGCGCGAGAATCACGCCGAGCGGAAACACGACCGCTTCTTCGCAATCGAAATGCAGCTTGCGTATGTTCGAATAGATGCCGTCGGCGCCGACCAGCAGATCGAAGCGGCGCCGCTCGCCATCGGCGAACGACACCTCGACGCCGTCGCTCGTTTCGTCGATGGTCCGTACGCTGTCGCCGTACCGGAACTCGACGCGCTCGTTCAGCGAGCCCATGATCAGTTCGCACAAATCGTCCCGAAATATTTCGATGTCGTCGCTGTCGAGCCGTCCCGCGCTGTAGGTGCGTTCTTCGGTGCGGTCGATTTCGTTGCCATCGGCGTCGAGCATCGACATGCCTTTCAGACGCGTTCGCAATGCCTGGGCGCGATCGAGCAGATGCATCGCGCGGGTCACGTCGAGCGCGACGCCGCGGATGTCGACCGCCTGACCACCGCGCCGGAACGCGGACGAGCGTTCGACGAGCGTGACGTCGAATCCGGCGGCATCGAGCCAGTAAGCAAGCGCAAGACCGGCCACGCCGGCGCCGGAAATCAGGACCTTTTCGTTCATTGAATGCCTCGATGGGTTGCTATCCGATCAATGCGGTCGGCGATCTCGTCACAGTTCGTTTCCACCGCAAGGACTATGAGTGTTTTTTCCGGGTACTGTCAACATGGGCGGACGGGCGCGAAGGCGTAGGTATCCTGACGTTCGAGCGGGTGAAAGATTGGCGGCCGCAATGATCATTTCCTCATTGCCCGATCATGCCTTTCGATCCGACGACACTTCGCCGCGTCTGCGTTGCAGGAACCGGCGCACGGCCGGATCGCGCTCTAGTCCGATAGCAAGGTCGTAAGCGGCCAGCGCTCCGGCCCACGCGCCGGCACGCGCGAGCAGATCGGCTCGTGCGGCCCAGTACGGCTGATAGTCGGCGAGTCGCGGATCGTCCGCGTACGGCGCGAGCGCATCGAGCGCCGCCTGCGGACCGTCGCGTTCCGCCACCGCGAGCGCGCGGTTCACCGCGACCACCGGCGACGCCGCGATCGCGAACAGCGCATCGTAGAGTTGCACGATCTCATCCCAGTTCGGGCGATGCGTCCGGCAGCGATGCACGTGCGCCGATTGCAGCGCGGCTTCGAGCTGAAAGCGTCCGATTGCGTCGAATGTGTTCGCGCGCCGCAGCAGCGCGTCGGCGGCATCGATCATCGGCGCGTTCCATGCCGCCGGATCCTGCGCCGATAGCGGCACATAGTCGCCGGCCGCATCGCGTCGCGCGTCGCAACGCGACTGCGCATACAGCATCAGCGCGAGCAGACCGAGCGTCTCCGGTTCATCGGGCAACAGTTCGACGAGCAGATGCGCAAGAAAAAGCGCCTCGCCGGTGAGATCGCGCCGCCCGCCATCGCAGCCGGCCGGGTCGGTCCAGCCTTCCGCATACGCCGCGTAGACGGCCTCCAGCACCGCGGCGAGCCGATCGGGCAACTCCTCGCGCTCGGGCACGCTGAACGGAATGCCCGCCTCGCGGATCTTGTGCTTCGCGCGCACGAGGCGCTTGCTCATCGCGGCGGGCGACATCAGGAACGCCGAGGCGATCGTCTTCGCTTCGAGCCCCAGCACCACCTGAAGCATCAGCGGCGTGCGAATCGCGGCTTCGAGCGCCGGATGTGTGCACGCGAACAGCAGCGCAAGCCGTCGATCGGGCAGCGCGCCTCTCTCGTGCTCGTCGATCTCGTCGGCGAGGATGGCGAGCTGGTTCGTCACTTCGTCGCCGACACGGCGATGGCGCGCCCCGTCGATCGCCCGCCGGCGCGCGACCGTCATCAGCCATGCTTCGGGATTCGCGGGGCAACCGCGCTCGGGCCAGTCGGCGAGCGCGGCCGCGAACGCGTCGGCGAGCGCGTCCTCGGCTGCGGCGACATCGCGTGTGCGCATCGCCAGCAGCGCGACGAGCTTGCCGTAACTGCGGCGCGCGACCGCCTCGGCAATCGCGCGTGTGGAAGCGCTGGCGTCAGCGCCGCCCAACGGCTGGCTCATGCGGCGGATGGCGCATCGTAAGGGGCCGTCCACACCGGGCGCACTTCCATCAGGCCGTGCGCGGCGCCGGGACAGCGCGACGCCCACGCAATCGCCGCATCGAGATTGGGCACGTCGATCAGGTAGTAACCGGCGAGCTGCTCCTTGGAATCGGAATACGGTCCGTCGAGCACCTGCGGCTTGCCGTCGATGAGCCGCACCGTCGTGGCCGTGCTCGTGTGCTGCAAACGGTTCGCGCCCGCCAGCACTTCCGCCTTCTTCAACGATTCGGTGTACGCCTGATACGCGGCGACGCCCTGCTGCCGCTCGTCGTCGGTCATCTGATTCCAGCGGTTTTCTTGCGAGTAGATCATCAACAGATATTGCATTTGAGCCTCCGTCACGGGGTTGCGGCGGGCGCATCGAATTTGCGCCGCCATCACGATGACGCGCGAACCGCGTATCGATGGACACGCGGCCGCAAAAAAGAGGAACTATTTCTCGCCCGCTTCCGTACCGGCCGTCGACGTCCGCGCGAACACCCGGAGCGCGTGGCGCGCGCTGAGCGCGAGCAATATGCAGGACAGCGCGTTGAACAGGAACAGCCCTCTCGGCCCGATGAGCGTCATCAGCGCGGAAGCCAGCGTGGGCCCCGTCATGCCTCCGAGGGAAAAAAGCACCAGCAACATCGCGGACACGCCGACACGCAGGTGCGACTCCGTGCGGTCCTGCACGTGCGACACGATAAGCCCGTACTGCGTGAACGTCACAGCGACATACGCCAGTGTCGCGCACCATGTGACGATGCGAAAATCGAAGCAGAACAGGACGACGCTGAGTATCGCCGAGACCGAGGACGTCCATAGAACGAGACGCCGCCGGTCGATGCGGTCCGAGAGCCGCCCCATCGGATACTGAGGCAGCAGTGCGCCTATGAGCGCGACGCCCATGAATGTCGCGAGCTCCTCAGTCGTGAAGCCGGAGCGCTGAAGATAGACGGGCATCAGCGCATAGAAGTTGCTGTAGATGAACCCGGCGAGAATGCAGCCCGGAACGCCGAGCGGCGCGAGCGCCATCATTTCGCGAAGGCTTTCGCCCCAGGTTCGGGCCGGCACGCGGTCGAGATTCGCGTCGTCGACCTTCGCGGGCCAGCCTTCCATCAGCGTGACCGGCAGCACCGCCGCGGCAAAAAGCGCCGCGCTGATCGAGAACTGCTGCGCCCCCGTCCCCGCTCCGACATTCAGCAGAAACTGGCCGCTGCCTACCGCGAGGTAGTTGATGCCCGCGTACAGGCCGAATACCTGGCCGCGCTTCTCGTTCTCGACCGTGCCGTTGAGCCAGCTTTCGACGGAGGTATAAAGCCCCATGAACGCGACGCCCGTAAGCAGGCGCACGCCGCCCAGCATCCAGGGCGATTGCGCCGCGCCGAAAGCGAGCGCGAGAATGGACGCTGCCGCCGAGAACGCGACGAACGTCCGATGCTGACCGATGCGGTCGATAAGACGCCGGTTGACCATTGCGCCCAGGATGAAGCCCGCGTAATAGCTCGACTGGATCAGACCGGTGACGAACGTCGAATAGCCCGACTGGAGAATGCGCAAGGGAATCAGCGTCTGGAACAGGCCATTGCCCGCGACAAGCAACGCGAGGCCGAACAGAAGACCAGCCAGCGCGCGCACCGTGCCTTGCGCGCCGGCGCGCGCTTGGTGGCCGGGGTTGGCCGCCGCCGAATCCGGCCACGGTGGCGTTTTGCGCCCGAGCAGCGCCGCTTCGTTCAGCGGCCCGGTGCGGCCGACCGCCGATGCGTCGTACTCCTCGCCCGCCTCGCTTCCGTGCGGTCCATCCGCGCCGGTTTCGGCCCCGCGCGCAAGATGGTTCGCACTGGCGTTCGCTTTCTCTTGTTCGAGATGTGACATGACACCCTTGGGTTCGTCGAAGCCCCTACATGATGACAGAAGCGCCGGTCGGGCCGTCTTCGCGCTAGGGCGTCGTGACTTTGCGGGAGTCGTCGGCTTTGGCGAAACAATACGCGGCGGCGGCCCCTGTCAGGGCGATGCCGCGCAATTCCTCCGGCGATGCCAGATGCGCGGCGACGATCTCGCGGTTATCGAGCCGCAACTCGGGCAAGGCGTCGAGTCTCAGTTCGAAGAAATGCACGGTATCCCTTCGTCCGTCCCAGATACCGCTGGCGCGGCCCGCAGGGACCAGAGCGTGCGGCGCGAGCCCGATCTCCTCGTCGATTTCGCGCAGCGCCGCCGCATAGGGCGTCTCGCCGGGATCGACACTGCCGCCCGGCAGATTCCACTCCGGGCGATACGACGGCTTCACGAGCAAAAGCGCCCGCCCGACGTAGATCGCGACGAGCGCGCCTTCGTGATGAGGCTGTCGAAGGCTCCACCACGCGCGCGCGAGGGGGAATGCGACCCGCAGCATCACGCGCCAGACAGAATCGACTAGCGTGGCCGGTCGTGCTTGCTCGACGCTAGGCATGAGCGCTCTCCTTCACTTTCATCGTGTTTTCGTGTGGATATCCCGATCACGAATCATACCGATGCAAAGTTCAGACAGGACTTCATGCCTCAGTTGCTCTTCGAGTCGTCGTGCAGCGAATGCAGGTTCCAGACCTTTCCGACGAGCCACTGGAATAACGAGTGGCCTTTCTCCTGCTCGGCGGGCATCGGCGTCGTGAGCTTGCCGAGCTTGTCCTGCCGATACGCCAGCAGCTCGCACATCTGCTTCGCGACCTCGCCGTGGTCCTTGAGAAAGGACGTCATGTCGTCCTTGCCGAGCTTGAAGAGCACCGACGGCGTAAGCGTCGTGATGGCGACCTGCATTGCAAGCCCGGCGAGCAGGCCTGCTTCGCCGAACGCCTCTCCCGGCCCGATGCGAGAAATTTCGCGACTGCTCGTCCCGTCCATGATGGAGACCGAGAGGACGCCCGAGTGCACGATCGAGAGGCTGTCGGGCACCGTATCGGGCGCGAGGACTTGATGATTCGCCTGATATTCGTGGCGGGAAAGGCGTTTGGCCAACCGCGAAACATCCTCGCCGGACAAGCTGTCGAACAGGCTCACGCGCTTCAGCAGCGCCTCTCTTTCGTCGTAAGAAGCGGTGGTCGCCGCCGGCACGCAGAGAACGCGCAACACGACGCACGCGGCCGCGAGATGCCGATAGCAGAGATCGAAGAGTTCGTTGGATACGGCAAGCTTCTTGTTCATGTCGTCGACGAAGGCCACCACCTCGTACTGCACCGAGTTGGTCGTGGTGCGCTTCATCCGCGCGAACGGAGCCGGCGACGCGAGGATGACGTTGCAGCCGGTGAGTGCGCGCTCCAGCGCATCGAGCACGGTCTTCGGCCGCGCCTCGGGTTCGATCTCCAGGATGAGCGACAGCCCGTGGACGTCTCCCGGTTTGCTGTTATTGGTGATCTTCGCCTTCGCCGCGACCGCGTTCGGCACGATGAGCGTGTTTCCCTGACCGGTCAGCAGATGCGTCGCGCGCCAGTTCATCTCGACGACCTTGCCCTCGACATCGTCGATCACCACCCAGTCGCCTACCGCGTACGGCTCCGTCGTGTTGATGACGATGCCCGCGAAGACATCGCTCAGCGTGCTCTGAATGGCGAGGCCCAGCACGATGGCGAGCGCCCCCGAGGTCGCGACGAGTCCGCGCACCGGCAGTTCCAGCACGAAGCCAAGGGCAGCGACGGCCGCGGCGAGGAAGACCACTGCGCCGAACACGTCCGAGAACAGGCGCTGCTTGCGCCATGCCCTGGGCAGCAGCAGGGTATCGAGTGAAAGAGAGAGCAGACGCGCGCCCATCAGCCACCAGATGATTTCCAGAATCTGTCCCAGCCAGTGAAGCTCGACTGCGCCGTAGTCCGGAGCCTGAGTGAAAGGACTCAGGCCCGAGGTGAAAAGAATCCAGCTCAGCGCAAAGAAAAGCGCGAGCCTGATGAACAGCCGCGCGAGGTCATGCGCAGGCAGGCGTCCGCGCCAGACGACGAGGTCCACCGCGACGATAGCGAAGCCCAGAATCAGCGGGTATTTCACGGGCACCCCCAAATCCATGACCTCGAAAGAATACACATCCGCGAGCGGACTTGTGTAGTTGCGGCAGAGCGGCGGGCACGGTTGCGCGTCGTCGCGATTGTGCGACGCACCATGACGATTCGATGACGGCTCGCGCAGCGTGGAGCATGCGTTAGATCAAGGAGCAACGATGCGTTGAAGCGTAGGATGTTGCGGTGGCCACGTCGCGCAGCCCGTGTCTTTCGAACGCAGTACGGATCACTAACGATGTGCCGAAACCACCAAACCGGAAGGAGGAATTCATGACCGCCGTGATGAAAGCCGCTGTCTTCATCGAGCCGGGCCGTATCGAACTCGCCGAAAAGCCCATCCCCGACGTGGGCGCCAACGACGCGCTCGTGCGCATCACCACCACCACGATCTGCGGCACCGACGTGCACATCCTGAAGGGCGAATACCCGGTCGCCACAGGCTTGACCGTCGGCCACGAGCCGGTTGGCGTGATTGAGAAGCTCGGCAGCGCGGTGGTCGGCTACGAGGAAGGCCAGCGCGTCATCGCCGGCGCGATCTGCCCCAACTTCAACTCCTACGCCGCGCAGGATGGCGTCGCCTCGCAGGACGGCAGCTACCTGATCGCGCGCGGCCAGTGCGGCTGTCACGGCTACAAGGCGACGGCCGGCTGGCGTTTCGGCAACATGATCGACGGCACGCAGGCCGAATACGTGCTCGTGCCCGACGCGCAGGCGAACCTTGCACCGATCCCCGACGGCCTGACCGACGAGCAGGTACTCATGTGCCCCGACATCATGTCCACGGGCTTCAAGGGCGCGGAGAACGCCAACATCCGGATAGGCGACACGGTGGCCGTGTTCGCGCAAGGTCCGATCGGGCTGTGCGCGACGGCGGGGGCCCGCCTGCTCGGCGCCACGACGATCATCGCGGTGGACGGCAACGATCATCGGCTCGACATGGCGCGCAAGATGGGCGCCGATGTCACGCTCAACTTCAAGAATTGCGATGTCGTGGACGAAATCCTCAAGCTCACCGGCGGACGCGGCGTGGATTCGTCGATCGAGGCGCTCGGCACGCAGGGCACGTTCGAATCGGCGCTGCGCATTCTCAAGCCGGGCGGCACGCTGTCGAGTCTCGGCGTGTACTCGTCCGATCTGACGATTCCGCTCGGCGCTTTCGCGGCCGGACTCGGGGATCACAAGATCAACACGGCGCTGTGCCCTGGCGGCAAGGAGCGAATGAGGCGTCTGATGAACGTGATTCAGTCCGGGCGCGTCGAACTTGGCGCGCTGGTGACGCATCACTACAAGCTGGACGATATCGTTGCCGCGTACGACCTCTTTGCGAATCAGCGGGACGGCGTGCTCAAGGTGGCGATCAAGCCGTTCTGAACGACGGCTCGCTATGGAACGCGCGCAGTATCGGCCACTCGAAGGCGTTTTCGGCGATGGTCGCGCAAGAGATGACGCCGGGCGCTTCCGTGTCCGACGCGGGCCTCGAATCCGTGATCCTCGGCAATCTCGATGCATACGCGCATCCGACATCCACCGCGCCGATGGGCGACGATGGCGTGGTCTATAGCAATGGCCGCGTTCACGGCATCGAAGGTCTGATGGTCGTCGATGCGTCCATCATGCCCGGCATCCCGAGCGCGCCGACCAATCTGACGACGATGATGATCGCCGAGCACATCGCGGTACGCGTGTTCGCCGCCGCGTGAGGAACGATGAGGACATCGCCGGATCGGTACAATTCGCGGATGAATTCCTCTTCGACAGCATCGACGCGAGACACGCTGACTTCTTTCTTCTGGAGCGGCGACGCCATCCGCAGCCGGCGCGTCAGCGATATCGTTTTATCGGACGTGCTCGACGTGCCCGTGCCCTCTGCAAGCCTGCTCGCGGATTGGCAAAGGGAGACATCGTCGCGACTCGTTCTGGAAGCCGGGGATGTCGAGGAAATGCCGCTGGCGCGGGCTCGCGCGCGCTGGCCGGACTACAGGCAGTGCGTGAAGGCAGTGTCCGACTGGACATCCGCGCTCGGAATGCCCGGCGTGCTTGCCTCGAGTGACGTGGCGCTGATGGCCTGTCGCGGGGCGAGATATCACCATGACGGTGCGCAATATGGCGGTGCGGCCTTTTGCAATCTCTTCCTGACCGAGGACAAAGGTCTGGACGTGCATTTTCCTTCCACTGGCCGCCGGATTCCCCTCGTCCGCGGAACCGCCGTGATATTCGATACGGCCCAGCCTCACGGTGTCATTCAGCGCCACAGCGACAGTTTCAGTGCGTCCGACTTTGCGCCAGACCGGGATTTCGTTCAAATATTTCTGACCTGGGAGCTTCCCATCGAAGACCCCAACGTTGCGCGAGCACTCGAAGTGGCCTTCGACGTCGCCTCTTCGACCGCAACGAAACCGGATGACGAGCAAGTCTGGTTGAACGGCGCACCAGCCGCTGTGTCGCCGGAAACCGGCCGCTGGCACGCGGTCGACGCTAGCTGACATCGACGATAAGCCCATCACTTGCGTGTTTTTTCGTCGCGCGTGCACGCGGCTGTCATATCGCGGTGAGGTAATCGGACTCCATACGAAGGTTAAAAGAGCGATCGGCAGGCGGCTTCCGTTTGCGCATCGTTTTTACCGAAATTCATTCGACTCGTTAAAGGAGTGGTCAATGTTCCAGTATCCCGGTCAATTCGCTTATCAGATTCCGTCGATCGCGCGTGCCAATCTGCAAGTGCTTCTGAACGTCACCGGGCGCTTCGCGAGCGGTCTGCAGGCGCTCACGGAATTGAACGTGCAGACGGTTCGCAAAGTCGTCGAGGAAAGCAACGCGCTCTTGCGCGCGGGCGATGAAGCAGGCGCCGGCGACGTGCTCGGCTGGCAGTCGGTCATGTTTGCGCAGCTTCCCCAGAAGGCCGCTTCATACAGCCACCATGCGCTGTCGATCATCACGTCGACGCAAGACGACATGATCGGCGAGGTGCGCAATCAATACGAACGCAACGGCATCAAGCTCGGCGACATGGCGAAAGCCGCAACCGACGATGTCAGAACGGCCGCGGAATCGTCGGGCGAACTCATCGCGAATCTGGCCGACACCGCCAGCGACGCCGCACGCGACACGAGCGCGACCGTTCTGGATGCGAGCGGCGAAATCGCGAAGACTACGCGCGCGTCCGCCAAACGCTCGGTCTGATACGAGTTGACGCCTGAGGCCGCACGCGTGGCCTCGGGCCGTCAATGCCTGGGTGCGACCGCCTTGGCGATCTCCATCAAAAGCTGACTCTGCTGATACGGCTTGCGCAGTCTCGGCAGATTCGCTTCCGCGCCTTCCGGCAATTCTGCATAGCCTGTCGCCAGAATGACGGGCAGCATGGGCCTGAGCGTGCGCGCGGCGGTGGCCAGTTCGAGGCCGGTCATTCTCGGCATTGAAAAATCAGTGAGCAGGACATCGACTTCGCGGCCGCTTCGCAAAATCTCGAGCGCGGCTTCACCGGAGTTCGCTTCGATGACCTCTTGTCCGAGATCCTGCAAAAGATACGAAGTGCTGGACGCGATGAGCGGGTCGTCATCGACCACCAGAATGGTCGCGCGTACCGGCGGCGTTTCGGTGGAAATGTTGTCCGCTGGTCTGATCGGCATCTCCGCTTCGGTCACTGCGCTCTCGGAAACCGGAAGCCAAAGCGATGCACACGTGCCTTGTCCCACCATGCTTTCGAGACGCAGCGCCCCTTGTAACTGCCGCGCGAGACCGTGAATCATCGAGAGGCCAAGCCCCGTGCCCTTGCCCACTTCCTTGGTCGTGAAGAACGGTTCCGTGGCTTTCGCGAGCGTCGCGGCGTCCATGCCTGTGCCGGTGTCGCTCACCGTGACCCGGACATAATCGCCCTCGGTCAGTTCACCATCGCCCGATGAATGGGCGAGCGCCACGCTGATGACGATCACGCCGCCATCGGGCATCGCGTCGCGCGCATTGACGACGAGGTTCAGGATCGCGAGTTCGACCTGATTTACATCGACGAGCGTGAACGGAATTTCGTCCGCGGTATTGATCGTCAATTCGATCATCGAACTGATCGAGCGTTCGAGCAGGTCCGACATGCCGTGCACCAGCGCCGGCATCCTGACGGGTTCGACCTTGAGAACCTGCTGTCGTGCGAACGCGAGCAATCGCTGGGTGAGCGCCGCGCCGCGTTGCGCGCCCTTGAGCGCACCTTCCACCAGACGTCCCGCCTTCTCGCCCGGCGGCACCTCCTTTCGCACGAGCTCCAGGTTCGCCATGATCGCCATCAGGAGATTGTTGAAGTCGTGAGCGATGCCGCCCGTCAACTGGCCGATCATTTCGAGCTTCTGAATTTGCCGAAGCAGATCTTCCGTGTGTTCACGCTGCCGGATTTCATCGAGGACGGCCTGGTGCGCGTGTTCCAGTTGCGCCGTGCGCTCCAGCACCTTTCCTTCGAGTGACTCGTTCAAGCGCCGCAACTGATCCTCGGCGGACTTTCGCGGCGTGATATCCGACGATACACCGACGAGTTGCGTGATCCGTCCGAGCTCGTCGCGCACGACGCGCGCCCGGATATCGACCCAATGCACGGTGCCGTTCGGCCAGACATTGCGATATTCGATGGCATAGTCGCAGCCCGTTTCGATGCTGCGCATGACGGCCGCCTGCATGCGCTCCCGATCTTCCGGATGAACGCTCGCGCGCAGTTCCTCGTACGTGAAACTGTCGTTCTCTCCGCGCCCGAAGATCGCCTTGCAGGTCGCGGATGCCGTCAGTGTCGGCGTAGCGAGGTCAAGGGTCCATGAGCCGAGTTGCCCGGCGGTCAGCGCGGTGCGCAAACGCGCTTCGCCTTCGTGCAGTTCGCGAATCCGGGCCCGCGCATCGAACTGGCGATGCCGCCCGCGCACCGCTGTCTCGACCACGCTCACGAAGGTCGTCGGATGAAACGGCCGTTCGATGAACGTGACATTGCCGAGCGCTTGCGTGAGCCGCTCGGCCATCGGCCTGCGGTCGGCTCCGCCGCTGCGCCGCGTCAGGACGACGAACGGAAAGTCCGACCAGGGCGGCTGGGACGACACCCATCTGGAGAGCGCGGCAAGATCGACGCCGTTCAGCGCTTCGTCCGCGACGATCGCACAACAGACTTCGTCCGCCAGCTTCGAACCCAGTTGCGGCACGTCCGCGCAAGCCGCCGCGTCGATTCCGGCCGCCGCCAGGAGTGTCTGCGCGACGGCGAAGTCGCGCCCCGAAGGCGTGAGAAGGAGCACCGGACATCGATCGAATTCGAACATGCGCCCTTAGCCTGCCTTCGGATTAAGCAATGGCGCCGAGTTCCCGACGAACGTGGGCACACCGCGCAGCACCCCCTGAAAGTCTTCGAGAGGCGCGCCCAGCACCAGCCCTGTCTTGCCGATGCGAAACTCGCGTATCGATTCTTCGTGCGCGCCCGTGCGCTTCTTGATGACCGAAACGGCGCGCCGTACCCGGCCGAGCGCCTCGAAGTAGCGCAGCAGGATGACTGTATCGGCGAGATAGGTCACATCGACCGGCGCTTTCATGTCGCCGACGAGACCGTGCTGCGCGACCGTCAGAAACGTATTCGCGCCCTGCCGGTTCAGATACTGCAGCAACTCGTGGACATGGAGCACGAGCGCGTTCTCTTCGGGCATGGCGGCCTGATAGCCGTTGAGGCTATCGACGACGACCGTTTTCGCGTGCGCGGTATCGACGCTCGCTCGCACCCGATGCGCGAACTCGCCCGGCGACAACTCCGCGGCATCGACCTGTTCGATATGCAGACTGCCGGCGTCTCGCATCGCTTCGAGGTCGATGCCCATGACCCGGACCCGGTCGAACAGCAGTCCGAGTTCTTCGTCGAACACGAAGAGCGCGGCCTTCTCGCCTCGCCTCACGGCAGCCGCAATGAACTGCAGCGCGAAGAGGCTCTTGCCGGTGCCTGCCGGTCCGAGAATCAGGGTGCTCGATCCTTGCTCGACACCGCCGCCGAGCAATGCATCCAGTTCGGTCACATCGCTCGTCATCTGGGTACGCGCGAAGCTCGTGCGATGTTCGCCCGCGACGAGCCGCGGAAATACCGACACGCCGCCCCGCCTGATCGCGAAGTCGTGATAGCCGCCGCGAAACTGCGGCCCGCGATATTTGAGCACTTTCAGACGACGCCGCTCCGCCCCGTACTGCGGCGACAATTCCTCCAGCTTGATGACGCCATGCGCCACGCTATGAACCGTCTTGTCGGCTGCTTCCGAAGTCAGATCGTCGAGCAGCAGCACGGTAGCGTCGCGCCCCGCGAAGTAATGCTTAAACGCGAGAATCTGCCGGCGGTAACGCAAGGAGCTTTGCGCAAGCAAGCGGATTTCGGAGAGGCTGTCGATCACGACGCGCTTCGGCCTGACCCGCTCGAATTCGCCGAGTATCAGCCGCGTCGTCTCACCGAGTTCGAGATCCGAGGAATAGAGCAGCGTTTGCTGCTGATCCGGATCGAGCAGATTTTCAGAGGGACTCACTTCGAAGATACTGATGTCGTCGCCGAGGCGCCAGCCGTGTGACAAAGCGCCATTGCGCAGCTCCGATGCCGTTTCGGAGAGCGTGATGTAGAGACATGGCTCGCCCGCTTCCGCACCGTCCATCAGAAAGCTGAGTGCGATGGTTGTCTTGCCGGTGCCGGGACTGCCTTCCAGCAGGAACACGTTCCCTCTGCTCAGACCGCCGACAAGGATGTCGTCGAGTCCGGATACGCCCGTTCGGGCATATTGCGGCGGTGCGATATTAGCGTTCATCGGTTGCTCCGAGCTGCTTCATCGCCAGGCGAGAAAGCCGATATCTTGGAATGTGCGGCAGTGCGTCCGCGAGCGATGCGCGAGCGTCGCGCAGATCATGGGTGCATTGCAATTGAAGCCAGAACAAGGCCGAGATTCCGCAGAGCGCCTCCAGCCGCACGGCCATCTCGGGGGTGAGACTCGCGCTGGCGTCGAAGATCCGGTGCAGCGTCTGACGAGACACGCCCAAGTCCCGCGCCGCCTGGCTCACGGAGAGACCAAGACGCGGCAGCACGAAGTCCTTGAGAAGAACGCCAGGGTGGCGAATCTCGCGGGGTTGTTCAGCAATATGGGAAATCGCTGCAACGGTCATGTCGGGTGTAACCTCCTGCGTGACACCCTGCGGAGCATATCACGAGGCTCGGGGCCGACAGCGCGAGCGTGCTTTTCCGTGCGGTTCCGATTCGATGGAGCCGCTCCACGAAGAACTGCGCGGTGTCGGGGGCACGCATTTTGCCTCAGGGACAGGATCACTGAAAATGCGGAGACACTGCCGTGACCATGGACGATACCCGCCGCGCCGTGGAGCGCGAATCAGTAGCCGAAGCGAACTTCGCCACCTACGCCGATCCGCTGGTGCACGAGGCCATCGAGGAAGCGTCAGCGCTCAAAGAGACAGCCGACGCCGAGAAACTGCACAAGCTGCGCGTCGCCTTGCGCCGGCTGCGCACGCTGCTGTGGGCGTACCGCCCCATCCTCGACGAGCAGTTCGACAACGAGCAGCGCGCCGTTTTGAAATTTCTCGCGAGCGCGGCGGGGAACACGCGCGACTGGGACATCCTGATCAGTCTCGTCGGAAAAAAGAGCGACGAAGAACTGTTGAGCGCATTCAAACAAAACAGAGCGCAAACCGCGGACCAAAGTCGCGAGACGCTTCTGAACTCGGATTTGACGAAGCTGCTGCGCGCAGCAATCAGCGAAGCGAACCGTGAGTTGAACACCTCCCCGGCGCGTACGCCCTTGACCAAATTCGCGCGTAAGCGCGTATCCACGGCGCAGAAGCGGCTCAAGAAGCGGATGCGGCACGCGTCGAAAGCGGGCCGCTCGGATTACGACTCGTATCACGACGTCCGCAAGGCCGGGAAAAAGGTCCGCTATCTCATCGAATTCTTCGAACCGCTCTTGCAGAAAAGTCAGCGCAAGGGGCTGAAGGATCTGAAGCGGATACAGAAGCGCTTCGGCGGCTTGAACGACGTCGTCGCCAGCCGCGCGCTACTGACGGCGCATCGAGCCTCATTGCCTGAAGGAACGAGCGCCGACGCAGCGCTTCGGTTGCTCAAGAAGGAACAGAAGCGGCGCCTGAAGGCGGCGTCCAGGCTGCTGTAGGACGGGTATCGCCCTGACACGATCGACGAAAGGATTTCGATGACGCTTTTATGTCACACAGTCAAATTCAAATTGGTCGCTGGTTAATTTATCGTTGGCGAATAGGGCTGCTTTTGTAATAGCATTGGCGCACGCTGCGCGTGTCAAGGTTCAGGCTTCGGTTCTCTCGATCGACGCCGGGCTGCGCGCAGCCGGAGACTTCCAGCAATCGACACCAGAATAAAACGCGGAGTTCAAGTCTTGAAGAAACGCGCCACCGTCATCTGTCGAAAAGGCAAACGAATCCTGCTCGTCGCGAGAGAGTCAAAATGGGCTCTGCCGGGTGGCATGCTCAAACGTGGCGAGCATCTGTCCGACGCGGCGCTTCGTGAGCTCAAGGAAGAAACGCAGCTCTCCGGCAAGTCGGCGAAATATCTCTTCGACTTCAAAAGCAAGCAGAAACATCATCACGTCTTCTATTGCGATATCCCGAGCCGGGCGAAGCCGCGTCCGAACAATGAAATCTCCAAATGCCGCTGGGTGCAGCTCGAAGAACTTCGACGGCTCATGACCAGCGCGCCGACCGGCGATATCGTGAAGCTGGCCAGTCAAAAGAGAAAGAAGTAACCCTCCCGCCGCGAGAGGTGCGCGCCGGAACATCCCCGTTCTAAGATCAGCCCAGCGCACTTCCCAACACATCAGGCATCGATCAGCGATCGCTCGCGGCGCTCACGCCGATCTCGAGTCGTTTCCGCGCATCCGCCTCGACTCCTTCTGACGGTCGAATCGATGCCACCGGAGAAACACATTGAGCTATACCGCCCCATTGAAGGACATGTTGTTCGTGATCGACGAACTCGCCGACGTCGCGAGCGTTGCCGCGCTGCCGGGCTTCGAAGACGCCACGCTCGAAACCGCGCAGGCCGTGCTCGACGAAGCCGCGAAGTTCAACGGCGAAGTGCTTGCGCCGCTCAACGCCGAAGGCGACAAACATCCGAGCGAATGGCATGACGGCAAGGTCACGACGACGCCCGGCTTCAAGGAAGCATTCCGGCAATACGGGGAAGGCGGCTGGCAGGGCGTCGTGCATCCGGCCGATTTCGGTGGACAGGGGCTGCCGAAGCTCATCGCGACGCCGTGCATCGAAATGCTGAACGCCGCGAACATGTCGTTTGCGCTCTGCCCGCTCCTGACCGACGGCGCGATCGAAGCGCTGCTCACCGCAGGCTCCGACGAACTGAAGCAGCGCTACCTGCCGAAGCTCATCTCGGGCGAATGGACTGGCACGATGAACCTCACGGAGCCGCAGGCAGGCTCCGATCTGGCGCTGGTGCGCACCCGCGCCGAGCCGCAAGGCGACGGCACCTACAAGGTCTTCGGCACCAAGATCTTCATCACGTACGGCGAGCACGACATGGCGGAGAACATCGTCCACCTCGTGCTTGCGCGCACGCCGGGCGCGCCCGAAGGCGTCAAGGGCATCTCGCTCTTTCTCGTGCCGAAATTCCTCGTTGACGAAGACGGCTCGCTCGGCGCGCGCAACGACGTGCATTGCGTGTCGATCGAACACAAGCTCGGCATCAAGGCGAGCCCGACGGCCGTGCTGCAATATGGCGATCATGGCGGCGCGACCGGCTATCTGATCGGCGAGGAAAATCGCGGCGTCGAATACATGTTCATCATGATGAACGCGGCGCGCTTCGCGGTGGGCGTGCAGGGCATCGCGGTGTCCGATCGCGCGTACCAGCAGGCCGCCGCGTATGCGAAGGATCGTGTGCAGAGCCGTCCCGTCGATGGTTCCGCGAAACAGTCCGTCGCCATCATCGGGCACCCCGACGTGCGCCGCATGCTCTCGACGATGCGCGCCCTCACCGAAGGCGCCCGCGCGCTGGCCTATGTCGCGGCTGCGCACTCCGACTTCGCGCATCACGCCGCCGACGCCGACACGCGTGCGTTTCATTCCGCGATCTACGAATACCTCGTGCCGATCGTGAAGGGCTGGAGCACGGAAATGTCGATCGACGTCACGAGCCTCGGCGTGCAGGTGCATGGCGGCATGGGTTTCATCGAAGAAACCGGCGCGGCGCAGCATCTTCGCGACGCGCGCATCCTGACGATCTACGAAGGCACCACCGCGATTCAGGCCAACGACCTGATCGGTCGCAAGACGGTCCGCGACGGCGGCGCGGCGGCCCGCGCGATCCTCGCGCAGATCGACGAGACGCTCGCCGCGCTCGAACAGCACGACGGCGCGGCGTTCGACGCGATGCATCGGCGGCTCTCGGCCGGACGCGCCGCGCTTGCGAGCACCGTCGATTTCGTGCTGCGCCAAGCGAAAGACGATCCCAATGCCGTGTTCGCGGGCGGCGTGGCTTATCTGAAGCTCGCGGGCATCGTGCTGTCGGGCTGGCAGATGGCGCGCGCGCTGATCGTGGCGAATGCCCGGCGCACCGACGATCCCGCGTTTTACGGCGCAAAGATCGCGACGGCGCATTTCTTCGCCGATCACGTGCTGCCGCAGGCCGTCGCGCTGGAAGCGTCGATCGTGAGCGCCAAGGGTGATCAGGGCATGTTCGCGCTCGCCGAAGACCAGTTCTGAGCGAGCGGCGGGGATCGGGCGGTGCGCTTTGCCGCCCGATCCTCGCCCTTGATGACTACCCCGCCAGCAGAAAGTCTCGCACCAACGGACCCACCACACTCGTCTGCGTGATGAGAAAGAGATGGCCGTCCTCGATGACGTGCAGCGTCGCCTGACGAATGCGGCTGGCGATGATCTTCGCGTTGACGAGCGGGACGATCGGATCGTCGTCGCCATGCATGACGAGGGTCCGCTGACGCAGGGAGCCGAGCCAGAGCAGGCTGCTCCATCCACATGTGGCGAGTAGCTGATACACGTACCCGCGTCCGCCCGGCGCCTGAATGTGGCGGCCGTGTTCCTCCAGAAGTTCGGGATCGCGCCGGTATGCGCCGCCATAGATCTCCGCGCCGACTTCGCGCAGATAATCCGGATCGCGATAACGCCGCGAGCCGATCAGCCTCGAGAGCACGGAAAGCCGTCCGGGCACCATGATGACGCCCGGCGACGTGGCGGCCAGCACCAGCCTCCGGCAGCGGTACGGATACAGATACGCGAATTGCTGCGCGAGCGCGCCGCCCCACGATACCCCGAGCACATCCACTTGCCCGTCATAGCCGAGATGCGAGAGCAGCTTGTCGGTGAGCACCGCCAGCGTGGAAAAGCGATACGGCACGAGCGGCGCGGGAGAGCCTCCCACGCCCGGAATATCGAAAATCACGACTTCCACGTCGCCGAGTGCATCGACGAACGGCTGTACCAGTTCGAGATTGGCGCCGATGCCATTGAAGATCACAAGCGGCGGCGAAGCATCGCTGCCCCGCCAGATGCCGACGCGAAGCAGTTGACCGTCCATCGTGACGGTCTGAATGTCCATCGTGCGCACAGTTTTCATCGTTCTTTTCCATGTGGATATAAACGGAACGCCGCGCGGGCGCGCGGCGTTTTTTTTCGATGCGCTTGTCGGCTGTCGACTGCGTGTCTGGAACCGCTGATCAAGCCTCCAGAACATAGGTTCCCGGTGCGTCGGCGAGCCGCTTGTGCCGTCTGTTGCCGAGCGACTTCGGCGCCGCGCGCAGTTCGCCGGAACGCCCGGCGAGCCACTCGCGCCAGTCGCTCCACCACGACCCCGCTTCGGGCTTCGCGCCGGCGAGCCATGCGTCGGCGTCTGCGGGCAATTCATCGTTGCGGAAGAACTTCGCCTTCGGATTGCCCGGCGGATTGATCAGGCTCTGGATATGGCCGCTGGAACTCAGCACGTAGCGCGTTTTTCCGCCGAATGCGCGCGCGGTGTTGTAGACGCCTTTCCACGGCGTGATGTGATCGGTCATGCCCGCCATGACGTAGGTGTCGCAAGTGACCGCGGACAGATCGACCGGCGTGCCGAGGACCTTCAGCGCCCGCGGCGTGCTCAGCAGATTGCCCGTGAAGATATCGAGCAACTGGCCGTGCAGCTTCGCGGGCAGACGCGTCGCGTCGTTGTTCCAATACAGAACGTCGAACGCGGGCGGCGCTTCGCCGAGCAGATAGTTGTTGATCCAGAAGTTCCACACCAGATCGTTGGGTCGCATCCACGCGAACACGCGGCCCATTTCCTCGCCGGCCAGCACGCCCTTGGCCTTGCTGTTGCGCTTGGCGATCTCGACGGTCTCGGGCGTGGTGAAAAGCCCGAGTTGCGACGGCGAGGTGCTGTCCAGCACCGCCACCATCAGCGTGGCCGCATTGACCGACTTGTCGCCGCGGCTGGCCAGATGGCCGAGCAGCGCCGAGATCGTCATCGCGCCGGAGCACGCGCCGTGCAGGTTCACGTCCGGGTTGCCGGTGATGTCGCGCACCGCCTGAATCGCTTCGATGAGCGCGGCGACATACGTGTCGATGTCCCAGTCGCGATGTTCCTCGCCCGGATTGCGCCAGCTCACGGCGAATACCTGAAACTCGCTCTTCACCAGATACTCGACGATGCTCTTGTTCGCCGACAGATCGAAGACGTAGTACTTGTTGATCTGCGGCGGCACGATCAGTTGCGCACGCGCGTAGACGTTCGGCGTCGCCGGCGTGTACTGAATGAGTTCGAGCACTTCGTTGCGAAACACGACCGCGCCCGGGGTCGTGGCGAGATTGCCGCCGACCCGAAACGCGCGCTTGTCGACCTGGGACGGCATGCCCTTGTTGCCGAGCGTATCGGCGAGCATGTTTCTCATGCCCGCGACGACGCTCGCGCCGCCCGACTCCACCGCCTTGCGAAGCGCCACGGGATTGCCCGCCAGCGTGTTGGTCGGCGCGAGCGCGTCGGTCACGAGCGACATCACGAATTGCGCGCGCTCCTTGTTCCGGTCGTCCAGCGCAGAACGCTCGACGAATCCCGCAAGCGCATCGCGCCAGGCCAGATAGCCCTGCAACGTCGTGCGATACAGCGGCTGATCGCGCCATGCCGGATCGGCGAAACGTTTGTCGCTCCGTTCCGGCGTGGACGTTTCCTTGCCGCTCACCGCCGACGTCAGATCGCGCGCGAGCGCCGCGGTCTGGTCCAGCAGCAGCGCGGGATGCAGCATCGCCTGCGTGCCGATCTGCCGGGCGGCGGCGAGCATGTCGATGGCGCGCAGCCCGACGAACGGGTTGGGCCCGAGCATGCCGTCGGTTGCGCCAGCCGTGATGTCGTCGTTGCCGCTGTTCATGTTTGCTGCCATCTCGATCTCCGAACTTTCATCCTTGCTCACCCGTCACGCCAGAATCATCACGAGCGTCTGGGCGATCAGCGCGGGCTTTTCCTCGCCTTCCACCTGCAACGCGTTGTCCGCCCTGACGATGATCCGCCCGCCGCCCTTCCTTTCGACATCCGTCAGCATCACGCGGCTTCTGACGCGGGAGCCGGATCGGACCGGCGCCATGAAGCGCACCTTGTCGAGCCCGTAGTTCAGGGCCGCCGACGCATCCGCCGGGATGATGCCCACTTCGATCGCGAGCGTCGCCAGCAGCGAGAGCGTCAGGTAGCCGTGCGCGATCGTGCCGCCGAACGGACCCTCGCGCTTCGCGCGTTCCTCGTTCATGTGTATCCACTGCGTATCGCCGGTGCAATGCGCGAATGCGTCGATGCGTGCCTGGTCGACGACGACCCATTCCGACACACCCAGTTCACGGCCGACGAACTCATCGATCGTCGCCATGCTGTATCCAGTCTTGCTCATGCTTTAACTTTCCTTCGAGCGATCACGCGAACTGTTCGCGCAGCCGCTTCTTGTTCAATTTGCCGACGCTCGTCTTTTCGAGCTGATCGACGATCCTCACGACCTGCGGCACGGCGTACTTCGAAATCCGTCCGGATTCGCTGAACCCGAGCACGTGATTCCGGATGTCCTCTTCCGACACGGGCGGCGTGAACTGCGGCTTGCGCACGATCAGCGCCACGGGCCGTTCGCCCCACTTCTCGTCCTTCACGCCGATCACGGCCACTTCGGAGACGCCCGGATGCAGCGAGATCAGGTTCTCGATCTCCAGCGACGAAACCCACTCGCCGCCGGACTTGATCACGTCCTTGATGCGGTCGGTGATCTGGAGATACCCGTTCGTATCGATGTTCGCGATGTCCTGCGTATGCAGATAGCCGCCTTCCCAGAGCTTTTCCGACGCGTCGGCATCCTTCAGATAGCCTTGCGTGAGCCACGGCGCGCGCACGACGACCTCGCCGCTCGCACGGCCGTCGTGTGCGACGTCGCCGCCTTCCTCGTTCACGATGCGCAGATCGACGAGCGGCAGCGGCAGACCCGTCTTGCAGCGCAAGGGCACCTGCTCGTCGAGGCCGAGCGTCTCGCTGCCGGGCTTTAGCTGCGCGAGACTCATCAGGGGACAGCTCTCGGACATGCCATAGCCCGCGAAGATATCGATGCCGCGATCGAGCGCCGCGCGCGCGAGGCCCTGAGGCAGCGCGCCCCCGCCGATGACCACTTTCCAGCCGCTGAGATCGACGCTCTTTGCTTCGCCGCAATTGAGCAGCATGTGCATGATGGTGCCGACGCAATGCGAGAACGTGACGCCTTCATCGCGCACGAGAGCGACGAGCCGCTCGGGCACGTAGCGGCCGGGATAGACCTGCTTCACGCCCAGCACGGTGGCGATGTACGGCATGCCCCACGCGTGGACGTGGAACATCGGCGTGATCGGCATGTACACGTCGCCGCGATGAAAGCGCTGTCCCGAAACCGGGCTCGCGAGCGCGGCCATCCCCGTGATGGTGTGCAGCACGAGCTGGCGATGCGAGAAGTAGACGCCTTTGGGCAAACCGGTCGTGCCCGTCGTATAGAACGTGGTGGCGCGCGTGTTCTCGTCGAAGTCCGGGAAGTCGTAGGCGGCCTCGCTCGCGGCGAGCATGCTTTCGTATTCGTCCGCGAACGGGATTGCGTGCGCGGCGGCGGCGCTGCCTTCGTCTTCGATCAGGATGAAGGTGCGCACCGATTCGAGCTGATCCCGGATCGATTCGATGACCGGCAGGAAGTCCGTGTGGACGAGCAGGATCTGCGCGCCCGCGTGGTTGATCGTGTAGGCGATCTCCGCCGGCGAGAGCCGCACGTTGACCGTTTGCAGTACGGCGCCCATCATCGGAATGGCGAAATAGCATTCGAGATAGCGATGGCTATCCCAGTCCATCACCGCGACGGTGCTGCCCATGATCGCGCCGTGCCGCTCGAGACCGTTGGCGAGACGCCCGATGCGCTCCCGCATCGCGCGGTAGGTGAGGCGCGTTTCGCCGCGATACACGATCTCCTGATCGGGCGCGTGCGCGAGCGGTGTGTGCAAAAGTTGCTTGATGAGCAGCGGGTACGCATACGCCGACTGGGTGGGTTCGAACATGTCGTGATTCACTTGAGTTTCCTTGATGCAGGGCCGCGCGCCGCGTGGACTACTGCGCGAAATTGCGCCTGATAGCCAGTTTGTTCGTCACCGACACGACGCCGGGAACGCCTTTCGCCAGCGCGCCGACCTTCTCGATCTGCGCGGCGTCGCTCACCGTGCCGGTCAGCGTCACCGCGCCGCTCTTCACGCCGACGCCGATATCGCCGGCGTCGATGCTCTTGTCTTTCGCGAATTCGGCGTAGACGAGCTTGCGCAGCGCGCGATTTTCCTTGCGCGTGGCGACAGGCGCGCTCGCGCTCGACGCAACCGAAGGCGCGCTCGCGGCCGCGATGGTGTCGCCGGCATAAGAAGCGGCTCCGATCGACGCCAGGACGATCAACGCCGCAAAACCTGATCCGAATGGCTTGATGCTCTTCATGGACTGTTCCATTTATTGTTCACGGGATTTTCGTGTCGCGCGGCCGCGCGTCAGAAGTTGTGGCGGACGCCGACCATCGCAGCCGTCGTCGACGTTCCGGGCGCGACAGGCTGCCCGTACACGATCGTCTGGTTCATCGTTCCGTGGTTATCGACATAGCCGACCTGCGCATAGGCGAGCGTGCGCTTGGATAGGCTGTATTCCGCGCCCACCGCGAACTCGCTCGAATGATTCGTCGAGTTGTTGTTGTCCTTCAGGTAATAGAAACCGGACGTCACCTTCAGAGCGGGGGTGAATCGATAGCCGAGACCAGCTGAATACATATCGATATCGGCACGATTGCTGTTTGCCGGGTTCTTGCCATGGCCGTATGAACCGGACACCGAGAAACCGTAAAACGTGTACTGGGCGCCAGCGTAGAAAAATCGGTTGTTGGCTTGCCCTGTCGCCGGAATCGCCGGGGTGGCGGGATAGGTCGCGGGAAACGGATTGGCGTCATGTCCGTTGTAGTACGCCGCGGCGAGGTTCAGGCCGTAGTTCGAATACTTGAGCACGGCCGACTCGCGCGTGCCGCCCTGAAAATGTCCGGGGACGCCGCCGGGCGCGTACTCCAGCGCGAACGACGCGCCGTAGAACTTCGGCGACTCGTACACGAGCGCGTTGCTGTCGTACAGCGCGCCGATCGCGCCGTTCGTGTTCGTGCCCGGCCAGCCCGCGGCCTGATTCATGCCGAGCCACGCGGTCAGGATGCTGCCGAAGTACTGCGCGCCGCGCACGTCGGTGTCGTACATCGCCCAGATCATCGGGACGATCTGGCGGCCCGCGTCCAACTTGCCGAACGGCCCCGAAACGCCGACCGTCGCATACTGGTTGAACTGGGCGGTGACGCCCGGCGTGTCGCTCAGGCCGGCTCTGCCCGTGCCGCTGTCGAACGAGCTCTGCAGCTTGAAGTTGATGTGATAGCCGCCACCGATGTCCTCCGTGCCCTTGAGACCCCAGCCGCTCGAATAGATGCCGCCGTCCTTGAAGCGATAGACCTTGCCGAGATTGGGCGCGTTCGGAGCGAACGACGCCGCCGCGGTGCTCTGATAGAACAGCCCGGAATCGACTACGCCGTACAGCGTTATCGAGCTTTGCGCGTGTGCGGCTCCGGAAAAGGCCAGCAGTACCGCCGCGCTGGTTAGGCTTCGCTTCATAAGGTCTCCGTATCTTGTTGGTTTGCACGCATCCCGATGCACAAGTATGTGGTCGGGGCCGGGCAATCGGTGGGTGGGCGCTTCACAGGCCCGTCGGTCGAATGGCCGCCGAGGCGGCGAACCGGGCACAACCCGGCGGCATCGCGACAGCGTGTGAAGGCTTGTAGCAAGAATACGAAAGGAACGGGATTCCAGCCCCTCTCCCGGTGGGAGGGGCGAAGGGATGAAACCGGGCGCGCGTGAAAACCGCTTGTAAAAGTCCCCGCACCGCGCCGGGAGGGGGCGACGGGCGTGAGGCGGACCCCTCCCTACGCGAGAGGGTCGCGCAAGCCCATCCGGGACTACGATGCGTATGAGTTCACACACCAGCCGATCCGGCGTAAAAGCGCCAGGAAACAGCATCTGCCGGCCCGCATCGAAGCGGCCGGCGCTGCGACCGGGTTCCCGGCTGCGAAAAACCACTGTACACGCTGCGAGCCTGACCGCTCGGGCGCATGAATGGAGAAACTAATGGCACATGCGATTCGCTTTCACGAGACGGGCGGCCCCGAAGTCCTGCGCTGGGAAGAGGTTCCGGTCGGCATGCCCGGCCCCGGGCAGGTCAGGCTGCGTCACGAGGCCGTCGGCCTGAATTTCGCCGATACCTACTTCCGCAGCGGCCTGTATCCGGTTCCCCTGCCTGCCGGCATGGGCGTGGAAGCGGCGGGCGTGGTGGAAGCCGTCGGAGCGGGCGTCGATCAGGTGCGCGAGGGCGACCGGGTGACCTACACCGGATTCATCAACACGCTCGGCGCATACAGCACCGAGCGCCTCGCGCCTGCGGCAGCGCTCATCCGCCTGCCGGAGGGCATCGAATGCGCGACCGCCGCCGCGATGACCATGCGCGGCCTGACCGCCTCGTATCTGATGCGCCGCATCCATGCGTTCAAGCCGGGCGATTCGATCCTGCTGCACGCCGCGGCGGGCGGTGTCGGGCTGATCGTGTCGCAGTGGGCGCGCCTTTTGGGCGTGACGGTCATCGGCACGGTGTCGAGCGACGAAAAGGCGGAAATCGCCCGTGCGCACGGCTGCACGCACGTCATCAACTACAGCCACGAGGATGTCGCGAAGCGCGTGCGGGAACTGACGGACGGCGTGGGCGTGAATGTCGTGTTCGATAGCGTCGGAAAAGACACGTTCGAATCGTCGCTCGACTCGCTGCGCCGCCGTGGCCTGATGGTCTGCGTCGGCACCGCATCCGGTCCGATTCCGCCGTTCAATCCGCAGTTGCTCGCGATGAAAGGCTCGCTCTACCTGACGCGCCCCGCGCTCGCCGACTACATCGCCGATCCGGCCGAAAAGAGCGAGCTCGCAAGCGAACTCTTCGGGCACGTCGCGAGCGGGCGCATTCGCATCGAGATCAACCAGCGCTATGCGTTGCAGGATGCGGCACAGGCGCATCGCGATCTCGAATCGCGCAAGACCACCGGTTCATCCATTTTCGTCGTGTGAGGAGACACATAATGCGCGTCGAACAAATTACCTGCGCGATCGGAGCGGAACTGACCGGCGTCAGCATCGCCGATGCGGTGCACGATGACGGCCTGTTCGCGGAAATCCGCGCAACGCTGCTCAAGCATCGCGTGGTGTTCCTGCGCGATCAGGACATCACCCGCGCCGAGCACGTCGCGTTCGCCCGCCGTTTCGGCGAGCTGGAAGATCATCCGGTCGCCGGCAGCGATCCGGAGCATCCGGGTCTGGTGCGAATCTACAAGAATCCCGACCAGCCCAACGATCGCTACGAGAACGCCTGGCACACGGACGCCACCTGGCGCGCCGCGCCGCCGTTCGGCTGCGTGCTGCGCTGCGTCGAAACGCCGCCCGTCGGCGGCGACACGATCTGGGCCAATATGGTCCTCGCCTACGAGAACCTGCCCGAGCACGTCAAGGCGCAAATCGCCGACCTGCGGGCCCGCCACAGCATCGAAGCCAGCTTCGGGGCCGCGATGCCGATCGAAAAGCGGCTCGCGCTGAAAGCCCAGTTTCCGGACGCGGAACACCCCGTCGTGCGCACGCATCCGGAGACGAAGGAAGCGACCCTCTTCGTCAACGCCTTCACTACGCACTTCACGAACTATCACACGCCCGCGCGCGTGCGCTTCGGCCAGGACGCCAATCCGGGCGCGGGTCAGTTGCTGAGCTATCTGATCAGCCAGGCGTATATCCCCGAATACCAGGTCCGCTGGCGCTGGAAAAAGAACAGCATCGCGATCTGGGACAACCGCAGCACGCAGCACTACGCGGTCATGGACTATCCGCCTTGCCATCGAAAGATGGAGCGTGCCGGAATCATCGGCGACGTGCCTTATTGATATTCGCGCGGCGCAGCGCAGTACATCTCACATCGAATTCATTTTCAGCAGGAGCCAGACATGCAATTCCTCGACGATTCGCTTCACCCCGAAAACCAGGACAAGGTTGTCATCACGGTCGCGCCGTACGGTCCGGAATGGGCCCCGGCCGACTTCCCGGAAGATATTCCGGTGACGATGGACGAACAGGTCCAGAAGGCGGTCGACTGCTATAACGCCGGCGCCACCGTTCTGCATCTGCACGTGCGCGAGCTGGACGGCAAGGGCTCCAAGCGCCTGTCGAAGTTCAACGAGCTGATCGCGGGCGTGCGCGCCGCCGTTCCCGACATGATCATCCAGGTCGGCGGCTCGATCTCGTTCGCGCCGGAAGACGACGGTCAGGCAGCCAAGTGGCTCTCCGACGACACGCGCCACATGCTCGCCGAACTCGATCCGAAGCCCGATCAGGTGACCGTCGCGATCAACACGACGCAGATGAACATCATGGAGCTGCTGTATCCGGAGTATCTGGAAGGCACGTCGCTGTCGAATCCCGCGTTCATGGCCGCCTACAGCGAAATGACCGTGCCCGCAGGCCCCGCATGGGTCGAGGAGCATCTGCGCCGTCTGCAGGCTTCGGGCATCCAGCCGCACTTCCAGCTCACCGGCATCCATGCGCTCGAAACGCTCGAACGCCTCGTGCGCAAGGGCGTCTACAAGGGTCCGCTGAATCTGACGTGGATCGGTATCGGCGGTGGCTTTGACGGCCCGAACCCGTTCAACTTCTTCAACTTCGTCCATCGCGCGCCGGACGGCTGCACGCTCACGGCCGAGTCGTTGCTGAAGAACGTCCTGCCGTTCAACATGATGGCGATGTCGATGGGTCTGCATCCGCGCTGCGGCATCGAAGATACGATCATCGATCAGCACGGCAACCGTTTCACGTCGGTGCAGCAGATCGAGCAGTGCGTGCGCGTGGCCCGCGAACTGGGACGCGAGATCGCGAGCGGCAAGGAAGCGCGCGAGATCTACCGTATCGGCGTGCAGTACGAGACCGCGGACGAGACGCTTGCGGCGAACGGCATGGCGCCGAACCGCAAGCCGGGCCAGGTCAACGTTCCACTGCGCGCAGCCTGAAGCACGGCATGAAGGCGCGGCGATGGTCGCCGCGCCCATACTTCTAACCTGAAACTCCACGGCGCAGACCGGGAAGCCCGACTTCCCGGTCAGAAAAATCGACGGCACGCTGCGCGAACACGCGCACGACGAGGCCCACGCCGTACATCGGAGGAGACAATCTTGGACATCGACTGCATCGAGCCGGCCGCGCGCGACATCAACGCCGGCAAGGCCGTATCGCGCAAATACGCGTGGATCGTATTCGCGCTCACATTCGGACTACTGTTGTCGGACTACATGTCCCGACAGGTCCTCAACGCGGTTTTCCCTCTGCTGAAGCAGACCTGGGGCCTCTCCGACACGCAACTGGGCTCGCTCAGCGGCGTCGTCGCGCTGATGGTGGGTCTTCTGACCTTCCCTCTTTCCGTTCTCGCGGACCGCTGGGGCCGCGTGCGCAGCCTCGTGCTGATGGCAGCACTCTGGAGCGTCGCGACGCTCGGCTGCGCCGTCGCCACGAACTACGGCGAAATGCTGATCGCCCGGGCCTTCGTCGGTCTCGGCGAAGCGGCGTATGGCAGCGTGGGAATTGCGCTCATCCTCAGCATTTTCCCGTCGCACCTGCGCTCCACGCTCACCGGCGCCTTCATGGCCGGCGGCGCGTTCGGCTCGGTGCTCGGCATGGCGCTGGGCGGATTCGTCGCCGTGCACTTCGGCTGGCGGGCGTCTTTCGGCGCGATGGCCGGCTTCGGCCTGCTGCTCGTGATCGCCTACCGGCTGGTCGTGTCGGACAAGCGCATCGCCGCGCGTTATCCCGATGTCCCGGCTGCGAAACGGCAGAAAGACGGCGTGCGCACGAGCCTGCGCACCCTTCTGGCGGGCCTTTTCTCGACGGTTTCGGTGGTCTGCGCGTATATCGGCAGCGGCTTGCAGCTCTTCATCATGGGCGCCGTGATCGCGTGGATGCCCAGCTTCCTGAATCGCTACTATGCGCTGCCCGCCGACAAGGCAGCAGCAGGCGCAGCGGTATTCGTGCTGCTGGGCGGCGTCGGCATGGTCACGTGCGGCGTCGTCACGGACCGTATCTGCAGGAATGCGCCCTCGCGCAAGTGGATCACCGCGGTCGTCTATTGCCTGCTCTCGCTCGTGTGCCTGTCCATCGGCTTCAGGCTCGATGCCGGCCCGCTGCAACTCGTCCTGCTCGGCGTGGGGATTCTCGTCGTGGCGGGCACGTCCGGCCCGGCGGGCGCGATGGTGGCGAACCTGACTCCGGCGTCGATCCATGCTTCGGCATTCGCGACGCTGACGCTCGCGAACAATCTCATCGGTCTCGCGCCGGGTCCGCTCGTCACGGGTGCGATCGCCGACCGTATCGGTCTTCTGGGCGCGCTGCAGGTGATTCCGCTCGTGAGCGTCGCGGCGATGATCGCGTTCGCCATCGGCCGGTCGCGATATGCGCGTGACCTGAGCCGCATCGATGCTCTGCGTGAACAGGCGTCGCCCAACGAACCTGCGCAGAAGCCGCTTGCATAGCCTCTGCTCACTGCCGCGGTCTTGATCGTTCAAGACCGCGCGATCGATCCTTGTCCGCATTCGGGCATTACTTTGAAGGAGACTCAAGCATGTCCGTCGATGTACAAAACGCTTCGCCGATGAATGGCCCCGCTTCCGTCGAATCGAAATCGGATCTGGACGCAAAGCCCGCGCGACGCCAGGCTTGCGCGCACAACTGGTCGTGGGGACGACAGCACGAACCCTACGACTGGATGGATGCGCACACGCCCTGCGACGATCTGAGTGCGTGGCGTTGAGCACGACTGAGCACGACACCCATGACGCACAACATATCGATTGCCGGCGGCGCTGACCTCGCGCCCGGCTCGCGCATGCTCGCATTCGTCGAAGGGCGTAGCGTCGTGCTCTTCAACGTCGAAGGCGTCGTTCACGCCATCGACAATTCATGTCCGCACAGCGGCGCTTCGCTCGCGAACGGCCGTCTCGATGGTCACGTCCTGCAATGCCCCGCGCACGGCCTGCGCTTCGATATCAGGTCGGGCTGCATGGTCGGCGCGAAGGGCTTGTGTCTGACGAAGCTCCCCGTCGAAACGATCGACGGAGAACTGATGATGCGAACCGGCGATTGATCGCCGTTCGCTACGGCTTGACGAATTTGAGCGTCATGCGATCCGACTCGCCGATCGCGGCATAGCGCGAACGGTCGACGTCGCCGCCCCTGTATGTGGGCGGCAGCGACCACACGCCGTGCGGATAGTCCTTCGTATCCTTCGCGTTCGCATTGACCTCGCTGCGCGCGACCAGCACGAAACCGGCCGCCTGTGCGTGTTCTATGACGAACGCTTCGGTCACGTAGCCGGAATCGATCATTTGCTGCACGGTCGTGCCGGGTTGCGCGCGATGCTCTTCGACACCGAGCACACCGCCCTGCTTCAGCGCGTCGTGGAACGCGCGCAGGTTGGCATCGATTTGTCCGTCCTTGATCCAGTTATGGATGTTGCGAAACGTGAGCACGCGGTCGAATCGCTCATGCGCGTCGAAGCCGATGAACCGGCCCGCGTGCAAGGTGCCGACGACGACGTTGCCATACACCGCCGGAGCGGCCGCGAGCTTGCGTCGATAGGCGGCATCGGTATCGCTGTCCTCGGCGGCGAGATCGGCGGACGTGCTGAGATACTGCGCCTCATAAAGCTGGCCTGCGTCGTGCAGATAGGGCGCGAGAATGTCGGTATACCATCCGCCGCCGGGAGCGATCTCCAGCACCGCCTGGTTCGGACCGAGGTCGAAGAACTGCAACGTTTCTTTCGGGTGACGATAGATGTCGCGCGCACGGGCCTTGTCGGTGCGTTGCGATCCAGCTATGGCGGCGTCAAGCGATCCGGAACTCGCTGCCTGCGATTGCGAGTTCAGCGACGAGGACGCGCACCCGGTCAGCGTGAGCGCGAAAGCGGTGGCGGCGATGATGATCGCGCGCAACGGGTCGAGGCGGATAGTGTTCATGGAACGGATGAGGTCGTGGATACGCGACACGATACGCGTTTCTTCCATTCTCTGCGGCCAGAGTGAGCCGAGGCCAGCGCGCTGAATTCCTGTTGAATGATTCGGCATGTTGCCTACACTGTGTTGAATTCGCCGGGGCGATATCGCGCGAACTACACCGTCTGGAGCTCGAACCATGAAATACGATCCGGCCGACACGGCCGTAGTGTTCATCGATCCGCAAGTCGACGTGCTCAGCCCGCTCGGGAAAAACTGGGGCGCAGTGGGAGCCAGCGTGACGGAGAACCGAACCGTCGAGAACATGCTGCAGATCTTCAAGGCCGCGAAAGCGGCGAAGTTCGCCGTTTTCATTTCGCCGCATTATTTTTATCCGACCGATCGTGCATGGAAGTTCAATGGCCCGCTCGAAGCGGACGAGTTCGCAAGCGGCACGTTCGCGCGCGCGGGAGCGCTGAATCTGAGCGGCTTCGAGAAATCCGGCGCTGACTGGCTCGACGAATTCAAGCCGTATATCGAGGACGGCGATACCGTCGTCGTAAGTCCGCACAAGGTATTCGGTCCTCAGACGAATGACCTAACGCTGCAACTGCGAAAGCGAAATGTGCGCAAGGTCGTGCTGGGCGGAATGCTCGCCAACATGTGTGTCGAGTCGCACTTGCGCGACCTGATCGAGCAGGGCTTCGAAGTGTATGTCGTCGCCGATGCCACGGCGGGGCCGCGTCATCCGACCTGGGGCGACGGCTACAAGGCCGCGATGGTCAACTACGCGTTTCTCGCGCATGCCGTCGTCAAGACGCAGGACGTAGTCGGGGCGATGACGCAGCGATAGCCGCGACATCGGAGGCCTTCTTCGCCGTCACGCCTGGATGCGTGCCTGCGCCCAGTCCGCCTCGCGCGCCAGCGCGATGAACGCCGCGAGGTAATCGATCGACCGATCGGCCTCGCGCACGCCGAGGTAAATCTTCTTCGCGATGCCCTTCTTGCCGAGCTTGACCGGCGTGATGGGCATGCGGTCCGCGTATTCTTCCGCGAGCCAGCGCGGCAACGCCGCCACGCCGCGCCCGCTCGCGACCATCTGCATCATGATGTCCGTGGTTTCGATCACCTTGTGACGTCTCGGCACCACGTTGGCCGGCGTCAGAAACCGCGTGTAGATGTCCAGCCTGTCCGTCTCGACCGGATAGGTGATGAGCACTTCGGATGCAAGCTGCTCGGGCGTGACATAAGCCGCGGAAGCCAGCGCATGGTTTTCGGCGACGACCAGCACCTGCTCGTAATCGAACACGGGTTCGAATCGCAGTCCGTCCTTCCTGAGCGGATCGGGCGTGACGAGCACGTCGATGTCGAAGCCGAAAAGCGCGCCGATGCCGCCGAACTGGAACCGCTGCTTCACGTCCACATCGACGTCCGGCCAGCGTGCGAGATAGGGCGACACGACCTTGAGCAGCCACTGGTAACACGGATGGCACTCCATACCGATGCGCAAGGTGCCGCGCTCGCCCTGCGCATACTGCTTCATGCGCACTTCCGCCTGCTCGAACTGCGGCAGCATGCGGTTCGCCAGGCCCAGCAGATAATGCCCGGCCTGCGTGAGCCGCATGCTGCGTCCCTCGCGCGTCCATACCGGCGTCCCCAGTTGCTGCTCCAGCTTCCTGACCGTATGACTCAGGGCGGACTGCGTGAGATTCAGCACGTCGGCGGCGGCGGTCAGCGAGCCCTGCTTTTCGACTTCCCGCACGACCATCAGATGACTGCGTTCCAGCATCGCCCGCTCCATGAAAAAAGTTAATCGATGCATGAAAATAATCCATTTTTATTCATGCATCAAAAATTCTATCATCGTCCACGACCTATTCTCTACGGACGACATCGCACGATGGCTACGGCACACAACCTCGGATTCCCGCGCATCGGCGCGAAGCGTGAACTGAAATTCGCGCTCGAAAAATACTGGAAAGGCGAATCGTCGCGTGACGCGCTCAAAGCGACCGGCGCCGAACTTCGATCGCGCCACTGGAAAGAGCAGGCGCATCTGGACTATGTGCCCGTCGGCGATTTCGCGTTTTATGACCAGGTGCTCGACATGAGCTTCACGCTCGGCAACCCGCCCGAGCGCGTGCGCGGCTTTCACGGCGATGCGCTGGACAACTATTTCCGCGTCGCGCGTGGCCGTTCGGCGCAGGGCGCGGACGATCACGCCGCGTGCTGCTGCGGCGGCGTCGCGGCCGGCGAAATGACGAAGTGGTTCGACACGAACTACCACTACATCGTGCCGGAGTTCGAAGCGGACACGCAGTTCAGGCTCGATGCTTCGCGTCTCATCGAACAACTCGGCGAAGCGCGCGCGCAGGGCGTGAACGCGAAGCCCGTCATCATCGGCCCGGTGACGTATCTGTGGCTCGGCAAGGCGAAGGACGACTCCGAGAGGCTCGCCCTGCTGCCGCGCCTTCTGCCGGTGTACGCGGCGCTTCTGGACCATTTCGCGGCGCTGGGCGTGGACTGGGTGCAGATCGACGAACCGGCGCTCGTGACCGAGCTCGATCCGGCATGGCGCGATGCATTCGTCACCGCCTACGATGCACTGTCGGCGCGCCGCGTGCGACTGCTGCTCGCAACCTACTTCGGGCCGTTGCAGGACAACCTCGCGCTCGCGTGCAAGTTGCCGGTCGACGGCCTGCATATCGATGCGATCAACGCGCGTGACGAAATCGAGGATGCCGTGGCGCACTTGCCCGAGACCGCGGTCGTGTCCGTGGGCGCGATCAACGGGCGCAACATCTGGAAAAGCGATCTCGAAGCGACGCTCGCATGGCTGGAGCCGCTGCATCGGCGACTCGGAGATCGTCTCTGGATCGCGCCGTCCTGCTCCCTGCTGCATGTTCCCGTCGATCTGAACAGCGAAACCGAGCTCGATGCCGAAATCAAATCGTGGCTCGCGTTCGCGCTGCAAAAGCTCGACGAACTTAACGTGCTGGCGGGCGCGTTGAACCAAGGTCGCGCCTTCGTCGCCGATGCGCTCGCCGCGAACGCGGCCGCGATCGAAAGCCGCCGCCGGTCGCCGCGCGTGAACAATCCCACGGTCAAGGTCGCCATCGCGAAGATCGACGCGGCGCTCGGCCAGCGTCAGAGCGCCTACGAGCACCGCGCGAAGAAGCAGGCCGCGATTCTCGGTCTGCCGGCATTCCCGACGACGACCATCGGTTCGTTCCCGCAGACGGGCGAGATCCGTCACGCACGCAGCCAGTTCAAGGCCGGCGCGCTCGATCACGCAGGCTACAAGGCCGCGATGGAGCGTGAGATCACACGCGCCGTGAAGGAGCAGGAAGCGCTCGGTCTCGACGTGCTCGTGCATGGCGAAGCCGAACGCAACGACATGGTCGAATATTTCGGCGAACAGCTCGATGGTTATGCGTTCAGCCGGTTCGGCTGGGTGCAGTCGTACGGTTCGCGCTGCGTGAAGCCGCCGATTCTTTTCGGCGACATCAGCCGTCCCGAGGCGATGACGGTCGAGTGGACCAGGTACGCCGCATCGCAAACGGACAAGCCCATGAAGGGCATGCTCACGGGTCCGGTGACGATCCTGAACTGGTCGTTCGTGCGCGACGATCAACCGCGTTCGGTGTCGTGCCATCAGCTCGCGCTCGCGATCCGCGAGGAAGTGCTCGATCTGGAAAAAGCCGGCGTGCGCGTGATCCAGATCGACGAAGCGGCGCTGCGCGAAGGCCTGCCGCTGCGCCGCTCGCAGTGGAAGGCCTATCTGCGCTGGGCGGTCGAATCGTTCCGCATCACGGCCAACGGCGTGCGTGACGAGACGCAGATCCACACGCACATGTGCTATTCGGAGTTCAACGACATCATCGCGTCGATCGCGGATATGGATGCCGATGTCATCACCATCGAAACGTCGCGCTCCGACATGGAACTGCTCGACGCGTTCGATGACTTCGACTATCCGAACCAGATCGGGCCGGGCGTGTACGACATTCACTCGCCGAACATCCCGAGCCAGGAGCACATCGTCAATCTGATGAGGAAAGCGGCGGAGCGCATTCCCGCCGAGCGGCTTTGGGTGAACCCGGATTGCGGCCTGAAGACGCGTCAATGGGATGAGGTCATCCCGGCGCTGAAGAACATGGTCGCGGCGGCACGGACGCTCCGGCAACTGGCCTGATCGCCGGACGCGGATCGCACTTCACTGCCATCTTCGGATGGCAGTTTTGCTTCTCAGGCTTTCGGCTGCGTGCGGCGCTTGAGGAGATACGTGTCCATGATCCAGCCGTTGCGCTCGCGTGCTTCGGCGCGTACCCGCTCGATATCGTCCATCACTTCACGCAGCTTGCCGGCCATGAGGATTTCGTCGTCGGTGCCCACATAGGCGCCCCAGAATATATCGACATCCTCATCCGCGACCTGCCGGAACGCGTTCTGTGCGTCGAGCATCACGACAACGCTGTCCACGTTCTTCGGAAAGCCTTCCGCGATGCCTCTGCCGTTCGTGATCTCGACCGCGCGACCGATCGTGTTGAGCGCGACCCGATGCTTCGCCGCGAGCGCCTGAACGCTGCTGATGCCCGGAATCACTTCATACTCGAACTCGTGCCGTCCGCTCCGGTCGATGGCTTCGATGATGCGCATCGTGCTGTCGTAGAGCGACGGATCGCCCCACACGAGAAATGCGCCGCATTCGCCATCATGCAGTTCTTCCGCGATCAGACGCTCGAACACGGCCTGCTTCTCGTGATTCAGCGTTTCGACTGCATCGAGATAGCTCGCGACGTCTCGCCGACGCTCCGGGCTCGTCGCCTCGACGATCCGATAGTCGCGGTCCTTCACGTATCGCTCGACGATCTCCTTGCGCAACTCGACGAGCTTAACTTTCGATGCGCCCTTGTCCATCACGAAGAAAACGTCGACCTGGTTCATCGCGTTGATCGCCTGAACGGTGACGTATTCCGGATTGCCCGCGCCGATCCCGATGATGAGGATTTTCTTCACTGATTGCTCCAGATTGCCGTGTATCCGCAAGATACTATCCTCGCGTCATCGTGAGATGAAAAAAACAGGGGAGCCGTTCGGAACGGCTCCCCTGCTGCGTCATCTCATGAACGCGCTCAGAACTGCAACGTCGCGCTCGCCACCGCGGTCCGTGTCGCCGACGGGCTCACGTAGTAGCCCCACGCCGTCGTCCAGTAGCGGCGATTGAACAGGTTGTTCACGCCGGCGCGGAACGTCACCTCCTTACCGGCGATACGCGTCTCATACTTTCCGCTCAAATCGTAGATGGCATATGCCGGAACGAATTGCGTGTTGGCGGCGTTCACGGCCATGTCGCTGACATAGCGGCCGCCGAACGCGAGCGTGAGCCGGCGCATGAACGACGGGTTGTATTCGACGCGCCCCGTCACCGTCCATCGCGGCGCACCGTAGATGCGCTTGCCATCGATGGCGGGATCGTCGATATCGACAGCCTTCGTGTCGAGCCACATCACGCCGCCCATCACGCGCCAGTCCTGAGCGAGCTGGAGCCAGCCGCTCGCATCGACGCCCGTATAGCGCTTGGTGCCATCCTGCACGAAGACGTTTGCCGTGTTCGTGTAG
Source organism: Caballeronia sp. LZ029 (assembly GCF_031451275.1). Taxonomy (NCBI): domain Bacteria; kingdom Pseudomonadati; phylum Pseudomonadota; class Betaproteobacteria; order Burkholderiales; family Burkholderiaceae; genus Caballeronia; species Caballeronia sp. LZ029. Next base: position 459,905 of record NZ_JARUXO010000002.1, read on the forward strand.
AAATAGCCCTGATCGACGCGGAACAACGCGAGATTGGCGCCCCACTTCGAGTGGTCCGTCTTGAAGCCGACTTCATACTGCTTGCTGCGCAGCGGACCGAACGTCGCCGGGAAATTGACATTGGTATTCGCCGCCGAGCCGCCCTGCTCCAGTGACTGGACATAGCTTGCATAGAGCGTCGAATACGGGTCGGTCTTGTACATCAACGCCACGGTCGGCGTGACCGGCGATGCGCTGTAGTTCGCGGTCGTCAGGCCGGTCGGATCGTAGGTGAACTGGTGAAACTGCGTATAGCGCACGCCGAGCAGCGCGGAGATGCGCGACGTGAACTGCACCGTGTCGCTCGCGTAGATGGCCGCCTGCGTGGTCCGCGATTGCTGATACAGATTCTCGCCGATGTGTACATCGGCGTTCGTCAGCAACGTGCTGCTATAGATGTTGCCGGTACCGAGCGGATAGCCCACGTTCCAGCCTTCGCTGTTGTCGTACTCGGTGGTCTGCGACTGGAATCCCGCGCCGATCACGACATCGTGCTTCACGCTGCCCGTATTGAACTTGCCCTCCACCATCGCATCGACGTTCTGATAGAAGTAGCGCGTCATCGCGGCGTACAGCGTGTTCGAATAATCGCCGGCGTCATTGAAGACGTAGATGAGGCTATCGGAGTTCGTGCGGTTTTCCTTCGCGAATCGATACTTGAAGCTCGCGTGCCAGTTCTCGGACAGCCGATAATCGAGACCCGTGCCGAACGACGCCATCTCGACCTGATAGTAGTTCTGCGGTTGCGACAGATCACGCGTGACGGTGCTCGCGTCCGGAATGCCGTCCGTGCCGAACATCAGGCCGAAGATCGTGCCTTCCTGTTTGCGCTTCTGGTAGAACGCGTCGAGTGACCAGGTCAGATCGGGCGTGATACGGAAATCGAGCGCCGCCGACGCCACCTGGCGACGAATATGGCCATTCGCCTCGGCTGTATTGCCGTCTTCGTTGACGAGATTGAAGCGATAGCCGAAGCGATCGTCCTTGCCGAAGCGGCCGCCGACATCGAGCTTTTCGCTGAACACGCCCGCCGACTGATAGCCGATGGAGACACTACGGTAAGGCGTGTCGGTCGGACGTTTGAGCACGTAGTTGACGATGCCGCCCGGCGCGCCGAAGCCATACATGAAGCCGGAAAGGCCCTTCAGCAGTTCGACCTGCTCGAACGGTTCGAGCGAGAGATCGGTGTCCCAGGACGGAAAGCTTTGACCATCGACCTTGATGCTGTTCAGTGTGTCGATCGGCATGCCGCGCACGTTGAACATCGAGTTCTCGGACACCGCGTTCGAACTCGTGATCGATACGGCCGGGTCATACTGAAAAAGATCGTTGGCGGTGTTCGCAAACAGGTCCTGACCTTCCTCGTTCGTCACGACGTGAGTCGAAAAAGGTGTGTCGACTTGCTTGTGCGTGCCGAGTGCGCCGGCGTTGATCTTGTCGGCTTGTGCCGTTGCGCTGTCGGCCGATGCCTTGACAGTGATAGCCGGCAATGAGGTGACGTCCGGGTTCGCGTCCTGCGCCCACGCATGCGACGGCATGGTCGATAGCGCAAGGCCGGCGCTTGCAAGAAGCGCGGCGCCGAGGATGGAGGTGTGACGACGGGAACGATAAGCAAACGATGCACTACTGATGGTCTTGGAAATCTTCATTCGTTGTTATTGAAAAGGCTCAGGCGCGTGCTTCTGCGACAAACGCTTTGCGTGGCAGGTGTGGAAATCGCCCCGCATCGTATTGCAAATGATTCGCAATTACAAGGGTGATGGCGCGGTTCGTCGCTGGCGCGCGACACTTGCCGGCGCGGTCGTTCGCCGCAAGCGCGACGACTTCGGGCGAACTGTTTCCAAGCGATGTAACCGCGCGCCCGATGTCGTCGCCAAGACAAAAAAAGGCGCCGCAGGCTGAATTGCCTGCGGCGCCCTTGCCCTTCACTACGACGATAACAACACGTCGTAGCTCAATAGCACACTTACATCTTCACTGTGTCGGCCACTTCCCTGAAGTCTTCGATCTGATCGAAGTTCATGTACTTGTAGATCTTGTCGCCGTCAGCTTCCAGCACGCCCATGTCGGCCATGTACTCCGCTTTGCTCGGAATCTTGCCCAGACGCGAGCAGATCGCGGCCAGTTCCGCCGAGCCGAGGTACACGTTCGTATTCTTGCCCAGACGATTCGGGAAGTTGCGAGTCGAGGTCGACATGACTGTCGCGCCTTCGCGGACCTGTGCCTGATTGCCCATGCACAGCGAGCAGCCCGGCATTTCGGTACGGGCGCCGGCTGTACCGAACACGCCGTAGTGGCCTTCCTCGGTCAGTTGCTTCTGGTCCATCTTGGTCGGCGGGGCCACCCACAGCTTCACCGGGATGTCGCGCTTGCCTTCCAGCAGCTTCGACGCGGCACGGAAGTGGCCGATGTTCGTCATGCACGAGCCGATGAACACTTCGTCGATCTTGGCGCCGGCCACGTCGGACAGCGTCTTCACGTCGTCCGGATCGTTCGGGCACGCCACGATCGGCTCGTGGATGTCGGCGAGATCGATCTCGATGACAGCCGCGTACTCGGCGTCCGCATCCGGCGACAGCAATTGCGGGTCTGCGAGCCACTGCTCCATGCCCGTGATACGGCGCTGGAGGCTGCGCGGGTCCTGATAGCCCTGGGCGATCATCCACTTCAGCAGCGTGATGTTGCTGTTGAGGTATTCGATGATCGGTTCCTTGTTCAGGTGCACCGTGCAACCGGCGGCCGAGCGCTCGGCGGAAGCATCGGACAACTCGAACGCCTGCTCGACCTTCAACTCGGGCAGACCTTCGATTTCAAGGATGCGGCCCGAGAAAATGTTCTTCTTGCCTTGCTTCGCGACCGTCAGCATGCCTTGCTTGATGGCATAGAGCGGGATCGCGTTGACCAGATCGCGCAGGGTCACGCCCGGCTGCATCTTGCCCTTGAAGCGGACCAGCACCGATTCCGGCATGTCGAGCGGCATCGTGCCGGTAGCGGCGGCAAAAGCGACGAGGCCCGAGCCGGCCGGGAAGCTGATGCCGATCGGAAAGCGCGTATGCGAGTCGCCGCCGGTGCCGACGGTGTCGGGCAGCAGCATGCGGTTCAGCCACGAGTGGATCACGCCGTCGCCGGGGCGCAGCGCGATGCCGCCACGGGTGCTGATGAAGTTCGGCAGGGTCTGGTGCGTCTTGACGTCCACCGGCTTCGGATAGGCCGCCGTGTGGCAGAACGACTGCATGACGAGATCGGCCGAGAAGCCGAGGCACGCCAGATCCTTCAGTTCGTCACGGGTCATGGGGCCCGTGGTGTCCTGCGAGCCGACCGAAGTCATCTTCGGTTCGCAGTAGGTGCCCGGGCGCACGCCCTGGCCTTCCGGCAAACCGCAGGCGCGGCCGACCATCTTCTGGGCCAGCGAGAAGCCCTTGCCGCTGTCGACCGGCTGCTGCGGCAGGCGGAACAGCGTCGATGCGGGCAGACCCAGCGCTTCGCGTGCCTTGGCGGTCAGTCCGCGACCGATGATCAGCGGAATGCGGCCGCCGGCGCGCACTTCATCGAACAGGACGTCGGACTTGACCTGGAACTCGGCGATCACTTCGCCATTCTTCAGCGCACGGCCTTCGTAAGGGCGCAGTTCGACCACGTCGCCCATTTCCATCTTCGACACGTCGAGTTCGATCGGCAGGGCGCCGGCGTCTTCCATCGTGTTGTAGAAGATCGGCGCGATCTTGCCGCCCAGGCACACGCCGCCGAAGCGCTTGTTGGGAACGAAGGGGATGTCCTCACCCGTGAACCACAGCACCGAATTGGTGGCCGACTTGCGCGAGGAACCGGTGCCGACCACGTCGCCCACATACGCGACCAGATGACCCTTTTCCTTCAGCGACTCGATGAATTTGACCGGGCCGCGCTTGCCGTCTTCTTCCGGCGTGATGCCGGGACGCGCGTTCTTCAGCATCGCGAGCGCGTGCATGGGAATGTCCGGGCGGGTGGTCGCGTCCGGAGCAGGCGAGAGGTCGTCGGTATTGGTTTCGCCCGTCACCTTGAACACGGTGATGGTCAGGCTTTGCGGCACTTCCGGGCGGCTCGTGAACCACTCGGCGTCGGCCCAGCTTTGAATCACGGCGCGGGCGTTCGCGTTGCCCTTGTCGGCCAGTTCCTTGACGTCGTGGAACTGATCGAACATCAGGAGGGTTTTCTTCAGCGCATCGGCGGCGACGGTGCCGACTTCGGCGTCCGACAGCAGTTCGATCAGCGGCTCGATGTTGTAGCCGCCCAGCATCGTGCCGAGCAGTTCGGTGGCGCGGGCGCGCGAAATCAGCGCACAGGCGGTCTGGCCTTTCGCGACGGCGGCCAGGAAGCCCGCCTTCACACGGGCGGCTTCGTCCACGCCGGCAGGCACGCGATGGGTGATGAGGTCGAGCAGGATCTGCTCTTCGCCGGCGGGCGGATTCGTCAGCAATTCGACCAGTTCGGCGGTCTGCTGAGCCGTCAGCGGCAGGGGAGGAATGCCGAGCGCGGCGCGTGCGGCTACGTGAGCACGAAAATTTTCAAGCATGGGGGACCGTTGGTATTGCGTTTCAGGGAAAGGCTTTTCAGCCACACCGAGGCTGTTCCGGGCGCTGCTTTTATCGCCATTGTAATCGAGATGGTTTACCTCGTCAAATGTCTTATGTCTTATGTCTTATACAAGACCTAGGTCGCTCAGGTCTGCGCTGAGTCGGTAGACGCCTTGTCAGAGTACGGAACGTCCGCGCCCGGCGCATTGCCGCATCCCGCAGCGGCGCGTTATACATCGTGACAAATCGAATCCGGAAACACGCCGCGACAATTCACGCGCGTTCACCTAACTAATCGTAGTTAATAGAGGTGGCGCCGAAGCCGCAAATCATGCAAGGCAAAAGAATGGAGACTTCGATATGACCAGATTCACGCCGCAGGGAGTCGAGGACCCGATGGCGACGCTGTGCCGGATGGCGCTGGAGACGCAGTACGCCGACCTGCCGGCCGACGTGATCCGTCACGTCAAACACACCCTGCTCGATGCGATGGGCGTGACCATCGGTGGATCCGCGATGGAGGGCATTCCCGCTGTCGTGTCGCTCGTGAAAGAGCGCGGCGGCAATCCGCAAACGCCGCTGCCCTTCTACGGCGGCCGCGTGCCGGCCAGCGAAGCCGCACTGGCGATGGGCCCGATGCCGCGCGCGATGGACTGCGGCGATCTGCACGAAGAGGCCGGCCACATCACCGAATACGTGGTGCCGACGCTGCTCGCCGCGACCGGTCTTTGCGGCCCGGTGTCGGGCAAGGCGTTTTTGGCGGCGATGGCCGTCGGTCAGGAAACGCTCGTGCGGCTTGGCACGGCCTACAAGGTCATCAATCGCGCGATCAAGCATCATGAATGCGGCGGCCATTACATCTTCGGCGCCGTGGCCGCGGTCGGCAAACTCATAGGGCTGACGCAGGAAGAACTGGAAAACGCGCAGGGCATCGCACGCACCATGACGCAACCCAACACGATGGGCATCTACTCGCCCGCCACGCTGATGGTGCGCATACATCACGGGCTGGTGAGCCAGGCGGCGATTAACTGTTGTCAGTTGGCTCAACGCGGCATCACCGGGCCGCGTGCCGAGGTGCTTCTCGGTCCCAAGGGCTATTTCTCCACGGCGCGCTGGGAGACCGATCCCGACTTCATCCTCAAGGATCTGGGCGAACATTGGGAGATGGAAAACATCATCACCAAGGGCTATAGCGCGTGCTATTTCTCGCATTCGTCCATCGACGCCATCCGCGGGTTGATGAAGGAAGGTAAGTTAGGCGCGCGCGATATCGCGAGCATTCACATCGAGATTTCCACGCCGTGCTGGCGCGCCGTGTGCGAGCCGCAGGAGAAGAAATGGAATCCGGTCACGGTGCCCGAGTGCCAGTTCAGCCTGCCCTATGTCGCCGCCATTGCCGCATTCGACGACAAGGTGTTCCTCGAGTCGTACAGCGACGAGGCACGTTCCCGTCCCGAAGTGCGCGAGCTGATGACGCGCATCACCGCCGAAGAGAACCCCGACGTATCCGACTGGGGCGCACGTCTGACCATCAGGCTGCGCGACGGGCGCGAGCTGATGAAAGAATGCATCTACGTGAAGGGACATCCCAGGAATCCGTTCACTACAGAAGATTTCATCGCCAAGTTCAGGCTATGCGTGCCTTATTCGGCGATACCGCTTGCCCGGCAAACCGTGGACAACATGATCCGCGACATTCTTCAATTCGACGAAGTGGACGACGTGGTCAAAGTTCTTCTCGACCCGCTGACACCGAACCCGACCTGACTTCGACCGGCGCCTGCACGGCCAACTCGAACCTGCTTTCATAACTTCCAAGGAGACACAGCCATGACCGACACACAGCAAGCACGATCCTCGGTGCCATCCAATTGCCCTCCGCTGGAACAGGCGTTGGTGCAGTTCATCCAGGACCTGAAATACGAGCACATCGACGCGCACGCGCACGCCGGCATCAACCGGCTGATGCGCGACCAGCTCGCGGTGCAGATCGGCATTTCGAAGATGCCGTGGTCCGGGCAATTGCTGAAGTACGCGACGAGCCAGCAGCGACCGGGCACGAGCCGCGTGAGCGCCTCGACGTTGACGATGAGCGCCATGGACGCCGCCTTCGTCAACGGTTCCTACGGTCATGGATTCGAATACGACGACGCCCACGGTCCCAGCTACAGTCATCCGGGCAGTTGCGTGATCCCGGCTGCATTGGCCATCGGCGAGGAACTTGGGTCGTCAATGGAGGAAGTGATCACCGCGATGGTCGCGGGCTACGAAGTCTACGCGCGCATCGGCTTGCTGGCCTCGCCGGATCTGCTGCAACGCGGCTTTCATCCGCACGGCACGCTGTCGAACTTCGGCGCCGCCGCGGTCGCCGCCAAACTTCGCGGCTGCGATGCCGAAACGACGCTGCAAGCGCTGGCGATTGCGCTGAGCCATGTCTCCGGCACGACCGAATACACCTCCACCGGCGGCTCCATCAAGCGCATCCACGCAGGCATCGGCACGCGCAACGGCATCGTCGCCGCCGACATGGCCCAGGCCGGCATCACGGGACCGCGCGCGTTCCTCAGCGGAAACAAGGGCTTCTTCCACACCTTCCTGCAACGTCCGGCAGGCGATGGCTCCGAACAGCGCTTCGCTTTGAATCGGCCTTTCGAGATCGCTACCGTCTGGCTCAAGGCCTATTGCGCGTGCTACTGCACACATGCCTACATCGACGCGTTGCGTCCGTTTTCAGCGCGTCGTGACGAGATTGCCGATGTGCATCTGAAGATCTCGCCTCATTTCAACGTCGTCGTCGGCACGGCCAACGCCAATGCGTACGAGCCGAGGAACATCGAGCATGTGCAGTTCAGCTTGCCGATTCAGGCTGCCTTCACGCTGCTCGGCAATGGCAATGGCTATCCGGTCCATCGCGACTACCTCGCAGGCAAGGTCGACATGACGCCCGTGATCGACATGGCGCGCAGCATCCGCATCACCCAGGAACCGGCGCTGGAGCGAGATTATCCGGGCAAGTTCGTCGCGGATGTGACGGTCACTTTCAGGAACGGCGACTCCGAGCATGTATTCGTGGAAGACCCGATCGGCACCGACAAGAATCCGATGCCCGAGCAGGAGCAGGACGCGAAGTTCATGGAACTCACCGTCGATGTGCTGGGCGCGGATCGAGCTGGAAAGCTGCTCGCCGCATTGCGTACGATGGACCCGCGCATGAAAGCCGCGGAGCTGATGAGCATGTGCGCCACGGAGCGTTGAGGAGAGCCGGCGCGACGCATGAGGCGTCGCGCTGGCTGCATGCATCAGTTCCCGACGTTGCCGCCGAAACCATGCACCCCCGCCTCCAGCGACGGCGACTGCGTGCGATAGCAATGCTGCATCCAGCGTTCGTAGCGCAGGCCGTCGGAGAGCGGCAGTTCCATCGCGCGGCGCGCCATCTGCTTCATCGAAGTCAGCGCGAGCGCGTCGGCCTGAGCGATTTCCTGCGCCAGTTGCAGCGTGGCGCTCTCCAGTTGCAGAGATGGAACGGCCAACGCGGCAAGACCCATGTCCGCAGCCTCGCGGCCCGTCATGCGCCGGCCCGTGACCAGGTAGTACATGGCCCGCTGCAAGCCCAGCTTGCGCGGCAGCCGCTGAGAGCTGCCGCCGCTCGGAAGCAGACTGCGGCGGATATGTTCGTCGCCGAGTTGTGCGGCTTCATCGGCGATCATCAGGTCGCAGGCGAGCGCCAGTTCGAAGCCGCCCGCGAGCGCATAGCCGTTGATGCTGGCCAGCACGATCTGCGGTGCCGACTCCAGGCGCTCATAGGTGTCCTGCATCAGGTCCTGATGACGCATATGCGCGGCGCGGTCGGCCAGCACGCCGCTTGCGAGCCATTTGAGGTCGTTGCCCGCGCAGAACGCGCGGCCGCTGCCCCGGATCACGAGCACCTTGATCTCGCCGGCTGCCGCGATACAGTCGCGCACCGCGTCGTTGAGATGCTGCAAGGTAGGCCCGTCGAGCGCGTTCATGCGCTCGGCGCGATTCAGGGTGATGCGGCGCACGTGCGGCGCGGGGTGGTCGATCAGCAATTCCACGAGGTTCCCCTTTTCCATTCGCTCAGGCGAAGCGCACGAGATCGTCGACGCCCGCGCGTGTGGTGCGAAACTGGTTGACGGGATGCCCGGTCTGCGCGAAGCCGAACGAGATGCCGCAAATCATGTGCTGCGTGTCGGGAATGCCGAAATACTCGCGCACGAAATGCGCGTGGCGTGCGAGCGCCCCTTGCGGCGTCGTGGCCACGCCGTGAGCGTAGGCTGCGAGCAGAAACGAGGAAACGAAGCCGCCCGCATCCACGAGCGCATACGGACCCAGCTCGGCAGGCACGGTGATGATGGCCACATGCGGCGCATCGAACATGCGGAAATTGCGGAATGCCTGCTGCGCACTGCGTTCGGCATCCTTGGGGCCGATGCCGAGCGACGTATAGAGCGCGATGCCCGCCCCGCGCCGACGTTCGCCATAAATGCCCTTGTAGCGGGGCGGAAACGGCAGATCGGACTCGGTTTCCGGATGGCTGAACGCGCGCTCCATCAGCGCCTCGCGGAAGCGCTCCGTGCTTTCCAGCGTTTCGGTGATGACCAGTTGCCACGGTTGCACGTTGCACCACGAGGCCGAGCGGCTCGCCATGCCGACGATGCTGCGTATCAACTCGGCATCCAGCGCCTTGTGCTCGTATGCGCGGCACGTTGAGCGGCCGCTCGTGAGTCGATCCAGAGCGGTGAGATCGGAAGTATGCGATGTCATGTCGATAAGCCTGTTGCCTGTTCCCAAGCCCTCAGATAAAGGTGTCGCGCGCGCGCAATGCGTCGATGCGGTCATCGGGCAGCCAGCCGCGCAGCGCGTCGATGGCGTTGTCCGTGCTCGATGCCGCCGGCGGCTCGGGCGGCGCGGCGGGCGTGCGCGAAAAGCGCGGGCCGGGCGCCGGGTGCATCACGCCGTCGAGGTCGATGAACGTGCCGCGCGCCTGAATGTGCGGATGACTCGGTGCTTCGTCGAAGTCGAGCACCGGCGCGAGGCAGACGTCCGTTTCGCCGAACCGCCGCGCCCACTCGTCGCGCGTATGTTCCCTGAACCTCGCGGCCAGCACCTCTTTGGCCGCCGGCCATTGCGCACGATCCATCTGCTCTTGCAGCAGCGGATGATCCTGTAGCTCCAGCTTTTCGAGCAGCAGCCTGTAGAACTTGCCTTCGATCGGCGCGACGCTGACGTACTTTCCATCGGCGCATTCATACACCTCGTAGAAGTGCGCGCCGGTATCGAGCAGATTGGTGCCGCGTTCCTTGCCGAGCATGCCTGCCGCGTGCAGACCCATCGTCACCGTCATGATGGAGGCCACGCCGTCCACCATCGCGGCGTCCACGACCTGGCCTTCGCCGGAACCGCGAGCCTCGATGATGCCCGCGAGCAGTCCGAACGCCAGATACAACGAGCCGCCCGCATAGTCGCCCAGCACGTTGAGCGGCGGCGTGGGCGCCTGCCCCGCGCGTCCCATCGCATGCAGCGCGCCGGTGATGGAGATGTAGTTCAGATCGTGCCCGGCCACCTGCGAAAGAGGGCCGTCCTGCCCCCAGCCGGTCACGCGGCCATAGACGAGACGCGGATTGCGCGCGAGACACGTATCGGGGCCCAGACCCAGCCGCTCCATCACGCCGGGGCGAAAGCCTTCGATCAATGCATCGGCCTGATCGATCAGTTCGAGCACCATCTCGACGGCGTCCGGGTCTTTCAGATCGACGCGAATGGACTTGCGGTTGCGCAGCCCCAGATCGAACTGCACGGGACGCGGCGCGCCGAGGCCCGAAGGCTCCTTGCGATCCACACGGATCACCGTGGCGCCGAGATCGGCCAGAAACATCGCGGCCAGCGGACCGGGACCAATGCCCGCGATCTCGACGACCCTGACGCCCGCGAGCGGTCCTCCCCGGGAAGATGCGGCGGACATGATCAGATCACTCCTTCGTCGCGCAATTGCCGCAGACGATCATCCGGCAGCTTCAGCAAATCCCGATAGATCGCTTCGTTGGATGCGCCCAGTTCCTGTGCCGGCTGATCGAACTGCACCGGCGTTTGCGAGAACCGGATAGGCAGGCCCATGCCCATGGCGTCGACATCGGCGAGGCCCGGATGCTCCAGCTTCACAACCGCGCCGCGCGCCTGCAACACGGGGTCCTTGAGCACATCGAGCGGCGAACGCACGGGGGCCGCGGGCACGCCGCGCTTTTCCTGAAGTTCGCGGATCACTTCTTCCGTGCTGTGCTGCCGCGTCCATTCCTCGATCGTCGCGTTGATTTCGGTCGCGTGCTTCATGCGCGGACCGCGCGTCGCGTAGCGTGGATCGACGGCCATTTCGGGCTTGCCGATGGCCTCCATGAGATTGCGGAACCAGTCGGGCTGGAACGCCACCATGGCCACGTGGCCGTCGCGCGTGCCGTACACGCCGAACGGCACGAGGCGATCCTGAAAGTTGCCCGAGCGCTTCGCATAGCCGTTCGCGAAGAACACGTCGAAGTGCTCCTCGGCCACCATCGAGGACAGGCAGTCGAGCATCGAAACCTGCACCAGTTGCCCCTCGCCCGTTCTGCCGCGATGGATGAGCGCCGCGAGGATGCCATTGACCGCGTAGAGCGGCGCGACGAGATCGGCGATAGGCAGGCCCCAGCGCGTGGGCGGGCCATCGGCGACGCCGGTTACGTCCATGATGCCGGAGAGCGCCTGCACGATGATGTCCATCCCCTTGAGATTGGGGTAAGGGCTCGGTTCACCGAATGCCTTGATCGATGCATAGACGATTTTCGGATTGGCCTTGCGCACGCTTTCATAGTCGACGCCCAGGCGCGCCGTCACGCCCTCGCTGGCGTTTTCGATGACCACGTCGCATTCCTTCACCAGTTCCATGAATAGCGCGAGGCCCTGCTCCGACTTCAAATCGAGCGTAATGCTCTTCTTGTTGCGCGCGCGATTGAGGATGGTCAGCGACACATCTTCCTCGTGCCTGACACCGAAGTGGACGCCTTCCCTGCCCACATAGGGCGGATTATTGCGCGCGATATCGCCGCCGCCGGGCGACTCCACGCGAATGACTTCGGCGCCCAGACCACCCAGCAACAGCGATCCGTAGGGCCCGGCCAGCGCCACGGTCAGATCGAGAACGCGAATACCCTGCAAGGGTCTTGTAGCTGACATGCTTGTCTCCTGAAGCAGCCGTCGATCCAGCCTTTGACGGCCGCCAGTCGTATTGAACCGCCGTGCCTAGTAAGACTTCGGCAAGTCGAGCTTACGCTCCGCGATATTCGACAGGATAAGCTGCGGCGTGACCGGCGCGATGTAGCCGATCCACGCTTCCCGCATGAATCGCTCGACGTGATACTCCTTCGCATAGCCGAATCCTCCATGCGTGAGCATCGAGGTCTGACATGCGTTCATGCACGCCTCGGATGCCAGCAGCTTCGCCGCGTTCGCCTCGGAGCCGCAGGAAAGTCCCTTGTCGTAGAGATCCGCGGCGGCAAAGATCATGTGATTCGCCGCTTCCAGTTCCGCCCAGTTGCGCGCCAGCGGATGTTGAACGCCCTGGTTCTTGCCGATGGGCCGGCCGAACACCACACGTTCCTTCGCGTATTGCGTCGCGAGCTTGAGCACCGCGCGGCCGATGCCGATCTGCTCGGCGGCAACCAAAACGCGCTCGGCGTTCATGCCGTGGAATATGTAGCTCAGACCCTTGCCTTCCTCACCGATCAGCGCGTCCTTCGACACCGGCAGATTGTCGATGAAGAGTTCGTTCGTATCGACGGCGGCGCGGCCGAGCTTGTCGATCTCCCGAATATCGACGTAATCGCGGTCGAGCTTCGTGTAGAACAGGCTCAGCCCTTCGCTGTGCTTCTTCACCTGTTCGATCGGCGTGGTGCGCGCGAGGATCAACATGTGATCGGCGACCTGCGCGGTCGAAATGAATACCTTCTTGCCCGAGATGAGATAGTTCCCGTCGGCCTGCTTCTTCGCCGTCACTTTGAGCTTGGTGGTATCGAGACCCGTATCAGGCTCGGTCACGGCGAAACACGCCTTGTTCTCGCCACGCGCGAAAGGCGGAAGCCACGCTTTCTTCTGCGCTTCCGTGCCGAAATGCACGACGGGCTGCAAGCCGAAGATGTTCATGTGGATGGTGGACGCGGCAGCCTGCCCGCCGCACTCGGCGACCGCGCGCATGAAGAGCGCCGCTTCCGTCACGCCCAGATTCGCGCCGCCCACATCCTCCGGCATGCAGATGCCGAGCCACCCGCCGCTCGCGACGGCGTCGAAGAACTCGTGCGGAAACTCGTGATTCTTGTCCTTGTTGCGCCAGTATTCGAGCGGAAAGTCCGTGCAGATCTTCTGGGCTGCATCGACGATGGCATGCTGATCCGCGCTGAGTTGGTAGTCCATGGCCTAGTCCTTCTTTAAGTATGAAATCAGGCCTTGTCGGCGGGACCCAGCATCATCAGGCCGGTGCGCAGAGCCGTGCAAACGATCTCGTCGCGCTGATTCCGGGCAATGTGCCTGAAGGTCACGATGCCCGAGTCCTTGCGGCTTTTCGACAGACGCGTCTCGACGATCTCCGTCTCGACGCGGACCGTGTCGCCATGAAAAGTAGGCTTGGGAAAGGCGATTTCGCCGAAGCCAAGATTGCCGAGCGTGGTCCCCAGCGTGGTTTCGTACACGGTGATGCCCGCCACCAGCGCCAGCAGAAACATGCTGTTCACCAGACGCTGGCCGTACATGGTGTTCTTGCTGTATTCGGCATCGATATGCAGCGGCGCGCAGTTGTATGTCATGGCCGAGAACAGGATGTTGTCGGTCTCGGTCACGGTGCGGCGGATGGCATGTTCGATCACCATGCCGGGCTTGAATTGTTCGAAGTAAAGGCCAGCCATTTATCTGTCTCCTGAGATTCGGTGAGCAATCAGCCGTTGAACGACTGTGCGAGTTCGATGATTTCCCGCGCCGTCTTGGCATGAGCAATGTCGATGTGTTCACCGTCGTAGATGCACGATGCGCGGCCTTCGGCCTGGGCTTTGTCCAGCGCGTCGATCATCCCTCGATAGAACGCCACCTCTTCCTCGGCAGGGCTATAGGTCCGGTTGACGATCTCGACGTTGGAGGGATGCAGCACCAGTTCTCCGCTCATGCCCAGTTGCCGGTCGTTGGCCGACGACAACTTGAGTCCATCGAGATCGTGCACCTGTTGCCAGACGCCGCCGATCGGCAGTTTGCCCGCCGCTCGCGCGGCCATGACAATGCGTGACTTGAGGTATTGGGTCTCGCGGCCATCCAGCGACCAGACGGTCTTGAGCGCACGGGCCACGTCGGCATTCTTGGCGGTTGCGCCCACGATGGCAGGCACGCGCTCATGCTGGGCGATCTCGTACGCCAGTTGCAGCGAGCGCGCCGTTTCCAGCAGCGGGATCACCTTCGTATGACCGACTTCCACGCCAGCACGGAACTCGGCCTCGGCCAGCATCGATGAAACGGTATGAATGTCTTCCGGGCCGCAAGGCTTGGAGATCACGATGCCTTCGACCACGGGACTGACGATAGCCAGGATGTCCTCGAAGTCGTACAGATGCGCGCTGCGGTTGATGCGCACCCACACACGCTGTTTCTGCTCCGCCAGCCATGTCAGCTTCGACCTGACGATCTCGCGCGCTTCGGCTTTCTGCGCGGGCGGCACGCTGTCCTCCAGATCCAGGATCAGCGCATCGGCTCTGGAATTGATGGACTTTTCGATCCACGTCGGCTTGTTGCCCGGAACGAAGAGGAAGGAGCGTATGGGTTTCATCTGGGTGGTCATCACTGTCCCGGTCTGTAGAGTTACCTAACGATTGATAGTTAGTTTCCTCCTCGCGGCGCGATGATGTCATCTGGGGTTTACACCGACATCGCTCGGCGCACTGCGCCAAGCCACCAACCCTCATGGATAACACTCATGGAACATCCTCAAAACACCGCACAAACTATCTAACATTAATTAGATAAACATCGAATGCTCAGCACATCGCCTTGCAGAACTCACGACTTTTGAATGCTCTTACTGGAGGAGAAATGAGAAACGCCATGAATGACATGCCGTCCGACGCCGCCGGCGCCACCGCGCAAACGCCGCTACATCTATCTCGCGATCACGTGATTCATGACAGCGGACGAGCGTGGTATGTGCTCGTGATGCTGACGCTCGCGTATTCCCTCGCATACATCGATCGACAGCTTCTGAATCTGCTGGTCGAACCGATCAAGCGCTCGCTCGTCATCTCCGACACACAGTTGAGCCTCGTTCAGGGCGTCGCTTTCATTGCCGCGTATCTGGCCGCATCGCCGCTGTTCGGGCGGCTCGTCGATGTGACCAATCGGCGCAATCTTCTCTTGGTCTCCATCTGTCTGTGGTGCGCCTTCACCGCGCTGTGCGGCAATGCGGATACGTATCGAGGGTTGTTCCTCGCGCGGCTGGGCGTCGGCGCCAGCGAAGCGTGCGTATTCCCGCTCGCGCTATCGGTGATCGCCGACTGCTTCTCGGCGAAGAAAATGCCGCGCGCGATGAGCATCTTCATTCTCGGCCCGATGCTCGGCGGCGGGCTCTCGCTCGTCGCGGGCGGCTTCGTGATCGAATTCGCACGCGCTTTTCATGAGCACTTTCCGATCCTCACGCAGTTCCAGACCTGGCAACTCGCGTTCGTCATCATCGGGCTGCCGGGGATGCTTTTTGCGTTGCTGGTGCTGCTCACCGTGCGCGAACCGGCACGCAGCAGCGTGATGAGCGCGCGCGAAGACGAGCGGCAATTCTCGACCGGCGCTTCAGCGAGCTATCTCTGGCAGCGACGCGGGTTCTACGCGCGGATTCTGCTCGGCGTCGGCATGCTTGCGATCGTCGTGCTCGGCATGCCCGCATGGATGCCCACGTATCTGATTCGCACGCATGGCATGCCGGCCTCGCTGGTCGGATTTCGCTTCGGCGGGCTGGTCGTGGTCTTCGGCATTGCCGGCGCGCTGACCGGGCCGTGGGTCGCGCGTCAGCTTGAAAAGCGTGGCTATGAAGATGCACCGCTGCGAACCGCGGCGATCTCCATGATCCCGATGATGCTCTGCTGCGCGAGCATTCCCTTCGTACCGGGAACGAACGGTGCGCTGGCCGCCGCGGCCGGCATCGTGTTCTTCTTCAGCCTGCCCACCGGATGCATGGCCGCGGCATTGCAGCTCGTTGCGCCGAGCCGGATGCGTGGCACCGTCGGCGCGATTTATTCGTTCGTCGCTCAACTCGTTGGCTTCGGCGCGGGCCCGACGCTGATTGCGCTCATCACCGATCGTGTATTCCAGAATCCGAAGATGGTCGGACATTCGATCGCCATCGTGTGCGCGATTGCGTCGGCGATCGCGGCGTGGCTGCTGATTACCGCGCTGCCGCACTATCGGCGCTTGCTGGCCGAGGAGCGGGCGGCTCAGAACTAAGCAGCCACCTCCTTCTTGCGCGCGCGCCGCCGCGGCTTGCCCGTCGGCTGCGCGCCCTCGAAGAACATCGTGATGAACTGATCGACGATTTTTTCGAGCGATCCCTTCTTCGGATCGAACCAGGTCTGAACCGAATTGATGAAGCCGAGGACATAGATTCGGCTCAGCGCGATATCGATGTCCTCGCGCAAAAAACCTTCCGCGCGCAGATCGTCGAACACGGTGGTCCACAACCGCTGATGCCGCTCGCGCCGCTTGATCTGGCGCTCGCGCACCTGATCCGGCAACTGGCTCAGCAAGCGGCCATGTGCGAGCGCGTAATCGCCGAACTTGATCAGCGCACTCATCTGACCGATGACCGCCGCCCTGAAGCGGTCTTCGGCGTTCGCGTTTTCGGGCAGCGCGCCGAAGTGCTCGTTGATGTGCTGCACGATGCTGTCCGCGCCGTGCTCCATCACCACATCGACGAGCTCTTCCTTCGACGAAAAGTGATAGTAGATGCTGGCGGCCTCGATGCCGGCCTGATCCGCAATCGAGCGCATCGTCGTTGCCGTGTAGCCTTGGGTCGCAAACGAGCGTGCCGCCAGCCGAAGCAAGGTCTCTCGGGTATCCGCGCTGGGATTTACATTTTTCTTTCGCACGTCTGTTCCTACGTCTCTGTCCAGTTTCCACACCGACTCGCGGGCGCTCATGACGACCTAATGTTCGTTTGAGAGATTACCGCATTTCTTTTGGACGAGCCAGCGCGTTCACAGTACGGAACGCGCCGCTGCAAGAGACTGGAACACAGACGCATCTTCGGCGGAGTGCGGCTTTACACCCTCCCTTTCCACGGCACCATCGCCTTCTCCAGATACCGCATCAGCATATCGAAGCACAGCGCGAAGAAGCCGATGACGATGATCCCCATGATCACGACATCGCTTGCCAGAAACTCCGCCGCGTTCAGCACCATGAAGCCGAGGCCGCGCGTCGATGCGACCATTTCCGCCGCGACGAGCGTCGTCCAGCCCACGCCGATGCCGATACGCATCCCCGTGAAAATCTCCGGCAGCGCCGACTTGAGAATCACGTGGATGACGACCTGCGTGCGTGTCGCGCCCATCGAATAGGCTGCGTGAATCTGCTCGATCGATACCGAGCGCACGCCCGCGCGCGCGGCGATCGCGAGCGGTGCGAAGATCGCGAGATAGATCAGAAAGACTTTCGAGAACTCGCCGATGCCGAACCAGATGATGATGAGCGGCAGATACGCGAGCGGCGGCAGCGGCCGGTAGAACTCGATCGGCGGATCGAACACGCCGCGCGCGTGGCGCGACACGCCCATCATCACACCGACGGGAATCGCCGTGACGCAGGCGAGCGCGAACGCGCCGAACACGCGCAACAGGCTCGCGACGATATGTTCGGCGAGCGTCGAGTTGGCGAAGCCTTCGCTCGCCACCGAGATGAACTTCGCGAACACCGCTTGCGGCGACGGCAGAAAGAGCGGCTTGATCCAGTGCATGCCGGTGATCAGAAACCAGGCGGCCAGCAGCACGGCGACCGTCGCGATGCTCATCGCGAGGCTGCTGCCGTAGCCCGGCACGCCGAAGGTGTCGCCCGGTTTCACCGGCTTTTTCTTCGACTGCCGCGCGGGTCTGCCGGGCGGACGCCGCGATGCGCCTAATTCCCGTTCGATCGCGGGACCGGCCACGGTCATCGATGCTCGCTTATCCATGATGAAGCTCCTCGGCGGCGTGATGCGCGGCGCGTTCGTCGCCGTAGATGATGCCGAGCACGCGCTCGCGCATGTCGATGAAATCGGGACTCGACTTGATCGCGCGCGCATCGCGGGTGGCGAGGAAGCGGCGGTTGAAATCGAGATCGTAGCTATGCGTGATGCGGCCGGGACGCGGCGACATCACGATCAGCCGGCTCGCCAGGAATAGCGCTTCCTCCACGCTGTGCGTGATGAAGAACAGCATCTTCTGCGTGCGCTGCCACACATCGAGCAGCAGTTCCTGAATGGTCTCGCGCGTGAGGGCGTCGAGCGCGGCCATCGGCTCGTCCATCAGCAGCATCGCGGGATCGCAGGTCAGCGCGCGGGCGATGCCCACACGCTGCTGCATGCCGCCCGACAACTGATAGATCATGTGCCTGTGGAAGTCCTGAAGGCCGACCAGCGCGAGGTTGCGTTTCGCGATCTCCTCGCGCTGCGCCTTCGGCACGCCCTGCAGCTTCAGGCCGAAGGTGGCGTTGTCGAGCACGTTGAGCCAGGGCAACAGCGCATGCTTCTGAAACACGACGCCGCGATCGGCGCCCGGTCCTTCCACCGGCCGGCCGTTGAGCAGCATCTCGCCCGACGATGGCGCGATGAAGCCCGCCATCAGCGACAGCAGCGTCGTCTTGCCGCAACCCGACGCACCGAGCGCGACGACGAATTCGCCATCGCCGATGGTGAGATCGATGCCATCGAGCGCATGCACGCGCTCGCCCGGGCGTCGTCCGGGAAACATCACATTGACGTTCTTCACCTGCATGCAACCCATATGTCCTCCCGGACTCGGATGTGGCAAGGGCAACCGGCGCGTGCCCGGGTCAGGCTCATTTCAGCTTTTCGGCGGCTTCGACGTATTCGGCGGTCACGTACTTCGAATAGTCCGGCAGCACTGCGTTGACCCGCTTCTGCTGCTTCAGGAAGTCCGCCGTGTCCTTCAGCGCGAAAGCCGCGCGGCTCGATGCGCCGCCGCCGAGCCACTGCTTCGACGCCTGCTCCTGCGCCGACGGATAGCCATACAGCGCGAGAGATTCCGGCACCTCGGCGGGCGTTCCGCCGATCGTCTTGGCGATTGCGGAAGCCTGTTGCGACTGCGCGCTCCACTTCGACGGATCGCTGCGATATTGCTGGTCGATATCGGAAATCGCCTTGACGAACTTCGCCATGAAGTCCTTGTGCGCCTCGCCCCACGCGCGATCCACCGCGATACCATCGAAGGTCGGTTTGCCGAGCTTCGAGAGATCGCCGGACGTGATCAGCACCTTGCCGCTTTTCTTCAGTTGCGAGAGCGCCGGGTCCCACACGTAGGCGGCGTCGATGTCGCCGCGCTCCCATGCGGCCGCGATCTGGTTCGGCTGCATGTTGAGAATCTTCACGGAAGACGGATCGATGCCCCAGTGCTGCAGCGCAAACATCGTGTGATAGTGCGTCGTCGAGACGAACGGCACGCCGATGGTCTTGCCCTTCAGATCGGCCGGCTTCTCGACGCCCGAGCCATTGCGCACGATCATCGCCTCGGCCTCGTTGATGTTGTCGAGAATCCAGAAGAGTTGCGCATCCACGCCCTGGCTGACGGCGGCGGCGAGCGGACTGGAGCCGATCACGCCGATCTTGACGTCGCCCGAGGCCATCGCGGTCGCCACTTTCGCGCCCGATTCGAACTGGCGCCAGTTGATCTTGTAGCCGGTGGCCTTCGCGATCGAGCCATCCGCGATACCGACGACCCACGGATCGACGATCTGCTGGTATGCGATCGTCACTTCCTTGTCCTCGGCATGCGCGGTCTGTGCGACGCCCCACGCGCACGCGGCGATCGCAAGCGAGGCCAGCGCGCGCGCCGGCGCGAACGTTCGAAGCAGCTTGCCGGACAGGCGTTTCAAGCCGGAGACGCGGATCGTTTTCATGAGCTTTCCTGGAGAGGTGGAGAATCGGGAACGCCTGCGCGCGACGTTCCCTTTTCCGGTGCAGGCTCGTTGCGCGTGCAGCGAACCGATGCCCGAGTATCCACAGCGAAAAATCCGGAAAGTTAGTGCCAGACGGAACCAATCGTTGGGTCCACATCGACGCGCGTTTGCCGGCGCGCCGCCGCCGCGCTTCATTTATGTTGGCGGATCATACATAGCCTTATACGCGTCGCGCCGCTCAAAGCAGCCTGCGACTTCGCTTGTCCTACCTATAATTTTGACGGGCTGTCTCCGCGCGATGGCCTGGTCGAACTTCACATTCTTGGCACTTATCGTCAGGACAAGATTCTTCGAGAATTGCCTCACGCAATGGGACAGGGGCGAGCGCCTTCACGCAAGGCCGCCCTCGCCCGGCTCCTCGCATATCCCTCATTTTTCTTCGGGAGATTAGCCATGAAGATCGTCGTAATGGGTGGGTCCGGCCTGATCGGATCGCGTGTCGTGACCTTGCTCAAGGAGGCGGGCCACGAGGCGCTCGCCGCGTCGCCGCGCAGTGGCGTCAACGCCGTTACCGGCGAAGGACTCAGCGATGCATTCGCGGGAGCCGATGTCGTCGTGGATGTGACGAACGCGCCCTCATGGGAACCGCAAGCGGTGCTCGATTTTTTCAGCACATCGGCGCGCAACCTCGCGGCGGCCGAAAAGGCGGCGGGCGTACGCCATCACGTCGCGCTCTCCATCGTCGGATGCGACCGCACGCCGGAGAATGCGTATTTCGTCGCCAAGGTCGCGCAGGAAAAGCTCATCGAAGCATCGGGCGTGCCGTATTCGATCGCGCGCGCGACCCAGTTCATGGAGTTCATCGGCGGTATCGCCGATTTCAGCACGGTCGATGGAACGGTGCGACTCGGCGATGGCCTGTTTCAGCCGATCGCCGCCGACGATGTCGCCGGGTTCCTCGCGCAGATCGCGTGCGCCTCGCCGCTGAACGGCATGACCGATATCGCCGGCCCGGACCGTGCTCCCTTCGCGGACATCGTCGGACGTTATCTGAAGTCGGTGGGCGATACGCGCCCGGTTGTCACGGACAGCGAGGCGCGCTATTACGGCGGCCGTGTCGAGGAACAATCGCTCGTGCCGCTCGGCGACGCGCGGATCGGCCGCGTCAGTCTCGAGCAGTGGCTGGCGCAGGCCAGGAAGGTCTGATACCGGGTTCGTGAACCGTATTTTTTTGAGTAGAGCATGAGCACAACACAGAAGGTCGTCGTCGTTACCGGCGCATCGCAGGAAGCTGGATTATCGAGGGGCGTTGAGAGAGGTCGTTGCTGACCGCGGTCTTATGGACCGCCCTCGGCAAGATATCGAAATAACATCGACCGCCACGCGATCACGCGCCGCGGCCGATGTCCACTCCGCAATTTACTTGCTGACCGACAAGCCCGAAGTCAGCGCGAGATTGTCCGACGCGTTCCCGACCATCACCTGAATCTGCCCGTTCGCCGTCTTCCACTGTTGCGACGCGGTATCCCACGTGGCGAGCGGATGACTCGCCGAGTTCGGATCGATGATGATCTGCACGGTCCTTTTCTCGCCCGGCGCGAGCATCACCTTCTGGAAGCCGACGAGACGCTTCGGCGGCTGCCCGAGACCGGCCGGCAACGACACATACACCTGCGGCACTTCGGCGCCCGCCACCTTGCCGCTATTCTCTACATCGACGGACACGGTAATCGGCTTCGTGCCGTCCGACGCCTGCGGGCTCACCTGCAGCGACGACAGTTTGAAGCTCGCGTACGACAAGCCGTGCCCGAACGCGAAGAGCGGCTTGACGTTCTGCGCGTCATACCACCGATAGCCGATCTGCAGCCCTTCCGAGTAGGTGACCGTCGGCACGCCGTTTACGTTGACGCCGGGATACTGCGCGGGCGTGCTGGCAGGCCAGTCGCCGGACTTCTTCGGGAACGTGACCGGCAGCTTGCCCGACGGATTCGCCACGCCGAACACAAGATTCGCCATGATGTTGCCGTCTTCCTGACCGGGGAACCATGTCTCCAGCACGGCGGGCACCTGATCGATCCACGGCATCAGCGCGGACGCGTTGTCCTTCATCACGAGCGCCGTGCGCGGATTGGCTGCCGCCACCGCCGAGATCATCGCGTCCTGATTGTTCGACAACTCGATGCTCGTCCGGTCCGCGCCTTCCTCAGCGATCGTTCCCGCCAGCATGATCACGACATCGGCCTGCTTCGCCGCATCGACCGCCGCCGCGAGATTGCTGTTGTCGTCCGCGACGATCGTGAGCGTCGCCGTCGCGCTCGAACCCAGTTGCTTCAACACGCTCTGCACGCCTTCGAGCGGCGTGACCGTGTAGAGCGGGATCACGTCCGAGCTTCCGCCGCAGCATCCCGAGACGGCCTTGTTCGCATACGCGCCCTGACCGATCATCGCGACGGAGCGAACCGATTTTGCATCGAAGGGAAGCAGGTTGTTCGCGTTCTTCAGCAGCACCGCCGACTGCTCGCCGATCGCACGCGCGATGGCGCCGTCGCCGGCCTGGTCGATCGCCGTCTGCGCAACGGGCCGGTCGAAGATGCCGAGCTTGAACATCTGCGTATAGCGGCGGCCGAGCGCCGTGTCGATATTCGACTGGCTGATCTGCCCCGCCGTCAGCGCCGCATTGATCTTCGCCGGCGTCCACCATGTCGTGAGCGGCGCGATATCGATGCCTGGCATCTCGTTGTCGAGGCCCGCGAGCATCGTGTTGGCGGTGCTGTGCGCCGCGAAGAAATCGGACTGCACATAGCCGGTGAAGCCCCATTGCCCGCGCAGGACATCGGTGAGAATGTGCTTGTTCTCGCACATCGACGCGCCGTTCACCGAGTTGTACGAGCACATGACCGACGCCACGCCGCCATCCTTCACGGCCATCTCGAAGGGCACCATGTAGAGCTCGTGCAGCGTTTTATCGTCGATGTTCTCGTTGATCGTCATGCGATTCGTTTCCTGCTCGTTCGCGACGAGGTGCTTGGCCATCGCGATCACGCCGTGCGACTGGATCGCCTTGATCTCGGCGACGCCCATCGTGCCGCTCAGGATCGGGTCTTCGCCGAAGTATTCGAAGTTGCGGCCGAGCGTCGGATTGCGCGCGAGGTTCATGCCGGGGCCTTCGAGCACGTGCAGCGCGAGGTTGCGCGACTCGCGCCCGATCACGTCGCCGAACTGGCTCGCCACGGCCGTATCGAACGATGCCGCCACCGCCATGCCCGAAGGCAGCGCGGTCGCCTTCGCCGACGCCGGGCTCGACAGCGACGAAAGCGGCAGTCCCGGCAGATCGGGCGACACGCAATCGTTCTGCCCAACGCCGACCGGCCCGTTGGTCACGCGCAGCGTCGGCACCTGCAACTCCGGTATGCCCGTGATGTGACGGCTTCCGTAGCACGACGGAATCTCCGGCACGACGCCGGGCGAGCCGGTCAGTTGCGCGATCTTCTGCTGCGGCGTCATGGCCGCGAGCAGCAGCGCCGTGCGCTGTTCCGGCGGCAGCGACGTGTTCATCCAGGCATGTGCATTGGTCGCGGACGGTGTGCCGCCGTTGTCGTCATGTCCGCCTCCGCAGCCGGCTGCAACGAACATCGCGATCACGGCGCTCAGAATCGTACTTTTCTTCATCATTGCCCTCCTCCATTTGATTTCAGAGACATACATCGGAATTAATTTCGTCATCCTTATCGAATGATCGTCTTCATCGGAATGCCGGGGCCGAACGACTTCAGCCCGCCCGATCGCTATTTCCAGGAATTGCCTGCCCGACGTCGTACACTCGATGCATCGGCGTGCACGTTCCTACTTAAACGTTTTCCACATGAAAAAGCCTTCGGCAACCATTCGCGACGTCGCCGCGCTCTCGGGCGTCTCCGTTGCGACCGTGTCCAAATTCATCAACGGCACCAAGCGCTTCACCGAACCGGTGGAAGCAAAGCTCAAGGCAGCGATCGAAGAACTCGGCTATCAGTCCAACCCGCTGGCACGCTCGATGGTCACCAAGCAGACGCGCACCATCGGCCTCACGATTCTCGACATCAGCAATCCGCATTTCACCAATGTCGTGAAGGGCGCGAACCGCGTGGCGCTGCGGCATGACTACACGCTTCTGCTCGTCGACGTCGACGAGAATCAGGCGCGTGAGCGGCCGCTCGTCGAAGCGCTCGCGCGCCGTGTCGACGGGCTGATCCTCAGTTCGCGCCTGCCCGAGGAAGAGTCGCAATGGCTGCTCGACCTCGACAAGCCGGTCGTGCTCCTGCGCCGCAGCGACAAGCTGCCGATCTCAAGCGTGGGCATCGACAACCGGCTCGCCACGTTCATGCTCACCCGGCATCTGCTGGACCTCGGTCATCGCAACTTCGCGTATCTCGGCTTCGAACAGGCGCGCATCAACGACGAGCGCATCGCCGGCGTGCGCGACTGTCTCGCCGAAGCCGGACTCGAACTCGACGTACACGATGTCCACGCGCCGACCACCCGCGCCGGCGAACACGCCTGCTCGCGCGTGATGCTCGGCCCGCGCCGCCCGCAGGCGGTCATCTGCTACAACGATCTCATCGCGCTCGGCTTCATCAAGGCAGCGACCGCGCTCGGCATCAACGTGCCCCGGGACGTCGCCGTGACCGGCATCGACAACGTGCCCTACGGCGAAATCTCCGCGCCGTCGCTCACGAGCGTGGATACGCAAAGCGAGACGATGGGCGAGATCGCGATGCAGAAGCTCATCGATACGTTATCGGGCAAGGACGAGATCGAGCATGTGACCATCGAACCGTGTCTGGTCGTGCGTGAATCGACACACGCTGCGTAAGGCTTCGAGTCGTGCTTCGTGCTGCAGGCATGAGCGTCTCCGCACGCCTTGCGCGGATCGCAAGGCATGTGTCGTTGATCGAAAGGGGATTCCCAATATATGTTTGGGAAAACGGTTACCCAGATTAACGACTTTTGAGCAGGCTTACCATTTCTTTCTTCTCGGGGGTTTCCCTAGCAAGGACGTTTGGCGATCGACATGACAGTGCGCGAATTTTGCGAAGCTAGAATGGGACGTCGCGCCATCCGACGCCACGCCGTCGGGTGGCGTTCCTCTCTCGTGGGGCATCCACATGACAGCACCGATTTCCCTCGTCCTGTTCGATATGGAAGGCGTCCTGTCCCACTACGACCGCGCGGTGCGCGTCGATCATCTGGCGGCGCTGTGCGAAAGACCGTCCGAGGCGGTGCGCGAAGCGATCTGGGGCTCCGGTCTCGAAGCTCGCGCGGATAGCGGCGAAATCGGCGAAGACGCGTATCTCGCGATGCTCGGCGATCTGCTCGACTGCCCGATCAGCCGCGACATGTGGCTGGCATCGCGCCGCGCATCGATCACGCCCAATCTCGATACCATCGATCTGGCGGCGAGCGTCGCGCAAAACCATGCGATCGCGGTGCTGACCAACAACTGCCGTCTGGTTTCCGATCACATCGCTTACCTGAATCCGCCGGTCGCGCGGGTGTTCGGACCTCACGTCTATGCGACGGCGTCGTTCGGTTCGGCGAAGCCCTCGGCGCAGGCTTATCTTCGATGTCTCGAACTGCTCGGCGCGCGGGCTTCGGAGCCGTTCTTCATCGACGATTCGGATGCGAACGTAAGCGGCGCGCTCGATGCGGGACTGATCGCGTACAAGTTCGTCGATGCCGCCGCTCTCGCGGACGAGTTCAAGCTAAGGAAGCTGATTTAGGACACGGCATTTCACGTCTTCATCAAGCAAGCCGAAAGCCACAAGGCACCCACCCGAAAGCTTGCGCGCGAAACCACACAAAAGACGTGCCATCTGGGCTTCATTTGCACCAACTGTGTTGACTTCCCTCAAGAAGCGCGCCTACAATTTTTTCATCTTCACGAAGGGGCTGATGCCTTGGACAGCAGCAGTAGTCGATCATCGAATAGATTCGCCGCCTAACCGGCCGGACGTCAGCGCAGCCTTTCCCAAGCCGCCGTCCCGCCAGTAGCGGACGGTGCGCGTCGCAGTACTTTTCCCCGTGCACCTCTCTTAAGCGCCTCACAGGCGACGCTCATGCGCGCCCGTCTGGTCATTCGCCGCGTCCACGCGCGGCGGCGTGCGCGCGCCCGCTGCAAGCGCGCGTGAACGTGTGCGCAGTCCCAGATTACGGATAACAATAATGTCCACGCCATCGAACATTTCATCGCCAGGCAGCGCCGCGGCCGAACGCAGCGCCGTCCTCGATTCGGCCCATCTCGGCGACATCAAGGGCGCGTTCGGCACCATCGCGCATCACGACACAGCGCCCCGCCGCAACTGGTGGGCGCGCGTGCGGACCTTGCTCGCAATCATCGGCCCCGGTCTCATCGTGATGGTCGGCGATAACGACGCCGGAGCGTTCGGCACCTATACGCAGGCGGGACAGAACTACGGCACCACGCTGCTCTGGACCTTGCTGCTGCTCGTCCCCGTTCTCTTCGTCAATCAGGAGATGGTGCTGCGTCTGGGCGCGGTGACGGGCGTCGGCCACGCCCGGCTGATCTTCGAGCGTTTCGGCAAGTTCTGGGGTGCGTTCAGCGTCATCGATCTGTTCATCCTCAACGCGCTGACCATCGTCACGGAGTTCATCGGCATCACGTTCGCGCTCGATTTTCTGGGCGTCTCGAAGATGGCGGGTGTCTGTATCGCGGCGGCGCTCATCATGGCCGCGGTCAGCACCGGCAACTTCAGGCGTTTCGAGCGCTTCGCTCTCGTGCTTTGCCTGTTGAGCCTGCTGCTGGTTCCCGTGCTCGTGTCCGTGCATCCGCCCGTCGGCCAGATGTCGCGCGACTTCTTCGTGCCCAACTGGCCGGCCCACGCAAAGCTCTCCGACGTGATGCTGCTCGTCATCGGCATCGTCGGGACGACCGTCGCGCCGTGGCAGTTGTTCTTCCAGCAGAGCTATGTCGTCGACAAGCGGATCACGCCGCGTTTCATGCAGTACGAGAAGGCCGACTTGTGGATCGGCATCGCCTTCGTGCTGATCGGCGCGGTCGCGATGATCTCGTTCAGCGCCGCGCTGTTCGCCGGCCATCCGGAGTCCGGACAGTTCACCGACGCCGGCGGCGTGATCGCGGGGCTGGAGAAGTATGTCGGCCGCACGTCCGCGACCATCTTCGCCGTCGCGCTGCTCGACGCCTGCATCATCGGCGCGGCCGCCGTGTCGCTTTCGACTGCATACGCGATCGGCGACGTCTTCAAGATTCGTCATTCGCTGCATCGCGGCGTGTCCGATGCAAAGGGATTCTATTTCGTCTATTTCGGGATCATCGCGGCGGCGGCGGCGCTCGTTCTTATCCCGGGCAGTCCGCTGGGCCTGCTCACGGAAGCGGTGCAAACGCTCGCCGGCGTGCTGCTCCCGAGCGCGACGGTCTTCCTGCTGCTCCTGTGCAACGACCGCGCCGTGCTCGGTCCCTGGGTCAACTCCGGCGCGCTCAATGTCTTCACCGGCGCGGTGGTGTGGGTGCTGGTGATGCTGTCCATCGTCCTGACGGCGTCGGTCGTGTACCCGGACATCAGCGGCGAAACCATCGGCATGATTCTCGCGGGCGGTACGGTTATCGCGCTTGCCGGTTATGCGATGATCCTGCTGCTCCGTGCACGCAAAGGCCGGCACGGAGCGTTCGGCTTCGAGTCGAACGCGCAACTGCGGCACTTGCGCGATACGTGGCGCATGCCGCCACTCGATCAGTTGGAGAGACCTCGGCTCACGTTGTCGAGCCGGATCTGGATGACCGCCTTGCGTGGTTACCTCGTCATCGCCGTGGGACTCGTCGTCGTCAAGGTCGTGCAGATGATGCTGATGAAGTGACGCGCCGCAATTTCGATAACAGAAAGGAAACCATGAGAGCACTCGTTCATCGAGCCTGCGGTCGTCGCGACAAAAAGCTCGCGCGGATATCGGCGGGCGCGGCCTTGCTGATCGCCGCGCTATCGACCAGCGCGCGCGCCGACGATGCGCAGGATTGCCGTGCGGCCGGCGGCTCGCTGCTGACCGGTCGCGCGGTGTCGCCTCCGACGTTCAAGGACGGCATGTTCCGTCACGGCGTGGAGCTATCGCATACGCATCTGCGGATCAAGGGCGATGCCGACGGCAAAACATACGATATCGCTATCGACAACGTATTCGCGTCGGGCTATCAGAAGAACACCAAGGGCGTGCCCGCTCCGCTGAACACGATCAAGGTCGGCGACAAGATCGAAGCGTGCGGCATTCCGTACAGCGGCGGCATCCATTGGGTACACACCAATTGCGGCGACACGCCCACGGCCTCCGACCCGAACGGCTGGCTCAAGATCGTTCAGGCGGATGGCAGCGTCGGACCGAACCTGGAGGATAGCCAGAAGTATTGCAGCCTCTGGCCGCATCGCTGAAGCGCTTAGTTCAGCGAGGCTCTTCGATGAACGCTTCGAACGCCGCCTTGTAATCCGGATGCCAGCGCGACAAGGCAGGCCGGTTTTCCACGACATCCCCGATGGCCCACAACATGCGGCGCTCGTCGAGCGAACGCGGCACATCGTTATCCGGACACAGGATGTAGAAGTCGCCTGCATCCAGACGCTGCAACATGAAGTCGACGGTCTGCTCGGGCGTCCATGCCGCAGCCGGCTTTTCGGTCCGATCCCTGCGCGTCAACTCCGTGAACACGAAACCGGGAATCAGCAAATGCGCGCTGATGTTGCACCCGGCGGTATTGCGCAGTTCGTATTGCAGCGCTTCAGTGAACGCCTTCAGTCCGGCCTTCGAAACGTTGTACGCCGGATCGCCGGGCGGTGTCGTGATGCCTTGCTTCGAGCCGGTATTGATCACGAGCCCCGGACGTCCGCGCCGGATCATGTCGGGAACGAAAACCTGCGTCCCGTGAATGGCGCCCCACAGATTCACGCCCAGCACGCGCGTCCAGTTCTCGACGGGACCGAAAATATTGCTGCCCGGCTGAATCCCGGCGTTGTTCATCAGTACGTCGACGCCGCCGAATCGTTCGACAACAGCCGCGTGCAGGCGACGGACATCATCGATGACGCCGACATCGGTTTCGAATCCGAAGACGTTTTGTGCGCCGCCCGCGCTCGCTTGGGCGATGTGCTCCACGGCTTGCGCGATTCGACCGGCATCGCGGTCCGCAATGCAGATACGGAGTCCGAGCCCGGCGAACCGCTTCGCCGCAGCGAGACCGATACCCGACGCGCCACCCGTGATGACGGCAACCGCGTCCTTGGTCAGAGCAGAATGAGACATGTGACGATATCCCTGTTATGCGCGGGCGCTGGCACGCGCGCCGCGGCGATTCCGGTGAAAACAAGGGTAGCACGCGAACGCGCGGCACACCGCGGGTGCGTCGGCTTTCTGTATGGCGCCATCGGTGGCATCATTGCCGTATCGGCGGACACGCAATGCATCGCCGATGACAACCCGTTCGCGCGGCACTGGCTCGGAGGTCGCACATGTCCGTCTTTCTCGAAGTCGAGCACGTCACAACCTATCGCTACCGCAAGCCTGTCGAGTTCTCTCCGCATCGCGTGATGTTCCGGCCACGCGCCGCGCACGACATCCGCGTGCTGTCGGCAACGCTCGCGGTATCGCCGCACAGCGCGCAGCACTGGATTCACGACGTATTCTCCAATTCGGTCGCGGTCGTCGAACCCCGCGTGCCCGCCGATGAGTTGCAGCTTCGCGCGCGCTTCGTGATCGAGCATTTCGGCGTCAAGAATCTGGAGTTGCCGGTCGTCCCCGAAGCCGAGAATTACCCGTTCCAGTACAACGACGAGGACCGGCTCGATCTCGCGTCCTTTCTGCCGCCGCAATATCCGGACGATCAGCCGATGCTGCGCGACTGGGTGACGCAGTTTCTCCCCAGGCGCGGCACCATCCACACACGCGACATCCTCGCGAACATCAATTCCGCCATTCGTGGCGACTTCCAGTACCAGTCGCGCGACGCGATGGGCACGCAGCGTCCATCCGAGACGCTGAACCGGCGCAGCGGCACCTGCCGCGATTTCGCGTTGCTGATGATCGAGGTGGTGCGCGGACTGGGACTGGCCGCGCGCTTCGTGTCGGGTTATCTGTACGACCGGACGCTCGACACGCCCGCGCCGCCCGCAGTGCGCAACACCGGATTGCAGCAGGGCGCGCGACAGGTCGAAAGCCGCGACGAACCGCTCGTCGTCGGCGCGGGCGCGACGCATGCATGGCTGCACGTCTTCCTGCCCGGCGCGGGCTGGGTGCCGTACGATCCGACGAACTCGCTCGTCGGCGGAACCGATCTGATCCGCGTGGCGTACACGCGCAAGCCCGAACAGGCCGCGCCCGTGTCGGGTTCCTGGTTCGGCGACGCGGCGGATTTCATCGGCATGGACGTGAGCGTCGGCGTGCGGCAGATCGAGCGGCCGGCAGAACCGGCGTCGATCGGCGAAAGCGTCTCGAACCAGGCCTGAGGCTCGCGGCTGGTTGCGTCAGCGCCCGGCCCGCGCGCGCATCGATTCGCCGACCGCATCGCGCACACACGCCGCCATCCATTCCGATGCACGCGTGCGCGCCGCCCGCGCGGGTCTCGCGATCACCAGCGGCTGAATCACCGTCGACTCCTGAATCCGGCATTCGACCACGAGCGGCGATTGCGTCGCCGCTGGGCTTTGCGTGATCAGCAGCGACACGCCGAGCCCGCTCGCGACCATCGCTCTGACCAGTTCGATCGACGCGGCACGATGCACCACGTTCGGCGACAACCCGCATTGCCAGAACGGCGTCATCAGAAAATCGCGGCTCTGCGGCAGGTCGATCAGGATGAAAGGCTCCGCCGCGAGGTCGCGAAGCGAGATGGCCCGCTTGCGCTTCGCGAGCCGTGAACCGGCGGGCACGAGCCCGTAGGGCCGCAATTGCGCAAGACAGTCGCGCTCGATGTCATCGCCCAGCCCGACGTCGTACATCAACGCGAAATCGATCTGTCTCTTGCGCAGCCACGATTCGAGCTGCGGCAAATCTCCTTCGACGAAGCGAATCCGCAGCCGCGGATGACGCTCTCGCGCAAGCGCCAGCGCGCGCGGCAGATAGACCGGCGCGATGGTGCGAAAGACGCCGATCTGCACCTCGCCGCCTTCCTCATCGCCGACATCGTCGGTCGAGAACGCCGCCGCCGATGCCAGCAGTTGCCGCGCTTCCGCGAGCTTGCGCTCGCCGAATTGCGTGAGCGTCATGCGCGTGCCGGCCCCGCGCGTGAACAGCGGATCGTCGAACAGCGCTTCGAGCTCGCGGATCGCAACCGAGATGGACGGCTGCGACACGCTCATCTGATTCGCCGCCGCGGTCGTGCTGCCGAGTTCCGCGGCGGCGACGAAATAGCGAAGCAGCCTCAGTGACAAAGCCATATAAAAATCGTATAGGCGTTAATTTATTCCGATATTTTATCTAATTACCCGGCGCGACCAGAATCATGACACCGGCCGGCTTTGGCCGGACCTTCAGGAGACGATGTCGTGACTGTGTCCAGGCTGCCGCTCGACGGCATACGCGTGATCGATTTTTCCCGGGTGCTGGCGGGGCCGCTGTGTTCGGCGCTGCTCGGCGATCTCGGCGCCGACGTCATCAAGATAGAGCCGCCGGGCGGCGACGACTATCGCGCGATCGGTCCGTTCGCGCACGGCGAGAGCGGCCTGTTCAGTGCGATGAATCGCAACAAGCGCAGCGTCGTCATCGATCTGAAGACCGAAGACGGGCAGATGCTCGCCCAATCGCTGTGCGCACAGGCGGATGTCGTCGTGGAGAACTTCCGTCCCGGCGTCGCGGGGCGGCTCGGCATCGGCTACGAAACCTTGTCGGCGCGCAATCCGGCGCTCGTCTATGCGAGCGTGTCGGGCTTCGGGCAGACCGGCCCCGAATCGCACCGGCCCGCCTACGACATCATTCTGCAAGCGCTGTGCGGGCTCATGGACGCGACCGGCGCGCCCGACGGCGAGCCGACGCTCGTCGGCGATTCCGTGTCCGACGTCGTGAGCGGCATCTTCGCGTCCTGGGGCGTGCTGGCCGCGCTCGTCGCACGCGATCGCACGGGCAAGGGCACGCATGTCGATGTATCGATGTTCGACGCCACGCTGAATCTGACCGCTGCGCTCGTCGCCCGCTATGCGGCCACGGGCGTCGCGCAATCGCGCGTCGGCAATCGCCATCCGACATCCGCGCCGTTTGGCGCGTATCGCGCGTCGGACGGCCACTTCGTCGTCGCGGTGCTCAACAACAAGCTGTTCGCCCGCCTCGCCGATGCGATCGACCAGCCCGAACTTGCCGACGACCCGCGCTTCGCGAACGACACCTCGCGCTGCGCGCACGAAGCCGTTCTGCGTGCGTGCATCGAGCGATGGGCAGCGAAGCGCTCGGTCGCCGACGTCAACGCCGCGCTGAGCGCCGCGGGCATTCCCGTCGCGCCGATCCAGAGCATCCGGCAGGCGCTCGACAGCGATCACGCGCGGATGCGCGGCGTGCTCGTCGATACCGTCGCAGCCGATGGCACGACGATGCGCCTGCCCGCGCAACCGCTCAAATTCTCGGCGTATCCGAACCCACGCACGACGCGCGCGCCGCGCATCGGTGAACACACCGCGACGGTCCTCGAAGACCTGCTCGGCCTCGACACGACAGCGATCGCCTCGCTCGCCGCGTCCGGCGTCGTGCATACCGGCGAACCC
Organism: Caballeronia sp. LZ029; assembly: GCF_031451275.1. Lineage (NCBI taxonomy): Bacteria > Pseudomonadati > Pseudomonadota > Betaproteobacteria > Burkholderiales > Burkholderiaceae > Caballeronia > Caballeronia sp. LZ029. Next base: position 492,414 of record NZ_JARUXO010000002.1, read on the forward strand.
GACATCATCCAGGAGAAAGATCTTGCTTAAGCGACTGGGCGTCACCGACGCCGACCTCGAAATCGCGGACGCGATTCGCCGTTTCGCGCAGGCCGAACTCGCGCCGCACGCGGCACAGGTCGATCGCGAAGAAATCCCGACGACGCGTTATGTCCGCGCACTCGCCGAACTCGGCGTGATGGGCATGAACCTGCCCGAACGCTGGAACGGAATCGGCGCATCGCCGGCGGCGATCATTCTCGCGCTCGCTGAAATCGCGAAGGCATGCGCGGCCACGTCGTCGATGATCGGCGCGCACTATCTCGCGACCGATTCGATTCTCATCGGCGCATCGGATGAACTGCGCGAGCGCTATCTGCCGGACGCCGCGACCGGCGCGAAGCTCGGCGCCTTCGCGCTGACCGAGCCGCAGGCAGGCTCCAATCCCGCGGGCATGACGACGCAGGCCCTGCGCGACGGCGACAGCTATCACATTCGCGGCGTGAAGCACTTCATCTCCAACGCCGACGCGGCGCAGTTCATCGTCGTCTATGCGAAGACCTCGCCCGCGCAAGGCACGCGCGGCATCAGCGCGTTCGTGGTCGATCGCGACACGCCGGGCGTCACCGTCTCGCTGCCGGAAAAGCTGATGGGCATTCATGGCGCGCCCGCGCATGAAGTCGCGCTGGATTGCGTGGTGCCCGCCGCGAACCGGATCGGCGACGAAGGCAGCGGCTTTCGCACCGCGATGAAGGTGCTCGACAACAGCCGCCTAGATGTCGCGGCGACGAGTCTCGGCATCGCCGAAGCGGCATTCGGCGATGCGGTCGAATGGGCGAAACAGCGGCACGTCGGGGGCGAGCCGCTCGCGAACAAGCAGGGCTTGCAGTGGTCGTTCGCCGACATGAAGACGCGTCTCGAAGCGGCCTGGCTTCTGACGCTTCAGGCCGCCGCGCGCCGCGCCGCCGGTGAATCGTTCACGGAGATGGCGTCGATGGCGAAGCTCTACGCATCGGAGATGGTGTCGTTCGTCACGGACGCCGCATTGCAGGTTCACGGCGGCTATGGCTTCACGCGCGAGATGAGAATCGAGCGCCTCGTGCGTGACGCGCGCATCCTGCGGATCTACGAAGGTTCGTCGGAGATTCAGCGCACCGTCATCGCCCGTTCGCTGTTCGCTTGACACTACATCGGGAGACGAGTCGTGAAGGTTCTTGTAGCAGTCAAACGCGTCGTCGACGCGAATGTGAAAGTGGGCGTGAAGTCCGATCGATCCGGCGTCGATATCGCGAACGTGAAGATGTCGATCAATCCGTTCGATGAGATCGCTGTCGAAGCCGCCGTGCGCTTGAAGGAGGCCGGTGTCGCGACCGAAGTGATCGCCGTGTCGTGCGGTGTCGCGCAGTCGCAGGACACGCTGCGCACGGCGCTCGCGATCGGCGCGGACCGCGCGATTCTGGTGGAATCCAACGCGGAGTTGCAGCCGCTCGCGGTCGCCAAATTGCTCAAGGCGCTGGTCGACAGGGAACAGCCACAACTCGTCATCCTCGGCAAACAGGCCATCGACGACGATTCGAATCAGACCGGCCAGATGCTCGCCGCGCTGGCCGATCTGCCGCAAGCGACATTTGCTTCGGACATTGCAGTCGATAGCGGCTTCGCGACCGTCGCGCGCGAAGTGGACGGCGGCGCCGAAACCTTGTCGTTGAAACTGCCTGCCGTCATCACGACCGACCTGCGCCTCAACGAGCCGCGTTACGTCACGCTGCCGAACATCATGAAAGCGAAGAAGAAGCCGCTCGATACGGTTCGGCCTGAAGAACTCGGCGTCGATGTCACGCCGCGCCTGCAAACGCTCAAGGTCAGCGAGCCGCCGAAGCGCGCGCCCGGCGTGAAACTGCCTGGCGTGCAGGCGCTGATCGACAAGCTCAAGACCGAAGCCAAGGTCCTTTGACGGAGACAGGGAAATGACGATTCTGGTTATCGCGGAACATGGCAACACGTCGGTCAATGCGGCGACGTTGAAGACCATCGGCGCGGCGCGGAAGATAGGCGCGGATATTCATGTGCTGATCGCCGGTTATCAAGCTCATGGCATTGCAGAAGAGGCGGCGAAGATCGCGGGCGTGTCGAAAGTGCTGCTGGCCGATGCGCCGCAACTCGAAGCCGGCCTCGCGGAGAACATCGAAGCGACGGTCCTGCCGATCGCCGCGAACTACTCGCATATCCTCGCGCCCGCAACGGCCTTCGGCAAGAACGCGATGCCGCGCATCGCCGCGAAGCTCGATGTCGCGCAGATCAGCGATATCACCGCCATCATCGCCGACGACACCTTCGAACGCCCGATCTACCCGGGCAACGCCATCGCCACGGTGCGATCGGCCGATACGGTCAAGGTGCTCACGGTACGCGCGACGAGCTTCGATGCGGTATCGGCGGAAGGCGGAAGCGCTGCGATAGAGCGCATCGAAGCGGCTGCGGATCGCGGCCTGTCGCGCTTCGTCAACCGCGCAGCGACGAAGCTGGAGCGCCCCGAACTGACGAACGCCGGCACCATCGTGTCGGGCGGACGCGGCCTCGGCAGCGGCGAGAACTACGCGAGGATGCTCGAACCGCTCGCCGATAAACTCGGCGCGGCGCTGGGCGCATCGCGCGCCGCCGTCGATGCGGGCTTCGTCCCGAACGACTATCAGGTCGGGCAGACCGGCAAGATCGTCGCGCCGCAGTTGTATGTCGCCATCGGCATTTCGGGGGCGATCCAGCATCTCGCCGGCATGAAGGATTCGAAGGTGATCGTCGCGATCAACAAGGACCCGGACGCGCCGATCTTCGGCGTGGCCGACTACGGTCTCGTCGGCGATCTGCACGACATCGTGCCGGCTTTCGTCGACGCGATCTGAATTCGCACACATCTTACTCACGAAGTGCCTTACCGCTCAGGAGACGAGCATGGAACGTAACACTTCAGCACCCGCCGCGAACGCCTCGCTGATCGAGCGCCGCTCGATCGACTATATTCCCGACGCGGAGCGCCACGGCAGTCTGTTCAGCCAGTTCACCCTGTGGTTCGGCGCGAATCTGCAGGTCACGGCGGTCGTCGTCGGCGCGCTTGCGGTCGTGCTCGGCGGCGATGTGTTCTGGTCGCTGATCGGATTGCTGATCGGCCAGGTCATCGGCGGCGCGGTGATGGCGTTGCACGGCGCGCAGGGCCCGCAACTCGGCCTGCCGCAGATGATCTCCAGCCGCGTGCAGTTCGGCGTGTACGGCGCGATCATTCCGCTCGTGCTCGTCTGCGTGATGTACATCGGCTTCTCGGCGGGCGGCACGGTGCTCGCGGGACAGGCCATCGGCGCGCTCCTGCATACGGACAACACGACATCGATCCTGATCTTCGCGGCGCTGATCGTGCTGCTCACCGGTTTCGGCTATCGCGTCATTCACGCGATGGGCCGCGTGTCGAGCATCGTCGGCACGCTCGCGTTTCTGTATCTGTTCGCGAGCCTGCTGCACGGCCATGCGCCCGATACGCTGCTCGCGAACCGGCACTTCACCGTGGCTTCCTTTCTGCTGGCGATTTCGCTGTCGGCGTCGTGGCAGATCGCGTACGGGCCGTATGTCGCGGACTATTCGCGCTGCCTGCCGAAGTCCACTTCCGCACGCAAGACTTTCTTCGCCGTGTTCAGCGGCACGGTGATCGGCGCGCAGGTATCGATGACCTTCGGCGTGCTGGCTGCTGCGCTCGCCGGCGAGCGCTTTTCGGGACACGAGGTCGGGTTTATCGTCGGACTCGGTGCGACGGGCGCGATTGCCGCCGTGCTCTACTTCACGATCGCGCTCGGCAAGCTCACGATCACCACGCTCAACGCCTATGGCAGCGTGATGTCGGTCGCGGCGATCGTCACCGGCTTCGGCGGACAGCGCGAGATCTCGTCACGCACGCGGCTCGTCTTCGTGCTGCTGAGCGTCGCGGCATCGAGCGGACTCGCGCTCGCCGGACAGCACTCGTTCCTGAAGGCATTTTCTTCGTTCCTGCTGTTTCTGCTCGTGTTCTTCACGCCGTGGAGCGCGATCAATCTCGTCGATTACTACTGGGTCACGCGCGAACGCTACGACGTGCCCGCCCTCTTCGATGTCAACGGCCGCTACGGACGATGGAATGTCACGGGCATCACGGTCTATGCGCTCGGCGTGCTCGTGCAGATGCCGTTCGTCGCGACCGGCTTCTATACGGGCGCGTGGGTCGATGCGCTGGGCGGCGTCGATATATCGTGGATCGTGGGCATCGTCGTGCCGGGCATTCTGTACTACGCGATGTCGCGGCTCGGGCGATCGCAAGCGCCGGAGCGTGTCGCTTCCGAAGCGATGCCCAATGCGGATTAGCCTCGCCTAAATCTTCTGCTTGTCCCCGCGATAGATGATCTCGACATTCTCCGGCGAAGGCGTCAGAAGCAGGAGGCCGACGAACACGATGATCGGCGTGATGAACAAGCTCAGAAGAAACGTTCCGAGATAGCCAAGATGCGTGCGCCGGCCGCGATACGCGACGAGCAGGCTCAGAACGATATAAACGAGGCTGGGAATCACAATCATGATGGCCTCCCGTGATCGTCGCGGCTGCAACGAGCAATCAGCTTAACATCACAAGCATCTAACGTTGTTTAGCGCCTGGATTGGCGGCTCGCGACACGTTGGTTTCATCGCCGGGCGCGGTGCCGCCGCTGCTTTCGGAAGCGGCGGCGCCCGCGTCGCCGGCTTTTGGAAAGAGCTTCGGAAGATCGCGCCATTGCGGCAGCGGATGCGACTGCGGGTCGATCACTTTCGGCGCGGGAAGATCCGGCTGCTTGGCGATGTCGCTTCCGAGAATCAACGGAAGCTGATCTTTCCCGCCGCCGACCACGACGATCTTCGAGTTGCTGGAGTTCGACAACTGCACGGTCGCTTCGATGCCTCGCCATGTCAGCAACTGAGGCGTCAGCGCATTGGCGACGATCGAATAGAACGTCTGAATGCCGATGGCCTCGATCCGCTTGCGCTCCGCTTCGTCCTGCGCCTGCGCGATCAGGAATTTATACGCCTGCGCATTCTGTTCTTCCGTGAGCTTTCTGTTGATCGAGTCGTTCACCGTGGTCGGCAGATCGAGATCGCGCACGACGACGCGCTCGAAGAAAATCAGCCCCTTCGCAGCCGGCGATCCGTGCATCTTCTCCAGTATGCGGCCTTCCAGCTCTTCGACATTGATGCGATAAAGATCATGCGGATCGCATTTGCCGATGATGTCGCGCACGGCGCCGAGCGAAATCGGGCGCACGACCCGGTCGACGTAGTCATAGCCGACTTCCTGATGCAGCTTCCCCGCGTTATCTGGCACCGGCCGATACAGCACGGAAATCTGCACCTGAACGCTCAGGCCGTCGCGCGCGAGCGCGTGCACACTTTCGTCGAGCGTCTTGGTCCTGACTTCGTAGGTATAGATCCGGTCGAACGGCCACTTGATGTTCAGCCCTTCGTGATAGACGAAGTCCGTCTCCGTGCCGTGTCTCAGCAAGCGATAGAGCACGCCGACATGGCCCGCCGGAATGATGATGAACGTGAAGGGAATCAGCAGCAGCACGATGACGCCGACGACGAGCGACACCGCGATGAACTTTTCGCTGCGGCTCATCCGATACCGGACGTGCCTGACTATGCGGTGCTTTTGAGGTTCGGAAGCCTCGTCATCGACTGGATCCGCTGGGCTCATCTGGCATCAACTCGTACGGATAACGAATAATTTGCAGAATTTTGCGGCGCAAAAAGTGTTTGCATAGTAACATCAAGCGCAAGATCGGACGACACCTGCACACGGAAATGCTCGCTCCCGCATCGGCCTCCATTCCCTCGGTAGACAGCGCTGCAACGCCCGCGCAATTGCGCCGCTTCTTCTATGCCGCGTATTGCGACACGCCCGCGCCCTTCCGATGGTTGAGCGCGATTCGCCCTTACGTCTGTCCTTACGACAAACTGCTGCCCTTCATTCGCGACGACGCCGAGGTTCTCGACGTGGGCTGCGGCGCGGGATCGCTGCTCACGCTGCTCGCGGCGATGAAAAAGATTCGCCGTGGCGTGGGTTGCGACGTCATGGCGCCGCCGCTGGAATCGGCGCGTGCCGCAGCGCAGCGTATCGACGCACAAGACATTCTGACGTTCGAGCACGTACGGTCGGTCGCCGAAGCGCCGGAAGGTCCGTTCGACGTCGTTGCGATGGTGGACGTCCTGCATCACGTCCCGCCGGGAAGCAGAAGCGACGTATTCGCCGCCGCGGCGCAGCGCGTCAAAGCGGGCGGCATTTTTCTCTACAAGGATATGACCGCGCGCCCGGGCGGGCGTCGGCTGGCCCACAATATCGACGATTACATCTTCACGCGCGAGTGGGTGGAGCAAGTCCCCGAAGGCGCCGTGGAAACCTGGGCCGGCGATCACCGGCTCGCTCTCGTGCATGGTGAATTCATTCCCCGTCTGATCTATGGGCACGAGCTTCGGGTGTTTCAGCGACTCGAGCATTGAAACGAGCGTGCACATGCTTTCAGATGCGCGGCGAGTGCTTCGGGCGCATCTGAAAAGTTATGCTCGGTGATGTTTGCAATCGTATCGGCAGAGAGCCGATGGGGAATTACTCGGCAGGCGGGCTCGCCGCTTCCGCTCTGGCCTTTCGCGTCTCCTTCGCCTTGGTGACGAGATCGTTGACGTGGTTCCACAGGTACTTGTCAGTGACCGATTTCGAGTAGGAATCGGCCGCCGCCAGCAGCAGACCGACCGGCCCGAAAAGCATCTTGATGCCGATGCCCGCGGCGACATGCGCAGCGCCATTGACGACATTTCCATCCATCAGGAGACTCGCGCCGGGGACGAACGCTTCGCCCACGAGCTTCACGCCATTGGTGGCCGGACTCGTGCTGCGCGTCACAGTGGGCGTGTCGCTGGTAATTCTTTCCGTATGAGGAGTCTCGGTGACCGCGGTGTTGTCTTTCATGTCTTGGCCCTCAGGTCAACTTAATTGACAACTTCAACCACACTAGAACAATATACGCAGAAATTCCGGTGACTACCAGTAAAAAGGTGGTGTCGCATGTTCGTACGAAACCCTGCTGGAAATGATTCCATCAAGGCATCACAAACGTGTGACATGGTACGCGGAGCCGCATCGTGACGCGCCGTCACATGCTTTTATCGGCTTACGTGCTGGTGCCCGGAAGTCACTTCGGCGCCATGTGGCGCCATCCCTATAGCGAAACCGATTTCTGCGATCGCAGGCTCTACGAAAACCTGGCTCGCAGCCTCGATCGTTATGGTTACGACTATGCGTTCGTGCCGGAATCGCTCGCCGTTCCAATGGGTGAAGATGGCGAATGGCAAACGATGACGAGCCGCGGTGCGAGCGGCGCGATCCGTCACGATCCCGCCTTGCTCGTTGCGCCGATGATCGGCGTCACGCGCCGCCTGAGGTTCACGGTCACGCTGTCGACGACCTATATGGAGCCTTATCATATCGCCAGAACGCTTAGTACACTGAATCATTTTAGTCAAGGTCGAATGGCGTGGAATGTCGTCACGTCGGCGGGGCCGAGCAACGGCATCAACTTCGCGCATCTGACATCGCTCGATCATCGCGATCTTTACGATCGTGCGGAAGAAGTGCTGACGGTGTGTCACGACCTGTGGTCATCGTGGGATGAAGGCGCGCTCGTTGCCGACAAGAAGTCCGGAGTCTATGCCCGCGCCGACAAGATCCATCAGATCGATCACAAGGGCCGTCACTTCGATATACGCGGCCCGCTGACGCTGCCGTATCGCGGCGGTCCCACGCTGATGGCCGCGGGCGTCTCGCCGCGAGGCCGCGACTTCGCGGCGCGCTGGGCGGAAGTCATCTTCGCGATACAGAGCGAGCCCGCCGCGATGCGCGAACTGCGCGACGACGTCCGCGCACGCGCCGCGCGCATGGGACGCTCGCCGCAGGACATACGCCTGATGGCGGCGGTGCAACCCGTGATCGGCGAGACGCGCGAAATCGCCGAGGCCCGCGCCGCGCATCTCGACACGCTCGTGGACCCCGATGCAGCGCGAAGCTATCTGGCGGCGATGCTGGGCCTCGACCTGTCGGGCGTTTCGGGCGATGCACCCTTGCAGCCGATTCTCGAAATTCAGCGCAAGCGGCCCGCGGTCGATGCGGGCGGCACGCTGGCGTGGCTTGCGAAGCTGCTCGATGTGAAACCCGACATTCGCGTCGATGATGTCGCCATCGGGCTGTCGGCGAGCACGGGCACGCCACGTCTCATCGGTACGGCGTCCGATGTCGCCGATCAACTGCAGGCGTTGTTCGAAGACTGTTGCGACGGCTTCGTCATCACGCCGACGCATTTTCCGGGCACCTTCGAGGAATTTGGCCGCGCCGTGATTCCCGAGCTGCGTGCACGTGGATTGACGTCCACTCATCATCAGGATGGCTGATTGAATGGACGCGTTGACCGATCCGATCGACGGCGGCCACGACGCGACGCGCTGGTCCGCCGACGAGCTGACGACGCTGACCGTATGCGACCTTCTGGAGCGTCAGGCCGCGCGCACGCCCACGACCGTGGCGTTATTGCACGGCGCGCGCCAGATGACGTACGCGGAACTGAACGTGCGCGCGAACCGGCTGGGCGATATGCTCATGTCGCACGGGCTCGGGCCGGGGGACATCGTCGCGATCGCGCTGCCGCGTTCGTTCGACATGGTGCTGGCCATTCTCGGCGTGCTCAGAAGCGGCGCGGCCTATCTTCCGCTCGATCCCGCGTATCCGGTTGATCGGCTCGCCTTCATGGCGCGCGATGCGCGGCCGTCGTGCGTGCTGACCAACACGAGCCTCGCCGCCGAGCTCGCCGAAATCGTGCGGGAGATTCCGATACTGCATATGGTCGATCTCCCCGCGAGCGATCATGTCGCGCGTGAGGATACAGCGCATCGCAGGGAAGCACGGCCGCTCGATGCGGCGTATGTCATCTATACGTCGGGCTCGACGGGCCGCCCGAAAGGTGTGGTCGGCCTGCATGCCGGCCTCGTCAATCGACTGTGCTGGGTGGCCGAAACCTACGCGTTCGCGCCCGGTGAAACGGTGCTCGCCAAAAGCTCGATGAGCTTCATCGATGGCGCGACGGAACTGCTCGCGCCGCTGATCGCCGGCGCCACGGTCGCGCTGACCGATGCCGACGTCGCCAGAGACCCGGCGCTGCTGGCGGCCGAGATTCCGCGTCTGGATATCGGCCGCATCACGGTTGTTCCCAGCTTGCTCGCGGCGCTGCTCGATCAGCCCGATCACGTCGCGCTCAACCGCTGTCCACTCTGGATATGCAGCGGCGAAACGCTGCCGCCCGCGCTGGCGGAACGCTTTGCCGCCTGCGTGCCCGATGCCTGTCTCGTCAATTTCTACGGGTCGTCGGAGGCGAGCGGCGACAGCCTGCATGCCGTCGCCACGCCGGCCAACGGCGCGCCCGTCGGCCACGAGATCTGGAACACATCGGCTTATGTGCTCGATGAACGCCTGCAACCCTGCGCCACGGGCGAAGCCGGCGAGCTCTATCTCGCGGGCGCGGGACTGGCCCGAGGCTATCTCGGACAACCCGGCCTCACGGCAGAGCGCTTTCTGGCAGACCCGCACGGTCCGTCCGGCTCGCGAATGTATCGCACCGGCGACCGGGCGCGACGGCGCGGCGACAACGAAGTCGAATATCTCGGCCGCGCCGACAGGCAGGTCAAGATACGCGGCTTTCGCGTCGAGCCGGGCGAAATCGAGGCTGCGCTCTTCGGGCATCCGCATGTCGCGGCGGCGGCCGTCCTCCTTCAGGTAGATGCGCCGGGCGATGAACGGCTCGTCGCTTATGTCGTGCCCGTGGCCGGCTATGAAGAAGCCGCCGTGCGCGAGTCGCTGGCGCGCCGGATGCCCGACTACATGCTGCCGTCGGCCTTCGTCGCGATGTCCGCGTTGCCGCTCCTTCCCAACGGCAAGCTCGATCGCGCCGCCTTGCCCAAAGCGATGCGTGACGGCGCTCGCGGTCCTTCCGGCAGAACGCCCGTCGAGATCGAACTCGCGCGCCTGTTCGCCGATGTGCTGCGGCTGGATGACGTCGGCATCCACGATGACTTCTTCGCATCGGGCGGCCATTCGCTGCTTGCCGCACAGCTCGCGAACCGGATACGCGCCGTATTGCAGATCGATGCGAGTGTCAGCGATGTGTTCCGCGCGCCGACCGTCGAACGGCTTGCCGCGTTGCTCGAAGGCGGCGGCACGCGGCGGCTGCGCCTGTCGGCGGAGGCATCGCGCGAGCGCGCCTGCCTGTCGGCGGGACAGCAGGGATTGTGGTTTCTGGCGCGGCTGGGCGATGGCGCGGCGGCCGCCGCCTACAACCTGCCCTACGCCTTCGAGCTGTCCGGTCCGTGCGATGCGCACGCGCTGCGCCTCGCGCTTCACGATGTCGCCGCCCGGCACGACAGCCTGCGCACGCTCTTTCGTCATGCGGACGACGGCCCGTATCAGCATGTCCTGCGCGCGAGCGAACTCGATGACCTGCTCGCCGTGACGGACATCACGCCCGCCGAACTCGATCGCCATATCGCCGACGAGACCGGCGCGCCCTTCGACCTCGAAAGCCGCGTTCCCTTCAGGGCGCGCCTGCTGCGCTGTACGCAAGATCGCGCCGTATTGGTTTTCAACTTTCACCACATCGCCTTCGATGGCGCGTCGCTCGCGCCGTTTCTGCGCGACGTATCGACGGCCTATGCCGCGCGGCGCGCCGGCACGCGACCGGACCTGCCGCCGCTGCCGGTGCAATACGCCGATTTCGCCGACTGGCAGCGCAAGCTGCTCGGCTCCGTCCACGAAACGGGCAGTCTCGCGCAACGGCAGCTCGCCTACTGGCGCGGCATGCTGGCCGAGCTTCCCGACGAATTGCCGCTGCCGCGCGTGCGCCCGCGACCGGCCGACGCGCTGGGCCGCGCCGAACGCATCGCGTTCCGGATCGATCCGGATTTGCATCGTCGCGCGGCGCACTTCGCGCAGGCTCATCACGCCACGCTCTTCATGGTGTTGCAGTGCGCGCTGGTCGCGGTGCTGCGGCGTTTCGGCGCCGGTACCGACGTGTTCATCGGCACGCCGGGCGAGGGGCGCTTCGACGAGCAGCTCAAGGACCTCGTCGGCTACTTCGTGAACAGTCTGGTGCTGCGCGTCGATGCGAGCGGCAATCCGACGTTTCGCGAACTGCTCGCACGCGTGCGCGATGTCGATCTCGCCGCCTACGCCAATCAGGATGTGCCGTTTTCGAGCATCGTGGAGACGCTCAATCCCGAGCGCGGCGCCGCGCGTCATCCGCTGTTCCAGGTTGCGCTGACGCTCGAATATGGCGATGATGCGCGGCTCTCGCTGCAAGGCCTGACGGCGACGCCGCGCGCCATCGGCAATGCGGCGGCCAAGTTCGATCTCGCGTTCGAATTCATCGCCCACGGCGGCGACGATGACGGTCACGGCATCATCGAAGGCAGCCTCGAATTCGCCGCCGCTCTGTTCGAGCCCGCCACGGCCCGCCGCATGACAACCGCGTTTCAAGGTCTGCTCGATCAGGCCATCGCCGATCCCGACGCGGGCATCGGGCGTCATGTCGTGCTCGCGCCGGAGGAACGCGCGGCGCTGCTCGGATTCGGCGCGCCATCGCAGACGCGCCAGCGGGAAGCGCAGTCGATCCCGCAACGCTTCGCGCAGATCGTCGAGCGGCAGCCGCATGCCATCGCGTTGCGTTGCGGCGCGCACGCACTGACGTATCGGCAGCTCGACCGGATGTCGAACCGGCTCGCGCATCGGCTCGCGGCGCACGGCGTCGCGCTCGAAACGCGCGTCGCCGTCGATATGGCGCGCTCGCTTGAGTTGATCGTCGCGACGCTCGCCATCGTGAAGGCCGGCGGATGCTATCTGCCGCTCTATCGCGGTCAGCCGCCTGAGCGCATACGGCGCATGCTCGAAGACACGCAAGCCGCGCTCGTGCTCCACGATACCGACACACACCCCGGCTATGGCGCCGTGGCAACGCTGCGCATCGATCCCGCGATGCTCGACGAAGGCGACGACAGTGCCCTCGCCATCGACATCGCGCCGCAGTGCCTGATCAACGTCATGTACACGTCCGGCTCGTCCGGGCTGCCCAAAGGCATCGAGCTGACGCACAGGGGCATCGTCGATATGGCGATGGATCTGCTCGATCTTACGGCGCAACGCGTGCTGTTCCAGTCGGCCTATGCGTTCGACGCCAGCAGCTATGAAATCTGGAGCGCGCTATTGCGCGGCGACGAGCTCGCCGTGGCTTCATGCGAGCAGTTGACGCCCGCCGATCTGCGCCGCGAAATCGCCGGCCACGGCGCGAACAATCTTCTTCTGACGACGAGCCTTTTCAATCTGCTGGTCACGGAAGACCTGGAGTGCCTGAACGGCCTGCGCACGATCCTGACGGGCGGCGACACGGCCTCGGTCGCGAGCTTCCAGCGCGTCTTGCAACGCTTTCCGGAGATCACCCTCCTGAACTGCTACGGCCCGACCGAGACCAGCGTGTTCGTCACAAGCTTTCCGGCGAGGCCCGACCGGCGGCTGCGGCATCCGGTTCCGATCGGCGCGCCGCGTGCTTCCGCGCAGATTCACGTGCTCGACGACTTCCTGAACCTTTGCCCGATCGGCGTGGCGGGCGATCTCTATATCGCGGGCGATGTCCTCGCGCGCGGATATGTCGGGCAGACGGGCATCACGGCCGAGCGCTTCGTCGCCGATCCCTACGGACGGCCCGGCGCGCGCATGTACCGCACCGGCGATCTCGCGCGCTGGAACGAACAGGGCGAGCTGGAATTCGCCGGCCGCGCCGATCAACAGGTGAAGGTGCGCGGACTGCGCGTGGAACCCGGCGAAATCGAAACCGCGCTGTCCGAGCAGCCCGCGATCCGCGCGTGTGCGGTGCTGGCGCAGCAGGACGGCGCGACCGGCAGCCGTCTCGTGGCTTATGTCGTCGCCGACGAGCATTACGACGAGCGGCATGTGCGCGCGGCGCTCCGGCAGCGTCTGCCCGACTACATGGTGCCGGTCGGCTTCGTGAGGCTCGACAGGCTTCCGATCACACGAAACGGCAAGCTCGACCGCAAGGCGCTGCCGGCCTATCAGGCGCGAACATCGGCGACGCGCCCGCCCGCGACGCCGCGCGAAGCCGCGCTGGCGAAGCTGTTCGCGGACGAGCTCGATATCGAATCCGTCGGTGCGGACGATGGCTTCTTCGCGCTGGGCGGCGACAGCATCCTGTCGATTCAACTCGTCAGCCGCGCGCGCAAGGCGGGGCTCGTGCTGACGCCCGCGGATGTCTTCCGCGAAAAGACGCCGGCTGCGCTCGCTGTCGTCGCGCGCGATCTGAGCATCGAGCCGCAGGCCGCCGATGCAGCATGGCCGGACATGCTGGCCGCGTTGCGAGCCGACGTTCCCGACGCGGCGGACGTTCTCCCGCTCGCGCCGTTGCAGGAAGGGCTGTTCTTCCATGCCATGTTCGACGCCGCCGGTCCCGATCCGTACATCGTGCAACTGGTGCTCTCGTTCGAAGGCGACCTGAACCGTAACCGGCTGCATGCCGCGCTGAACAGCCTGATCGAACGGCACGAAGCGTTACGTGTCAGCTTTCACGCCGTCGATGGACGCACCGTGCAGGCGCTGCGCCGCGCCGTCGAAACGCGCTGGCGAGACATCGATCTAACCGACGCCGCGAATCCGCACGACGCGCTCGCGGACTGGCTTCGGCAGGACCGCGAGCATCGCTTCGATCTGACTTCGGCGCCGCTGCTGCGCGCCGCCCTGCTGCGGCTCGGCCACGGTCATCATCGGCTGGTGCTGAGCCTTCATCATCTCCTGATCGATGGCTGGTCGATGCCCGTCATCGTGTCCGAGCTGATGCAGGCTTACGCCGGCGAAGCGCTCGGCCATGCGCCGCCGTTGCGCGATCAGTTCGTCTGGCTGGCGAAGCAGGATCGCGAGTCCGCACGCAGCGCGTGGAAGGCGGCGCTCGACGGGCTGGACGGACCGACGCGTCTCGTCGCCAACGCGGACCCCGGCGCGAACGCCGCGCGGCAGGAATCCGTCGCCGGCACGCTCGATACGGAAACGACGGCGCGTCTCGTTGACTGCGCGCGCCATCGCGGCCTGACGCTGGCCACCTTCGCGCAGGGTGCGTGGGCGATCCTCCTCGGCCATTGGGCCGGGCGGCACGATGTCGTCTTCGGCGTCACGGCAGCGGGACGGCCGGCCGAGTTGCAAGACGTCGAAAAGCGCGTCGGGCTTTTCATCAACACGCTTCCGCTGCGCGCGACCCTGCACGCCGGCGAGACGGTCGCGCAGTTGCTCGAACGCATCCAGCGGGACCAGTCCGCGCTGCTGCCTCATCAGCACATCGGGTTGACCGAGGTGCAGGCGCTCGTCGGGCACGGCGAGTTGTTCGACACGCTGGTGGTCGTCGAAAACTATCCCGCCGCGCGCATGCAAAGCGAGATCGACGGCGTCGTGCTGGCAGGGATGACCGTCAACGACACGACGCACTATCCGGTCAGCCTGATGGTCACGCCGGGGCGCGAACTGGAGTTGCGGATCGATCATCGCGCGGATCGGGTGTCCGCCGACGATGCGCGGCGGCTTCTCGCCACGCTCGTGCAAATCCTGCGGTCGATGGCGGCGCAGCCGGACGGTCTCGTCGGGCGCATCGACCTGCTTGCGCGCGGCGAACGCGACGAGATCGAGCGCTGGAACGCAAGCGCGCATCCCGTCGATCAGGACGATGTCGCGGCGCGCTTCAGCGCCCAGGCGGCGCGCACGCCGGACGCCATCGCGGTGACGCAGGGATCGGATCAACTGACGTATCGCGAACTCGACATGCGCTCGAACGCGCTGGCTCATTTCCTCGTCGAGCACGGCATCGGGCCGGAGCGCATCGTCGCCCTGACCATGCACCGGACGCCCGACATGGTTATCGCGATGCTCGGCGTGCTCAAGAGCGGCGGCGCCTATCTGCCGGTCGATCCGCATTATCCGCAGGCACGCATCGACGCGATGCTCGCCGATGCGCGGCCCGCGCGCACGCTCTCCACGCTGCCGCCGCTCGCGGGCTGGCCCACCAGCGCGCTCGTGCGCGCCGTCGCGCCCGGTCATCCCGCGTATGTCGTCTATACATCGGGTTCCAGCGGCAAGCCGAAGGGCGTCGTCGTGACGCGTGCGGGCATCGCGAGTCTGGTCGGCGCGCAGGCCGAGCGCTTCGGCATCACGGAAGCATCGCGCGTGTTGCAGTTCGCGTCGCTCTCGTTCGATGCCGCCGTCTCCGAAGTGCTCGTCACGCTGCTGCGCGGCGCGCGCCTCGTTCTCGCCGATCCGGCGTTGATGTCGGCGGAGCGTCTCGCCGGGCTGATCCGCGAGCAGGACATCACCTGCGTGACGCTGCCGCCCGCGCTGCTGGCGGTCATGGACCCGGCGACGATTCCCGCCGCGTGCACGATCGTCACCGCCGGCGAGGCGATCTCGCCCGACACGGCGGGACGCTGGTCGAACGGGCGTCGGCTCATCAACGCCTACGGGCCGACGGAAGTCACCGTATGCGCGACGATGAGCGACGACCTCGCCGGCCAGCTCGCGCCGCCGATCGGACGTCCGGTGTGGAACAGCCAGGTGCATGTGCTCGACGCCTGCCTGCGACCGTGCGCGGCGGGCGTGACCGGCGAGATCTACGTCGCGGGCGCGGGACTGGCGCGCGGATACTTCGCGCGGCCCGACCTGACGGCCGAGCGCTTCGTCGCCAATCCGTTCGGCGCGGCAGGGACGCGGCTTTATCGCACGGGCGATCTGGGACGCTGGCGAGCCGATGGCCAACTCGACTATCTCGGCCGCGCCGATCAGCAGATCAAGTTACGCGGCTTTCGCATCGAGCCGGGAGAAATCGAAGCCGTGCTGATGGAAGACGATGGCGTGCGCTCCTGCGCCGTCGCCGTGCGTGAACGACAGCTCGTCGCCTACGTCGTGCCGGCATCGACGTTCGAAGCGCAATCGCTGCGCGCCGCCGTCGCGAGACGTCTGCCCGCGCACATGGCGCCGTCGGCGTTCGTGGTGCTCGACGCGCTGCCGCTCACGCCCAACGGCAAGCTCGATCGCAAGGCGTTGCCCGCGCCGCCGCGCGAGGTATCGGCGCGGCGCGTTCCGGCGACCGAACGGGAAGCCGCGATCGCGCGGCTCTTCGGCGAAGTGCTCGACCGCGAGGATGTGCAGGCGGACGACAGCTTCTTCGCGCTGGGCGGAGACAGCATCCTGTCGATCCGCTTCGTGAGCCGCGCGCGTGCGGCGGGTCTCGATCTGAGCCCGGCCGATGTGTTCCGGCACAAAACGCCATCCGGCCTCGCGCAGATCGCCGGCGTTCTCTCCGATGCCGGACGCGCCACGGCATCGCCGCCAAAAGACGATGCGACCGGCCGCGTGCCCGCCACGCCCATCATGCGATGGCTAAGCGGGCGCGGCGGCGCGATCGGCGCATTCAGCCAGTCCATGCGGATAAGCTTGCCGGCCAACGCGCGTCACGCGACGCTCGTGCAGGCATTGCAGGCGGCAATCACGCGGCATGCGTTGCTGCGGGCGCGTCTTATCGACGGAGAACTCGATGTAACCCCCGGCGACGCCGATGCAGCGACGCTGCTGCAACGGATCGATGCACGCGACTGGACCAGCGCCGAAGTCGAACGCGACGCCGCGCGTCAGCAACACTCGCTCGAACGATGGCTCGCGCCGCAACAGGGCCGCGTGCTGCGGGCCGTCTGGTACGACCGGCGCGCGGCGGCGAGCATGCTCCTGCTCACGATCCATCATCTCGTCGTGGATGGCGTGTCATGGCGCATCCTGCTCGACGATCTCGCAGAGGCCTACGATCTCGCCGCGCGCGGCCAGCCGTGCGTCCTGCCGCCCGTGCCGACGTCCTTTCACCGCTGGGCGCGCCATCTTCACGAGGATGCGCACGCCGCGCGGCGCGTCGCCGAACTCGATCGCTGGCGATGGATCGTCTCCGCCGCCGACTTGCCGCTCGCCGCGCGCCCGCTCGAACGCACCGACACGCTGGCGACGGCGCGCCGCGTGAGCGCGCAGCTCGACGCCGCGACCACGATGCGACTGCTCGGCAGCGTTCCCGCGTTGTTCCGCGGCGGCGTGAACGACGTCCTGCTCGCGGGCTACGCGCTCGCCGTGGCCGGATGGCGCGGCGCGAGCGGTCCGGTCCTGCTCGATCTCGAAGGGCATGGCCGCGAGCCGGGCGACAGCGGCCTCGATCTGTCGCAGACGGTGGGCTGGTTCACGAGCCTTCATCCCGTGCGCATCGATATCGACAGCGTCGAAACCGGCGCGATGCCGCTTTCCGCGCTCGTGAAGCGGGTCAAGGAAGCGTTGCGGGCGCTGCCGGATAACGGCATCGGATATGGGCTGCTGCGCTATCTCAATGCGCGGACGGCCGCGCATCTGCAAGGCGCGCGCGCGCAACTGTCGTTCAACTATCTCGGCCGCTTCGGCGGTTCGGGCGGCGTCTGGTCGGCGGCAGGCGGCCTGTCGCTCGAAGGCGGCGACGATGCCGATGCGCCCTTGTCCCATGCCATTGCGCTGGATGCACAGGTCATCGACGGCGACG
This sequence comes from Caballeronia sp. LZ029, assembly GCF_031451275.1. Taxonomy (NCBI): domain Bacteria; kingdom Pseudomonadati; phylum Pseudomonadota; class Betaproteobacteria; order Burkholderiales; family Burkholderiaceae; genus Caballeronia; species Caballeronia sp. LZ029. Next base: position 510,116 of record NZ_JARUXO010000002.1, read on the forward strand.
ACGGGCCGCAGCTGCACGCGCACTGGACCTTCGCGGGCGGCCTGTTCGACGAGACATCGATTCGCGAACTGGCCCGCCGCTGGTTCGACGCGCTCTGCGGCATGGCGCGGCTCGAATCCGGCGGCCTGACGCCATCGGATGTCGGCGGCGATTTCACGCAAGCGGAGATCGACGCAATCGAGATCGCGACGCCCGGCGCGCAGGACATCCTGCCGCTTCTGCCCTTGCAGGAAGGGCTGTTGTTCCATTCGCTCTACGATGCGTCCGGCCCCGATCCCTATATCGCGCAAGTTTCGCTGACCTTGGAAGGACACGTCGATGCCGCGCGTCTGCGGACCGCGGCGGACGCGCTGCTGGCGCGTCACGAAGCCTTGCGCGTGAGCATTCGCACCGTGAGCGGGCGGCCGGTTCAGGTCGTCGCCGGTTCGGTGAACGCGCCGTGGCGTGCGGTGGATATTTCGGGCGCGCAAGACATCGCCGGGGCGCTGTCGGCCCTGCTCGCGTCGGAACGCGAACGCCGCTTCGATCTCGAACGCGCGCCGCTCCTGCGCTTCGCGCTCGTCAAGACGGGTCCGCGACGGCATCGGCTCGTGATGAGCAACCATCATCTGCTGCTCGATGGCTGGTCGATGCCGGTCGTGGTGTCCGATCTGATGTCGCTGTATGCGGGCGATGCGCCGAAACCCGCGTTTGCGCTGCGCGATCAACACGCATGGCTGAAGCGCCAGGACAAGGCGGCCGCGCGCGCCGCCTGGCGCGAAGCGCTGCGCGGACTGGACGGGCCGACTCGGCTGACGCGGCCCGAACCGGGTTCGCCTGCGCCCGACGCGCGCACGATCCGTATCGATCTGCCCGAGAGCCTGAGCGGCGCGCTCGTCACGCTGGCGCAACGCCACGAAGCGACGATGAGCACGATCCTCCAGGCCTCCTGGGCCGTGCTGCTCGCCCGGCTCACGGGACGCGGGGACATCGTGTTTGGCATCACCGTGTCGGGGCGTCCCGCCGAGTTGCCGGATATCGAGCGGCGCGTCGGCCTCTTCATCAATACGCTGCCGCTGCGCGTCGCGCTCGATCCGGGCGAGCGCTGGCCCGATCTGTTCCGGCGCATGCAGGCGGCGCAAGCGGACCTGTTGCCGCATCAGCATCTCGGCCTCACGGAAATCCTGGAGCAGTCCGGACACGGCGAACTGTTCGACTCCCTGCTGATCGTCGAGAACTATCCGATGGATGCTCGCCGCCTGCACGGCGCGTCGGATGGGCTCGCGATCGCGGGCATCGACGGTTACGACGGCACGCACTATCCCGTGACGCTCGTCGCGATGCCGGGCGAACGCATGACGCTGCGTCTCGATTGCCGGATCAGCCAGTTCGATGCCGAAGCAGCGCACAAGTTGTTGAACCGGTTCGTGCGCGTGCTGGAGCACGTCGCGGCGGCGCCGGAAGAGGCGGTCATCGCCCGCGATCTGCTCGCGCTCGCCGAAGCCGAACGCATGAGCGCGTGGAATCGAACGACGCGCGCCATTCCCGATGACGACGTCGCGGCGCAGTTTTCGCGGCAGGCGCGGCGCACGCCTGAGCTCGTCGCGATCGAGCAGGACGAAACGCGCTGGACTTACGCCGATATCGACCGGCGCTCGGATGATTTCGCACATGCGCTGATCGCACGCGGCATCGGACCCGACGATCTGGTCGCGCTGACCTTGCCGCGCACGCCCGACATCGTGGTGGCCATGCTCGGCGTCCTGAAGAGCGGCGCGGCCTTCCTTCCGATCGATCCCGCTTATCCGCAGACGCGCATCGCGACCATGCTCGCCGACGCAAAACCCGCGCTCGTCGTCGAACGCTTGCCGGCGCACGACGGCGGCGTCGCGGTATTCGCCGCCATCGCGCCCGCTGCGCGCGCCGAGCATCTGGCCTATGTGATCTATACGTCCGGCTCGACCGGCACGCCCAAGGGCGTCGCGGTGCCGCGCGCCGGCCTCGTCAACCTGCTTGCGGCGATGCAGGAGCGCATCGGCCTGAAATCCGGCGACCGCCTGCTCGCGGTGACGACGCTGGGCTTCGATATCGCGTGCCTCGAATTGCTCGGTCCGCTGCTCGCGGGCGCGACGATCGTGCTGGCCGCCTCCGACGACGTGAAGGATCCGCGCCGGCTCGCGCGCCTCGCCGATGCATCGCGGGCGAACGTGATGCAGGCGACGCCGACACTCTGGGACGCGCTGCTGCGCGAAATCGAAGATGGGCCGCAGCCCGCGTTCAAGCTCGCGCTGACCGGCGGCGAAGCGCTGTCCGCGCGCCTCGCGGAACGGCTGCGCGCTCATGCCCGCCGCGTGATCAATGTCTATGGGCCGACCGAAACCACGATCTGGTCGACATCGGCGGAGCTTGCGGCGGACCGGGCGCGAAACGGCATCGGACGGCCGGTCTGGAATACGCGCGTGCATGTGCTCGATCGCTGGCTGGGCCGCTGCCCGCCGGGGACGGCTGGCGATCTCTATATCGCCGGGCGGGGACTCGCGCGCGGATATATCGGCAGGCCCGATCTGACCGGCGAGCGTTTCGTCGCCGATCCCTACGGCGCGCCGGGCGAACGCATGTATCGAACAGGCGATCTGGCACGCTGGTCCGCCGACGGCGAACTCGAATTTCTCGGCCGCTCCGATCATCAGGTCAAGATACGCGGCTTTCGCGTCGAGACTGGCGAGGCGGAAGCCGTGTTGCGCGCGCAGGCATCGGTGCGTGACTGCGCCGTTGCGCTGGTGGACGGGCAACTGGCCGCTTATGTCGTCGCCGATGCGGACTACGACGAAGCCCAGGTGCGCGATGCACTCGCCCGCAGTTTGCCCGACTACATGGTGCCGGCAAGCTTCACGACGCTCGATCGCCTGCCCGTGACGCTCAACGGCAAGCTCGATCGCGCCGCGTTGCCAGCGCCCATGCACGCGCCGCGACGCTTCCTCGCCCCGCGCGACGCCCGCGAAGCGGAACTGGCGCGGCTCTTCGCGGAGGCGCTGGAGCGCGAGGCCGTATCGATCGACGATAACTTCTTCGCGCTCGGCGGACATTCGCTGCGCGCGGCGCGGCTCGTCAACCGCGTCCGCGATTCGCTGGGCGTGGATCCCGGCATTCGCGCGCTGTTCGAGGCGCCGACCGTCGCGCGGCTGGCCGCGCGGCTGCGGCACGGTCAGGCGTCGGATGCGCTCGCGCCGCTGTTGCCGCTACAACATGCGAGCGCCGCCGCGCCGCTCTTCTGCGTGCATCCCGGATATGGCCTGAGCTGGTGCTATGCGACGCTCATTCCGCATATCGGCGTCGATGTTCCGCTCTACGGTCTGCAATCCCCGATGCTGAGCGGCGAGGCGCCGCCGCCTTCGGTCGCCGGGCTCGCGGACCGGTATATCGCGCATATCCGCACGATCCAGCCGCGCGGTCCGTATCGCCTGATGGGATGGTCGTTCGGCGGCCTCGTCGCGCATCGGATCGCGACGAGCCTCGAAGCGCAGGGCGAGACCGTCGCGCATGTCGTGCTGCTCGACAGCACGCTGCCCCAGAGTCCGCCGCACGACACGCTCGCGCCGGCCACGCATCTTGGCAATGTCCTCGCGATGATCGGCTATCCGGCCAGCGACACCGCGCCCGGCGCGCTGCGCTGGGACCGCGTGATGGACCATATGCGCGCGATCGAAAGCCCGCTCGCGCATGTACCGCAAAGCGCGTTGCCGGCGCTGGTCGAGGTCACCGCTTGTCATGCGGCGCTCGCCGCCGCGTTCCGGCCCGCGCCGCTCAGCGCGCCGGTCACGTTCATGCGCGCCACGGCGACGCCGTCCGGCGAATCGTCGCTGCGTGCATGGCGCGCGAGCGCACGCGGCGCGCTCGACATCATCGATGTGCCCTATGAACACGACCACATGATGCGGGCCGACGCGCTCGCCGTCATCGGACCGATCATTCGTGATCTATTTGCCAATCGGGTGAGACACAGTGAATGAGCTATCGCGGCATCTGGCGGCGCGGCCGCTGACCGGTCGGGCATTCATCGACAGCCTGCAGGACGGACGCGAGGTCTTCTTCGACGGCGAGCGGATCGACGGCATCGCGACTCATCCGGCGTTCCGCAACAGCGCGCGCTCGCTGGCGCGCCTCTACGACGCCCTGCACGATCCCGCGCAGCAACCCGGCCTCACCTGCGCGACCGATACGGGCAACGGCGGCTACACGCACTGTTACTTCCGGCACGCGCGCAACGCGGAGGATCTCGTCGCGCAGCAGCAGGCCATCGCGGCATGGGCGCGCCTCACCTATGGCTGGATGGGACGCACGCCGGACTACAAGGCGTCGATCATGAACACGCTGAACGTGAACGCCGATTACTACGGGCCGTTCGCCGGCAACGCCCGGCAATGGCACAAGCTCGCGCAGGAAACCGTGCCCTTCATGAATCATGCGCTCGCCAATCCGCCGATCGATCGCGCGCGGCCCGAGAAGGCGCAGGACGTCTACATCCATATCGACGAGGAAACCGACGGCGGCCTCGTCATCTCGGGCGCGAAGGTCGTCGCGACGTCCGCCGCGTTCACGCACTACACGTTTCTCAGCCATCACGCCGGCATCGCCAAAAGCGACAAGAGCCGCGCCGTCATGTTCTTCACGCCGATGAACGCGCCGGGGCTCAAGCTCATCTGCCGGAACTCGTACGAATATCAGGCGACCCAGGTGTCGAGTCCCTTCGATTCGCCGCTCAGTTCCCGCTTCGACGAGAACGACGCAATCCTGATCCTCGACCGCGTGTTCGTGCCGTGGGAGAACGTGCTGAGTCACGGCACGGACGCCATGCCGCCGGATTTTCCGACCGCGTCCGGGTTCATGCACGGCACGAGCTTTCATGGCTGCACGCGATATGCGGTAAAGCTGGACTTTCTCACCGGGCTGCTCTCGAAAGCACTGCACGTCACGAGCGGCGACGAGTTTCGCGGCAATCAGGTGTTGCTCGGCGAGGTCATCGCGCTGCGTCACATGTTCTGGTCGCTCGCCAACACGATGGCGCGTCAGCCCGACCGCTGGATCGACGGCGCCGTGCTGCCGAATCTGCACGCCGCGCTGGCGTACCGCGCGCTCGCTCCGGATTCGTATGGGCGCATCAAGGAGATCGTCCACAAGATCGTGGCGTCCGCGCTGATCTATCTGCCCTCTTCCACGCGCGACTTCGACAACCCGGAAATCGACCGCTATCTGTCGCGCTACGTTCGCGGCTCCAACGGCATCGGGCATCGCGAACGCATCAAGCTGATGAAGCTCATGTGGGACGCGGTCGGCACCGAGTTCGCGGGGCGTCACGAGCTGTACGAACGCAATTACATGGGCAGCCACGAAGAAGTGAAAGTGCATCTGCAAGCGATGGCGTCGGCGGACGGATCACTGAAACAGATGACGGATCTCGTCGATCAGTGCCTCGCCGACTATGACGAACACGGATGGGTGAATCCCGTCTGGAAAACGCCATGACCCGGAGAGCGAGATGAATCCTTTCGATGACGAGACCGGCGAGTTTTTCGTTCTGCGCAACGATGAAGGGCAGCATTCACTGTGGCCGTCGTTCGCGGCCGTGCCCGCCGGATGGAACCGCGTGTTCGGCGTGGCGACGCGTCATGCATGCATCGACTACATCAACGAAAACTGGACCGACATACGGCCGGCGAGTCTGCGGCGTGAAGCGCCGTAGCATGGAGACCACGAGCACCCATGAAATTCATCAAGCTGCTGTTCGGCGAGGCCCGGCGCAATCGCACGCCCTTGCTGCTGGCATCGACATTGCCAGGGGTGATGATGTCCGGCGTGATCGCGCTGGTCACGACCGTGGCGAACTACGATCAGTCGAAGGGGCCGAATCTCTATCTGATGGCGTTCTTCGTCATCGCGAGCGTGGCGCTGCTTCTCGCGATGAACTATGCGCTCAACGCCACCACCGCCGTGATCTCGAACTTCATCCTGCAAAAGCGCCTGGACATCGCGCGGGCGGTGCGCTCGCTGGATCTGGAGGCCTATGAAAACATCGGCGCGATGCGCGTGGATTTCGCCATCGGCCGGGACTTGCAGACGATCGAGGAAGCCGCGCCGACCGTCATCGTGCTGATCTATTTCGTCACGCAATTATTGTCGTCGGCGCTGTATATCGGTTACCTGTCGCTGATCGCTTTCGCGGTCACGCTGCTGTTTCTCGGGGTCGCGACGTTCTTTTATCGCAGCAGTTATGCGCATGCGGAAGCGCTGTCGAAAGAAGCGACGGAACTCGAAAGCGCGTTTCGTTCCAGCTTCGATCATCTGTTGCGCGGCTTTCGCGAGATCAAGATGAATGCGCGCCGCGATACCGATCTCTTCGACAATTACATCGTGCAACGCGCGCTCGCCGTGCAGGATTTGCGCGTGAGTTCAGGCCGTGGCTTCAATCGCGGACAGACTCTAAGCGACGCGTTCTTCTACGGCCTGCTCGGCTGCATGGTGTTTCTGACGCCGTACTACATCAGCAATTCATCGACGCCCGCGAAGATCATTCTCGTCATCGTGTTTTCCGGCGGGGCCATCGCCAGTCTGATTCAGGCGCTGCCGGCGGTTTCCCGCGCCGATCTCGCGGTCGATCGGCTGCACGCGCTCGAACGCGAACTGGAGCAGGCGAAACGCGCGGCCGAAACGGGCCCCGGCGCATCCGCGCCCGTACTGGCGCATGGCATCGCGCTGCGCGACGTGAGTTACACCTATAAGTCGCCGGGCGAGCAGCAAGGCTTTCACGTCGGTCCGTGCGATCTGTTCATCAAGGCCGGAGAGATCACGTTCATCGCGGGCGGCAATGGCAGCGGCAAATCGACCCTGCTGAATCTGATCACCCAGTTATATGCGCAGGATGCGGGCGAAGTGCGCTGGGATGACAAGACCGTCACCGATGCCAACGCGACAGCCTACAGGCAGCTCTTTTCGGTGATCTTCTCCGACTTCCATCTGTTCGACCGTCTCTATGGCCTCGACGCCGCGCACGACGATCTGGCCGATCTGATTCGGGAAATGGACCTGTCCGACAAGGTTCACTACAACCTCGGGCGCTTCAGCACGACGGACCTGTCGAGCGGTCAGCGCAAGCGGCTCGCGATGGTGAGCGCGCTCGCGGAAGGCCGGCCCGTGCTGATCTTCGATGAATGGGCCGCCGATCAGGACCCGCAGTTCCGTCGCTATTACTACGAGAAACTTTTGCCGAGGCTGAAGGCGGCGGGCAAGACGATCATCGCCGTCAGTCACGACGATCGCTGGTTCAACGCCGCCGACAAGGTCGTCTGGATGGAAGAAGGCAAAGTCCAGCGCGTGATGACGACACCCGCCGCTACATGAACGCTTCGTGACACGCGCGATGACGTTCAATTCCGCTTGATCCGGAATCGAAGCCGATATGTAATAGCGAGGCATTCCTCATCACTGGCGCAAGACGCTCATCGGTCTGGGGCGCGCCGCTTCCGGCATGGCCGGATTGCCTGCGCGACTTCTAATTCATTGCTAACTCCCGGCGCCTATATTTCGTTGCAACCCGAAGCACGAACAAGGGAGCAACAGCATGGACAACCCATTCGACGACGATGACGGCACGTTCTGTGTCCTCATCAACGAATCGCGGCAGCGCTCGCTCTGGCCCGCTCATCTCGACGTTCCTGCCGGCTGGGAAGTGGAGCATACGATTAGTTCACGAAAGCAATGTCTGGACTACATCGATGCGCACTGGACCGATCAGCGGTCCGACCGAACCCCGATATGAGGAGTGGAAAATGACGAAGCGCGTCGTGAAAGTTATCGATCTCGTTCCGGGCCGGGCTGTACAGCTTGCGGCCATCGACAATCAGGCGATCGACCACGAAAGGTTCTGGCGCGACCATGTATGCGCACAGCAACCCGTCGTGATCAGACACGCTGTCACGAATTGGCCCGCTTTCAGGAAATGGGGCACGCCCGGCTACCTCGAAGCGCTGGCGAATCGCCAGGTGGGCGTGTCGGATACGTTCAACGCCAGTCCGGCCGGCGTCTGGTATCAAAACCTCCCGAAGTACGGTCTCGATGAAGCGATCGCGTGTCTGCGCAACGCGGGTCCGGACGACACCTTCGCCATTCGCGCCTTGCCGATTCCGCAGGAATGGAAGGCCGACCTCGGAAGCTACGATTTTCTGCACGCGAACCGGGATTTGCCGCCACGCGCTTATGCGCGCGACCGCCTCTTCATCTATCGGAATGCCTCGACCGAATGGCATTACCACACGACGGACGAGACGCTGACAACGCAGATCGTCGGCAGAAAGCGCGTCTCGATGTTCAGGCTCTCGAAGGAAGACTGGCATGCATACGCCGTGCCGATCAAATCCAACCTGCATCACATGGATGAACGGGCGCGCTTCTTTCCGGCGGACGCATCGCTGACCAAGTTCGAAGCGACGCTCGAACCCGGCGACGTTCTCTATATTCCGCCGTTCTGGTGGCATGGCGTCGATCCCGCCGATACCGGATTCGGCATCACGCTGGCGCATTGCTTCCGCACGCCGTTCAACCGGCTCGGCTCGCTCAGCGATCCGGCCGTGAAGGACGTGATCCGGGCACAGGGCAGTCTCATGCTGGCGCTTCGCATGAGAGCCTTCGTCGCGCTGGGCTCGCTTACCCGAATCGTGAATCCCTGAAGTGTTTCGTCCAGAACTCGCGTAACGATGTTTTCGAACATCGGTTTCCGGAGCACCCGCGTGCTCTCATTTACGGATTGATGCCATGCTCAGCCTTCCTCTCGCCCCCGCTCAATCGGGCATCTTCTTTCGACAGCAACTCGATTTGCGCGATCCGCGCTTCAATCTCGCGCAGCTGACGGAGATCATCGGACCGCTCGATGTCGAAGCGCTCAACGCGGCGCTGCGCCGGACGGTCGGCGAAGCGCAGGCGATGCAGGTGCGCATCGTCGTCACGGATGGCATGCCGCATCAGGTGGTGCCGGACGAGATGGAAGATTTCGCGCTTCGGGTCGTCGATGTCAGCGATGCGCCCGATCCTGTCGAAGCGATCGATCGGGAAGTGCAGGCCGCGCTCGCCAGCGCCATCGATCTCGACCGATACCCGCTGTTCGACGGTCAGCTTTTCCAGGCAGGCCCGACGCGGTTCTTCCTGTTCCAGCGGATACATCACATCGCGTTCGACGGCTTTTCGTTCTTCCTTTTCACGCAACGCCTCGCGGCGATTTATTCGGCGCTGGTCGAAGGACGCGAGCCCGCGCCGTGCGCGTGGGGACAACTCGCCGAACTGATCGACGACGATAACGCGTATCGCGCGTCGAATGCGTTCGAGAGCGATCAGCAGTTCTGGCGCGAATATCTGGCGGACTGCCCCGAGCCGGTGATTCTCGCCGAGTGCATGGCGCACGAGCCGATTCGCGCGGACATCACCACACAGGCGATCGCGCAGATGCGTCTGTCATCCGAAACGACGCAGCGTCTTCGGCAAGTCGCCGAACGCCACGGCGCGACGTGGCCGCAGTTCGTCACGGCGGTCATGGCCGCGTATGTCGCGCGTCTGAGCGGACAGCCCGAAGTGGTGCTCGGCTTTCCGGTCACGGCGCGAGTCGGCCGGCGGGCGAGAAACGTGCCCGGCATGATGTCCAACGCATTGCCATTGCGCGCGATGCTCGGCGCGGATACGTCCATCATCGATCTGCTCGGCGACGTCTCGCGGCAGAGCCGGCGCATCCTGCGTCATCAACGCTATCGTGTGAAAGACATACGGCGCGATGTGGGGCGCATCGAATCCGACAGGCCGCTCTTCGGCCCCACGGTCAATATCATGCCGGACTATAGCCTCGCGCTGGAGTTCGCCGGCTGCCGCATCGGATCGAATCGCTCTTTCTACGGAACCCCCGACGATCTCGCGCTGATCATCCACGACGAGGGCGACGAACTCGGTATCGAACTGATGTTCGACGGCAATCCGTCGCTCTATTCGTCCGAAGACGTGGATGCCCATGCAAGGCGCATCACGCGTCTGCTCGAAAACGCGCTCGAGCAGCCCGAAGCGCCGCTGCATTCGTTCGAGCTCCTTCTGCCCGAGAGAAAGGCGTGGCTCCAGTTGTGGAACGACACGGCCGCGCCTTATCCCGAGCATCTGTGCATTCATCAGCTTCTCGAAGATCAGGTTCGACGCTCGCCCGATGCCATCGCGCTCGAATGCGACGGCGAGTCGCTCACGTTCGCGCAACTCAATGCGCGTGCGAATCGTCTCGCGCATCGGCTGATCGCGGCGGGCGTGCGTCCGGAAGACCGCGTGGCGCTGTGCATGGCGCGCGGCATCGGCGCGATCGTCGCGCTGTTCGGGATACTCAAGTCCGGCGGCGGCTATATTCCGCTCGATCCGGCCTATCCGGGCGAGCGCCTGAGCTACATCCTCGGCGATACGGCGCCCGTGCTCCTGATCGCCGATGCCGCCGGACGCAAGGCGCTGGGCGATACCGGCGCGCTCGCCGTTCTCGATCCCGACGCGTCGCACGACGATGCACTCCCGCAAGGCGATCCGCTCGTGCCCGGCCTCGCCTCGCATCATCTCGCCTACGCGATCTATACGTCCGGCTCGACCGGCAAGCCGAAGGGCGTGATGGTCGAGCATCGCCATGTGGTGAATCTGCATCACGCGCTGCATTCGACGGTGTTCGCGCATTGCGCCCCGCACTCGGGCGTGACGCTGAACGCCAGCATCGCCTTCGATGCCTCGGTGCAAAACCTCACCGCGCTGCTCGGCGGACATCGGCTCGTCATCGTTCCCGCCGACGTGCGCACCGATGCGATGGCCCTGGTCGAGTTTCTCGATACCGCCCGCATCGATGTGTTCGACTGCACGCCGACGCAGCTCGATTCCCTCTTCTCCGCGGGTCTGCTCGAACAACGCACGTCGCCGCTGACGGTGCTCGTGGGCGGCGAGCCGCTCACGCCGCAGACGTGGAACCGTCTCGCACGGGCCGAGCAGATACGCGCCTTCAACGTCTATGGTCCGACCGAATGCACGGTCGATGCGACGGTCGCGGAGATCACGACCGAACAGGCGCGACCCGTCATCGGCAAGCCGCTCGCCAATACGCGCACCTATGTTCTCGATGCGCTGCGGCGCGCGGTGCCTCCCGGCGCGGTGGGCGAACTCTATATCGGCGGCGCGGGCGTGGCGCGCGGCTATCTGAACCGGCCCGAACTCACCGCTGAGCGCTTCCTCGACGATCCCTTCGTTCCGGGCGCACGCATCTACCGCACCGGCGATCTGGCGCGCTTTCAGCTCGACGGCAATATCGAGTTCCTCGGCCGCAACGATCATCAGATCAAGATTCGCGGCTTTCGTATCGAACCCGGCGAGATCGAAACGCAAATCCTCGCGCATCCTTCGGTGCGTGAGGCGGTGGTCATCGCGCGGGCGCGGCATCAGGGTTCGCAGGATCAGCAGCTCGTCGCCTATGTCACGCTCTTTTCCGGGACCGATGCCAGCGCGCTGCGTGAGCATCTCGCCTCGCGTCTGCCTGACTACATGGTGCCTTCGGCCTTCGTCACGCTCGACGCGCTGCCGCTCACGCCCAGCGGCAAGCTCGATCGCCGCGCGCTGCCCGATCCGCAAGCCGATGCGTTCGCGTTGCGTCCGTTCGAAGCACCGCAGGGCCGAACCGAAATCGCGCTCGCCGATCTGTGGGCCGAATCGCTCGGCCTGGAACGCGTGGGCCGTCACGACAACTTCTTCGCCCTCGGCGGCCACTCGCTGCTTGCGGTGACGCTCATCGAACGGCTGCGGCGCATCGGCCTGCATGCCAGCGTGCGCGACCTGTTCGCCACGCCGGTGCTCAGCGCGCTCGCGGCTTCGCTCGAACATGCCGCGCCGAAGCCCGAGATCGTCGTGCCGGCCAACGCGATAACGCCCGGCTGCACCGCGATCACGCCGGACATGCTTCCGCTCATCACGCTGACGCAGACGGATATCGATCGCATCGTCGAACAGGTGCCCGGCGGGCTCGCGAATGTTCAGGATATCTATGCTCTTGCCCCACTTCAGGACGGCATCCTGTTCCATCACATGCTGACGACGGAAGGCGATCCGTATCTGCAAACGGCGCGCCTCGCCTTCGACAGCCGCGCCCGTCTCGATGCATGGCTCGATGCGCTGCAACAGGTCGTCGAGCGGCACGATATCCTGCGCACCGCGTTCATCCACGATGGACTCAGCACGCCCGCGCAAGTGGTCTGGCGCAAGGCACCCGTGTCCATTAACGAAATCGCGATCACGCAGGGCGACGCCGCGGAACAGCTTGCCCGACATTTCGATGCCCGCACACAACGCCTCGATCTCACGCAGGCTCCATTGATGCGGATAGCGCTTGCCCCCGAATCGGAAAGCGGGCGCTGGCTCGTGCAATTGAACTGGCATCACCTGATCGGCGATCACGCGACGCTGGAAGTCATGCATGCGGAAATCGGCGCGATCCTCAACGGCCGGGGACAGTCGCTCGGCGCGGCCCAGCCGTTCCGCGATCTGGTCGCACAGGCGCGGCTCGGTGCGGCTCAGGACGCGCACGAAACCTTCTTCCGCGACATGCTCGCCGACGTGAGCGAACCCACGCTGCCCTTCGGCCTCACCGACGTTCATCATGACGGCTCGGCCGTCGCCGAAGCACACGCGACGCTGCCGGCGTCGCTCGATACGCGTCTGCGCGCTCAGGCCAAAAGCATCGGCGTGAGTCTTGCGAGCCTGTGTCATCTCGCCTGGGCGCGCGTGCTCAGTGCGGGCAGCGCGCTCGATTCGGATGGGCGCATCGTGTTCGGCACCGTGCTGCTCGGACGCATGCAGGCGGGTGTCGATCAGGCGCTCGGCCTTTTGATCAACACGCTGCCGATTCGCCTCGACGTGAACGATGCATCGGTCGCCGATAGCGCGCGCCGCACGCATGAGCGTCTCGCGGCGCTGTTGCAGCATCAGCATGCGCCGCTCGCGCTCGCACAGCGATGCAGTGGCGTCGCGGCTCCCGCGCCGCTCTTCAGCGCGCTGCTCAACTATCGCCACAATCAGGCATCGGCGGATGAGCGCGAAGCCTTCGAAGGTATCGAACTGCTCGGCGCGGAGGAGCGCACCAACTATCCGCTGACGCTTTCGATCGACGATAACGGCGACAGCCTCGAACTCACCGCGCAGACCGTCGCGCCGCTGTCGCCCGAGCAGTTGTGCGGATATATGGAGCAGGCGCTTTCGAGCCTTGCGCAGGCGCTCGAACAGGCGCCCGATACGCCGGTGAATCAGCTCGACGTGTTGCCGCCCGCCGTCCGCAACCTGCTCGTGCATACATGGAACGACACGGGCGCAACGTATCCGTCGGGTTACTGCATCCATCAGCTCTTCGAGCAACAGGCTCGACGAACGCCCGATGCCATCGCGCTCGTCTTCGAGGACGCGTCGCTGACGTATGGGCAACTCAATGCACGTGCGAATCAGCTTGCACATCGTCTGATCGCGCTGGGCGTATGCCCGGAAGATCGCGTGGCGTTGTGTGTGGAGCGTGGCATCGGCATGATCGTCGCGCTCCTGGCGATACTCAAGGCGGGCGGCGCATACGTGCCGCTCGATCCGGCTTATTCGGGCGAACGTCTGAGCCATATCCTCACCGACTCCACGCCCCGGCTCCTTCTCGCCGATGCGGCCGGCCGTGAAGCGCTCGGCGATACCGGCGCGCTGACCGTGCTCGATCCCGATGCATCGCTCGATGACACGCTGCCCCAGGACGATCCGCAAACGCCCGTCGCGCCTCCTCATCTCGCCTATGTGATCTACACCTCGGGCTCGACCGGCAAGCCCAAGGGCGTGATGGTCGAACATGCGCAGATCGTGCGTCTCTTCGATGCCACGCAGGACTGGTTCGGCTTCGACGAGCGCGATGTCTGGTGCCTGTTCCACTCGTTCGCCTTCGATTTTTCGGTCTGGGAGTTGTGGGGCGCGCTGCGCTACGGCGGCAAACTCGTGATCGTGCCGCAGCATGTGGCGCGCTTCGCACCCGACTTCCTTGGCCTGCTTCAGCGCGAGGGCGTGACCGTTCTGAATCAGACGCCCAGCGCGTTTCGCGCGCTCATTCAGGCGCAGGAAACGAACGATGCGCCCGATGCGTTGCGCTATGTGATCTTCGGCGGCGAGGCGCTGAATCCGTCGATGCTCGAACCGTGGTACGCGCGGCATTCGGACCAGAAGCCGCGTCTGATCAACATGTACGGCATTACCGAGACGACCGTGCACGTGACGTACCGGCCGCTGACTCGCGATGACTGTGCGGTCAGCAGCAGCCCGATCGGCGTGCGTATTCCCGATCTGACGGTCTATCTGTTCGATGCGCAAGGTCGGCTCGCGCCTGTCGGTGCGGTGGGCGAGTTGTATGTCGGGGGCGCGGGCGTGGCGCGGGGTTATCTGAATCGTCCGGAGCTTACGGCCGAACGTTTTATCGATGATCCGTTCGTTTCGGGCGGGCGTCTTTATCGGACCGGTGACCTTGGACGTTATCTTAGCGATGGCAGTCTGGAGTTCTTTGGTCGTAACGATCATCAGGTCAAGATTCGCGGCTTCCGGATCGAGCTGGGTGAGATCGAGGCGCAGATCGCCAGTCATCCGGCGGTGCGGGAGGCGGTGGTTATCGCGCGTGCTCGACAGCAGGATTCGCAGGATCAGCAGCTTGTCGCTTATGTCACGCTGGTATCCGAGATCGACGTGAACGCGCTGCGTGAACATCTCGACTCGCGTCTGCCCGACTATATGGTGCCATCGGCCTTCGTCGTGCTCGATGCGCTGCCTCTGACGCCCAATGGCAAGCTCGATCGTCGTGCATTGCCCGATCCGCAGTGGCAAGACCTTGCTGCTTATGTCGCGCCGCGCACGTCGCTCGAACATTCGCTCGCGGAGTGCTTTGCCAGTGTGCTCGGTCTCGAACGTGTCAGTGTCTTCGATAACTTCTTCTCGCTCGGGGGTCATTCCCTGCTCGCGACGCAGCTTGTGTCGCGTCTGCGTGAAGCGCTTTTGATCGAGTTGCCCTTGCGCACGCTTTTCGATGCGCCCAGCGTTGCTTCGCTAGCCGAGGCGCTGTCACTTGACGAACCATCTACTGGCACGTTGCCGCCTTTGGAGGCACTTGAGCGCCCTGCGTATGTGCCGCTGTCGTTCGCACAGGAACGCCTGTGGTTCCTCGAACAGTTGAATCCTGGACAGTCCACGTATCACATTCCGATCGCCCTGCGTCTGCATGGCTCACTCGATGTTCGAGCGTTCCATGCCGCGCTGAATGCGCTCGTCGCGCGTCACGAGAGCCTTCGCACGTCCTTTGCTCAACACGACGGTCAAGCCGTACAGCACATCGCTCCGACACTGGAACTTTCACTGCCGCTCATCGATGTCCACGCCACTGAAGTCCGGCGACTGGCACAAGACGAAGCACGTCGTCCCTTCGATCTTCAACGCGGTCCGTTGCTGCGCGCTCAACTGCTGCGCCTCGAAGAAGACGAACACGTTCTGCTGTTCACCATGCATCACATCGTCTCCGATGGCTGGTCCACCGGCGTGCTGGTGCGTGAACTCGGTGCCTGCTACACCGCTGCACTGCGCAATGAACCTCCGCCGCTGGAACCCCTGGCCGTGCAATACGCCGACTACACCCTGTGGCAACGCGACTGGCTTGCCGGTGCCGAACTCGATCGACAGACTCAATACTGGCGCAGTCAACTCGCCGAACTCGCGCCGCTCGATCTGCCCACCGATCGTCCACGCCCGGCGCAGATCAGCGGACGCGGTGCGACGCTGCCCTTCGCGCTGAACACCGAGGTCACCGATCGCCTGCATGCGCTCGCTCAACGCGAAGGCGTCACGCCTTTCATGCTGCTGCTCGCCGTGTTCCAGACATTGCTCGCGCGGCTGTCGGGGCAATCTGAAGTCGCTGTTGGCTCGCCTATTGCCAATCGCACACATGCGCAGATCGAGCCGCTTATCGGCCTGTTCGTCAATACCCTTGTCCTGCGTGCCGATCTGTCCGGCTCGCCCTCCTTGCGCGATCTGCTCGCGCAAGTGCGCGACACGACGCTGGCCGCGTATGCGCATCAGGATTTGCCCTTCGAAAAGCTGGTCGAAGCGCTCGCGCCGGTACGCGATACGAGCCGCACGCCGCTGTTCCAGGTCATGTTCGTGTTGCAGAACGCGCCGATGGAAGCGCTCGCCTTGCCTGGTCTCACGCTGACCTTGCTGCCCGCAGCCGAAGCGGGCGCCAAGTTCGATCTCACGCTGAGTCTGACGCATACGCAAGACAGTCTTGCAGGCACGCTCAGCTACGCCACTGATCTGTTCGATGAGGTCACCATCGCACGGCTGGGTGAACGCTTCACGCGATTGCTTCAACAAGCGCTCGATCAGCCCGATGCGCCGCTGCATGCGCTTGAACTGGTATTGCCGGAAGAGCGCGCACTGCTCGAAAGTTGGAACGACACGGCTGCTGCCTATCCCGAACATCTGTGCATTCATCAACTCTTTGAGCAACAGGTTCGACGCACGCCCGATGCCATCGCGCTCGTCTTCGAAGATGAGTCGCTCACGTATGCGCAACTCAATGCGCGTGCGAACCGGCTTGCGCATCATCTGATCGCGCTGGGTGTGCGTCCTGAAGATCGCGTGGCGCTGTGCATGGAGCGTGGCATCGGCATGATCGTCGCGTTGATGGCGATACTTAAAGCAGGCGGTGCCTACGTGCCGCTCGATCCGGCGTATCCGGGCGAACGTCTGAGTCATATCCTCACCGATGCCACGCCCCGCCTGCTGCTCGCTGATGCCGCCGGACGTGAAGCATTGGGCGATACCGGCACGCTCACCGTGCTCGATCCCGCTGCATCGCTCGACGGCTCGCTGTCGCAAGACGATCCGCAAACGGACGTCACCCCGCATCACCTTGCGTACGTGATCTACACGTCCGGTTCAACCGGCAAGCCCAAGGGCGTCGCGATCGAGCACCGGACGCTGGTCGCATCCACCTTCGCCCGCCACCAGTTCTACGAGCACGCAGCCAACGAGCGCTTCCTGCTGCTTTCGTCCCTCGCCTTCGACAGTTCCGTCGCCGGTCTCTTCGGGACGCTCACGAACGGAGGTTGCCTCGCTCTCGTCGATATCGACACTGCAAGAGATCCGAACGCAATCATCAGGCTCGTGCGCAATCGAGACATTACGCGCGTGTTATGCGTGCCGTCGCTCGGTCAGGCCATTCTCGACAGCATGTCGTCGAGCGGAGAGCATAAGCTTCGCGAGATCATCGTCGCGGGCGAAGCGTGTCCGCCGAATCTCGCGCGACAAAGCTCGACACTGCCCCGGCCAGTGCTGCTCTATAACGAATACGGTCCGACCGAAGCGACTGTATGGGCGACGGCGTATCGATGCCTTCCTGAAGAAACGAATCTGGTGCCGATCGGCCGGCCCATTGCCAATACACGCATCTATCTGCTCGATGCGCAGCGTCAGTTGATGCCGCCGGGTGCGGTGGGCGAGTTGTATGTCGGCGGCGCGGGTGTGTCGCGGGGTTACCTCAATCGTCCTGAGCTTACCGCCGAACGTTTCCTCGATGATCCGTTTGTTCCCGGTGCGCGTATGTATCGCACGGGCGATCTCGCAAGATATCGTGCCGATGGGAATATCGAATTCCTCGGCCGCAACGATCATCAGGTCAAGATTCGCGGCTTCCGTATCGAACTGGGTGAGATCGAGGCGCAGATCGCCAGTCATCCGGCTGTGCGGGAGGCGGTGGTTATTGCGCGTGCTCGACATGAAAAGACGCAGGATCAGCAGCTTGTCGCTTATGTCACGCTGGTATCCGAGATCGATACGAGCGCCTTGCGTGAACATCTCGATTCGCGTCTGCCCGACTATATGGTGCCGTCCGCCTTCGTCGTGCTCGATGCGCTGCCTCTCACACCCAATGGCAAGCTCGATCGCCGTGCATTGCCTGATCCGCAGTGGCAAGACCTTGCCGCTTACGTCGCGCCGCGCACGTCGATCGAACATTCGCTCGCGCAGTGCTTCGCCAGTGTGCTCGGTCTCGAACGTGTCAGTGTCTTCGATAACTTCTTCTCGCTCGGTGGTCATTCGCTGCTCGCGACGCAACTCGTTTCGCGTCTGCGTGAAGCGCTCTCTATCGAGTTGCCCTTGCGCACGCTGTTCGATGCGCCCAGCGTTGCATCGCTCGCTGAGGCGCTGTCGCTCGAAGAACCATCTACTGGCACGTTGCCGCCTTTGCAAGCACTTGCACGTCCGGCACACGTGCCACTGTCCTTCGCACAGGAACGCCTCTGGTTCCTCGAACAGTTGAATCCCGGGCAGTCCACGTATCACATCCCGATCGCCTTGCGTCTGCATGGCTCGCTCGATGTTCGTGCGTTTCATGCCGCGCTGAATGCGCTCGTCGCCCGTCACGAAAGCCTGCGCACTTCGTTTGCGCAACACGACGGTCAGGCCGTACAGCACATCGCTCATGAACTGGAACTTGCACTGCCGATCATCGATGTCCACGCCACTGAAGTCCAGCGTCTGGCACAAGACGAAGCGCGTCGTCCCTTCGATCTTCAGCGCGGTCCGTTGCTGCGTGCTCAACTGCTGCGCCTTGAAGAAGACGAACACGTCCTGCTGTTCACCATGCATCACATCGTCTCCGATGGCTGGTCCACCGGCGTGCTGGTACGTGAACTCGGCGCCTGCTACACCGCCGCACTGCGCAATGAACCGCTCGCGCTTCCGCCTCTGGCCGTGCAATACGCCGACTACACGCTGTGGCAACGCGACTGGCTCGCCGGCGCTGAACTCGATCGACAGACTCAATACTGGCGCAATCAGCTCGCCGAACTCGCGCCGCTCGATCTGCCCACCGATCGTCCACGGCCCGCGCAGATCAGCGGACGCGGTGCGACGCTGCCCTTCGCGCTGAACGCCGAACTCTCAGAGCGCCTGCATACGCTGGCTCAACGTGAAGGCGTCACGCCCTTTATGTTGCTGCTCGCTGTGTTCCAGACGCTGCTCGCGCGCTTGTCGGGGCAATCCGAGGTTGCTGTTGGTTCGCCTATTGCCAATCGCACACATGCGCAAATCGAGCCGCTTATCGGCCTGTTCGTCAATACGCTGGTGCTGCGTGCCGATCTGTCCGGCTCGCCCTCCTTGCGCGATCTGCTCGCGCAAGTGCGCGACACGACGCTGGCCGCGTATGCGCATCAGGATTTGCCTTTCGAGAAGCTGGTCGAAGCGCTCGCGCCGGTTCGCGATACCAGTCGCACGCCGCTGTTTCAGGTCATGTTCGTGTTGCAGAACGCGCCGATGGAAGCGCTCGCCTTGCCTGGCCTCACGCTGACCTTGCTGCCCGGGGCCGAAGCCGGCGCCAAGTTCGATCTCACGTTGAGTCTGACGCATACGCAAGACGGGCTTGCAGGCACACTCAGTTACGCCACCGATCTGTTCGATGAAGTCACCATCGCACGGCTGGGTGAACGCTTCACGCGATTGCTTCAACAAGCGCTCGATCAACCCGATGCGCCGCTGCATGCGCTCGAACTGGTATTGCCGGAAGAGCACGCATTGCTTGAACGCTGGAACGACACGGCTGCTGCCTATCCCGAACACCTGTGCATTCATGAACTCTTCGAGCAACAGGTACTACGTACGCCCGATGCGCTCGCACTCGTCTTCGAAGATGAGTCGCTGACCTACGCGCAACTCAATGCGCGTGCGAACCAGCTTGCGCATCATCTGATCGCGCTGGGCGTGAAGCCGGAAGAACGCGTGGCGCTGTGCATGGAGCGTGGCATCGGCATGATCGTCGCGTTGATGGCGATACTCAAGGCAGGCGGCGCTTACGTGCCGCTCGATCCGGCGTATCCGGGCGAACGTCTGAGTCATATCCTCACCGATGCCACGCCCCGCCTGCTGCTCGCTGATGCAGCCGGACGCGAAGCGCTGGGCGATATCGGCACGCTCACCGTGCTCGATCCCGCTGCATCGCTCGATGGCTCGCTGTCGCAAGACGATCCGCAAACGGACGTCGCTCCGCATCATCTTGCGTACGTGATCTACACGTCCGGTTCCACTGGCAAGCCCAAGGGCGTGATGGTCGAGCATCGCAATGTCGCGTATCTCCATCGCGCATTGCAATCGACGGTGTTCGCGCATTGCGCTCCGAACTCCGGCGTCAGTCTGAATGCAAGCATCGCATTCGACTCCTCGCTGAAGAGCCTCACGTCCTTGCTCGCGGGACATCGACTGATTTTGATCCCAGCGGATGTGCGCACCGATGGCTCTGCGTTGATCGAATTTCTCGATGCGCGCGACGTCGATGTGCTCGACTGCACACCCACCCAGCTCGACGTGTTGATCACCACCGGCCTGCTCGAACAGCGGCGATCCGAGCTGACGTTGCTGGTGGGCGGCGAAGCACTCTCGCAGCAGACATGGATTCAGCTCGCACATGCCGATCAGATCCGCGCGTTCAACGTCTATGGTCCGACCGAGTGCACCGTGGATGCCGCTCTCACGGAGATCACAATTGAACAGATGCAGCCCGTCATCGGCAAGCCGATTGCGAACGCACGCATCTATCTGCTCGATGCGCAACGTCGGTTGATGCCGCCGGGCGCGGTGGGCGAGTTGTATATCGGTGGTGCAGGCGTGGCGCGGGGTTATCTGAATCGTGACGATCTCACTGCCGAGCGTTTCCTCGATGATCCGTTCGTTCCCGGTGCGCGTATGTATCGCACGGGCGACCTCGCAAGATATCGCGCCGATGGGAATATCGAATTCCTCGGCCGTAACGATCATCAGGTCAAGATTCGTGGCTTCCGTATCGAACTGGGTGAGATCGAGGCGCAGATCGCCAGTCATCCGGCGGTGCGGGAGGCGGTGGTTATCGCGCGTGCTCGACAGCAGGATCAGCAGCTTGTCGGGTACGTCACGCTGACATCCGAGATCGACACGAGCGCCTTGCGTGAACATCTCGATTCGCGTCTGCCCGACTATATGGTGCCGTCTGCCTTCGTCGTGCTCGATGCGTTGCCGCTGACACCCAATGGCAAGCTCGATCGCCGCGCGCTGCCTGATCCGCAGTGGCAAGACCTCGCCGCTTATGTCGCACCGCGCACCTCACTCGAACATTCGCTTGCGCAGTGCTTCGCCAGCGTGCTCGGTCTCGAACGTGTCAGTGTCTTCGATAACTTCTTCTCGCTCGGTGGACATTCGCTGCTCGCGACACAACTCGTGTCGCGTCTGCGTGAAGCGCTTTCTATCGAGTTGCCCTTGCGCACGCTGTTCGATGCACCCAGCGTTGCTTCGCTTGCCGAGGCATTATCACTCAATGAACCATCTACTGGCACGTTGCCGCCTTTGGAGGCAGGTCCGCGTCCAGCACATGTGCCACTGTCCTTCGCACAGGAACGCCTGTGGTTCCTCGAACAGTTGAATCCCGGACAGTCCACGTATCACATCCCGATCGCCTTGCGTCTGCATGGCGCGCTCGATGTTCGTGCGTTTCATGCTGCTCTGAATGCGCTCGTGGCGCGTCACGAGAGCCTGCGCACGTCCTTTGCGCAACACGATGGTCAGGCCGTGCAGCACATCGCTCCGGCACTGGAACTCGCACTGCCGATCATCGACGCCCAAGCCGCCGATGTCCAGCGCCTGGCACAAGACGAAGCGCGTCGTCCCTTCGATCTTCAACGCGGTCCGTTGCTGCGCGCTCAACTGCTGCGCCTTGAAGACGATGAGCACGTCTTGCTGTTCACCATGCATCACATCGTTTCCGATGGCTGGTCCACTGGCGTGCTGGTACGTGAACTCGGCGCCTGCTACACCGCTGCACTGCGCAATGAACCTCCGGCACTGCCGCCTCTGGCCGTGCAATACGCCGACTACACGCTGTGGCAACGCGACTGGCTCGCCGGCGCTGAACTCGATCGACAGACTCAATACTGGCGCAATCAACTCGCTGAACTTGCGCCACTCGATCTGCCTACCGATCGTCCACGCCCCGCGCAGATCAGCGGACGCGGTGCGACGCTGCCCTTCGCGCTGAACGCCGAGCTCTCAGAGCGCCTGCATGCGCTCGCTCAACGTGAAGGCGTCACGCCTTTCATGTTGCTGCTCGCCGTGTTCCAGACGCTGCTCGCGCGGTTGTCGGGGCAATCTGAAGTTGCTGTCGGTTCGCCTATTGCCAATCGCACACATGCGCAGATCGAGCCGCTTATCGGCCTGTTCGTCAATACGCTGGTGCTTCGTGCCGATCTGTCCGGCTCACCTTCCTTGCGTGATCTGCTTGAGCAAGTGCGCGACACGACGCTTGCCGCCTATGCGCATCAGGATCTGCCCTTCGAGAAGCTGGTCGAAGCGCTCGCGCCGGTACGCGACACGAGCCGCACGCCGCTGTTTCAGGTCATGTTCGTGTTGCAGAACGCGCCGATGGAAGCGCTCGCCTTGCCCGGCCTCACGCTGACCTTGCTGCCCGGGGCCGAAGCCGGCGCCAAGTTCGACCTCACGCTGAGTCTGATGCACACACAAGACGGTCTTGCAGGCACGCTCAGCTATGCGACCGACTTGTTCGATGAGCGCACCATCGCGCGGCTGGGTGAACGCTTCAAGCGCTTGCTTCAACAAGCGCTCGATCAGCCCGATGCGCCGCTGCATGCGCTCGAACTCGTGTTGCCCGAAGAGCACGCACTGCTCGAAAGTTGGAACGACACGGCTGCTGCCTATCCAGAACATCTGTGCATTCATCAGCTCTTCGAGCAACAGGTTCGACGTACGCCCGATGCCATCGCGCTCGTTTTCGAAGATGAATCGCTGACCTATGCGCAACTCAATGCGCGTGCAAACCGGCTTGCCCATCATCTGATCGCGCTGGGTGTAAGGCCGGAAGAACGCGTCGCGCTGTGCATGGAGCGTGGCATCGGCATGGTCGTCGCGTTGATGGCGATACTCAAGGCAGGCGGTGCGTACGTGCCGCTCGATCCCACCTCTGTCGCCGAACGGCTCGAGTACATGCTCGACGATGCGCAAGTGTCGTTGCTCCTTACTGAACCGCAGCTTCTCGAACGCTTCACGGACATCGCGCGGAACGTGAACGTAGTCTGTCCCGACGTCGAAGCGAGTCGTATCGAAACCTGCGCGGATACGGACCCCGCCGCCAACGTGTTCTCCCGTCACCCGGCCTATGTGATCTACACCTCCGGCTCCACGGGCAAGCCGAAGGGCGTCGTCCTGAGTCACCGGAACCTCGCCAATTATCTGAGCGGCGTGCTGGCGAGAATGAACGTCCGCGCGCAGAGCAGCATGGCCCTGGCTTCGACCATCGCCACCGACCTCGGCCATACGATCCTGTTCGGTGCGCTGGTGGCAGGGCATGAACTGCACGTGCTGTCGACCGAGCGGACGTCCGATGGCTACCTCTTCGGGCAATACATGCGTGAACGCAATATCGATGTGCTGAAGATCGTGCCCGGTCATCTGCGCGCGCTCGTCGACGTGACGCTCGATACGCCTGCATTGCCCGCGCAATTGCTGGTGCTGGGCGGAGAAGCGACCCGCTCCGACTGGATCATGTCCTTGCAGGCGCTGAAGCCCGGCCTGCGCGTCCTCAATCACTATGGTCCGACGGAAACAACCGTGGGCGTGCTGACCCACGCGCTGAACGACGCCATCTCCTATGGCACGTCGATTCCCATCGGACAGCCGCTCGCCAATACACGCGCATACGTGCTCGATGAAAACCTGCGCCATGTGCCGATCGGCGTCATCGGCGAGCTTTATATCGGTGGTGCGGGTCTCGCGGACGGTTATCTTCGGCGCGCGGCGCTTACCGCGCAACGGTTCGTCGCCAGTCCCTTCGTTCCCGGCGCGCGCATGTACCGCACGGGCGACCTCGCACGTTATCGCGCCGACGGTAACATCGAGTTCCTTGGCCGCAACGATCATCAGGTCAAGATTCGCGGCTTCCGTATCGAGCTCGGCGAGATCGAAGCGCATTTGACCGATCATCCGGCGGTACGCGAAGCGGTGGTCATCGCGCGTGCGCGGCATGAGGAGTCTCACGATCAGCAACTCGTCGCGTATGTCACGCTGACATCCGATATCGATGTCAGCGCCCTGCGCGAATATCTCGCCTCGCACCTGCCCGACTACATGGTGCCTTCGGCTTTCGTCGTGCTCGATGCGCTGCCGCTTACGCCCAACGGCAAACTCGATCGTCGTGCATTGCCCGATCCGCAAGCCGATGCCTTCGCGCTGCGTCCCTTCGAAGCGCCGCAAGGTGCCACCGAAACCGCGCTCGCCGATCTGTGGGCCGAATTGCTCGGCCTCGAACGCGTCGGCAGGCAGGACAACTTCTTCGCGCTCGGCGGCCACTCGTTGCTTGCCGTGACGCTCATCGAGCGCATGCGCCGCGTCGGCCTGCATGCCAGCGTGCGCGACCTGTTCGCCACGCCCGTGCTCTGTGCGCTCGCGGCTTCGCTCGAACATGGTGCCGTTGCCGCAGAGATTGTCGTACCAGCCAACGCGATAACACCTGACTGCACCGCACTCACGCCGCCCATGCTGCCGCTGATCACGCTCACGCAGACGGACATCGATCGTATCGTCGCTCAGGTGCCCGGCGGCCTCGCCAACGTGCAGGATATCTACGCGCTCGCGCCGCTTCAGGAAGGCATCCTGTTCCATCACATGCTGACCACCGACGGCGATCCGTATCTGCAAACCGCGCGTATCGCCTTCGATAGCCGTGCGCGGCTCGATGCGTGGCTCGATGCCTTGCGCGAGGTGGTCAAGCGCCATGACATCCTGCGCACCGCCTTCATCTACGACGGCCTCAGCACGCCCGCGCAAGTGGTCTGGCGTGACGCGCCCCTGTCGATCGACGAGATCAGTCTCACGGAGGACAACGCTGCCGATCAGCTTGCTCGACATTTCGATGCGCGCTCACAGCGTCTTTCTCTCGCTCAGGCTCCGCTGCTTCGACTCACCCTCGCTCGCGAACCCGGCTCGGCACGCTGGCTGGCGCTGCTCGTCTGGCATCACCTGATCGGCGATCACGTCACGTTGGAAGTGGTCCAGAAGGAAATCGCGGCACTGCTCGATGGTCGCGCACACACGCTCGGCACGGCTCAGCCGTTCCGCGATCTGGTCGCGCAGGCGCGGCTCGGCGCGACCCGGCAAGAGCACGAAGCGTTCTTCCGCGACATGCTCGCGCAAGTCAGCGAACCCACGCTGCCCTTCGGCCTCACCGACGTTCATCACGATGGCTCGGCCGTCGCCGAAGCGCGCGTTACGTTGCCCGCATCGCTCAATACGCGCCTGCGCACTCAGGCCCGCAGCATCGGCGTGAGTCTCGCGAGCCTGTGCCATCTCGCGCTGGCACGTGTGCTCAACGCTGCCAGTGCGTCAAATCCGGATGGTCACGTCGTGTTCGGTACGGTGCTGCTCGGACGTATGCAGGCAGGGGTCGATCAGGCGCTGGGTCTGCTCATCAACACGCTGCCGATTCGTCTCGATGTGAACAATGCATCGGTCATCGATAGCGTGCGTGACACGCATGAACGGCTCGCCGCGTTGTTGCAGCATCAGCACGCGCCGCTCGCGCTCGCTCAGCGATGCAGTGGCGTCGCCGCGCCCGCGCCGCTCTTCAGCGCCTTGCTCAACTATCGCCACAATCAGGCCTCGACCGATGAACAACAGGTCTTCGACGGTATCGAGCTGCTCGGCGCCGAAGAACGCACCAACTATCCGTTGATGCTCGCGGTCGAAGACGATGGCGAGAGCCTCGGCCTCACTGCGCAGACACTCGCACCGTTGTCGCCCGAGCAACTGTGCGGCTACATGGAGCAGGCGCTGTCGAGTCTTGCGCAGGCGCTCGAACAAGCCCCTCAGACGCCGGTGAATCAGCTCGACGTGTTGCCGCCCGAGACCCGCACCTTGCTGGTCCAGACGTGGAACGACACCGCTGCCGCCTATCCCGAACATCTGTGCATTCATCAGCTCTTCGAGCAACAGGTGCAACGTACGCCCGATGCTATTGCACTCGTCTTCGAAGATGAATCGCTGACTTACGCGCAGCTCAATGCGCGTGCGAATCGGCTTGCACATCATCTGATTGCGCTGGGTGTACAGCCGGAAGACCGCGTGGCGCTGTGTGTGGAGCGTGGCATCGGCATGGTCGTCGCATTGATGGCGATACTCAAGGCAGGCGGTGCATACGTGCCGCTCGATCCGGCGTATCCCGGCGAGCGTCTGAGCCATATCCTCACCGACTCAACGCCACGGCTGTTGATCGCCGATATAGCTGGCCGTGAAGCGCTGGGCGATACGGGTTCTCTGCGCGTACTCGATCCCGATGCATCGCTTGACAGCTCGTTGTCGCAAGACGATCCGCACACAGACGTCGCTTCGCATCATCTCGCTTACGTGCTCTTCACCTCCGGCTCGACCGGCAAGCCCAAGGGCGTGATGGTCGAGCATCGCGAGATGCTGAACTTCCTCTGCTCGATGCGCGATGTCACCGCGATGCGCGCAGCCGATACGCTGCTCGCCGTCACGACCATCTCCTTCGATATCGCCGGGCTGGAGCTGTATCTGCCCTTGAGCACCGGTGCGTGCGTGGTGCTTGCCCGCAGAAGCGACGCAGCCGATCCGCTTGCGCTTCAAACGCTGCTCGCGAAGCACGGCATTCACTTCATGCAGGCGACTCCGGCAACCTGGCGCATGCTGCTCGATGCGCAGTGGTCGGGCTCCGCACAACTCACGGCGTTGTGCGGTGGCGAAGCCTTGTCCGAGGGACTGGCTGCGCGTCTGGGCGAGAAGGTCAAGTCGTTGTGGAATCTTTATGGTCCTACCGAAACTACGGTCTGGTCCTCGTGCTATCAAACCGGGCTCGAAGCGAGTACGTCATCGACGGTGCCGGTTGGTCGTCCGATCGCCAATACTCGCATGTATCTGCTCGATGAGCGCTATCAACTGGTGCCGCCGGGTGCGGTGGGCGAGTTGTATATCGGCGGGGCTGGAGTGGCGCGGGGTTATCTGAATCGTGACGATCTCACCGCCGAACGTTTCCTCGATGATCCGTTCGTTCCCGGTGCGCGTATGTATCGCACGGGCGACCTCGCAAGATATCGTGCCGATGGCAATATCGAGTTCCTCGGCCGTAACGATCATCAGGTCAAGATTCGCGGCTTCCGTATCGAACTGGGTGAGATCGAGGCGCAGATTGCCAAACATCCGGCGGTGCGGGAGGCGGTGGTTATTGCGCGTGCGCGCCAGCAGGATCAGCAGCTTGTCGCGTACGTCACGCTGGTATCCGCGATCGATACGAACGCCTTGCGTGAACATCTCGACTCACGTCTGCCCGACTACATGATGCCGTCGGCCTTCGTCGTGCTCGATGCGCTGCCGCTGACACCCAATGGCAAGCTCGATCGCCGTGCATTGCCCGATCCGCAGTGGCAAGACCTTGCCGCTTATGTCGCACCGCGTACGTCGATCGAACATTCGCTCGCGCAGTGCTTCGCCAATGTGCTCGGCCTCGAACGCGTCAGCGTCTTCGATAACTTCTTCTCGCTCGGTGGTCATTCGCTGCTCGCAACACAACTCGTGTCTCGTCTGCGTGAAGCGCTTTCGATCGAATTGCCCTTGCGCACCCTGTTCGATGCGCCCAGCGTTGCATCGCTTGGCGAGGCGCTGTCCCTCAACGGACCGTCCGCTGGCACGTTGCCGCCTTTGCAGGCGGGTCCGCGTCCAGCACATGTGCCACTGTCGTTCGCACAGGAACGCCTGTGGTTCCTCGAACAGTTGAACCCCGGACAGTCCACGTATCACATCCCGATCGCCTTGCGTCTGCATGGTGCGCTCGATGTTCGCGCGTTCCATGCTGCTCTGAATGCGCTCGTCGCCCGTCACGAAAGCCTGCGCACTTCGTTTGCACAACACGATGGTCAAGCTGTGCAGCACATCGCTCCGGCACTGGAACTTGCACTGCCGCTCATTGATGCCCAAGCCGCCGATGTCCAGCGACTGGCACAAGACGAAGCGCGTCGTCCCTTCGATCTTCAACGCGGCCCGTTGCTGCGCGCTCAACTGCTGCGCCTTGAAGAAGACGAACACGTCCTGCTGTTCACCATGCATCACATCGTCTCCGATGGCTGGTCCACCGGTGTGCTGGTGCGTGAACTCGGTGCCTGTTACACCGCCGCGCCGCGCAATGAACCGCTCGCGCTGCCGCCTCTTGCCGTGCAATACGCCGACTACACGCTGTGGCAACGCGACTGGCTCGCCGGTTCGGAACTCGAACGCCAGACTCAATACTGGCGCAATCAACTCGCCGGACTCGCGCCGCTCGATCTGCCCACCGACCGTCCACGTCCCGCGCAGATCAGCGGACGCGGTGCGACGCTGCCCTTTGCGCTGAACGCCGAACTCTCCGATCGCCTGCATGTGCTGGCTCAACGTGAAGGCGTCACGCCTTTCATGCTGCTGCTCGCCGTGTTCCAGACGCTGCTCGCGCGGCTGTCGGGGCAATCTGAGGTTGCAGTGGGTTCGCCTATCGCCAATCGCACACATGCGCAAATCGAGCCGCTTATCGGCCTGTTCGTCAATACGCTGGTGCTGCGTGCCGATCTTTCAGGCGCACCCTCGTTGCGTGATCTGCTCGCACAAGTGCGCGATACGACGCTGGCCGCGTATGCGCATCAGGATTTGCCCTTCGAAAAGCTGGTCGAAGCGCTCGCGCCGGTACGCGACACCAGTCGCACGCCGCTGTTTCAGGTCATGTTCGTGTTGCAGAACGCACCGATGGAGGCGCTCGCCTTGCCCGGTCTCACGCTGACCTTGCTGCCTGGGGCCGAAGCCGGCGCCAAGTTCGATCTCACGCTGAGTCTGACGCATACGCAAGATGGTCTCGCAGGCACGCTCAGCTACGCCACCGATCTGTTCGATGAAGTCACCATTGCACGGCTGGGTGAACGCTTCACGCGATTGCTTCAACAAGCGCTCGATCAACCCGATGCGCCGCTGCATGCGCTCGAACTAGTATTGCCCGAAGAGCACGCACTGCTCGAACGTTGGAACGACACGGCTACTGCCTATCCCGAACATCTGTGCATTCATCGACTCTTTGAGCAACAGGTTCAACGTACACCCGATGCGCTCGCGCTCGTCTTCGAAGATGAATCGCTTACTTATACGCAACTCAATGCGCGTGCGAACCGGCTTGCGCATCATCTGATCGCGCTGGGTGTGAGGCCGGAAGAACGCGTCGCGCTGTGCATGGAGCGTGGCATCGGCATGATCGTGGCGTTGATGGCGATACTTAAAGCGGGAGGCGCTTACGTGCCGCTCGATCCGGCGTATCCGGGCGAGCGTCTGAGTCATATCCTCACCGACGCCACGCCGCGCCTGCTGCTCGCCGATGCAGCCGGACGTGAAGCACTGGGCGATATCGGCACGCTCAACGCGCTCGATCCCGATACATCGCTCGATGGCTCGTTGTCGCAAGACGATCCGCAAACGGACGTCGCCTCGCATCACCTTGCGTACGTGATCTACACCTCCGGCTCAACCGGCAAGCCCAAGGGCGTCGCCATCGAGCACCGGAACGCCGTCAACTTCCTGACCTGGAGTCACGAGGCCTTCACGCCGGAAGAGCTTTCGCAAACGTTGTTCGCAACCTCGCTCAATTTCGATCTCTCGATCTACGAATGCTTCGCGCCCTTGACAAGCGGTGGAACAGTCCATCTGGTCGACAACGTCCTCGCGCTCATGAGGCGTCCGCAGGAGGTCAGCCTCATCAATACGGTGCCATCGGCTATCACGTCGCTGCTGGATGCATGCGCATCGCTGGCATCGGTCCGGACGATCAACCTCGCCGGCGAGCCGCTGAAGCTCGCGCTGATGAAGCGAATCTTCGCGGAAACCGGGATCGATCGGCTGTGCAATCTGTACGGCCCCTCCGAGACGACGACGTACTCGACCTGGATACAGATGCACAAGGGCGAGCGTTTGACGGAGACCATCGGCAAGCCCATCGCGAACACGCAGATTTATCTGCTCGATGCGCAACGCCGGCCGGTGCCGCTCGGCACGGTGGGCGAACTCTATATCGGCGGAGCAGGCGTGGCGCGTGGCTATCTGAATCGGCCCGAACTCACTGCCGAGCGCTTCCTCGACGATCCCTTCGTTCCCGGCGCGCGCATGTATCGCACGGGCGACCTCGCACGTTATCGCGTCGATGGCAACATCGAGTTCCTCGGCCGCAACGATCATCAGGTCAAGATTCGCGGCTTCCGTATCGAACTCGGCGAGATCGAAGCGCATTTGACCGATCATCCGGCGGTGCGCGAAGCAGTGGTCATCGCCCGTGCGCGGCATGAGGAATCGCAAGATCAGCAACTCGTCGCGTATGTCACGCTGATCACCGATATCGATGTCAGCGCCCTGCGCGAATACCTCGCCTCGCACTTGCCCGACTACATGGTGCCTTCGGCCTTCGTCGTGCTCGATGCGCTGCCGCTTACGCCCAACGGCAAACTCGATCGTCGTGCATTGCCCGATCCGCAAGCCGATGCCTTCGCGCTGCGTCCCTTCGAAGCGCCGCAAGGTGCCACCGAAACCGCGCTCGCCGATCTGTGGGCCGAATTGCTCGGCCTCGAACGCGTCGGCAGGCAGGACAACTTCTTCGCGCTCGGCGGCCACTCGTTGCTTGCCGTGACGCTCATCGAGCGCATGCGCCGCGTCGGCCTGCATGCCAGCGTGCGCGACCTGTTCGCCACGCCCGTGCTCTGTGCGCTCGCGGCTTCGCTCGAACATGGTGCCGTTGCCGCAGAGATTGTCGTACCAGCCAACGCGATAACACCTGACTGCACCGCACTCACGCCGCCCATGCTGCCGCTGATCACGCTCACGCAGACGGACATCGATCGTATCGTCGCTCAGGTGCCCGGCGGCCTCGCCAACGTGCAGGATATCTACGCGCTCGCGCCGCTTCAGGAAGGCATCCTGTTCCATCACATGCTGACCACCGACGGCGATCCGTATCTGCAAACCGCGCGTATCGCCTTCGATAGCCGTGCGCGGCTCGATGCGTGGCTCGATGCCTTGCGCGAGGTGGTCAAGCGCCATGACATCCTGCGCACCGCCTTCATCTACGACGGCCTCAGCACGCCCGCGCAAGTGGTCTGGCGTGACGCGCCCCTGTCGATCGACGAGATCAGTCTCACGGAGGACAACGCTGCCGATCAGCTTGCTCGACATTTCGATGCGCGCTCACAGCGTCTTTCTCTCGCTCAGGCTCCGCTGCTTCGACTCACCCTCGCTCGCGAACCCGGCTCGGCACGCTGGCTGGCGCTGCTCGTCTGGCATCACCTGATCGGCGATCACGTCACGTTGGAAGTGGTCCAGAAGGAAATCGCGGCACTGCTCGATGGTCGCGCACACACGCTCGGCACGGCTCAGCCGTTCCGCGATCTGGTCGCGCAGGCGCGGCTCGGCGCGACCCGGCAAGAGCACGAAGCGTTCTTCCGCGACATGCTCGCGCAAGTCAGCGAACCCACGCTGCCCTTCGGCCTCACCGACGTTCATCACGATGGCTCGGCCGTCGCCGAAGCGCGCGTTACGTTGCCCGCATCGCTCAATACGCGCCTGCGCACTCAGGCCCGCAGCATCGGCGTGAGTCTCGCGAGCCTGTGCCATCTCGCGCTGGCACGTGTGCTCAACGCTGCCAGTGCGTCAAATCCGGATGGTCACGTCGTGTTCGGTACGGTGCTGCTCGGACGTATGCAGGCAGGGGTCGATCAGGCGCTGGGTCTGCTCATCAACACGCTGCCGATTCGTCTCGATGTGAACAATGCATCGGTCATCGATAGCGTGCGTGACACGCATGAACGGCTCGCCGCGTTGTTGCAGCATCAGCACGCGCCGCTCGCGCTCGCTCAGCGATGCAGTGGCGTCGCCGCGCCCGCGCCGCTCTTCAGCGCCTTGCTCAACTATCGCCACAATCAGGCCTCGACCGATGAACAACAGGTCTTCGACGGTATCGAGCTGCTCGGCGCCGAAGAACGCACCAACTATCCGTTGATGCTCGCGGTCGAAGACGATGGCGAGAGCCTCGGCCTCACTGCGCAGACACTCGCACCGTTGTCGCCCGAGCAACTGTGCGGCTACATGGAGCAGGCGCTGTCGAGTCTTGCGCAGGCGCTCGAACAAGCCCCTCAGACGCCGGTGAATCAGCTCGACGTGTTGCCGCCCGAGACCCGCACCTTGCTGGTCCAGACGTGGAACGACACCGCTGCCGCCTATCCCGAACATCTGTGCATTCATCAGCTCTTCGAGCAACAGGTGCAACGTACGCCCGATGCTATTGCACTCGTCTTCGAAGATGAATCGCTGACTTACGCGCAGCTCAATGCGCGTGCGAATCGGCTTGCACATCATCTGATTGCGCTGGGTGTACAGCCGGAAGACCGCGTGGCGCTGTGTGTGGAGCGTGGCATCGGCATGGTCGTCGCATTGATGGCGATACTCAAGGCAGGCGGTGCATACGTGCCGCTCGATCCGGCGTATCCCGGCGAGCGTCTGAGCCATATCCTCACCGACTCAACGCCACGGCTGTTGATCGCCGATATAGCTGGCCGTGAAGCGCTGGGCGATACGGGTTCTCTGCGCGTACTCGATCCCGATGCATCGCTTGACAGCTCGTTGTCGCAAGACGATCCGCACACAGACGTCGCTTCGCATCATCTCGCTTACGTGCTCTTCACCTCCGGCTCGACCGGCAAGCCCAAGGGCGTGATGGTCGAGCATCGCGAGATGCTGAACTTCCTCTGCTCGATGCGCGATGTCACCGCGATGCGCGCAGCCGATACGCTGCTCGCCGTCACGACCATCTCCTTCGATATCGCCGGGCTGGAGCTGTATCTGCCCTTGAGCACCGGTGCGTGCGTGGTGCTTGCCCGCAGAAGCGACGCAGCCGATCCGCTTGCGCTTCAAACGCTGCTCGCGAAGCACGGCATTCACTTCATGCAGGCGACTCCGGCAACCTGGCGCATGCTGCTCGATGCGCAGTGGTCGGGCTCCGCACAACTCACGGCGTTGTGCGGTGGCGAAGCCTTGTCCGAGGGACTGGCTGCGCGTCTGGGCGAGAAGGTCAAGTCGTTGTGGAATCTTTATGGTCCTACCGAAACTACGGTCTGGTCCTCGTGCTATCAAACCGGGCTCGAAGCGAGTACGTCATCGACGGTGCCGGTTGGTCGTCCGATCGCCAATACTCGCATGTATCTGCTCGATGAGCGCTATCAACTGGTGCCGCCGGGTGCGGTGGGCGAGTTGTATATCGGTGGTGCGGGCGTGGCGCGGGGTTATCTGAATCGTGACGATCTCACCGCTGAGCGTTTCCTCGACGATCCGTTTGTTCCCGGTGCGCGTATGTATCGCACGGGCGACGTCGCACGTTATCGTGCCGATGGCAATATCGAGTTCCTCGGCCGTAACGATCATCAGGTCAAGATTCGCGGCTTCCGGATCGAGCTGGGTGAGATCGAAGCGCAGATCGCCAGTCATCCGGCGGTGCGTGAGGCAGTGGTTATTGCGCGTGCTCGCCAGCAGGATCAGCAGCTTGTCGCGTATGTCACGCTGACATCCGCGATCGATACGAGCGCCTTGCGTGAGCATCTCGATTCGCGTCTGCCCGACTATATGGTGCCGTCGGCCTTCGTCGTGCTCGATGCGCTGCCGCTCACGCCCAACGGCAAGCTCGATCGTCGTGCGCTGCCCGATCCGCAGTGGCAAGACCTTGCCGCTTATGTCGCACCGCGTACGTCGCTCGAACATTCGCTCGCGGAGTGCTTTGCCAGCGTGCTCGGCCTCGAACGTGTCAGTGTCTTCGATAACTTCTTCTCGCTCGGTGGACACTCCTTGCTCGCCGTACAACTGATGGCGCTTATCGACGCCCGGCTCGGCCAGAACATATCCATCCGGGTCTTGTTCAACGCCCCATCGGTGGCCGAACTGGCGGACCATCTGAGCACTGCCCCTTCGAACACGGAATTCGACGCGATCCTGCCGATCCGTACCCCCGGCGACG
This sequence comes from Caballeronia sp. LZ029, assembly GCF_031451275.1. Lineage (NCBI taxonomy): Bacteria > Pseudomonadati > Pseudomonadota > Betaproteobacteria > Burkholderiales > Burkholderiaceae > Caballeronia > Caballeronia sp. LZ029. The sequence goes on from NZ_JARUXO010000002.1 coordinate 544,281, forward strand.
GCACGCCGCTGTTCTGCATTCATCCGGTCGGCGGACTCGCCTGGAGCTACGCGGGACTTGCTCAAAGCATCGAAGGAAATCGGCCAATCTACGCCGTGCAGACGCCCGCGCTCCAGCAACCCGACTACAGTCCCGCGACTATCGCAGAGATGGCGAGCGATTACATCGCGCGCATCCGGAGCGTTCAGCCTCAGGGGCCCTATCGGCTGTTAGGCTGGTCCTTCGGTGGACTGGTTGCCTATGAAATGGCGACGCAGCTTCAACGCGCCGGCGAGACCATCGATCAGCTCGTTCTGCTGGACTCGCGTCTGCCCGATGGCCGGGAAGCACGCGAATTCGACGAATGCGCGCTCATGGCAGCGGCCTTTTCCAACATGCCCGAGGAACTGACGCTCGCGCTTCGCGAGATGCAGACGACCACGGAACGTGTCGACGCCCTGCGGCAGCATCGGCTGATTCCGGCCTACATCACCGATGGACACGTGATGACGCTGATCGATGCAACGCGGCGGAACATGCATCTGCAAGGCACGTTCGCGCCAGCGCAGTTCGGCGGCGATATCGTCTACTTCACGGCCACGCGGTCCGAAGCGGACGGTCAGGCGCGGCATGTCGCGCAATGGCGCGAGCGGGCGGAAGGCGCTGTCGTGAACTTCGATATCGATTGCGCACACGGCGAAATGTGCCAGCCCTCCTCACTCGCGACGATCGGACGAAGTCTCGCTTCGCTGAGCGTCTTCGAAGGTGCGGCGCGTCGTCATCCCGGTGAGGAACTCGGCGTGAAGTGAAGCTTGCCATCGGCTCCACGGCCGATGGCAAACAACGAAGAGGAGAAGTCAGATGATCGTGCGAATCTCACCAACAAAAAAAGCGGCGGCGCATGGCGCGCCGCCGCTCGTCACGCGAAGCCAAAGGTTAGCTTTCGCGCCGGTTATTTCGATCGCTATGCTTGCGCACGTTGCTCGCGAGTTCGGAAATGATCTCGGTCGCCGCGCCGATGATCTGGTTGAAGTCGAAGCCCGCGCGCGTCATCTCGCGATAGAAGGATCGGGCGAGCAGCTTCGAGAGCTGGCTCGGATTCTGGATCGATTGAGCAACGATGTCACCGATAGTCTGATCCGTCGAGCGCTTCAGCGTCATGCGCGCGAACGGCGAGGCAACGAGCTTCTGCAGTCTGTCCGCTTCGACGGCCCTCGTGATGAACGCGGCGAAAATGCGCAGCAGCTTGAGGTCATGTTCATCGAACCGCTGTTTGTCTCGCGGCCCCGAAACCTGCACCACGCCAATCGCCTTTCCATTCGACTCGAGGACCGAGAACATCTTGTCGCGCGCGTCCGAGTATTCGACGATGGCCGCCGTCGCGCCGAGATGCACCTCGCCGAAGGACACATAGTGCCCCGAGCATACGTCGGCGATGCGCTCGTCCGCCGTCACGGAAACGACACAGCGTTTCGCACCCAGCGCCTCGGCGACCATCGACGCGAGTTCTTCGGGTGAGCCGAGGGAATTGCCCGTGACCGCAACCGCGTCCTGTGCGACTGGCTCTTTGAAAGCAGGGTTCGAATTTGTCATGTGCGCATCCACCGGAAAGTTACATCGTGTTGTCGGATCGTCGGTCAGTCTTACGTTCCATGAAGGCCCGGACCGACAGAACATGTGAATGAAGTCAAGTTAGGCGCGGAAAGTTAGGAACCTGTTAGCGGGTGCATCGGCCACTTTTACCCCGCTGGTTCGTGACCTAATCCGGTTCTAACTCTCGAGCGTCAAGCTGTCTCCGCTCGATCCTAACAGGTGACAATCATGAAACGACCCTCTTTCGTGCAGCGACGCAGCGTCAGAATCCGTAATGGCCGTTTCGACATATCGGTCGAGGATTCGGGCAGCGCCGGTACGCCCTGTGTGCTGCTTCACGGCCGCGGCGAGTGCAGCGGCGTGTGGCGCACGCTGACGGAATCCGCCTGCGCCGATAACCGCTTCGTGTCCATCGATCTTCGCGGGCACGGCGATTCGAGCTGGGACCCGGAGCGCGCATACGATGCGCGAACGCTCGCCGGCGACGTGCTCGAAGTCCTGCTCGCAATGAACATACGAAAGCCCGTGCTGATCGGTCATTCGCTCGGAGGCAGCGTCGCATTGCATCTTACGGGAATGCTCGAACAGGTCACGGCGGGTTTGGTGCTGGTCGACTTTGGACCGGATTCCGATGGCGCTGGTTCGCAAAAAGTGTCCGCTGAAATACGCGAAACGCCGGTGCGTTTCAACTCGATCACCGAGTATGCGCAGTGGCTGCAGGAGCGCCGTCCGCTTGCGAATGAGCGTGCGTTGCAGCATCTCGCGGCGCACGCGCTGCGCCGCACCAATACGGGCGCCTTCGAGCCGAAGCTCGACAGGGCCGTCGCCGATGACTCGCCGAAGGAAAGCGCGCGCGATGAGCACGTCTGGGCCATGCTCAGGTCCGTGCGCTGCCCGAGCCTCGTCGTGAGAGGCATCGGGTCCGCATTGCTTACGCCGCAGATCGCGTGGCGCATGGCGAATCAGGCGCTGCCCAAAGGGCAACTCGCGACGATCCCGCGCGCAGGTCACTCCGTGATGACCGACAATCCCGACGAATTCAACCGGACGATCCAGACGTTCCTTGCGTCTCTTGCACCCGCAGCGAGCGGAGACGCGTCATGTTCTCGCTGATCCCTCCGCAGATTCGACGCGAGTCGATGCCGCGCATTGTCGTCGCTGTCATTGCCGGGTTCGTCGGGGCCATTTGCAGCGCCGAAATCGCACGGCTGATCAGTACCGTCGCCAGCGGTCACATACCCACGCGCGCACTTGCGATCGGCTTCTTCGCCGTCTGCGCGGCACAACTGCTCTTCAGAACGACATCGCAGATTCTCATCATGGACTTCGGGCAGCAGGTGATATGCAGCCTGCGCATCGAGTTGTGCCGGAAGATTCTGCATACGCCGTATAAAAAGCTGGAGGCGCTCGGAAAGCCGCGCCTGCTCGCCATTCTCACAACGGATGTCAACACGTTCGCGCAGGCCGCGCAGATGCTGCCGGTCGTGTTCGGACATCTGGTTTTGACTGCCGTGTGCCTCGCCTATATGGCCTGGCTTTCATGGCAGGCCTTCGCGTGCTTCTTCGTCTTTCTGATCACCGCGGCGGTCATCTATCACAGCGTGGAGCGCTGGCCGCTGCGAGAAATGCAGGCGGTTCGCGATCAGCTCGACGTCATCTTCCGGCACTTCCGCTCGCTGCTCGAAGGCACGCGCGAATTGCAGCTCAATACTTCGCGAGGCCGATACTTCACCGATCACGTGGTTCATCCGACCGCGCATCGGTTCAGGCGATCCTTCACGCGGGCGATGCTGCTCTATTCGCTCGTCGCCAATGCGGGCGGCATGTTGTTCTACGTCGCTATCGGTCTGATCCTGCTCGTCGTGCCGCACTGGTTTCCGCAATCGCCGGGCGTGCTGGTGACGCTCACGCTGCTGCTTCTGTTTCTGATCCAGCCGGTCAGCGAAGTGATGACGAGCTTGCCGATTCTGCGGCAGGCGTCCATCGCATTGGGGCGCATCCGCATTCTCGATGCCGAGCTGACGCACGCGCCAAATGACGACACGCCCGCGACGCAGGACGATCCGTTCGCCGTCACAAAGGAAGGTGCGCCGTTGCTCAGATTCGCCGGCGTATCGCATCGCTATCCGGGGCTGACCGAGGATCGTCCGTTCACGCTCGGGCCGATCGATCTGTCGATCAGACAAGGCGAGGTCGTCTACCTGATCGGAGGAAACGGCAGCGGCAAGACCACGCTCGCGATGCTGCTGCTCGGGCTCTACGAACCCGAGCAAGGACATGTCGAGCTGAACGGCATCAAGGTCGACAGACATAACCTCGTGCAGTATCGTCAGCGCTTCTCGGCTGTGTTCGCCGACTTTCATCTGTTCGACGAAATCCTTTGCCAGGATCAGGCTCAGGTCGCCAAACAGGCGACGCATTATCTGCGCACGCTCGAACTCGATCACAAGGTAAGCATCCGGGACAACCGGTTCAGCACCACCAGTCTTTCGTCGGGGCAACGCAAGCGGATGGCGCTGATCTCGTCCTATCTCGAAGATCGCCCGATCTATCTTTTCGACGAGTGGGCCGCCGATCAGGACCCCGTGTTCAGGCGCGTGTTCTACACGGAGCTCATTCCCGATCTCAAGCGCCGCGGCAAGACGGTCATCGTCATCTCTCACGACGACGCCTACTTCGAATGCGCCGACAGGCTCGTGCAGGTGGCGCAAGGCCGTCTCGTCGATGTATCGGCTGAAGCGCTGAAGGCGGGCTTGTACGCAAGACGCTACGACTCGCCCGTGGCCGACTGAACGCGTCGGGGCCGTCCGGTTAAAACTTCTTATCGAGTGAAACCATGCTCAGCTTTCCTCTTACGCCCGCGCAGCTCGGCATCTTCTTTCGACAACAAGTCGATTTGCAGGATCCCCGATACAACCTTGCGCATCTGACGGAGATTGCCGGGCCGCTCGATATCGAGGTGCTGGAATCGGCCTTGCGGCAGACCATCTCGGAAGCGGACGCAGTGCAGGTTCGTCTGCGCGGCACGGAAGGATTGCCGCATCAGATACTGGAGCCGGTCGATTTCAGGCTCCCGGTGCTCGATGTCAGCGGCGAGGCGGACCCGCTACAGGCAGTGGAAGATCACGTGCAGGCGAGACGTTCCACCGCGTTCGATCTCGATCAGTGGCCGTTGTTCAACGTGGCATTGCTTCGGACCGCATCGGACCGGTTTTTCCTGTTTCTGTGCTTTCATCATCTCGTGTTCGATGGCTACTCGTTTCTTCTCTTCATCGAGCGGCTCGCGGAGATTTATTCGGCTCTGAAAGGCGGATCGCAACCCGCTCCGGCGACATGGAGCCGGCTTGCCGATCTGCTCGCGGACGACGAGGCGTATCGCGCATCCAGCGCTTTTCAAAAGGATCAGCAGTACTGGAGCGAGCATCTGGCCAATTGCCCGGAACCTCCGATCATCGCGGCGGACGTGGAGAATCCATCGCCCGAAGTCACGACGGTCAAGGCAAGGATCAACCTGCCGCCGGAAACGGTGGCATCGCTGCGTCAAACCGCTCAACAGAACGGCACCTCGTGGTCGCAGTTCATCACGGCTGCGATGGCCGCCTATCTGGCTCGCGTCAGCGGTCAAGCCGATGAAGTGGTGCTGGGGATGCCCGTCACTGCGCGGGTCGGGCGAACGGCCAAGAACGTGCCGGCCATGATGTCCAACGTGCTGCCGCTGCGAGTGCCCGTCGATCCGCGCGCGAGCATGATCGAGCTCGTCAAGCAGGTTTCCGCGCAGAGCCTTCGCGTGCTGCGTCACCAGCGTTATCGGATCAAGGATATCCGGCGCGATCTGGAACGCCTCGACATCGGTCAGCGATTGTTCGGCCCGATCGTGAATATCATGCCCGGCTTCAATAGCGCGATCGCGTTCACGGACTGCGAGGTTGCATCGACGCGCACGTTTTCCGTCACGCCCGACGACCTGACGTTGCACGTCCACGACGAGGGCCAGCAAGTTGGCCTGAGACTGGTATTCGATGCCAGCGCGGCAATGTACAGCGCCGACGCGGTGCGAACGCATTTGCGGCGATTCACGCATTTTCTCGAACAGGCGATCGCGCAACCCGACGTCCCGTTGCATACCCTTCCCCTGCTGCTGCCCGGCGAGCGCGACGTGCTCGAAAAATGGAACGGGTCGGCCACGCCCTTGCCGCAGGCGCAGTGCATCCATCGGTTGTTCGAGCAGCAGGCTGCGCGCACGCCGGATGCAACCGCGCTCGTCTTCGAAGGCCAGCCCGTCACCTATGCGCGGGTCAATGAGCAGGCCAACCGGCTCGCCCATCAGTTGATTGCGCTGGGCGTCGGACGCGAAGCGCGCGTGGCGCTGTGCATGGAGCGTCGTCCGGAACTGGTGATTGCGCTCCTGGCGATTCTCAAGGCGGGCGCCGCCTATGTGCCGCTCGATCCGGCCTATCCCGGCGAACGGCTGGCCTACATGCTCCGGGACGCCGCTCCCGTGTTGCTCATCGCGGATACGGCGGGTCGCGCGGCGCTCGGCGATACGGGGGAACTGCCGGTGCTCGAACCCGGCGCTTTCGATGACACTTGGCCCGATCACGATCCGCAAGTCGCGGGGCTCGGTTCCCGCGACCTCGCCTATGTGATCTACACGTCCGGATCGACGGGCGCGCCCAAGGGCGTCATGGTCGAACATGGCAACATCGTCAATCTTGCCGTCGCGCAAATCGCGCTCTATGGCGTTGGTCCGGAGAGCCGCGTCGTCCAGTTCGTTTCGCCGGGCTTCGACGTCAGCGTCGCCGATGTGTTCATGACGCTGGCCGCGGGCGCCGCGCTTTATCTTCCGGTGCGTGACGACTGCCTCGCGGCCACATCGCTCATCGACTATATGCGGCGGCACGCGGTCACGCACGCCCAGTTGCCCCCGGCGCTGTTGCAGGGACAGAATTCGCTGGCGCTCCTGCCGAGGCTTCAGGTTCTCGTGCTGGGCGGCGAGTCGCCGGGTGTCTCGCTGATGCGCACGGTGCAATCCGATATCACGATCTTCAACGCCTATGGCCCGACCGAAACCACGGTCTGCGCGACGGCGTGGCGCAGGCCGGACGGGTTCGACGGCAACACCGTGCCTATCGGCCGGCCGCTCGCCAACACGCGGATATATCTGCTCGACGCGCACGGCCAGCCGATGCCGCCGGGCGCCGTCGGGGAACTGCATATCGGCGGTGCAGGCGTTGCGCGCGGCTATCGGAACCGCCCGGAACTCACGGCCGAACGCTTCCTGCCCGATCCCTTCAGCGCGACGCCGGACGCGCGCATGTATCGCACCGGCGACCTCGCCCGCTGGCTTCCCGACGGCAATGTCGAGTTCCTCGGCCGCAACGATCTTCAGGTCAAGATCCGGGGCTATCGCATCGAGCTCGGTGAGATCGAGGCGCGGCTCGCGGCACATGAAGGCATCCGCGAGGCGGTGGTGGTGGCGCGCGAAGGCGGCGGCGGCAAGCAGCTCGTGGCTTATTACACGGCGGACGCATCGCGGGAAGCGTTGCGGAGCCAGCAATTGCGCGCCCACATGCTGGAGACGCTGCCGGAATACATGGTGCCGGCCGCCTACGTAATGCTGGACGCACTCCCGCTCACGCCGAACGGCAAAGTGGACCGGCGCGCGTTGCCCGCCCCCGACGACGCCGCGTTCACCCGTCGCGACTACGAAGCGCCGGCGGGCGATACGGAATCGATGATCGCGGCGATCTGGGCGGAGGTGCTGGGGCGCGAGCGCGTGGGCCGGCACGACAACTTCTTCGAACTGGGCGGCCATTCGCTGCTGGCGGTGACGCTGATCGAACGGATGCGTCAGGCAGGCGTACGCGCCGACGTTCGGGTGTTGTTCAGCCAGCCGAGCGTGGCTGCGCTGGCGGCTGCGGCGCAAAGCGTGCCCAACGCGGTGACGGTGCCGCCGAACGGCATCCCCGCCGGGTGCGAGGCGATCACGCCGGAGATGCTGCCGCTCGTCACGCTGACCACGCAGCAGATCGACGCCGTGGTCGCACAGGTCGAAGGCGGTGCGCGCAACGTGCAGGACATCTATCCGCTCGCGCCGTTGCATGAGGGGATGCTGTTCCACCATATCGCGGGCGGCGACGGCGATCCGTATCTGCAGAACATGATGATGGCCATGCCCGAACGCGTCGAGCTCGGGCGCTTCGTGCAGGCGCTGCAAACGGTGATCGCGCGCCACGACATCCTGCGCACGGCGGTGCTCTGGGAAGGTCTGCCCGAACCGGTGCAGGTAGTGTGGCGCGAGGCGCGTCTGATCGTCGAGGAGGTAACGCTCTTGCGGGAGGATGGCGAAATCGAGGCGCAACTGGCGCAGCGCTTCGACCCGCGACATCATCGGCTGGATGTGCGGCAGGCGCCGATGATGCGCCTCTACGTGGCGCGCGACGAGCCCAACGGCCGCTGGCTGCTGCAACTGCTCGGCCATCACATGGTGATGGACTACACGGCGCTGGAGATGATGCTGGAGGAGATCGAAACGATCCTGCGTGACGAGACGCAGTCTCTCCCCACGCCGCTGCCGTATCGCAACTTCGTCGCGCAGGCGCGACTGGGCATGAGCCAGAGCGAGCACGAGGCGTACTTCCGCGAAGCGCTTGCCGACGTCGATGAGCCCACGCTGCCGTACGGCCTGAGCGACGTGCAGAGCAACGGCCTCGGCATCGCCGAATTCAGGACGACGCTTCCGGTCCGGGTCAGCCAGCAGTTGCGCGAAGAGGCGCGCAAGCTCGGCGTCAGCGTGGCGAGCCTCTTTCACCTCGCGTGGGCGCAGGTGCTGGGGCGCGTGTCGGGCCGTGAGGACGTGGTGTTCGGCACGGTGCTGCTCGGCCGCATGCAGGGCGGCGAGGGCGCGGACCGCGTGCTCGGCATGTTCATCAATACGCTGCCGATCCGCGTCCGCCTGCATGACGTGAGCGTCGGCGATGCCGTGCGGCAGACTCATGCGGCGCTGTCGACGCTGCTGCACCATGAACACGCCTCGCTCGCGCTGGCGCAGCGCTGTAGCGGCGTCGCCGCGCCGTTGCCGCTGTTCAGCGCGTTGCTGAACTACCGTCACAGCCGGGCGTCCGACAAGGCGCACGGCGCGCGCACCACCGCGAGCGGCGTGTCGGTGCTGCACGGCGATGAGCGCACCAACTATCCGCTGTTGCTCTCGGTGAACGACTTCGGCGGCGACTTCGAACTCGTCGTGCAGGCCGATACGCGCGTCGATGCATCGCGTGTGGCGGGCTATATGGACTGCACGCTGGACGCGCTCGCACTGGCGCTGGCGCAAAGCCCGTCGCTGCCCGTGCGCGCGCTCGACATGTTGCCGGTCGCCGAGCGCGAACGCCTGCTCGTCAAGCGCAACGAAATCGCGGCAGAAGCGCCGGAAACCACGGTGATCGCGCTGTACGAGGCGCAGGTCGAAAAGACGCCGGACGCCGTGGCCGTGGTCCATGAGGACGCGCGTCTGACGTACGGGGAATTGAACGTCCGCGCAAATCAACTGGCTCATCGTCTGATCGATGCGGGCGTCAAGCCCGACGACCGGGTCGCGATCTGCGTGGAACGCGGCATCGAGATGATCGTCGGCGTGCTGGGGATTCTGAAGGCAGGCGCCGGATATGTGCCGCTTGACCCGGCTTACCCCGTCGAACGGCTCGCCTACATGCTCGACGATTGCGCGCCGGTGGCGGTGCTCGCGCAGGCGAGCGTGCGCGAGGTGCTGGGTGAACTGTCCGCGCCGATGATCGAACTCGACACGCGGACCTTCGAAGCGCAACCGACGCACAACCCGGTGGTCGCGGATCTGAACCCGCGTCATCTGGCCTACGTGATCTACACCTCCGGCTCGACGGGTCAACCGAAGGGCGTGATGATCGAGCATCGCAACGTGGTGCGACTGTTCAGCGCCACGGACCATTGGTTCGAGTTCGGCGCGAACGACGTCTGGACGCTCTTTCACTCGTTCGCGTTCGACTTCTCGGTGTGGGAAATCTGGGGTGCGCTGCTGTACGGCGGCCGTCTCGTCGTGGTGCCGAAGCAGGTGAGCCGCTCGCCGCAGGACTTCTATCGCCTGCTTTGCGAGGAAGGCGTGACGATCCTGAACCAGACGCCCAGCGCGTTCCGGCAACTGATCGCCGCACAGGGAGAAAGCAATCTGTCGCATCGATTGCGCCAGGTCGTCTTCGGCGGCGAGGCCCTCGAACCGGTGATCCTCCAGCCGTGGTACGCGCGTGAGCAAAATGCGGCCACGCAACTCGTGAACATGTACGGCATCACGGAGACCACGGTGCACGTGACCTATCGTGCGCTGAGTCCCGAGGATGCGCAGCGCACGGGCCGCAGTCCGATCGGCGGGCGAATTCCTGACCTGCGGCTGTATGTGCTGGACGGTCAAGGTCAGCCGGTGCCCGAGGGTGTGACCGGCGAGATATACGTGGGTGGCGCGGGCGTGGCGCGCGGCTATCTGAACCGTCCGGAACTCACCGCGCAGCGCTTCGTGAGCGATCCGTTCACGAGCGATGCGCAAGCGCGGATGTACAAGTCGGGCGATCTGGGCCGATGGCTCGCCGACGGCACGCTCGAATACCTCGGCCGCAACGACGATCAGGTGAAGATTCGCGGCTTTCGCATCGAGTTGGGCGAGATCGAAGCGAAGCTGCTGGCATGCAAAGGCGTGCGCGAGGCCGTGGTGATCGTTCGGCAGGACAGTTCCGGCGACAAACGGCTGGTCGGATATGTGGTCGGCCGCGACGGGACTGGGCCATCGGCGGCGGATTTGCGAGAACAGCTCTCGATGGTGCTGGCCGATTACATGGTGCCGAGCGCCTTCGTGAATCTGGAGGCGTTGCCGCTGACGCAGAACGGCAAGCTCGACCGGCGCGCGCTGCCGGCGCCGGACCAGTCTTCGGTGGTGACGAAGGACTACGAGGCGCCGCAAGGCGAGGCGGAAATCGCGATCGCCGCAATCTGGCGGGAGCTTCTGGGCGTGGAGCGTATCGGGCGTCACGACGATTTCTTCGCGCTCGGCGGCCACTCGCTGAAAGTCATCACGTCGTTGTCGCGGCTTGCGAGTGCGTTCGATAAAAAGATCGCACAGCTCGATTTCTATCGGCAGCCGACCGTCGCGGGCGTGGCTGCGCTGCTCGCTCGCGATGCCCCCACGGCGAGCACACTCGTGCCGGTCATCGCGCGCGGTTCCGCCACGACGCGTATGACCGTCGTATGCGCGCCGTATGCCGGGGCGTCCGCGACCGTGTTCCGGCCTCTGGCCGATGCCCTGTGCTCACGCGATCCGACGCTCGCGGTGCGCGCAATCGCGCTGCCCGGTAACGAGCTAGGCAGCGATCCGCGCGATTACGTGTCGGTGGTTCAGATGGCGCAGGCCTGCGCCGACGAGCTCGTCGCGGCGGACACCGGCGATATTGCCGTGTACGGTCATTGCGTGGGGAGCTTCCTGGCGTTCGAACTGGTGCGCCAGATCGAGCGCCGGGGGCGCAAGGTCGCGCTCCTCACCGTTGCGGCGGCGTTTCCGCTTCCGAGGCTTTTACGCTGGCTGCCGATGCCCTCGCCGTGGAGCCTCACCAGCGACAGCAAGCTTCAAACGTTGATTCGACGCTGGGGCGGTCCGACCGACGCGATGGAACCCGATGTGCTTGCCTTCATGATGGGCAATTTCCGCAGGAATGCACAGTTGACTTTCGACTACGAGAAACATCGCGCCGACGACAAGATCGCCGCGCCGATACTCAGCATCGTCAGCGCCGACGATCCGCTGACGCGCGGATATGCGCGCCGGTTTCGCGCGTGGTCGGCGCTGTCGGATCGGACGGCTTTGGCCGTGTTGCCCGAGGGACAGCATTACTTCGTGGGCACCCGGCCGGAACTCGTCGCGGATGTCGTCTGCAAACATCTCGACGAGCACCGCGAACCCCGGCCTCTGCCACTCGCGCGGAACGTCGAGGCATCGTGATGAAAGGAGATTTTCGTGGTCAAGGCAGGCACGTTTCGCGGCAGTCGGATCGGTCTCTTCTACGAGGAGTTCGGAGAGAGCGAAGAGCTGGCGTCTCTCGATTTGCCCGTGCTGATCATTCAGGGAAGCGACGATCCGATCTTTCCGCCCGCGCATGGGGCACGCGCTCGATCCCGCGTTCTTCGATGCGATCGCAGCGGCGAATCAAAATGGACTGATGCCTGACATGCCGCCGTCGACTGCGAGGTCGGCGCCTGTCATGTAGCGCGACGCATCGGATGCGAGAAAAAGAATCGCGGCGGCGATTTCCGCCGGGTCGGCCGGGCGCTTCATCGGAATCACGCGCGACCATTCCAGCAGTTGCGCTTCCGACATTCCGAGGCTATCGAAGATCGGCGTATTGGCCACGCCCGGAGAAATGCTGTTGACGCGTATGTCGGACTCGACGAATTCCGCCGCGAAGCTCTTTGCGAGCGAAACGACCGCCGCCTTCGACGCGCAGTAAGCGGAAAAATTTTTGGTGCCCTGATTGGCCGCGAGCGACGCCACGAGGATGATCGACGCAGGCCGTGCAAGGAACGGCAGCGCCTCGCGCACAGTCGCGTAGACCCCGCCGACATTGGTGTTGAGTACATCGGAGAATTGCGCCAGCGACGTGTCGCGCACCGGCGTTTGACGGGAAACACCCGCGTTGGCAACGACGACATCCACCTTGCATTTGAAGTGGCCGACTGCCTTCTCGTATAGCTTACGCATGTCGTCGGGGATCGCGGCGTCGGCAACGACAGGCAATACTTTCTCGCCAAGTTTCTCCGCGGCGCGTTGCAGTTTCTCCGCGTTACGCCCGCTGATGACCACGCGCGCGCCTTCGGCCACGAATCGTTCGGCGGCGGCGAAGCCTATGCCACTGCCGCCGCCTGTCACCACTGCGAGTGCATGCTTGAGTAACATCGCGTCATACCCGCAAGTTGACGACCAATGCGCGGCCTGAACGGATCGCGCGTGTCGTATGGCCTGTGCCGTCCATGTCGCCGGCAATGAACATCGCGCCTGCTGCAAACCGTTGCGAAGCGTCGCTGCCTTGCACGGTGATTTCGAGTTCGCCATCGAGCACGATGACATATTGTCTAGCTGGCGGGTTATGCCAGCCGAGCACATAGTCTGCGTCGAACTCGTGCACGAGCACGCTTTCACACGGCTGCGGCGACGATAAGGAAACGGCGACGCCCTTGAATATCACCGGACTCGCTTCGAACGCGTGAATGGTTCTGAACGCCGAATGTCCGTCGAGGCCGCTGTATATCTCGATGCATTCCATCGTCCCTCCTCGTGTCACGCCACGTTCCGACGATGCGCGAACGAATTCGCGTTTTGATCGACTACCCGGAATGTCGAATCAAAGTCTAGGCGGCGAGGGGGGAGAATTCAAAGCGGACTTCTTCGATGAACCTTCAGTATTGCCGGCTGCCGTCTCTCGTGAATTGACCGAAGAATCGCGCAATCTCGCGGCTCGCTGCCGGTCCGCGCGTGTCCGTATGGGTGCCGTCGGGATGGCCTCCGGACCACGCATGACCCAGTCCGTGCACGACCCACTGCTCGCCGATCGGTTCACCGTCACGGTCATGAAACACTTGACGGGTATAGGCGTGGCCGCCCGCTTCGTCGGCGACGTAGATCGAGGATGACGTCACCGTGTCGTCGGACATGCCATGCAGCAACTGGCTCATCGACACGATCTGTTCGCTGTTGCGCGGATGCACGGTGTCATCGGCATCGCCGTGAAAAACGATCAGAGGCACCGCGCGCGGTTTGGGGCCGTCCGACAGGGTGTCGGGCAAGCGCACTTTGCCCTTGCCGTCATTCATCGCGCAGAGCGCCGTCATCTGCTCGTCGGCGACGCCGAACGCCAGGCCCGAATGAATCGCCGCGGCCGCGTAAAGCTCCGGATGCGTCACAGCGAGATTGACGGCCAAAGCACCACCCGCCGACATACCCGCGATATAGACGCGAGCACGATCCACGTTATAAGTGGCCGCGACCTCGCGCGTGAGGGCCGCGATGGCCGCCGCTTCGCCTGATTCGCGCGTCTGATTCGCCGCCATGAACCAGTTCCAGCACCTCAGTGGATTCGAACTTTCCGGCTGCTCCGGATAGACGACGATAAAGCCCTTCTCTTCGGCGACGATATTCATCCCGGTCCCCGATGCGAAGTCGTCCGGGTCCTGTTGCGCGCCGTGGAGCATGACGATCATCGGCAGCGGCTGGCCTTCGTATGTGGTCGGAACATAGACCTTGAATCGATAGCGCTCGTTGCCATGCTCGAAGCTCTTGCTCGACCAGCGATGAGCGCCCGCTTGCGCGATCGTGCTGTCGCTGTGCGGCGGTTCATCTTCGGAGTATGTCTTTTTCGTTTCGCTTGCCGATGGCAGCGGAGTCGCAGGGCTTGCGACCGCTGTCTCAGTGTTGTCGAAGAATTGCGCCGTGAGACCGACGATTTCGCGAGGAAACATCGACCAGAACGAGTCGTGCGCCCACGCAAGCGGATGGAAGGGATTCATCGATTTTCCCGTCGGGTCGAGCAGAATAAAAAACCCGCGTGATGCGGGTTTCGAAAGTCAACAGTGGCACGTCAGGGCTGACGGCACGGATTAGCGCTTTGCGTCGGCCTTGGCAGCACGCACGGCCTTCTCGGATGACTCGATCGCTTCGACGCCTGCATCCGCGAGATCGGTCGATGCGTCGGCAGCGCTCGACAGCAGTCCGACAGCCTCTTGCGAAGCAGATTCGGTCGCCTTCTTCAGTCCGAAGCCGAACTGCTCGATCGGGCCGCGCGCTTCGTTGAGAATGTCCGTCTGCGTCGCACGAACGATCTGCCAGAAATGCCTCGTATAAGCAGCCGCCTTTTCGGGCGTCTCGGCCAGCAGCGTCGATTGCCAGCTCAGAAAGTCGGCCGGCTTTGCCTGCGGGCCGGCCTTGGCAACGGCCGTGCTCTCTTCGAAGACGGTCTTGGCCGTCTGCACGTTCAGTTCAGCAAGTTGCTGAAGGCCGCTCGCATACCGCTTTGCAACATTCACGAGGACCTGAAGGCTTGCTGCCGGGTAGACAAACGTTTGATTCGCGAAAGAAGAAGGAAACATTGTTGCTCCTGAGTTCAGCTTCGTAGAAAAAGCTGTATTTATGACCGGTCGCGATTTTGCTGCACCGCAATATAGAGACCCATCATACGGCACTTTCGGCTGTCGTCAAGTGAGCATTCGTGTTTTCCTCACCGTGTGAGCGGTGGTGCGGAATCCTCCTTTAAGTCCTACGAATCGCGAACCGTTTCTCAGCGCGTCACCACCACGAAGGGCGCAACGCCGCTCGACACCGTACCGCTGGTGAACGACCGCAGCCCGAGGTCGGTGCTCCGATATTTTCCGTCCGAACGCTGCTTCAACTGATTGACGGACCACGTGTCACTCCGTTCCAGGAGTACGGACCCGGACGTCGGATCGAATTGCATGTATCCCACAAGGCTTGGCGATGTCAGCAACGTCGTCTTCGCTCTGCTCGTCACGTCATAGAGGATGATCGCGCTCGGGCTCGTCGCATTGTCATCGGCGAAAAGAATCTGCCCGTTACCGATTGCCGTGAGGAATTTCGGTTTCTTTTCCGGCAGATCGGTCAGCACGCGCCAGATGCCGCTCTCCAGATCCATTTCCGTCAGGCTGCCCTCGCCTGCAAACGACGTGAAGCTCACGAAATAGGCCTTTTTCGCATCGGCGGTCACGGTGAATTCATCGTTCATCGTGCTCGACGCCGAACCCGCCGGATAGCCGCCCACGATAAACCCGCTGGCCGCCTCGATGCGAAGAACTTCCAGCTTCGTCCCCGGCGCGTTCGCAAGCGCGAAGAGGTATTGATCGTCATTCTTCGCCGTTACCAGCTTGATGACGCTGTAATCCTCGGGCAGCACCATCTTTCTGAGCAGCGCCCCCGAGTCGGTATCGATGACGCTGATCACGTTCTTGTTCGACAGATAGACCTGCTTGCCATCCAACGCGGGCTGGAAGCTATAACCCGTGGAAGTCGTCAGCAGCGGCCCGATAGGCGTGACGTGCAGCACCTTGTTGGTCGCGGTATCGATCGTGGCGAGATCGAGCGATGTCGGACTTCTCTCCAGTAGCACGTGCAGCCGCTTCCCGTCGACGCTGGCGAACATTCGATCGACCTGCTTGTAGTCGCCCGTCAATGAAAGATCGATCGATGCCTTCGCTGTGCGCGACGCGAAATCGTACGCGGTGACCTGAGCCGGAGCCTGGGCGCGCGTCAACGTGTACACGGTTTCGCTGACCCGGGGAGGTCCGTAGTACTTCTGCACCATTTCGATGTCGGTGGCGCTCAGCTTGCCGTCACCGTTCCAGTTCGGATTGCAGTAGTTCATGATCGATGCGAGATCCCAACTGCCGATCATCGTATCGCCCGAGGTGCCTTGCGCGGGCTCGATGCATGTCGATGGCGTGTCGGGCCGGTTCTGCTCGTGCGCGAAGCCCAGCGCGTGGCCGAATTCATGCGCGGCAACGCGGCGGATGCAATATTCCTCACGTCCCTGGCAACTCGGGCTCCAGTTCCTGAAGGTGAAATCGAGCGCCATTCCGCCTGCGACGTTGTTCAGCATCGCGCCCAGGCCGACGGTATGCGGTCCGCTCGCCGCAATGTCCTCGACGGTTATCCGCACGCCGTAGTAGTTCGGATCGTTCGTGCATTGCCGCCATCCAGTGAACCGCACGCCCGAATTCTGCTCCCAGGTTTCCTGAACCGCGAGGCGGCTCCAGTTCCGTTCCGCGGAGTATCGCGCGAAATCGGCGTTGTTCATGTTCCAGCAAACGCCGATGGGAACGCGGTCCCAGATGACCGTCGACAACGCGTAACCCTTGGTTGCCGCTTCCTGCTGCGCCGCTGGCTGGCCAGTTGCGCTCTTTCCGTTCGTGACCGCTGCATCGGAGCCGGCGTCGCCGCCGCATCCGGTAATCAATACTCCTGAAGATATCGCCAGAACCAGCCCTCGTATCCTTCTCATTCTCTTCTCCGTTTTTCGAGACCATGCAGGCTTGCGCATGGCGGAAGGAAATATATTTTCAGCGCGTATTCAGACCGGAGGCTCTCCATTACGAATTATTTCCGCAAGCTTCTGCCTGGCTGCGTGCGGACGTCAATCATTAATTATCCGAATTGTCGGATGAGGAAGCGCCGCGCCGCCGAGGGGCGTGGCCGGAGCGCCTTCCCGTCACGTATCCGCACTGAAATCGACTAATAGTTGACCATTTCACATGGGTTTGGTATGATTGCAGCCGAAGTTCAAGAAGTCGACTGCTGCTCATCAATAGTCCGTTTTAGTGCCGGAATTCGTTGTCCACTCCCTCCTTGATGCTTCTCTCGTTCAACACCCACATCAGATTCTCAAGGATTTTTCATGGATAACGGCATCGTTAAATGGTTCAACGACACCAAGGGCTTCGGCTTCATTACCCCGGATAACGGCGGCGATGATCTGTTCGCGCACTTCTCCGAAATTCGCGCCGACGGTTTCAAGACCCTGGTCGAAGGTCAGAAGGTGAGCTTCGAAACGAAGCGCGGCCCGAAGGGCATGCAAGCCTCGAACATCAAGCCGCTCTAATCGCAGCGTCACGGGGTCCGTTGTGCGGATCCCGTTCCCCTCTGGTTTTTCCGCTTCCCTCCCTCACCCTCTTCATTGCCGCACGTCCCGACATCGCTCGGTGATATATCGCGCGCACTCTTTTCTCATTCGTTGCGTTTGAACGTAAGTATCAGCGCCCAAAAAATATAAAATCTAATGGCATCCATTCAGAGTTATCACGGTTATGCGGTACAAGCGACCGCACACCGCCTGCCGGACCGGACGTTTTCGGCAAACGTGTCTGTAGACCGTAAAAATATTCGTTCTTCCGAATCGCAGTACACCTTTTATTCCGTCGGCTATTTCTCGAAAGAAGTCGAGGCCATCGCTTACGCGCATCGCTGGGCGAAGGACTGGATCGACACCCGCGGATAGTGCATGACCGAGGCGCAAGCGCATCGCGACCCGTCTCCTTCACGTTGCCCGAAATGCCTTGACCGCTTCGGGCGAGGTGCGTATCGTCAATTTATGCTCGAGGCGGTATTCGATCCGCATCTTCCCGGCGACCGCCGCGCCTGAAGCGACGCATGTTTTTAAGCGGTCGCGTGGACAACGGTGACGCTGCAAAATTTCGCGTCACCAGGACACCACGGCAATGCATACGACCGAGTTCTATCGCAGCTCGAACGGTGACAGATGGCTCCTCTGCGACGGCGCGAATGCCGTTGTCCGGCACGTGCCAAACGCGGCGTCCGGCGGTTCTGTTTCGGACAAGCCTGTCGCGGAGTTCCTGTCGGAAAACAGCCTGCAAGATCAATATCCGCAGCACGACGCGTTGCGAATCTTCCTCGCAAGAAACAACACCAATCCGAATTTGCCCGACGAGCCCGACGCCGCGCGCAAGCCCACGGTCGAAGCCCTCTTGCTCACGGCCGTGCGGGTGCGCACGTTCGTGCAAGCACGTCATCTCACCAACGCGAGCGGCTTTTTCTTCGCGCGCGGAGAGCGCCTCTTTCTCGTCACGAGCCGTCATGTGCTGGTCGATGCGGCCAGCCAGCATTTCCCCGATCGCATCGAAATCGAGCTGCACGTGGATCGTGACAATCTGGGCGCGTCGGCGTGGGCGTCGCTGCCGCTATACGACGCGGGCATGAGCCTGTGGCGTCAGGCATCGGATACGGGCGGCGAGATCGATGTCGCCGTGCTCGAAGTGCCCCGCCATCAGTTGCCGCTCACGGCCGTGTTCGCCGCGTTTCGTCCCGAACATCTGCCCGCATCCAGCGACGCCATGCCGATCGGCGCTTCCGTGCTGATCGTCGGCTTTCCGCTGGGCTTTCATGACTCGCTGCATCATCTGCCGGTGGTGAGACAAGGCATCATCGCGTCGGCGTTCGGACTGCGGTTTCAGGGCAAGGGCTGCTTCATCACCGATGCGCGCACGCACCGCGGCACGAGCGGCGCACCCGTCGTGATAAGCCGCCATCCGGCCGATGAAAGCGGCGCGTCGTGCGCGCTTCCGTGGCGGCTGCTCGGCATTCATTCATCGACCATCGACATGACCACGCGCGATCTGCACGTGGACGAATCGCTCGGCCTCAACAGCGCCTGGTACGCCGATGTCCTCATGAGCCTCACGGAAGACCGACTCGACTAGTGATCGAGAAACGAGCGCAGTTTATCCGCGCGTCGCGGATGCATCAGTTTGCGGATGGCCTGACTTTCGATCTGCCGGATGCGTTCGCGCGACACGCCCAGATGCGTGCCTAGCTCGCCAAGCGTGAATTCGCTGAGCATGTCGATGCCGAAGCGCATGCGCAAAACGCGTGCTTCGCGCGGCGTGAGCGCGCTCAACGCATCGTCGATGGCAACGCGCAGGCTGGCGCGCACGACCGCATCGAGCGGCGATTCCGCGTTCGAATCCTCGATCAGGTCACCGAGCGTGGCATCGGCGTCATCGTTCGCTGGAGTTTCGAGCGAGATCAGGCGCATCGCCATTTTCTGAATGCTGCCGATGCGCGCCTCGGGCAACTCCATGCGCTCGGCCAGCACCGCGGGCTGCGCGGGCTTGCCGGTCTGCTGCAGAATCTCGCTTGAAATGCGGTTGAGCTTGTTGATTGTCTCGACCATATGCACCGGGACGCGAATCGTGCGCGCCTGGTCCGCGACGGCGCGCGTGACCGCCTGACGAACCCACCACGTCGCGTAGGTCGAGAATTTCCAGCCGCGCCTGTATTCGAACTTGTCGACGGCCTTCATCAAGCCGATGTTGCCCTCTTGAACGAGGTCGAGAAAGTGAACGCCGCGATTCACATATTTCTTGGCGATCGAGATCACGAGGCGCAGATTGGCTT
Source organism: Caballeronia sp. LZ029 (assembly GCF_031451275.1). Taxonomy (NCBI): domain Bacteria; kingdom Pseudomonadati; phylum Pseudomonadota; class Betaproteobacteria; order Burkholderiales; family Burkholderiaceae; genus Caballeronia; species Caballeronia sp. LZ029. The sequence goes on from NZ_JARUXO010000002.1 coordinate 563,833, forward strand.
CGATCATCTCGTTCTTCGCGTGCCGCATGCGGGATTCGGCCGCGAGCAGTTGCCGGCCGATTTGCTTCAGGCGCTGAACCGGCATCGCGGCGTGCCGTTCGAGATCGATCAGACGGGATTGCTCGGCCTGAATGGCGGGCAGGCTGCGTTCCAGCGCTGCGCCATAGTCGCGCGATGTCGCGGCGGTCTTCGCGGTCCAGTCGAGATCGGTCTCGTGACCCGGAAACGATGCGATGAACTGCTCGCGCGGCATGCCGCACCGGTCGATGGCAATACTGGAAATTCGCCGCTCGATCTGACGCACGTGCACCAGCCGCTGCTGGATATCGTTGCAGGCGCGGTCCACCGTGCGGGTCGAGAAGCGCACGCGCGCCAGTTCTTTTCGAATGATGTCGTGAGCGCCCGGAACGCTGGTCGTGCCCGCTTCGCGCAATTGTTCGACGCATTCTTCCACCCCCGCAAAGAGCGCGAGTGCGTCGTCCTTGAGTTGCGTCAGCCGCAAGCGGTTCGCTTCGTCCTCGGCTTCGGGATCGCGTTCCTCGTCGGCACGCTCGGGTTTATCGATCTCCGATGGCATCGTCTTGTCATCGATACCGTCGATCAGTTCGTCGATGCCAAGCTCGTTCTCCGCGACCTGCCGCGCGCTCGCGAGGATCATCGAGATGGTGGGCGGAGAGGCCGCGATGGCCTGAATCATCTCGTTGATGCTCGCTTCGATCCGCTGCGCGATTTTCACTTCGGCCGCGCGCGTCAGCAGTTGCTTCGCGCCCATCTCGCGCATGTACATGCGCACGGGATCGGTGGTGCGGCCGAATTCGGCATCGACAGTCGAGAGCGCGACTTCGGCGTCTTCTTCCGACTGATCATCGAGCGCGACGACCGGGACTGCGTCGTCGAGCAACAGCGTCTCGGTGTCGGGAACCTGTTCGTAGACCGCCACGCCCATTTCGAGGAACGTGCGCGAAACATCATCGAGCACGGAAGGCTGCGCGAGATCGCCAGGCAGATGATCGTTGATTTGCGCATGCGTGACGAAGCCTTGATCCCTGGCCACACGGATCAACGCGCGTACCGCACGCTGCTGTTCGTCGGCGCGTCGCTGCCGGTCCGGTTGCGATGCGTCCGCAACGGCCGACTTGCCCTTTTTCGCCGTGACGACGCGAACGTTCTGCGCGTCCGGTTGCTGACTTTCAGTTGCTTCTTTTCGACGGGAACCGGCCATCCTCGCTCCACAATCAGCTTCTTTTGCCAATGTGAGACGTTAGGAGGCGCGGCGGCCTGCGCAGACGAAATCACGGCATGTCAATCTACCGAGGTCGATTCAACCGAACCGCACTTCAAGCCACTGGCGCGCCCAGTTCGCCGCGAACGCGACGGCATCGTCACGGCGGTCGAAGCCGGCAAGATCGCCGCTGACGAAGACATCCATCACGCTGCCGTCCGCACGGTCGGCGCAGATGCGCGCATGCGCCATATATTCACCGTCGGCCCGGCGCGGCGTCGGATCGATGCGAATGTTGCGGGTATCGGCTTGCATCATGCTTCCCCTTGCCGTTTGCGACGGCAGGTCATCGTCGGCGCTGCGAAGCGTGCTCACAGCGCTAGTCAAGGAACGTCCGCGCCTGCGGGCACTTGTCGATCATCTGCTCGGCGTACGCGATCGATGCGCGACGCGCGTCGCCGGCGCTCTGAAACGGCTCGCCCGCGCTGATCTTGAATACGCGGCTGCGCGATATACCCATTTCCGCCGACGGTTCCTGAATACGCACGGCAGCATCGAATCCATCGTCCTGGCTGTATGCGTGACTGGCGCCGGCCGGCCGATGCGAAAAGACGAGCGGGCATATTTCCAGGCCACGATATAGGCGGTTTTCGACTGTCATCAAATGATCTCGGACCGCGCACAGGCGGCAGTGTAGTAAGGGGGCGTAGAGCAGTATCGGCAAGGTGACACGATCGACCGCGTTGCACGGTCTCCGATCTGAGGCTGATCCCGTTCGGGGCCGGCGCTTGAGCGCTATCGGATGCTACGAATTGATTGCCACTCGCTGGATTCATCCATCCTACGCGGTTTGAGGATTTTGTATAGCGAAATTTTGACGAATTAAACCGATGCCACCGACGTCTCTTCAAGACGAAACAGGCAAGCGCGCCGCGAAAGTCCTTTCCACCCGACTCGACCCGCTACTGAGCGGATGACGCTTATTTTCGCCACGCCTTGCACGCGGAATGAACTCGTTATGCGATCGCCTGCCAAATCGATCAAGTCAGGTACATGCGTTGCGTCCGTTTGTCCCATTAGCACGCTTGCCGGGCGCATCGCGCACTTCAACGCTTCGCCAATGATATCGAGGCACGCATGAAAGTCGGCATCATCACACACGTGAATTGCCCTTGCGGGCATCGCGGCTCGATTGTGGAACGCATCTACGACGATGGACAGTCACACTGGTATCGCGCGACGCTGGAAGGCCTGTCGGACACTGGTCACTACCAAGGCGCCGACCGCCTCTTCGCCGATAACACGCCTGCATGTGAAGCGTGTGGCCGTTCGCTGTCTCCGGAAGATGTCGATTCGAGCGAGTTCATGACGCGGCAGATTCGCAGGCACGCGGAAGTCTGATTTACTTCGGATTCCGAAGCCTTGTGCGATCCGGGCGTCACTTGAGAACCGCCGCCTCCACCGCCGCCAGATACGCGGCCAGCGCCCGCTTGACTTCGCGCAGATAGCGGCGCGCCAACTGCACGTCGCCCATCGATGGACGCAACTTGACGGCCAGCGCGCCGCCCGCGAGCGCATGGAGCATCTCCACGTAGAGTTCGCGCTCGGAAGCTTTCACGCCGGGCATGCGTGCGTCGATCACCTTTCTCATCATGCCGGACTTGCGCTTCTTTTTCGCTTCGTCGTGCGGCATGACCGACATCAGGATCAGAAAGTCGGTCTTGCGCTCGAAGTATTCGATATGCGGCGTCATGATGCGATCGATCACCGCTTCCGCCGATAGTCCCCGCCACGTCTCGCTATCGATCCGTCCGAGCTCGTCTTCGAGTTCGTCGAGCGCCGCCGCGTGACGATCCCACAGCGCGGCGAGCAGGCTGTCGCGATCCGGAAAGAAGTGATACATCGAGCCGATCGGCGTCTGGGCGCGCCGGGCGACGCCGTGCATCGTCACGCCCTCAAGACCCTTTTCCACGATCAGTTCAGCGGTCGCGTCGAGCACGGCCTCGATGCGCGCCCGCCCGCGCGCCTGTAGCGGCGAACGCGCGGTGCTGCCGCGCTCCTGATCTTGCAACTCGCTTTCGTTGTCGGTGCGAGGCTTCTTCATCGTCTCTCCTGGCACGGGCGAAACTAGACGCGATCGTCTAGATTCGTGCATACTAGACGCCATCGTCTAGTTTGGCGAGCGCGCCGCGTGTATCGAACATGCAGCAAACGCGCTCACCGTCTCGTATTCATCGAAGACTACCGCACGCAGGCGGTAGCGCAAGCAATCCCGGAGAAATCATGTCAGTCACAGCGCCCACGCACGGCGGCCAACCCACTGACGCCGCCCAAGGCAAAACATCACGCAAGCGCGTGCTGATCGCGATCGGCATCGTCGCGGTCGTCGTCGGCGTTGCGTGGGGCCTGCGCTGGTGGACTGTCGGCCGCTTCGTCGAAACCACCGACGACGCCTATCTCAAAGCCGACAGCGTGACCATCGCGCCCAAGGTGAGCGGCTACATCACGGAAGTGCTGGTCGAAGACAATCAGTCCGTCGCGGCGGGCGCGCCGCTCGCGCGCCTCGATACGCGGCAGTATCAGGCATCGCTCGATCAGGCGAAAGCGACGCTCGACGCGCGCGCCGCCGATATCCAGCGCGCCGAGGCCGAGCTGAAGCAACAGCACGCGAACGCCGAACAGGCGAAGGCGCAGGCCGACGTGTCGCGCGTGAGTCTCGCGCACGCGGAGGACGACGTGACGCGCTATCGTCCGCTCGTCGCGACCGGCGCGGAAACCGCCGAGCGCCTCGCGAGCCTCGTGTCGACGCGCGATCAGGCGCGCGCCACGCTCGCCGCGAATCTCGCCGCCGCCCGCTCCGCCACGATGCAGATCGGCGCGACCGAAGCGCAGATCGCGCAGGCCCGCGCGCAGATGGAAGCGGCGCAGGCGCAGCTCAACCAGTCGAAGCTCGATCTCGACGACACGACGCTCGTGAGTCCGGTCGCGGGCCGCGTGGGCGACCGCACGATCCGCGTCGGCCAGTACGTGCAACCCGGCACGCGGCTGATGACGGTCGTGCCGGTCCAGTCGCTGTATCTCGAAGCGAACTTCAAGGAAACGCAAGTGGGCCGTATGCGTATCGGCCAGCCGGCGACGCTGCATGTCGATGCGCTCAAGGGCACGGACCTGCACGGCGTCGTCGAGAGCTTCGCGCCCGGCACCGGCGCGCAGTTCGCGCTCCTGCCGCCCGAGAACGCGACCGGCAACTTCACGAAGATCGTGCAGCGCGTGCCGGTGCGCATTCGCGTCGATACCGGTCCGGAAACGCGCAAGGTGCTGCTGCCGGGATTATCGGTGACGGTCGATGTCGATACCAAAGCCGCCACCGACGACAGCAAGCGCGTCGCCGCCGAGAATCGCCATGACTGAAGCGCACGCACGCGCGAGCGCCGTCGACTGGATCGCGGTCACGGCCGGCGCGCTCGGCGCGCTGATGGCCACGCTCGATATCTCCATCACCAACTCCGCGCTGCCGCAGATCCAGGGCGAGATCGGCGCGACCGGCACCGAAGGCACCTGGATCTCGACCGGCTACCTGATGTCGGAAATCGTGATGATCCCGCTCGCCGCATGGCTCACGCGCGTGTTCGGCCTGCGCAATTTCCTGCTCGGCAACGCGGTGCTGTTCACGCTGTTCTCGGTGATGTGCGGCCTCTCCACCTCGTTGCCGATGATGGTCGCGGGCCGCATCGGCCAGGGCTTCACCGGCGGCGCGATGATCCCGACCGCGCAGACCATCATCCGCACGCGGCTGCCGCGCGAGCAGATGCCGGTCGGCATGACGATCTTCGGTCTGATCGTGCTGCTCGGGCCGCTGCTCGGCCCCGTGCTCGGCGGCTGGCTCGCGGAGAATATCTCGTGGTCGTGGTGCTTCTTCGTGAACGTGCCGGTGGGCATCGCGCTCGTCGCGCTGCTCGTCACCGGGCTGCCCGCCGAGAAGTCGCACTGGGAGGCGTTTCTGAAAGCCGACTGGATCGGCATCGCGGGACTGGCGATCGGCCTGAGTTCGCTCACCGTCGTGCTGGAAGAAGGCCAGCGTAACCAATGGTTCGAATCGGGCGAGATCGTGATGCTCACCTGCGTCACCGCGTTCGGCTTTCTGCTCATCGCGCTCTCGCAGTTCGTCGCGAAGAAGCCGATCGTGCGGCTCTCGCTGCTACGCAATCCGCGCTATGCGAGCGTGATCCTGATCGTGTTCGCGGTGGGCGCGGGGCTTTATTGCGTATCGTTTTTGCTGCCGCAGTTCCTGAGCATCGTCGCGGGCTACAACGCGTTGCAATCCGGCGCGATCATGCTCGTGTCGGGCGTGCCCGCGTTTCTCATCATGCCGGTGCTGCCGCGTCTGCTCGGCAAGGTGGATTTTCGCGTGCTCGTCATCACGGGTCTGCTGTTCTTCGCGGCGAGCTGCCTGCTCGATATCTCGCTCACCGCGCAGAGCGTCGGGCACGATTTCTTCTGGTCGCAAATCCTGCGCGGCTTCGGCCAGATGCTCGCGATGATGCCGCTCAATCAGGCGTCGATGGCCGCGGTGTCGCGCGAGGAATCCGGCGATGCCGCCGGCCTCTACAACATGGCGCGCAATCTCGGCGGCTCGGTGGGCCTCGCGATCCTCGGCACCGTGATCGATCGCCGCGACAATTTTCATACGGCGGCGATCCGCGAATCGCTGACGGCCAACTCCGTGATCGGTCAGGAGCGCATGGCGGCGAGCGCCGCCAACTTCGCGGCACAGGGCGGCGACATCGCCCACGCGAAGATGCAGGCGCTCGGCCAGTTGTCGATGCAGATCGGCCAGCAGGCCATCGTCATGACTTACTCCGAAACCTTTTACGTGCTGGCCATCGCGCTGCTCGCGTGTCTGCCGCTCGCGCTTCTACTCAAGACTCCGCGCGCGCAGGCCGGCGAGATGCCGTCCGCCGGCCACTGATGTCATGAATCTTTCGACGATGTTTCCTTCCCGCTTCACCTGTCTGCTTCCGTTGGCCGCGCTCGCGCTCGCCGCGTGCACGGTCGGCCCCGACTATCACGGCGCGCCGGAAGTCGCGCCCGACGCCGCGAAGAGCGGCGCGTTCGTGCGCGCCCCGGCGCAGGGCGTCGTCGCGACGCACGCGCCCGCTACATGGTGGCAGGCGCTCGACGATCATCAACTGAACACGTTGATCGATGCCGCGTTCACGCACAATCCCGACCTCAAGATGGCACGCGCGCGTCTGCGTCAGTCGCGCTCGCAACTGAGCGGACAGCGCGCCAATGAGTTGCCCAAGGTGTCGGCTTCGGCGGCGGCGCTGCGCACGCGTTCGCCGGATACGTCGATCTTCGGCTCGTCGTCGGGCGATCAGGGCGCGCCGGCATCGAACGGACGCGGTCCCGTCGATTTCTATACCGTGGGCTTCGACGCCTCGTGGGAAATCGATCTCTTCGGCGGCACGCGCCGCGCGATCGAAGCCGCATCGGACGAAGCCGACGCCGTGGACGCCGATCTTTCCGACGCGCGCGTGTCGCTCGCGGCGGAAGTGGCGTCGGTGTACATCGACTTGCGCGATCAGCAGGAACGGCTCGCGCTCGCCGAACACACGGCCGAGTATCAGCAGCAGATGCTCACGCTCACCGAGCAGCGCCGCGCGCGCGGCACGGCGGCCGAAGTCGATGTCGAACGCCTGACCACGCAGGTCGATACGACGCGCGCAACGCTCGTGCCGCTGCAAGTGCAGATCACCGATTCGCTCGATCAACTCGCCGTGCTGACCGGCCGCACGCCCGGCGCGCTCGACGCGGAACTCGGCGCGCGTGCGCCGCTGCCCGCGTTGCCGTCGTCGGTGCCGATCGGCGATCCGGCGACGATGCTGCAACAGCGCCCCGATATCCGCGCCGCCGAACGGCGTCTCGCATCGAGCAATGCGCAAATCGGCGAGCATGTCGCGGATTATTTTCCGAAGGTGTCCTTGCTCGGCGATATCGGCTTTTCCGCGTCGAACCCGGGTCATTTGCTGCGCAAGCAGAATTTCTCGTGGGTCGGCGTGCCGTATCTGCAATGGAATCTGTTCGACTTCGGGCGCACGGCGGCCAATGTCGATGCAGCCGAAGCCGCGCGCGACGAAGCCGAAGCGCGCTATGAGAAGACCGTGCTCGGCGCGCTGAAGGACGCCAATTCGTCGCTGTCGCGATACGGCAATCAGCGTGAGCACGTGGTGCGGCTTCAGCAGGTTCAGGCATCGGCGGAACGTTCGGCCACGCTCGTGCGGCAGCGTTACACGGCGGGCGTATCGACGCTCATCGATCTGCTCGATGCGCAGCGCACGCAGTTCGCCGCGCAACAGGACGTGGTGGCCGCGCAGGCTGAATTGCTGAAGGATTTCGTGTCGCTACAGAAGAGTCTGGGTTTGGGATGGGAGTCGTCGGGCGCGGCCGTGTCGGTGGCGCGCGTTTCCTGAAGCGTCGCATCGGAAAAAAAAGAGCCCCGTCAGTATTCGCGACGGGGCTCTTTGCTTTCAGCGGCGCAACACGCTTACTTGCAGTGGCGTTCCCAGTGATGATGCACGCGCACCTTGTGGCAGACCGGTTCATGATGATGCGAAGCAGCGAAAGCCGGAGCGACCGAAAAAAATGCCATGCCAGCGGCCAATACGGCGAGAACAGCCTTTTTCATGAGTTCGTTGTCTTGGAGATGAAAGAGGCACGATCGTAACAGCGTGAGTTTACGAGTACCTGTCCGTAGTCCGGCATGACGCAAAAGCGCTTCGGCGACGCGGCCTCGTCGGCGTGTGAATGCTCTAACATCAGCCATTCCTTCGGCGAACGGACGAGGAGCCGACCGTCATGAGATTCGCTGCCGTCACCGCGTTCGCGCTCGTTCTCGCGCTTCTTGCCGCGCCGTCCTTCGCAGCCGATGTCGGCTTCGAGGAAGTCAGGATCGCCAACGGTGAGGAACCGCCGCTGCTCGTCGGCATCTGGTATCCCACTGATGCGCCGGCCTCGGGCGACCCTGCGCGGACGATCGCGGGCAATGGCTTATCGCTGATCGTGATGTCGCACGGCGGCGGCGGCTCGTATGACAGCCACCACGATACGGCCATCGCGCTGGCTCATGCGGGTTTCGTCGCAGCGGCGGTGAGCCACGCCGGCGACACGTTCGACGACCAGACGCATGTGCTGGAGATATGGCGTCGCCCGGTCCAGCTTCGCCGCCTGATCGATTACATGCTCGCACAGTGGCGCGGCCGCGAGCATCTCGATCCGGCGCGCATCGGTGCATTCGGCTTCTCGAACGGTGGCTTCACCGTGCTCGTGGCCGCTGGCGGCGTGCCGAATCTCTCCGCGATCGCGCCGTATTGCCGCGCGCATCCGGATCACGACTTATGCCGGGCGCTTCAGCATGCCGGCGTCGATCCTGATGTCGGCGTGAACGTGCCCGCCGACGCCTGGGTGCCGGACGCCCGCATCAAGGCGGCAGTCATCGCGGCTCCGGCGTTCGGCTTCACTTTCGGGCCCGCGGGCCTGAAAGACGTGCGCATCCCGATCCAGCTCTGGCGAGCCGCCGACGATCATCATCAGCCGAACCCTTTCTATGACGAAGCGGTGCGCGCGAACCTGCCGCAAGCGCCGGAGTATCACGTCATCGCCGACGCGGGACACTACGACTTCCTGCCGCCCTGTAGCGCGCGTCTGATGCGCCAAGCGCCCGCCATCTGCACGAGCGCGCCAGGCTTCGACCGGTCGGCGTTCCATGAACGCTTCAACGCCGACGTAGTGCGCTTCTTCGACGCAATGCTGCGATAGGAAGCAAATGCACTATCGCTGCGACAGCGCGTTCGCGGACTGCAACAGATCGTCGAGCATCGCCTGCCGCCGTTGCGGATCGGTATCGCGACCGGTCATGAAGCACAGCGCCGCGATCGGCATGCCGGCGCGATCGCGCACGGGCGCCGCCATGCACAGGCGAAACGCGTTCGACAAACCTTCCGTGCAGCAGTAACCCAAGTCCTTCGCGCGCTGAACATCGCGCATGAATTCATCGAAGTCGATATGCACGCCGTTATCGAGCGTGAAGTCCTCGCGCGGAATCAATGCGCCGATTTCCCCGGCGTTCATATGACCGAGCAGCAGACGTCCGGTCGCGGTCCACGGAATCGGCACTCTCACGCCGATGTCCGAGCTGATGTTGAACGGGCGCGCGCTGTTCTCGGACAGCACCACGGTGTACTTGTTGCCCTCCAGCATGCACAACTGGGTGGTCTCGTCGTACTTGCGCACCAGCGCGAGAATCGACTGATGCGCGCGGCTGATCAGGTCGTTGTGCGTGGCGTAATCGGAGCCGTAATAGTGCATCTCGCGTCCGAAGAACACGCTTCCATCGGCGGAGGTTTCGAGCCAGCCGACATCCGCGAGTATCGCTACCAGCTCGTAGATGCTCGAACGCGGCGCACCGGTCGCTTCGATCAACTCGCGCATCGTCATCGGGCGCTGTGCGAGATGCAATTGCCGAAACATCGCAATGACCCGGTCCACGCCTCTCGCTCGCGACGATTCTGTAACTGCCATGCATTCGCTCCGTATGCGTCAATGGTCGAGCACGCGATGCAGGAACTGCCGGGTGCGCTCGTTCGATGGATTCACGAAGATCTGCTCCGGCTCGCCCTGCTCCGCGATCACGCCCTTGTCCATGAAGACGACGCGATCCGCCGTCTTGCGCGCGAAGCCCATTTCGTGCGTGACGACGACCATCGTCATGCCGTCGCGTGCGAGTCCGCGCATCACTTCGGTGACTTCGCCGACGAGTTCGGGATCGAGCGCCGAGGTCGCTTCGTCGAAGAACATGATGCCCGGCTCGACGGCGAGCGCCCGCGCAATCGCGACGCGCTGCTGCTGTCCGCCCGACAACTGGCTCGGGTAATGATCGGCGCGATCCGCGAGGCCGACGCGATCGAGCACGTCCATTGCGCGCTTGCGGGCATCGGCGGGATTCATCTTGCGCGCCTTGATCAGCGCGAGCGTGACATTGCCGAGCGCGGTCTTGTGCGGAAACAGATTGAACTGCTGGAACACCATGCCGACGTGACCGCGAATGTCGCGTGCGCGCTTCGGGTCGTGCATCGGCACGTCGTTGACCCAGACTTCGCCGGAATCCGTCGTTTCCAGTCCCGCCATGATGCGCAGCACCGTGCTCTTGCCCGAACCCGACGCGCCGATCAGCACGAGCACTTCGCCCGCGCGCACTTCGAGATTGATCTCGTTGAGCACGCGCGTCGCGCCGAATGCTTTACTGACGCCCGAGAGCGAAATGACGGGCTTGGTCTGGCTTTGATTGCTCACGACAGTCTCCTGCGGTCATGGTGGCGCACCCACTGCGAAAGCGGGAAGCACACGACGAAATAGATGAGTGCGACGAGTCCGTATATCTCGACCGGCTTGCCGATGCGATCGACGATCGCCTGCCCGCCGTGCATCAGTTCCGACATGCCGATCATGCTGACGATCGACGTGTCCTTGATGAGCGAAAGATACTGGCCGATGAGCGGCGGCAACACGATCCTGCCGGTCTGCGGCAGCACGACGAACGCGAACGCCTGCATGCGCGACAGACCGAGAATCTGCGAGACTTCCCATTGGCCCTTCGCCACCGACTCGATCCCGGAACGGAACACTTCGGCGATATACGCGCCCTGATACACGGAGAGGCCGATCACCCCGGCGGCGAATACATCGATCGCATAGCCGAAGTAAGAGACGCCGAAGTAGATGAACATCAGCGTGATCAGCACGGGCGTGCCGCGAAACAGCTCGGTATAGAGGCGTGCGATGCGATCCGTGCCCCACGGTCCAAACGTTCGCAATACGGCGGCAATAAGGCCGATCAGCGTGCCGCCGACGATCGACGCGATGGACAGCAGCAGCGTCGTCACGAGACCTTGCAGCAGGATCGACAGACTGGTTCTCAGCAATTCAATTGACATGATCCAACTCCGATTCGGTGATCAGGCGCGGTTGGCGCGGCGCAGCGCGAGACCGCCGAAGCGCGCGCGCGGCCGGACGATCAGCGGCGGATGAAACATCCGTGCGCCGAGCTGCCCCGCGATCCACGACAGCACGTTGCTCAGCACCAGATACGCGACGAGCACGACCGCGAATGTCTGGATATAGAGCAGCGTGCGCGAGTTGATCACGGTCGCGGTGCCGGTCAGTTCGGGCAATGCGATCGCGGACAAGAGCGACGTGCCGAGCAACAGTTGAATCAGGTAATTGACGATCGCCGGATAAACCGCACGCGCGGCCTGCGGCAACACGATCTCCGTGAAAATCTGGCCGCGTTCGAGACCGAGAATGCCCGCGGCTTCGAGCTGCCCGCGCGGCACCGACTGAATGCCCGCGCGAAACACTTCCGACAGATAAGCGCCGACGTTGAGTCCCAGCGCGATCACGCCGGCCCAGTACGCATCGAGCGAAATTCCCGCCGACGGCAAGCCGAAGAACACGATGAATATCTGCAAGAGAACCGGCGTATTGCGGATGATCTCGACGTAAGCCCGGGCGATGAACCGGATCACGCCGAGCGGCGACATGCTGGCCAGCGCCGTCAGCAGACCGAGCAACACCGCCAGCACGAACGCGAGAAGCGTCACTTGCAGCGTCAGCCAGCCCGCTTTCAGGAACTCGGGGACATAGCCCCACAAGGTTAGCCACTCGTAACTCATATCAGCCTCCGCATCGTGCCGGTTTCATGCGATATCGACATCACGCCTTCCTCAGAACTGCGGGTTGAGCGGATAACGCGGATCGACGCCGAACCACTTCTTGTAGAGCTGCGCGTTGAGCTTCGACGCGTTGATGTTGAAGAGGAACAGATTCAGGTAATTGAGCCACGCCTGATCGCCGGCCTTAACGCCGAAGCCGTTGTATTCGAGCGGCACGAGGGCTTCGTTGGTCACGGTCAGTTCGGGGTCGAGCGTCGCCTGATACGCGAGGAAGTTGTTGTCCTCGATCATCGCGTCGGCTTGACCTTGCTTCACGGCGAGAATCGCGGCCTGCGAGCTGTCGTATTCCTGGATCTTGATCGGAATGTTCAGCGAGCGGACTTCATCGCCGTTGGTCGAGCCTTTCACGGTCGCGATCGTACGATTGCCCATGTCTTTCACGGACTGAATGCCGCTGCTCTTCTTCACGAGCAGCGCTTCGCTCGCGACGACATACGGCGTCGTGAATTCGATGACCTTCGCGCGTTCCAGATTGCGCGTGAAGTTGCAGAACACGACATCGACCTTGCTCGTCTGCAGGTTCGGAATCCGGTTCGCGCTCGTCGTGTTCACCACTTCGAGCTTGACGCCCATCTGTTTGGCGAGCTCCTTGGCGAGATCGACGTCGTAGCCATCGGGCTGACCGGCCTTGTCGTAGAAGCCGAACGGCGCGAAGGTCAGGCAGTCGCCGACGCGCAAGGTCCCGCGCTGAAGCACCGCCTGAAGCGTCGAACCGGAACCTGCCGCCGCGCCGCCTTCGGCCGGCGTGGAAACCTTGGTACACGCGGACAGCGCCAGCGCCCCGGCGATGACGAACAGCGAGACAGTTCTGGCGCCTATGTTCGAGAGTTTCATTTGCAGGTCCTGTTCTTGAGGAAGGAAATGACGGAACCGGTTCCAGACTCGTTCCGCATCGAAAATCGGGTTATCGCTCGTTGTCCGGTATATCGGACAGACATCTGGCTAATCGGAATGCAATGCAGTGTTGGATAAGAGAATTCCGCGCGCAAGCCGCCCGAACCCTAATTGCACGGATTTTTTTGTTCAGATACCGGCGAGTTAGCACGCACGTGCGCAACCATCACGGCGTCCCGTGATGGCGCTCAAGCCCTGTGCGATGACTTCGGCTGCGAAACTACTGGCTCGCGCCCGCCCCGATCCCCGCCTTCTTCTGAGCGTTCTGCAAATCCTGGGGATAGTTGGGATCGTTCGCGCGGCCGGGGTTGTAGCCCGCGTCTTCGAGTTTCTTCAACTCGGCGTTCTTCTTGGCGCGCGCCTGTTTGCGGGCGGCCTTCTTTTCCGCTTTCGTCGTGGGTGCCGCTTGCGTCGCGTCAGTGGCGGTCGAACCGGTATCCTGAGCATAGGAAAGCGGAGTCGCGGATGCGCCCACAACGCCCATGATGAGTGACACAGCAATGCTTGCCAGCTTCGTTCTCACGGTGATTCTCCGTTCTGGAGGAGATGCGTTTCACGAAAGTATAGGGCGTTCGGGTCCGCGCTGCGTCGCCGGAAGTCATCGTGCGATACTCGTCGCGCCGTCCTGCCCGCTTCCATTCGCGACGGCGGCTTAACATTCCGGGATACCAACCGATGCAAATCATCGTCGATGCCGACGCCTGCCCCGCCGTCGTGAAAGATATCCTGTTTCGCGCAGGCCCGCGCATGAACGTGAACGTCACGCTGGTCGCCAATCAGTTCCTTCGCACGCCGCCCTCGCCCTGGATACGCGCGATTCAGGTGCCCGCCGGTTTCGACGTCGCCGATGCGCGCATCGTCGAGATGGCGCAGGCGGGCGATCTCATCATCACGGCGGACATCCCGCTTGCCGCCGCGGTGATCGCGAAGGGCGCGTTCGCGCTCGATCCTCGCGGCGAATGGATGAGCACGGAGAACATCGAAGAACGGCTGTCGATCCGCGCGATGATGGACCAGTTGCGCAGCTCCGGCGTCCAGACGGGCGGCCCCGCGCCGTATGCGCCGCGCGACGGCAAGAATTTCGCCGCGCAACTCGATCGCTTCCTCGCGAAGCACGCGCGATAGACACGCCCCGCCCTTCCGAAATACGGAACAACGCATCGATCGACGTTGACGCCTCGCGCGCCCGCGATGAAATTGAGTGCTGACCGATAGAACGGAGATGGCGCGAACCGCGCGCAGCGAAGTCATGAACGTTTCAAGTCACATGCCCGAACCGGCGCGCTGGTGGAAAAGCCACGACGGCGTTCGTCTCGCCGGCGATGCCTGGGGCGACCCCGACGGCGTCCCGGTCATCCTGCTGCACGGCGCGGGGCAGACGCGGCACGCCTGGCATCGCACGGGACGGCTGCTCGCGGATGCGGGCTATCACGCCATCGCGTTCGATGCGCGCGGTCACGGCGATTCGGACTGGCCCGCGGACGGCAACTACAGCCAGAGCGCGATGGTGCGCGACCTCGAATGCATCGCGGTATCGCTGGGTGCGCGTCGGCCCGTGCTGATCGGCGCGGCTACCGGCGGCGCGACGAGCCTGCTCGCCGTGGGCGAGAATTACGTCGATGCCCGCGCGCTTATCCTCGTCAACATCGCGCCGCAGACGGAAGCCGGCGGCGTCGCGCGCGTGCAGTCCTTCATGCGGCAACGATCGCCGGAAGACTGCGACCCGTATTTCGTCGCGTGGCCGCGAGACATGGCGCGGCGGCATCGGCGGCTCAGCGCGTGCGCGCGCAAGCTCGCGGTGCCCACGCTGCTGATGCGCGGCGAGCGTTCGGATGTCATCAGCGAGGAAGGCGCGAGCGAATTTCTCAAGCTGTGTCCGCACGCCGAATACCTCACCGTGCGCGACGCGGGTCATCGCGTCGGCAAAGGCAATGACGTATTCGGCGATGCCGCGCTGCGCTTCATCGAGCGGCGTGCGTGCGCCGAGCGGCCACGCGCGCGGCGTCTCTACGAATGCGCATGAAAAAGGAACGACGATGAGCGCAGGAACCCGACTCGCGGGCGCACCGCAACCGATGCACATGTGGACCGGGCCATCGGGCATCGCGCTCGCCGCCGATACCTGGGGCGACCCGGGCGGCCCGCTCGTCATCCTGCTGCATGGCGGCGGCCAGACACGTCACGCGTGGGGCGAGACGGGCGCGCGGCTCGGCGAGGCCGGTTATTTCGCCGTGGCCTACGACGCACGCGGACACGGCGATTCGGGCTGGAGCCCGGACGGCGACTACAGCCTCGACGCGCTCGCGCAGGATCTGCAATGCGTGATCGATTCGGTGAACGGCGCGCGACCCGTGCTCGTCGGCGCATCGCTGGGCGGCGCGACAAGCCTCGTCGCGATGGGCGAAGGCCTCGTCGATGCGAGCGCGCTGATCCTCGTCGATATCGTGCCGTACACGGAGCCCGCGGGCGTCGACCGGATTCGCGCTTTCATGCGCCAGCGTCCCGAAGGCTTCGATTCGCTCGAAGCGGTCGCGGACGCCATCAGCGAATATCGACCGTCGCAATCGCGCCGTCGCAGTCCGGAGGGTCTCGCGAAGAACGTGCGGCTCGGCGACGACGGGCGTTATCGCTGGCACTGGGACCCGCGCTTCATCGAACGCCCGCTCGATATTCGCGGACGCCACGAACGATTGTCGGCGTGTGCGCGCGCGTTATCGGCGCCGACCTTGCTCGTTCGCGGCGCAAGTTCCGATGTCGTCAGCGAGAAAGGCGTGCGCGAGTTTCTCGCGCTGTGCCCGCATGCAGATCATGTGAACGTCGCGGAAGCGGGGCATATGGTGGCGGGCGATCGCAACGACCGGTTCGGGCGCGTCGCGATCGACTTTCTGCTGCGCAACGTGCCGGTCCGGGACCGGCACGGCTGAAGCGCGTTCAGGACTGCGCGGCGCGGCGAATCATGTCGATGGCCGCCGGATTGTCGAGCGACGAAAGATCGCCCGGCGAACGCCCGCAATACACGCTGCGAATCACGCGCCGCATGATCTTCGAGCTGCGCGTCTTCGGCAACTGCTCGACGACGTGCAGCGCCGACGGACGGAACGGCCTTCCGAGCCGTGTATCGACGTGGCGCGCGACAATCTGCTCAAGCTCGGTCTGCGACACGGGCGCGCCCGCCATCGGAATGACGAACACCACGAGCTTTTGCCCTTTGACGGGATCGTCCACGCCGATCGCGGCGGCCTCCGCGATCTCCGGCAATTCGAGCAGCACTTCCTCGATTTCCGCCGGCCCGACGCGCTTGCCCGCGAGCTTGATCGTGTCATCGGAACGGCCGAGCATGAACCAGTGACCGTCCTCGCGATGCATCGCGAGATCGCCGTGCACCCAGATGCCGGGCACCGTGCGCCAGTACGAATCGAGGTAACGCTCGTCGTCCTGCCAGAACGATTGCGTCATGCCGACGAACGGCGCGCGCACCGCGAGTTCGCCGATCGCGCCGACGAGCGCGTGTCCGTCCGCATCGACGACATCCACGGCCACGCCCGGCGAACTCGTGTTGAATCCGCTCGGCACGATGGGCTTCACGACCACGCTCGACAGCAACGCGCCCGACACTTCCGTGCCGCCCGTGTAATTGATGACGGGACGCTCGCCTCTGCCGAATGCGCGCTGGAACCAGACGAAGTGTTCCGGATCGATGCCCTCGCCCGCCGTGATGAGCAGACGCACGGAAGACACGTCGCCTTGCATCGCCACGTCGGCGTTGGCCGCGAGACCGCGAATGAGCGTCGGCGCGGAGCCGAAATGCGTGATGCGATGCCGCTCGATCAGACGCGACATGCGCGACCAGTCCGGAAAATCCGGCGCGCCGTCGTAGCAGACGAGCGTCGCGCCGCGCAGCAACGCGCTCGACATCACGAGGCTGCCTGCGATCCAGCCCATGTCGGCGGGCCAGCAGAACACATCGCCGGGCTTCACGTTGAAGTGCACCGCCGAATCGTGCGCGATCTTCATCGGAAAGCCGCCGTGCGTGTGCACCGCGCCCTTGGGCTTACCAGTCGTGCCCGACGTGTAGATCACCATGAACGGATCGCCGGACGCCATTACTTCAGGCGCTGCATCCCGCGCCGCCGACGCGACCGCCGACCAGTCGACGACATTGCCGCGAAAGCCACGCGCTTCATTGCCGTCCTTCCAGATCAGCGTGTCGATATCGGGCAGGCGCGTGAGCGCTTCATCGACGAGCGCCCGCGCATCGACCCATTTGCCGCGCCGCGAAAAACCTGTGGTCGCGATGAGCGCGCGCGCCGTGCACGACGAGAGGCGCGAGACGATCGCATCGACGCCGAAGCCGCTGAAAAGCGGCACGGCGATGGCGCCGATCCACGACAGGCCGAGCATCGTCACGGCGGCTTCGATGCCGTTTTCCATCAGCAGGCCGACGCGATCGCCGCGTCTCACGCCCTGCGCCCTGAGGCCCGCCGCAAACGATGCGACACGCGCCTTCAGCTCGCTGAACGTGACGTTGTGCACCGAGCCGTCTTCGCGTTCCGCGACGATCGCGAGCCGTTCGGCGCTGGACGGATCGTCCGCCCACTTGAGCACGGAGTTCACCCAGTTGAGCCTGCCGCCGTCGAACCATTTGGGGAATTCCTTTCCCGCCGAATAGTCCGCATACGCGCGATACGGCTCGTCCCACACGATGCCGCAGTAATCGAGCACCGTCTTCCAGTAACGGTCCGGCTCCGCGCTCGCGCAGGCCAGCAGCGCGTCGTAGTCCTGCACGCCGAGCCGTTCGATCAGCGCATTCACGTTCGACGTCGCGATGTCTTCGGCGCTCGGCCGCCACGCACTTTTCTGATGATCGTTCATTGCAATTCCATACCGATGAGATGAAGCCGGAAACCGGAACCTGGAACGAGGCCCGATCATTGTCGCTCCAATCCTGAGCGGCAGGGCAATGCCCGTCAACGCGGCACGCGAGCATGTTCCGTGCAACGAAACGGCATCGCGAAGGCGCGCGACCTTCGCATAGGGCGCAACCCGCATATCGCATTCGACGTGCTATCGAAGTACGGAAATGTCTTTCGTCCTGCGTTGACGGAAGTATCGTGCGGCTCGCATCGTGCACGTACTTATCCGATATCCACATCGAAGGACGATTCATGAGACGAGCAGCCATTGTTGCACCCGTGCGAACGCCCGTCGGCGCGTTCGGCGGCAGCCTGCGCGGCGTACCGGTCGAAGACCTCACACGGCCCGTGATACAGGCTGTGCTCGAACGCACGCGCATCGATCCCGCGCGCATCGACGATGTCGTGTTCGCGCAGTCGTATGCGAACGGCGAGACGCCCTGCATCGGCCGATGGGCGGCGCTCAATGCGGGTCTGCCGGTCAGCGTGCCGGGCATGCAGCTCGACCGGCGCTGCGGCGGCGGATTGCAGGCCATCGTCACCGCCGCGATGATGGTGCAAAGCGGCGCCGCCGATGTCGTGCTGGCGGGCGGCGTGGAAAGCATGAGCAACATCGAGTACTACACGACCGACATGCGCTGGGGCAAGCGTTCGGGCTCGGTGCGCTTTCACGATCGGCTGGAGCGCGGCCGCGAACGCTCGCAGCCGGAAGATCGCTTCGGCTATATCTCGGGCATGGTGGAAACCGCCGAGAATCTCGCACGCGAATACGGCATCACGCGGGCCGAAGCCGATGCATTCGCGGCGTCGAGTCATCGGCGCGCGGCCGCGGCGTGGGAAGCAGGCAAGTTCGACGATGAAGTCGTGCCCATCGCCGTGCCGCAGCGAAAGGGCGATCCGCTCATGTTCACGCGCGACGAAGGCATCCGCGCCGACACGACCGCCGATTCCCTCGCCCGCCTCAAGCCGCTCATGAAGGACGGCGTGACGACGGCGGGCAACGCGAGCCAGCAGAACGACGCGGCGGCCGCGTGTCTGATCGTCGCGGAAGACAAGCTGGATGCGCTCGAACTTGCGCCGCACGGCTATCTCGTCGGCTGGGCCGCGGCGGGATGCGAACCGGCGACCATGGGCATCGGTCCGGTTCCCGCCGTCGAAAGACTCTTCGCGCGCACGGGCTTTTCGTTCGATCGCATCGATCTGGTGGAACTGAACGAGGCATTCGCCGCGCAAGCGCTCGCCGTGCTGAAAGGCTGGCAATGGGACGACCGCGAACGGCTGAACGTGAACGGCTCGGGCATCTCGCTCGGGCATCCTATCGGCGCGACAGGCGTGCGCATGATGACCACGCTGCTCAACGAACTGCGGCGGCGCGGCGGGCGTTACGGCCTCGAAACCATGTGCATCGGTGGCGGTCAAGGGCTCGCGGCGATCTTCGAAGCAGCATAAGCAACCGAACCTGAATCTGCACCGTTAGCGCGTTCGACAGCCTGACGGTGTCTGCGCATGTCCATTAATTCGTCATCCGAAATAGCTTTTTAATAACCAGCAGTCGAAGTCCTACAAAATCAAGGAGACACGTCAGTGAAAAGGCATCTTTTGTCGGTCGCGGTAATCAGCAGCGTTGCGGGCGCGGCGCACGCGCAAAGCAGCGTGACCTTGTACGGTCTCGTCGATGCGGGCGTGAACTATGTCAGCAACGACAACGGCAAAGCAAACTGGACGATGACGATGGGCGTCCTTCAAGGCAATCGCTTCGGCTTCAAGGGCGTGGAGGATCTCGGCGGCGGAACCCGCGCGATCTTCCAGCTCGAGAACGGCTTCACCGGCGGCGGCGCGCTCGCGCAGGGCGGACGTCTCTTCGGACGACAAGCATGGATGGGCATCGCCAACGATCGCTTCGGCTCGCTCACGATGGGCCGTCAATACGATTCCATCGTCGAATATATTCAGCCGTTGAGCGGCATTCCGTATACGGGTCTCGCGCATCCGTTCGACAATGACAATATGGACAACTCGTTTCGCGTGAACAATTCCGTCAAGTACACGAGCCCGAACTTCGGCGGTCTGAAGTTCGGCGGCATGTACGCGTTCAGCAACACCGCGACGACGGACAACGGCTCCGGCTTCGCGACGAACCGGCTCTGGAGTCTCGGCGCGAGCTATACGCAAGGCAGGCTGTCTGTCGGCGCGGCGTATATGCATCTGAATGCGCCGAATGCGAATACGACGGGCGCGATCTCGGGCGATTACATCAACGTGACGACAACGTCGCCGCTGCATGCCGCCGGCCTCACCGGCGCGGTGATTCGGGAGGACGTGGCCGCGGCGGGCGTGACGTATCAGCTCACGCCTGTCACGCTCGGCTTCGTGTATAGCCACTCCAAGTTCTATTCCGCGAGCGATTCGCTCCGCTTCGACAACTACGCGGCGACCGCAAGCTGGCAGATCACGCCCGCGTTCATTCTTTCCAGCAACTACACCTACACGAACGGCCAGGCGCACAACTCGGATCTGAAGCCTCGATATCATCAGGCCGAGCTGATCGCCGATTACTTCCTCTCGAAACGCACCGATGTATATCTGCTCGGCGCATGGCAGCATGCGGTCGGCGACGCGCCGGTCGCATCGATCGCGCCGGATACGTACGGCGCGGGCGGCACGTCCGCGCCCGATGCATCGACCACGCGCAATCAGGTGCTCGTGCGGCTCGCGATGCGTCACAAGTTCTGATCGGCTCGTTCATGCCGGCGCACGCGATGTGCGCCGGCATGGTCAGATCGGCGGCGATTCCGGCTCGTTGGAAAAATGATGCTGACGGATGCGCCACGCACCGTCGATCGAAGCGATGACGAGCGTCGTGCGCAAGCGCGCTTTCGATGTCTTGTTCCCGGCAAGCGAGAACGTGAATTCGCCGTATCCCTGCGCGAGAAAGCAGTCCGGGCTCAGACGAATGAAGTGCTGGTCTGTCAATGCGAGCGTGGCCGATTCGATCACGCCAACGTAAGACGCGAAATACGCGAGGATGCCCGCCTCGCCGACGGACTGCCCTTTTCGTCCGCCGAAGAACAACGCGTCCGGCGCATAGAGCGCGCCGAATGCCTGCACGTTCCAGTCGCGCGCCGCCGTGTTCCATGCGGCTTCGACTTCGCTCAGAACCTCTCTTGCGACCCACTCGCTCATCACGCGATTCTCATCGTCAGGCGGCGCGGCGCGGGCGGGAAGAGATGCCACGCGCCGTCGGCATGTTTGAAGAAGCAGATCGCGACATCGCCGCTGGCGTCGCGGGCGTCGACCTGCACGCATCGCAGCCGCTCGCCGCGATGAATCGAGCGTACACGAAACGGAATCGCCCGGTTGGGTGTGATCCAGCTTTCCACGGCATCACGCAGGGACTTTCGCGCGGACATCATGTCGCTCTCCTTACCCGCGCGCTTCACGCAGCATGTTGCGCGCGATGACCAGTTGCTGCACCTGCGTCGTGCCTTCGAAGATGCGGAACAGGCGCACATCGCGGTAAAAACGTTCGATGCCGTATTCGCTCATATAGCCCGCGCCGCCGTGAATCTGCACCGCGCGATCCGCGACACGCCCGCACATCTCCGATGCGAACAGCTTCGCGCACGATGCCTCCGTGCTCACGTTCAATCCTTCATCGCGACGGCGCGCGGCATCGAGAACCATGCAGCGCGCCGCATAGAGTTCGGTGCGGCTGTCCGCGAGCATCGCCTGCACGAGCTGAAACTCGCCGATCGCCTGGCCGAACTGCTTGCGCTCGATCGCGTATTGCACCGTGTCGTCGAGCATGCGCTGCGCGACCGCCACGCAGATCGCCGCGATATGGATGCGCCCTTTGTCGAGCACTTTCATCGCTGTCTTGAAGCCCTTGCCTTCCACGCCGCCGATCAGATTCGCGGCGGGCACGCGGCAGTTCTCGAAGATGACGTCGCACGTATGTGCGCCGCGTTGCCCCATCTTCTTGTCGCGCTTGCCGAAGCCGATGCCCGGCGTGCCCGCCTCGACGATGAACGCCGAGATGCCGCCGGAACTCTTGTCCTCGGGATCGGTGCGCGCCATCAGCGTGAAGATGCCCGCTTGCGGCGCGTTGGTGATGTAGCGCTTCGTGCCGTTGACGACGTAATGATCGCCGTCGCGTATCGCGGTGGTGCACAGCGAGGCCGCATCGGACCCGGCTTCCGGCTCCGTCAACGCGAACGACGCGATGATCTCGCCGGTCGCGAGACGCGGCAGATACAGCGCTTTCTGTTCCTCGGTGCCGTCGAGCAGAATGCCCTGCGAGCCGATGCCCACCGTCGTCCCGATCAGCGAGCGGAACGCGGGCGATGCGCGCCCCAGTTCGAACATCGCGATCACTTCTTCTTCCATCGTCAATTGCAGGCCGCCGTACGCTTCGGGGATGGTCAGCCCGAAGAGGCCCATCTCCTTCATGTCGCGAACGATGTCCTGCGGAATCTCATCGCTCTCGGCCACGCGCTCTTCGTTGGGGATCAGGCGTTCACGAACGAAACGCGCGATGTTGTCGCGCAGCACGTTCATCGTTTCGGTGTCGCGAATCATGGTCTTCAGTCTCTCCGGATGCTTCTGTGATGTGCTCATGCTGCGATTCGCGAGGCACCCGCGTCAACGGCATGTGATGGCACGTTCCGTACTTCGATTGCGCCTCTTCCGTACGTGCGCCGTGTTTAGCGCCGCGCTCCTTTTCGATGTACGGAATGTCCTCGCGCATCGCGTTGACACATATCGGCCGCGCGCTTCATCGTCGGAGTCAGGCAATCGGGATTCAACGGAGACGCATATGACGAGCAGGATGATGGAAGGCAAGGTGGTGGTCGTATCGGGCGCGGGCGGCGGCATCGGCCGCGATATCGCGCTGCTGATGGCGCGTTACGGCGCGCGCGTGGTGGTCAACGATATCGGCGCGTCGCTCGAAGGCACGGGCCGCGACAGCACGCCGGGCGAGCGCGTCGTCGAGGAGATTCGCGCGGCGGGCGGCGAAGCCGTATCGAACACCGACAGCGTCGCGGAAAGCGGCGCGGGCGAACGCATCGTCGAACAGGCGCTCGATGCGTTCGGGCGGATCGATTGCGTCGTGAACAACGCGGGGATTCTGCGCGACCGCTTCTTTCACAAGATGTCGGACGAGGAATGGGATGCCGTGCTGAAAGTGCATCTGTACGGCAGCTTCAATCTGAGCCGCGCCGCCGCGAACCGCTTCAAGGATCAGGAGAGCGGCACGTTCGTCCACATGACATCGACCTCGGGGCTGATCGGCAATCTCGCGCAGGCCAACTACAACGCGGCGAAGATGGGCATCGCCGGGCTTTCGAAATCCATCGCGCTCGATCTCGGCAGGTTCAAGGTGCGCTCGAACTGCATCGCGCCGTTCGCCTGGAGCCGCATGGTCAGCTCCATTCCCACCGATACGCCCGAGCAGGCGGCGCGCGTCGAAAAGATCAAGCAGATGACACCCGCGAAGATCGCGCCGCTCGCGGTCTATCTCGCGAGCGACGGCGCGCGCGATGTGAACGGTCAGATCTTCACCGTGCGCAACAACGAAATCTTCCTGATGAGCCAGCCGCGCCCCGTGCGCTCCGTGCATCAGAGCGAGGGCTGGACGCCCGAATCCATCGCCGAGCACGGCATGCCCGCGCTGAAGTCCTCGTTCGTGCCGATGGACCGCTCCGGCGATGTCTTTAGCTGGGACCCCGTGTGACGCGACGGAGACTGACTTGGCGATCGATTATCAGAAACTGAAGAACTGGCCGTTCGACGACGTGCACCAGACCTACACCGAGCGCGATAGCGCGCTGTATGCGCTGAGCGTCGGCTTCGGTGTCGATCCGCTCGACACGCGCGCACTGAAGTTCACCTACGGCCCTGAGATGGCCGTCGCGCCGACGATGGCCGCCGTGCTCGGCTTTCCCGGACAGTGGATGCGCAACCCCGAGAGCGGCATCGATTACGTGAAGGTGGTGCATGGCGAGCAGCGCGTGACGCTCATGCGGCCCTTGCCCGCCGCCGCGACGATCATCGGGCGCACGCGCGTGCAGTCGATCGTCGACAAGGGCGAAGGCAAGGGCGCGCAAGTGCTGATGTCGCGCGATGTCATCGACGCATCGAACGGTGAAGTGCTGGCGCGCGTCGAGCAGTTGAACTTCTGCCGCGGCGATGGCGGTTTTACCGCACGCGGTCAGCCGCACGATGCGCCGCTGCCCGCGCCTTCGGCCGTGCCGGAAACGCAGGCGGATATCGTCTGCGATCTGCCCGTGCGTGCGGAAGGCGCGTTGCTGTATCGACTGAACGGGGATGTGAATCCGCTGCATGTCGATCCCGCGACGGCGCGTGCGGCCGGCTTCGAGCGCCCCGTGCTGCATGGACTGGCGACCTACGGAATCGCCGGTCACGCGATTCTGCGCGCGGTGTGCGGCTACGATGCAGCGCGCCTCAGGATGCTCTACACGCGCTTCTCTTCGCCCGCGTTTCCGGGCGAGACGATACGCGTCGAAATATGGCGCCAGTCAGGAACGGCGCTGCGGTTTCGCGCGCGATCGGTGGAACGCGATGTCGTCGTGCTCAACAACGGCGAGGCTGAAATCACCGAAGCCTGAGCGCGGCGCGTGCCCGATTCCATCGGGCACGCGCTGCGCTCACATGTTCGGATAGTTTGGCCCGCCGCCGCCTTCGGGCGTCACCCACA
Source organism: Caballeronia sp. LZ029 (assembly GCF_031451275.1). Taxonomy (NCBI): domain Bacteria; kingdom Pseudomonadati; phylum Pseudomonadota; class Betaproteobacteria; order Burkholderiales; family Burkholderiaceae; genus Caballeronia; species Caballeronia sp. LZ029. Next base: position 588,370 of record NZ_JARUXO010000002.1, read on the forward strand.
CGATGTTCTGCGTCGGGTCCTTGATATCGCATGTCTTGCAGTGAACGCAGTTCTGCGCGTTGATCTGCAGGCGGTCCTCCTGCGCATCGTTCTTCACGAATTCATACACGCCAGCGGGACAGAAGCGCGCTTCCGGGCCCGCATACGTGCGCAGATTGATATCGACCGGAATGCGCGCATCTTTCAGCGTGAGATGCGCGGGCTGGTTCTCTTCGTGATTCGTGTTCGAGATGAACACCGACGACAATCGGTCGAACGTGAGCTTGCCATCCGGTTTCGGATACGCGATCGGCCTGCATTGCGAAGCGGGCTTGAGCGTCTCGTGATCCCAATGCCGATGATGCAGCGTCCACGGCGCATTACCGCCCAGCACCTTTTGCTCGATGCCCACCATCAGCGTGCCGAGGTAAAGTCCCTTGCTCATCCATTGCTTGAAATTGCGCGCGCGATACAACTCGTCGTGCAGCCACGAACCCTTGAACGATGCGGGATAAGCGGCGAGTTCGTCCGAGCGCCGCCCGGCCTGAACCGCATCGAAGGCGGCGTCGGCGGCGAGCATGCCGGTCTTGATCGCCGCGTGCGAACCCTTGATGCGCGATGCGTTGAGAAAGCCCGCATCGTCGCCGACGAGCGCGCCGCCCGGAAACACGAGCTTCGGCAAGGACATCAGCCCGCCCGCCGTGATCGCGCGCGCGCCGTACGACACGCGCTTGCCGCCTTCGAGAAACGTGCGGATCGACGGATGCGTCTTGTAGCGCTGAAATTCCTCGAATGGCGAGAGATACGGATTCGAATAGCCAAGTCCGACGACGAAGCCGACCATCACCTGGTTGTCGTCGAGGTGATAGAGAAACGAACCGCCGTAGGTGTCGCGGTCGAGCGGCCAGCCGGCGGTATGAATGACGAGTCCGGGCTTGTGCTGCGCGGGATCGATCTCCCACAACTCCTTGATGCCGATGCCGTACACCTGCGGATCGGCGCCCTCGCGCAGCCTGAAGCGCTCTGACAGCTGCCGTCCGAGATGACCGCGCGCGCCTTCGCAGAACAGCGTGTACTTCGCGTGGAGTTCCATGCCGAGCTGGAAGTTTTCGGTCGGCTCGCCATTCCTGCCGACGCCCATGTTGCCCGTCGCGACGCCCTTCACCGAACCGTCATCGTGATACAGCACTTCGGCTGCGGGAAAGCCAGCGAAGATTTCCACGCCCAGTGCCTCCGCCTGCTGACCGAGCCAGCGCGTGAGATTCGCGAGGCTGATCACATAGTTGCCGTGGTTCCTGAAGTTATCTGGCAGCGCCCAGTTCGGCACGGAACGCGCGCCGGATTCGGACAGGAACAGAAAGCGGTCTTCCGTCACGGCGACATCGAGCGGCGCGCCTTGCGACTTCCAGTCGGGGATGAGTTCATCGAGCGCGCGCGGGTCCATCACCGCGCCCGAAAGGATATGCGCGCCGATCTCCGAGCCTTTCTCCAGCACACAGACACCGAGTTCGACACCCTGCACCGCCGCGCGCTGTTTGAGTCGAATCGCGGCGGACAATCCGGCCGGACCGCCGCCGACGATCACCACGTCGTAGTCCATCGATTCGCGTGGACCGTATTGTTCGAGGACATTCGTTTGAGACATGAGCTTCGACTTCCCGATACATGAAGACTTCACGCCACGCCGAGTTCGCGCAGCGCCTGAATTTGCGCGTCGCCGTAGCCGGCTTCGTGCAGGATCTCCGTCGTGTGCTCGCCGATGGTCGGCGGCCGCGATTCGATCGAAGGCGGTGTGCGCGACAGCATCGCCGGCGATACGACGATCGGCGCCTTGCGCGCCAGCCCCGGATAATCCACCCAGTCGAACGCGTGCGAAGCGTGGATCGCCGGATCGTCGAGCGCCTCGCGCGGCGAATAGACGGGGCCAGCGGGAATGCGCGCCGCTTCGAGCGCGGCGAGCGCTTCCTCGCGCGTGCGCGACGCACACCACGCCGACATCATCTCGCTCAGCGCCGCGCCGTTTTCGCCGCGCCGCAGGTCGTCGGTGAAACGCGGATCGTCCATCAGCGCGGGATCGCCGATCATGCGCACCCAGCGCCTGAAAAGCGGCTGCCCGATCACCTGCACGATGATCCATCCATCGCGCGTACGGAAGATGTCCGACGGTCCGTGTATCGGGCTGCGATTGCCGGTCGCCTGCCGGTCGATGGACAGCACCGCTTCCTCGATCAGCGCGCCGCTCGCGAACATCAGCGCGGTTTGCAAGAGCGACGCCTCGACCACCTGCCCCCTGCCGCTCGTGCGCCGCTCGTAGAGCGCCATCACGGTGCCGAGCGCGCACGACAGCGCGGTCGCGAAATCGACGACCGGCACCATCGCCTTGGCCGGGCTTTCCGGCGTGCCCGACATGTAGACCGCGCCGCTCATCGCCTGGCCGACGCCATCGAAACCGACGCGATTCGCCGCATCCGCATGTGACCCGAACGCTGACGACGCCGTGAGAATGATGTCCGGTTTGATCGCGCACAGCGACTCGTAATCGAGGCCGAGATTGGCGAGCGTCGCGGGCGGCATGTTGGCGATGACCACGTCGGCGTCGCGAATCAGCCGCTTCACGACCTCGCGGCCCTGAGGATGATCGATGTCGAGCGTGATCGAACGCTTGTTGCGGTTCGATTGCAGAAAGAACGCGCCCTCGCCGCTTTCCGTGACCGGCATGACGAAGCGGTCTTCGCTGCCGCCGACGCGATCGACGCGGATCACTTCGGCGCCGAAGTCCGCGAGCAGCGCCGCGCAAAAAGGCCCTGCGATATAGCGCCCGAAATCGAGGACGCGAATGCCTTGAAGAACCTTGGCCATGTCGTGTCGTCCTCTCAGGCGCTGCGTGCGGGCGAAACCGGCGTGGTCACCGGGAACGCGGGCGCGCGCTTCTCGCGGAACGACGCCACGCCTTCGCGCACTTCCGCGCCGCCGAAGCCGAACATCTCCAGCGCGAGCGATGCATCGAAGGTCGGGCCCGCCTGACGCAGCCAGTTGTTGAGCGCGTACTTGGTCAGCCGCACCGCCGAAGGCGCGCCGTTCACGAGGCGCGTGGCGATAGAGAGCGCGGTGTCCTGAAGCTCGGCATCGTCCACGGCGAGCGATACGAGCCCGATCTGTTCGGCCTTCTCGCCGCTCACCGGCTCGCACAGCATCAGGTGATACTTCGCCTTCGCCATGCCGCACAGGAGCGGCCAGATGATCGCCGCATGATCGCCGGCTGCGACGCCGAGGCGCGTATGCCCGTCCACGAGTTTCGCGGAACGCGCCGCAACCGATACATCCGCGAGCAGCGCCGCGACCAGCCCCGCGCCGACAGCCGATCCGTGTATCGCCGAGACAATCGGCTTCGAGCAGTTGATGATGTTGTAGACGAGATCTTTCGATTCGCGCCACACGCGCACGCGCGCATCGAAGGACTCGATCATTTCCTCGACCATGTCGAAGTCACCGCCCGCCGAGAACGCGCGGCCCGCGCCGCACAGGATCACGGCGCTCGTTTGCGCGTCTTCATCGACATCGCGCCAGACGCGCGCGAGTTCATCGTGGCCGCGCGCATCGAGCGCATTGAGCCGTTCGGGGCGATTCAGCGTGATGCGCAGCACGCCGCGCGCGGGACGATCGAATGCGAGCACACGATACGACGCATAAGACACGTTGGACTTCACAGACTCCGACATGGATTCTTCCTTTCTCTCTGGAATTCGGTGAACCCATCGTGACGACCGCGACCGATAGCGTCAACGCGATGCGCCGCGTTGTTCCGTACGTCGAAACCGGCTCTGCTGCGCGCTGTCTCGCGCGTGAGTCGAAGCGGATTTCGAAGTACGGAATCACGGCTCGCAATCGACATCCGCGAGCAGTTCGGTGAGCCTGTGCCCTGCCGCGTGAAGCGCGGGAATCGCGCGCTTGCGGATCGCGGTCATGTCGGGTTCGAGTTCGACCGCGCCGCAGTTGAGCGACATCAGCGTGCGCGTGCGTCCCACCGTCAGCGGCAACGCGATGCCGTACGCATTGCGCTGATATTCGCCGACGGCCATGCAGACGCCCGTCGTGCGCAGATCCTCGAACGCGGTGTCGAGGTTCTTGCGCACGATGTCGGCGTTCTTGCCCGGCGTCGCGAGAATCGCCGCGATGCGTTCGCGGCGTTGCGCTTCGGGCAGCGCGTACAGATGCGCGCGCCCGACCGAGGTCGTTTCCATCGGCAGCAAGGTGCCGACACCGAGCCGCAAAGTCGCGATCCGCGCGCTCGTCCTGCACGCGATATACAGCATGTCGAGATGATCGGGCACCGCGAGCGCGACGCACAGTTCGAGCTTGTCGGCGAGCGTTTGAAGAAACGGATTGACGAGGCGCGTGACGGGGCTCGCTTCGAGATAGGCGTGCCCGATGCTCAACGCGCCCGCGCTCAGCTCGAACTGCCGCCCGCCGCTCACGCGCCGCAGAAAGCCGATGCGGATCAGCGTCGCGGTGATGCGCGACACCGTCGCTTTCGGAAAACCGGTGCGACGCACGAGTTCCGCGTTCGACAAAGGCGCACGGTCGGCGCGAAACGCGCGCAACACTTCGAGCCCGCGTTCGACGGTCAGCGTGACGGGCGTGGTATCGGCTGGGGTGGTCATCGTCGCCTCAATCGTCGAAAAGCACCTGCTCCTGCAGATGCTGCGCCGCCGCCACGAGTCGCGGCCCGAGTTCACGTTCGACGCGCGCGCGCCCGAGCTTCGCGCTCGGCCCGATGCACGCCAGCACGAGCGGCGTCTGATCGCGAATCACGAGCGGCGCCGCGACAATCGCGAGGTCCGGCTCCCATTCGCCGAGCGATGTGCAATAGCCCGCGTTATGCGTCTGCGAAATGCCTTCGCTGATGCGCCGCCGCAAATGCGGCCAGTCTCGCCCCGCCCGGCGCTCGACATTGCCCAGCAGATAGAAGCGTTCGAGTTCGGGCAGCGCGGCGAGGAGCGCCCAGCCCATCGGCGATGAAGCGATACGTAGCCGCGCGCCCGCATGGAGTTCGAGATCGATCGTCGCGGGCTTGCTCGCGCATGTTTCGAGGACGATCACATCAAGACGATCGCGCGCGGCCAGCACGACGTAGGTTCCGCTCGCATCGGCGAAGGACTGCATTTCGAGGCGCGCGAGGCGCTGCACGCTCGAATGCGCTATGGCCGCATAGCCGAGCGAAAGAACGGACGCCGCGAGCCGGTATTTGCGCTGCGCCGGCGAATAATGCAGATACCCGAGCGCCACCAGCGAACGCGCCATGCGCGACACGGTCGGCGCGGGAATGCCGGTTTCGAAGACGATTTCCTGATTGCCGAGCCACGGCTCCTGCGGCGTGAACGCGCCGAGTATCGCGAGGCTGCGGGCAAGCGGCACGACCATCGCCGCGCCCGTCTGTTCGCGCGACGCATGCGCGCTGTCCGACAGCGCCGAATCCCAACGCGTCTGATGTGTTCCGGCAGTGCGGCTCGGCTGCGTCGACATGATTCACTCCTTCTTCATGCTCTCGATTACAGGTTTTCGCGTCGAGAACGTCAACCGGTTGGCGAATGTGTTCCGTACTCTGAAAGGCTCATTTTCTCGGCGGAATGCCGTTTAGGCCGTGTGCACCGAACGCTCGTTCGGCCAAGAACGCTTTTCAATGTACGGATAGGCCGATCGTATCGCGATCATTTACCTAACGTTTGTTACCCTATCGCGTGTTCGGCCAAGCGACCATCGGGTAATGCCCTCGTTCAGTATCCGCGAGATGCTTTCAAACTACGGAACACGCGCGCTCCTGGCGTGGACATCGCATGAAGAAGCCGCTTATGTTGAGAACAGCATACGAGGCGAACCCATGACGATTCCAAATGACGACGTCACGCGCGAAGAAATTCATCATCGCCAGATCGACATGCGCGGATTCCGGCGCAGCGACGGGCTCTTCGAAGCGAGCGCGATTCTCATCGATTCCAAGTCGCACGATTTCACGCCGCCCGGCGGCGCGCGCACGGCACGCAGCCATACGCCGATTCACGACATGGGCGTGACGCTCGTCTTCGACGCGGACATGATCGTGCGCGACGTGCGCACGTTCATGCGCGCGCATCCGTACGATACGTGTCCCGGCGGCGGCGATTCGCTGCGCGCGCTGATCGGCCTGCGCATCGGCGCGGGCTGGAATGGCGAGGTGCGCAAGCGTCTGCCATCGTGCGACACGTGCACGCATCTGAAGGAACTGCTCGGCCCGCTCGCGAGCACCGCGTTCCAGACGATGGTGGGACTGCGGCCATCGGCATTGAACGACCGCGACAGCGACGGCAGGCCCGTCAAGATCGACAGTTGCCATGCATACGGCGCGACGCGCAATCTCGTGAAGCGTTTATGGCCCGACCATCACACGCCGACATGAATCTCTCCGCGCTGATCCGCCCCGGCGATACCGTCATGTGGGGCCAATCCCACGCCGAACCCGTCACGCTGATGCGCGCGCTCGTCGAAGAGCGGCATCGCATCGGGCGTGTGCGGCTCTTTCTCGGCATCGGCCTCTCGAACGTGCTCGCGCCCGAACACGCGGACGCCTTCGACTTTCTGGCGTACTGCGGCAGCGGCTCCAACCGGACGCTCGCGCGCGCGGGCGTGCTCGACATTCTTCCCGCGCACTATTCGCAGCTTCCGCAACTCGTGCAAAGCGGTGCCTTGCGTGTCGATGTCGTCATGCTTCAGGTATCGCCGCCCGATGCGCTCGGCCGTCATTCGCTCGGCCTCGCGCGTGAATATCTGGTCGAAGCGTTGAAGGGCGCGCGCACGATCATCGGCGAAGTGAATCGCGACGTGCCCTGGACGCATGGCGGGCCGTATCTGCGCGAATCGGACTTCGATCTGCTGGTCGAATCGGATGCCGCGTTCGCGGACCCGCCCGCGAGCGCGCCGGGTCCGGTCGAAACGGCCATCGGGAAAAACGTGGCGAGTCTCATCGAAGACGGCGCGACCTTGCAGACCGGCATCGGCGCCATTCCCGACGCCGTGCTCTCGCAGCTGATGGACCGCCGCGATCTCGGCGTGCACACGGGCAGCATCGGCGACGGCATCGCGACGCTGTGCGAAGCGGGCGTCGTCACGAACGCCAGGAAGGCGATCGATGCGGGCGTCAGCGTGGGCGGCGTCATCATCGGCTCGGCGCGCGTGCGCCAGTTCGCGCATCGCAATCCCGCGTTGGAACTGCGCGGCACCGAATACACGCACGATGCGAACGTGCTGCGGAGATTCGATCGCTTCGTCGCGATCAATTCCGCCGTCGAAGTCGATCTGACCGGGCAGGTCAACGCGGAAGTCGCGGCGGGAACGTATGTCGGCGCGGTCGGCGGCGCAGGCGATTTTCTGCGCGCCGCGCAGGCGAGTCGCGGCGGCGTGCCGATCATCGCGATGCCGTCGACGGCGGGCAAACACAGCCGCATCGTCGCGCGACTCGCCGGGCCCACGACGATCCCGCGCAGCGACGCGTGCGTGATCGTCACGGAATACGGTGTGGCCGACCTGCGCGGACTGTCGCTCGCGCAGCGTCTTTTGCGCATGATCGATGTCGCGCATCCCGATCATCGCGAAGCGCTGGAGCGGGAGGCGCGCGACGCGTCATTGCGCGTCGTCGTGGCGCGTTGATTCGTCGCGCGGCTGATCGAGCAATTGCTGCATCAGCGCGCGCGTGGTCGGACTCGGACTGCGGCCGCGCGGCGTCGCGATATGAATCCTGCGCACGGCCCACGGCTCCGCCAGTTCGATCACCGAAACGCGGTTCAGCAGTTCGTGGCCGAGAAAGCATTCGGGCTGCACGGTCACGCCGAGCCCCGCCTGCACCAGACTGATCGCGACGCCCGCGCTGCGCACGCAATGGCGCGGCTCGAATTCCGTGCCGAGACGGCGCGCGGCCGCGCGAAACGCGCCGAGCATCGCATCGACGGTGATGAGTTGTTCCGGCAGCAATTCCTTGAACGTGACGCTCGAATGCGCGCTCAGCGGATGCCCTTGCGGCACGACCACGACCATCCGGTCATGCCGATACGGCGTGACATCGACGCCGCCGAGATCCAGCTCGTGCGCCGCCGCGAAAAGCCCGATATCCGCCTCGCCACGCGATACGGCGTGAATGATCTCGGCGTTTTCGAGTTCGCGCAGCACGAGATGCACGAGCGGATATTCGCGGCTGAACTCGCCCAGTTCGCGCGACAGAAACGGCACGTACACCGAACGCGCCGACGCGACCGTCAACTCGCCCTGCATGCCTTCCGTGAACGCGGCGATCTCGGCGCGCATGTCTTCGAGACTGCCGAAAATCGTGCGGATATAGCGCGCGAGCACGTTGCCCGCCGGACTCGCGACGACGCCTTTCGGGCTGCGTTCGAGCAGCTTGACGCCGGCGATGTCCTCGAGATCCTGAATGCGCTTGGTCGCCGTCGATGCGGCGATGTTTTCGCGGATCGCGGCCAGGCCGATCTGTTGTTCCTCGACCGCGGAAAGAAAGAGCTTGAGCGTGAACAGATCGACCTGACGGATCAGGTGAAGCCGGTTGAAGGTTCCCATGTCTCCTCTCGCGCATCGCCGATGCGCTCATTGTGCGCTCTTTACAGGCGCTTTCTACTGGTGAACGTTCAGCAAGGCCTCCAGCCGGTCGTTGTCCGCGCCGATATCCCGCGCCGCGTGCAAGGGCGGCGGCCGCTTGCCTTCGAACGACAGCGGCAGCCCGACCAGACCGATCTCGTCGTCCGGCGGCGTTTCGATGATGCCGAGCGCCTTCGTCTGCGCGTGATGCACGAGTTCGTCGGTGGTCTGAACCGGCGCGACCGGCAAGCCCGCCGCCTGCAGGCGCGCCTGCCAGAACGCACGCGTTTCCCGCGCGAGCCGCGCGCCGATCAGGCCGTCGATCTCCGCGCGATACTTCAGCCGCGCCGCGTTGGTCGCGAAGCGCTCGTCGCGCGCCCATTCGGCATGATCGAGCGCGGCGCACAGCTTCGCGAAGAGCGCATCGTTGGCGGCGCTGATGATCAGATAGCCGTCCGCCGCCGGATAAGCCCGGTGCGGCACGATGAACGCGACGCCCGAGCCGTGCCGCGCGCCGAGTTCGCCGTCGGCGCTGTAATTGGCGATGCCGACCGACATCCACGCGATCGCCGTCTCCAGCAGCGAACTGCTGACGCTCGCGCCGCAATGCTTCGCCTGTCGCCGGTAGAGCGCCGCGAGAATGCCGATCACGGCCCACATGCCGGTGCCGAAATCGACGATGGACACGCCCGCGCGCACCGGCGACTGCCCTTCCTCGCCCGTAATGCTCATGATGCCGGAGAACGCCTGCATCAGCGGATCGTAGCCGGGCAGATCGTTGAGCGGTCCGGTGCGTCCGAACGCGCCGATCTCGCAATGGACCAGTTCGGGCTTGGTCACGCGCAGGCTGTCGGCGTCGAGGCCGTAGCTCGCGCTCGCGCCCGGCCGCAGGTTATGGATGAACACATCGGCATGTTCGGCAATGAGCTGATGCAGCATCCCGAGCTGCGCCTGATCCTTGATATCGATGCTGATGCAGCGCTTGCCCCGGTTGATCGCATGGAACGCGGCGCCGCTGCCCTTCCATGTGCTCGGCCCCCAGCCGCGCGAGGAATCGCCGCTCGGCCGCTCGACCTTCCACACTTCGGCGCCGAGCGCGGCGAGAATGCGGCCGCTGAACGGCGCGGACGCGCTGTCGCTCAACTCCACCACCACGACGCCCGACAAAGGCAGATCACGTAGCATGTTCGTTCTCCGGTTGTGCTGGTTGCGCGGCCCACGCGCCGCCGGACAGCAGGATGGCTTCGATCTCGTCGCGCGAAAAACCGTATTCGTCCAGCAACTGCACGGTGTGCTCCCCGAGGCGCGGCGCGGGATGACGCAACGCGGGCGCGCTCTCGCTCCATCGCTGGGGAATGCCGATGCCGCGCAGCCTGCCTTCCGACGGATGTTCCTGCTCCTCGAAGAAGCCGATCTGCTTCATGTGCGGATCGTCGAGCAGCGTCGCGGGCGTGTTCATCTCGATGACCGGAATGTCCGCTTCGACCAGCAGCTTCATCCACTGCGCGGTCGACTTCGTTTCGAAGGTGCGCGCGAGATACGCGTACAGATCGGCGATATGCTGCGTGCGGCCGTGGATGTCGGCGTAGCGCGGATCGTCGGCCATGTCCGGATGCCCGGTCAGCACGAAGAAGCGTCGCCAGTGATGATCGGCATAGACGTTCACGCCGATGTAGCCATCGAGCGTGCGATACGGGCGGCGGTCGCCGTTCATCATGCGCGCGTAGCCCCAGTCGCCGATCGGCGGCACGAAGGTATGGCCGTAGAGATGATCGCCCATCACGAAGTGCGCGAAGGTCTCGAACATCGGCACCTCGACTTCCTGGCCGACGCCGCTTTTCTCGCGCCGGTACAGCGCCATCGATACCGCCGAGCACAACGCCATGCCGACGACGCGATCCGCGATCGCCGTCGCCACGTATTCGGGCTCGCCGCTCTTGCGCGCCTGCAGCACCGGCATGCCGACGCCAGCCTGGATCAGATCGTCGTAGGCCGGGCGATCCGCATACGGACCGTTCTGCCCGAAGCCGAACGCGCCGCAATACACGATGCGCGGATTCACCTCGCGCACATCTTCGTATGCGATGCCAAGCCGCGCCATCGATGCGGGCCGCAGGCTGTAGATCACCACATCGGCCTGCCGGATCATGCGTTGCAGCGCCGCCGCGCCGCGTTCGTGTTTCAGGTCGAGCACGATGCTGCGCTTGTTGCGGTTCAGATGCAGGAAGATCGCGCTCATGCCGCGATGCCTGCATGGTCCGACGCCGCGCGTCGTGTCGCCTTCGCGCGATTCGATCTTGCACACGTCCGCGCCCATGTCGGCGAGCAGCAGCGATGCGTACGGCCCCATGAAATTCGACGTGAGATCGAGAATGCGCACGCCGTCGAGTGGTCCTGCCATGACGTCTCCTCCAGCTTGTTCGTTATCGGTCGGACAGGACGAAGACCGGCATCTTCTGCGCACCGCGTTCGACGATGCGCATCGTCACGCGCTCGCCGATGCGCACGGCGTCCGGTTCGGTATCGATCTGCGAGAACAGATAGTAGCCTTCGTCCATCTTGATGAAGCCGACCGTGTACGGCGTGATCGATGCCCACACGGGCGTCGGGCCGCGCATGATCGTGCTGTGCGACCAGACTTCGCCGCGCCCTTGCGAGCGTTCCCAGCCGAGCGATTGTGAACCGCAATGCGGACAGTAGGAATGCGCGGGCCACACGGCCTGCGCGCAGCCGGCGCAACGCTGGAACGTGAGTTCGTTCTCGGAGAGCGCGGCCCAGTAAGGTTCGGCATCCGGAAGGCGGTAGGGTTGCGGCCAGCCCTGCGCCGAAATGGCTTCTGTCATGTGCGTTCTCTCAGGTCGTGGACGACAGCATCAGCACGGCGCCCGCTGCCAGCATCCCGCCCGCGCCCTGCACCAGCACGGTCTTCGGACGGTTTCTCGCGGCGAGGCCGAGCGGCGTGCCGCGCAACTGGCGGATCGCCTCGACGATGCTGTCCATGTTGCAGGAAATGCCCGGCTGCCCGAACGAGAGCCAGCCGCCGTTGGTATCGGTCGGCAGATCGCCGTCGATGCCGGTACGGCCCTCGCGATACAGATCGATGCCGCGTCCCTTCTTCGCGAAGCCGAGGTCTTCCATCACGATCGGCCCCATGTGCGCGAAGTTGACGGAGATCTGCGTCATGTCGATGTCCGATGGCGTGAGGCCGGACATCGCATAGGCCTGACGCGCCGCTTCGGCCGTCGCGGTATGCGTGAGATTCGGGAATGCGCCGAGGCCTTCGAACTTGCAGCGGCGCATGTTCATGCGATCGGTCAGATACTCGTGCGTGCTCGCCGATCCGTAGCCGAGCACGTAGACGGGATCGCGTGCGTCCTTCACGTTGTCCGGCGATGTCACGACGAGCGCGCCGCCCGTGCCGCCGCCCCAGGTCGAGCACATCCAGCGGCGCAGCGGCGAGGCGACATACGGCGAACTCAAAACCTTCGCGCGATCGATCTCGCCGAACTTCGCCTTCGCCGCGTGCGGATGATGCCGCCCCCAGCGCTGATTCGCGATCACGACATCGGCGAGATCGTCTTCCGTGATGCCGAACTCGTGAAAGTAGCGGCACGCGGCCTGCGCATACAGCGCGGGAATGGTCGGGCCGTACGGAATCTCGAACTGCGGATCGGCGTCGGCTTCGGCGCCCATCGCGACGGCATCGACGAATAGCTCGGTCGCGTCGCTTTGCAGGCACAGCACGTACTCCGCGCGGCCCGCCGCGATCATCTGCGAAGCGATGGCGATGGTCGATGTCAGCCCCGCGCCGTGCATCGTCAGTTCACTCGTGATGGTCACCGGCATCTGCATGTGCGAGATGAAGATGTTGCTCCACTGCGAGCGCTTGTCGGCCCACGGCGAGCGGCCGGTGAACACGGCATCGATCTGGTCGCGACCGATGCCCGCGTCGGCGAGTGCGTTGTGCGTGGCTTCGGCCGCGAGCTGCAACGGGTCCTTGCGATTCGCGAGCGATGCATACGCATCGCCCATTCCGACGATCGCCGCGACGGGTTGAGGCGTCATGCTCGCTCTCCTCAGTCCTGAAGCTCGGGCTGCGATCCGGCGACGAGCGCGTCGAGATCGGCGCGCGTTCTCATCATGAGAAGGCTCCATTCGCTGCGCTGCACGACTTCGCCGCGCTGGTTGAATGCCTTGATCAGAAACGAGCCGACGCCGTACTTGTCGTCCTTCTCCTTCTTGCCGATGACTTCGGCGCTCACATAAACGGTATCGCCGATCTTCACCGGATTGAGAAAGCGCATCTTGTCGACGCCATAGTTCGCCTGAATCGCCGGGCCGAACTGCAGCAGGCCCGAGAGCAGCGAGAAGGTCAGCATGCCCTGCACGAGGCGCTCGCCCCAGCGCGTCTTCGATGCGTATTCGGTATTCGAGTGAATCTCGATCCAGTTGCCGGTGAACATGCAGAACATGACCACATCGCTTTCGGTCACGGTGCGGCCCGCCGAGCGGAATTTCTGGCCGATCTCCAGTTCGTCCCACGGCACGTTGACGCTGTTATTGACGACGCTCATCGATATCTCCTGTGTGATTTTCGAGGGGTTCACTGACGCATCGATTTCGCGATGATCGTGCGTTGAATCTGCGACGTGCCGCCGCCGATAGTCGACTGAATGCTCTCGCGCAGATAGCGCTCCATGTCGGCTTCGGGCAGGTTCGCGTAGCCGCCCAGCACCTGCATGCCGGTGAGCGCGCACTCTTTCAGCGTCTCGGAGCCGTAGAGCTTGGCCATCGACACTTCGCGGCTGCACGGCACGTGCGCGGCGGCCATTTGCGCGGCGCGATAGCAAAGCAGGCGCGCGGCATCGACCTTGGTCTGGCAGTCGGCCAGCATGTGGCGGATCACCTGGAATTCGTACAGTTGCTTGCTGAACTGGATGCGCTCGTGCGCGTAGCGCGTGGCCGTGGTCACGGCCTGTTGCGCGTTGCCGGTGTAGGCCGCCGCGACCGCGCAGCGTTCCAGTTCCAGATGCTCGGTGATGATCTTCCAGCCCTGACCGACATCGCCGAGGAGCGCATCGCCGGGCACGCGCGCTTCGTCGAGAAAGATTTCGGTGGTGCCCGTCGCGTGACGCGAAAGCGTCGGCAGCTTGTTGATGACGACGCCCTTCGTGTCGTTCGGAATCAGCAGCACGGACAGGCCGCCGTGCTTGTCGTCGTTACCGGTGCGCACCAGCATCGCGATGGTCGTGTCCTTCGCCGCCGCACCGCTGCACCAGAGCTTCTGGCCGCTCACGATCCAGTCGCCGTTGCTGTCGCGACGCGCGCGCGTCTTCGTGTTGGCGGCATCGGAACCCGCGTCCGGCTCGGAGATCGACACCGAGAAGCGGATCTTGCCTTCGATGAAGGGCTTCACGTAACGCGCCTTCTGTTCCGGCGTGCCGAACTTGATGATGTTCATCGCCGTGAAGGTCGGCACGAGCACCGAGCACGCGAAGTCGAAGCCGAACTTGCCGAGGCCTTCGGCCATCAGCGAGTAATCGAAAATGTCGCCGCCCGAGCCGCCCGCTTCTTCTGGAATCAGAATGCCGAGCCAGCCTTGCTGCGCGATCTTCTCGTAGGCCTCGTACGGATACTGTCGTTCCATGTCGCACTTGCGCACGTATTCGACGGTGATCTCGTTGTCCATGAACTTGTTGACGGTGTCGAGCCACATCGTTTGCGACTCGTCCAGAAAGTTTGCGGGCATGTCTTCTTGCTCCTCGTTGAATGACCGATGTATCGGTATTTGCAGGTTAGAGCGATGCGCCATGCGATCCAACTGGCGTTTTTCGAAGCCCGGTTTCGATGATGTCGAAGCGTGTTGCGCGTGCGCGGAAACGCAAACAACGCCCTCCGGCGCTGTTTGCGGGCTGCAACGAAATGGGTTCAGACGATCGCGCCGGCTTCGCGCAATGCGTTCAGTTCGTCGGGAGTAAAACCCCAGTCGGCGAGCACGGCGTCGGTGTTCTCGCCGGGCGCGGGCGGCGGCCGCTGGATCGCGCCCGGCGTGCGGGAAAAGCGCGGCGCGGGCGCGGGTTGCATCACGCCATCGTTCTCGACGAACGTCTCGCGCGCGCGCAAATGCGGATGATCCGGCGCTTCGGCCATCGACAACACAGGCGCGATGCACACCTCGCGCCCTTGCGCGAGCGCGCACCATTCATCGCGCGTGCGGGTGCGAAAACGCGTGGCGAAGATCGCGTGCACGGCGGGCCATTGCGCGCGGTCGTGCTGAGCGGGCATTTCGTCCTCGCGCAAGTCCAGCAGCGCCAGCGTGTTGCGCCAGAAACGCGCCTCGTTCGATCCGAGGCTCAACCAGCGCGCGTCCTTCGTCTCGTACACGTTGTACCAGGGCGCGCCCGAGTCGAGCCGGTTGACGCCCCGCTCATCGCGCCAGTAGTCGCCCGCGCGCAGGCCGTAGAAGAGCGTCATCAGCGATGCGGAACCGTCGACCATCGCCGCGTCGATCACCTGACCTTTGCCCGAGCGCTGCCGTTCGAGCAGCGCGGATACCACGCCCAGCGCGAGATACAGCGAACCGCCGCCGAAATCGCCCGCGAGATTCAGCGGAATCGCGGGACCGCCTTGCGCGCGCCCCACCGAATGCAGCACGCCGGTGAGCGAGATGTAGTTGATGTCGTGTCCCGGCGCCTGCGCGAGCGGCCCGTCCTGTCCCCAGCCGGTCATCCGCCCATAGACGAGCGCGGGATTCACGGCGAGGCACGCATCCGGTCCCAGTCCGAGTTTTTCGGCGACGCCGGGACGGAAGCCTTCGATGAGCGCATCGGCTGAACGGACCAGCTTCAGGACGGCGTCCGTGGCTTCCGCCTTCTTCAGATCGAGCGCCGCACTGCGACGCCCGCGATGCAGCAGATTGAAGCGATGTTCCACCGGCGCGCCGCCGTCATAGCCCGGCGGCCTGTCGATGCGAACGATATCCGCGCCCAGATCCGCCAGCAGCATGCAGCAGAACGGCGCCGGACCCACACCGCCCAGTTCGACGATGCGAATGCCCGCGAGCGGCCCTCGTGCGTTTTCCATGTCGGTCGTCTCCGGTCACGTGCTTTTCGCTTGCGCATACGGCACGTCGTATTGCGCGGCCTTCGGTATGAGCGTGACGACGCCGGCGGCCATCAAGGCGGGAATCGCGAACGCATAGAAGTTCCAGTGATGGCCCAGGTTCGAGCCGAGCACCCATCCGCCGATCATCGGTCCGAGAATCGAGCCGATGCGCCCGAGACCTTGCGCGGCGCCGATCGCGGAACCGCGGCACGATGCCGGAAAATAGGCGCCGATAAAGCCGTAGACGAGCGTCGACGAGCCGATGGACCCGAGGCCCGCGCCGAACACCGCCAGCATGAGCCAGGTGTGATCCGGCTTCTGGCTGAGCACGAGCAGCGAGATCGAGCAGATGAGGAAATACGGCACGAGCACGCGCTTAGAGCCGAAGCGATCGGCGAGCCACGAACCGATCAGGTTGCCCACCACGGCGCCGAACTGCATCACGAGAAGGAACTGTAGCGATGAACCCAGCGGATAGCCCGACTTGCGCATCAACTGGGGCAGCCAAGCGTTGAGTCCATAGACGACGAGTTGCCCGCAGAAGCACATCAGCGCGAACAGCAGCAGCGCGGCGCGGAATTCGGGCGATGTCAGCAGCCGATATCCCCGCGCGCCCGCCGCCGCGACGTGCGAGCGGCGATGTTCCTCTTCGTCGCGTGCGATTTCGTCGAGGTCGATCGCGTAGCGCGCAGCGAGCGCGCGCGCTTCATCTGTGCGGCCGCGGTCCAGAAGATGGCTCGCCGACTCGGGCAGGTAGAAGAACATGACCGGCAGAATGAACACATAGAGCGCGCCGAGTCCGTAGAGCACGCGCCAGCCCTGCTCTTGCAGCATCGCGATGGCGAGCAGCGCGCAGATCACGCCGCCGACCGGATAGCCCGTGAGCGCGATCGCGCTGTAGAGTTGCCGGCGGCTGCGCGGCGCGTATTCGATGGTGAGCGCCACCGCCGACGGCACCACGCCGCCGAGCCCGATACCGGTGACGAAACGCGCGATGCCGAGCGCCTGCGGCGAATGCGCGAGCGCGCAGAGCAGCGAGCCGAGCGAGAACCACAACACGCCCGCCATCATGAGCTTGCGCCGCCCGATGCGATCGGACAGCGGACCCGCTCCGAGCAGGCCGACCATCAGGCCGGCGAGCGTCCAGCTCCCGATCATGCCCGCGCTCGCGGGACTCAGGTTCCAGCCGGGTTCTTCCAGCAGGCGCGGGATGGTCGCACCGTAGACGATGAGATCGTAGCCGTCGACTGCAATCGTCAGAAAGCACAGCATGACCACGAACAGACTGCTTCGCGGCGGTCTTGAAGATAGATTCACATCGTCTCCTGTGTCGGATTATTCGAATGTCCGCTGATGGGCTCATCGAGTGAGCCGTCCCAATATAGGCACGCGAAATTTTCAGACCTAGTGACGGTTTTCGAATCGGGTATTCGGTGTCGTCGAATCGCGGCGCGGCATGTCGTTCGGATTATGCGAAGCGCCGGTTCGAAACATTGCAGTTGCCGGGGCAAGCGTTGCGCGCCTAACGTGGTGATCGGCACGAGAGGAATCGTCAAATCATCGAGGGCGCAATGCAATGAGCGATCTGGAAGGAAAAGTGGCCATCGTCACGGGCGGCACGGGCGGCATCGGCAAAGGCATCGCGTTGCAGCTCGCCACGCGCGGCGCCGTCGTCGTGATCAGCGGGCGCAGCGCGGCGAAAGCCGAAGCCGTGCTCGCCGAACTGCGGCAGGCCGGCGCAACGGCGGGCTTCATCGCGGCCGACGTGCGATCCGGCTCCGATATGACCGCGCTCGCCGAAGAGACCGCGCGCAGATTCGGCGGCATCGACATCGTCGTCGCAAACGCAGGCGGCAACGACGACGAAGCACGCTCGCCGCAAGTGCGCGGCCCGTTCGGCGATATCGATCTGGCGCGCGTGGCGGCCGTCGTCGCGGAGAACACCTGCGCGAAGCTATTTCCCGTGCAGGCGGCGCTGCCCTATATGCGCGCGCGGGGCGGCGGCAGCGTGATCTTCCTGACATCGGAGGGCGGGCGCGTGCCGACGCCGGGGCAAACCGCCGTCGCGACGTTCGCCGGCGGGCTGATCCGCGCAAGCAAGGTGATAGCGAAAGAACTGGCGCGCGACCGCATCCGCGTGAATTGCGTGTGCGTCACGGTCGTGCGCGACAGTCCGTCGTGGGAAGCGGTGTTCGGCGAGGACAGCACGGTGTCGGAGCAGCATCGCCGACAGTACGAGAAGATCGTCGCGGGTTGCCCGCTCGGCGTCGCGGCGCCGGCGGACATCGGACGCGTGGTGGCGTTCCTCGCTTCAGACGAGTCCGCCTACCTCACCGGCGCGACACTCAGCCCGACGGGCGGGCTCACGCTGCACTGAAGGCCGTCGCGACCCTGCCCTTCAGCCCTTCTCGTCGATGATCTTGCGGATCGCCTGCTCGAACGCTTCGGAAGGCTGGCCGCCGCTCACGAGATACTTCTGGTCGAAGATGATCGCGGGCACGGACTGGATGCCGAGTTGCTGGACCTCGCGCTCCTCGGCCCGCACTTCATCGGCATAGGTGCCGTTTTCCAGCACCGCGCGCGCCGCTTCGCCATCGAGACCGACGCTTCGGGCCGCTTCGATGAGCACGTCCGGATCGCTCGTATCCTTGCCGTCGCCGTGATACGCGCGCAACAGCGCGAGCTTGAGCGGCAGTTGCTTGCCTTCGATGCCCGCCCAGTGCAGCAGCCGATGCGCATCGAACGTGTTGTACACCCAGTTGCGTTCGCCGAAATCGAAGCCTTCCTGCGCGCCGCGCTCGCGGATCATCGCCTGCGTCTCGCGGATCTGCTCCGGCGTGCGGCCATACTTGCGGCCGATATAGTCGACGATGCGCTCGCCTTGCGGGCCCATGTCCGGATTCAGTTCGAACGGATGCAACGTGATGCGGGCATCGACGGTATCGCCGAGGCGCTCCAGCGCGCGTTGCAGGGAAGACAGCCCGACGGCGCACCACGGGCAGGCGATGTCGGAGACGAAGTCGATTTGGAGAGGGCGAGACATGAGTGTCGTGAAAGTCGAGGATGAATCGGACAGGCTAGCGCAAATCGGCGTGACCTGCGTTTTTCGCTGAGTCCGCGAACAGATCGATCACCACGCCGCGCAGCCAGCGATTGCCCTCGTCCTGCTGCACGCGCGCGTGCCAGAGCAGATGGATCGGCGCGGCGGGCAGCGTCGAAGGCAACGCGCGCAGGCTGAGCGAGAACGGCTGAGCCAGTTGCTGGGCCAGCCGCTCGGGCACCGTGGCGATCAGATCGGTGCGTTGCAGGATGTAGCCGACGCTCATGAAATGCGGCACCGTCAATCGCACCCGACGCTGCACGCCGCGGCGCTTCAGCCAGTCTTCGACCTGACCGTGCCCGGTGCCGGCCGACACCACGACCAGATGCTCGGCTTCCCGCCACGCCGCGAGCGTGAGCGGCGCATCCTCCAGCGCATGACCGCGTCTGAACAGGCAGACGTATCGCTGATCGAACAAGCGGCGCTGATAAAAGCCGCCCTTGAGTTGCGGCAGCAGACCGATGGCGAGGTCCACGCGGCCATCGGCCATCTCGTCGCTCAGATTGACGCCGGTTTCGCGAACGGTATTCAGCGCGATGCCCGGTGCTTCACGCGACAGCCGTTCGACCAGCGCGGGCAAGAAAACGACCTCGCCGATGTCGGTCATACCGATCGTCATCGTGTCCGTGGCGCGCAGCGGATCGAAACCGGTCGCGGGATTGAGCGCGGCGTGCAGCGTCGCGAGCGCCTGCGAGACCGGTTCGGCCAGACGCAATGCGAACGGCGTCGGCACCACGCCGCCCGGCCCGCGCACGAACAGCGGATCACCGAGCCGGCGACGCAGCTTGGCGAGCGCATTGCTGACGCCCGGCTGGCTCATGTCCAGCTGCTCCGCGACGGTGGAGACGCGTCGTTCCTGCATCAGACGTTGAAAGAGCAGCAGCAGATTGAGATCGACGTCGCGCAGTTCCATGATTCGGTTATCTCGCGTTCATTGATTCTGGTGATGAAGCAGATTCATCCCATTTTATTGTGGAATGAAGCACCGCTCCCGAGAATACGGACACGCGCACGAAATGCGGCGCTCACTCGGACAGACGGAGACACATCATGGGACAGTTGGATCTGAAAATCGCCATCGTCGGCGCGGGAATCGGCGGCCTCACGCTCGCGCTCGCGTTGCGCGAACACGGCGTCGATGCACAGCTTTACGAACAGACCGACGAGCTTCGCGAAGTCGGCGCGGCCGTCGCGTTGTCGGCGAACGCGACGCGCTTCTACGAGCGCATGGGACTGCGTTCGGCCTTCGACGCCGTGTGCGCCGAAATTCCCGCGCTGATCTATCGCGATGGGCGCAGCGGCGAACTCATCGGGCAGCATCGCGGCGAGCCGAGCTATCGGCAGCAGTTCGGCGGTTCGTACTGGGGCGTGCATCGTGCGGACCTGCAGGCCGTGTTGTCGGAAGCGGTGGGGCTCGAACGTATCAATCTCGGCCATCGGCTGATCGATCTCGTGCAGCATCCGGATCGCGTGAGTCTGAGCTTTGCCAACGGCAAACAGATCGACGCCGATCTGGTCATCGGCGCGGACGGCGCGCGCTCGATTACGCGGCGCTGGATGCTCGGCTACGACGACGCGCTGTATTCGGGCTGCTCGGGCTTTCGCGGCGTGGTGCCCGCCGGGCGCATGGATCTGCTGCCCGATCCCGAAGCCATCCAGTTCTGGATCGGTCCGCAGGGGCATCTGCTGCACTATCAAATCGGCGATGAGGGCGATCAGAACTTTCTGCTCGTCGAGCGACATCCGTCGCCGTGGCCGTCGCGCGACTGGGTCACGCCGGCGAGTGAAGGCGAGCAATTGCGGCTGTTCGGGAACTGGCATCCGGCAGTGGTGCAGATGATCACCGCAGTGCCGATCAGTCAGCGCTGGGGACTGTTTCATCGGCCTCCGCTCGGACGCTGGAGCAAGGGCCGCGTGACGCTCATCGGCGATGCCGCGCATGCGCTCGTGCCCCATCACGGGCAAGGCGCCAATCAGTCGATCGAAGATGCCGTCGTGCTGGCCGCGCAACTGGCGAAGGCCGGCGCGGGACGCTGGCGCGAGGCGCAGGAGGCGTATGAGCGGCTGCGTCGGGGGCGTACGCGCAAGGTGCAATACGCGTCGATAACGACCGCAGACGTGCTGCATCTGCCGGACGGGCCCGAGGCGCAGGCGCGTAACGCTCGTCTTCAGGGGCGTGACAGCCTGATGCGGCATCTGGACTGGATTCACGATTTCGATGCTCTGGCTCAGGAGCCGAGCGAGCGTCAGGGCGGCGTGTGGCTTTGAGGTTGCGGGTTCTCGACGCGGAAGGCTAACGGCCGCGCCGAGGTACATGCGTGCGGGATTCGCTCGGTGATGCGCGCCGGGCTTGTCTCGTGCTTTGCCTCGGGCGCGGATCGTCGATTGCCGCTCTTCGTTGGCGAAGCGAATCATGGCGGAAGCTCAGCGAGACCGTTAGTTGCGGACTATGCGGTGAAGCTAGCTTCGCATCGTTTTAATTTGTCAGCCCCTGCTTTTGACGGAGCGCATCTTGTTGAACACATATCCTGAGAACCCGTCTCGCAGATCGGGATATTTCTGGATGATGGCTTCGACAAGATCACTCGATGGATCGATGCCCAGCCTGCGCAGCGTCAGTTTTCCGCCAGGGCTCGTTTTGTAGGTACGACGCCAATCATCGCGTTGTCGCGGCGTTGCAGCTTCGTACACTTCCCAGCCCCGACGAACTTCGTCGACGATCCGGTTCTGGGCATTCACATCTTGCGCCGCAATCTGTAAAGCCCGGCGCGCCTCGGCTTGCTCTTTCGCCTCTGCCTCACGCTGATCGGTCAGCGCGAGACCCTGCTGGATCTGTACCATCTGCCGCTCCGCGTCCGAGACGATCCAGCCTTCTTTCAGCGCCTTCATGAAAAAGCCGGCCGGACTCTTCGACACCTTGCCCAGTTTCAGGCTGAAACGCGTACGCTCGATTGCCTGTTCCAGACGTGCATCGGTGTAGGTATCCCGGTCCGAAGCGATCTGGCCGAATTGCGCGCTCGACAGACCGATTTCCTGCTTCAACGTCTGATACAGCGCTTGCGCGTGCTCGTGCGTATGAAGCAATCGCTCGGCCATCTCCTTTCGCTCGACGCGAAAGCGCATGCGCCCGATCTTGCGAGAGCCCGGTTCATTGCGCGTCTCGTAAGACAGAGAAAGATCGGACACCTCATTGATTTGATCCACGGCAGGCGCGAGCCAGTCCCGCTTGAAGTACTTGAACTCCTGTGCCTTCGCGCCCATCGTTCCCTGCCACGCGCGCAGTTCATCGAGTGTGAACCAGTCGGTTACACCCTCGCCCGCGTACGGAAGAAGGTGGTCGTACATGACACGTGCGTAGCTGAGCGTGAAGAGAGACGTGATGCGCAGGCTAAGCCAGTGAGATTTCCCCGGACCACGAATGATCCCGATGAGATCCGGCGGCACTCGGAACTGGAACCGTCCGCCCACGTAGGAAATACGGCCGATCAGTTGAACCGATCCGAATGGCTTGGACCCGTCGGCGTCGGGTTCCGCGGTCGCCTGAATGAGTGCCCGCTGCGCCTCGGTGATCACCTGTTCGAGATGCGCGTTATTGCGACTCGAGTAGCGCATGAGCCATTTGAAATAATCCAGTTCGACGTCGTATAGATCGTGGACCTTGTGTTCCTGAGCGACGATGAAGTAAGCCGCGTCGATCAGACGTCGAGCCGACACGCCCAGATCGACGATTCGAATCAGGACGTTCTTGCGCGCGAAACCGATGTCCGAGCGAGCAGCATCGACGGGAAGGCCTTCGGCATTCGCATCGTCAAATAGCGCCAGCGCCAGTTGTCTGGACGTGGCCACCTGCCCTGCTCCCGTCATTCCGCCTCCGCATCGCGCGCTGTAGTTTTGCTTTCGAGCGGTACGTTAACGTCTGCAAGGTGAGCTGTCAACACAAGACACCTCACCTTGCTTTGACATCAACACAGAACGCCTCACCTTTGCCCACCTCTCGCACAATTTCCCTCACCCTCGCCGCCCATACGTCTCACCTTCATTATCAAATCGCTTCACTTAGGCGGGGTAAACGCAGCACTTTGGCACTCAATCAACATCACTTCCAGCACAGTAAACCTCACCATCGGAACGTATGTATATGATTCTTAAAGAGGTGAGCCTTGCTGTTGGTGGTGGTCGGTTCTGTTTTTCTAAAAAAACAAACCAGCGAGCATAAGTTCGCGGATATCTGGATGGATTTTTTCGTCCTTTGTTTTTTCAGTCAGGCAGCTAATTTTCTTGCCGGATGTAGTGGCGGAATGGTGAGGTGAATTGTGATCGTGCCTTAGTGCTCGTACGAACCAGCCGCAGGGCCCGCCGCTGAGGTGAGGTGTTTTGTGCTAGCGCGCTCGGTTGTTGATCTCTTAATCGGACGATTGCAGAGAGATTTGGCCAAACAGGGGTTCCGCGATGAGCTACTCGGAGAGGACAAGCCTCGGAAAGATAAGGGGTTTTTCGGTGGAGACGGTGGCTTCTGCAAAATTCCTTCGATTCCAATAGCCATTCATCACTCCGACGAGTATTCTACGGTTCGACATCCAGTTACAGCAAAACCGTGGAAACACCACGGAGCGTGGAGAAAACACCTCACCGTGGATTTATAAGGAAGCACCGGAATGAATTTGAGTGAACTGCCAGGGATCAATCGAAGGGTGAAACTCTCCAATCTTGGCGAGTTTGCCGAGCGTTTGTCGGTCATGACGAACGAACTGCGAGATCAGATCCTTGCCCCCAGGCCGCGAAAGACGGCGCCCGTCTTTACGATCGGCGAACTCTCCGACATGTGCGGCATCGACCGCCAGAAAATTAACTATCTGGCGACCAAGGACGGAAGCGAATTGCCGCCAGGAGAGACGCACGGGACGGGCCGCGCGCGCATCTTCTCCCTTCAGGACGCCCGGACTTGGGTGCAACAGGTCTCGGACATTTACCAGACGCCGCTTGTTACCGGTACGCGGGAGCATCGAGGTCGCGTATTGATCACCGCAAACTTCAAAGGCGGTTCGTGCAAGACGACGACATCGATGTGCATCGGTCAAGGACTGAGTCTGCGTGGCCGCAAGGTTCTCATGATCGACCTCGACCCACAAGCGTCGCTTTCGGAACTGTGTGGTTTGTACGCGGAGAAGGACTTGACCTGGGAGGATACCGTCCTGCCCTATATCTATGATCCGGATATCGAAGGTGGCCTCTCGTCGAAGGTACAGACGACCTATTGGGACGGGCTCGACGTGATCCCGGCGCACAACTATTTGCACGACGCCGAATTTCACCTCCCGACTGCTCAAAAGACGAACGCGAATTTCGAGTTTTGGTCGGTGCTACGAAAGGGCATAGAGCCGCTCCGTGCTCAATACGACTACATCATTCTCGATACCGCTCCGTCACTCTCTTATATGACGCTCAACGGACTGATGGCGGCCGATTCGATGGTAATGCCGCTCGTTCCCGAAAGTCTCGACTTCATCTCATCGGTGTCGTTTTGGTCGTTGTTCGCCGAGGTCGCGAATGGTTTCGTTGAGCACGAGGTCGACAAAACCTACGATTTCGTCTCTGTACTCCTATCGCGCGTGGACTACGGAAGTACATCGTCGGCGCCGGTGGTGCGCTCTTGGTCTCAGCGAGCGTATGGCGACTGGCTGCACACGACGGAGATCCCGGCCAGTTCGGTTATGAGTAATGGCGCGCTGGCGTTTTCGACCGTGTTCGATTTGTCGCGTGCCGAAACCGTCGCGAAAACCTTGGCGCGCGTAAAGCAGCCGATGGTGGACTACTGCAAATGGATCGATGATCAGTATGTCGCCCAATGGAGGGCAGGACAATGAGCAGCCTTCGTGATCGCATGATGAGCAAGACCGCCGAGGTTCGAGCGGCGAAAGATATTCAGCTCGATCCGCAGCAGGAGAAGTCCGCCAGTCCGAGGACCGCACCCGGCATGGCGGCCGCGCTGGCGGCTGCGCAGCAGCGTATTGCTCAGCTCGAACACGCTGGTCCCGCGTCAGAGGCAGCAGTATCCGAGATTATTCCGAATCCGTGGCAGCCGCGCCAAGTGTTCAACGACGCCAAGCTTGTTCAACTGGCGGAGTCGATTCGTGAAGCGGGACTGGTTCAGCCTATTGTTGTACGACGCGTCGGCGCGGTATTTCAAATTGTGGCGGGCGAGCGTCGGTGGCGTGCGCACAAGATGATCGGAAAGGAGTCGATCAAAGTTCTGGTGGTTGACCTCTCGGACGAAGAGATGGCGATGCTCGCTCTCGTAGAGAACGTCGCCCGCGAGGATTTGTGCGACTACGAGATTTCGCGATCGATTCGGCGGACCGAGAAGGAGTTTCCTAACCGCAAGCGGATGGCGGAGGCTTTGGGGATTTCACGATCGGAGCTTTATCGGTATTTGGCTTTCGGCGAATTGCCCGATTTCGTTCTCCAGGATCTGGATGTGCAACCGCGCTTGCTGGGCGCGACTGCTGCGGAGAACGTCGTGTCGGTGCTTCGCGGACGGAACGAGGCTGCATTCGGAATCGCGAAGGATCTCTGGACGCGTGTGGTAGCGGGGGATTTGGAGCAGTCGAAATTTGGGAGGGCGATCAAGCAGGCGTTGGAGGATGAGGGAAAGCCAGCGCCTGGCGTGAGCGATCGCAGCATCGACAAGATATTCGCGGGTGGATCGCAAGCTGGGTCGATCACAAAGGACTCGATGGGATTGACGGTCAAGATCAAAGCCGGCTCGCTTACGGCAGACAAGGAAAAGCAAATTCGGGACTTGGTCACGCAGTTGTTTGCAGATAACGGCTAGTTTGCGTTGTACTTTTATTGGTCCGATCGCTTATGACGTCCGCCGATTTTCCTATCGGCAGTGTCTCAAGTTGGGACAGTCATCTGGGTCGGCGAACTTTCTATAGCGTCACATTCAAGGGGTGTCCCTACTTGGGACACCCCTTGAGCATTTGACGGCAGGCCCTCTCGTCGGCCACTCATCCCCTCAGGCCGCTGCAGACTCGTAATAGTGGAATCTGCACTCATCTCGTGTCGTGTGCCGTTGCTCTTGTCCTCAGTTTGTCAGATTGCCTAGCGGTCCCGAACCCTACGCCCACTTACCAATTTCTTCTTCTGCGCGCGCCCGCGCCCTATTGATTATTGGTATGAGGTAGGCGGCCTTGCGCAAAAAGTCGGGCAGACAGTCGAATACTGGCGCAGCGCTGATTCCGACCTGAAATGGAACTTCCCGTCTCGCCTCCTACCTCGCGACAAAGTTGGAAGATGAGACAACAAAAAATGGTAGGCGCTTCCCTTCGACTGAATGTATGCGATCCACGGACTGACGGATTACAAGCGATCTCTAATCGGCGACCTGGCTAGTTGCAGCAAGATCGCTGGCGCGATCGCGAGACCGCTGCGAATCATTAAACCCAGACGTCACTCCGAATTGCGGGCAAGGACACGACAGTGCTTTTCAAACAACGACGAACAATAATATCCGTGAGAGTTGTGAGGGGCCGCTGCGTCGGCGGCGACAGTTGACCGATGCAATCTGGCGACGTCGCGGAGGGTATTCCCTGGAAAGCCGCGACAAACAAAGCTGATTGAAAGTAGCGCTCCGAGAGTGACAACAACCCTTGTGCTCCCGGCTCCCCGCTAAGATTGACGCAACGTCCCGGAGAGGCTGACGTTGCCCGGCATAGGACGACATCAGTCTGACCATCGCTTACATGCGCGGTTTCTTAACGAAGCACCTGAGCGCAATAACCGCGGCAGCGTCAGCTTTGATAACAAAGCCACATGGCGAAGAGCAATAGCGTCGCGATTTCGATGGCTCCAAATTTTGCGGCAACGACGGCGCGACGTTCTCGCGGCATGCCTGCGACTTTGAAAACATGAGCTAAGCACCGCCGACAGGGTCGATCGCGACCGATGCCTTACGCAATGTCCGAAACCAGCAAGAGCGGATTTTCTTGAAGCCACGAGCAGAAATTGCATGGATGCCAGATTACGATTCAAACTACGCAGCGGACGAGATATGCGTGTTTTGCCTTGGGCAATCAGATCGAAGCCGTTCTCTACCTTGGTCGGTGGTGGCAGCGTTCTCATCGCCGTCGGTGATGAAGCATGCATCTCCATTAACCGGCGTTACAGAAGGGACGACAGCACGTTCATCGACATTGGCGGGAGGCTACTGAAAAGTAGAGTGGTCGATTTTCTTGGGACCGGATAGTCGAAATCCTGCAGGATGAGTCAGTCAAACCCAATCCAAAGACGCGACCTCTGCAGCAGCGGGGTCTTTAAAAATCCCGCTCATGCGAGTGGAAAAAATTGGAATCCGCCAGCAAACCCTTTGCGGCTTAGCCTTCGATAGCCAACGAACAGCAATCCGACGTGCTTTCGATCACTCAGTCTACCCGCTCCCTCGCAACCTGACGTTGCGGAAGCGAAGCGTTCCGTGAAACAATCGTCGCATCGGTAGCGCATGCCTTCAGCCCTTGCTGGCAAGGGCTCCGACGCTGTTTCTCATCCCCCTTCGAGGAATTGTTTCACGCCTCGACAAACGCCGATGCGCAGTCGATCATGTTCATCCCGGTTCGGGGACCCTAAAGCGGTACCACACCGCGCTTTGTAACATATGAACCTAGTTATGTATCGTTTGATACGTCAGAGCCAGCGGACTGGATGCATGACAAGCGTGGTCCGTTTGGTTGAATCTAATTGCTCTCACGCAATCGCTGCAAGCAGCCATAGTCGACGACTGAATGCCTTCAAACGACACCTGGGCACGCAAGCTTTCGTACTCTATCGGCGTTGGGCTTGAAAGAGCGGTTGGGTTCAGCACGACCCAGGCATCAGCGATTCGCAATTCAAGCTACGCGAGGGGCGTCCGTCTTCTCGGCCTCGAGAGAACGTAAACGAAGGTGCCCACGCCCCGTGATTTAACGCCCCGGCCCGTATTCACGCTCACGTATCTTCGCAAGTGTGCGTGCGCGAGCATGATCGAAAGCGCTTCGTGCGTTTGCACTCGGAATCAGGCGCGGGAAGAAAACATCCAACACCGTCATCAACGTTAGGAATACGACAGCGACGAACCCCATCGTGCCAAGCAATTCAAGCAAAGCCATGTCTACCTCATCCGGTCGCGCAATCTGTGGTGTCGGAGAATCAAACTGTCTTGAGTATGCGTTTGGCGACGCGGCATCAAAGTCGCGATAAGCCATCACAATGCGTGTCTGTTCGACGTTTGAGCGTGTTCGCAGAACCGGGCCTCTTTGGGAGCCATTGCCATCTTGTCCGTGCCACGTCGTAAAAAGCAACTAACCGTCTAAGATATAAACCACCGGACGACCGATCCGCCAAAGAGAAAAGGAGACGCCGCCGCGTCACAAGAAGGGCGCCAAATCGAACCCTGCCGATCCACCCGCCCTCATCCCATCACTTCGTAGCAGCAACAACAAACGCATCCGACCGATCAGGCAGCGTCAGCGCCGCGAGCACTTGACCGTCAGTGAAAAACACGACACCCGTGACCGTGGCACCCGGATAAACACACGGCGCGGCTCCAAACGTAATCGCGGCGTCCAGAAAATCCTTGTTCCCATGAGGCGTTGCCGTCCCGCTGAACGTACAGCCGCTCGCTCCCGCACCCTTGATCGCGCCGTCCTGACCGATCGCGAACGCAGTCGTTTCACTGCCCTTGATCGATCCCGCCGCGCCCGAGTAACTCCCCGCGACTGCCGACAGCGCGATCGCGCGCTCATACGTGCCGTCGTAAAGCAGATTGAACTTGAAACTGTTCTGCTTCGCCGTGCTCGTATAGATCACGCCCTGGACGCTGTTTTTCTCGTTGTAGCCCGCGAGCACGGGCGTATCGCTCGCGCTCTTGCCGGTGATGTCGAAAGTGCGCGCGTTGTCGGACTGAAACGCGCCATGAGAGGCGGAAGCCGAGCCTTGCACCAACCCGAATGCGTTGGTCGTCGTGTTGGCGTACACAAAATAGAAAGCACCTGTATCGAGCACGACGCCGCCGACAGCGTTGCCGTTTGCATCGGTTCCCGAATAAAGGCCTTGGGCGGCGTTTGCCTCGGGCGCGCTGGGCGTGCTATTCGAGCCTCCGCCTCCACCTCCGCCGCATCCGGCCAAAGCGATCGTAAGTGCAGATACCGCGACGACGAATTTCATGCTTGTTCTTGTGTTTTGACTTGCACTCGCGGCAAGAGAAATTAAAAAAGCCAACCTGGGATTCGAAACGATCCGAAAGCCGCAAAAAACGGCTGGCCATTCTAGCAACGGCCACGAAAGCGAATCGGCGTTCTCACTGACTTAACGGCACCGAGAACTACAACTTGAGGTCGACGTTTTCAATCCGATGCCCCGAAGCGTTACCACCGATGCCTCAGCCCGACGACAGCCGATACTTGCGTCTTCGTCGTCGATGGCGACAGCGTGTAGATCTGCGCATAAGGCGCGTCCTTCGCCGCATGCTGATAGATGCCGACAAGGAACAGGTCCGTGCGCTTGCTGAGGAAGTAGTTCGCGCCCGCATTCACCTGATGCCACGCGGGAGACGCGTCCTGCGGATGATACTGGCCGGTCGTGTAGATATACGCCGCGCCGAGCAGCAGGTCGGGCATCACATAGTCCGTCAGCGAGATTTCGAAGTTCTGCAGCGTCAATCGCGACTCGTCGAGATAGTCGAAGCGCGCGTTCGTATAGAGGAACGACGCGCTCGCCGATCCGAACGCGTAAGCGCCGCCCGCGCCGTACATCGTCTGTCTGCGCACGCCCGAGCCCGTCGCCGGGTTGGTGATGAACGGAGACGTGAAACCATAGTCGCCGACCACCGCGCCGTTCGGGTTGTTCGGATCGTTCGGCTCGTTGACGAGCAGGAACGCGGCGCCCAGCGACAGCGGACCTCTGCGGTACTGCACGGCCGCGCTGTACGCGTTGTTGTCGGAAAAGCCGCCCGCACGATTCGAGAAGCCATACAGCGCTTCCGCCTGAAAGCCGCCGTAGTCGATCGTCTTGTACTGCACCGCGTTGTTGATGCGAAAGGTATCGAACACGTTGTCGCTGTCGCCGATATGCGCGCCATACGCCGCGAACTGACACGCCGATTCGAACATGCACAGCGTGACGGCCTCGTCGTACTGACGCCCGAAGGTGATCGTGCCGAGCGTGTTCGACGACAACCCGACGAACGCCTGCCGCCCGAACTCGCGTCCGCCCTGCGATAGCGTGCCGTTGCCGATGTTGTAGCCGCTCTCCAGCGTGAAGATCGCCTTCACGCCGCCGCCCAGATCCTCGGTGCCCTTCATGCCCCAGCGCGGCGTCTGCATCGGACCGCTCGCGAACTGCCAGGTCGAATGCCCTTGCTTGTCCGCGCCGCGCTGGTTGTTCGCGTAGACGATGCCTGTCGAAACCAGTCCATAGAGCGTTACGGTGCTCTGGGCAAACGCGCTCTGGACGCACAGCGCGCTTGCGGCGATGACCAACAAACGTCGTTTCATGGCTTTCCTGTCGTATGAGTTTGAACTGAAACGTTTCTATCGATAAGGATGACGAATCAACCTCCTTGAAGCCCGGCGTTCGCCTTTCACGGACATCGGCAACAGCGATTCGTCCCGGTTGCGACAGATTCTTGCGGAACAAAAAACGCGCGGGATAGCACCGAATTTGGCCACCAGCGAGCGAATTTTTAGCGCGCATGCGCTCCGCATCCGTGCGCGCCGCGTACGCCTTTCATCGATTTCGAAGCGCCGGGTATACCCACCCCGATCTAATTTCGGCATCACTCATCGCAAAAAATGATGCTATGCGGGGACACTTTTGGCTGCTGACAATGGGATCACTCGGCATCACCCGTCTGACGAAAGACAGTGGAAAAGGGGAGCCCATGCAGGAAACACCGGAGACGAAAATGGCAATGATCGAAAACGCGGGAAGGCGGCGCATGTTGCGCACGCTCACCGCGGGCGCGTTGGCGACGAGCGGCGGCCTGCTGTCGGTGCGAGCGTTCGCCGGCGGACTCGCGACCGTGAACATGCAGCTCGGCTGGGTGCCGGGCGGCAATCAGGTCGGTGAGGTGGTGGCCAAGCGCCTCGGCTACTACGAAAAGGAAGGCATCGACTTTCATATCCAGCCGGGCGGCCCGAACATCGACGGCGTCGCGATCGTCGCGTCCGGACGCTTTCAGGCGGGCGAGATTTCGTCGAGTCCGTCGATCATGCTGGCCGTGTCGGAAGGGCTGCCCATCAAGTGCATCGCGGTCGGACTCCAGCAGCATCCGTATACGTTCTTCTCGCTGAAGAAGGCGCCGATCCGCTCGCCGCAGGACATGATCGGCAAGCGCATCGGCATTCAGTCGACGGGCATGGTCCTGCTGCGCGCGTTGCTCGCGAAACACAAGATCCCCGAGAGCCAGGTGAAGATCGTGCCGGTCGGCGCGGACATGATGCCGCTCGTCGCCGGTCAGGTCGATGCAGTCACCGGCTGGCAGACCAACACCACGGCGCTGAAGCCGCTCGGTGCGGATCGCGTGGACTTGCGTCTGTGGGACACCGGCGTGCGCCTCTACGCGCTGCCGTACTACGCGACGACGTCGAGCCTGAAGGAGCATCCGGAAGTCGTCGCGGGATTTCTTCGTGCCACCGCGCGCGGCTGGATGTATGCCAACGAGAATCGCGATCAGGCCGTCGACATGCTGGTGAAGGACTATCCGAACCTGAATCGCGCGGACGAGCGCGTCGCGATCGATTCGCTGATGAGCTACGCATTCAACCAGACCACGCAGACGCAGGGCTGGGGCGCGATGGACGCGGGCGTCTGGGAAGAACAGATCGCGATGTACGGCCAGCTCGGCCAGTTCCGCGCGGGACAGCCCAAAGTCGACGACGTCATGACGATGGACGTGCTCAAGGCCACTCACTCCTCTCGCCTGAAGGTGTAACCCATGCATGCTGCCACTTTGAATCCGCCGCGCGCGGAGCGGGCTAGCTCGCACTTCGCGTTGCCGCAAGACATCGATTGCGCGATCAGTTGCCGCGACATCAACGTGCGCTTTTTCACCGACCGCCGCAGCGTCACCGCGATCGAGGGCCTCAGCCTCGATATCGCGGCGGGCGAGTTCCTCACGCTGCTCGGGCCGTCGGGCTGCGGCAAGTCGACGTTTCTGCGCGTGGTCGCCGATCTCGTGAAGCCGAGCCGCGGCAGCATCAGCGTGCTCCGTTCGCCGCCGCAAGCCGCGCGCGAGCGGCGCGATATCGGCTTCGTGTTTCAGGACGCTGCGCTGTTGCCGTGGCGAACCGCGATTCAGAACGTCGAACTGCCGCTCGAAGTCGCGCACGGCAAGGCGCGCGCCGGCCGGGCGACGCCGCGCGAGCTTCTCGAACTCGTCGGTCTGAAAGGCCGCGAGGACGCGTTTCCACATGAGATGTCCGGCGGCATGCGCCAGCGCGTCGCGATTGCGCGCGCGCTCGTCTGCGACCCCAAAGTGCTGCTAATGGACGAGCCCTTCGGCGCGCTCGACGAAATCACGCGCGACCGTCTCAACGAAGAACTGCGCCGCGTCTGGAAGGAGCTCGGCCTGACGACGCTCTTCGTCACCCACAGCATCTACGAGGCCGCGTTTCTCGGTCAGCGCGTGCTCATGCTCGCGGCGAATCCGGGACGCGTGAAGGAAATCGTGCCGGTGGACCTGCCCGAAGACCGCACCCTCGATATCCGCGAGACGCGGGAATTCGTCGAACTCACCGCGCACCTGCGCCGCGTACTGGAGACTTGCTGATGGCTACGTCCGAAATGAACCTGAACGTGCCGGCCAGCATGCCGGACGAGGAATCGCAGGCGTGGCGCGCGCGCCGTCGCCAGCAGATGTGGCGCGCCCGCATGTTGCCGGCGTTCGGCGTCGCGAGTCTGATTTTCGCTTGGTGGGCGGTGGTCGCGGGCTTTCATGTGAAGCCGTTCATCGCGCCGTCGCCGGCGCTCGTGTTCGAGACGCTCTTCGCCAAGAGCGACGTGCTGCTGCAGAACCTCGTGCCGACCGCGATCGAAGCCTCGCTCGGCTTTCTGCTCGGCAATCTCGTGGCCATCGTGCTCGCGACGGTCTTCGTGCACAACAAGACGCTGCAGGACATCTTCTATCCGGTCGCGGTGATGATCAATTCGATTCCGGTGGTCGCCAAGGCGCCGATCCTCGTGCTCATCATGGGCAACGGGCTGGAGCCGAAGATCACGATCGCGGCGATCGTCTGCTTCTTCCCGACGCTCGTGAACATGGTGCGTGGTCTCGAAGCGGTCAATCCGCAGTCGATGGAACTGATGCACGTGCTCTCCGCCAGCAAGCGCGAAATCTTCTTCAAGCTGAGGCTCTACGCATCGCTGCCGTATCTGTTCTCCGCGCTGCGCATCGCGGCGTCGATGTCGGTGATCGGCGCGGTCGTGGGCGAGTGGATCGGTGCGACCGAAGGCATCGGCGCGATGATCATTCAGGCGACCTATGCCTTCGACTCGGCGCTGCTCTACACGGCGATCATCATGAGCGCCGTTCTCTCGGGCTTCTTTTTTCTCGTTATCGCGGCGCTCGAGCGCTGGCTCGTCAAGTGGCAGCCGGAAGGCGTCCGCTGAATCCGACGCGACACGAACCATCAACACAGGAGACGAAATGAACATGATCAGCGACTGGATTCAGGAACCCGCACGCGATGTGCGCGTGGCGGCGCAGGCAAACGTCGTCGTGGTCGGCGGCGGCCCGGCGGGCTTGTCGGCGGCGATCGCGGCGGCACGCAACGGCGCGGAAGTGATACTGCTCGAACGCTACAACCATCTGGGCGGTCTCGCATCGGGCGGCATGGTGCTCGTGCTCGACGACATGTGGGACAACCATCTGAACGAGATCTCGGTGCGCGGCACCTGCATGACGTTCATCGAGCGCATGGCCGCACGCAAGCTCGCCTATTTCCCGCGTGCCGATGAATGGGGCGACGATCCGGCGGCGTATCGCAAGTGGGGCCGCTGGGGCACGTTCGATTTTCATAGCCAGAAGAACCCGCATCCGGTGTGCTTCGCCGCGGCCTTCGATCCCGATGCGATGAAGCGCGTTGCGCTCGAAATGGTCGAGTCGCTCGGCATCAAGCTGCGGCTGCATTCGTGGTTCTCGCGCACGCTCGTCGAGGACGGCAAGGTCAAGGGCGTGATCTGCGAGACCAAGAGCGGGCGCGAAGCGATTCTCGCCGATGTCGTCATCGACGCGACGGGCGACCTCGATGTCGCGGCGTCGGCGGGCGTGCCGCATGTCGGCGGCAGCTACATCACGACGACGGTGTTTCGTCTCGGCGGCGTCGATACCGAAGCCGCCGAGCGCTTCGAAGCAGAGGAACCCGAAGCATTCGCCGCGCTCGATCGCCAGATCAAGCGGATTCTCGGCGGCTCGTGGGGTTACTGGTGGCTCAAGACGCCGCTGCCGGGCGTCGTGTGGTGCAACTGCCCGCACATGGCCGGTCTCGATGGCCTGAAGCCCGAGGACCTGACGCGCGCCGAGATGCAGGGACGCAGCCACATTCACGCGGTCGTCGAATTCGTGCGCGAGAAGCTGCCTGGCTTCGAGCAATGCTACGTGATCGATGTCGCGCCGCAGACCGGCGTGCGTCAGACGCGCCTGTTGCAAGGCGAATACGTGATGACGAAGGACGATCTCGCGCAGCGCACGCGCTTCACCGACAGCATCGCGCGCGGACGTGACTACTACATGCCGTATCGCGTGCTGCTGCCGAAGGAGATCGACAACCTGCTCGTCGCGGGCCGTCATTACTCGGCGACGTCGCAGGCGCAGAAGATGTCGCGCGAAATTCCGCCGTGCATGGCGATGGGCGAAGCCGCGGGCGTCGCGGCGGCGCTCGCGCTGAACGCGGGCGTCACCGTGCGTGATGTCGATGTATCCGCGCTGCAGAAGACGCTGCGCGTGCAGGGCGCGGACCCGGGCGACCAGAGCGGGCGCAACGCTGACGTCCCGGCGCTCGCGCGGCATATCGATGCGAGGGAAGCGGCATGAGCAACACGGAGAACAAGATGAAAAAGAACGATCTTCCATTGACCGGTGTGCGCGTGATCGATCTCACGCAAGTGATGATGGGCCCCGTCTGCACGCAGATGCTCGCCGACTACGGCGCCGATGTCGTCAAGATCGAACGTCACGGCGCGGGCGATCTGAGCCGCTCGACTTTCGAGCCGGTCGCGGGCGCGGACAATCCGATCTTCTGCAGCCTGAATCGTAACAAGCGCAGCGTCGCGCTCGATCTGCGCGATGCGTCGCAGATGGAAGCGTTGAAGGCGCTCATCGCGGATGCGGACGTCGTCGTGAACAACTTCCGCGCGGGCGTGATGGATCGTCTGGGTCTGGGCTTCGAGGACTGCCGCGCGCTGAATCCGCGCATCATCTACGCGGTCGGCACGGGCTTCGGCGAGACGGGACCGTATGCGCACAAGGGCGGGCAGGACGTGCTCGCGCAGGCGATGAGCGGCGTGATGGCGCGCCGCGCCGATGACTCGCTGCCTGTCTCCGTCTATCCGACGGCGCTCGCGGATTACTCGGCGGGCATGCACATGGTGCAGGGCATTCTGCTCGCGCTGCTGCATCGTGAGCGCACGGGTGAGGGGCAGAAGGTCAACGTGTCGCTCTACAACTCGATGCTCGCGATGCAGATGCAGGAAGCCGCGATGATCATGATGGCGGACTCCGAAGTGAACTGGGCCGCGATGCCGCTTTCCGGCGTGTTCGAGACGACGACGGGTCCGCTCGTGCTCGTCGGCGCGTTCAAGGCGAATCCGTTGCGCGACATCTGCGCGGCGCTGGAAATCGACGATATGTCCGCCGATGCGCGCTTCTGCAACCTGAACCAGCAGTTCGCCCACAAGGCCGAATTGCAGCGCACCTTCCGCGAGCGCTTCGCGAGCAACAGCCGCGAGTACTGGCTCGCGCGGCTCGAAGAACAGGATCTTCTGTGCGCGCCGGTGCGCGATCTGCGCGAGGCGCTCGTCGATCCGCAGACGCTGCATAACCAGCTCGTCCTCGAAGGCGACGGAGAAGGGCAGCCGGTGCGCCTGATCGGCAGCCCGATCGAACTGTCGAACGCGCCGGTCGTGCTTCGCCGCGCCCCGCCGCGCCTCGGCCAGCACACGGCCGAGGTGCTCGGCCTCACGACGACGGAGGCCGTATGAGCGTGCGCCTCGTCATCGATCGGCACGTGGCCACCGTGACGCTCGCGCGTCCCGAAGCGCTCAACGCCGTCGATCTGGAAACCGAAGCCGAACTGCAGCGCATCTGGAGCGAGCTGGAGCATAACCGCGACGTGCGCGTCGTCGTGCTGACGGGCGAGGGCGAGCGCGCATTTTGCGTCGGCGCGGATCTCAAGAATCCCGCGATGAGCGGCCTCGAATACTGGGCCGCGCCGCGCCCCGGCGGCTTCGGCGGCATCGCGCTGCGCGAGACGCTGAACGTGCCGGTGATCGCGCGCGTGAACGGTTACGCGCTCGGCGGCGGCTTCGAGATGGTGCTCGGCTGCGATCTCGTGATCGCGTGCGAGGAAGCGAGCTTCGGCTTGCCCGAGGCGCTCGTCGGCCGTATGCCGCTCGACGGCGGCATGACCTTGCTGCAACGCCAGATTCCCTATCGTCAGGCGATGGCGATGCTCATGACCGGGCGCCGCATTTCCGCGCACGAAGCGCGGGAAATGGGCCTCGTCAACGAGGTCGTCGCGCGAGCGGAGCTGGACGCGACCGTCGATCGATGGGTCGATGCGGTGCTCGCGTGCGCACCCTTGTCGGTGCAGGCGATCAAGCAGGTCGTGCGCCGCACGTCGACGCTGTCCGCGAGCGAGGCGCAGGCGCTCAGGCTCCCCGCGCTCGTCAGCGCGCTGCAGTCCGAGGACGCGCACGAAGGCGTGCGCGCGTTCCAGGAAAAGCGCAAGCCGCAATGGAGGGGACGCTGATGGCCTACGTGATCGGGTCGCCGTGCATCGACGTGAAGGACGGCGCATGCGTGCAGTGCTGTCCGGTCGATTGCATCTACGAAGGCGGGCGCACGCTCTACATCCATCCTGAGGAATGCATCAACTGCGGCGTATGCGTCTCGGTGTGCCCGACCGAGGCGATCTATCACGAGGAAGAACTGCCGCGCGAGCAAGCCGCGTTCGCGGCAGTGAACCGCGATTTCTTCGATGCTGACGTGAGCGCGCTCGGTTCGCCGGGTGGCGCATCTGACGTCGGCAGGGTAGCCTTCGATCACCCCGTGGTCGCGTCGTGGCCGCGAAGCAGCGTTACGGTGACGGACTGAGGGCAAACGATGCACGCGAACGTTCTGAAGTATTTCGTCGAGGTCGCGCGGTGCGGATCGATCCGCAAGGCCGCGCAGAACCTCTATGTCGCATCGAGCGCGGTGAACCGGCAGATACTCAAGCTCGAATCCGAGATGGGCACCGAGCTATTCGACCGGCTGCCCAACGGCATCCGTCTGAACGCGGCGGGCGAGCGCGTGCTGCAGCACATTCGCGGGACGCTGAACGATTTCCACCTGATGCGCAGCGAGCTCGACGAACTGAAGGGCGATCGCAAAGGTCACGTGTCCGTGGTGGCGATGGATTCGCTGTTCGTCGATTTTCTGCCGGCGACGGTCGAGGAATTCTCGGACGCGTATCCGGCCGTCACGTACTCGATCGCCGCCGTGCCGCCGCACGATGTCCCGCCGCGGGTGCTGACCGGCGAGTACGACGTCGGCATCACGTACATCACGAAGCTGCCCGCCGGGCTCGATGTCGTGACGGAAGTGCCTTTGCCGCCGGGCGTCGTGATGGCGTCGTCGCATCCGCTTGCGAAGCGCGAGCGCGTGACCTTCGACGAGTGCCGCCATCACGCGTTTCTGCGCCTCGAAGGCCGCTCGCCGATCCAGGGCGCGATGAGCAGCGAGTTCCCCGCGTTCTGGGAATTGCTGCAGCCGAGCGTCACCTGCAACTCGACGACGCTGCTCAAGCGTCTGATCGCGTCCGGGCGCGGCATATCGTTCTTCTCCAAGCTCGCGTTCCTCGATGAGCTGTCGCGCGGCGACGTCGTGTGGCGGCCGATCGACGACGAGAACATCAACGAGCTGACGGTCGGCATCATCGTTCCGAGCCAGCGCGCGTTGCCGCACGTGACGGGCGAATTCATCGAGCGGATGGTGCGCAGGCTGAAGCATGTCGAGTTGACGTTGCGGGAGTTTTGAGTTCCTCCCGCGTCTTCCTCAGTTGCCTTTTCCCAGATCGCGCAGGCGCTTGCCGGCCATCAGATCGTTGCCCAGTTTCTCGAGCGAGACACCGCGCGTTTCGGGCACGTAGAAGAACACGACGATCCCGAAGACGACGTTGAGGATGGCGTACAGAACGAAGGTGTTCGCTTCGCCGACCGTGGACAACAAGCTGAGAAACGTGGCCGCGACCGCCATGTTGGCGACCCAGTTGACCAGCGTCGAGACGGCGATGCCGAAGTCGCGTCCCTGCTGGGGCTGAATTTCCGAGCAGAGAATCCATACGAGCGGACCCGCGGACATCGCAAAGCCGGCGATGAAAAGCAGGAGCGCCGCGACCGCCAGAACCTGAGCCGTGAGGCCCGCCACGCCGATATGCAGGAGCACCCCGAGCGAGCACATGCCGATTGCCATGACCGCGCATCCCGCATAGAGAATCGGCTTGCGGCCCCAGCGATCGACGAAGGCGATCGCGCCGAATGTCGCCACGACGTTGACGAGACCGACGATGACCGTCGCCCACAATTGCTGCTCGTGCGTTGCGAAGCCGGCCAGTTCGAAGATACGCGGTGCGTAGTACATCACGACATTGATGCCGGTGAGTTGCTGGAAGACTTGCAGCACGACGCCCAGCAGCACCGAACGGCGAAAGTCCATGTTCTTGCGCAGCAGGCTCCATCCGCGCTGCGGACGCGTGCTGTCCTCGCTGACCTGTTCGAGCTCGGCTTCGACATCGGCCGGATTGGTGTAGAGGCGCTGCAGCACGGCGCGCGCTTCCGTGGCGCGATTGCGTTGAAGCAGCCAGCGCGGACTGTCGGGAAGCGCGAGGACGCCTGCCAGGAAGAATGCGGCGGGGATCGCGATCACGCCCAGCATCCAGCGCCAGTCGGCCACGTAAGACAGCCCGATATTCGACAGAAACGCCGCCAGAATCCCGACGGTAATCATCAGCTGATACGTGGAGATCATTGCCCCGCGCACCTGCCGTGGCGCGACTTCCGAGAGGTACAGCGGCGCCGTGAAGGACGCCATGCCGACCGCGAGGCCGAGTATCAGCCGTGCGCCGATCAGATGCGCGGGACTGCCCGCGAATCCCGACCAGAGCGATCCCGCGATGAAGAGTATCGCCGCCAGCACGAGCGCATATCGGCGTCCGAGGCGCCACGACAGCCAGCCCGCACCCAGTGCGCCGATCGCCGCGCCGACCATCATCGAACTGACGATCCATTCCTGCGCGCGATCGTTCAGAACGAAATGCTTCGCGATGAACGGCAGCGCGCCCGAGATCACGCCGATGTCGAGGCCAAACAGCAGGCCGGCGAGCGCCGCCATGAGGCAGACGAAGAGACCATAGCGTCGGGATCTCGAGTGTGTCGGGACGGTGCTATCGGCGAGCGTGCTCATTTGAGGTGTCTCCAGGTTGTTCTTCAGACTTGATCTCGGTCGCGGCGGGCGGCTTCGCGCCGGTCGTTCCCATCTGCATCCATGATCGAACACGAGAATTAGCGCGTGATGAGGGCACGCCGAGGGTGTCCCGCCAGGCGATCAAGCGGCAGCGCGCACGTTTGTTCGATTTCGCCATTCCGATTCGAAAATAGTCTGATTAAATTTTTTGGAAAAGACGCTTGACGATATCGAAATTGGTCCGCATAATTCGCCTCCCGTTGAATGACGGCGCGCAAGAAAGCAAGCGAAAGCAGTAACTCGCGAAGCAAATTCTCAGCGCAATGCTCTTTAAAAACTAACAGCCGATAAGTGTGGGCGCTTGATGCGAGTGCGGTTTCAGTCCTTCGGGTCTGAGACAGCAAGCAAAAGTATCAAGAGTCTCACACGAAGTATCAGAGGAAGGTTTTTCATCTTTAAGATGATCAATCATCGTCAGAACGTTGAGTGAGCGACCGGTTTCTAACGGAACCGAAAAACAGTAACAGGTTTGAACTGAAGAGTTTGATCCTGGCTCAGATTGAACGCTGGCGGCATGCCTTACACATGCAAGTCGAACGGC